>NZ_CANMFF010000007.1 GCF_947497005.1 uncultured Ruegeria sp. | reverse complement strand
CAAACCAACGACGACGAATATGAAGACCAGACCCGCAGACTCTCGTTATGAATGAGGGAGCCTCGGGGGGCAGGTCACTGCCAGAGCCGCATTCCAGATCGTCAGCCACCCCATCTTGTTCTGTTGGATCACTTCGGCCCGCTTGTCATAGATCGCCAGTTGCCGATTGGCGACGGCACCGGCACGCAAGCCAACCACACGCGCCCCGCTGGATACGGTCGCGGTTTCATCAACACCGGTGTACTCCGTGACCTTCGTGCCGGGTGGAACAACCAAGGCTTCGCGGTCGGGTTCAAACCAAGGTGCCAGAAAGTCCACGGCAAAGTCAGCACGTGCGACCCGCAATTGGGTTTCGACATATTTGATTCCAAAGGCTTCCATGCAATCTCGAAAGTGTCGCTCTGCGCCTTCCAAACCGCGCGTGGCCAACCCAAAGGCCCGGAAGTCGACAGTGATGCCGGGATTGTTGGGAATGCGGTCCTGTGGGTCTTGAAACAGCCACACCGCTCCGTGATCGCCTGTATGTGTAGTAAAACCACGCGCACCCTTGCTGGTCACGTTGAGTGACACGGTGCCAAATTCAAGGACGCAATCACTGTAGGTGTCTTTGGCATGTTGCTTGGCGGAGGCCAGTTCGTCGCGAAAGCCGTCGGGGATGTCCGCCTGAATAGTAAACTTCAGCCCATCGAAGCCTGAATGCAGGATCGTTGCTTCCATTTGCGATGACCTTCGCTTTCGTATTCGTGGAGGGGGGTGTTACAAGACCCCCCTCTATCGCGGCATGCCCTGCCGCTGGGAGATTTGGCGATGTGGGGAAAAGAGTACGGGGGCTTACGCCCCCTGAGTGCCTCCGGCGGGGCAGCATTTGTTTTGGGGCCGGAGCGAAGCCGCTCCGGTGCTGCCATCACCTGGCATTGGTTTGACGGCCAATCCAGATTTCAGCGCGCTCCGCGCATTTAGAGATATTCAGCAGGTCCGAATGATGGAAGCTGTTTGAATTGCGCCATTCGTCGACTGTGATCTTGCCATGTCGACCGATGGAAACGCGCCGTGTTCTTCCACCTTTGCGATATTGCGCCTGATAGGTTTTGGCACCGGAGGGCATGACGCGGACACCAAACCCGGCAATCTGACTATCCCAAACAAAGTAATCCTTCGCCTCAACGGGCAGGGCTTCTACGGCGCGCTTGGTCAGTTTCGGCATGCTCATTCCTTTACCTGTCATCGCCCCGTGGAAGCATTGTGGAAGCAACTGGAAGCGGTTCATGGCGTAAGAGGTAGGAATGGAGTGATGCGATCGTCAACAATAAAACAACGATTCCAATAAGATAGATTAGAACGGCGCTTTCCAGCGTAATTGGTGCAGGTGGGCGTAAACTATCTCATAACCTGAAGGTCGTAGGTTCAAATCCTACTCCCGCAACCAGCGTCAGAAAATCCAAAGCAGCCCGTTCAGACTACAATTGATCCACTGGATCAATTGCTTAACGTCTTCACCTCGAAAGGCTCATAACCTGAAGGGTGAGGAAGAATAGAGATCGATCCAGTGGATCGATCGCCTGATGAACGCGCAACGCGCAGGACCAGAGGTTCAAATCCTACTCCCGCAACCATTACTGCCGAACCAGCCGCCGCAAGGCGGCTTTTGTCGTTCTGGGCCAGCCCTATCATTGCTGCCAGGGGATGAGCCCTTCTTAAACGATGCAACGCTTCCTACGGAAGTCCGCCATGCGCAGAAAGCAGACTTTGCAAAATTCGATTAGTTCTCACAGGTGATCTTTAAAAGAAGTGAGTATGTCGCCTTGCAAAACGCCAATCTGGCATCCGCAGAATTCATAGGGGTATGCAATGCGCGGCATTCAATACTCTCTGAGACGTATGAATTCTGAATCGATCACACCGAAGGACAAGACTGCTGACACATGCCATCTGGTCTCGGTCGACCTTTCCGCGTCACGATATAAGAAATGGCATTGTTCTCGCCCCTGATGGACCGAAGGAAGCCTCTGACAAATAGCATCGTCTTTGATACTCCAAGTCCCATTGAGAGGGATACCATTCATCCAACCAAATTCCATTTCGACCGTTCCGTCAGCTCTTCGTTCTTCTGAATATGGCGCTCCAAATGGGCCTGTCGTGAACTGTTCTTCGAACTGATCGGAGTACAATTCAAGTAGCTCATCGTGCCCGATGCGGTCGCCTTCGCGCCCCTTGTCGAAACTATAAGGCCATTCAGGCAATCCAGACGCCAACATTGCTTCGGAATAGATAATGAATACATTTGGATCATCATAAATTTCGAACCATGGCTTCATCCACATCACATTCAGCCATACGTTATTGGTCAGAAAGCGCTGGATATATTCACGAGCCTTTTCACTATTGCCTTCGCGGAAAAAAGCTTCCGCCAGAAATCTAAAATGCTGTTCGCGCAGTTCGTTCTCCGGAATGCTAAGCAACAACGAAAGCGCTTTCTGGCTGTTGCCCGCCCGGAGTAAATTCCAAGCCAGATCCCCTTTGTCGCCCGAACTGAGGCGCGCAGACAGCGCCTCGTACTGATTGAACGCTTCAATGGCCTGTTCGTAATCGCCAACCGCATTCAGAGTGAGCCCGTGCACAAGCCTAAGGCCTGGTTCGCTTGGGCTGTTGAATACTGCGGCTCTCGCCATAGACAAAGCGCGGTCCCTTTGGAGTTGCTGCAATAGCAATCTGACCTGTAATCCAATAGCGACTGAATTTGAGGGATCGGTGCCAAGCACATCTCGGACAATAGTCTTTGCTTCATCCAGTGCGTCCAGCGTGAAACGTATTGTGTTGTAGCTTCCTTCCCAGATTTGAAAGTTGGCTTCTGCATATCCAAGCTTAGCCTCAACAAAGTTTGGATCTAGCGAGATTGCTTCCTCGTATAACGGCAGGGCTTTACCGATATCCGTGAAATCCTTGCTGTGCAGCAACCTATCGGCGTTTGCATAGGCAAGAAATGCGTTTTGGTCAGTTGTGGGCGTTTCTTCAAAAAATCGGCGCTCAACCGGGTTGAGTTTGAGCTTCAGCGCGCCAGCTGCTTTGAATTTCAGGTCGCTGACAAGGTCGAACAGCCGATCTTTTCCCCCTTCTACAACTTGCTCCCAGATGACGCCGTCGCCGCTTTCTGTTGCATCTCTGAGACGCGCACGGATTTCGATTTCGTTTTCGTGTGTTCTGACTGACCCGTCGAGAACATACCTGACATCAATGTCCCGTTTCAGGTCCGCTAACGTGACGGAGATACCTTTGTACCCCATCGATGTACTATACGAAGCAGAGGGCAACTGCCTGAGCCTGCCGTATGATCGAAGAAACAACTCTGTCACCATATCTGCCGAGACCCTGTCAGAGCTTGTTTCGGCGGTAAACGGGACGATCAATATTCCATCGTCGGGATCACCCAAGCTCGGAGTCCAGATTGAACCGATGAGGACACTCAAACCCACCAAAAGAACAACCGCTGCGACAACCATAGGTTTTCCGATCCGGCCTGAGATCGGGTTTGTATCGGCAAGAATTTTGCCGGCATCGCCTGGGTCAAGAAGCACTTTGAATGCTTGTATTGGCTCCGAAAGGTTCTTGACCTTGTTGAGCCCGACGTCGGCAAAGCCAAGATCCAGTTTGCCTTTCACGCTTTTGAATACCGTATCCGAGATCATAATCCCGTTGGGCTCAGCCAATCCTTCCAGTCGGGAAGCGACGTTCACCCCTTCCCCAAAAATGTCGTCTCCCTCGACGAGAATGTCACCGAGATTGATCCCAATACGATAAGAGATTCGTTTATCCGCATCCTGATCACGTTCGTGAATGATCATCGCGCGTTGTACCGAAGCCGCCCATGAAACCGCGTTTACGGCACTGGCAAACTCAATCAGTGCTCCGTCTCCCATGGTCTTCACTACCCGACCGTCAAACTCGATCACCTTTGGGTTAATGATCTTATTCAGGACAGTTCTTTGCCGCGCGAGGGTTCCGCACTCGTCCAACTCCATTAGTCGGCTGTAGCCAACCATGTCGAAAGCCACTATTGCGGATAGTCTTCTAACCTCATTTGACAAAGACACCTCCAACCCGTTGCAAACTTAGTGTAATGGCATTTTGGTCCGCTGTCCTATCCCGATACGTTAGGACGAAAATCCGTCCAACATGAACTCTTTCGTGTGCGGCTGTGGCAAGTTCATTGAACATCTCAGTTGAAATGATTTTTGGTCAACTTGTCTGGATTTCAGGAATTGCAAAACTTTGGCGCCAACGTCCGGTTTGGGCTTCCTCCAGTCACTGACGCGAAAAGCAGCGAACGGCGACACCGAGCCCGAAGTGCTTAATGCCGCAGTACGCACGAACGACCGTAGTCCGTAGATGACTGCCGTTGTTGTCTGAACGAAGGGTCCAAGCCAAACTTCACTGACGATCCAACTTCGCCGGATCGCCGACAGAACTTTCACCGACGCGTTTTGCCTTATCGCGTAGTATTGAGATATACACACTCCAGGCGAACGCTGGGGCTATTTCAAGGCTCCCGGATTTGCCGCAATTTAGCCGACGAATGCTTCTGCGGAACACAATCGGGGTCGTGTCACTGACCCACCCCGAAAGGGTGCAGGCCCGAAGAGACGTCTTTGACCACGTCCACGAACTCATCCACCATTTTCGAGTTCTCCGCTGCCCGTCGCGCAATGTAGAGTTCGATGCTTTCGCCATCCGTTTGGTACGGGATGCAACTCAAATGTGCAGGCGCCAGGGCGCGAATCCATGCAGGTGCCAGCCCGATGCCAACCCCGTGCGCCACCAGCTGCAACATGGTGGATTTGTCGATGACTTCGCAGGCGATGTCTGGTTGCCACCCATGGGCGCGATAGCTGTTCCAGAGCAGGTCGTGAAGGATTGGGCGGGCGTGTTTTGGAAACCCGATAATCGGATGATCCCTGATATCTGCCGCTGACAGCGTGCCCCGGCTTGCAAGTTCCGATGAGGATGGCAAGACCACAACAGCGCCCTGCTGGTACAAAAGGTCCGCTTTCAAATACTCCTCCTCAGGGGGTTTGCGGACAAAAGCAATGTCGGTGCGGTGATTTGCAAGCTCTTGCGTATGGTAATCCGAGGACGAAATCTCAAGAATGTCCACATGTACCGAAGGCTGCCGTTTGCGGAACTCCATCAGCGCCGGCGGCAGCAGCATCGAGATCGCCTCATCAACCCCGCTGACCCGCAATGTCTTCAGGCCGCCGTCGGCCGCATGCCGGGCTTTGGAAACGGATTTCTCGATATCCGCCAGAATACGCTTGGCGTCGCGCAGGAACTCGGACCCCGCTTGCGTCAAACTGACCTGCCGGGTTGTGCGAAAGAACAGGGCAAAGCCCAGCTCGTGTTCCAGCGCGGAAATGCGGTCGGACAAGGCAGGCTGGCTGAGGCCAAGACGTTCGCCCGCCTTTCGAAAATGCAACTCTTCGGCGACCGCTACAAAGCACTGAAGTTGGCGAAGTTCCAAATCAACCTGTCCCGACTACCGTATCACGCGCACCCGTTGCTGATTGCCCAGCCCGCGTTCAAAATCACGGATCGCATCCGCGAATTCCAGCGAGTTCAGGGTGTCGTCGCGGCCCTCAAGATGGGCAGTCTGTGTTGCGTCGTCCATTTCAAACGGGTGTGCCGCCTCGCCGTGCCTGATGACCCGGTTTTCGATATCAATCGTATAGTTGGCACCATTCTCATGGGATGCCGCCTGCATCAGTTGTTCCCGGACCTCGGGACTGACGATGGGCAAGGCAAGGCCGTTCTTGCGCGCATTGTCATAGAAAATGCCTGCAAAGCTGGTGCCGATGATGCCCTGAATGCCCAATTGAACCAGCCCCCAGACCGCGTGTTCCCGGCTGGACCCGCAGCCGAAATTATCGCCGACAATCAATATTCTGGCCTCGTGCCAGGGATGTGTGTTCAGTACAAAATCCGCGCGCGGCGTATCATCGTCGTGAAAGCGCAGATCGGCGAATGTGCCATCTGCCAACCCCTCGCGCGTGATGGTGATCAGAAAGCGTTTGGGCATGATCACATCGGTATCGACATTGGCAAGTGGTAGGGCGGCGGCGAGCCCATGAACAGTTTTTGGCATCTTATTCCGCTCCTTCGCTCAGAAATTCGCGGACATCCGCGATACGGCCATTGATGGCGGCGGCGGCCACCATTTCAGGGCTCATCAAATGGGTACGCGCGCCGCGGCCTTGCCGTCCTTCGAAATTGCGGTTGGTCGAGGACGCAATCCGCTCTCCATCCATGGCGATATCGTCATTCATCGCAAGGCACATCGAACAGCCGCTTTCCGGGCGCCAGTCAAAGCCCGCTTCGATAAACACCCGGTCGATCCCCTCAGCCTCGGCCTGTAGGCGGGTATAGGTCGAGCCAGGTACGACGATGGCGTTCACCGATCCGGCAACCTTCTTGCCTTTCAGGATTGTCGCCGCGGCGCGCAGATCCTCGATGCGGCTGTTGGTGCATGAGCCGATAAAGGCGCTGTCGATTTCTATATCGGTCATCGCCTGACCGGCCTTCAAATCCATATAATCCAGCGCCCTGTTCAGAACCTCGCGTGCCTTGGGCGTCATCCCCTCGGTCTCGGCGGGGACTGAGCCGTCGACAGGAACGGACTGATCCGGGCTGGTGCCCCAGCTGACAAGCGGGGCAATATCGGCGGCGTCGATCTTAAACACCGTGTCATAATCCGCGCCCGCATCCGAATTCCAATCCAGTCCGCCGAAATCCAGCGTGCCGCTATGTGCGCGCCCTTTGGTTTTCTCAAGCGCCTTTTCGTCGGCTCCAATCAAGGCGGCCCGCCCGCCCAACTCGACCGCCATGTTGCAGATTGTCATCCGCCCGGACATTTCCTGCGCGCGGATGGCGGAACCGGAAAACTCGACGGCATAGCCATTGGCGCCGCCTGCGCCGACCACCTGAACGACCTTCATGATGATATCCTTGGCAGTTACACCGGGGGCAAGATCGCCATCGATATTGACCAGCATTGTCTTCAGCCGCTTATAGCGCAGGGTCTGCGTCGCCAGCACGTGTTCGACCTCGGACGTACCGATGCCAAATCCCAGCGCCCCAAAAGCCCCATAGGTCGTGGTGTGGCTGTCGCCGCAGGCAATCAACATCCCTGGCGCGACAAGCCCCTGTTCGGGGACAACAACATGCTCGATCCCCTGGCGGCGGTCACCCAGGCCATAGAAGGCGATGTTGTGCTTTTTGCAATTGGCTTCCAGATTGTCGATCAGCAGCTTGGAGGCCGCATCATGCGGATCGCGCTGCCGTGTGGCATTAACGTGATCAACGACCGACAGATGAGCTTCGGGCCGCCAAACGGAGAGCCCTTTCTGATCCAGCCCAGAAAACGCCTGCGGGCTGGTGTATTCATTCATAATGTGGAAATCGACATAGATCAGCATGTCGCCGTCCGGCAGATCGCAGACCTTATGTGCGTCCACCAGTTTATCGTAAAGCGTCCTGCTCATTCGGCAGCATCCTTCTGTTCGGTGTGGTGCAGGAAAAATGCGCGCATTCGGCTGGCTATTTCGTCCGGGATCTCTTCGGCCATGTAATGCGTGGCATCGACGGCCTCGCCCTCAACCCGGTGCGCTCGCTCCTGCCACAGCGCCATTGCATCAAAGCAGGTTTCGATCACCCCGCGCTTGGCCCATAGGACCATAAGCGGTTGTTCTATCTTCCGCCCGTCGTCCTGATCGTCATGTTCGATATCGATGGTCGCAGCGGCACGATAATCCTCGCAAGCGGCATGGACCGCCTCGGGTGCGCTGAAGGCGTCGATGTATTCGTTGAGCGCCGCAGCGGCAAAGGGGTTTTTGCCCTTGGCCTGATTGAAGCATTTCAATTTCCAGAACTGCGCGGGATCTTTGCCGATAATCTGTTCCGGGATGGGGTGTTTCTGAATCAGAAAGAACCAGTGCCAATAGGCGCTGGCAAATTCCATTGAGGTATCGCGATACATTTCGCGAGTCGGTGCGATGTCCAACAGGACTATCGCGCGGACTATTTGGGAATGATCCAGCGCCATTCGGTGGGTGACACGCGCACCGCGATCATGTGCACCGACCAGAAAGATCTCATGCCCCATCTGAGACATGACGGAGACCATGTCTTTTGCCATTTCGCGTTTCGAATAGGGCGTATGCCGATCATCTGAGGCGGGTTTGGACGAGCGGCCATATCCGCGCAGGTCGGCGCAGATGACATGAAACTGATCTGTGAGTTGCGGGGCAACCGCGTGCCACATGGCTGATGTCTGCGGATAGCCGTGCAACAGCAAAAGGCCCGGATTGCCGGGGTCGCCACCGTGGCGCACAAAAATCTTCTGCTCGCCGACATTCAAAGTCAGTTCCTCGAAATCCAGAAACATATCTGTGCGCTCCGCTAAAACGATTGGTTATTCAATATAGCCGACCTTTTCGATAATATTGATCGGATTTACTGATCAATTCTTCCGAAAAATCATCACCGCTCAAGCATGTAATCTCGATCAGCATATTTATTCAGGTCAGCCCGGCCTGACTGAAAGGGAGGAAGCTATGAATATCTGGAAGACATCAAGTCTGGTTGTTGCGCTCGTTACTGGTGCAGGTTCCGCATTTGCCGCCTGTGATCCGGGCGAAGTCGTCATCAAGTTCAGCCATGTAACCAATACCGACAAACACCCCAAGGGCATTGCAGCGACGCTGCTGGAACAGCGCATCAACGAAGAGATGGACGGGAAAGCCTGTATGGAGGTCTTCCCAAACTCGACCCTCTACAATGACGACAAGGTGCTTGAGGCCATGTTGCAGGGCGACGTACAATTGGCCGCGCCGTCGTTGTCCAAGTTCGAGAAATTCACCAAGAAATTCCGTATCTTCGACCTTCCGTTCCTATTCAAGAATATCGAGGCGGTCGATGCATTCCAGAGCTCGGACGCCGGGCAAGCTCTGCTGGATTCGATGCAGCGCCGTGGCCTTCAAGGGCTGACTTTCTGGCACAACGGCATGAAACAGATGTCGGCCAATGTTCCGCTGGTTACACCGGCCGACGCGGATGGGTTGAAATTCCGGGTCATGTCCTCGGACGTGCTGGTGGCGCAGATGGAAGCCATCGGAGGTAGCCCTCAGAAGATGGCGTTCTCGGAGGTCTACGGCGCGCTTCAGCAGGGTGTTGTAGACGGCCAGGAAAACGTCTGGTCCAACATTTATGGCAAGAAGTTCTTTGAAGTGCAGGATGGCATCACCGAGACCAATCACGGCATCATCGACTATCTGGTCGTGACCTCGGTCGACTGGCTGGACAGTCTGGACCCGGAGGTGCGCGAGCAATTTCTGACCATACTGGGCGAGGTGACAGCCACCCGAAACTCAGAATCCTATGAGGTCAATCAAAAGAACCGTCAGGCGATCCTGGACGCGGGCGGCACCATTCGCACCCTGTCGGATGACGAACGTCTGGAATGGGTCACCGCCATGCAGCCGGTATGGGAGCAGTTCTCTGTCGATATCGGTCAGGACTCCCTCGACACAGCAGTTCAGATCAACTCTGGCTTCTGAGCCACACCATCGGCGGGCAGGACATTCCTGCCTGCTGTTTTCCTGAAAACGGCTGTTGGGAGGGTAGGCTATGACCAACAATCACTCGTTCATGGACCGGATCGAAGAAGTTTTGATCGCCGCAATTCTGGGTCTGATGACCGCACTGACATTTGCCAACGTCGTCGCCAGATATGTCTTTAACTCAAATATCCTTTGGGCATTGGAGATGACCGTCTTCATGTTCGCCTGGCTGGTTCTGCTTGGGTCGTCCTATGCGGTGAAAAAACACGCACATCTGGGGGTCGATCTGGTGGTGAACATGCTGCACGGAGACGCCCGAAAGTGGCTGGCATTGACCGCTGCCGCTGTTTGTGTCGCCTTCTCACTTCTTATGCTGAAAGGATCGTGGGACTACTGGGCCAACTTCGCCAACCTGCCCGCCACCGAAGGACGCTGGTTCCCGCTTGGGTTCGAGCAAGACTATCGCGAGAAGGGCTGGTACGAGACCAATGACGTCCCGATGCCCGGTATCCTCGCCTGGATGGCAGACACCTTCAACGAGGGCGAGGCCTACGAAAAAATCCCGCGTTTTCTGCCCTACATCGTGCTGCCGATTTCGATGGCCTTGCTGTTGCTGAGGTTTGTTCAGGCGACATTCAGCATCCTAAACGGAAAGACGGATCGGCTCGTGGCCAGCCACGAGGTTGAAGAAGAACTGGCTGAGATTGAAGCCCAGAACGCGGAGGCAAAATAATGGAAACCGTCCTTCTCTTTGCCATGGTCATCGGCTTCCTGATGATCGGCGTCCCGATTGCGATCTCGCTTGGGATGTCTTCAATTCTATTCCTGCTGTGGTTTTCCGACAGTTCGCTGGCCTCGGTCGCGCAGACCTTGTTTGCCGCATTCGAAGGCCACTTTACCCTGCTGGCGATCCCGTTCTTCATTCTGGCTTCGGCCTTTATGACAACAGGCGGTGTGGCGCGGCGGATCATTCGCTTCTCGATAGCATGTGTCGGCCATTTCCCGGGCGGCCTCGCGATTGCGGGCGTGTTTGCCTGTATGCTGTTTGCCGCGCTGTCAGGTTCATCGCCAGCCACCGTTGTCGCCATCGGTACAATCGTGATCTCTGGTATGCGGCAGGTCGGATACTCGAAGGAGTTCGCCGCCGGTGTGATCTGTAATGCTGGTACGCTGGGCATCCTGATCCCACCCTCCATCGTGATGGTGGTCTATGCCGCCTCGGTCGAGGTGTCGGTGGGCCGGATGTTCCTTGCAGGTGTCATTCCAGGACTGTTGGCCGGTGTGATGCTGATGGTCACCATTTATGTCATCGCCAAGATCAAGAACCTGCCCAAGGGCGAGTGGAAGGGTTGGGGTGAAGTTTTCCAGTCGGGCCGTGAAGCCGGTTGGGGCCTGTTCCTGATCGTGATTATTCTGGGCGGTATCTATGGTGGTATCTTCACGCCTACCGAAGCCGCCGCTGTGGCCGCCGTCTATGCTTTCTTCATCTCCACCTTTGTCTACAAAGACATGGGTCCGCTGGCTGCCCCCAAAACCCGCAGCCTGTCGGCCGCCGCAGTGATCGAAAACGCGCCTGCCGGGCTGCGCATTCCCCTAAAGAACAAACCATGGGCGATTATCACAGCCATTGTGCATCCGGACACGCAAAAGACCTTGTTCGATGCGGGGAAACTGACCGTGACACTGCTGTTTGTGATCGCCAACGCGCTGATCCTGAAACATGTGCTGACGGATGAGCAAATCCCGCAGCAGGTCGCCAACGCGATGCTGTCTGCGGGCTTCGGGCCAGTGATGTTCCTGGTGGTCGTCAACATCATCCTGCTGATAGGGGGTCAGTTCATGGAACCCTCGGGCTTGCTTGTTATCGTAGCACCCCTGGTCTTTCCCATCGCTATCGAGCTGGGCATCGATCCGATCCATCTGGGCATCATCATGGTGGTGAACATGGAGATCGGTATGATCACCCCGCCGGTGGGCTTAAACCTCTTCGTCACCTCGGGCGTTGCCGGGATGCCGATGATGAGTGTGGTCAAGGCAGCCCTGCCGTTCCTTGCCGTGCTGTTCGTGTTCCTGATCGTCGTCACCTACGTTCCGTTCTTGTCTACATTCCTCCCCAATACGTTCATGGGACCGGAAATCATAACCCAGTGACGGGCACTGCGCTGGCGGCATCTGTCGCCAGCGCATTTTGTTCAAGATAGTAGGATTTGTGCGACTATTGTGATGGTTCAACGGAGTAACAATGCCAGAAATCTCCTTCCATCTACTTTGAGGGTTTAAGTGATCAGTCTGGGAGTGGCTCAGTCGAATAATCCAGCTCAATTTCGGCTCTATGCGCAGGTCGATCTTACGGTCGTTGTGAAGCGAACATAGCGGTCGTTATTACTAAACCAACCGAGGTCCGTCTTGTCCTCATCTCGGAAGTCACCTTGCTTGGATTTGATGGTCCACTTTGGGCTGTCTGCGGCCCTCCGGCGCAAGCGGGCCAATGGCGGAAAAATCCGCAAGACATCTTTAGCGCACTTCAATGCTGGGTCTGCCATCCGTCCCAATGCGGTCATTAATTCAAACAGCCAGGGCATGCGCAAAGTTGGCCTGTTAGATTAATAGTTCCGCTGACGTTCGGCAAAGGCCAAATCCTGCTCCCGCAACCAGCGTCAGAAAATCCAAAGCAGCCCGTTCAGACTACAATTGATCCACTGGATCAATTGCTTAACGTCTTCAAGGTGTTGAGCCATTGCTGGCCGCGCTTGGCGTTCTTCCATGTTGGCAGGCGGTCAATGTGAACCTGACGGCTGAGTTCTTCAAAGGTCGGGATTTCGCGCTGAGCATTGAATCGAGGGTTTAACCCAGCTTTCGCCATTCGCCGGTATTCGAGGGCTCTTTCTCGGGCTTGATTCAGTGTGACGACATCGGCGCCGCCTAAACCGAAATCTGTGCGCAGCGGCGCGCCCTTTCGGTTCTTCTGCCCCTTTACCGTAACGCGTACGATCCAGCGCCGCGCACCTGAAGGGTCAACAACAAGGTAAAGGCCAAAACCGTCGCCATGCCGACCCGGGCCAAGATTCTCTACCAGCTTCTTTGTCAGCTTTCCTCTGAGCGCAGAGATGAAAATACCACAAAACATACCGCTCAACGAAATATTCTAAGGACAACTTGGCAAAACTCAAGATGATACTATGAGATGGTAAGTGCTGATTATTTATAGGAATATGGCACGTTAGACAGGTCATGCCACTTCGCCGAAATAGGTTGATGGCGGAGACGAAGGGATTCGAACCCTCGAGACCCTTCCGGGCCTACTCCCTTAGCAGGGGAGCGCCTTCGACCACTCGGCCACGTCTCCGCCGATGGGTATATCCTTGCAAGCAACGGAAATACAAGGTCAATTCTCGTGGGTTTGGTAGTTTTCTTTGAAACCCCGGAAATCTTTGAAAACGCAACAATTCCCGCAGAATTAAAAAGGTTTCAGGCCGACATTGGACCATGGCCGCTGTTCTACAGCCCATTCTTGCGAGGTGTAGATTCGCGACACTCGGTCCTGTGGCGTAAGCTATGAAAGCGACACCCTAAATTGTGTCCCGAGGTGTAAGGCGCCTCATTCTGGCGTTGTCCAGACCCAGCAGCGGTGCTTTGTATTCCGTTGCGATACGGCCGTTTACATTCAGAAGATGGGCTCAAAGTGCTGTAAGGCACGAAAAAACGCGCGTTGAATGCACCGATCACGATCCGGTCACGATCCGGTAACGCCCGAATGCGAATCGTTGTTCCGTTGAATAGGAGAATAACATGCCGCAACATACCGTTCCGTCCGAGCCGTGGCAGCACCTTTGGAAGCCCAATCATGACGTAGGCAGCGATCAATGCCGTTCCAGCATTCAGATTGGCACCCCAGAAAGGGGGGGCAAGGATCATAACGGTGAATCAGATATGTTCGTAGGGATATGGCCCACGAATTTCTCGAAGGGCTTGCGGCATGATGAAAACGGTATCGTCGATGCGCAGGTTTACGCTGAGTTTCTGGAAGAAGTGGCTGACCCAACCTGCACCGACAATCATGGAAACAGGCTGGCGTTGTTTGATACACCAGCCTATTCCGGGCCCTTCCGCACCACGCCATCAGAGGGTGGCGAATTTAGATGGCGTGCGTGGGAAGGGCCAATCCTGGGTCACCGGTTGGGCCTTAATGGCTCGGATGCTGGTGGTTTGGGTATCGCCCCGGCGCCCAGACTTGGATCAGATGAGCTGGCGGCGGAAATGGCTGAAGCCTATGCGATGGCCTATCTGCGGGATGTGCCCTTTGAAACCCTTCGGGATGGCGCGGACGAAGCGGGCAAAGTGGTTGGCGCACTTGGTCAGTTAGAGTGGTTCTCCCGCGCCGGTTGCCCCGAGGAAGCCGATGGCACAGAGATTGGAAAAGTACCGGCCGCCCGGCGGGTGCGTGATGGCGAGGGACTGACACCTCAGACATTGTTCCGAGGCTGCAGCCAGGGCTGCGCGCAGGGGCCGTACCTATCGCAATTTCTGGTACAGGGGCATGAACCTCTGACGGTCGGCGATGCCCATGCGCGGGGGCAACGGTTGACACAGTCTGTGGCCACCGGGGCAATGCCATTTGGTGCGTTGCGGATCGACCAGAGAGTTGCGCCCCAGGCTGTGGGCGTGGATTACCTGCGGGATTGGGCTGAATGGCTGGATGTTCAGAACGGGGCCGACACTACCGGCGAACAGGCCTTTGAGAATGACGGCCCGAAATTCATTGAAACGCCGCGCGATCTTGCAACTTACGTACATTTCGACACGATTTATCAGGCCTTTTTCAATGCCTGTCTTCTGATGCTCGACCAAGGTACTGAGACGGATGGAGGCCTGCCCGATGCTGGGCGTACCTGCACGCATGAGTCTGGAACCTCTTGGGCTGGGGCACATGTGCTGTCATTGCTGGCAGAAACCGCAACCCGGGCTTTGCGGGCCGTGAAACGCCAGACGTTTCAGGTACACAACCGCGCACGCCCCGAAAAGTTGGGCAGCATTGCGAGTCTGATAGCGAATGGGCACGGCGTGGTGCTTGGCCCAGCTGAGCCGTTTGCTGCCGCCCATTTGAAAAAACTGGAAAGCGCCGTTTGTGAGGACTTCAGTCTCATTGTTGCTATTGCTGACGCGCCGTCTGCTAGACGTTTCGTACATGGTACAGTTTCCCGTAAGGGTTTGCCGACAAATGATCGCAACTTGCTGTTGCCTGTTGCGTATCCTGAAGGCTCACCGATGCACCCGTCATATGGAGCGGGGCACGGGGCTGTTGCCGGCGCATGCGCCACCGTGCTCAAGGCGTTTTTCAAGACCCATGCCCCGGACGGTTCCCGGGTGGCTTTGACCGAGGCGGCAATGCCGCAAGTTCTTGTTCCGGCGGCGGGGGGCAAAACGTTGATCGAGTCCGCACGACCATCCGACAGCGGTGCCAAGCTGACGCTGAACGGTGAGCTGAACAAGCTGGCCGCGAATGTCGCGATCGGGCGCAATCTGGCAGGGGTTCACTTTTACAGCGACTATTTCGACAGTGTTCGGATGGGCGAACGTGTTGCCGTTGGCATTCTGGCCGAACATTTGGCCAAATTCCCGGAGACCGCGAATATGTCTCTTGAGACGTTTGATGGAGATTGGCTCAACATCGTTGGCAATCGTTTCTCCGGCAGTCAAATCCACATTGCGAACAGTACGCCTGAAAGGTGGTGGACCCGTCATTTGCCTGAACAGGCGGGCTGGGAAGAATGAGTGTGTCCAACACCATGTCCGGTCATTCTTCATGATGTTTCCCTACGCGTCACCTGTTGCGATGCCCCGATTGGAATCGATTCCGCGATGGCATCGGTACCCGGCATTCCATCCTTGTGTTTCTAAATTTCAGCGGTGTTCGTTGATGTCTGTTTTCAAATCGCCGGGCCTTGCCGATCAAGGTGTGAACACAGCCGCCCTGTCAGCTTGGAATTCAAGTATTCAGGACATCTTCGATGGATGCGGCGTCAGCCCGTTTCTGGTCATGGACCCGCGTGACATAGAATTGGGCCAGCCTGCGCGTGGGTTCAGATGGCTGGCCAATCCGCGCGAGCCCCGGGATTGTCTGGGCGATGAACTGGCCGCGCGCCTGTCTGATCAAGGTTGGTCCAGCAGGGCTGAATTGCACAACGAATACTTGGAATACACGCTGGTAATGCGACCCGATGCCAGCGGCAGAATGCGTCCAAAGCGGTTTGTGGCCACGACCGAGTTTATGGAATGGTGGCGAACCATGGCGGTGTTCGACCTGGATCATTTTCTTTCGGTGGTCGCAACTGTGTCCGGAAGTTTCTACTCCTGCGAGGACCTGTTTGAAGCCTCGCAATCAGAGTGGAACTTGATGGAGGTTTCTCAGCGCATGGCTCGCTTCCACAAAAGGCTGGTTGGTCGGAATCACGTGCAACCGCCGGAACATCCGCTGAATATCCAGCATGTTCTGTTTATGGCCAATAAGGCAAACAGTCTGATCGATCTGATCCATACCATGCATCTTTCCTCCTTCCCGTATCTTGTAACCAGCGGCGAAAACAGAAGGCGTGCGCGGCTGGGAGAAGTGCTTGATTTCGCATACCGGCAAGACCTGTATTGCCAGCATGCCGGGACCCGATTGGCCAAAGAAACACTCGATTTGGCCTTCGGAAAAGGCGGCGCGTCACCGACTGGCCGAGCGATGGCGTTCTCTGATCCGTTGGTGCTCTATATTCAGGCGTTCCATGAATCCGATCTGTTTGCGGGCGAAAACAACGTGCCTTTGGATTGGGTCCGATACGCACGCGGTGCGCCAGGAATGCCCATGCGTCTGGAGTTCGGACCTGCCGACGATGACCCGTGGTTCCTGGATGAAATCACATTGGGATCAGGCGCATCGGCGCGACCCGTCTCGGGGTATACACTCGCCAGCCTGATTGAGGTCGGCCCCCTTATCACAGTTGCTGCCAAACCACGTGCGATCACTCGCGTAGAGTTTGTTGAAATCCCAGATGTTGATCCGGCGCGGTTTGTTTGTGGTTTGCCCGAGACCCAACGATGCAGGCAGATCTCTGAATTCGCGGATCAGTGCGAGGCAGAAGCCGAGGGTGACTCGACGCCTTTTCGTGAAAACAAAAACTGAAGGGCGCTCAAATCGACGCGATTTTGACCACCGGCAGAGGGATTTCCGGGGCCGTCATGTCAAAAATCGCAACCGGACGGCAAGCAATTTTGCTCGCCGCTCTCAACACGCCCGTGAGCGTCGGGTTTGGGGCGTCCCACCCTTCCACATCGAACAGCGTTGTCGGAGCAGTAGCCCGGTCAGATTGCGCGCCGCGATACAACCGGAACAAACGCGTTTGTTCAGTGTCCATGCCGTCTTCTGTCACGCCGTTATGATCAAGCATCACCATGTTGCGCCAAGACACCACTGCCTCGGATGCAGCGTGCCAGACGCCTTGCGCCAGATCGGCGGAAAACGCTGTGCCGTAGGTTGGCCTGCCGCCATCCACATCTGCGCAGACCGCACGTAACAAAAGGCCGATGCCCGGGACTTCGTGGATGTGAATGCTCAGTTGCCGCAAGTGTGCATTTAGCCAGCGGGTCAGATCACAGGGCAGTGCTGTTTCCGGCAACAGATGAGTAAACTCTTGTGACCCAAGAGCGTGCTCCAGAAACTCCAGCGCGGCCCACAAGGCTGCGGCCTCATGCGTCGGGCCGGCAGCGGCACCTTTTGAGGTGATCTTCCCGTTACTGCACGGGGCACCCAGTGCAAGTGCACCACTTGGCATCACATGGATTGCGCCGTCCGATGCGATCAGGCTTTCGCGGGTTTCAGGCTCGTCACTGCTGTATTGCAGAGCATAGCGTTCTATCGCCTCAAACCCCGCCAGTCGCGCGGCCTCTTCCCTGGTGCAGCCGGTGCCGAAGGACACCCGATGTTTCATCGCACCTTTGGGCGGCTGAGTCCCGGCGCGCAATTCGATCTTGCGAAAGGCCGCGTGGATCGGAGTGTCTTTGGGAAAATCAGCAAAAGAGGGTCTGGAAATAAGCCGCGCAGCTTCGGCCCTTTCAATGAACGCATCGGTCATTTTCGTTTCCTGATAAGGATATGAGGGGTTATACAAATGAGCATTATTGTTTGAGAAGGAGATTTTACATGGCTCGTCTTATTTTAAACCCACAGTTTTCGATCAAAGATCTGGGCTGCGAAGTCCTCAGGGCAGCACGTGGCCGTGCGCTCGGTGAAAAGGGGCTTGAGGAAGAAGCAGAATCAAAAATCCGCGAGATGGTCGCCGCAAATGAGGGGCTGGAGGTTCATTTCGCTTATGATAACAAAGACTTGATCAATATCATCATTCCGGATATTTCGGACAAAATCACCGAAGACAACGCCGACTACAAATCGTGGTGCGATGACTTCGCCTGTGAGGCAATGGGCGGTATCGTCGTCTTCGGTTGCGGCAAATAAAGAGGGTGTCCCACCTCGTCTGAGGGTCATTCGTGACGAAAGCACGAACCAAGATATTCATGACTGGCCCGTTTCAGGTCATTTGCGACGACGGCCGGGACGCGACACCACGCGGCACCAAGGCGAAAGCGCTTGTCGCCCTGGTGTTGTTGTCGAAAAATGCTGTCCGCAGCCGGGCCTGGCTGCAGGATAAACTCTGGAGTGGCAGTTCCCCGTCGCAGGGCGCGGCATCGCTGCGCAAGGAACTGAGCGTACTGACCAAACATTTCGGGCAGTACGACCTGACCTTTCTTGAAATTGGCCGCGAAAATGTGTCCATCGACCTGAAGTCAGTCGAAGTGGACCTGTTCGACGAACAGTTGCAGCCAGATCGCGCCGAACTACTGGAAGGTCTGGATGTGGCCGATCCCGAGTTCGAGGATTGGCTGGCGATCGAACGTCAGGCCTATTGGGATATCGATACAGGAGAAGACGGGCCAGCCCCGCTGAGCACGCGTGTTCCGGCCCATTGGGGGCGGCAGCGCCCTGCCATCGTGGTAGAGCCGATGGAGGTGGTCGGGGATTCGCCGGATGTATCCGTGGCCGCGACATCGATCCGCGATGAGTTGCTTTTTCTGCTGGGCACCTTGTCCGATGTCATCGAACTGCGCGATGCGCGCAGGCAGGAAGGGCCGGTTCAGGGTTATGTTCTCAGTGGCAGTGTTGTTGGCGCGGAAGGGTTGAGGGTGGCGGCACAGCTGACCTCGACCGACAATCAGATCTGCCTCTGGACCGAGCGGTTCCGGTTTCGCAAACAGGATACGTTCGACGCGGTGGAAGAGATTGCCATGAAGGTGGTCGAGGCGCTGCAATTGCGGCTCCGCGACGGCCACTGGTCGGAAATCTGGGCGGCCCGCGCCACGTCGACCGAGATCTGGACTGCCTTTCAGAACGGCCGAATTCAGGAAAGCCACACGACCGAGGACGGTCTGTTCCGCGCCATCCGGCAGTACGAAATCTGCCTCAGCCGCGATCCGGACTATCTGCCCGCCCGGATCGCAATCGGTTTCTGTCAGCTGGATCTGATCCGGTTGGGCATGGACGATGCGCCCGGACAGACCTTGGCGCAGGTCGATGCGAAATGTCTGGAGCTGCGAAAAAAGCACCCCACCGACCCATATTGCGCGGCGCTTGAGGCGTTCACCAAAAACGTGGCCGGTAAGACGGACGAAGCCTGCGACCTGATGCGCAAGGTGGTCGAGCGATTTCACAGCAGCCCCGAAATGCTGGGATACTACGCCGGTCTGCTTGGGTATGATGACCGGCTGGATTCCGAAATTGCCGTTTACTGTCAGGCCCTTACGTTGACACCGCATCCACCGATCTGGATCGAGGCCAATCTGGCCATGGCCCTTGCGCTGAACGCTGACAAGACCGCATGGCAGCACGCACATAATGTGCTGCGCGTGGACCCGGGCAGCGTGCGCGCGCGCATTGTGCTGTGTATGCTTTCGGCAGCGGCCGGAAACCGGTCACTGGCTCAGCGGCACGCCCGGCGCATTCTTGAATTGCAACCGGGTTTCACCGCCGAGCGCTGGGCCTGGCCCGCCTGTTTCAGGAAACAAAGCCACTATTCAGACGTGGTGAAACTGCTGTCCGAGGCCGGGCTTTAGGCGGTCAGCCTTCTTCCAAAACCTTGCGCGCGACCCGGAAGCACTCCAGCGCCTGCGGCACACCGCAATAGATACCGATGACATGAATGATGGCGCGGATTTCCTCTTTGCTGACGCCATTGTTGATCGCGCCGCGGCAATGGATTTCCCATTCGTGCATCTTGCCCAGAGCGCCGATCATCGACAGGTTCATCATTGACCGCGTTTTCGCATCAATCACGTCATCGCCCCAACCGAAACCCCAGCACCAGGCCGTCATGGCCTCCTGAAACGGGCGGGTAAAGTCATCGGCAGCGGCAAGGTTCTTTTCCACATACTCTGCGCCCAGCGTGTTCTTCCTTTGCTCTAACCCTTTCAGGAACAGGTCTTCGTCGAAAATGTCGGCCATTGCGAGTCTCCGGTGTGTCAGCGTGCCAGGCGGTGTTTGTAAAGGTGGTCGTAATGCGGTTTCATCCGGCGGTGCACCTGTTTCACCCGATCTGACGCGTCCGTGATGTCGATATGCTTGCGCGGCTGCGGGGCAAGTCCGGTTGATTTCGCAAGGTTGCCGTGGAACGATCCTCCGTCCCACCAACTGTGGGCCGATGGGTCTCCGCCGGGCGCCCAGGTCAACGCGTCTTCGAGGAAGCGGATACCCACCGCCTCGCAAAAGGCCTGGGTCATGCCGTGAGGGTCTTCCAACAGGTCATCGCTGTCGATCACCGGCGGCGGCGTTCCGTGCAGCGCCGTCAACAGATCGAACAGGGCACGCTGTTCGGGAAAGCCAACCTCGCCTTCGGCAAAGTCGGGCCATTGCTTGTACATCGACGTGATGGTCTTGGCCGGATCCCGGATCAGAAAGGCATGGGTGAAATGCGACAGGAACTCAGCATCCCACATGTGGTTGATGTAATGCGGGAAATCCTTGAGAAAGACCGGGCCTTTTTCTGCTCGTGCCTGAACATCCTGCCAGACACTGTCCAGCGTCAGGCCCGGCGTCGTAACGTCCTCTGGCTGAAACCGGTGCCACAAGGGGTCTTCGCCCTGATACCACGCCTCGCCAAAGGGTTCGTGCAGACAATCCAGATCTCCACGTTGCCGCATCATCCACTCAAACGCGGTCGAGGTGGATCGGGGCACAGCCCATAGCGCGAGGATCTTGTGCATAGTCATGGCCTTTCGTGCAGTCACAGACGTTTCAGCAATTGTCCGCGCGGTGTGTCGGGCGCGATACCGAGGGATTTGAAAATGCGCCAGTAAAGCGCGATATCGTGGCCGATCACCGGCTTGCCCAGGGCGGCCTCAAGCGTATTGGCCAGATGCAGCGGACGCTGTGGCAGGCCATCAGGTCCGGTGCGGAAGTTGCACATGCCGTTGATCAGGATCGCATCGGCCTGAGGAGCCTTGTTGGCGACGTATTCAAAGCTCTTCAATGCCAGATCTCCGTCAAAGACCCAGCGATAGGAATTGACCTCTTCCTGACTGTCGAACCAGCCTTGGTCGTGAAAATTTCCGGCCCAGACGACATCAAACCCGGCTTCTTTCAGGAAGCCGACCGTGCCCTGCCACCATTCCGGCCAGTGATAGGCGGCGTTCAGGGCAACCTTCTCGACGTTCATGTCATGCAGTGCCTCGACCATGGCATACCCTGCCATGTGAAAGCGGGTACCGTATTTGTCTGACAGGTCTTCGCAATGTTGCCGGACACCTTCCACGCCCAGCCCGCAAGCATGAACCCAGTTCGAACCGACCTGACCACAAACATCCACGCCGTTGCGCGACATGCAGTGAACGAAATCATCCAGCATACCAAAGTTCTTTTTGCGCTGGTCCAGATCGTGCACGTAGTCCGGCACGTGCAGCATCCAACCATGAACGCCGACGGTTTTGGGGCATATGCGCAAGAAATCTGATGGGGCAGCGTCGAAGTCGAACGGCGGCGAAGTAAAGCCGACCTGATGGGGAAACAGTTTGTGTTCTGGGCGCCAGTCTTTGGGCATCAGCATTGGGGGGTCACCTCGGTCATCAATCCACAGCCTCGCGCATCCATTGCTGAAGCCGCGCGATCGAATGTTCCGACATCACCCCGCACCCCGGATCCAGCACCAGCGGGCCAGGGCGATACCCGCGCGACTTGAGCCCGCGATGGACGGATTCCACAAGGCGGATGTCTTCCTCGACCGTTGTTTCGCGGTCCTGAACAGCCAACTGCCGGATAACCGCGCTTTCCGAACCACCTTCGGTGTACCAGCCGCGCCAGACGGTGCAGTGATCGGCATCAACAGCGCGCCAGTGATAAGTGTTCAGCACGTTGCCCGGGTAACACTGGAACGAGAACATCGGCCACAGGAACCACGACTGATAGTCGCCTGCGTGCGGTACCGACAGGTCGATTGGATATGTCATCTTGTCGAGGCTTTGGCATTCGGTCGTGTGACGCAGCACATAGCCGCCGCCTGCATCGGGCTGGATGTCATAGGTCTCGGGCTTGACCACGCCCTCGGCGAAGGTGGGGTGGTTGGTCGGGCAGTGATAGCATTCGGAATAGTTCTCGATGCTGACCTTCCAGTTGCAGTTTTCGGGGATTTCGACCCATTCGAGCGGTTCCAGATCGTCGATTTGCGGGACAAAAGAGCGGAGTTCCTCGCGCACGCCGGGGTACCATTCATCCATCGGGGCGGCGTCATCGTCGAGATTGACGAAGATGAACCCGTTGAACACCTCAGTGCGGACAGAGGTCAGGCAGATCGCGCTGCGGTCAAAGCCGGGGACGGATTTTATGTTCGGCCCGGCACGCAGCTGGCCCGACAGCTCATAGGTCCAGGCGTGATAGGGGCAGACGACGACGCGGGTGTTGCCCGCACCTGTGACCATCTCATGCGCGCGGTGCTGACAGACATTGTAGAAGGTGCGGATTTCGCCATCGCGACCCCGGATGCAGAACAGGTTCTGCCCGGCGATTTCAAAAGCAAAGTAATCCCCTGTTTCCCGAACTTGCGCCACATGGCCCGCGAATTGCCATGTACGCACCAGAAGGCCCTGCATCTCCTGTGCGAATATCGCAGGGTCGGTATAGTATCGCGCGTCCAATGAGTGCGTCAGGGGTGCGTTCATTCGGGCTCCACCGCGTAGAGGCCAAGTTGGTGGCGGCGTTGATGAAACCGCTCCACCCGCTCGACGATCTCATCGCTGGAAACGGCGATCACGAAGGACAGCAACGTTTCCAGCAAAGCAATAGTCGAGACCGATGAGGGGAAGAATTGCGGCGTATCGGCAGCGACAACAAAGCCGTGTTGGGCGTTTAGAATGACCGGGCTGGCGGGGCTGTCCGAGATGCCTACGACGGTCAGCCCCTGTTGTCGAGCCAGCTTGATCGCCTCGATCACTTCGGTGCGGTACGGGCGGCAGGTAATTGCGATCAGCACGTCCTGCTCATCGGCCCAGGCCAAATCGTCCACCGGGGTCGAGCCGGGGCGGGGGATGGCGTGGAATTGTTTCATCCCTGTCGAGGCAAGATAAGTGAAATTGCGCGCGTTCGAGTTGTTGACGCCGACGCCCAGAGTGAAAATCTGGCGGCAACTCCAGATATCTTCAGCAGCAGCCTTCAGGCGCTTAGCATCGATCCCTGCGAAAGTTTCTTCGATATTCTGGATCGCGGCGCCGATCATATCGGCATAGAGCCCACCCAATTCACCTGACTTGCCGATATTCTGTAGCCACCGGGCACGATCTGGAAACGACACCTGCCCATTGCGGATTGCTTCGCGAAACGGTTCGCGGAAATCTTCGTACCCGTCAAAACCCACCTGCTGCGCCATGCGCACGAATGTATTGGGTTTGACCTTGGCGGCTTCTGCGATTTCACGCACGGTTGAAACGCCAACATCCGTTGGGTTTTCCAGTACGTAGCGCGCGGCTTTCTGCGCCTCGGGGGTCAAGGCGTCCCACTCAGCGCTCAGGCGGTCGAGAACGGTTGATGATACATTTGTGTCATTCATGATTGACGATGGTACAAACGTGGAATTAGCCTGTCGAGCAGAAAAGCGACTCGGGAAGAGGAAATGTCATGTCCGAGAAGAAATTGCCGACCGCAGCCCGTGTGGTCATCGTCGGCGGCGGCGTCATGGGGGTCGGTCTGGCCTATCATCTGGCACATGAAGGCTGGGGCGCGGATACCGTCCTGCTGGAAAAGGCTGAGCTGACCAGCGGCAGCACCTGGCACGCGGCAGGGCAGATCACGCATTCGACCTCGAGCTTTGGGTTGGGCAAATGCGTGGACTACAACATCGGATTGTATTCCGGGGCTTTGGAGGCCGAAACCGGCCAGCCGGTGACATGGCACGGCTGCGGCTCGTTCCGCCTGGCCTATACCAAGGATGAGATGGACTGGCTGCGGCATACCCTGTCGGTGGGCCGCTCGCTGGGTTTCAATATCGAATTGGTCGGGCCTGAGAGGGTCGCTGAGTTGCACCCGTTCTACAATCTTGAAGGGGTATTGGGCGCGCTGCATACGCCAGATGACGGTCACGTGGACCCGACGAATGTGACGATGGCGATGGCGGCGGGCGCGCGCCAGAAGGGCGTTCGTATCTTCCGCAATTGCCGCGCCACCAACATCACACAAGCCGACAACGGTGAATGGGTGGTCGAGACAGAGATGGGCACCATCACCTGCGAGCATGTAGTGAATGCGGGCGGCACCTATGCCCGGCAGATGGGGGAATGGTCGGGGCTGCAACTGCCGATGACCTCGATGACGCACCATTATTTCGTGACCGAACCGGTGCCCGAGTTCCAGAATCTGGACAAGGAACTGCCGGTGATCCGCGATGACTGCAAAGTCTCGGGCTATATCCGGATGGAGCAGCAGCGCGGGCTGATCGGGATTTATGAGAAAGAGAACCCGAACTCGGTCTGGCATGATCATTGCCCGTGGGAATACGAAAACTGGCTGTTCGACGCGGATTACGGCCGGGTGATGCCGTGGCTTGAGGAAAGCCTGAACCGCATGCCGATCTTTGCCGAACTGGGCATTCAACGCGATGTCCATGGGGCGATCTCGCATCCCCCCGATGGCAACCCTCTGATCGGGCCCGCGCCGGGTGTTCGGAACTACTGGTGCTGCTGCGGTACGCAGATTGGGATCGGCTGGGGCCCGGGTCTGACCCGCGAATTGGCGCGCTGGATGGTGCATGGCGCGGCCGATATCTCGATGCGTGAGTTCGATCCACGTAGGTTCGGCAGTTATGCCATCAAGGACTGGCAGGTGATCAAGGCAGAGGAAGACTATTGCCTGCGCCACGAAATCCCTTTTCCGCATTTCAACCGTCTTGAAGGGCGCCCGATCAAGCCTTCGCCGCTGTATGAGCTGCTGAAATCCAAGGGAGCGGTTCATGAAGAAGTCTATGGCTTTGAACGACCCCGCTGGTTCGCGCGAGATGGTGTAGAACAGCGCGATCACTATTCCTTCCGCCGGACCCCCGCCGATGACATGATAGCGGCCGAGGTCAAGGCGGTGCGCGAACGCGTCGGCATCATGGATGTGACCGCCTTTACCAAGGTCGAGGTTTCTGGCCCGGATGCCTACGCCCTGCTGGACCGGCTGACCGCGAACCGGATGCCGCAGAAGGTCGCTTCGATCACGCTGACCCATATGCTGAACCGACGTGGTCGGATTGAGTTGGAAACAACGATTGTCCGTATGGCCGAGGACCGTTTCTATCTGGTCTGCGCGGCCTTTTTCGAACAACGCCTGCTGGATCATCTGGCACATCAACGCACGAGCGAGGATGTACAGATCACTGCGTTGTCCGCCGAATGGTCAGCCCTGTCGTTGAATGGCCCCCGTTCGCGCGACGTGCTGGCGCGCTGCACCGATGCCGATCTGACCAATGCCGGATTCCGCTGGCTGTCGGCGCAGGAAATCATCATTGCGGGCCATCAGGTTTGGGCGTTCCGGATGTCCTATGCCGGTGAGTTGGGATGGGAGTTGCACATGCCCAACGCCGCCTGCCTCGACGTTTACACCGCGCTTTGGACTGCGGGTGAGGCGCATGGCATCGCCGACTACGGCAGCTTTGCCATGAACGTGATGCGGATGGAGAAAGGGTTCAAAGGCGCGGGTGAGCTGACCAATGAGGTCACTCTGGTCGAGGCAGACGTGCTGCGTTTTGCCCGTACCGACAAGGAGTATTTGGGCAAGGACCAAACGCTCAATACTGATCTGCCCTGGATTTGTGCCTATCTGGAAATCGAACCGGACGGAGAGATTGATGGGCATGGCGGCGAAGCAGTGATGCTGAACGGATGCGTCGTTGGGTCGACCGCGTCGGTTGCCTATGGCCACACGGTCGGCAAGATCCTCGCGTTTGCCTATATCAAACCCGATGCGGCGACCCCCGGAACCGGGTTGGAGGTCGTAATCCACGGCAACCCCCGCGCCGCGCGCGTTCTGGGCGAACCCGCTTACGATCCCGAAAATCAGTTGCCCCGAACCGACGCTATACTGGAGACTGTGTGATGAACCTGCCTGACACAATGAAAGCGATGGTGACAATGGGCCATGGTGGTTTGGACCAAATGGTTCTGCACGAAAACTGGCCGCGCCCCGAACCTGCGGCCGGAGATGTTCTGATCAGGGTCGCAGCCTGCGGATTGAACAATACCGACGTCAATACGCGGTCCGGCTGGTATTCAAAAACGGTCACCGATGCGACGACAGGTGGCGCGTTCGATGAGGTGGGCGAAGAAGACCCCACCTGGGGCGGCAATCCGATCACCTTCCCGCGCATTCAGGGGGCAGATATCTGCGGACACATCGTGGCGGTTGGCATGGGTGTTGACAGCGCCCGCGTCGGCGAGCGTGTCATAACGGATGGCTGGCTGCGGGATCCTGCTGACCCCGGCAATATGAACAAGACAGGTTATTTTGGGTCGGAACGGGATGGAGGTTTCGCGGAATATGCCACGACTCTGGCCGTGAATGCGGTGCCGATCACTTCGGATCTGTCGGATGCCGAACTGGCGACGTTCTCCTGCTCTTACTCGACCGCCGAAGGAATGCTGTCCCGTGCCAACGTGACTGAAAAAGACACCGTGCTGGTCCCCGGCGCGTCTGGTGGCGTTGGCGGCGCATTGGTCCAATTGGCGAAACGTCGTGGCGCACGTGTGGTCGCGATGGCGTCAGAGACCAAACACGCCGACGTGGCCGAGCTTGGCCCCGACCTAACTTTGACCCGTGCGCCTGAGAACTTGCGGGCGGCGCTGGGCGACGAAAAAATCACGGTGGTTGCCGATGTGGTAGGCGGCCCATACTGGCCGAACCTGGTCGACATTCTGGAACGCGGCGGACGCTATACTTGTTCCGGTGCCATCGCAGGTCCGATGGTCGAGTTTGACCTGCGGACCTTCTACCTGCGCGACCTGACCTTTACCGGTTCGACCGTGATTGACCCGCAGGTGATGCAGAGCCTTGTGAAATATATCGAGGCGGGTGAGATCAAACCGGCGCTTGCTGCGACCTATCCGCTGGAGGAGTTGCGTGAAGCGCAATCTGCCTTCATCGCCAAGCAGCACACCGGCAACATCGTGGTAGTGCCATGACGCTGGATGACGTTCTCGAGGCCGCCCGCCAAGTGCACCAAGCGCATCCGGGACTGAAGGGGTTTGCGCCATGGCCGGATGATTTGGCAGCCACTGGTCTGCGGCCTGCACCCGTGCCGGCGACCGATTTAGTGCGCGACTTTAACCTCGACGGCGGGGAACGAACCCGCGATCTGATCGCGGCGATCAAGGCGACCGCGCATCAAGCCCACTGGAAACACACCTATACCGAAGAGGAAGTCGGCGCGGATTTTCTGAACCGGTATGGATACTACGAATTGTTCGGTCCGACCGGGCATTTTCACTCGGCCCAGTTGCGCGGCTACGTGGGGTACTGGGGCGCTGGCCTGGACTATGACTGGCATAGCCATCAGGCAGAAGAGCTGTATCTGATCCTGGCAGGCGGTGCTGTTTTTCGGAGCGATGAAGACGAAACATTTGTTGGCCCGAACCTGACGCGGCAGCACATAAGCTGGCAAAGTCACGCCATGATCACGACAGATCAACCGATCCTGACCTATGTCCTTTGGCGCGGCGAAGGGATGGGCGATCTGCCTATGATGGATGTCGCATGAAAATCACCCGCATCCGAATTTTCCGGACCGGGCTGCCCTATGTGGGCGGTACCTATGTCTGGGGCGCGGGAAATGCGATTGAAACAGCCATAGCCTCGGTTGTGGTGATCGACACTGATGCGGGTCTGCAGGGGTGTGGAGAATTCACACCCTGTGGTGAGAACTACATGGTGGCCCATTCCGAAGGTGTCGCTGCACTGGGGCGGCTGGTCGCTCCGAATCTACTGGGCGAAGACCCGCGGCAGGTGGGGCGTATCGAGCATCTGATGGACCATCTGGTGCAGGGGCATGGCTATGCCAAGGCCCCGTACGATGCGGCGTGTTGGGATATACTGGGGCAGGCCTGCGATCAGCCGGTCTGGATGCTTCTGGGCGGCAAGTTGACCGACGGTGCGCCGATGTACCGGGTCGCGCCGCAAAAATCGGTGGCCGAGACGGTGGCCGAGATGGATCGCTACCGGGAGCAGGGTTATCGGCAGTTTCAGATTAAGGTGGGCGGCGACTGGACCAGCGACATTGACCGGATACACACCACTGTGCCCCTGTTGAAACCGGGCGAGAAAGCCATGGCCGATGCAAATCAGGGCTGGCGCGTGGACAATGCAATCCGCGTGGCGCGCGAGACGCGTGATCTGGACTTCATTCTGGAACAACCCTGCCGCACCTATGAAGAATGCCAACAGGTGCGCCGGGTTGCTGAGCAGCCAATGAAGCTGGATGAATGTCTCACCGGCATCCATATGGCCCAGCGTATCGTCGCGGACCGTGGGGCTGAGATCTGCTGTCTAAAGGTCTCAAACCTCGGCGGCATCAGCAAGGCACGACGGGTGCGTGATTACCTGATCGACAACCGCTTTCCCGTGGTCAGCGAAGACACCTGGGGCGGAGAGATCACCTCTTCGGTTGTGGCCCATTTCGCGGCATCGACGCCTTCCGAGTATCTTCAGAACACGACGGATCTGATGAACTACAACACGCGATCTACCGGCATCGGCGGCCCCGTTGCAGAAGACGGAAAGCTCTATGCAACCGATGCGCCGGGATTGGGTGTAACCCCCGAATTCGAGAGCCTCGGTGCACCAGTGGCGGAGTATACTTTATGAAAATCAAATCCATTACTGTTTATCAGGTCGATCTGCCGCTTGAGCATCCTTATTGGCTGTCCGGCGGTCGATTGAAATTCGAAACGCTGGATGCGACGCTGGTCAAGCTTGAAACCGATACGGGTCTGATTGGTTGGGGCGAGGGCACGCCTTGGGGGCACACCTATGTGCCTGCTCATGGGCCGGGCATCCGGGCCGGGATCGAAACGATGGCACCCTTCATCCTCGGCCTCGATCCGCGTCGGGTTCTGGATGTGGAACGGGCGATGGATCTTGCCTTGCCCGGACATCTTTATGCCAAAAGTCCCATCGATATGGCTTGCTGGGATATTGCAGGTCAGGCAGCGGGCCTGCCGATCGCCGACCTGATGGGCGGCGGATCGCGGACACCACGCCCGATTGCGTCGTCGGTCGGGGCGAAAACCGTCGGTGAAACGCGCGAGGTCATGGAACGCTATCGCAAGCGCGGCTATATCGCCCATTCCGTGAAAATCGGCGGTGATGTTGAACGGGACATTGCCCGTGTGCGGGATGTGGAAAGCATCCGGCAACCCGGAGAAATCGTTCTCTATGACGTTAATCGCGGCTGGACGCGTCAACAGGCTTTGCGCGTGATGAGCGCCTGCGAAGACCTGAACGTTATGTTTGAGCAACCCTGTGAGACGCTGGATGATATCGCGGCCATCTCGGGGCTTCATGCGTCGCCTGTTTCCGTGGATGAGAGCCTTGTGACCTTGCAGGATGCCGCCCGGATTGCCCGCGATGGTCTGGCCCAGATTTTCGGGATCAAGCTGAACCGCGTTGGTGGGCTGACCAAGGCCGCGCGGATGCGGGATATCGCGCTGGCCCATGGGATCGACATGTTCGTGATGGCCACAGGCGGAACGGTTCTGGCCGATACCGAAGCACTGCATCTGGCCGCGACCGTCCCGGATGACAATTGCCATGCTGTTTGGTCCTGTCAGGACATGATTACGGTCGATATTGCGGGTGGCCGCGGGCCTCGCAATATCGATGGCAACTTGCATCTGCCCGACGCACCGGGGCTTGGCGTGCACCCGGACGAAAACACATTGGGTAATCCAGTGGGAGAATATACTTGAAGATTAACAAGATAACGCTGTGGTCTGTCGATCTGACCAGTCATGAGACCTATCACATGGCCGAAGGCAAGACCTGCGCGACTGTGAAATCTCATATCCTTTGCTTTGACACAGACACCGGCCTAAATGGCTGGGGTGAGGTCTGCCCGATCCCGCATTACCTGCCCGCCTATGCGGATGGTGTTCCGGGCGCCGTTGCTGAAATGGGTCCTGAGATCCTTGGAATGTCGCCTTTCGGTGTAGATGCACCCATGCGCAAGCTGGATGGATTTCTGCAAGGACATCGATACGCGAAATCGATTGTTGATATTGCGTTGTGGGATCTGTTTGGCCACGCGGCAGGGTTGCCGGTCTATGCGTTGCTGGGTGGTAGAACGCGGGCGGATATGCCGCTCTATCATTCGATCACATGCATTGCGCCGGACGAGATGGCACGCATCGCAAAGACCGCCTTTCAAACCGGTATCCGCCAGTTCCAGGTCAAGCTGGGTGCCGAGGCCGATTGGCAGGCAGATGCCGAGCGGCTGATCAAAGTACGCGAGGCTGTAGGGCCGGGGTCGCTGGTGTATGGCGACTGGAATTGTGGGGCGTCGCGCCTGCAGGCAACCCGGACGGGGCGTGCGGTGGCGCATCTGGATGTGATGCTGGAACAGCCCTGTAAAACGTTGGAGGACTGCGCCGCTGTCCGTCAGGCCACGGGCCTGCCTATGAAGATCGACGAAAATGCATATGACCTTGCCTCGCTGATGCGGGCGCATGAGCTGGGATGCATGGACGCGGTTGCACTGAAACTGTCGAAATTTGGCGGCCTGTCGGCGATGCGGCGTGCGCGTGATCTGACCGTGCAACTGGGTGCCGAGATTTGCGCAGAATGCACATGGGGTTCGGATATCGTGACGGCGGCCTCGCTACATTTTGCGGCTTCAACCCCGCATGGATCGCTGATGAACACCTGCGATCTGTCCTCTTATGTTGCTCCGCGCTTGTGTCCCGACGCACCAAACCGTGAAAATGGTCGGATTGCACCGCCCGAGCGTCCGGGTTTAGGTGTTGCACCTGACCTCGAAATTCTTGGCTCCCCGATTTTGGAGATTGATTGAGATGCTGAAGATCCAAACGCAGTCCGAGTGGATAGCACGCGCAAACGAAGTTCTGCCTGCCGGCGGTTTTGGCAATTTCGATCCGGGCATCATCATCGCCCGTGGCGAGGGCAGCCGTGTCTGGGACGAAGACGGGAACGAATATATCGACTACCTGATCGGGTCCGGTCCGATGCTGCTGGGCCATGGCCACCCCGAAGTGATGGAAGCGGTTCTGGAACAACTGCCCAAGGGCATGACGTTCTTTGCAAACAACAGCAAAGGTATCGAACTGGCCGAGGCAATAATTGAGGCCGTTCCCTGCTGCGAAAAGGTACGATTTGTTGCCTCCGGCGGTGAGGCAGATATGTATGCGCTCCGGCTGGCGCGCGCTTACACTGGGCGCAACAAGATCCTCAAATTCGAGGGCGGATACCACGGTATGAGCGCTGAGGCGCAGATGAGCCTTGCCCCCAGCCGCCGGGTCAACTTCCCTCAGGCGGTGCCCGACAGCGCGGGAATTCCCGAAAGTGTGGCCGAGCAGATGCTGATCGCGCCCTTCAATGATCTTGAAGCTGTGGCTGCGCTATTGGATGAACACGATGATGTCGCTGCGATTATGGTTGAACCTCTGCAGCGGATTATCCCACCTGTGCCGGGATACCTGCAAGGGTTGCGGGACTTGTGTGACAAACACGGTGTTCTGCTGATTTTCGACGAGATCGTCACTGGCTTCCGATTGGCCTATGGCGGGGCGCAGGAACGATATGGCGTGACCCCGGATATCAGCACCATGGGCAAAATCACCGGTGGCGGCTTCCCTTTGGCCGCTTTGGGCGCCAGCGCCGAGATCATGAAGCATTTCGACAAATCGGAAGTTGGCGAAGAAGGCTGGCTGATGCAGTTGGGCACTTTGTCGGGCAACCCCGTTGCCTCGGCCGCCGGGTTGAAGACGATGGAGATTCTACGGCGCGAAGGCACCTATGAACATCTGCGCGCAACTGGAAAGCAGCTGCAGCTGATGCAGGCGGATGCGTTAAATGACGCGGGTATTGCCCATCGTATCTGCGGCGATGAGACCTTGTTCGACCTTTACTTTACCGAGGCCGATTGCCGGGATTATCGCAGTGCAAATCACGATGATCCGCAACGCAACACCACGTACAATGCAGCGTTGCGGGCGCATGGGATATTCAAAGCTCCGGGTAAATTGTACCCCTCGCTAGCGGTGACCGATGCGGATTTGGAGCAAACCAGAGAGGCCGTACACTACGCTGTTGCCGCGATTTCCTGAGTGCGGCTTAAAGGAAAGGTAAACGGGTCGCTGTTGAAGCCAACAGCGACCCGCTACCTTTGGAAGTCGGGGGTCAGTCTCGCCCCCTCGAATACTTATTAAAACACCGGCAATCTGAAAACTTTTCGATACTTTCGAGACTGACCCGACTTCCTCTTCGGTATGTCATTTTAATGCCTGACTGAAGGACTATCTTCAGTGACCGAGTTCACACTGAGCAAATTTATTTTGAATTTTTCCAATCGAATAGGTCAGGGCCTGCTTGTTCCAGCAGTTCTGCTGCCATCACGCGCGCCATCTCAGGCCCATCTTCGACAGTCCCGGTCATATCACCGCGTGCAGTTTCTGTCCCGTCAGGGCGCAGAACCTCGCCACGCAGTCTGAGAGAGGTACCGCCCAACTCTGCCAGACCTGCAATCGGCGTTTCGCATGATCCGTCCAGCGCAGCCAACAGGGTGCGTTCCGTGGACAGGCGCTGACCGGTTTCCATGTGATGGATCGCTTCAAGCATTTCCGCTGCGCGCATGTCGTCGCCACGTCGTTCGATACCGATGGTGCCCTGCGCGATTGCAGGCAGCATGTCGTCGGGCGAGATGGCACTGGCCGGAATGTCATCCATCCCCAGACGGCGAATACCCGCCATCGCAAGAAAGGTGCAATCCGCAACCCCGTCTTCCAGCTTTTTCAGCCGTGTCTGCACATTGCCGCGAAACTCGACCACTTCCAGATCGGGTCGCCGGCTTAACAGCTGCGCGCGCCGCCGCAAAGACGAGGTGCCTACCACAGCCCCTTCTGGCAGGTCGTGGATCGAGCCCAGCCGCGGAGAGATAAAAGCGTCACGTACGTCTTCGCGCGGCAGGAACGTGTCCAGAACCAGCCCTTCGGGTTGTTCTACGGGCATGTCCTTTGTTGAATGCACCGCGATGTCGATCTCGGCACGCAGCATCGCCTCTTCGATTTCTTTGGTGAACAGGCCCTTGTTGCCAATTTCCTTCAGCGGACGATCCGCATCGATCATGGCGCGATTATCGCCGGTCGTCTTGATCACTACGATTTCGAACGCATCCTGCGGCAGATCAAAAGCATCACTCAGGCGCTGGCGCGTTTCATAGGCCTGAGCCAGAGCCAGTGGCGAACCACGGGTGCCGATTTTAAGGGGCGATGCGGGGGTGGGCAGGTTCAAAGTCATGTGCACAGCTTTAGTCGCGTCACATTGCCCTGACAATGGGGGCTGAGCTTGACAAATTGCCGCCGAAGGACGACCCGTTGCCAAAACCGGAATGCTGGGGGCGAATATGGCCGAGACAAAGAAACTGCTGCGTGCGCTGGCGGGTGAGGTACAGGATGTGCCGCCGATCTGGATGATGCGTCAGGCGGGCCGGTATCTGCCGGAGTACCGGGCCACTCGTGCCCAAGCCGGGGATTTCCTGTCGCTGTGCTATAATCCGGAACTGGCGGCAGAAGTGACGTTGCAGCCGATCCGGCGCTATGGGTTTGATGCCGCGATCCTGTTTGCCGATATCTTGCTGATTCCGCAGGCGTTGGGGGCGGATCTTTGGTTTGTGACCGGCGAAGGCCCGCGGCTTTCGACCATTACGCAGCAATCCGAGTTTGAAGCCTTGAAACAGGTTGACGCAATTCATGAGACATTGTCGCCCGTCTATGAAACTGTGCGTATTTTGTCGCGGGAATTGCCATCGGAGACCACTTTGATCGGATTCGCGGGTGCTCCGTGGACAGTGGCCACCTATATGATCGCCGGGCGTGGCACGCCGGATCAGGGACCAGCTCATGCATTGCGTGAAGGCAATACAGCCCTTTTCGAGGCGCTTCTGGATCGCATCACTGCGGCAACGATTGAGTATCTGTCTGCGCAAATCGACGCCGGGGCCGAGGTGGTCAAGATCTTTGACAGTTGGGCCGGTTCTCTGAAAGGCGATGCGTTCCTTAAGTATTCGCTTGAGCCGTGCCGTGTGATCACTCAGGCCATCAAAGACCGCCATCCGGGCGTCCCGGTAATCGGTTTCCCGCGTGAAGCAGGTGAAGGGTATATCGGGTTCGCAAAGAAGACCGACGTGGATTGTGTGGCGCTGGACAATTCGGTGTTGCCTGCCTGGGCGGCCGAGCATGTGCAGGTTGATGGCTGCGTGCAGGGCAATCTGGCTTCATCTCATATGGTGACGGGCGGGCAGGCGCTGGTTGATGAAACGCGGCAGATCGTTGAGGCGTTTTCCAAGGGACCGCACATCTTCAATCTTGGGCATGGGATCACGCCGGATGCGGATCCGGAAAATGTACAGTTGATGATCGACACGGTGCGCGGGCGCTAAGCAAGCAAAAAGGGGCCAGCCCCTTTCTTGGCCTGCGGCCAATTCAAACCCCGAGGTTTTTTTGGCCAGATGAAGAGCGGATCAGGGTCGGCTGTCGAGTTCGGCGAGGATGTCTTCGGTGTGCTGTCCGCGCGTCGGGCTGGGTTTTGGGCTCCAATCACGATTTGAAAACCGCGGAGCGGCGGCGGACTGGAGAGTGCCGTCGACATACTGCCAGTTGTTTCGATGTGTGTTCATAGGGTGGGATTGCGCCTCCTCCGGGCTGAGAACAGGAGCGACGCAGGCATCGGATCCGAGAAACATTGCGTCCCAGTGATCGCGAGACTTGCTTTTGAATATGTCGGTCAGGCGGCGTGTAAGAGAAGGCCAGAGGGTACGGTTTAATTGCTGATGGAAGTCCGTATCGTCTGCGAGGCCCAGCACGTTCAGAAACTGCGCGTAGAATTTGGGTTCGAGGCATTGAACCGTGACGAAACCGCCATCGGCGCAAGCATATGTGCGGCTCCAATGTGGGCCGTCCAAAAGGCTATGGCCCCGTGTGTCGGACAGGTTACCGGTTTGGCGCATAGTCATGAGAAGGTTCATCATATGGGCTGAACCGTCATAGATTGCGGCGTCGACAATTGTACCCTGGCCAGTTCTTTGCGCTTTGATCATCCCGGCAAGAATGCCTGCGACAAGATACATCGCCCCTCCGCCAATATCGCCCACAAGGGTTGCCGGGGTTTGAGGCGGCTGATCCGGGTGAGAAGCGTACCAGAGCGCACCGGACAAGGCGATATAGTTCAGGTCATGCCCTGCTGTGTCAGCTAATGGGCTATCCTGCCCCCAGCCTGTCATACGCCCGTAAATCAGTTTTGGGTTGCGGGACAGGCAAAGATCCGGACCAAGGCCCAGCTTCTCCATCACGCCGGGGCGGAAGCCTTCGATCAGAGCATCGGCTGTATCAATCAGGCGGCGGGCGGTACCCAGATCATCGGCAACTTTCAGATCAAGTGCGATGGATCGTTTACCTCGGTCCAGAAGCGAGCGTTCCGGCATACCTGGCGTTGCAGTACCGCCTTTGCGATGGATGGTTATGACGTCGGCGCCCATATCTGCAAGTTGCATGGCGGCAAATGGGCCGGGTCCGAGCCCTTCGATTTCGACAACACGTATTCCGTTCAGCATCAGCGCCCTCCGTTGCGGGTAGAGTTTGCGGGTCGGTTGATGGATTGCAAGGCGGATTCGAGCAGAGGACCGACACCCTTTGAAAAATGCGCAGCTTGCTGTGCGAAATTGACCTGTTACACACTGGTCCTGCGCGATAGGGTCTCGGTCAGAATAGGGAACAAATATGACGACCATTTTGTCCATCAGAGATCTTCGCAAGTCTTACGCCGATGGGTTCGAGGCGCTGAAAGGCGTGTCTCTGGATATTGAAGAGGGCGAGATACTTGCGCTTCTGGGACCCAATGGCGCTGGAAAAACAACCTTGATTACCACGATCTGCGGGATAACAACCCCGACGTCCGGCGCAGTTACCGTCGGAGGACACGATATTCAGTCCGACTATCGCGCAGCGCGCAGGATGATCGGACTTGTGCCGCAAGAAATCGCGCTGGAACCTTTTGAAAAAGTCTGGAACACGGTTCGATTGTCCCGAGGTCTGTTCGGACTTGGTAAGGATAATGCCCGGATCGAAGACATTCTGCGCAAACTGTCCCTTTGGGAAAAACGCAAAAACGCGATTAAGGAATTGTCCGGCGGCATGAAGCGTAGAGTGCTGATTGCAAAAGCGTTGGCCCATGAACCTCGGGTGCTTTTTCTGGACGAACCGACCGCAGGTGTGGATGTCGAGCTGCGTAAGGACATGTGGGAGATCGTGGCCGAACTGAAACGGGACGGTGTTACCATCATTCTGACCACGCATTACATCGAAGAAGCCGAAGCCATCGCGGATCGTGTCGGTGTCATCGACAAGGGCGAGCTTTTGCTGGTGCAGGACAAAGACACGCTTATGGCGCAGATGGGTAAAAAGCAGATCGAGGTCATGTTGACCGAACCCATCGCCCGGATTCCAGACAGTCTGGCCATCCACAATCTGACTCTGAACGGTGCCGGCGATTCCCTGATCTACACCTACGATACGCATGCAGACCGAACGGGTATCACATCGCTGCTGAATGACGTGTCGCAGGCCGGGCTGTTCTTGCGCGACGTGCAAACAAGGCAATCGAGCCTGGAAGAGATTTTCGTCAATCTGGTATCCGGAGAGGCCGCATGAACTGGACCGCAATTGCTGCCATCTACCGGTTCGAAATGGCCCGGTTCTTCCGCACTCTGGCGCAGAGCTTTCTGTCGCCGGTTCTGTCTACTTCGCTCTACTTCGTGGTGTTTGGAACAGCTATCGGAAGCCGCATCCAGGAGGTCGAAGGCGTTTCCTACGGTGCGTTCATTGTGCCGGGGTTGATTATGCTGTCTGTCGTGATGCTGTCGATCTCGAACGCATCTTTCGGCATCTATTTCCCCAAGTTTCTGGGCACCATCTACGAATTACTGTCCGCACCGGTGAATTTTATCGAGATCGTGATCGGATATGTCGGCGCGGCGGCGACCAAGGCCCTTTTCGTGGGGCTGGTGATACTGGCCACCGCGACGTTTTTCGTGGACCTTCGGATCGAGCATCCCTTTGCCATGGCGGCGTTTCTGATCCTGTCCTGTCTCAGCTTTTCCCTCTTGGGCTTCATCATCGGCATCTGGGCCAGCAATTTCGAGCAGATGTCACTGGTGCCACAGCTTATTGTCACGCCGCTGATCTTCCTTGGAGGAACATTTTATTCGATCTCGATGCTGCCGCCACTGTGGCAGACCATCACGTTGTTCAATCCCGTGGTCTACCTGATTTCAGGGTTCCGCTGGTCGTTCTACGGGTTGTCGGATGTACCTGTTGTATTCAGTCTGCTGGCCATTATTGCCTTTACGGGGACCTGTCTTGCGGTCATCGGCTGGATCTTCAAAACCGGCTGGCGCATTCGCAGCTAACCTCCGCCAAGGCGTTGCATTTTTGCCCATCGAGTGTGGGAATTTGGTTCACGTCGCGTTTAAGGCCCGCAGAGTCCCTTGTTTACGAGTTGGGGGCACTCTACATCGGCACCCATGAAGCTCAGCCTGCCGTTTGTCAAAAAACCCCCCTGTGTGGCTATCGTCCGTCTGTCCGGCGCCATTGGTATGGCCGGGCGGGGGTCGTTGAATGACACGGCTCTGGCCCCGGTTCTTGAGAAGGCCTTTCGCAAGGGAAAGCCTGTAGCCGTCGCGCTCGAGATCAACTCGCCGGGCGGGTCGCCTGTGCAAAGCTCTCTGATCGGTGCCCGAATCCGGCGTTTGTCGGATGAACTGGACGTGCCCGTGATTGGCTTTGTTGAAGATGTCGCGGCGTCTGGCGGCTATTGGCTGGCAGCTGCCGCGGATGAGATATGGGCCGACGAAAGCTCGGTTCTAGGGTCGATTGGTGTTATCTCGGCCGGGTTCGGCGCGCACGTGTTTCTGGCGCGGCAGGGGTTTGAACGGCGGGTACATACGGCTGGCAAATCGAAATCGATGCTGGATCCCTTCTCGCCTGAAAAGAAAGAGGACGTGGCGCGCCTGCAAGGGCTGTTGGGCGACATCCACGAGAATTTCATTGATCACGTCAAAGCCCGCCGGGGTGACAAGCTGGATCACAACGCCGATTTGTTCACGGGTGAAGTCTGGCTGGCGCGTCGTGCGCAGGAGCTGGGCCTGATTGATGGTATCGCCCATCTAAAGCCCAAGATGCAGGAGCGATTTGGCGACAAGGTCAAATTCCGCCGGTACGGCGTGCGCAAACCGATCTGGTCACGCTTTGGGGCCAGTCTGGCGCAGGATGCAATCGCTGGGCTAGAGGAGCGGGCAGCCTACGCGCGTTTCGGTTTGTGACGTGATCATCAAAGCTGTCACACTTTTCCTGATCGGCATGGGCGTTTTGGCGATGTTCGGCAAGCTTCGCTTTCCGGGGCAAAAGAAACTGAGTTCGGCCAAGTGCCCGCGCTGCGGGCGGTTTCGCATCGGCAAAGGCCCCTGCGCCTGTGAAAAAGGAGGCCGGACTTGATTTCCACTTGGCTGCTGTCTGGTCTTGGCCTGTTGATCCTGTTGCTGGCAGGCGACGCCCTGGTGCGTGGCGCAGTGAACCTGAGCCTGCGATTGGGCGTTCCCGCCCTGATCGTCAGCCTGACAATTGTAGCCTTTGGCACATCGGCACCCGAGTTGTTGATTGCGATCAGCGCTTTGAAAGAGAATGCGCCCGGTATTGCGCTGGGCAACGTTGTTGGATCGAACACGGCCAATGTCCTGCTGGTTCTGGGCTTGCCTGCGCTGCTTGCTACAATCCACACCAGCGAATGCGACAGCCGCAAGAACTACGTCTTCATGTTGATGGCGACGGTTTTGTTCATCGGGCTGGCCTTTTGCGGGACATTCACTTTCGCCAGTGGCCTGATCCTGCTGGCTGGTTTGGGTCTTGTTCTGGCGAATGCCTTTCGTGAGGCAAAAGCGCACCGCAAGGCCTGTGGTGAGGCCTGTGCGGATGATGACGAACTGGAAGGTCTGGAAGAAGCTGACCCTGACATGCCCTACTGGAAGGTATCGATTTACCTGATCCTTGGGTTGGTGGGTCTTCCGATGGGGGCCCATCTTCTGGTGGACAATGCGACCGTCATCGCGCGGAACTATGGCGTAAGTGAAACGGTAATTGGCCTGACCCTGATCGCAGTTGGAACGTCCTTGCCCGAACTGGCCACGACTGTGATGGCGGCTCTGCGCCGGCAGGCCGATGTGGCGCTTGGCAACGTGATCGGGTCGAACATGTTCAACCTTCTGGCCATCATCGGGATCGCAACGTGGTTCGGTCGTATTCCGGTCGACCCCGAATTCCTTCGGTTTGACCTGTGGGTCATGCTGGGCGCTTCGCTGCTGCTGGTACCGTTTGTGTTCTTCAAGCAGGATATCTCGCGCATCTGGGGGTTGGTGTTGACCTTCCTTTATGTGCTTTATGTCACCGTATTGCTGGTGTGATCTGACAAAACGAGGTGAAGCATGACCCGAGCTTTAGTGACCGGTGCCGGTATTCGTCTGGGCCGGGCCATGGCTCTGTATTTGGCGGGTCGTGGTTACGATGTGGCCGTGCACTACGCCTCCTCCGAGGGCCCTGCGCAAGAGACTGTGGCAAAGGCGCAGGCTTTAGGCCGCCAATCAGTGGCACTTCAGGCTGACCTGCTGGACGAGGCTCAGGTCCAGGCATTGCTGCCCAAAGCAGCTGAGGCGCTGGGTGGCCCGATCACCTGTCTGGTAAACAACGCGTCGATCTTTGAATACGACAATATCCAAACCGCAACCCGGCAAAGCTGGGATCGTCATCTCGACAGCAATTTGCGCGCGCCTTTTGTTCTGACGCAGGCAATGGCTGATCAGGGGTTGGCTGCAGGCACAGATAAAGTTGGGGAAGCGCTGGCAACCGGCCTGATCGTCAATATGGTGGACATGCGCGTGCGCAAACTGACGCCCGAGTTCATGTCTTACACCATCGCAAAAATGGGCCTGTGGACGCTGACCCGAACGGCGGCACAGGCATTGTCTCCGACAATCCGCGTCAACGCGATTGGCCCCGGTCCGACGATTCAGGGGCACCGCCAAAGTGAAGAACATTTTCAGGCGCAGCGTTCGAATACGGTACTGGAGCGGGGCTCGAATCCGTCTGATATTACCGCAGCACTTGGGTATTTTCTGGATGCGCATGCAGTTACCGGACAACTTCTATGTGTGGATGGTGGTCAGCATCTGGGGTGGAAAACACCGGATGTCCTGGGCGTAGAATAAGTAATTTTGCCGCAAGTTTTGCACCGCTCTCATTTGTGTTACCTGCGCGTTACAAAAATGTCTTTTTTTTCATACACTTGCTAAGCACTTGAAAAAATATCATTAAAAATCAAATATTTAACAAAGTGCACAATTTTTGTGCAACTCAAGGAAAAGGCAATGAAACAAGGGAAATTCGTAGCCCCCCAAAACTTATCTGCACACTTATCCACAGAAACCGTGGATTTGTTTTCTCTTGATCTGGGCCGCTCAAGATTGCAGCGATAGACGGAGAATCATATCTCAAAGCCATGACAGCCCAACACGAACCAGACCCGGACACTCAACCGACCGGCTATGCCTGCATTCAACGCTATGTAAAAACGCTGGACAACTCGCCCGGCGTCTACCGCATGCTGGATGCGGACAGCCGGGTTCTTTATGTCGGTAAAGCGCGGAACCTGAAGGCGCGGGTGTCGAATTACACAAGACCGGGACACTCGGGGCGGATCGAAAAGATGATCGCCTCGACCGCGTCAATGATGTTCCTGACCACCCGGACCGAGACCGAGGCGTTGTTGCTTGAGCAGAACCTGATTAAGCAGCTCAAACCCAAATACAATGTTCTGCTGCGGGATGACAAAAGCTTTCCGAATATTTTGGTCGCCAAGGATCATGGCTTTCCGCAGATCAAGAAACACCGTGGGGCGAAGAAGGAAAAAGGCGCCTATTTCGGCCCCTTTGCCAGCGCCGGAGCAGTGAACAGGACGCTTAACCAGTTGCAAAAGGCCTTTCTGCTGCGCAACTGCTCGGATTCGATGTTCGACAGTAGAACGCGGCCTTGCCTGCTCTATCAGATCAAGCGTTGTTCCGGACCGTGTGTCGACCTGATCTCGGAACAGGAATACAGCGAAAGCGTAAAGGACGCGGAACGCTTTCTGTCGGGCCGCTCGACCAAGGTTCAGGAGGATTTGGCCGAGCAGATGATGGCCGCTTCTGAAGCTATGGAATTCGAGCGTGCTGCTGGACTGCGGGACCGTATCCGGGCGTTGACGCAAGTGCAGACTTCGCAAGGTATCAACCCGCGTGGCGTGACCGAGGCGGATGTGATCGGTCTTTATATGGACAGCGGGCAGGCCTGTGTTCAGGTGTTTTTCATCCGCGCCAACCAGAACTGGGGCAACAAGGATTTCTATCCGCGTGTCGGGCCGGATATTTCGCCTGCCGAAGCGATGGAGGCTTTTCTCGGCCAGTTCTACGACAATAAGGAACCGCCCCGGCAGTTGATCCTTTCGGATGCTATCGAAAACGCTGATCTTATGCATGAGGCATTGACCGAGAAGGCTGGCCGCAAGGTGGAAATTCTTGTGCCACAACGCGGAGAAAAGCAGGAACTGGTTGCAGGCGCTTTGCGCAATGCACGGGAGTCTCTGGCGCGCCGCATGTCAGAAAGCGCCACGCAAGCCAAGCTGCTGCGCGGGGTCGCCGATGCGTTTGGTCTGGATGGCTCTCCGGGGCGGATCGAAGTTTACGACAACTCTCACATTCAGGGCACCAACGCTGTAGGCGGCATGATCGTGGCAGGCCCCGAAGGCTTTTTGAAGAATGCCTACCGTAAGTTCAATATCCGAGGCGATGACCTGACTCCAGGTGACGATTTCGGCATGATGAAAGAGGTGCTGAATCGCCGCTTCACGCGCCTGCAAAAGGAAGATCCGGACCGGGACAAGGGGCTCTGGCCTGACTTGCTGTTGATTGATGGCGGCGCAGGGCAGGTGAGCGCGGTGCACGAGATTATGGTCGAACACGGGGTCGAAGACATTCCCATGGTTGGCGTCGCCAAGGGTGTCGATCGGGATCATGGCAAGGAAGAGTTTCACCGGATCGGTCAGCGCACTTTTGCTCTGAAACGCAACGATCCTGTGTTGTACTTCATCCAACGCTTAAGGGACGAGGCGCACAGGTTCGCCATCGGAACCCATCGTGCGAAACGGGCTAAGGCCATAGGGGCCACGCCGCTGGATGAAATCCCAGGCGTTGGGGCTGCGCGCAAGCGTGCTCTGTTGACTCATTTCGGCAGCGCCAAGGCCGTCAGCCGGGCCAATCTCGCGGACCTGAAGGCTGTTGACGGGATCTCGGCCGGGTTGGCACAGAAGGTCTATGATTTCTTCCACGACAAGGGTTAGGCGCGCCGGCCCCGCCACAGAATATAGAGGCCCGAGGCAACGATCAGCGCGCTGCCGATCCACATGGTACGGTCCAGGCTCTCGCCGAACATGATCACGCCCAACCCGATGCCGAACAGCAACCGGATGTAGCGGAACGGGGTCACGGCGGACACTTCGCCCGTGCGCATGGCCTTCATCAGCGACGCATAGGCCATAACCCCCATCAGCACCGCGCCGGTCAGGTGCAGGCTGGTGTGGATGCCAACCGGTGCCACAGGCGCGCCCTCCCAAAACCGATAGGCGAGACCCGCCACGATAATGCTGAGGAACCCGTAAAAACCCAGAACCTCTGTTCCCAACGTGGCTGGGGCCGCACGGCTGGCAAGATCACGCCCGGCAAATCCCAACATCCCAAGCACCGCCAATATTGAAAGCAGCGAAAAGCTGTCACCGGTTGGTTGCAGGATGACGACAACGCCAATCATACCGACGAATATGGCGCTCCACCGCCGCCAACCAACTGTTTCGCCAAAGAACAGCGCGGCACCCGCAACCACGACCAGAGGCGTGGCCTGCAGGATCACCGTGGCCGAAGATAAGGGCGTCAACGCGATGGCCAGCACATAGAACAACCGACCAAAGATTTCGAACAGCACACGAACTTTCATCGGGCGGGACAGAACGTCAGGCTGCAGCAACCGTTGCCCGCGAGCCAAGGCCACCGCGGCAAAGATCACGGAACCACCCGCGCCAAAAAGAACCAGGACCTGCCAGATCGGAAGCACGGCTGAGGCTGCTTTGAGTAATGCATCCTCCAGCGCAAAGCCCGCCATCGCGGCGATCATCCAGAGGCTGCCGATCATGTTCGACCGGGCGTCTATTTGTATATGCGCTGTCATTCTGTTCTTTCGGGCTTGCGTTCGACTGGCAATCTGACCGCTAAGCCGGGAAAGGCCAAGAGGCACTGTTCTGTGGTGTCAGGCCTGCGGCGCTTTGACCAAGTGGTTGCGAGGGATGAAGTTTTTTAACCGTTTGCCTTTTCTGTCCCGGACCGGCGATATAGGGTCCAAGCCATGAAGTGGAATTTACCCAATATCCTGACCGTCCTGCGCCTGCTGGCCGCGCCCAGCCTGGCCGTTATGTTTTTGTATTTCACCCGTCCTTATGCGGATTGGTTCGCTTTGATCCTGTTCCTGACGGCTGCGATCACGGATTGGTTCGATGGCTATCTGGCCCGAGCGTGGAAACAGGAAACCAAGATCGGTGCGATGCTGGACCCGATTGCCGACAAGGCGATGGTGGTGATCGCATTGATGATTCTGGTTGGCTACTCGACCGAACACTGGACGCCATGGCTGGTGCTGCCCGCCACCGTGATCCTGTTTCGCGAGGTGTTCGTTTCAGGCCTGCGCGAATATCTGGGCGATGTGGCAGGGACGCTTAAGGTCACCAAGCTGGCCAAATGGAAGACTACGGCACAGATGGTCGCCATCGCGGTTCTGTTTTCGCAGGGCATTTTTGAACACTATGCCGTGATGGCGAGTTTCGGCATGGATGCCGAGCTGGTAGAGCAGATCATTGCGGGTCAGGTCGAGGACGTGAACCACCTGCGCTGGAATATCGAAGGTATGTACTGGGCCGGTCAGGTCGGGCTTTGGCTGCTGTGGATTGCCGCGACGCTGACATTGATCACGGGCTATGACTACCTACGTAAAGCCATGCCACATCTGAAGGAGGGCTAATCGATGGATGTTCTGTACTTCGCATGGGTGCGCGAACGCATCGGCTTGCCGAAGGAAAAGGTTGAGTCGCAGGCAGCCACGGTAAATGATCTGGTGGCTGAACTGAGCGCTCGGGAAGACCGCTATGCAGCAGCCTTTGCCGACTTGTCTGCCCTGCGCGTGGCGCTGGATCAGGAACTTTCAGATTTTGATGCGTCTCTGGCGGGTGTTCGCGAAGTGGCATTTTTCCCACCGATGACGGGCGGCTGAGAGATGCGGATCGCTGTTCAGGAAGCGGCATTTGATCTGGGGGCCGAGGCCAACGCCTTTGCCGCAGGTGACGATGCCAACGGTGCCATCGTCACATTCACAGGGGTCGTGCGCGACCTGGCGAACGGTGATCTGGATGTGATGGAGATCGAGCATTATCCGGGCATGACAGAGCGCGCCCTGACCAAGATCGCACAAGAGGCCAAGGATCGCTGGTCTTTGGGTGACGTGCTGGTGATTCACCGCCATGGCCGTCTGGCCCCGGGCGACAGGATCATGATGGTGGCCACTGCTGCGCCGCATCGCAAACATGCGTTCGAGGCGGCGGAATATCTAATGGATTACCTGAAGTCCCGCGCGCCCTTCTGGAAGAAGGAAGTCACCCATTCCGGCGCAGAATGGGTTGCGGCCAAGGATGAAGACGAAGACGCGCTGACCCGTTGGTAAAGTAGATCCATCCGACACGCGACTGATGTGGTCGTTTTTGGACAGAATGGGTTTAATTCTCCTCTAGACGCTGGTTCACAAACTTGCACTTAATTCGCGCAAGTGGATCAAGAGGATAGCGCCATGCACGACGGACTGAAAAACAAAGGGCTTGCGACTCAGGCGATCCACGCAGGTGAAACCCCGGATCCGACCAGCGGTGCGTCTGCGCCAGCACTGCATATGTCGTCAACTTTCGTTACTGATCAGGTGGCTGGGTTCTCGGCCCATGATCTGGAGGAAGAAGCACCGTATCTCTATGGCCGCTGGGCCAATCCCAACGTTCGGACACTTGAGGCCAAGATCAGCATGTTGGAGGGCACCGAGGATTGTATCTGTCTGGCCTCCGGAATGGCGGCAGCGACGGCAATTTTCCTGACATTCCTGTCAGCCGGAGATCACGTGATTGTCTCTGACGTTTCATACGCGGGCGTGGCAGAACTGGCGCGGGACACGCTGCAGCGTTTGGGGATTGAAGTCAGCACTGTCAACATGTCCGATCTTTCCGCGGTGTCAGCCGCGATCAGGCCGAACACGCGGCTGATCCATACGGAAACGCCTGTAAACCCAATCGGGCGCCTGACCGATCTGGTGGCGGTTTCAGAGATTGCGCAAGGTGCAGGGGCGCTGCTGTCTTGTGATGCGACCTTTGCCTCACCTCTGGGTCAGCCAAGCCGAGAGCTGGGCGTTGATCTGATCATGCATTCCGTAACCAAGTACATCGGCGGGCACGGTGATGCCATCGGTGGTGCGGTGGCCGGGCGCAAGGAGCTGATCGGAAAGATCCGCAACGAATCCGCGATCCATCACGGCAGCATCATGTCCCCCTTCAACGCGTGGATGATTGCCCGGGGCATGGCGACTTTGCCGTTGCGGATGAAGGCGCATCAGACTGGTGCCACCGCTGTTGCCGAATGGCTTGAGACACGTGGCGTCGTAGCGAAAGTTATCTATCCGGGGTTGAAATCGCACCCGCAATACGAATTGGCCCAGCGACAGATGCGAAACACATCCGGCATGATCACCTTTCAGATGGGCGACAATGCAACCGGAGAGGCCTTGGCCCAACAGATGATCGATAAACTGCAGATCGTCCACTATGCCGTGTCGCTTGGCCACCATCGCAGTCTGATTTTCTGGATGGGCACAGAGGCTTTGATGGAAACGTCTTTCCGGCTGGAAGGGGCGCAGTTGGCAAGCTATCGGAGTTACGCAGGGGACGGTGTGTTCCGGTTGTCAATCGGATTGGAGGACCCCGAGGACCTGATCGCTGATCTGGCGCAGGTTCTGTGAACCCACTCGTCGTGCGGCCGATCAGTCGGCGTTGTTGATCCGCCCGCGCAATTCCTCGGCCTCCTGCCGGGCGGCCCGCAAGCCGTCCATGGCGGCTGCCAGCTCTGCCTCTGTCTGGGTCAACTGATTGGTCAACTCGGCCTCGCGCTGCTGCAGGTAAGTGATGGCCTGATCGCGAGTTTCCTCAGCTTCGTGCAGCTCCTGACTCATACGATCCAGATCGGCAACGTCGCTTTGGCGTACGCGGGACAGGCGGTGGGCCAGCCAATTGGCAAACCAACCCATGCAGAACGCTGCGAACAGGATGATGGCAGTGGCAATGACGAATTCGGTTCTGTTCAACTTACTGGTCCCCTGCATCCGCATCAGGTGCGGTCGTGTCGGATTGATCAGCCTCAGGATCGTTGGCTTCGGCCTCAAGTTCTTCCAACCCGGTTTCGGTGTTGGCAACAGGCTCGGGACGGATCAGCCGGAATTCGATCCGCCGGTTTTCTTCGCGGCCTTCTTCGGTGTCGTTATCCGAAATGGGCTGTGTTTCGCCATATCCCACGGCGGTGTAGCTGCTGGTGGGAATGCGCCGACCGCGTAGCTCGTTCAAAATGGATTGTGCCCGCGCCTGGCTAAGCTGCTGGTTCATCTCTTCGCGGCCCTGACTGTCCGTATGACCCTGAATTTCCAGCCGGATCGGCCCGCAGTCGCGCAGGATATCTGCGATCTGGTTCACGCTATCGCGGGAGTCGGCGGCAATCGTGGCTGATCCGGGTTCGAAGGCAATTTTGCTGACGGCCTGAACTTCGGCGATCTGCTCTTCACAGACTTCCGGGTCAGGCGGGGCGTCCTGAGGTTCCGGTGGGGTCTGATAGGTGATCATCAGGGTGAATTCCTGTCCCTCACCCAGTTTATCCGACAACTGGCCCGCAATACGGGCTTTGGCATCTTCTTCATGGCTGACGCCAGTCAGTTCGACGGTGCCTAGTGTCACGGTTAAGGCTCCGTTATGAAGCTGGGCCAAAGCCTCCAAACCGGCCAGAACACGCACCGGCCAATCAGCTGGTAGGCCCGGCACGATGCGGGTCGCTGTATAGACCTGATCCGACCCAAACGCAGCGCGGGCATAACTGTCGACCATATCCCTCAGGGTTTCATCCCCCAGACGTCCTCGCAATTGCACCAGCCCTTCCGGGCTTCGGGTCGCCGAGAATTCAACAGGACCGGTCTGTTCACTGGTTTCGGGTTCCGGCAGCACGGCGTGCAGGGCAAAGACCTGAGGCAGCGCTGTTTCAAGTTCGCCCACAACCCGGTCGAACAAGGCTGGATCAGTGCCTTGCTCTGCGACCAGCGTGATGTCCGCGTCCGATATCGTGACCGAGCCCTTGCCGATTCTGGCCAGCGCCTGAATGCTTTTCACGGCGGCTTCGGGCCAGCGCGACGATGGCTCGCCTAAACCGATGGTGCAGGAATATGGTCCCGACAATCCGGCATCGCGTGCGGCGGCCACGATCTGGTCGCGGGATTTCTCATCCTGTGCTGAGCAGGCGTCAAATTGACCACCTTCATCGTTGATCAGATAGCGCAGTGTAAAAGGCGTGATGACGGGGCGAGGCGCTGAAATCGCCAACCCGATCCGCAAACTTGGTGGCGCGGCGCGGGTCAAATCCCGCTCAAGACGTTGCTTTTCCTGTTGGCTGTCGGCAATGGCCGTAATCTTGACCAAATCAGCACTGGCGGAGATCTTGGCGCGGGGCAGGCTGGTCAAAGCCTCAATCGCAAAGGACATAGCAGCGTCCCAGCCTTTGGGTTTTGGATAGTCCGCTGTTTCCATCAGGTCCGAGACTGGAACGTTGCGGTTGAGATCGCTCAGCCGCTGTATCAGCCCTTCTCTGTCTTCACTGGCCGGGATCAGGCCGATGATCGAGATGCCGCGATCATTGCGCAGAATTTCTGCCGAAAAGCGTGGTGGTGCTAGGGCAGAGGTTGCTGCGACGCCCATTTCATCGATCACGCGGGATGTATCGACTTCGGTTCCGGCCGCGGTCAGTGCGTTAAAGCGGGTCGCCTCGTCCGGTGCAATGCCTGTCAGGATCACGCGCAAGCCATCGGATTCGACCTCGGCCCAGTCATGGCCTTTCAGGTCCAATGATCGACGCACAGCGAATTCCGAGGTCTCCTCGATCTTCGTAACGGCATAGCTGGCTGCCAAAAGCGACACCCCGGCTGATACAAGAAAGATCAGGGAAACAGCGATAAAATACGGCAGACGCATGTTTGGGTTTGACACTCCTCAGGCGTTTGGGCCGATCTTTACAGGCCCCGTTCAGCAGGTGCAATCAGAGCAATAGGGCGATGCAAAGGAAGATCAGCGGAATAAAGCCGGTATCCCGATTGGCCCGGAACAATTGCAGCAGTTTGGCGTTGTCTTCGGTGTCGAGCCCGCGCAGTTGCCACATCATGTGCCATCCCATGGCCCAAGGCCCGCTTAGCGCAACAACCAGTGCCAGGATAGACGCATCCGGCACACCGGCGTCGATGATGGCCAGACCCATCAGGGCAACTGTCGCTACCAGAAAATACTTAAGCCATTTCGCGGTGTCGGTTCCGAACAGCCGAGCAGTGGATTTGATACCGACCAATTCATCATCTTCCGTATCCTGATGCGCATAAATCGTGTCATAGAACAGGGTCCATGCGATGCCCGACAGGTACAGTGTAACCGCAGGCCAACCAAGTGAGCCGCTATGGGCCGCCCAGGCCAGAAGCGCGCCCCAGTTGAAAGCCAGCCCCAGAAACACTTGCGGCCACCATGTAAATCGCTTGGCGAACGGGTAGATCGTTACTGGCAACAGCGACAGAACACCCATGGCAATGGCGGCCTGATTGAAACTGAGCAGGATGCCAAGCGCCAGAAGGCATTGCAGAACCATCCAGGCCGCAGCCTGCCGAACACTGACCTGACCCGAAGGGATCGGACGTGAGCGTGTGCGTTCAACCTGCCCGTCGTACTCTCGATCGGTGATGTCATTCCAGGTGCAACCTGCGCCTCGCATCAGAAAGGCACCAAACGCGCACCCAATGGCGATCCATAGATCCGCTATCCGGGGCTGACCGTCGTGCAGAATCGCCAGCGCTAGCCCCCACCAGCATGGAATCAGCAACAGCCATGTTCCGATGGGTCGATCCGCGCGGCTGAGGCGCAGATAGGGGCGGGCAAAAGCCGGGGCGTGCGTGTCGACCCAGTTGCCGGTGACAGCATCGGCGACTTGACCATCTGGTGTTGGGGCATTGCCTTGCATATGTAAGGTCTCATGAGTGCGAAGATCAGACTGTATGTAGAGCAGCCCTTGGGTCAGGGGCAATCGGTTCCTTTGACGCGCGACCAAGCGCATTACCTGTTTGGCGTCATGCGCCTTTCTGTCAATGGGCAGGTCGCCCTGTTCAACGGGCAGGATGGCGAGTGGTTGGCGGAAGTTTCCGAGGCGGGCAAACGCGGTGGGACGCTGACCTGCATTGAACAGACGAAACCGTTGCAGTTGCCGCCCGATCTGTGGTTCCTGTTCGCGCCGATCAAAAAGGCCCGCACCGATTTCATTGTGGAAAAAGCAGCAGAAATGGGTGCGGCGCGTATCCTGCCGGTACAGACTGAATTCACCAACTCCGAACGCATCCGACAAGACCGGTTGCAGGCCCACGCAGTCGAGGCGGCAGAGCAGTGTGGCGGAACATTCGTGCCCGAGGTCGCCGATCTGCAGCGACTGGATCGTGTGCTGGATGGCTGGCCTGACGACCGGCAACTGATGTTCTGCAATGAGGCCGAAGTCGGCTCAGCCCTGCGATTGGCTGCCAATGAAAAAGGTCGCCCTTGGGCGATTCTCATTGGCCCGGAGGGCGGCTTTTCCGAGAAAGAACGCGCGCGCCTGAGCGCGTTGCCCTATGCACATGTGGTCAGTCTCGGCCCGCGTATTCTGCGGGCAGACACGGCAGCCGTTGCCGCGCTGACCATGTGGCAGCAGGCTTTGGGGGATTGGACGTGAAAGCTGAATATCAAGACTGGCTGGTCGCTCAAGGCTACAACGAAAACACTTGCAATACTCAAATGGCTCATATTCGAATTATCGAGAAGCACTATGGTGATTTGCTGCCCCTGCTCTCTGACGGTGGGCTGGACAAGCTGGTTGAGGATTTCACCTACTCGAAACAGGACGAACGAGCCGGGCGGCCCAACCCGAGCAAGGTGGATTTCAACGGCAGGGTCTATACCCGCCTCCAGTCGTTGAAAGGTGCGGTACACCGATATGCGCGGTTTGTTTCGGAGGGTTTTGATCCCGAGTCGGACGAACCGAGATCTACGGATCCGAACGATCACGCCAATTCGGAGCAAACTGAGAAACAGCGCTTCGCGTTGGAGCGTGACATGCAAGCCGCTTTGCGCAGGAACATATCTGTTCTGGAGGCTGGCCTGACCATCATTGATGACGGCGCGGAACGTTCGGTTGATTCAGGTTTCATCGACGTTCTGTGCGAAGATCCGTCGGGTCAGATGGTTGTCATCGAATTGAAAGCCGGGAAGACAGACAGTCGGGTTGTTGGGCAGATTCTGGGATATATGGGTGATTTGATCGCTGAAGATGAACCTCAGGCCATCCGTGGGATGATCGTGGCCCACAGTTTTGACAAACGGACATTGGCCGCAGCACGCGCGATCCCCAATTTAAAGCTTGTCACTTATGCAATAGAGTTTTCCTTTGAGGCCCTGTCATGAGTTTCATCCGACCCGAGGCAAAACTGGCGCTTTGGCGTTGGCGTGAGGTTTTGGTTGCAGCCTTTGTTCTGGTCGTAGGCCTTAGCTGGGTCAGCGGGCCGGGTGGGCTGCTCGTATGGGTGGGCTGGTTCCTGATCGTGGTGTCCGCAGCGTTGGCAGTTATCGGCGTACAACGCGCCCGATTCAGAACCGGCGCGGGTGGGCAAGGGGTCGTCACGGTGGACGAAGGCCAGATCACCTATCTGGGCCCTCTGGATGGCGGCATAGTTGCGTCGCGCGAAATCGAAAGGCTTGCACTCGACCCAACCTCCAGCCCTGCACATTGGGTTTTGGATCAGCCGGGGCAGCCGACGCTTCACATTCCCGTGAATGCTGAAGGGGCTGAGGCTTTGTTCGACGTGTTTTCCAGCCTGCCCGGGCTGAAAACAGAACAAATGCTGTCGGAACTCAACGGCAGTTCGCCACATCCAGTCGTGATCTGGGAACGCACACCGTCGCGCCCGGCACACTTGCGGCTGCATTGACACCGGCGTCATTTGCGACCACGACTGGCCTTCAATACAGACACATCAGGATCGGAGCACGGTTCATGTCCATCCCTCAGTCCGGCGGCGGTCCGATTGAACGCCATGAACAATTAGCCGAGTATCTGGAATCGGGCTGCAAGCCCAAGGCAGACTGGCGCATCGGTACCGAGCATGAGAAGTTCGGCTACTGCAAAGACACGCTGAAGCCGCTGCCCTTCGAGGGCACCCGCTCAATCGTGGCTGTGCTGGAAGGTCTGCGCGATCGGCACGGTTGGGGAGAAGTTCGTGAAGCTGGTCATCTGATCGGTCTTGAAAAGGACGGCGCCAACGTCAGCCTTGAGCCGGGCGGCGCGCTGGAGCTTTCGGGCGCTCCGCTCGAGACTATCCACGAGACCTGCGACGAGGTAAACACCCACCTGCGCGAGGTAAAGGATATCGCCGACGAGATCGGTGTGGGCTTCATCGGTCTGGGCGCGGCTCCGATCTGGTCGCATGACGAGATGCCCTTGATGCCCAAGGGGCGTTATCGGTTGATGAACGACTATATGGAAAAAGTCGGTACCATGGGTCGTGCCATGATGCGCCGGACCTGTACGGTTCAGGTCAATATCGACTTCGGCTCCGAGGCCGACATGGTGCAAAAACTGCGCGTCGCACTGGCGTTGCAGCCTGTGGCAACAGCCCTGTTTGCCAATTCGCCCTTCTTTGAAGGAAAACCCAATGGCCAGAAAAGCTGGCGCAGCCATATCTGGCGGCATCTGGACGATGCGCGGACCGGGATGCTTCCTTTTGTCTTCGAATCAGGCTTTGGGTTTGAGCGCTATGTGCAATACGCGCTCGATGTGCCGATGTACTTCGTCTATCGCGACGGCCAGTACATCAACGCGCTGGGCATGTCGTTCCGCGATTTCCTGAAGGGCGAATTGCCCGCATTGCCGGGAGAAACGCCAACACTTTCTGATTGGGCTGATCACCTGACGACCGCCTTCCCCGAAGCGCGGATCAAGAAGTTTATGGAGATGCGCGGCGCTGATGGCGGGCCCTGGCGCCGCCTTTGCGCATTGCCTGCCTTCTGGGTTGGCCTGACCTACGACCAAAATGCACTGGATGCGGCCTGGGATCTGGTCAAAGGCTGGGATGCCGAAACACGTGAGGCGCTGCGTGTCGCGGCGGCCAGGGACGGGCTGCAGGCACAAGCTGGCAAGGTCAACATGCATGATCTGGCGCGCGAAGTGGTGGCAATTTCCGAGGCCGGACTGAAAGCCCGCGCACGCCCCGGCGCCGGAGGTCTGGTGCCCGATGAAACCCATTTCCTCAATGCACTGAAGGACAGCATCGAAACCGGTAAAGTCCCGGCAGACGAATTGCTGGATCACTACAATGGTGATTGGAATGGCGATTTGACACGGATATTCCCCGAATTCAGCTATTGAGTCGCTGGCGCAGATTAAGGGCTGTTTTGCCAAAACAGACATATTGCCGTGAACTTTTCACGGGCGTCAGATGATCGCAGGAAGCCCGTCGCGCGCGTGACCGGTGGGCCGTATTTATGCTGACTGGTACGAGCGCCGGAGTGGTCATCGATTTCTATGACAAATGCGGTGGTACAACGAATGCCTTGGCGCGGAACGGGTTGGCGGCAGGGCAGATATAGGCCAACCTGCCAGTTCCGGCCGGACCGAACCAGACCACGACAATATTGCTATTCAATCAGCCCGACCCGATCGGTTTGACCTATGGGTCAGTCGGCCCCGGCGACAATGGTGCGGCCTGTTTCAAAGCGGGCACGATGGTGAAGGCGCGCAGGTCGCCAAGGGCGCAACTCTGATTCCAGCGAATTCTCTGGTCAATGGCACATCCGTGACACAAGACGCCTGCGACGTGGTTAGGGATGCCCGGCCGGGTTGGGTTCAGGCACCGAAGAAGAATTGCCGGCGTTGTTTCCCTAACTGCGATCCCACCCGGAGGCATACGGTTCTGCCGCGCGCCCTCTTGCTTTCACGGTCTGCTGTGATAGCAGGTCCCAAACAGCAGTCAGAGGCCAGGGTCAGGAAGCGTCATGGACGATCTCAAGGCAAAATATCTGGGACAGATCGCCGAAGCGGGTGACGAAAACGCGCTCGAGGCGATCCGTGTCGCCGCCGTGGGTAAAAAAGGCGAGGTCGCGCTGAAGATGCGCGAGCTGGGCAAGATGACGCCCGAAGAACGTCAGGTTGCTGGCCCCGCGTTGAACGCCCTGAAGGACGAGATCAACTCGGCCCTGTCCGCCAAGAAGGCCGGGCTGGCTGATGCCGCACTGGATGAACGTCTGCGCACCGAATGGCTGGATGTTACGCTGCCGACCCGCGCGCGCGGTCATGGCTCGATCCACCCGGTCAGTCAGGCGACCGAGGAACTGACAGCGATCTTTGCCGAACTGGGTTTCTCGGTGGCTGAAGGGCCACGTATCGAGACCGACTGGCACAACTTTGACGCCCTTAACATCCCCGGCCACCACCCCGCGCGGGCCGAGATGGACACGTTCTATATGCACCGCGCCGAGGGCGACAATCGCCCGCCGCACGTGCTGCGCACCCATACTTCGCCGGTTCAGATCCGCTCGATGGAGCTGCAGGGCGCGCCGATCCGCATCATTTGTCCGGGCGGTGTTTATCGCGCCGATTACGACCAGACCCACACGCCGATGTTCCATCAGGTCGAAGGGCTTGCCATCGACAAGGACATCTCGATGGCGAATCTGAAATGGGTTCTGGAAGAGTTCGTGAAGGCGTTCTTCGAGGTCGACGATGTCGAACTGCGCTTCCGCGCGTCGCACTTCCCCTTCACCGAGCCGTCGGCCGAGGTCGATATCCGCTGTTCCTGGGATAACGGTCAGCTGAAGATCGGAGAAGGCGACGACTGGATGGAGATTCTGGGCTCGGGCATGGTCCACCCCAAGGTGATCGCTGCCGGTGGCATCGATCCCGATGTCTATCAGGGCTTTGCCTTTGGCATCGGGATCGACCGTCTGGCGATGCTGAAATACGGTATTCCTGATTTGCGGGCGTTCTTTGATTCCGATCTGCGCTGGCTGCGTCATTATGGGTTCGCGGCGCTGGATATGCCGAACTTGCATGGTGGTTTGTCGCGGTGATTGAAGTAGCTTCGTCAATTTGGGCGACTTTTGATCCAATTCACGACGAACTAATCGGGCTAGCTTTCACGCTGTTGGCCGCTTGCGTGCTATTCTTGTTTAGGCCGCGCGTGAAACTGATTTATGGGCGCGCCAATAACTCCCGCAATGTCATTTCTGTGCCAACGGAAGATGACACCAGCAACGGCAACCACACTGAGATCTATACTGAAAAGTTTTTTCTCCAGAATGTTGGAAGTAAGCCCGCTACAAACGTGGAGTTTGTATTGTCGGATTTTCCAGCAGACATCTCAGTTTGGCAACCGCGAAATGTCGAATACAAAAATGTCGAAAAAGGCCATTGCTTGGTCACCATACCGCAAATGGCTCCTCGTGAGCTGGTTATTGTCGATTGCGTATACCTAAACCAACGGGCGGCCTTTGTCGCATCTGTTAAATGTGCTGAGTGCATGGGAAACGAAGTTCCATTTTGGACAGTTCGTCGCTTTTCATGGTGGATCAACACATTGATAGCCGCTCTCATGTTTTTTGGAGTTGCTTACCTATTTCAGATTGTTTTCAAGCTTTTCGCTTGATGTCTCGCCCGCACGAGCTGGCGATTTGTCTCCACCAGCGCGACGTTTGAACAGCGCGCGAATTTGGCCAGTATAAACTGCCTACTACTGCCCGAGGATCGCCATCCCGCAGTCTGGAGACAGCACGGCTTGTTACAGGTCCCCACGGGGTTGTGACGTGACAGCGGACGCAAGCTCGCTAGGGTTCGGCAGATGATTTGCCGACTGCTCTGCCTTCTCTTGCTGACCGCTTCGCCCACCTTAGCGATGGGGGCCTGGAATTCCGATTGCCATGGCGATACCGCCTGTCAGGTTGGCGACCGTTCATACCACGTTCTGGAACCCGACGGCTGGGATGGTGAAACACACTTGCCGGTGTTGCTGCATTTTCACGGCTGGGCGCGTCAGGGGACTGTCGTGGTGAAGCATGAGCGCATCGCGGGGGCGACCAAGCTGCGCGGCGTGTTGCTGGTGGCCCCGAACGGGTTGGGCAAAAGCTGGGATTTCTGGACCTCGGATACGAGCGATGTACTCTTTGCGGATCGGGTACTTGAAGATGTAGCGAAACGCTATCCGATTGACCGGGATCGCATCTATGTCTCGGGCTATTCCTTTGGTGGTGCGATGGCGTGGCGATTTGCTTGCGAGTCTGGTGACGATATCGCCGCGCTGCTGGGTGTGGCTGGAACCATTCGTCAGACCGAAAACTGCCCCGAAGCCCCGCGCGAGGTGCGTCATGTGCATGGTCTTGGCGATACGGTGATGGATTTCCCCTTTGGCGCGGAAGGGGATACGACCTATCCGGTGGCGCTGTGGCGCGAGAAATACGACTGCCAAACCGCCATTCCACGCGGCGAGTGGAGCGTGGTGCCAATCCTGACGCTCAGCCGTGTGGAATGGAGTGATTGCGCGCAGGGGCAGGTGGTGCTGGATACCCATCCGGGCGGGCACTTCATTCCGCATGGCTGGATCGGGTGGCAACTGGATGAATTACTGGGGCGGACACCGGCCTATCCGTGATATATGACTGCACGCGTCAAGCCCGACCATCTGACGAAGGACCTTTCCGATGAAGCTTTTTCTGTCCATTGCCCTGATGCTGACGTCTGCCCCGGTCTTTGCCCGCGATACATATCCGTCGGTTGAGGTGCTGTTGCAGACTGAAACCTCGGTCATTGGCGAGGCGTTGGAATATCCAGGTGGCACGCCGCAGATCACCATGGCTATTGTTACCATGCAGCCGGGGCAGAAAACCGGTCTGCATCACCATGACGCGCCGCTGGCGGCTTATATTCTGGAAGGTGAAATCACCGTTGACTATGAGGCAGCCGGCGTCCGGGTCTACAAGGAAGGCGACGCGTTGGTCGAAGCGTTTCGCTCGCCCCATGCAGGTGAAAATACCGGCGACGGGAACGTGCGTATTCTCGCGATTTTCGCCGGATCGGACAGCGTTTCCAACACTGTGACGGAAGAGTAACCGCAGTGGCGCCACGCACCCTCTTTCCCCTCTGCGCATTATCCGGTAAACGCGATCTGACCCGAGATTTACTGGCGGAAACCGACCGATGAAATTCACTTTATCCTGGCTGAAAGACCACCTTGATACCGACGCTTCGGTGGGCGAGATTGCCGAGGTGCTGACTGATCTGGGCCTTGAGGTCGAAGAGATCGTGAATCCGGCGGACCGGCTGGCGGATTTCACGTTGGGCTATGTGAAACATGCCGAGAAACATCCCGACGCCGACAAGCTGCGCGTCTGCAAGGTGGACACGGACGAGGGCGAGTTGCAGATCATCTGTGGTGCGCCGAACGCACGCGAGGGTATCACTGTCGTTGTCTGCAAGCCCGGTATGTATATTCCCGGCCTGGACCTGACCATCAGCGTCGGCAAGATTCGTGGTGTCGAGAGCTTTGGCATGATGGCGTCCGAGCGCGAGCTGGAACTGTCGGATGAGCATGACGGCATCATCGAGCTGCCCTCGGGCGAGGTGGGTGACAGATTTGTTGACTGGCTGGCCGAAAACAACCCTTCCAAGGTCGATCCGATGATCGAGATTGCCATTACCCCGAACCGCCCCGATGCGCTGGGTGTCGAAGGCATCGCGCGCGATCTGGCGGCTCGCGGGGTCGGCACTCTGAAGCAGCGCGATTACGTACCGGTCCCGGGTGATTTCGAAAGCCCGATCAAAATATCGATTGACGAGGATACGCTGGATGGCTGCCCGCATTTCACCGGTCGCCTGATCAAAGGCGTTAAGAACGGCCCCAGCCCGCAATGGTTGCAGGACCAGTTGAAGGCCATTGGTTTGCGTCCGATTTCAGCGCTTGTCGACATCACCAACTACATGACCTTTGACCATAACCGCCCGCTGCACGTGTTTGACGCGGACAAGGTGCAGGGCAACCTGCGTGTTCATCGCGCCAAAGGCGGTGAACAGCTGGTGGCGCTGGATGAGAAAGAATACACCCTGCAGCCCGGCATGATGGTGATTTCAGATGATAAAGGCGCGGAATCCATTGCAGGCGTCATGGGCGGTCAGGAAACCGGTTGTACCGAGGATACGGTGAATGTGTTTCTGGAAAGCGCGTTCTGGGACCATGTGCAGATCGCGTTGACGGGTCGGGCGTTGAAGATCAATTCAGACGCACGGTATCGGTTCGAACGCGGCGTCGACCCTGAATACACGCTGGAAGGGCTTGAGCATGCGACCCAGTTGATTCTGGATATCTGCGGCGGCGAAGCGTCCAAAGTAGTCGAGGCGGGCAAAGCGCCGAACCACACGCGGGCCTTCAAGCTGGATGCTGAACGAGTGCAGTCTCTGGTCGGGATGGACATTCCCGAAAGCGAACAACGCCAGACCCTGACCCGTCTGGGTTTCCGTCTGGAAGGTGAGATGGCTCACGTTCCCAGCTGGCGCCCGGACATCATGGGTGAGGCTGATCTGGTGGAAGAAGTGGCGCGGATTGCCTCACTGACCAAGCTGCAGGGCAAGCCTTTGCCGCGCGTGACAGACGGCATTCCCAAGCCGGTGATGACGCCGACTCAACGTCGTCAGTCCATGGCACGCCGCACCTGTGCGGCGCTGGGGTACAACGAATGTGTTAGCTATACGTTCATCGATCAGGCTTCGGCGGCTCTGTTTGCGGGCGGTAACGAAACGACCCAACTGGAAAACCCGATCTCGTCCGAAATGAGCCACATGCGCCCGGATCTGCTGCCCGGTCTGCTGCAGGCCGCGGCACGCAATCAGGCGCGTGGATACACCGATTTCGCCCTGTTCGAAGTTGGCCCGGTGTTCCATGATGGAGAGCCCGGTGACCAGAAGACCCAGATCACCGGTCTTCTGGTTGGCCGCAATGGTCCCAAAGACGTGCACGGAGCCTCGCGTCCGGTCGACGTCTTTGACGCCAAGGCAGATGCCGAGGCTGTTCTGGCTGCGATTGGAGCACCAGCGAAGGTGCAAATCCTACGCGACGGCGATGCCTGGTGGCATCCGGGTCGTCATGGCAAGATTTGTTTGGGTCCGAAAAAGGTGCTGGGCGTCTTTGGTGAACTGCACCCGCGTGTGTTGCAGGCAATGGATATCAAAGGCCCAGCAATGGCGTTTACGATCTGGCCGGACGAGGTGCCTCTGCCGCGCAAATCCGGTGCGACCCGTGCCGCGCTTGAATTGCGCGACCTGCAGGCTGTCGAGCGCGACTTTGCCTTTGTCGTGGATGAAGGCGTCGAGGCGCTGACACTGGTCAACGCCGCAGCCGGGGCCGACAAGGCGCTGATCGAAGACGTGCGTGTCTTTGATGAATTCATTGGCGGAAGTCTGGGCGAAGGCAAGAAATCACTGGCCATCACGGTGCGTTTGCAGCCGACAGATCAGACATTGAAGGAAAAGGAAATCGAGGCGGTGGCCGACAAGATCATCGCAAAGGTGACCAAGGCCACGGGCGGAACTCTGCGGGGGTGACGGCCGCCGCCCCCTTTGATGGTTTCTGGTAAGTTTTTTAGAAATAACAACATTTTGACCGAGATCCGGTTAGTCGGCTGCGCAGCTGCTGATACGCTGGATACCGGTCATTAACTTTTGGAGAGTTTGATGGTTACCACCACGTTCACAGTCTATCGGGTGGGCGAGGATTTATCAGGCCCGATCGCAACCGGGAACACCTTTGAATACATCAAAGGTAACGGCATCGATAATATCACCATCACCGATGATGATAACTTCATCAACGATGTGGCGCCGAATACCGAGATCGGCAATCTGGTCAATCTGGATTCGGCTGATCCTGATCTGGGTATCACCCGCAATTTCGTTGGCGTGAACCACTATTTCGAAGTCACCGGCAGCGACGGCAGTTCGTTCCGCTTGTATGCAGCACACGCTTTTGACACTGCGTTTCAGGGCAGTACAGGTATCGGGCGGGACGATATCGGGTTTTTCTCTGACGGTCAGATGACACCGGGTGTGACCTATACGGTCGGCCCGTTGGTAAGGACGTCAACGGATGGCACCCGCGAACATGTGGATCTGGTGGCCCAGCTTTGCTTTGCGAAAGGCATGCGGATCGCGTTGCCGGATGGCACGGCTCGTCCAGTCGAGGATCTGAAACCCGGAGATTTTCTGCAAACGCGGGACCAGGGCGCGCAGAAAATCGCGTGGATCGGTCACGACAAGCGGACATCCGGGGACTTTGACGAACAACCGTACACGCGACCGGTACGGATTAGCGCCGGTGCGCTTGGTGATGGGCTGCCACGTCAGGACCTGGTGGTATCCAGACAGCACAGGATTCTGATTTCGTCAGAGTTGGCGCAGCAAATGTTCGACGCGCGCGATGTGCTGATCGCGGCAACGGACCTGCTGGATGTACCCGGGGTCTTTCTGGATGAGGCGATCCGGGAAATCGAATACTACCACATTCTGATGGAATCCCATCAGGCGCTGTGCGCCGAGGGATGTCCCGCCGAAAGCTTTTATGCGGGTCCCGTGGCAGTTCAGGCTCTTACAGAGGCACAGAAGGCCGAAATCAGACAGGTTTTGCCTGCGATCCTGGAGGATGGCCATGTCCCCGCTCCAGCGGCGCTGATTCCGCGAAAAGGGTCCGAGCTGCGATTTCTGGTCAGTAAAATATTGAAACGGGGATTGACGCTGACCTCCGGTGAAACAGAATGTGCATGACGGGCCGAAAGCCTGTTGCGCAGGTTTTCCATAATGCAAGGTGATAAGAGATGTTGAAAGTTTATCTTTCCGGCGAAATTCACACGGACTGGCGTGAGCAGATCACCGAAGGTGCTCAAGGGCTGGACATCACATTTGACAGCCCTGTCACGGATCACGCCGCCAGCGACGATTGCGGCGTTACCATTCTGGGGGCTGAACCGAACAAATACTGGCACGACCACAAGGGTGCCATGGTCAACGCGATCCGGACCCGCAAAGGCATCGCGGATGCCGATGTGGTCGTTGTCCGGTTCGGGGACAAGTACAAACAGTGGAACGCAGCTTTTGACGCGGGATATGCCGCAGCGCTGGGAAAATCCATCATTGTGCTGCACGGCCCCGACCATCAGCACGCGTTGAAAGAAGTTGATGCCGCGGCGCTGGCCGTAGCCGAGGAGCCCGCGCAGGTGGTCGAAATCCTGCGATACGTGCTGACCGGCACGCTGCCGGGCTAAGCTGTGAAAAAAGGTGCCTGTTTCGGTACCCTTCCAGTGCGATACCGTTTAAGCGCGCGCAGGTATGTTCTTGCCGCGCTGAACAGCCGGGCGCTGCATGAAACGGTCAACATAAGCGACGACGTTAGCGTAGTCGTCCCAACCTACAACCTCTTTCGCGCCATAGAATTCCAATGCGTTCAGCCACGGAGCAAGGGCGATATCCGCAATGGAATACTCGCCTGCGATCCAATCCTGCCCGTCCAGTTGCGTGTTGACCACGTTCAGCAGACGCTGGGCCTCGTTGATATACCGTTCGCGCGGGCGAGGGTCGTCGATCTCGCTGCCAGCGAATTTGTAGAAAAATCCCAGCTGGCCAAACATTGGCCCCACCCCGCCCATTTGGAACATCAGCCACTGGGTAATGCGATGCTTGTCTGCTGCGCTTTGTCCCAGGAACCTGCCCGACTTCTCGGCCAGGTACAGAAGTATTGCACCGCTTTCGAACAGGGCAAGCGGTTCACCGTCCGGACCATCGGGATCGACGATAGCAGGGATTTTGTTATTTGGATTCAGTGACAGAAACTCGGGGCTTTTGACATCCGCATCCGCAAGCGTCACCAGATGAGCCTCATAGGGCAGGCCGGTTTCTTCAAGCATGATCGACGCTTTGACGCCGTTCGGGGTCGGATAGGAGTAGAGTTGGATCTTATCCGGGGATTGCGCGGGCCAGCGGGCCATGATCGGATGGGGTTTGGTATCCAGCATTGAAAGCTCCTGTTTCGATGTCCCGTCAAAGCTAGGGATCAATCCGTGGTCATGTAAGCCCCTTGGGATGTGCATTTCCGGTCAGGCCATGTTTTCTGGCGAACAACGGGGAAAACCACCGAAACTCGCACCTAGACCCGCAGGCAATCTTGCCTCACAATTCGCCGACCCCCGCGAAAATTTCGCGGGTTTCTTGCTGTTGAAAGGAGATGCGCGTGGATGAGGTCGTTACACAGGTGGGAGCATATGCCCCGCTGATCATGAATGCGGTCAAGGCGCTTGTCGTTCTGATCCTGGGCTGGATTGTGGCTGGGGCAATCGGTGGCATGGTGCGCCGTCGGATCAATTCGACACCGCATATTGATCCCACACTAGGGAACTTTGTGGCGAGCCTGGTCAAATGGGTCATTCTGGTCATGGTTCTGGTTGCCGTCCTGGGAATCTTCGGGATCGAAGCCACCAGTATCGTCGCCGTTTTGGGTGCCGCGTCTCTGGCCATTGGTCTGGCGCTGCAAGGTACACTCAGCGATCTGGCAGCCGGTGTGATGCTGGTGGTGTTCCGGCCCTACAAGCTGGGCCAATATGTAGATATTGGTGGCACGTCGGGTACCGTAAAGGACCTGAACCTGTTCACGACCGAGTTGGTAACGCCAGACAACGTGCAGATCATTGTCCCGAACGGTCAGTCGTGGGGTTCGATCATTACAAACTATTCTGCCCATGACACGCGCCGCGTCGATCTCGTGTTCGGTATCGACTATGGCGACAGCGCCGACAAGGCCATGCAGACTATTCTGGATGTGGCCAAAGCCGACAGCCGGATCCACAGCGATCCCGAGCCGTGGGTGCGGGTGACGAATCTGGGCGACAGCTCGGTGGATCTGACGGCGCGTCTATGGTGCTCGGCGCCAGACTACTGGGACGTCAAATTTGAGCTTACGAAAACGATCAAGGAAGCCTTTGACGACAAAAATATCTCGATCCCTTATCCGCATTCGGTGGAAATCCAGAAACAGGGGTGAAGGTTCCCGCCCGTCGATCGGGCATTCGAAATGCCCTCCTTCCGTTGGGCCGAGCACCGCGCTGAGGCGCGGTGCCCTTTACTTTGTTCAAACCGTCCTTTTAGAACCGACCGCGCCACGCCCATGGCGTGGCGCCATGCCCAACGCTGGAAATCGCTTTTCAATAGCGATTTCAGAGGCGGGAGTATTTACGACTTTACGATCACGTTGGGCGAAACCACGTCGATGCCAAGGGCCTTGCCGACAGCATAGTAAGTCAGTTGGCCAGCATGGACGTTCAGGCCTTCCAGCAGATGCGGGTCGTCCTGACACGCCTGTTTCCAACCCTTGTCGGCCAGCGACAGCATGAACGGCATCGTGGCGTTGCCCAATGCGATGGTCGAGGTGCGCGCCACCGCGCCCGGCATGTTGGCGACGCAGTAATGCATGATGCCATCGACGTCATAGATCGGGTCGGCATGGGTGGTGGCTTTTGATGTTTCAAAGCACCCGCCCTGGTCGATGGCGACATCAACCAGCACCGCACCGGGTTTCATCGTCGACAGTTGAGCGCGCGAGATAAGTTTCGGAGCCGCAGCGCCCGGGATCAGAACGGCACCGATGACCATATCGGCATCCTGGATCAGCTCGGCTGTAGCGCCTGCTGTGGAATATTGGTTCTTGAAGGTTCCGCCGAACACATCGTCCAGATAGCGCAGACGCGGCAGAGACCGGTCCAGCACCGTGACATCCGCACCCATGCCTGCGGCAATCTTGGCGGCATGCGTCCCAACGACACCGCCGCCGATTACGACCACATTGGCCGGGCCGACACCGGGTACACCGCCCATCAGAACGCCACGACCGCCATTGGCCTTTTGCAGTGTCCAGGACCCGACCTGAGGTGCCAGGCGTCCGGCGACTTCGGACATCGGAGCCAGCAGGGGAAGGCCACCGCTGGCATCGGTTACGGTCTCATAGGCGATTGCCGTACAACCCGATTCCAACAGGTCATGTGTTTGGTCCGGATCCGGAGCCAGGTGCAGGTAGGTGAACAGCAACTGCCCTTCGCGCAGCATCTTGCGTTCCCCGGCCTGAGGTTCCTTGACCTTGACGATCATGTCGGCAGTGGCAAACACCTCCTCCGCCGTGTCGACGATATGCGCGCCTGCCGCAACATAAGCGTCGTTGTCGAAGCCCGCGCCGATGCCTGCGCCGGTTTCGATCAGGACTTCGTGTCCGCGTGCCACAGCTTCCTGAGCGGCATTGGGTGTCATCCCGACGCGAAATTCCTGAGGTTTGATTTCCTTAGGGCAACCGATTTTCATGAGGTTCTCCGTTCATTCTCTGCTTAAATTATGTGCAGTCCGCGGCGCAATTTCTGTGAAAGAAAACGTGCCAATGGATTTTTCTTTGGAAGAATCTCGCGTAATGTAGAGAAATCTCGCAAAGGATTTGCATGAATGAGCTTGGATACGACTGATCGCAAGATTCTGGCCGCGCTTCAGAAAAACGGTCGAATGTCGAATTCGGAGTTGTCTGAACGGGTCAACCTGTCTCCGTCCGCTTGCCACCGGCGCGTTCAGCGGCTGGAGGTAGACGGTTATATCCGCAACTACGTGGCTCTACTGGATGCACGGAAGATGAACGTGCCGACAACGGTCTTTGTCGAGATCACGTTGCAAGGTCAGGCCGAAGAGGTTCTGGATGCGTTTGAAAAGGCGGTGGCCCGGATACCGGATGTGCTGGAATGTCATCTGATGGCCGGTACAGCCGATTACATTCTGAAAGTCGTTGCGGAAAACACCGAAGATTTCGCCCGTATCCATCGGCAATACCTGTCGCGCTTGCCCGGGGTGGCGCAAATGCAAAGCTCGTTTGCGTTGCGTACCGTGTTCAAGACCACGGCCTTGCCAGTCTGACCATTAGGCTGGGCCGGGATAGGTGAACAGCAGCAGATGGGTCAGGTTGAATCCGAAATGCATGGCCACGGGTACCCAAAATCGCCCGGTCGCGTAATACCCCAATCCACACCCCAGCCCGAGAATGGAAGCGAAGACCACAAGCGCTGGACCTCCGGCGAAATGGGCCAGTCCGAACAGCAGGCTGGCTGTCACCACGCCACCAATGGCCCCCAGACGCAACGTGATTGCGGACTGTAGATAGCCGCGAAAAAAGGCTTCTTCCGCCAGGCAGGTCAGAAAAAGGTTGGACAGAGCAAACACCAGCCACCAGGGCGGGACCGAAAATTCCGGTTGCACTGCGCCTAAGGAAAGACCCAAGAGAAACAGGCTGGGCAGGAGCAACAAACCTGCCAGCAAAGGAACGAGTTTGGTTTGAGTGGCGCCATGTAGCATTCTGGGCCAGGCCAGAAGAATGGCAAAAAAGACCAAGGGTTTGTCCAAATTCAGGTGCAGGGTGAAGTCCGTGCTGCCAACACCTGCTTGAACCTGATCCAGAACTTTCAAGTTTTTGAAGCCCGGCAGCAGGTGCGCCCCTATGGCCAGACACCAAAGGATCAACAACGCGTGTCCGATGACCGCAACCGCGCCTTTCAGATGTGGAAGCAAAGAGGCTCCGACCAAACCAAAGGCCACCACCGCAATTGCCACAGGCAAAATAAGTCCGACAGCCGACACAATGCTGATAAACAAAACCAGAAGAGAAAAAGCGACGCCAGTTCGTCCCACAAGCGCCATTACTTGCGCCACGATCAGGATCGGCCATGGCCAGATCGTGGGCATCAGGGAAAGAAAGAACGTCACAGTGATCTCATCTGTTGCTGGCATCCTGTATTGCCGCACAAAAACAAGGCAATGCAAGTCGCCGAGCTGAAGCGTGACGCCTTGCGTCAATTCTGACGCTTGTATCCTGCGGATCAGACGTACAAATTCAGGTAAAAGACCGTATATCCGCGCTGGATCTGATTTGCAGGTTTGACAACAGTTGCAGGAGTCGTTGCCCCGGCATCAATTTCTCGGATGACATCAGGGGGTCACACAGGCCCGATATGGTCCGGACCCGAAGACTGAGAAGGAGCAGACCTTGGCTTACGAAAACAATGGCATCCCCAAAGACTGGCTTGAAGCTGAGCTGGAAGACACGCTCGACGAAGATTTCGAAATTGAATTCAGCGAGCCGATGCTGTCGATGGAAGTCAGGAAAATCTATCAGCAGCAGCATCCGGACATGCTGGATCGCAAGGTTTATTTCCGCAACCTGCTGCGCCTGCAGGCCGAACTGATCAAGGTTCAGGACTGGGTTCAACACACTGGGGCCAAGGTTTGTATTCTGTTTGAAGGCCGAGACAGTGCGGGCAAGGGGGGCGTGATTAAGCGGATCACTCAGCGTTTGAACCCGCGTGTCGCGCGCGTGGTCGCCTTGCCGGCACCCAGCCGCCGCGAACAAAGTCAGTGGTATTTCCAGCGTTACGTGCCGCATCTGCCTGCCGCGGGTGAGATCGTTTTATTCGACCGCTCCTGGTACAACCGGGCCGGAGTTGAACGGGTGATGGGCTTTGCGTCTGAGGATCAGGTTGAACAATTCTTTCAGGACGTTCCCGAATTTGAACGGATGCTTGTGCGATCAGGAATCATACTGCTGAAATACTGGTTCTCGATCACGGATGAAGAGCAGCAGTTACGATTCCTCATGCGGATTCACGATCCGATGAAACAATGGAAGTTGTCGCCGATGGATCTGGAATCCCGCATCCGCTGGGAATCCTATACCAAGGCGAAAGAGGACATGCTTTTTCGCACCAACATTCCCGAGGCCCCTTGGTACATCGTCGAAGGCAATGACAAAAAGCGCGAGCGGCTCAATTGTATCGAGCACCTATTGACCAGGGTGCCCTATACGGATGTGCCACAGGAAAAGGTCGATTTGCCTGACCGCCGTTACAACCCGGAATATGAGCGCCGCGTGTTGCCGGACGAGTTGTACGTGCCAAAAATCTATTGACGAAGGTGGAGCGAGGCAGAGTGTCTGCCCCGCTCCGTTACATTATCAGGCGGCTTCCATCATGCAGCCTGAGTCGTAGAAGTTGAACACATAGATGTCTCCAGCGTCTTCTCCTTCTGTGCCCGAGCAGGCGTCAATGGCATCGTCAGACGGGTCTGTGTCTTCGACCATAACGACTTCCATGTCGCCCTCGTCACTGTCAGAAGGCATCATGTCATCGTCTTCCCAGTCAAACTGATCGAAACGCGCCTGAAGGGCTTCAATGAACGCCTCCAATTCGGCGAGGAAGGCAGCGACGTCAAAACACCCGCTATCCGGCTCTTCAACTCCCGGCTCCTCGGGTTCTGTGACATCAGTATCGGGCGTTTCGGTTGTTGGCTCCTCGGGTTCTGCGACATCGGTATCGGGCGTTTCGGTTGTTGGCTCCTCGGGTTCTGCGACATCGGTATCGGGCGTTTCGGTTGTTGGTTCCTCCGGCTCGGCGACATCGGTATCGGGCGTTTCGGTTTCCGGCTCCTCGGGTTCTGAGACATCGGTGTCGGGCGTTTCGGTTCCCGGTTCTTCAGGTTCCGCAACCTCCTCGACGGGTGGGGTCGGTGCTGGTGGAACCGGGCCATTGCCGTTGTCCAACATCACCGCTGCGTCAGTTGCAGCGAAATTCTGCGTGACCATCACTGCATCGAAACCCTGCATGTCACCGGTTTCTATACCGATGCCGATGTAATCAAAGTCGGGATTCAGGATATTTGCACGATGTCCCGGGCTGTTCATCAGGTTCTGATGCAATTGGGCGACGTCATCGCTGATGCCAGGTGCGCCGCGTTCCGATTGCCAGGCAATGTTTTCGCCAGTGCGCCAGTTGCCTTCCAGATCGAGGCCTGCCGCCTGCATCCGTTGTGTTGCGCTGGAACCGCCTGAACCTGTGTGACTGAACATGTCCGTATCCAGCATCCACGTGCTGTGATCTTCGGATGAATCATTTAGCTGGGTTTCCAGCTGCAGCGGGTTTAGCCCGCGGGATGTGCGCTCAGCATTGATAAGTGTCAGCATTTCTTGCTCGATTGAACTTGCAGTCGACATGGTAGCCTCCGTTTTATGGTGTCGTCTGATTGGACGAGGCCAGTTACATGCGGCTTGTGGAGATCAGATAGGGGTGCTGGAGTTTTAGGCGAATTCTGGCGGGGCGATGCTACCAATGCGGGATTCGCTGCGCTGCAAAATGCCGGGCAAAATGTTGCTGGTGTTGAAATGGCGGCTTGTCGCACACCCAACAGGACGAGTCGGCGGATTAAGTCCGAGCCCTGAAACGACAAACCCCCGGGCGATGCCTCGGGGGTCGTCAAATAGTGTCATCCAAAGCTGGACGAGCGAGTGCCAGTTTTGATCGCGCGAAGCTTGATCCGAAAACCGGTTCCCACTTTTCGGGCTGCGCTTAGAGCAAACCTTCGCGCTGTGCTTTCTTACGTGCCAGTTTACGGGCACGACGGATCGCTTCAGCTTTCTCGCGCGCTTTTTTCTCGGACGGTTTCTCGAAATGTTGCTTGAGCTTCATTTCACGGAACACGCCTTCGCGCTGCAGCTTTTTCTTCAGGGCACGAAGCGCCTGATCGACGTTATTGTCGCGAACACTAACCTGCATGTGGTTGTCACCACCTTTCTAGATAGAGTTGCAAGGAAATTGCAGGAGTTGGCCGTATAGCAAAGCCGTTCTAACTTGTCTAGTACTGGGGCCGACAACCGGAGAACCGCCATGACGACCACGTATGAAGATGCAAAACAGCAGCTTTTGGATGCAATGCTGAACCATGTTCCTTTCGATGGGTGGTCGGAAACCAGCTTTCGTGCCTCCATTTCCGACTGCGGCCTGGATGACGGTTTGGCTCGCGCGATCTGCCCGCGCGGCGCGGTTGATCTGGCACTGGCTTATCACGCGCGTGGGGATCAGGCGATGCTGGCTCGCATCAAGTCCGACGACCTGAGCGGGCTGAAATTCCGTGACAGGATTGCTGCGGCGGTGCGCTTCCGGTTGCAAGCGGTCGAGGACAAAGAATTGGTGCGCCGGGGGATGACGCTGTTCTCTTTACCTAATCATGCGGCTGATGGCGCCAAAGCCGTTTGGCAGACCTGCGATCTGATCTGGGACGCGCTGGGTGATACTTCGGATGACGTGAACTGGTACACGAAACGGGCCACACTGTCGGGTGTCTATTCCTCGACTTTGTTGTTCTGGCTGGGTGATGACAGCCCGGATCATCAACTGACTTGGGAATTTCTGGATCGCCGGATTGCAAATGTCATGGAGTTCGAGAAGCTCAAGGCGCAGGTGCGCGAAAATCCGGTGTTGAAACCGTTTCTGGCGGTTCCGAACTGGTTGGCAGGTCACGTAAAAGCGCCGGTGAAAATGCGAACCGATCTTCCGGGTACACTGAACCCCCGAAAGTAGCGCATCTTGGCGCTGGGCCTAGGCCCGTATGCCTGCTAGGCATTGCGCAAAGGAGGTGCCTATGACCCAGATGATGCGCGCTGTTGAGATCACCGAACCGGGTGGTCCTGATGTTTTGCAATTGACTGAACGCCCTGTTCCGGAACCCGGTGAAGGACAGGTGGTGCTGAAAGTGGCCTATGCGGGTGTGAACCGCCCCGATGCGTTGCAGCGCGCTGGGGCCTATGATCCGCCACCGGGTGCAAGCGACCTGCCGGGGCTTGAGGCGTCCGGAGAGGTGATCTCGGTCGGTGCGGGGGTCGAAGGGCTGTCTGTCGGCGATCAGGTCTGCGCATTGCTGCCGGGTGGAGGCTATGCCGAATTTGTCGCCACACCCGCAGCCCATTGTCTGCCTGTCCCTGCTGGTATGGGAATGAAAGAGGCGGCCTGCCTGCCTGAGACTTTTTTCACAGTCTGGTCAAACGTGTTCACGCGTGGCGGACTGAAGGCGGGCCAACGCTTTTTGGTTCATGGCGGTTCCAGCGGAATTGGTACGACGGCGATCCAACTGGCCAATGCCTTTGGCGCGCGCGTCTTTGCCACGGCAGGGTCGGACGAGAAATGCGAGGCTTGCGCCAAACTGGGCGCGGAAAAAGCGATCAACTATCGCGACGAGGACTTTGTAGGGGTCATGCGGGCCGAAGGTGGCGCGAACCTGATCCTCGACATGGTGGGCGGCGACTACATCCCGCGCAACGTCAAGGCTCTGGCCGAGGATGGGTGTCTGGTGCAGATCGCGTTCCTGCAAGGCCCGGTGGTCGAATTGAACTTTGCCCTGATGATGGTCAAACGCCTGACGCTAACGGGCAGCACCCTGCGCCCGCAAAGCGATCTGGCTAAAACACAGATCGCACAGGATCTGCGCGAAGCTGTTTGGCCTTTGTTGGAGGCCGGAAAGGTTGCGCCTGTCATGGACAGCGAATTTGATCTGGCCGAGGCTGCCGCTGCCCATGCGCGCATGGAAAGCTCGGGCCATATTGGCAAGATCGTTCTGAAGATCACAGACTGAGTGTCGAATGCGCGGGCTTGTCCCGGGCGTTCACGCAATCGCGCGACGGTACAAGTGCCATGTGGCATGACCCAGAACCGGCATCACCACGATCAGACCCAATAGCATCGGCAGGGCACCCAGAACCAGAAGGGCCGCAACGATGAACCCCCAGGTCAGGATGACACCGGGATTGTGGCGCAACACGCGAAACGATGTCACGACTGCAACGGGCAAGCCCACTTTCCGGTCCAGAAGCAACGGAAAGCTGACCACGCTGATAGCAAGCGCGCACAGCGCGAACACAAACCCAACGGCGATCCCGACAATGATCATTGTCCAGCCTGCAGCCGTAGTGAACACCTGTGCGGCAAATGCTCCAAGTGATGCGGGCGCTTCAGGGCCTAACGTATGAGTGTAAATGCTTTGCGCGGCCATCAGCCAGATCAGCAACAGCATCACCAGATAGAAGCCCAATACAAGAATTGCACCGAATGATGGTGAGCGGAACACACCGAAGGCGTCCAGCCAATGCGCTGTGCTGCCCTGTTCGCGCTTGCGGCTGATTTCGTAGAGGCCCACGGCAGCGACAGGCCCGATCAGGGCAAAGCCTGCGACCAGCGGGGCCAAAAGCGGGACCATGTTGACGTTCAGGGCAAACCCGAACATCAACAGCCCAGCGATCGGGTAGATCAGCACAAGGAACACGGCATCTGCGCGTGTTTCGAGAAAGTCGCGGTACCCCGCTCGCAGACAGGCGCGCAGGTCTTGCAGAGTCAGTGTCTGCACCATCGGTAGCTCTTTTGTTTCCGCACTGCCCAGTCGCGAGACGCTTTCCGAAACATGATCGCTGGCCGCGCCCAGATTCTGGGCTGCCCAGCTGATCGGATTTCCGATTGTTTTGGCCATTTTCATCCCCTTCCCTGGCGAGTTTTGCGCCGCGGAACGGATCCGGCATATCGTTGTCCGTGGCCGGACCAGCCGACAACGCCTGATTGCAGTATAGCACAATTTGCAGGAATCCTGATCAACACTCTGACATCGGACGGATTGCCCCTTTTCGCAGTCATGTTAGCTTGATGTCAGGCAAGAGGAGGTCAGGATGCACACATCAGCGAAGACAGTTGTAATTCACGAGTTCGGCGGGCCCGAAGTGTTGCAGATCGAAGACAGGCCATTGGGTGACCCCGGGCCGGGTGAGATACGCATTCGTCACCAGGCCTGCGGTCTCAATTTTATCGATGTATATCAACGAACTGGTCTTTATCCCCTTGATCTTCCGCACGCTTTGGGGATGGAAGCTGCGGGTGTCGTTGAGGCGGTTGGGGAAGGGGTAACGCACCTGCAACCCGGTCAGCGGGCCGCGTATGCGGCAGCCCCGTCCGGTGCGTATTGCGAGGCCCGCGTAATGCCTGCTGCACAGGTTTGCCCGCTGCCGGATGGCATCACATTCGAAGCCGCTGCGGCGATGATGTTGAAGGGTTTGACAGCTGAGTATCTGTTTCACCGAACCACTCCGCTGAAACGGGGGGATACGATACTGTTCCACGCTGCGGCCGGTGGCGTGGGGCTGATCGCCTGCCAATGGGCGAAATCCGAAGGAATCACCCTGATCGGAACGGCTGGAACAGACGAGAAATGTAGTCTGGCGCGGTTTAACGGGGCAGCGCATTGCATCAATTACCGGACCGAGAATTTCGCCGAGCGCGTGGCTGAGATTACCAAGGGTCAGGGCGTGGACGTGGTGATGGACTCGGTCGGGGCAGACACGTTCGAAGGATCACTGGATTGCTTGAAACCATTGGGGATGATGATTTCCTTCGGCAACGCCTCTGGCCCGGTACCACCATTCAATCTCGGCATCTTGGGCCAGAAGGGATCACTCAAGATCACCCGACCCACTTTGTTCACGCATATAGCGGATCACACGGTGTGTCAGGCAATGGCGCGTCGTTTGTTCGGCAAGGTCGAGGGCAGAGAGGTCAAGATACATATCGATCAGCGTTTTGCGCTCGATCAGGTTGCCGATGCGCATCGCGCACTTGAGGCGCGACAGACGACGGGCAGCACAATTCTGGACCTTTGAAACAAGACCCGGCTTGAAAGGCCGGGTCCATTTTGATCGCTTGGTGCGTTTCAGAACCGGTAAGAGGCCCGAAACTGCAATGTGGTTGCATCGACATCCACACTGGTTCCATTGAAGTTATCGAATTCGTGGTACAAAAGTTCTCCGCCAATACTGACATTGGGGGCCACGATCTGTTCGTAGCCTGCACCAATGAACCAGCCGTCATCGCTGCCGAGGGTATCCGTACCGGCTTCGGCGTAACCTGCCGTACCATATAGCAAACCCTGCGGGTTCACCTTGTATCCAGCGCGTCCTTTCAGCCGCCAGACGTCTTCAACGGTTGCGGCGCCAGACAGATTTACATCAGTCCAGTCATAGTCGAAACCTCCGCCGACAACCCAGTCGCCCAGATCATAATCGTAGCCAAGGATAATACCGCCGATTACGCCATCACCGTCGACGCCGGATAGGCTGGTGTCCACGTCGGCATAACCCAGTTGCAGACCGCCGTAGAACCCGGTCCAGTTGCCCGAGGATTGCGCAATGGCCGATCCTGCGGCCAAGGTTGCGACAGTGGTGATGAGAGCCAATTTCAAAGTCATCTCATTTCCTTTCGATTGTCACTCTGCTCCGGTGAGGTGCAGCTCTCTTATGCAGGTCAATACGACCCGGATGCGTTACCGGATCAGTGTTACCTACGAATTCCAGCCCGGGTTTGGCGTTGATCTGGCGTAGAAACTTGAACAGTCACGCCGGTGCCCTTTGAAACCGGGCACTTCTGATACTGAAAAGATAGGAAGGAATGAGTGGTCTTCAAACGACATGCGGCGACGGAACACTCCGCCGCCGACACGTCTGAAATTTTCAGCGGATTATTGCTCTTGCAGCTCCGCAGGAGTTTTGCTGGCAATCTCTTCCCAGTTGGTGTCAGCACGCTCGTTGAAGCCCGGGATGTCGCCTTCCCAGCGTTCCTGAATGTCTTTCGACAGGTTCAGGTACAGCTTGTTGTCGACGATCTTCCAGTAGGTCGGGTCACCGTCGAACTTGAAGCCCATCGCGGTGCCGAATGCGCAATAGCCACCGTAGGCTGGCAGATAGGCTTCCGGGTTCGCTTCGAACGCAGCTTTGTTTTCTTCAGACGAGAAACGGTACAGCGCGTCGTTGTGCAGTGTGGTGATCTTGTAGTCGCCTTTGGTGGCCTCACCTACTGTAAAATAAGCTACCGGGTCATAACCCTGCATGGCCAGACCGGTCGAGCTTGCGTTGATTTCAACGCCCGCGGCCAGAGCCGAAGTTGCCAGTGCAACGGACAGAGCGACGCCGCCAACCAAAGATTTAAACTTGTTCATTGCTTCACCTTTCGTGAATGGAGCCCGTTCAGCAGCGCTTGTGTCGCATCCGATGGACCCGGTTTGTTGTCCTGTGTGGCCCGTAATTGACCGTCACGAAAAGCGATTTGGGAAGTATCTCGATCACGTTCAAAACAATGAATTGTGATTGTGCGTCAGAAAATAACTTCTGTTCAAAAATGCAGGCTTAGCATTGGGCGTCTGCTTTGAGATCCAGAACAAACGCAATGACTTTGCAGGCCGGCATTTCACAGGGTCTCAGCAACGCACCGCTGGCGAGCGTCTGATACAGGTTCATGCTGATGTAGTCGGTTCCGCCCAGTTCATGTGCAACCAGCTTATGGGATTTACCTCCAGCCATCTGCTGACGCACTATGACATAGCGCTGGTTACCTGATGTTCCGGTGAAACTGCCCTCTGGCAGTGCGAAGAATGCAGAAACAAATGCGTCCGATGCGGTCACGATTTTCCGATTTTCGGTTCAGTTCCGGCCTTGATCCGCGCGACGTTGGTGCTGTGACGCCAATAGATCAAAAGCGTCAGGATAATCCCCAGAATAAAGGTTTGTCCGTTTGTCAGAACCAGCACCCAGGTTGTTGAAAGCGCCGCTGCGGCAAGCGCGCCAACCGAGGATATCCGCCAGATCGCGGCAGCGACCACCCAGCTGAGGCAGCAAGCGATCCCGACACGCCAATCCAGCGCCAGCCAGAGGCCTAGAAACGTGGCCACGCCTTTTCCACCCCTGAATCCCAGCCACATAGGAAAGCAATGGCCCAGGAAAGTCATGAAGGCCGCGACTTGTGCGGCGTCTTCTCCGGCATAGGCGCGTGCAATCAGTACGGCTGCCGCGCCCTTAGCTGCGTCAAACACAAGCGTAAGGGCAGCAGCGGCCTTGTTACCTGTACGCAGGACGTTTGTTGCCCCGATATTGCCTGACCCTATTTCGCGCAGATTTCCCAAGCCCATAGCCCTGGCAAGCAACATGCCGAAGGGAATGGAGCCCATCAGATATCCCAAAACTGCCCATTGGAGCAGCTCACTTGTCGTGTTGTCGATAAGGGGCATCAGGGTCTCCGGAACACTTCATTGCCTGCCACATAGGTCGCAAGGACCTTACCTTGCATCCGCTGGTCGTCAAATGGCGTGTTCTGCGATTTGGATTTTAGTGCAAATCGATCAAGCACAAAAGGCACATCGGGGTCGAACAGAACCAGATCTGCCGGGGCTCCTTCCGACAGTCTGCCGCTTTTCAGACCAAGCCGTTTGGCCGGGTTGAATGCCATCGCACGGAACAGGGTCGGCAAGTCCAATTGGTCGGCGTGATACAGGCGCAATGCGGCGGGCAGCAGCGTTTCCAACGCCACCGCGCCCGAAGCCGCTTCTTCAAATGGCAGGCGCTTGCTTTCTTCGTCCTGCGGCGTGTGCATCGAGCTGATAATGTCGATCAGCCCAGACCGCACAGCCTCGATCACCGCCTGCCGGTCTTCCTCGGAACGCAACGGCGGTTTGACCTTGAAGAAGGTGCGATAGTCGGCCACGTCCAGTTCGTTCAGGGTCAAATGGTGGATCGAGGTTCCTGCGGTGATGTCCAACCCGTTACGCTTGGCCCGTTCCAGCGCGGGCAAGGCACGGGCGGTGGTAATCTGATCAGCGTGGTATGCGGCCCCGGTCATCTCCAGCAGGGCGATGTCTCGGTCCAGACCCATGCGTTCCGCCATCGGCGAGACTGCAGGCAGCCCACGCAAGGCTGCGAACTTGCCGCTGGTCGCTGCCGCCCCGGCGCTGAGTCCGGGTTCCTGCGGGTGGGCAATCACCAGCGCGTCGCAGGACTTCGCATAGGTCAACGCACGGGAAAACACCTTGGTATTGGTGATGACATGGTCGCAATCGGTGAAGGCCACGGCGCCCGCGTCCTGAAGGAACCCGATCTCGGTCATCTCGCGCCCTTCACGCCCTTTGGTCAGTGCGGCCATGGGCAGCATATTGACCGGCGTATCGGCCTGCGCCCGGCGGGCGACGAATTCCAGCGTTTCCGGCGTGTCAATCGCAGGGCTGGTGTCCGGTCGAGTAACAATGGTGGTCACACCGCCAGCCGCAGCAGCCTGACCTGCAGATTTGAAACTCTCTTTATGGCGCTCACCGGGTTCACAGACTTTTACGCCGATATCGATGATGCCGGGGGCGAGGCATTTGCCGTTGCAATCTACGGTCTGCCCGTCCGAGCTGGGGTTGTTTCCTTCCCCTTGCGCAACAATCCGACCGTCGGTCACCTGTAGCCAGCCAGTTGAGTCCGTTCCGGCTTCAGGGTCGATCAGGCGGGCATTGGTGAAGAGAACAGAAGTCATTGTGCGGCCTCTCGGGCTTGGTGCAATGCCTGCAATGCGGCATCAGGGTCGGAGAGATGATCGAATGAGAAAAACGGATGGCGGTCAAAAGCCACTCGTCTTCGATGGCATGAGAAGTTCAGAAATTGGTCGACTTTCAGCTCTTTCGACTTCAGGTTCTTGTTGAACTCCCATGCTTTATGCGAAGTGACAACATAGACCCGTTGTGCGCGAATAAACCGATCTGCCCACAAGAAAAAAGCAAGTCCAAGAGTGCAGGCAAAAATCTTCCAAAAGTCTCTGGCAGTTTCAAATATCCATGGGCTTGCCAGCCAAACCAGGGCAATCAGACCAATTCCTGCTTTGTATGCCCAGCCATACCGAGGCGGGAAAAACCCCTGATCCGGTTTCCCAACCCACAAAACCTCTTCGGCTTCGGGAATTTGCTCGCGCCACCAATGGCCGTTCATCCAATCGCCCTTCTGATTGCGGCCTTAGTGGCGGCAGGGTCGGCCTGATACTTGATCAGATGTTTGTCACCGCCTTTGGTGACGATCTGGACGAAGCTGCCCATGGTTTTGACGATTTCGATCTGGTTCAGCGGCACCTTGCGTGGACCAGGACCGATCAGGGTGGTGTCCGACATCTCCCAGTTTGCGACCAACTCTTCCGAGGCCAGATACCATGCGCGGACGCCAATGGCGACCAGACCTGCAGGGGCTCCTGTCCAGATGTAAGGATTTCCGATCAGCCACAGAACGAGCATGGCACCGGCCATGGCAAAAGCGGCGAGCCAAGCGTTGGTGCGGATATAGGCTCCCTTGTCCGGAGCGAAGATCACAGGATTAGCCATACGATGCCTCCAAGGATCAAAAGTGCGACCAGTGCCAGAAGGGCCGAGCCGACGCGGCGGGGGCGGTCATCCGTTGAAGTGGCCTGCGGTGCCGAAAATGGCTTGGCGCTTTCGGTTTCAATGACCCCTCCGGTCCAGTTTGTGGTCTCTTCCGTGAACAGGTCGATCAGGCGGAGACGGGGGTCCAGCCGCAGCGTTGCGGGGCGCTCTTTGAATGCAGCGCTGCGCAGGATCATGACCCAGCCTTCGATTGCGGCCAGAGCGTCGCGGTCCAACTGATCTGCGGACACACCGCACCCTTCGCTTAGGTAGCCGTAAAGTCCGAGGTCTTCGAGATCGGATACCGTGAAGATATCGATGTGGTCAGGATCCAGCCCGTCGACCCCAAGCACTTGATCGACCGCGCCGGGTTCGCGCAGGAACTTTGCCTCTTCCGGGCGCATGTCCAGCGCGAACAAGCGGATCACGCCGCGCTCATGGGGGGCGACGGTCAGATTGCTCATGCGGCCTCGCGAAGATTACGGGCCAGCAGATCCATCGCGGCCATGCGGACGGCGACCCCCATCTCCACCTGTTCCTGAATGACGGATCGGTTGATGTCATCGGCCAGCGTGCCGTCGATCTCAACCCCGCGGTTCATCGGGCCGGGGTGCATGACGATGGCATCGGGCTTGGCCAGCGCCAGTTTTGCCGCGTCCAGACCGTAGCGGTGATAGTATTCGCGTTCTGAGGGGATGAACCCGCCATCCATCCGTTCTTTCTGAAGGCGCAGCATCATGACGACGTCAACGTCTTTCAGACCCTCGTTCATGTCATCATAATTCTCGGCCCCGAACTCGGCGAATTGCGAGGGCACCAGCGTTGGCGGTCCAATCAGGCGGATGCGGTTTTCCATCTTGCCCAGCAGGATCAGGTTCGAGCGTGCAACACGTGAATGCGCCACGTCCCCACAAATGGCGATGTTCAGGCGGTGCAGACGCCCCTTGGCGCGACGGATGGTCAGCGCATCCAACAGGGCCTGTGTCGGGTGTTCGTGCCGCCCGTCGCCTGCGTTCAGAACGGCGCAGTTGACCTTTTGCGCCAGCAGATCGACCGCACCCGAATGCGGGTGCCGGACCACCAGCAGATCAGGATGCATCGCGTTTAGTGTCATCGCGGTGTCGATCAGGGTTTCACCCTTTTTGATCGAACTGGCTTGCATCGCCATGTTCATCACATCCGCGCCCAGTCGCTTGCCAGCCAGTTCGAAACTGGCCTGAGTCCGGGTCGAGTTTTCAAAGAACATGTTGATCTGGGTCAGCCCCGACAGCACGTCCGAGTGCTTGGTCGACTGGCGATTCATCGCGACATATGTCTCGGCCAGATCCAGAATTTCGGAGATATCGGATTGCGACAGATGCTCGATGCCAAGAAGGTGACGATGGGCGAAACGCATGGGCGGGCTCCTGTCAGACAATCGCGCCGCTTATAAGAAGCTGTGCGGCGCAAGGCAACCTAGGGATCGGAACCTACGGGCAGTTTTTCGCAACCGCCCTCGGGCAGGCATTGTTCGCCCGGTTTGCACCATTTGCCATAGCCGCAGTCTATGGCCTTGATGGGTACGCAGCCCTGATGGGCCGAGCATCTGAAGCCGGGACGGCATTGCGATCCGGTTTCCTCGCACAAAAACCATCCGGAACGGGAACAGCCCCCGCCGGGCAGGCAAGATGAACCGCGCGCGCAGGTTCCGCCATCATCGCATGTGGCGGGCGGCGTTGTGTCCAGCTCGGGGGCAATCCGTTCACACTCGCCACGCCCGTTGCAGAAACTACCACCCGGGCAATCCAGACGTGATGTGCACTTGTTTGCGCCGGCGGGCGCACATCTGGTTCCGCCCGACACACAGCGTTCAAACGGTCCGCAGGTGCGTCCACCACCGCAATATGTACCGCCAAGCGGTATGCAATGGCCATCAAAGCTGCATCTTTGCCCGCCCGAGCAACAGGTACTGCCACATTTGAACTGGCCCGCACGGCATTGCCCGTGTTTGTCATGAAACGTGGCCAATGCCGGATCACCAGTGACGGCCAGCACTAATCCGATAAGGAGGAATCGTAAGGTTCTGAGCATCGCGCCCCGATGGTCGGCGCGACAGAGCGACCGATCAAGCCCTATTCGCTTTCCCTCAGCCCTCAGACAGGTAAATTATCCGTATGGAATCGGGCTTGGACTATTACTCTGCGCGAGCGCTGCTGGAATGGCAGATCGAATTGGGCGCGACCGAGGCAATCGGGGATGCGCCAGTTGATCGGTATGCTTTGCCGGATACCTCGCCAAAACCCAAGACGGCAGAAGCGCCTTCCGCAGCCTCAGCGAAGCTCAAGGATGTAGACCCCGTGGCAATTGCCGGGTCGGCAGCGCAGGGGGCGAAATCGCTGGATCAGTTGCGCGCCGCGATGGAGGTTTTCGATCACTGTGAGCTCAAACGCGGGGCGCGGCAGTTGGTCTTTGCCGATGGCACCCCTGGTTCACGTGTGATGATCATTGGCGAGGCCCCGGGACGCGACGAAGACCGCGAAGGCAAGCCCTTTGTTGGCCGGGCCGGTCAATTGCTGGATCGGATGCTGGCGGCGATTGATCTGGATCGTCGTGAAAACGTCTATATCACCAATGTGCTGCCGTGGCGGCCCCCGCAGAACCGGGACCCCAAGCCCGAAGAGATCGGCATGTTGAAGCCCTTCCTCGAACGCCATGTGGCGCTGGCCAAGCCCAAGGTTCTGGTTGTGATGGGCAATATCAGCTGTCAGGCGGTGCTGGGGAAACGTGGCATCACCCGCCTGCGCGGCAATTGGGATCAGGCGATGGACCTGCCTGTGATCCCGATGTTCCATCCGGCTTACCTGTTGCGCCAGCCACAGATGAAACGGCAGGCCTGGGCGGATTTGCTGGAATTGAAAGCTCGGTTGAGAGGTGCCACATGAAGGTTCTGGCATTCTCCGATCTGCACATGGCGCGCAACCGCGCAGCAGATCTGGTTGCTGCCAGCGCCCAGGCTGATCTGGTCATCGGCGCCGGAGACTATTGCAACATGCGTCAAGGTCTGGATGAGGCGATGCAGATGCTTTCAGGCATTTCAGCACCGTTGGTTCTGATCCCCGGAAATGCCGAAAGCGCAGGGGAGCTGGCTGACGCCGTACCCGAAGGCGTGCACGTTCTGCACGGGGCCGGCATGAGTGTGGACGGGTTGCGTTTGTTTGGCCTCGGCTATGGTGTCCCGCCTACTCCGTTTGGCGACTGGTCCTGCGACCTGACCGAGGGTGATGCCGCCGAGATGTTCGACCGGTGTGACGCGGCTGACATCCTGATCGTTCATTCGCCGCCCAAAGGGTACGGGGATCAGACATCGCAAGGTCTGTCGGTCGGATCGACCGCCGTGCGCGATGCGATCGAACGACTTCAACCCGGATTTGCATTCTATGGACATGTCCATGAAAGCTGGGGCTATCGCGGGTCATTGGGCCGGACACATTTGGCCAATCTTGGCCCGACGCCGAGTTGGTTTGAGGTAGATACGTGATCGAACTCCAGACCTTGCTGGTTTTTGTTCCAGCGGCGTTGGCGCTGAACCTGACACCCGGTGCCGATATGATGTTCTGCTTCGGTCAAGGTCTGCGGTCGGGTGCCTGGCCTTCTGTTTCGGCAAGTGCCGGGGTGTCTTTGGGCTCCATGATCCATGTCCTGTTGGCCGGTCTGGGGCTGGGGGCCGCGGTTTCGGCGCTGCCCTGGCTTTTTGAAGTGATCCGCTGGATGGGTGCAGCTTACCTGATGTATCTGGCGTGGGGCGCTTTTCGAAACGACCCCACAACCGGTGACACACCTATGCGGTCGACACGTATGGCCTTTCGAGACGGAATATTGGTCAACCTGACCAACCCAAAGGTCATTCTGTTTGTTCTGGCTTTCATACCACAATTCGTCGACCCGACCGCGGGCTCGGTCCTGCTGCAGTTTCTGATCTTTGGACTGATCATCGCGTTTGGCGGGTTTTTGGTGAATGGGTTGGTCGGTATTTTCGCTGGCGGCGCGGGCAAAGTGCTGATCGGTAATCCGCGCGCCTCACGTATTCTTGGTTGGATTACGGGTGGAATTTTTTCTGTCCTCGCGATCCGGCTTGTCATGATGGAAAGGGCCTGACGCCAGATGTCACGCATTGACGAAACCATGGAGTTCATCCCGGTCAGAATTGCCGTTCTGACCGTTTCTGACACCAGAGCGATAGACGAAGATCGCTCGGGTCAGACACTGGTGGACCGGATCGAAAAGGCGGGCCACGTAGTGGCTGATCGCAAGATCATTCGGGACGAACGCGATCAGATTGCCGATCAACTGCGTACATGGGTGACAGACGATCAGATCGATGTCGTGATCTCGACTGGCGGAACCGGCCTGACCGGGCGTGACGTGACCGTCGAAGCCCATCGGGACGTCTACGAGAAAGAGATCGACGCCTTTGGCACCGTCTTTACCATCATCTCAATGGAAAAAATTGGCACCTCCGCCGTGCAGTCTCGTGCGACGGGTGGCGTAGCGGGCGGGACATACCTGTTTGCGTTGCCCGGCAGTCCGGGGGCTTGCAAGGATGCGTGGGATGGAATTTTGAAAAAACAGTTCGATTACAGGCATCGCCCCTGCAATTTTGTGGAAATAATGCCCAGATTGGACGAACATCTGCGACGGAAGTAGACTGGTCGTACGTTCAAATCCGTATAACCGCTTTGTGGCTTGGCATAATTCATGATCCAGCTACATGTTGTTGACGGCAGCTTGGTGCAACCGGGGTAACTGATTGATGCGATTTCTGCGGCAAAGCCTTGTCGGTGTCTTTCTGGCGTTCATGACGCTGGCTTTGTTGTTTGTTGCCGCTCAGACCATCGTCGGTGCGGTACAAGAGGTTCTGACGCGCGAGGATGCCTCGCCGCCTGCGCGCGAAAGGATTTTCGCGGTAGCGGTTCGTCCGGCTGAGGCTGAAACCGTCATTCCTTATCTCGAAGCCTTCGGAGAGATCCAGAGCCGCCGCAGGCTGGAATTGCGCGCGGCATTGGGTGGCCGTGTTATCGCGTTGGCGGAAGATTTCGAAGATGGTGGAACGGTAACGGCCGACGAGGTTTTGGTCGAGCTGGATCCGGCAGATGCCCAATCCGCACTGGATCGGGCCAAATCCGATCTTCTGGACGCGCAATTCGAAGAACGGGATGCCGAACGGTCATTGCTGCTGGCGCAAGACGAATTGAAATCTGCCGAAGCGCAGGCGGATTTGCGGGAGCGAGCGCTACAGCGGCAACGCGACCTGGAATCCCGAGGGGTGGGAGCGGCAGCCAGCGTGGAAGAGGCCGAATTGGCGGCTGCCTCGGCGCAACAGGCCGTTCTGGCGCGTCGTATCGCACTTGCGCAGGCGGAATCACGTGTAGATCAGGCATCGACATTGCAAGCCCGGGCGATGATCGCACTGGAAGCGGCGGAACGCGACCTTGACGATATGACGGTACGTGCCGGTTTCGGTGGCACCTTGACCGATGTGACGCTTGTGGAAGGGCGACTGGTGTCAGCGAATGAAAAGCTGGCCGAACTTGTTGACCCCAACGACCTAGAGGTGGCGTTCCGCGTGTCAACGGCGCAATATGTGCGCTTGCTGGATGCGACCGATAAGCTGATCAATGCGCCGGTTACGATATCGCTTGAGGTGACCGGCACCGATCTGACTGCGACGGGCCATATCAGCCGCGACAGCGGGTCTGCGGGTGAGGGTCAAACCGGGCGCCTGATCTATGCTCGCCTGCAAGAAGCATCGGGATTCAAACCTGGGGACTTTGTCACGGTTTCTGTTCAGGAACAGCCGCTTGCCAGTGTATTTCGTTTTCCGTCCTCGGCTTTGGACGCATCGGGGACGGTTTTGGTGCTTGGTCCGGATGACCGCCTGGAAAGCCTGCCAGTGCAGTTGATCCGCAGGCAGGGCGATGAGGTTTTGCTGCGCGGCGACGGGCTGGAAGGGCGTGAAGTAGTCATCGGACGCACGCCGCTGCTTGGCTCGGGCGTTCGGGTACGCCCACAGAGGCTCGAGGCCGGAGCCGACCCTGGCATGGTAGAGCTGTCAGACGCAAAACGTGCCGAGCTTGTAGCTCGGGTCGAAGCAAATGAAGCCATGCCGCAGACTGAAAAAACGCAGGTTTTAGGTCAATTGCAAGAGGCGCGCGTACCAACAGCTCTGGTGCGCCGTATTGAAACCAGAGCAGGGGGCTGAGCGCTATGATGCGCGAGATACCTGGCGCAGCGGGCGGCCTTCTCAGTTACTTCACCCGGCACAAGACAGTTGCCAATCTGTTGCTGCTTGTGATGTTGGTTCTGGGCGCAGCTGCAATCCCGAACATGCGGGCACAGTTTTTTCCGGACGTTGTTCTGGAACGCGTGGATGTATCCGTCACATGGGTAGGCGCCGGTCCAGAGGACATGGATGCCGGTATCGTGCAGTTGCTGGAACCAGCACTGCTGGCCGTTGAAGGGGTGACCAGTACCGAGGCCAGCTCGCACCCGAGTTGGACACGTATCCGACTGGAATTTGAGCCCAATTGGGATATGTCTCGCGCGGTCGAAGAGGTCCGGACCGCCGTAGACGGTGTAACGGATCTGCCGGAAGGATCCGAAGAACCTGAAATCAAACGTGGCGCGTGGCGGGATCGGGTGACGGATGTTGTCCTCAGCGGCCCCACCGATACCAACCAGCTTGCGAAGATGACGGACGAGCTTATCAACCGTCTATTCACTGCCGGTGTAACCCGTACGACGATCCGGGGCATTGCAGCACCGCAGATCATTGTCGAGGTCACCACGGCGCAGCTGATTGCAAATGACATTACCATGGCAGAGATCGCGGCAGCGATTGGAGCCGAAGTGAACACCGATCCTGCGGGTGAAGTTGAAGGAGCGGGCGCGCGTATCCGGGCTGGGATTGAAAAACGCACCCCCGAACAAATCGAAGGCATTGCGCTGCGGACAAACGCTGATGGTTCGAAACTGAAGGTCGGTGATATAGCAATTATCCGCGTCGAAGGGGTTACGCGACACCGCAGTTACTTTGTTGGTGACCACCCGGCCATGTCCATAAGGGTGGACCGGTCAAATCTTGGCGATGCGATAGACATCCAGCACACGGTCGAAGATGTTGCCCGCGAAATGCAGGCCAGTTTGCCCGAGGGTGTAAAGGTCGAGTTGATTCGGACCCGGGCGCAAGCCATTACCGACCGCTTGAACATCCTTGTAGACAACGGGTTGATGGGCCTTGGCCTTGTTGTCTGCCTGTTGTTCCTCTTCCTTAACGCGCGCATCGCTTTCTGGGTTGCGGCGGGTATCCCGGTGGCGATGTCGGCGGCGATTGCGCTGATGTATCTGGGAGGGCTGTCGCTGAACATGGTCTCGCTGTTTGGCCTGATCATCACATTGGGCATCGTTGTAGATGATGCGATTGTGGTGGGCGAACATGCGGATTTTCGCGCTCGGCGCTTGGGCGAGCCACCCGTGGTAGCCGCTGAACGTGCAGCCCGGCGTATGGCGATGCCGGTTCTGGCCGCAACTGTGACGACGGTAATCGCGTTCTTCGGCCTGACGCTGGTGGGCGGGCGTTTTGGAGAGTTGATCCGCGATATTCCATTTACGGTGATCGCGGTTTTGATTGCGTCGCTGATCGAATGCTTCCTGATCCTTCCAAATCACATGGCGCACGCCATTGCGCATTCGGCGAAGGAGCACTGGTACGACTTGCCTAACCGGGTCGTCAATCGGGGTTTCCGATGGGTCCGGGATCACCTGTTTCGCCGACTTATCGCCTGGGTTATTTGGGCCCGCTACGTGGTCGTTGCCCTGATGATAGCTGTATTGGCCAGCCAGATCGCGCTGTTCATTCGCGGTGACGTCAACTGGCGCTTTTTCAACGCACCCGAACGCAGTTCGGTGACCGGCGGCTTTATCATGCGCGAAGGCTCGGTGCGGTCAGATACGCTTGAAATGATGCGCATCCTGCAGGAAGCGGCTAACGAGCTGGGCCAGATATACGAAGAACGTCATGGCCGCAATCCTATTGACTATGTCCTGGCCGAAGTTGGCGGCAACGCAGGCCGACAACTGGCCGCTGCAGATGGTAAAGATGGCACCTTGCTGGGGGGTATATCGATCGAGTTGATTGACGCCGACCTGCGTCCCTATTCAAGTTTCGAATTTGTAGGCGAGTTGCAGGAGTTCGTACCGCGCCATCCCAAACTCGAAGTGATAAGTTTCCGCGGTTGGCGTTCCGGTCCGGGCGGCGATGCTATCGATGTGCAGTTTTATGGTTCTGACATAAATGTTCTGAAGACCGCGTCGGAAGATCTGCAAACTGCACTATCCAAGTTCCCTGAAGTCTCTGCGCTTGAAGACAATCTGGCCTATGACAAGGAAGAGTTCATTCTGGACCTTACCGCACAGGGGCAGGCGCTGGGCTTCCGGATCGAAACACTGGGGCGTGCCCTGCGCAATCGCCTGAACGGGATCGAAGCGGCAACATTCCCGGACGGGCCACGGAGCGCCGAGATTCGTGTGGAACTGCCCGAAGGTGAGCTGACGGCAGATTTCCTTGAGCGCACTCTTATGCGATCCCCAGACGGGGTTTATGTTCCGTTGGCTGACATAGTCTCGGTTGAGCGCAAGTCAGGTTTCTCGACGATTCGGCGGGAAAACGGCCTGAGGGTCGTTTCGGTCTATGGCGACATCTCTGAGGACGACCCGGCACGCGCGACCGAGATCGAACGAGCGATGCAAGACGAGATTCTGCCCAACATCGCCGCCGAACGACAGATCGAATGGCGCATGTCAGGTCTGAGCGAACAGGAAAACGAATTCCTGGCCGAGGCGCGCACCGGTCTGATCCTGTGTCTGACTGGCATCTATCTGGTTTTGGCATGGGTGTTTGCCAGCTGGTCCCGACCGCTTGTGGTCATGGCAATTATCCCCTTTGGCCTCGTTGGGGCGATTTGGGGTCACTATGTCTGGAACGTGCCATTGAGCATGTTCACTGTGGTCGGGCTACTGGGTATGATCGGGATCATCATCAACGACTCGATTGTCCTTGTGACCACGATAGACGCGTACCAGCAGGATCGCGGACTTGTACCATCCGTAATCGAAGGCACGGCCGACAGGTTGCGGCCCGTTATGCTGACTACACTGACCACGGTTCTTGGGCTTGCACCGCTACTGTACGAAGGCTCGCAACAAGCGCAGTTCCTGAAACCGACGGTGATCACGCTTGTCTACGGGTTGGGCTTTGGAATGTTGCTGGTGCTGATCCTGGTGCCTGCCCTGTTGGCGATCCTCAATGACGTAGCGCGTCCGATGACAGCCATGCGCCGCGCCGCGCGCGCGCCCGACCGTGTGGTTCGGGGGGCGTTGGCGGCAACCGGAGCTGCATTGGCGGTTTGGTTTGGCCTGACGATGATCTGGCCAGCCGTAACCGGCGCGCCCGTAGGCTTGTTGCAGGGCCTCTATTCGGGGGGCGATGAGGTTGCGGTGCTACAAATGGGGCTGGGTGCGTTTCTGGCCGGTGCGATTTTGATCGTGGTCTTGAGTGTGGTGCTGTCCGGGTTGCTTTATGGGCGGCTCACAAGATCAGCGGATGTTTGACCTGCGCGCAATGCGTATTCCATGAGGTCGATGACCCGAGCGCTCATCGGCAGGTCGCCCTGACGTATCTGTTCAATGGGAAACCAGCGGGCATCTAATGCGTCGTCGCCGGCCTTTGGCGTACCGGACTGAAAGTGGCAGGCGACGCCGACCAGCAGGTAATGGGACACGACGTGGCCTTTGGCATCATGCCGAAGCAGATCCAGATTGTTCAGGTAGTGCGCTGGATGCGCGATTACCGAGGTTTCTTCCAGCAACTCGCGTTGCGCCGCCTGCAAAACGGTTTCTCCCCACTCCACATGACCACCCGGGAATCCCCAAAGCCCTTTATCCGGCTGTTTGCTGCGCTGAACCAGAAGAACCTGATCGTGATGCAGAACAACCGCCAAAGCGCCGATCTTGGGGGATTGGCTCATGCATTCAGCCCGCGCTGCAACCCTGAATATCGACCGCGTGATTGGCACCCAGAACAGTGATCCGAATTTCGGACCGGTCCAGTGCAAATGGTGCGCCCGACGCGTTAATAATCTCGGCTTCGGCCACCAAAGTATCTCCCTGCCTCTGAGAGACGGGTTGCGAGGCCCAGAGAACGGGATTTCCGGGCTCGATCACGGCGACTTCACGGCCTCCTGCCGACGGCATCGTCACCCGAGCCTCAATCCGCATACCATCTTTCGTTGGCGTCAGGTTGCAGGTGGCATTGGTAACGCGTGCTTCGCGTGCCGAATAGGGTCGTTGTGCCAGCGCGGCAGCAATCGCAGGATTGCGGTCTGCACCTGCGTCGAGCGTGTGGTCAAAATCAAGGCGCTCCGGTATGCAAACATCCTTGCAGACCCCCAGATCCATCTCGCCTTGCAGGCGGACTGGTTTGGCGGGGTTGCGCGGAGTAATTTCGATGGGCAGGACCAGCTGGTTTTGGTAGCCGATCGACTGCAGGCCATTCTGGTCGAAAATTTCGGGTGCAGGCCAGGTGATTTCCACCTGACCGACATTGCTGGACTGCTTCCAGTCGAATTCGGGCGGAATGCCGGCATCTCCGGGTGCGCGCCAGTAGGTTTTCCAGCCATCCTTGAGCGTGAGTTTCAAAGCGGTCAGGTAGGTGCCGTTTGCGGTCCGCCCACCATCCAGAACATCCAGATGAACAACGTCGCCCAAGTCCTGTGCGGCAACTGGAACGGACAGACTCAGACACGCGAGAGCGGCGACAGCGGTGGATTTCATCGACATCTTCATACCCCATAAATGCGCGGCGTTGGCGCGGATTCCAAGTCACGATACGGTCACTGCGATGAAATCTGTCGAAATATCCGTTGTTCTCTTGCAAACAGAGGTTCGGCAGGGCCATTGTTGATATGAGCTGAGAAAGAGATGGCGGCCAATGGACCTGACCGGAAAACTGTTGATTGCCATGCCGGGCATGGGCGATCCGCGTTTCGACCATTCGGTGGTATATATGTGCAGCCATGGCGATGACGGCGCCATGGGTTTGATCATAAACAAGCCTTCGGATCTGCGAATCAAAACCTTACTGGGACAACTGAATATTGCGTGTCGAATTCCGGTAATCGGAGAGCGCCTTGTGCATTTCGGTGGCCCGGTTGAGATGTCGCGGGGATTCGTCCTGCACAGCGCCGATTATGAGGCCAACCTGCATTCGATGCATATTTCCGAGGATTTCAGAATGACGGCGACGCTGGATGTGCTCGAAGACCTCGCCTCGGGCAGCGGGCCACTGAATTCGATGCTGACGCTGGGCTATTCCGGCTGGGGGCCCAGTCAGCTTGAAGATGAAATTGCCATGAATGGCTGGTTAACCACCGAAGCAACGTCGAAACTGGTTTTCGACGTGCCTGATGACGAAAAATGGGAAGCCGCGTTGGCGACGTTGGGCGTGGATCCTTTGACGTTATCCGCCAGTGCAGGTCGCGCCTGATCAACTGTCGCGCGGTGCAGCGGCGCGGCGCAACCGGTCGTTGATCGCGACCCCCAGCCCTGTGTCAGGGATCGCAGACACTGCAATCGGTCGCCCGGTTTTGTTTAGCTGGTGAAGTGACGCAAACAGGTTCGCGGCCGCCTCGGTCAGATTTCCTTCCGAAGACAAATTCAGGTCGCATTCAATCGACCCAAAGCCCAATAAGACTTCGTCGCCCCGACGCGCCATGGCGTTCAAACGGACCGGGGCGTCCGGCGCATAATGCGACTGCAACTGTCCCGGAGCGGTCAGCAGATCACCGGATTGATGCAGGTGCAGGCGGAGGTTCAAAAGTTTTTCGATCTGTTCCAATGCAATGCCGCCCGGACGCAGCAATGTGGGATCTCCGGCAAGACCGACAATGGTGGATTCCAAGCCAACCCCGCAAGGTCCGTCGTCCAGAACGCCTGCAATCTTGCCGCCAAGGCCTGACCATACATGGGCTGCCGTTGTGGGGCTGATCTGACCTGAAGGATTTGCCGAAGGGGCCGCGACGGGCCCGTCAAATTCGGTCAACAGCGCGCGCGCTGTCGGATGCGCGGGCACTCGTACGGCGAGAGTGTCCAGCCCGGCGGTTACCAGCGACGAAATCCCATGTCCCTCGCGCAGGGGCAGAACCAAGGTCAGGGGTCCAGCCCAGAAGGCCCGCGCCAGCTGCTCGGCCTGATCTGACCATTGAACGAAACGCTGCGCGGCGCTGACTGAGGGGACATGGGCGATCAGTGGATTGAAACTGGGCCGTCCCTTGGCCTCGTAAATGGACGCAACGGCTTGTCCGTTTCGGGCGTCACCGCCCAGACCATAGACTGTTTCGGTCGGGAAGGCGACCAGAAGACCCTGGCGCAACATATCGGCAGCCCGGGCAATACCGCCGGGATCTGCTGTCAATTCCTGAGTGCCGGATGAGATCATAATTGATGACGCCGCGTTTTGGTTGCCTGAAACATGAGGAAGAGTACGTAATCGGTACAAGCCAATACGCTTACCGGCGCTTGCACATGATTCCAAGCCCGCCGATGTATTCTGATCCGTTAGACCCCGAGAGAAGCCATGCCATACCGCGCCCCAATCTCAGACTATCAATTTCTGCTGGACCATGTGGTCGGCTTCGATAAGGTCGCCGCCACTGAAACCTACTCGGATGCCAGTTCCGACGTGGTCAGCGCCATCCTGTCTGAGGCGGGCAAGTTGAGCGAAGAAGTTCTGTCACCCTTGCAACGTGCCGGTGATCTGGAACCTGCGAGACTTGAGAATGGCGTATTGCGCAGTTCTCCGGGCTATGGTGACGGCTGGAAGGCGATTGCCGAAGGCGGCTGGGTCGGGATCAGTGCTGATCCTCATTATGGCGGAATGGGCCTGCCGATGACTATCACCACCGCCGTGAACGAGATGATGAGCGCCGCGTGCCTGTCGCTGCAGTTGGCGCCACTCATGGCGCAGGGTCAGATCGAGGCGCTGGAGCATCACGCCAGCGACGAACTGAAGTCGCTATATCTGCCAAAAATGATTTCCGGCGAGTGGTCGGCCACCATGAATCTGACCGAGGCACAGGCGGGATCGGATGTCGGCGCGCTTACGTCCAAGGCCGAACCCAATGGCGATGGGACATACTCGGTGACAGGACAGAAGATATTCATATCCTGGGGCGACAATGACTTTGCCGAGAATATCTGCCATCTGGTGCTGGCCCGTCTGCCGGATGGCGTGCCCGGCACCAAGGGAATTTCATTGTTTCTGGTGCCAAAATACATCCCCGATGCGGTTGGCAATCCCGGCGTTGCCAATGATCTGAAAGTGGTTTCGGTTGAACACAAGATGGGGCTACACGGCTCTCCCACCTGCGTGATGCAATTTGACGGGGCCAAAGGGTGGCTTGTAGGTCAGGAACATAGTGGCATGGCTGCCATGTTCACCATGATGAACAACGCACGTCTGGGTGTCGGCGGTCAGGGCGTTGGTGTTGCGGAAGGCGCCTATCAACACGCTTTGACCTATGCGCTGGACCGTAAGCAGGGCAAAACACCTTCGGGTACGATCATCGATCATGCGGATGTGCGTCGCATGATTATGGATATGCGCGCTGATATCTTCGCAGCCCGCGCGATTTTGCTGGCCAACGCGACCGCGATTGATATGGCAAAGGCCACCGGTGATGCGGATTGGGCTGCGCGGGCCGCGCTGTTGACGCCAATCGGCAAGTCCTTTGGCGCCCGCACCGGGATACGTGTGGCTGAAACTGGGGTGCAGGTGCATGGCGGCATGGGGTTCGTTGAAGAAACCGGTGCGGCGCAGTATTCCCGTGATGTTCGCGTGACAGCGATTTACGAAGGAACAGATGGCATTCAGGCCATGGATCTTGTTGCACGCAAGATGATGGACGGGGGCGAGGCCGCATCGAACCTTCTGGACGAGATCGAAGATCAGGCCGAGCGCGCCCGTGCCTCGGTGCCAGAACTGGCGGGTCCGGTGTGGGAGGCCACGGAAACCCTGCGCGAAGCGACCGAGTGGCTGGTAGCGCAGAATGACATGAACGACCGCTTTGCAGGTGCGACCGCTTACCTGCAGGCCTTTGCCCGGGTGTTGGGCGGGCATTACCACCTGACCGCTGCTCTGGCCGATCCGGAAGGACCACGGACCAAATTGGCGCGATATTACATCAACGCCTTGTTGCCCGAACATTCGGGTCTTTTGGCGCGGGTGCAAAGCGGGGCGGATGACCTGTTTGCGCTCAGCCCGGACGAGTTGGTAGCCTGATGGACGGGGATCGCATTTTGGGAATCAGATATCCGTGGGCTGAACCGCCCGCGCTGGGCGAAGCGATTGAGATTGCAGACGGTGTTCTGTGGATGCGTCTGCCCCTGCCGATGGCGCTGGATCACGTCAATATCTATGCTCTGGACGATGGCGACGGGTGGACGGTTATCGACACAGGGCTGTCCTCGAACAAGACACGGCGCATCTGGGAAACCCTGATGGATGGCCCCTTGTCGGGAAAACCGATCAAGCGGGTAGTCGTGACCCATCACCATCCTGATCACGTCGGCAATGCGGGGTGGTTTCAGTCGGAACACGGTGCCGAGCTGGTCACAAGCCGCACCTCTTGGCTGTTTGCGCGAATGCTGACGCTGGATGTGCAGGAGACATGGCCGCAGGAGACGCTTGATTTTTATCGCGGCGCCGGAATGGCGCCCGAAGTTCTGAATGCGCGGATGAAGGATCGTCCGTTCAACTTTGCGGATACGGTCTATCCCATGCCGTTGGGTTTTACCCGGATACAGCAGGGCGACGTGATCCACATCGGCGGGCGTGACTGGGACGTGCATATGGGCAATGGCCACGCGCCGGAACACGCAACCTTCTGGAGCCGCGACGACAATCTGGTGCTGAGCGGCGACCAGATCCTCAGCTCGATCAGTCCCAATCTGGGTGTATACGCGACCGAACCCATGGCCGATCCGGTCTCGGGGTGGATGGAGGCATGCGAGCGCTTGCAGACACTTGCCCGACCCGATCACCTGGTTCTGGGCGGGCACAAGCTGCCCTTTACTGGCCTGCCGCTACGCATGAAGCAATTGATCGATAACCACCACGGCGCATTGGATCGCCTGCTGGATCATCTGGACGAACCCAAAGCTGCCGCTGACTGTTTTCTGCCGCTGTTCAAACGCTCGATCCGCGACGGCGAATATGGTCTTGCGCTGGTTGAGGCAGTTGCACATGTGAATCATCTCTACCACATTGGTGCAGTAACCCGGGCGCAACGCGCGGACGGGGCATGGCTGTATCAGCGCAAAGGGTAGAAGAATGCAAGACCAGATTGAAACCTCGGCCGAGGCCGCTGAAGCCGCCGCCTTGCCCCGGTGTTACGAGGTACACGCCGACCCAAAGGCCGAATCCGGGACCAAAAATCTACCTGAGACGCTGAAAAAACCAGTGGGCAGCAAGAGCCCCGCGCAATGGGCTTACGAGCGGCTGATCATGTATATCCAGAACTTCGAAAAGACGCTGGATGGCGATCACGAGGTCGCCATGGGCTTTACCGGTGGCGATGCCGGTGTGATGCGGATCGAAGGAATGGGCTATTTCGACCCCGACATGATCACCTTCTACGGATCAGACGGGGCCGGTGCCCGCACCCAGTTGGTGCAGCATGTCAGTCAGTTGAACGTGATGTTGCGCGCGCTTCCTAAATCGGTCGAGGATAAGCCTGCCAACCGCATCGGGTTCCGCTTGGCGGCCGATCTGGAAGACAGCTGACTTGCAATTCACGCCTGCGCGCCTTTGAATGACTGCATCGGTCCGGAGGCCACCGCGTGACGAAATTTTTCCAAGCAGTAACACACGCCTATGCCGGGGCCTGGGCGCGGCGCAGGGTCTTTGTGCCCATCTATATCGCAGTGCGATTGCTGCTGGTGGCACTGATCGCTCCGGGTGTCGCGGCGGCTGTCAATCTGGCGGTCTCTTTGTCAGATCAGGCGGCGCTGACCGATCAGGACATTGCGATGTTTTTGCTGTCCCCGGTCGGGTTTGTCGCGGGCATTGTCGTGCTCAGCCTGTTTCTGTTGGCCGAGGTCTTCGTGTTCTCGGTGATGGCGGGGTCCTTGCGCATGGGCGAACGCGACCCGTGGCGAGCGGGCAGCGCAGCGCTGGCGCTGAATCTGTCCCGCTTTCCGGCTTTGTTCGGGTTTGCCGTTCGGTTCATCCTGCGCGTCCTACTGCTTGCCCTGCCGTTTGTGGCCGTGGCCGGGCTGATCGCTTGGTGGACGCTGACGGAATATGACATCAACTACTACCTGACCTTCCGCCCACCTGCGTTTAAGGTGGCTGTTCTTCTGATCGGACTGGTCATTCTTGTGCTGGCCTGGGTCTTGATCCGTCGTCTGTCTGCCTGGGCGTTGGCCCTGCATCTGGTGCTGTTTGAAGGTGCTTCACCACGCGGGGCATTCGCAAAAAGCGAACAGTTGATGGAAGGCAAGCGTGGCCGCCTGAAAATCGAACTTGCCCTTTGGCTGGGGATGCGCGTTGCGATTGCGGCGCTGATTGCCGCAGTGGCCAGCTTGTTGTTTGCACTTGTGCCGGTGCAGGACGGCGGTAGCCTAAGACTTGCCCTGATCCTCAGCCTGGTTATCGCGGGGCTGTGGTCTTTCGCGGGATTGGTTCTGGCAGCAACGGCGCTTGGCGCGCTGGCGGTTTTGCTGGACGGGTTTTTTGAAGCTGAGACAAAAGAAGTTCCCCATCCCGAGCCGAGAGCGATCCGCGCGCCTGTTCTTGTGACGGTCGCGACGGCTCTGGCCGCGCTGGGCATTGGCCTTTGGTTCGGCCAAAGCCTGCTGGAACGTGTACAAGCGCCGGATCATGCCGAGGTCATTGGCCACCGCGGCGCTGCGGCTTTGCGGCCTGAAAACACGATGGCCTCGGTTCTGAAAGCGATCGAGGATGGTGCAGATTGGGTTGAGATAGACGTTCAGGAAACGGCGGATGATGTGATCATTGTCGCCCATGACAGCGATTTCATGAAGCTGGCCGGGGTGAACCTGAAGGTCTGGGATGCAACGATGGAGGATGTGGCCGATATCGACATCGGCAGCTGGTTCGGCCCGGAATACGCCTCGGAGCGCACACCCACCCTTCGAGAGGTGCTGGAAGCGGCCAAGGGCAAGTCTAAGGTCCTTATCGAATTGAAATATTATGGTCACGATGTCGACCTGGAAAACCGGGTGATCAATCTGGTGGAAGAGCTTGGGATGCAGGACGACATCGCAACCATGTCGTTGAAATACCCTGCTGTGCAAATGATGAAAAAGCTGCGCCCTGACTGGCGGTCTGGTGTGCTGGCGGCCACGGCCGTTGGGAATCTGTCGGGTTTGGAGGGCGAATTTGTTGCGGTCAATGCGGGGATGGTGACATCGGGTCTGATCCGCCAGGTGCAGGATGCGGGCAAAGATATCTATGTCTGGACTGTGAATGACCCGTTGCAAATGTCCAGAATGGTCTCGATGGGTGTGGATGGTCTGATCACCGACCGCCCGGCCATGGCCAACGAGGTTCTGCGTGTGCGCGCCGATATGGGACCGGGTGAGCGGCTGTTGCTATGGCTGGCCACGGCGTTTGGATTGCAGGTCGATGCCGAGGCGATGCGCGATGCAAGCCCTTAGCCTTACGCTGCTGCTGGTACTGCTGCCGCTGCCCGCAATGGCTCAGGATCTGATGCGTGGATTTGAAATGCCGGGCCACCGCGCCCTGATCAAGCAAAGCAAAGGCGTCGAACTGACCGCGTTTGAAACTGACGGGTGTTCAGGCGGGTTGTCAGCCAGCTGGCGCTGGGTGGCCAAGCAATTCCCCCAGGTTGGTGAACTGTATGAAGAACACCCACCGTGGGAATACTGCTGCGTAACCCATGACCGGGCCTATCACAATGCGGGCGGTGCGGTGACGGCCGAAGAAAGCTATGATGCACGCCTGTTGGCGGATGATGCCCTGCACGCCTGTGTGGCAGAGCACGGAGACCGTTATGCCGAAGATTATGCCGTCCGATACGACATGACACCTGAACAAATTCGCACCGTGCATGTGATCACGGCAGATGCGATGTACGGAGCAGTGCGCTTCGGCGGCGGGCCATGCAGCGGTCTGCCTTGGCGCTGGGGGTTCGGGTATCCCGGCTGCTCGGTTCTCAAGTAAGCGTACCCTGCGCGCGAATGACGTGGTGACAGCCGTTTTGTTTTCCATTATCCAACAGACTAAACACGCGAACTGGGATTCTGAAACTCATGGCTGAACACAAACACGGCGAAATGGACATCACCGTCCAAACGAAAACTTTCAACGGTTTCATCAAAGCCACCACATGGTGCGTAGTCGCCATCGCCTTCCTGTGCCTGTTCCTGGCGGTTTTCGCCTCCTAAGCATTTCGGGGGCAACCTTGCTCAGAATTTTGATTGCCTGCCTGCTGGCAGCAACCGTTGCTGGCTGTGCCATTTCAAACCGCCCGCAGGCGGATCAGGCTGAAGTCGTTTCACGATCCTATCGTGATTCCGGGCCATCAACTCTGACGCTGTATACGATGATCAACACGCGCACCGGATCTGGGGCACATACCTCGTTGATGATTTCGGGCAGCGAGCGGGTGATCTTTGACCCTGCCGGGTCGTTCCGGGCGGATGTGGTGCCGGTGAAGGACGATGTGCTCTACGGTATCACACCGGCAGTCGAGCAAGCTTATCGCAGCTCGCACGCGCGCGAGACGCATTATGTCCGCGTACAGACCATTCAGGTGAGCCCGCAGCAGGCTGAAATCGCCCTGCAACTGGCCAAGCAATCCGGCCCGGTGGCCGGTGCGTTCTGTACCAACTCCACCTCGCAACTATTGAAGCAGGTGCCGGGGTTCGAGCAGATTGATGTCACCTTTTACCCGGTAAACCTGTCGGATCAGTTCGCGCAGATTCCGGGCGTCGTGACCGAGGAGTACCGGGAAAACGATGATGAGGATCTGCAAAAAGGTTTGGCGGTGAACAATGCGCGCCTCAACCAGTTGGACGGGGTCTCAACTCAGTAGATACAGCAAGCCGTAAAGTGTGGCGGCCCCGGAAAAGATGGCGGCCAACACGTTTTTGCTGATCACGCCTACAACCAACGCAACTGCTGCTGCTGACATCCGGGGAAGGTCAGGCTGCCCCTCGGTCGCCGAGGGCCAGACAACCAGTGGTGCGATAAGTGCAGGCAGAATTGCAACTGCCGTGTACCGCAGGTGACGCAGCAGCCAGGGCGGCATCGGGCGGTCACCAACAAGGCCAATAAAGACAAATCGCAAGGCGTAGCTGCCTATAGCCAGCCCTATGATGATGGTCCAGATGGTGACGGGATCGGCTTGCGTCATCGTTGCATCCTTCTGCGCTCTAGGATCAGTTCCGCTTGTGCTCCGGCGATCATTCCCGCACACCCGGCGATCAGCAGGCCCAGATTGAACGGGATAACGACCGTCAGCAGCGACACTGCGATGGCCACCAGCGCCGCGACCACATGTGCAAAGGTCCGCATCATCGGCCCGATCATGGCCAGAAATGTGATCGGCAGGGCAAAATCCAGCGCCCAGCTTTCCGGAATCTGCGCGCCCAGTACTGCGCCTAGATAGGTGGCAAAAATCCAGAGCGGTGTGATCGGCGTGACCGATCCCACGAAATAGGCCATACGTTGCGGTACCGACAGGTCGGGCTCTTTCTCGAACCGCACGATGGAGCAGGCATAAGACTGGTCCACGGTCAGATAGGCGGCGAAGGCGCGCTGCCACATTGGTGCCGCACCAAGATAAGGTGTCAGCGATGCGGAGTACATCGCCATACGCAAATTCACCGCCAGCGCTGAGATTATGATAATCGCCGTCGGCGTGTTGTCCTGCAGCAGCTGCAGTGCTGCAAATTGCGCAGCTCCGGCAAAAACGGTCGAAGTGAAAGCCATTGTCTGAACAAGGGTCAGCCCGGCTTCGGTCGCGAATACACCGAACAACAGGCCAAAGGGCACAGCGATGAAGATAAAGGGTGTCCCGTCCCGAAAACCTTTCCAGAAGTAAGACTTGGATGTGGCAGAGGCCATGGCTAAATCCTATGGTGATGCGTGCAGCAGTAACTGTCTTGGGAAGGGGTTGCAATTGGCCACGAAATTCGACCTGTCGGACTATCTTGTCGCTCCAGATCCGGGCGCGATACGCCTGACCCGCGCGGTTGAGGGCGTGGACCAGAACGGTGAGTCCAGCCAGATATCGGTGGTTGAAGAGCGCCCGTTGACGATATTCCTGAATTCTCAGGAAATCGTGACTGCGATGACCATTGGCGATTACCCCGAATATCTGGCTCTGGGCTTTCTGCGCAATCAGGGGATGCTGCTGGCGGATGACGAAATCACGCGCGTGGAATATGATGACGATCTTGAAACCGTGATCGTCCGCACCGCGCGCCAGACGTCTTATGAGGATAAGCTGAAGAAAAAGACCCGCACCAGCGGTTGCGCTGTGGGTACAGTGTTTGGCGACATGATGGAGGGGCTTGAGGACGTACATCTGCCGCAGGTTCAGGTGCGTACTTCGTGGCTGTACGAACTGGCCTCGAAGATCAACCGCACTCCGTCGCTGTATCTCGAGGCCGGGGCAATCCACGGCACTGTCCTGTGCTGTGAAAACCGCCCGCTGGTGTATATGGAGGACGTGGGCCGCCACAACGCCGTCGACAAGATTGCAGGCTGGATGTTGTCCGAGGATGAGACGGCAGAGGACAAGATCCTCTACACTACCGGCCGCCTGACATCCGAGATGGTGATCAAAACTGCGATGATGGGCATTCCGGTTCTGGCTTCCCGCTCGGGCTTCACTGCCTGGGGTGTCGAGATCGCGCGCGAGGTCGGGTTGACGCTGATCGGTCGGATGCGCGGACAGCGCTTCGTCTGTCTGTCGGGCCAAGACCGCCTGCTGCGCGACGTGGACCCGTCAACCGTTGCAGTAGAAGACAAAAAACATCGCCGGAAGAGCGCGGGATGATTTTGGAAACTCTTAGACTTTTTTTCTTGTTTGTTGTGGCGGTCAGTATCTTACCGCTAAGCATTCTTGCGGCGCGAAATTATGCACGCGGCAAACGGGCCATCGTAGATGGGATGGCAGGGGTGGACGAAGACACACTGGATCGATTGGGGTGGGAGCCAAGAGACTACGTCGGATGGTTGGACTTGTTGTTTCTGTCCGGTTCGACATGGAGTTCACGGGGATTGGCGATGCAGCAGCAAAACGCAGGATTGCAACGCATTCTTCTTAAGGGCTTGCCGCGCCCGGTAGAGTTCTCTGACGAAGTCAGGAGATCAGCCCGTAGGTTTCGATTCTATTTCTGCCTAGTTGTTGCTCCAATGACTGCCTTCTTCATGTTGCCAGCCTACATTAGGCTGAGCCTAGACCTGTCCAGCTTTTCAGGTTTGCCGCTAAGCCTGTGTTACATCCTGTTTGGTCTGGCAAATGTGTTTATAATACTCACGCCGCTAGAGAAATTCCGAAAATGGCCGGATATCGAGGCCCCATCATGACCAAACCTGTCGGTATCATCCTCGCAGGCGGTCTCGCCACCCGTATGGGCGGTGGCGACAAAGGCCTTTTGCAGATCGGAGGGCAGAGCCTGCTGTCCCATGTCATTGAACGCCTGTCTCCACAGGTGAGCGGTCTGGCGCTGAACGCCAATGGTGATCCAGAGCGCTTTAGCGATCTGAACTTGCCCATTTTGGCTGACACGATCGACGGCTTCGCAGGCCCTCTGGCCGGTGTTCTGGCCGGGCTCGACTGGGCGGCAGAGCAGGGGGCAGACAGCATCGTGACGGCGGCCGCAGATACGCCATTCTTCCCGCTCGATTTGGTGGCGCGACTGCAAGAGGCCGCGAAAGGGCAGGTGCATCCTCTGGTATTGGCCACCACGCCACGCACGGGCGCGGAGGCGCTGAAATCCGGGGGGGGCAAGCGGGTCAACCGACATCCGACATTTGGGCTGTGGCCCGTGACGCTACGCGACGATCTGCGGGTGGCGCTGACGGACGGGCTGCGCAAGGTTGTGCTGTGGACTGACAAACATGACGGGCGCGAGGCTTTGTTTAGCGCTGATCCGTTTGATCCGTTCTTCAACGTCAACACGCCCGAAGATCTGGACCGCGCCCGGACATTGTTGGAGCGGGCATGAGGGTGTACGGCGTCACCGGCTGGAAGAATGCTGGTAAAACGGGATTGATGGAGCGGCTGGTGACCGAGCTCACGGGCCGTGGCTTTACGGTCTCGACCGTCAAGCACGCGCATCACAGCGTCGATGTGGATCAACCGGGAACCGACAGTCACCGACACCGCGTCGCCGGGGCCAGCGAGGTGCTGCTTGCCTCAGGACAGCGCATTGCTCTGATGCAGGAATTGCGCGGCGCACCAGAGCCGCCTTTGTCTGAACTGCTGGCGCGACTTTCACCGGTTGATCTGGTGTTGGTCGAAGGCTTCAAGCGCGAAAACCACCCCAAGATCGAAGCCTTCCGCGCCGAGGCGGGCAATGCCCTGATGGCCCCGAAAAACAGCACCATCCGCGCAGTGGCCAGCGATACGACGCTTGAACTGGATCGCCCGGTTTTAGACCTGAACGATACCGCCGGGATTGCAGGCTTCATACTGAAAGAGGTCGGTTTGTGAGCACGTTCCAGACCTTTGCAATGGTGGATTGGTCTGGTGGAAACGACACCGGGCCGACCCCACGCAAAGATGCGATCTGGGCTTGTATTGTACGTAATAGCAAGGCGCTGGAACCCGAATACCTGCGCAACAGGCTGGTCGCAAAGCAATGGCTGGATACTCTGATCCGCGCCGAGCTGAAGGCCGGTCGCCGTCTGTTCCTGGGGTTCGATTTCCCCTTTGGTTATCCATCCGGTTTTGCCCGGGCGATAACAGGCACAGACGATCCGTTGGCATTGTGGGACTGGTTCGATCGGCATGTCGAGGATTCCCCCCAAACCAACAATCGTTTTGATCTGGCTGGCCGCGTCAACCTGCAGTTTGGTGGTCGTGGCCCGTTCTGGATGAATGGCCTGCGTCGCGATATTGTCGGCTTGCCACGTACTAAAACGGGTTATTCCAACCCATTCCCGGACCGTCGCGTCGTGGAAACCCTGGCAAAGGGCAGCTTCACTTGTTGGCAGATGGCAGGCGCGGGGGCTGTTGGTGGACAGGTGATGATGGGGCTCCCGGTTTTGAACCGACTGCGTCATCGTTTTGCCGGGCAGGTCGCGGTCTGGCCGTTCGAACCGCTGGAGAAACCTATTGCCATTGTGGAAATCTGGCCCTCGCTTACATTGGGCAAGCCGCCAGCAGGGCGGATCAAGGATGCCTGGCAGGTCGAACAGGTCGCCTTGACTCTGTCACGTTTGACAGAGCAGGAGTTGGACGCGCAATTGAATGTTTCAGCGGCAGAGGAAGGTTGGATATTGGGTGTACCTCAGAACAAACCGAACATAGCCCCTCCCCCGTTGCGCAACGATTGTTTTGCGTTGCCTGCCGGAGTGGAGTGGACCCCGGTAGACGAGGCGCTGGCCTATTTGCGCGATAAACTGCATCCGATTACCTCGGCTGAGACGGTGTCGCTAACCAAGGCGAGCGAGCGCATTCTGGCTGAGGATGTGATCGCCCAACGCTCGAATCCGCCCCAGCCCAACACAGCTGTGGATGGTTTCGGATTTGCTGGCCCCGTCCCCGATGGCCCGCAAGTCATGCCGCTGGGTGACGGGCGTGCGGCAGCAGGTATTCCGTTTGAAGCAGACGTGCCCAAAGGTCGGGCGTTGCGTGTGCTGACCGGCGCGGCGCTGCCTGATGGAGTGGATACGGTTATTCTGGAAGAGGATGTCACGGTTGAAGACGGGCATATTGCGTTCCACGGTCCACTGAAGAAGGGCGCCAATACTCGGCGCGCAGGTGAGGATGTGGTTGCAGGCGATATGGCTCTGCCTGCCGGACGCCGGTTGACACCAGCAGACCTTGCGCTGCTGTCCGCCGTAGGGATTGCCGAGGTGAACGTACGCAAGCCGCTGCGCGTAGCTGTGGTATCCACGGGCGATGAACTGGTCGAAGCCGGAGAGAGTGCCGCTCCGGGTCAGATATTTGACGCCAACCGCCCAATGCTGTTGTCCTTAGCCCATCGGATGGGGTTTGAGCCCGTTGATATGGGGCGTGTTGCAGATAATCGCGAGGCCCTGCGAGATCGGTTGGATCAGGCCGCAAAACAAGCCGATGTGATTTTAACAAGCGGTGGCGCTTCGGCAGGTGACGAAGATCACGTCTCGGCCCTGCTGCGTCAGGCAGGGGCGATGCAACACTGGCGCATAGCGTTGAAGCCCGGGCGTCCGTTGGCGTTGGGTCTGTGGTCTGGCGTGCCGGTGTTTGGCCTGCCGGGCAACCCGGTGGCCGCCATGGTCTGTACGCTGATCTTCGCGCGTCCGGCTCTGGGCCTGATGGCAGGCGAAGGCTGGGCCGAACCGCAGGGTTTCGAAGTGCCAGCCGCCTTTGAAAAGCGCAAAAAACCCGGTCGCCGCGAATACCTGCGCGCTCGAATGCGGGATGGGCGGGCTGAAGTATTCCATTCGGAAGGGTCAGGTCGGATCAGTGGCCTTTGCTGGGCTGAAGGGTTGGTTGAAATCGAAGATGGTGAACGGCACATCAAACCGGGCGATGTGGTTCGTTTTCTTCCATTTGGAAGTTTCGGGTTGTGACGGTCACAATTTCACGTGGGTTCGCCAATCAGGAACGCGCGGAGGCGGCTGCCCTGTTCTGGCAGGCATTCGCGGCCAAACTGAACAAGGTCATGGGCCCGGATGAAAGAGGTTTGGCCTTCTTTGAAACCGTATTGAACCCCGATTTTGCGCTGGTTGCGCGGGACGAAACGGGCCGGATGCTGGGGTTGGCGGGATTCAAGACCCATGAAGGTGCCCTGGCCGGAGGCAGCATGTCAGACCTGGCACGGGTTTATGGCTGGTTCGGGGCCATCTGGCGGGCACTTATTCTGAGCGTACTAGAGCGCAAGTTGAACCCGGGCGTGTTCCAGATGGATGGCATTTTTGTCGCCGCCGAGGCGCGCGGCAAAGGGGTAGGCACGGCATTGCTGGATGCCATCAAGCGTGAGGCCCGCAATCAGAACATGTCGGAGGTTCAGCTTGATGTCATCGACACAAACCCCCGCGCCCGCGCCTTGTATGAGCGCGAAGGGTTCCAGCCTGTAGGTGAAGAACAAACCGGACCGTTGAAGTACCTGTTTGGTTTTAGCAGCGCGGTCAAGATGTCTTGGATCGTGAGACCTGATTAGTCAAAAGTCCCGGCCACCCGACCCAGCAGCATGAATGCCCGTGCGGTGCGGGTCTCGCCCAACGCACTCAGGTCCGCATCGCTTGCGACGGGCTCGAACTCGGCCATCATCTTGTCGAACCGGCGCAGGAAGTGGTGGGCGGCGTCGCGGAAAATCGGATCCTGTTTCATCCGCGCCGCCGTCAGCGCCAGAGAGGACCTGTCGCGCACACCGCCCAATGCGGCAACAGAACGTCCGCGTGTGCCTTGGGCGAATTGGCGCCAGGTTTCGGGGCGGGCCATATCGGGCCGCAGGTCATCCATATAGATGCCTTCCTGACTAAGCAGCGTCAGAACATCCTGCGAAGCTTGAATAAGCTTTGCTGTCTTGCGGTCCTTCAACGCGACGCGAAGTGCATTGAACCCTTCGATGTCATCTTCTGTTTCCGGGAAATTCAGCGCGCGGATGAAAACCCCGGTGCTCAGCGGTGGTGTGATCTCTTCTGCCGACGTGCCCAGCTCAAGCGCGGTCTGGCCACCCGGAACAGAGGATTGCACCGGCGCCGACGCCGGCACGGTGCGCTTGGTCGAGAATGTCGCCAGCGCATCTTCGGTTTTTCGTGTGGCCGCCGCGATTTCATCCAGCTTTTTCGCCACCGCAGGCTCATAGGTGCTGGAGGCGCGCTGCTGCTGCGCCACATAAGCCTGTCGGATCGCGTCAATCGCTGTTTGCAGGCGTTCGCTTTCTTCGCGCATCACCCGGCTGGCACGCATGGCAGTGGCTGCAACCCAGATCATCGCCACAGGCATGAACACAGCCAGAAAGGTGACGATAATGCCACCATTTTGCCCCCGGTCAGGCAACACCAGAAAGACGACCGATACCACCAGCCAGATCAGGCTGAGCACCAGTGCGACAATCTCAATTTCAGTGACAGACGGTGTCTTCGGGCGATCATAGATGCCCAGCGACGTCGGTCTTTCGGTTTCCGGGTCAGGTTTGGGCCCCGACATAACATGCGCTCCGGTCAGGCGTACTCGATACTCAGGATTTCATAAGAACGCACACCGCCTGGGGTGCGCACTTCGACGCTGTCCCCTTCATCCTTGCCGATCAGGGCGCGGGCGATGGGGGATTTGATGTTCAGCAGGCCGTTTTCGATATTGGCCTCGTATTCCCCAACGATCTGCCAGGTCTTTTCCTCATCGGTATCTTCGTCGACCAACGTAACTTTTGCGCCAAACTTGACCGCGCCGGACAGTTTCGCCGGATCGATCACGTCCGCCAGAGACAGGATGCCTTCCAACTCTTTGATGCGGCCTTCGATAAAGCCCTGTTTTTCGCGGGCCGAGTGGTACTCGGCGTTTTCCTTAAGGTCGCCAAGTTCACGCGCTGATGCGATGGCTTCGATGATCGCCGGGCGTTCAACTGATTTGAGGTTTTTCAGCTCCGCCCCGAGCGCGGTATTGCCCGCAGGCGTCATTGGGATCTTTTCCATACTCTCTACGTCCACGCTTAAATTGACTCGCCCCGCCGCACAGGAGCGTCGGGGCGAATGTTAGGTTGGCAGTTACCTGACCCAAATGCCACGTGAATTGCAAGAGGAGACAGCGCCAGCGACGATCAATTCGCGACTTCGCGCCGTTTTGATTTCGGATGGGGCCTGTGCCGTTGATCGGGATGTCGCGACCTGCGCCACCGCTGAGACGGGGTGCTGAGCCACAACATCTCAATCATATTGCACTACTTCGAACTCGATGCCGTTATCGTCCCTGAAATAGAATCGGCGACCCGGTTCGTAGTCGGCATGATTGTGAGGCTCGAACCCTGCCTTACGGACTTTGGCCTCGGTTGAGTCGAGGTCTTCGACCAACACCCCCACATGGTTCAGCCCGCCGATGACATCATAGCTGCTTTCACCCGATGGTGTCGGCTCATCGGGTTTGTACAACGCCAGATATGTGTGGGCGGAACCAACATGAACAGTGTATCCGCCCGCAATTGCCGGGCCTTCCCAGCGGGTTTTCCAGCCAAAGACCTTTTGCATCCAGGCGGCCGAAGCCTGCGGGTCGCGGACGGTGAAGTTGGTATGTTCAAGCGTTGCCATCATGGGATCTCCTGTTTTTTGGCTTGTCCCGACTCACCGTAATTTCTAAACCTAACTTTAGGTCAAGGAATTTTTTTGAGGTTATGATGGCTGTTTCAGAAGGGCTGACAATTGGCGTATTGGCCCGGCGCACCGGGTTAGCTGTATCGGCCATCCGGTACTATGAAGCGCAGGGATTGATTTCGCCCTGGCGCAATCCCGGTGGACAGCGGCGTTATCAACGAGCTGACATTCGACGACTGAGCTTTGTCATGATCGCGCAACAGTTTGGCCTGACCCTGCCTGAAATCCGTGAAGTGTTGTCTGGGCTTCCGGGAAACCGCACGCCAACGCCGCAGGACTGGAAGGCCATTAGTATGCAATTGCGCGCCCATCTGGACCAGCGAATCGATACTCTGATGCGGTTACGCGACAATCTGGATGGCTGCATCGGGTGCGGGTGCCTGAGCCTGCCGAAATGTGCGCTTTACAACCCAGATGACAGGGCAAAATCCCATGGTAGCGGTCCGAGATACCTGATGGGGGATGCGCCAGAGGCCTGATGTGTCGAATAGCGCCCTTGTTACGCCGTGTTTCGATTGACCAATGTCTTTCCGAGCATGTAATCAGCCGTGAAACAAAATTGCGCAGATCAGGCGGTGACAGCGCCAAATCGGAAAGTTAGCTAGGGAGCCCGCGATGGCCGAGATTGAACGCGAAGCGATGGAATACGATGTGGTGATCGTGGGTGCAGGCCCCGCGGGCCTGTCTGCGGCCATTCGTCTGAAACAGCTGGATGCCGAACTGAACGTCGTGGTGCTGGAAAAGGGCTCGGAAGTGGGTGCGCATATCCTTTCGGGTGCGGTTCTTGATCCCTGCGGTCTGGATGCGCTTATCCCGGACTGGAAAGAAAAAGGCGCGCCGCTAAACGTGCCGGTGCATGAAGACAACTTTTACATGCTGGGTGAAGCGGGCAAGATTCGCATCCCCAATTTCCCGATGCCGCCACTGATGAACAACCACGGCAACTATATCGTCTCGATGGGCAATGTTTGCCGCTGGATGGCCGAGCAAGCCGAAGAGTTGGGCGTCGAAATCTTCCCGGGCATGGCGTGCTCGGAAATGGTTTATGGCGACAATGGCGAAGTCAAAGGCGTGGTTGCCGGTGTCTTTGGTCTGGAAGCTGACGGATCTTATGGACCGAACACCGAGCCAGGCATGGAACTGCACGGCAAATACGTCTTCCTGTCGGAAGGTGTCCGCGGCTCGCTGTCCAAAGAAATCATTGCCAAGTATGACCTGTCTGCCGGTAAAGAGGTGCAGAAATACGGCGTCGGCATGAAAGAGATCTGGGAGATCGACCCTGCCAAGCACAAGGAAGGCCGTGTCACGCACACCATGGGCTGGCCGCTGGGCAGCAATGCAGGTGGCGGGTCGTTCATCTATCACCTTGAAAACAATCAGGTGTATGTCGGTTTTGTGGTTCACCTGAACTACAAGAACCCGCACCTGTATCCGTACATGGAATTCCAGCGCTTCAAGCATCACCCGATGGTGGCCGAGCTGCTGAAAGGCGGCAAGCGCGTGGCCTATGGTGCGCGAGCGATCACCGAGGGCGGTTATCAGTCGATGCCGAAACTGGTGGCACCCGGCGTCGCGCTGCTGGGCTGTTCTGCGGGCATGGTCAACGTGCCGCGCATCAAAGGCAACCATAACGCGATGCTGTCCGGTAAGGCCGCGGCCGAGGCCGCTTTCGACGCGATCAAAGCTGAGCGCTCGGGCGATGAGCTGACCGCTTATGAAACAGACGTGCGCGATGGCGCCATCGGCAGCGATCTGAAAAAGGTTCGCAATGTCAAACCGCTGTGGTCGAAATACGGTCTGACTGCTTCGCTGGTGCTGGGTGGCATGGACATGTGGACCAACACGCTGGGCTTTTCGCTGTTGGGTACCCTGGGTCACGGCAAGAACGACGCCGAAGCAACTGAAGAGGCCAGTAAACATCAGCCCATCGATTACCCGAAACCCGATGGCACTCTGTCCTTCGACCGTCTGACCAACGTATCCTTTGCGGCGACCAACCACGAGGAAAGCCAGCCCTGCCACCTGCGTCTGGCTGACCCCGAGGTTCCGGTTAAGGTCAACCTACCCAAGTTCGACGAACCGGCGCAGCGCTATTGCCCGGCAGGTGTGTACGAGATGGTCGAGGATGAAGACGGTCCGCGATTCGTGATCAATTTCCAGAACTGTGTCCACTGCAAAACCTGTGACATCAAGGATCCCAGCCAGAACATCACCTGGACCACACCGCAGGGTGGCGACGGACCAAACTATCCGAACATGTAAGCAAAAAACGGGCAATGGCAGTGTCGTGAAGGCTCTGCCATTGCCTCTTGCCGACCGAAGCCCTAGCTTAACTGTCAGTCAACGATAGTAAGGCAGGATTTCGGTGGTTTCCCTGGTTCGTCGCGCGGCTTTGTCCGCGCTGCTCATGACGTCGGTCGCAGTCCCGGCATTTTCCGAATCAGGTGCGGGGTCATATCTGGCCGGGCGCCAGGCGATCTATGAAAGCGATTATTCCGCCGCTGAACGGTATTACGCCCAGGCTCTGAGGTTTGATCCCCAAAATCCGCTGCTTCTGGAAAGCGTCGTTGTTGCCCGCATCGCACTTGGGGAAATCGCGCGTGCTTTACCCATCGCCGAGCAGATCGAGGAAGCAAACCTGCCCAGCCAAGCCGCGCGCATGGCGATTTCGGCCAATTTGATCGCCGAGGGTAAGCTTGACGAGCTTTTGGCCCGCGACCCTGAATCACAGGGTATCGGCCCGCTGGTGGACGGTCTGATGATCGCCTGGGCCTATCTTGGACAGGGTGAGATGACAAAGGCGATGGAACAGTTCGATTCTGTTGCCACTCAGGAAGGTCTTAAGGAATTCGCGCTTTACCACAAGTCGATGGCATTGGCGTCCATCGGCGATTTTGAAGGTGCCGAGGCAATACTCGCGGTTAACGATGGCACGGTTGCCCGGTTCTCGCGTCGGGCTGCTTTGGCCCGCACCGAGATTTTGTCGCAACTGGATCGCAACGAAGAAGCCATTCAGTTTCTGGACAATGTGTTTGTGGCAGGCAGTGATCCGACCATAGAGACGTTTATGAGCCAATTGGCGGCGGGAGAGACTTTGCCGTTCACTCATGCACGATCCGCTCAGGATGGCATGGCCGAGATATTCTTTACGGTTGGTGCCGCATTGAACAGCGAAGCCTCGGCGGATTATGTTCTGCTCTATACGCGACTGGCCAGCTTTCTGCGCCCTGATCACGTCGATGCCATTCTGCTGAGCGCCGAGCTTCTGGACAAGTTGGAACAATATGATCTGGCCGTTGAGGCCTATCGCCTGGTCCCGGCGGGCAGCAATGATCATCACGTGGCCGAATTGGGACGGGCCGAAGTTCTGGACCGGTCGGGCAAGACCGACGCGGCAGTTGAGGTTTTGCAGAACCTTGCCGCACAGGACGCTGACCTGCCCAGTGTGCATGTTGCTTTGGCCGATCTGCAGCGCCGTCAGGAAAACTATGCGGCGGCGGTTGCCTCGTATGACACCGCGATTGCTTTGACAGACAGCGCTGCCGGCGGGAACTGGTTCCTGCACTATGCCCGTGGCATCAGTCATGAGCGGCTGAAACAATGGGATCAGGCTGAAACCGATTTCCGCCGGGCGCTGGAGCTGAACCCGGATCAGCCTCAGGTCCTGAATTATCTGGGTTACTCGCTGGTTGAACGCCAAGAAAAGCTGGATGAAGCTTTGGACATGATTCAGCGTGCCGTTGCTGCCCGTCCAGACAGCGGCTACATCGTAGACAGCCTGGGCTGGGTTCTGTTCCGTCTGGGGCGTTACGATGAGGCGGTTGAACACATGGAGCATGCCGTTGAACTGATGCCGGTCGATCCGGTGGTCAATGATCATCTGGGCGATGTCTATTGGGCCGTTGGGCGCGCACGCGAGGCTGAGTTCCAGTGGAGCCGCGCTTTGTCCTTTATCGACCCGGAAGACATCGATGGCGAAGCGGATCCGGATCGTATTCGGCGCAAGATTGAGGTCGGCTTGGATACTGTTCTGGCCGAAGAAGGTGCGGAGCCATTGAAAGTGGCCAATGGAAACTGAGGCGTTTGCGCCCGCCAAGATCAACCTGACCCTGCATGTGACTGGCCGTCGTCCTGATGGCTATCACCTATTGGATTCGTTGGTTGTTTTTGCAGATTTGGGCGACCGGTTGACCTTTACGCCGGGTCCTGCGTTGTCGTTAGACGTACACGGAGAATTTGCGAAAGGGGTGCCTACCGACTGCCGCAATCTGGTGTGGAAGGCAGCAGAAGGTGTCGGTTGGACCGGGCAAATAGATCTGACTAAATCTCTGCCTCACGGGGCGGGCATCGGGGGGGGCTCGTCGGATGCGGCCGCCACGCTTTGGGCTTTGGCCGGTCAGGGTCGCGACGTCCCGCCGGACCTGCCGTTGTCACTGGGGGCAGATGTACCCGTCTGTCTGGAGTGTCGGGCGGTCAGAATGCGGGGCATCGGCGACAAGCTATCTGCTGTTGACCTGCCGTACCTGCCAGCCCTTCTGGTCAACCCGAATGTGCCGGTGCCGACAGGAGCGGTTTTCAACACGTTGGCGTCCAGAGACAATCCGCCGATGCCTGAGAGTATTCCTGGGTTTGAAAGCGCTGAGGACTGTGCCCAATGGCTATGCGAACAGCGCAATGACCTGCAGGTGCCTGCCATAGGCGTTGCGCGTGAGATCGAACAGGTACTAGACGAGCTGAACATGACCAATCGCGCCCTCATGGCGCGCATGTCGGGTTCGGGGTCGACCTGTTTCGCGCTCTATCCAACAATGAAAGACGCGCATTTCGCGGCTTATGAGATTGGCGCAGCGCATCCTGATTGGTGGTGCCGCGCCACGCAGCTTAATTGAGACGCGAAACTACGTAATCGGCGAGTTCGCGCAGCAGGCTGCGAATCTCATGATCCGGTAGAACTTCCAGTGCGGTCTTGGCCTTGTTGGCCCAACCCAATGCGTCTTGCCGGGTTTCTTCCAGCGTAGCGTATCTGTCCATCAATCCCAGCGCATGATCCAGATCACCGTCCTGCTGGCGGCCCTTTTCTATCGTGCGTACCCAAAAGGCGCGCTCTTCGGGCGTTGATTGCGCCACGGCTTTGATGACAGGCAGGGTCAGCTTTCGTTCGCGGAAATCATCGCCCACGTTTTTGCCAGTCGCCTTGCTGTCGCCCTGATAATCCAGCAGGTCGTCGGCAATCTGGAAGGCGATCCCCAAGGCATCGCCATAATCGAACAGCGCTTTGACCTGCTCTTCTGACGCACCGGCGATCACGCCACCCACTTCTGTCGCGGCTGAGAACAAGGCTGCGGTCTTTCCGCGCACGACCTGCAAATAAACACTTTTGTCCGTGCGCAAATCGGTTGCGGCGGTCATTTGCAGCACCTCGCCTTCGGCGATGGTCGCCGAAGCGTTGGCCAAAATATCCAGCACCCGAAGCGAGCCTGTCTCGACCATCAGCTGGAAGCTGCGGGAAAACAGGTAATCGCCGACCAGCACGCTGGATTTGTTGTCCCACAGCAGATTCGCAGTCGGGCGGCCACGTCGCTGTGCACTTTCATCCACGACGTCGTCATGCAGCAAAGTGGCGGTGTGAATAAACTCGACTGTTGCGGCAAGGCGCACGTGGTGGTCGCCGGAATAGCCAAACAGGCGAGCAGCCGCCAATGTCAGCATTGGGCGCAATCGCTTTCCGCCCGCTTCGACCAGATGCTGAGTCACTTCCGGGATACGTGGCGCATGTTCCGACGCCATCCGCGTGCGGATCAACGTGTTCACGGCCTCCATCTCACCCGCCAAGATTTCAGCGAGGCGCTCATGCGGTTTTGAGATCATGTCGACGGTCATCACACTCCTGATACAAGGCTCGACTTCTGCCTCGCCTTGCCCTTACATCCATCCCCATGAAAGAACTATTGCGCAGTACCGATCCGACAATCCTGGCCTTTGCATCCGCTCTCCTTGAGGGCGAGGATATAGACTGCTTTCAGATGGACGTAAATATGAGCATCCTAGAAGGTGGTATAGGAATCTTTCCCCGTCGGCTGATGGTTCGAACCGATGACCTGACCCGCGCCGAGCGTGTGATGCGCGATAACGAGATCCCGCTGGGCCGATGACCCGCTTTGATGACAGTGAATTGACGTGCAACGAATTCCTGGGCGGCCAGGTTCGATTGCTGCAACCTGCGACAGGTTATCGCGCCGGGATAGACCCGGTTTTGCTGGCCGCAAACGTGCCTGCCAAGGCCGGACAATCCGTGCTGGAGCTGGGATGTGGCGCAGGGGCTGCCATTCTCTGCCTGTCCGCTCGGGTGCCGAGGTTGCGGCTGGTTGGTGTTGAATTGCAGCCTGCCTATGCAGATTTGGCCCGTCGGAATGCAGAGATCAACGGTTCCGATCTGGCCGTCATTGAGGCAGATCTGAACGATTTGCCTGATGAGATCCGGCAACGTCAGTTCGATCACGTTATTGCGAACCCGCCCTATTATCGCGCGGGGGCGCACAGCCCAGCCAATGACATCGGGCGAAGCATTGCTCTGGGTGAAAAAACTCCGCTGGGTAACTGGATCACCGTGGCGGCCAAACGTCTTGCCCCGCAAGGGTACCTGCACATAATCCAGAAAGCCGATCGCCTGCCTGACATGCTGTCAGCCTGCCAGGGAAAGCTGGGTTCAATCGAAGTTCTGCCATTAAGCGCACGGACGGGTCGCGAGGCGGAGCTGATTATCTTAAGCGCCCGCAAAAGCGGGCGTGCGGCTTTTCGCCTCCACGCACCTTTGATTCTACACGCAGGCGAGCGGCACGAAAAAGATGGCGAAAGCTATACAGAGACTGTCTCTGCAGTGCTTCGGCACGCCGCCCCACTACCCCGGTCTTGACGTTCATCGGCAATGACCAGCCGAATTTGTCGGATTTATTACAGATTCTGTGCGTCCGCAGCGTGACAGGGGTGAAACGATGTGGTCAACTTCTTACGTGACATACAGACACGTAAACAAGGAGGATCGCAATGAGCGTGAGCGCACATCTGACGGAACTGAAGAAAAAGCACGAATCTCTCGGTCTAGAAGTGGAAGAAGCCCAACGCTCGCCAGGCATCGATGATCTCCATATTGCCCAGCTGAAAAAGCAGAAACTTAAGCTGAAAGAAGAGATCGAACGCCTGTCTGCCTAAGATTTCAAACTGGCGCGGGCCGCGATCAAGGCTCCGCCGGTGACCAGAAAGGCCGCGATCGCAAGACCCCAGGATGGGGCTGCGATCCCGGCCACCACCAAAACAAGGGTCGACAACAACGGGGCCGCGTAAGATGCGGTTCCGAGTATTTGAATGTCGCCTTGCTTGACCCCGATATCCCAAACATAAAACGCCAGCCCGACAGGCCCGAGACCAAGTGCCAATACCGAAGCCCAGCCCAGTGCCGTTTCGGGCAGTACTGTGTCTTCCAAAGCCAGATGCAGCAGGCCCGAAGCTAGTGCAGCCGCAAGGCAGAATACTGCGACAGAACTGGTTGGCGTGTCGCCCAGCTTGCGTGACAAGACGGAATAGCCCGACCAGGTCAGCGCGCAGAGCAGGGCCAAAGCATATCCCGGCAGATGTTGCGTCTGAAAGCCTGCGTTGCCGCCCCCGGCGATGATCACGGCAGCCCCTGCAAAGCCCAGGAAAGCCCCGATCAGGTGACCAAGGCGCAGTTGTTCGCCAGGTAGCAAACCCGACAGCAGAACAATAAGCAAAGGCCAGAGATAAGCGATCAGACCGGCCTCGGCTGCGGGTGCCATGCGCAGGGCCGAAAAATACAGCGCGTGATAGCCGAACAGACCCAGTGCGCCAAAAAGGTAGGTTGTCCAGGGCACCTTTTTCAAACTGTTCAGCCCGCCAGTTGCCGCTGCCCAGATCAGTCCAAGCGTGCCTCCAATCGTAAAGCAAATGGTGTTCAGCAGCAGTGGTGGTGTTGGGGTCGAGCCAACAGTGAACAGGGCCAACAGGGACCACAGCAATACGGCGACAAAGCCGATTGCAGTGGCGCGGGATCGGGTCATGAGCGCCTGAGCTCCTTTTCAGGGATGATTTCAAAATCATCCCACATATGTGCGGTTTTTTCGATTTCTGAAAAGAACCAATCTCGGAAAGCCGCAACTTCCGGGCGGTCTTTGGCTTCAGGCAGACAAATGAAACGAAACCGAGCCTCGGTCTGAACAGCCACTTTGAAGGGTGCGACCAGCCGACCCTCGCTTACATCCTTGATAATCAACGGTCTTCGACCCAGCGCGACGCCCAATCCGGCACAAGCCGCATCGATAGCGTGATCCGGTTGAGAAAAATGTGTACCCATTGACGGAGAATAGGAAATACCAACGGCTTTGAACCAAGACGGCCAGTCGCAGCCAGGCGCTACTTTGGATAGCGAATCGTCAAATATCAGCGGCGCTTCACGAAGTGCGGCAGGTGTTTGAAATTTTTCATGTAGCTCCGGTGTCATTATCGGCGTCACCCAATCCGGACGGGCAGCGTATGAAGCCAAGCCTGTATCGTCTGAAGTTCCGAAACGGATCGCTGCGTCCACGTCATCCCGCCGCAGATCGACGACTTTTAGCGACGCGGACAGCCGCAATTCGATATCGGGATGCAATCGGGCAAATTCGAAAAGGCGCGGGGCCAGCCACTTGGCGGTCAGCGCTGGCCCTGCTGTGAGGATCAGCGTTCTATTGTCCTGCAACCTGCGCGTCGCGACCCAAGCCGCCTGAAGCCGCGCAAAACCTTCGGCAGCACCGGGTGCAAGCGTACGCCCAGCCTCGGTCAGTTCAACTGCCCGGTTCAGACGGCGAAACAACGGCTGTCCAAGATGTTCCTCCAGCGACTTGATCTGAAAGGATAGCGCCGCCGGGGTAACATGCAGTTCTTCCGCTGCTTTTGCGAATGACATGTGCCGGGCTGCGGCATCAAAAGCCCGCAGGGCGGTAAGCGGAGGAAGATAATCACTCATAATGAAATAAATCTTAACTGAAGATCGAACAAAGCTCGTTTGTTACCTTTGTTTGTAACCTTTATATTAACGTCAGGTCAAATAAAACTGAATTGAGAAGGAGACTGCCATGATCGAGGTGACAACAAATCCCGCTGCTCAGATGGCGATCCTGCGCGCCCATCAGGAACGCAGCCAGGTGGTCTGGCAGTTCTGGGGATGGATATTCGGTTCCCGCTGATCGCAGCGCGCGCGATCTTACGGGATAAGAAAGGGCCGGTCCAAAAGGACCGGCCCGCTCTATATTCTGAATTCTGGATCAGACGAAGAACTGCGCACCATTGGCCGAAATGGTCGAGCCGTTGATGAACTGCGAATCGTCTGAAGCGAGGAAGGCGACACAACGCGCGATTTCCTCGGGCTCGCCCAGGCGACCTGCCGGGATCTGGCCGATGATGGATTCGCGCACCTTCTCAGGTACCGCCATAACCATTTCGGTTGCGATATAGCCAGGGCAGATTGCGTTGGCAGTGATGCCTGCGCGGGCACCTTCCTGCGCCAGAGACTTCACAATGCCCAGGTCGCCTGCTTTGGTCGCCGCATAGTTCACCTGAGCAAACTGTCCTTTCTGCCCATTGATCGAGCTGATGACGATCACGCGGCCGAACTTGCGCTCGCGCATGCCGGGCCAGACGGGGTGCACTGTGTTGAACACACCGGTCAGGTTGGTATCGATCACGTCTCTCCACTGATCGGGTGTCATCTTGTGGAACGGTGCGTCGCGGGTGATGCCTGCGTTGGCCACAACGATATCGACAGGGCCAACTTCGGCCTCGACCCTTTCGATGCCTGCTTTGGATTCGTCATAGTCGGCGACGTTCCACTTGTAGGTCTTGATACCGGTCTCTTCGGTGAACTTCGCGGCGGCTTCGTCATTCCCTGCATAGGTGGCCGCAACATTGTACCCTTCGGCCTTGAGCGCCCTGGAAATTGCTGCGCCGATGCCGCGGGAACCGCCGGTAACGAGTGCTGTACGTGCCATTTATGAATCCTCCAATTTTAGTCATCTTGGTAATGCTGTTACTTTGAGAGGTGATCGTGCGCAATATTGTTTCGTCATGAATCTCGCGTTTCCGGATGGCAATATCGTCGCATCTAAGGGGCAGAACCCCAATGTAACAAAAAAGGGCGCCCAGCGGACGCCCTTTTCTATGTGTTTGTCAGAGCACTTAGTCGCGCTCCACACACAGGGCGACACCCATGCCGCCGCCGATGCAGAGGGTCGCCAGACCCTTCTTCGCGTCGCGTCGCTTCATTTCGAACAGCAATGTGTTCAGAACCCGACAGCCCGACGCGCCGATTGGGTGGCCGATTGCAATGGCGCCGCCGTTGACGTTCACGATCGACGGATCCCAGCCCATGTCCTTGTTCACGGCGCAGGCTTGCGCGGCAAAGGCTTCGTTGGCTTCTACCAGATCCAGATCGTCAACAGACCAGCCCGCTTTTTCCAGTGCTTTGCGCGACGCGTAGATCGGGCCAACGCCCATGATCGACGGGTCCAGACCCGCGGTCGCGTAGGATGCGATGCGAGCCAGAGGCTCGATGCCGCGCTTTTCGGCGTTTTCAGCCGACATCAGCAGGGTAGCAGCCGCGCCGTCATTCAGCCCCGACGCGTTGGCAGCGGTAACCGATCCGTCTTTGGCGAAGGCGGGGCGCAGCTTTGCCATGGCTTCCATCGTTGCGCCGTGGCGAACGTACTCGTCCTTGTCCATCACGATATCGCCCTTGCGGGTCTTGATGGTGAAGGGCACGATTTCATCAGCGAACTTGCCGGCGTTCTGAGCCGCCTCGGCCTTGTTCTGCGATGCAACGGCGAATTCATCCTGCATATCGCGGCTGATCTGCCATTTCTCTGCTACGTTTTCAGCGGTCTGACCCATGTGATAGCCGTTGAAGGCGTCCCACAGACCGTCGCGGATCATGGTGTCGATGTATTTCATGTCGCCCATCTTGTGACCGGCGCGCAGGGCGGCGGCGTGGGGCGAAAGGGTCATGTTTTCCTGGCCACCGGCAGCGACGATCTCTGCGTCACCCAGCTGGATGTGCTGAGCGCCCAGAGCAACGGCACGCAGGCCCGAGCCGCAAACCTGGTTGATACCCCAGGCGGCGCTTTCCTGCGGCAGACCGGCGTTGATATGCGCCTGGCGCGCGGGATTCTGACCCTGAGCGGCAGTCAGAACCTGACCCAAGATGGTTTCGCTGACTTCGCCTTTTTCAATCCCGGCGCGATCTACAACTGCTTCCAGGACGGCAGCGCCCAGATCATGTGCAGGGGTGTTCGCAAACGAACCACTGAAGCTGCCGACACCTGTTCGTGCGGCGGATGCGATTACTACGTTGGTCATATGATCAGTCCTTTACCGTCATGGGCCAGCGGAATTTCTGACGGCGCAGATCAAGAGGTGTCCTCTCGAAACAAGAGCGCCCCGTGATCCCCCGCTCAAGTACTCTTGCAATAGCGTAATGCTGCACTTGCAGCAACGGGTAGCTTGTCTCAGTGCTGGAAAAGGCTGAAAAATGTCGATTAAAAAGTCTTCAACTCCCTGTTTTAGATTTGTTTTCCTGCTTCCAAGGTTCAGAGACACTAGGCGCGCCATATAAGAAGCCCTGCAGGCAATCTACACCGCTTGCGATCAGAAAGGCGGCATCCTCCTGTGTTTCGACCGATTCGGCTGTGACCAGAATTTCAAATTCACGCGCCACCGCGATCAGGGCACGAACCAATGTCTGGTTGTCGGGGTTGGTGCTGATCCCCCGCACAAACTGACCATCAATCTTGGCAGCGTCGAATAAAAACTCGCGGAAATGGCGAAAGCTGAAATTGCTGGCGCCGAAATCATCCAGCGCAAAGGCGATGCCGCGATCCTGCAGCCGGTCCATGAAATCGACGACCAATTCGGGCACCTGCATGGCCGAGTTTTCAGAAATTTCAAGAATCAGCCGTTCGCCCAGGCGGGCGTCTCGTTTCAGGAACCTGTCCAGTGTTCTGGACCAGTTGGAATAGCCAATCGAGCGGGCAGACATGTTGATCGACAGGCGAATACCTGGGTTCTTTGCCAATGTGCGCAGACCAAGTTCCAACGCAACGCAATCCAGATCACGGCCGATAGGGGTGTTTTCAACCTGAGGTATGAATTCGCGCGCCGGGATAACGCGCCCGGTTTCGTCCAACACGCGAATGAACCCTTCGTAAAATGCGATACCCTTGGGGGCGTGTGCTTGTATCACAGGCTGAAAAGCCAGCTTGCATTGCTTATGTTTCACTGCGTCGGTTGCCATTTGTACAACCGAACGATCGCGCGTCGAAACGGCCGCGTTCAACGGACTGTCCGATCCTTCAGGCAGATTTGCCAATTTCTTTTTCCCCATAAGCGCGAATTCCCATGTGTCCGGGACTGGTGTTTGGACACAGTCTCGGGGCAAAGAGGTGAATCTGCGGTTAAGGTGTCAGAAGAATTTACAACACTATGGTTCAGTGGGCGGATTGCCACGCTCGGGCCAGTGATGCCGCGGCACCCAGTATCGCGCCCATAGCCCCCAGTGCCATCATTGCAAAACCCAGCGCAATCAGTGCTGTGATAGCGCCGCTGAGGGCTGCCAGCATAGCAAGCAACAAGCCCGACAAACCGATAACGGTTGAAACTGTTGCCATACGGTTCATGCCGACCCTCGCTCACTCTTACATTACGCCTGTCGTCCGATATGGAGTGTAGCGCCGGAATTTCAAGGAGTGGTCAGGCTTTAGTCGGCAAGTTCAGGCCTGTTCTGCCTGTCCACCGGGCAGGTTATTGTCCAAATGCTGAAAACCGGGCGTTCCGCGATCTTCCGGGTGGCGCGCCAGATGCTTGGCTTTGATCTGTTCCGAATTGTCGCGGCTGCCATCGTGGCTGTACCCCGGTGGGGCAAAGCAATAGGCCAGCCGCTGGCGCAGGGTCAGCCCGGGCTGAGTTGCGTCGTGCCAGATGCCGACCCATTCGTGAAACGCCACGCGCAGCGGGTTGAACGTGCCGATATTGTGAACCAACCCGTAATCGACCCGATCGCTTTCCTGTTCAGGCACGAAAGTCCCGAACATCTTGTCCCAGACAATTAAGACGCCCGCGTAGTTGCAATCCAGATAGCGGGCGTTGCGCCCGTGATGGGCACGGTGATGGCTGGGCGTGTTCATCACCGCCTCGAACCAGCGGGGCATTTTCCCGATGGCTTCGGTGTGGATCCAGAACTGATAGATCAGATTGAGGCCGCCAACGAACAGAACCATGGCCGGGTGGAACCCAAGCAAGATCAGGGGCGCGCGCACGACCATCATGAAGGTGAACGTATAGGTCCAAGTTTGTCGCAGTGCCGTGGTCAGGTTGTAGTGTTGTGAGCTGTGGTGGTTCACATGGCTGGCCCAGACCCAGCGGATGCGGTGACCGAACCGGTGCACCCAATAATAGCGCAGATCATCCAGCACAAAGCACAGGACGATAACAGGAATTGACGTACCCAAGTTCAGCGGCGTGATCTGCCATAGCCACATGAAAAACGCATAGGCGATAAAGCCCAGCAAGAAGCCCGATGCGATATTTCCGGCGCCCATGATCAATGAAGTCACCGCATCGCGTGTTTCATACCGGCCCCCTTTGCCTTTGACGGCGATCCACAGAAACTCGGCCAGTATCGCGGCAATGAAGAAAGGTACGGCCCATTGCACCGCATCGGGGAAACTAACTTGGTCTGTCATGCAGGCTCCATCAGATCACGCCAGTGGCGGCGTTCGAATTCGTCCAGGCGGATGAGTGTTTTAGGCACTGAGAATTCGTGAAACAGAATCTCAAAACCTTCCGGGTGATCCAGAAGGTCATAATCCAGCAGATGCCGGGCAACGGTGTCAGCCCCAAAAGACCAGAGCAAGCCATTGCCGATGCCGGTGCGCACCACCGCAGCGTGGCCATCACGGGCAACCGTCACGTCGAATACGTCGTCGTCGGGAAAGTGGCGCGCCCATTGCGCACATGCAATGTCCGGTGTCAGCATCACCTGCCGCGATCGGCCAGACAGATGCAGCAACAGGGTGATGCCGGCTATGCCGCCGACCACCAGCACCAATAGAATTTCGAGTGGCATTCCATCCTCCTGCGCGCAGAGTGCAAAGGAGTTGAAACTCTGTCAAAGGTGGCGTGACGTCAGCTGTGCTCCAGCGGTTCCAATATCTCGTGTTGCACTACACGTTCGACGAAGGGGACCAGCCCCTCGGGGCCAGATGCCCGGTCTTTGAGGTGGATACATATATCGGGTCTGCGGGCAGCTATCAGACCAACCATTTGACCACGCACAGAATCATCCAGACCTGCCCCCATTATCGCGCAGACAATACGCGGTTCGGCCTCCAGCTGCCTGCGGACTTCAACCGGATCATGCGCGCCCAGCCATTGAATCGGCAGATGATCCAATTGCCGTGCCACGTCGCCGATCACATTTGGTAGCTTCCCAATCAACAGAACCACCGGTTTCATCGCAGCCTCCCTTCTATAAGGTTACAAATGGAAACCGGCCCATTCGGGCCGATTCAAGTGTAACACAAATCAGAAGAAGCCGCGTTCCTAATTGGCAATCGTGTAGACGATGGAGTCGCCTTTGCCTTTGTTTCGAATGAACTCCACCTGAGAGCCGTCAATTTTGACTTTCTGACAATCTTCAGGAAATTTTTTCTGGCCTGCCACGACATTCCGACACCAGAAGCGTTTGTTCCAGACCCAGGCACCGGTGATCTTTACATTGTTTCGCCCCACGCCTTCAATTTTTCCGTCCTGGGAAATAACCAGCCAAGTATCGCCACTGACAAGCTTTTTACCTGTTACAGCTTCGACAAATTGACTTTGCTTCTTCAGTTCTTTGGCATCGGCGACAGACGTCAGTCCAGTGACAAGCAATGCCGCGGCTGCCAGATTGAAAATGAGTTTCATAAACTACCCTCCGACTCGTAATGCGCAGGAGGGTAACATGATTCCGCCAGTTTTTCTAAACGCGTTAACTTTCTGAGCCAACGAGCGTCGAAATAATCGCCTTGGCGCTGTCCGAGTTCCACTCTGCATCCCCGATCAGGCGGGCGATTTCCTGCCCCTCAGGGTTCAGGATGACCGTGATCGGCAACGCGATCACACCAAATTCCCGAGCAGCAGCCGAGCTTGGGTCCTGGTGCCGGGGCAGATTGGCGATACCGTTCTCTTCAAAGAATTTTTTAATGCCAGCAGGCGAGTTACGCCCTGTGGCCAGCGTCAGAACCTGAAACTTGTCACCGCCGAATTCTTCCTGCAGCTCGGCAATCTGAGGCATCTCTTTGCGGCAGGGCGCACACCACGTGGCCCAGAAATTCAGCAACACATACTTGCCCTCGTAATCCGCAAGCGTGCCGACGCCTCCGTCGTCTTCCAGCTGGAATTCGATCGATTTGGCGGGTTTGGGTTCCTTGTGCAGGATCAGGCGTTTCAGGCTGTCTTCCCGCAAGGGGGCGAGCGTCTCGGCATCTGTCGCCAAAGCGGCGTTTGCACCCAGCGCAAGGGCCATATAAAGGGGGATCAGACGAAATAGGCGCATATCAACTCCGGGTTTTCTTACATGACCGATCAATCCTCGAACCAGATGTGGGGCGGCCGCTTTGCCGCCGGTCCAGACGCGATCATGGAGGCAATCAATGCCTCGATCGGGTTCGATCAGCGGATGGCAGCCCAGGACATCGCAGGCTCGCGCGCCCATGCCGCCATGCTGGCTGCCACAGGCGTTATAAGTGATAGTGACGCGCAGGCCATTCGGGAAGGGCTGCTCACCGTTTTGTCAGAAATCCAGAACGGTGAATTTCAGTTTTCGACTGCGCTGGAAGACATTCACATGAATGTCGAGGCACGGCTGAAAGAGGTCATTGGTGAACCTGCAGGCCGTTTACATACGGGGCGGTCGCGCAATGATCAGGTGGCGACCGATTTCAAACTTTGGGTGCGCGACCAGTTGGACGCAGCCGAAACCGGTCTGCTGGCCCTGATCCGCGCGCTTTTGGCGCAGGCCGAGGCCGGTGCCGATTGGGTCATGCCCGGCTTTACCCACCTGCAAACCGCACAACCTGTTACATGGGGCCATCATATGATGGCCTATGTCGAGATGTTTGGCCGCGACCTGTCCCGTGTCCGCGATGCGCGTGCACGGATGAACGAATCTCCATTGGGCGCTGCTGCGCTGGCAGGGACGTCTTTCCCCATTGACCGCCATATGACGGCGCAGGCGCTGGGCTTTGACCGCCCCGCCGCCAACTCTCTGGATGCCGTCAGCGACCGTGACTTTGCGTTGGAATTCCTGTCCACTGCCTCGATCTGCGCCGTTCACCTGTCGCGCTTTGCCGAAGAGCTGGTGATCTGGTCATCGGCCCAGTTTCGGTTTGTCACCTTGTCGGATCGTTTCTCGACGGGCTCGTCGATCATGCCGCAGAAGAAAAACCCGGATGCTGCGGAGCTGATCCGCGCCAAGGTGGGCCGCATCTATGGCGCCAATACCGCTCTGATGATGGTGATGAAGGGTCTGCCGCTGGCCTATTCCAAGGATATGCAGGAAGATAAAGAACAGGTCTTTGATGCAGCCGACAACTGGATGCTGGCGCTGGCCGCAATGGAAGGCATGGTCAAGGACATGACCGCCAACCGTGAAAGCCTTGCGGTTGCAGCGGGTTCCGGTTTCTCGACAGCAACCGACCTGGCCGATTGGTTGGTGCGCGTATTGGGTCTGCCGTTCCGTGATGCGCACCACGTGACTGGATCGCTGGTGGCCATGGCCGAAGGCAAAGCCTGTGACCTGCCCGATCTGACGCTGGACGACATGCAATCGGTCCATGCCGAGATCACAAATGACGTCTACACTGTCCTTGGTGTCGATAATTCGGTAAACTCACGCCAGTCTTATGGCGGCACGGCGCCTGATCAGGTGCGTGCTCAGGTTGAGCGATGGAAGGTAATGGTGTGATGACAGCGCTGCGTGCGATTCTGATTGCGTTTTCCGGCCTGATGCTGGCTGGATGCGGGGCTGATGGCGAACCTGTTCAACCTACTCCTGCTCAGCCTACGGTCAGTGCGACTGTTGGTGTTGGGTCAAGCGGTGCCTATGTCGGCGGGGGTGTCGGCCTGAGCCGCGGACCCTTGGGCATTTATCTGGGGTTCTGACCCATCTGCATATTGCGCATCGATTTCTGATGCCCCACGTTGAGGTGGCATATCGGTGCGCCTGTCATCCAAAGAAAAGATACTGAAATGAGAACACTAGGACTGATACTGGCATTTGCGGCTCTGACGGCGTGCGAACCTTCTTCTGCACGGCGCCCTGAACCTGCGGCAGAACCCAAGCAATCGGGCAGCGGCGTTTCAATCTCGGGCTATGGTCGGGTTGGAGTTTCAACCAAAAATTAAACCGGGTCGATGGGTTCGGAATCCATTGATTTGAAGCCATCTTTTGGTCTAAGCGCGCAGGTATGGATCATTTTCTTTACCGCGACGGCGCGCTTTTCGCCGAGGATGTCCCTGTCTCCGAAATCGCTGCTGCAGTCGGAACGCCGTTCTATGTTTATTCCACGGCGACTCTGCTGCGGCATTTTCAGCTATTCGACGATGCGCTCGACGGCACGGATCACCTTGTCTGTTATGCGATGAAAGCGGCCAGCAATCAGGCGATCCTGAAAACTCTGGCACAGGCGGGCGCGGGGATGGACGTTGTCTCGGGCGGAGAATATTTGCGGGCTAAAGCGGCGGGCGTTTCGGGCGACAAAATCGTCTTTTCAGGCGTCGGCAAAACAGCGGATGAGATTCGGGCTGCCCTGACCGGTGGTATCCGCCAGTTCAACGTAGAATCCGAGCCCGAGATGGAAGTGATCAACGCCGTTGCACTGGAACTGGGCACTGTCGCGCCGATCACCGTTCGGGTGAACCCGGATGTGGACGCCAAAACCCACGCCAAGATCGCGACAGGCAAGTCCGAGAACAAGTTCGGCATCCCGATTGCGCGCGCGTCAGAGGTCTATGCCCACGCTGCCAGCCTGCCGGGGTTGGAGGTGATCGGAATAGACGTCCATATCGGCTCGCAACTGACCGAGCTTGAGCCGTTCGAGCTGGCCTACACCAAGGTGGCCGAACTGACTGAACAGTTGCGGGCTGAAGGCCACAATATTCGCCGCCTCGATCTCGGGGGCGGTCTGGGCATCCCTTACACCCGTTCGAATGACGCGCCGCCATTGCCAATGGAATATGGCGCTTTGATCAAGAAAACACTGGGTCATCTGGGCTGCGAAATCGAAATCGAACCGGGTCGTCTGATCGCAGGCAATGCGGGGCTGATGGTCAGCAAGGTGATTTATGTGAAATCGGGCGAGGGACGGGATTTCCTGATCGTTGACGGGGCCATGAATGACCTGATCCGCCCGGCGATGTACGAAGCCCATCACGATATCGTTGCAGTGCAGGAACCTGCGGCAGGTGTAGAACAGCAAGCCTATGACATCGTGGGCCCGGTTTGCGAATCCGGCGATACCTTTGCCAAACAGCGCAACATGCCGCCGCTGAAATCGGGCGATCTGATCGCTTTCCGCAGTGCAGGTGCTTATGGCGCGGTAATGGCCAGTGAGTACAATACCCGTCCGCTGATCCCTGAAGTTTTGGTCAATGGCGATCAATTTGCAGTCATTCGTGAACGGCCAAGCTTTGACGAAATCATAAACCGCGATACCATACCTTCGTGGCTTTGACGCGATGACCGCGCGGGCCCAACCCGGAGGCCCGTCTTGACCGACCGTTCAAACCTGCCCATTCCGCGCCTGTCCCTGTGGCTGACTCATGCTGGTATGGTGGCCGAACAGGGGCTACGTGCGTTCTGGCCGGTGTTCTCGATTGTACTGGTTTTGCTTGCGGCGTTGATGCTGGGGCTGCAAGACCACGTTTCTGTGGAAATAGTCTGGGGTATTGGTGCGCTGTCGCTGTTGTCACTTGTGGTGGCTGTTGTTCTTGGCCTAAAGAAATTCAAGTTACCTTCGCGCGCGGACGCTCTGATACGATTGGATGAGACCCTGCCGGGCCGCCCAATTCAGGCCTTGATGGATGACCAGGCTATCGGCGCCACAGATCAGGACTCGATTGCCTTGTGGCAGGCGCATAAAGCGCGGATGGCGCAACGCGCGGCGACAGCTGAGGCCGTGAAACCTGACCTTCGGTTGGCATCCCGAGACCCTTATGCGCTGCGTTATGCAGCATTGCTTGCTTTTGTTGTGGCTGTGATTTTCGGTTCCCTCTGGCGCGTCGGGTCGGTGGCGGATATGGCACCGGGTACTGTTGCCGCCGGACAAGGACCGACTTGGGAAGGATGGGTAGAACCACCCCGCTACACGGGCCTCCCGACGCTGTACCTCGCAGATCAGACGGATGCGGAACTTTCAGTTCCGAAGGGTAGTCGCGTTACCTTAAGACTCTACGGTGAAGTCGGTGCTCATAGTCTGACCGAGAACAGCTCAGTCTTGGGAAACGAGGCTGCGACCGACCCGGAACAGGAGTTTGTCGCCGAACGCTCCGGCCAGCTACGTATCGACGGGCCTGCGGGCCGCGATTGGGCGCTGCAGATCATTGACGACACGGCCCCACAGATAGCGGTTGCCGGAACAGCTGAGGCCGAGGCGGGCGGGCAGATGAAACTGCCCTTTGTCGCAGGTGATGATTATGGTGTGGTTTCCGGCTCTGCCCGGATCGAACTTGATTTGACAGCGGTTGATCGTCGGCATGGCCTGACGACCGAGCCAGAGCCGCGCGCAGTGATCGAGATTGAACTGCCGATGCCGATTACCGGCGACCGGGCGGATTTTACTGAAGATTTGATCGAGGACTTCTCGCAACATCCCTGGGCGCATCTACCGGTTCGGATCACTTTGATGGCAGTGGATGCGGCGGACCAACAATCGGCTTCTGAGCCCTATGTGACAGACTTGCCGGCCCGCCGATTTTTCGATCCATTGGCGGCGGCTGTAATTGAACAGCGGCGGGATCTGCTCTGGTCGCGTTCCAACGGGCCGCGTGTTGCGCAATTGTTGCGGGCTGTATCACATCTGCCCGAGGACCTGTTTCGTTCGGAGACGGCCTACCTACGTCTGAGGGTCGTGCTGCGGCGGCTTGAGACCTTTGATCAATACGGGCTGAAATCTGAACAACAGGAAGAGATCGCCCAGGCCCTTTGGGACCTTGCCGTTTTGATCGAGGACGGGACATTGGCGGATGCGTTGGAGAGGATGCGGCGCGCGCAAGAGCGTCTGACCGAAGCGATGCAGAACGGGGCCAGCGACGAGGAAATTGCGGAGCTGATGCAAGAGTTGCGTGAAGCGACACAGGACTACCTTCAGCAATTGCAACGGCTTGCTCAGCAAAATGGTGAAGATGGCGAGCGTCAGCAGGGCCAGAACGGCGAATCCCTGCAAATGACGCAGGATGACCTGCAACGCATGATGGACCGCATTCAGGAATTGATGGAACAAGGCCGTATGGCTGAGGCCCAACAGGCGCTGGAAGAGTTTCAGCAGATGATGGAAAATATGCGTGTAACTCAGGGCCAGGGTCAGGGCCAGCAGTCCGAGGGTCAGCAGGCTATGGAGGGTCTGGCGGAAACTCTGCGCGAGCAGCAAGGTCTGAGCGATCAGGCGTTCCGCGACCTACAGGAACAGTTTAACCCCGGTGCACAATCTGGTGAAAGCCAGGGTAATGAGGGTCGCAACGGTGGGCTGGGCCAGGGGCAAAGCCATGAAGGTCAGGGCGGTCAGGGTGAAGGCTCGGATCAGGCTGGAGAAGGCCAGCAGGGTCAAGGCTCACTTGCGGATCGTCAACAGGCGCTAAGAGATGAGCTGGGCCGCCAGCAACAGGGGCTGCCCGGTGCCGGTACGCCTGAAGGCGACGCCGCACGCGATGCGCTGGATAGAGCCGGGCGTGCCATGGACGATGCGGAACAGGCCCTGCGCGGAGATGATCTGGCCGAAGCTATCGATCGGCAATCTGAGGCCATGGAGGCGTTGCGCGAAGGCATGCGATCGCTGGGCGAGGCCATGGCGCAGAACCAGCAGAACCAACCGGGGCAAGGAACGCAGGATGGCGACATGCAAGCCAACAACCGCGATCCTCTGGGCCGGAACCCAGGTGCTGCCGGTTCGATTTCGACGGATGAGAACCTGTTGCAGGGCGAAGACGTTTATCGCCGTGCGCGAGAATTGCTGGACGAAATCCGTCGCAGAACCGGAGATTCGGACCGCCCCCAGATCGAACTGGAATACCTCAAGCGATTGTTGGAGCGGTTCTAAACCTCAGTTCTGAGCGCCAGATCCAGCCTGCGCCTCAAGCCAGATACGTGCCTGATCCACCAGCGACACATATGAGCTGAGCAATGGGTCGACCTGTGGGACAGCCTCGCTGATCTGCTGGGCGTTTCCGTAGATTAGGTACAGAACCACACCGATGATCAGCATCAGCGCAAAACCGCGCACAAACCCGCCCGATTTGCGGGGCGCTGGCGCGGCCTCGTCCGTTTCATCGGATCGCATGGAGGAATTGATCGCCTCGACATCCGGTAACGCGTCCTTCTGCCCGGCATCAACTGCAGTTTCAGAGGCCGAAGGCCGTTTGGGCTGCACCTTGGGCTCTGATGGCATATCAAGCCCCAGATCGGGCTGGCTTTCCAGGCTGCTACCTTCCTGAACGCGCAGTTCCGCTTCTCGGGCAGCTTCTTCTTTCAAAATGTTGGCGACGGTAGGATCGACATTTCCTGAGGACGCAGCGGGTTCTTCGACCTCTGGCTCTACCTCTGAAACCGCTTCTTCTACGGGTTCCGGTTCAGCATCTGGCTGATCTTTGGCGACGGCGGTTGGTGCGCCCTCCTGTTCAGGAGTTTCAGCTTCTTTGTCCGGTGCAGTGGGAGGCTCAGCGGGGTGCTTGGCCTGAAACCAGGTCTTATCGCAATTGGAACACTGCACGTCGCGGCCGTCCTCGGGGATGACCTCGTCAGGAACCTCGTACTGTGCACTGCAATTCGGACATGTAAGACGCATACTGCCTCCTCGGTCGGGCGAAGGACCGATAATAGTTTTTTCAGGAATGATATTCCGTTAAGACCCAACAGCAAAGGGCGTTTTCGGTTTCACGGGTCAAGTGTCACCAATTGGACTCGGTAGAGCCATTGAAACCATCACCATGCTCGGGCAAGAAGAGCGGCAAAATAATGGGGGCACGTGTGATCGAGCTGGAAAATGTCAGCTACACTTATGGCGGCGGTGAGTTGCTGAGTGACGTCTCGGTGCACTTGCAGCCGGGTTCGTTTCACTTTCTGACCGGCCCTTCGGGGGCAGGTAAAACAACGCTGCTCAAGCTATGCTATGGCGCATTGGCGCCGACTTCCGGGCGTTTGAGCGTATTTGATCAGGATGTTTCGGCCCTTGATCGGGATCAGCTGGCTTTGCTGCGGCGCCGCGTTGGTGTTGTGCATCAGGATTGCCAGTTTCTTGACCACATGACACTGGCCGAAAACGTCGCGTTGCCGCTGATGGTGTCCGGGCGGGCAGAATCTTCTGAACAGGACAATCTTACCGAGCTGCTCGGCTGGGTAGGGCTAGGCTCCAGGCTCGAAGCACTGCCGCCGGAGCTGTCTGGGGGTGAACGCCAAAGGGCTGCTCTGGCGCGCGCCGTTATCCTTTCGCCTGATGTGGTTTTGGCGGATGAACCCACGGGCAATGTCGATTGGGAGATGTCGCAGCGGCTGCTGCGCCTGCTGATCGAGCTTAACCGGATGGGTAAGACCGTTCTGATCGCCACCCATGACCTGAGCTTGATCCGTGCGGCCAAAAGCCAGGTGCAGGCGCGTGTATTGCGTATCTCGCAACGCAAACTGCAATTGGCGGGGGCGGATTTATGACCCGCCCTGACCTGCGAAATCTGTTGCGAGGCGATACACGGGCTGACCGGGTTGTTCCTCCAACCGGATACACGGCTCACCTGACCCTGTTTGTCGCTGGTGCCATGGCATTTCTGGTGGTGTTTGCCTTGGCGCTTTCCCTGGCCTCGGGCCGCATTGCGGATCGCTGGGCCTCGGAACTGGCCGGAGCCGCAACCCTGCGTATCAACGCGCCCTCAGAACAGCGTGCGGCCCAAACCGAGGCCGCACTGACTGTTCTCAGCCAGACACCTGGTGTGGCCTCCGCCCGTGCTTTGACGCAGGAAGAACAGGCGGCGTTGCTCTCTCCGTGGTTCGGGCCGGATCTGCCACTGGATACGCTGCCCGTGCCGCAGCTTGTCGAGATCATAGAAACCGAACCCGGTATCGATGTGGCCGGGTTGCGTTTACGGTTAGGGGCCGAGGTGCCCGGCGCGGTGCTGGATGATCACACGCGGTGGCGGGAACCTCTGGTTGACGCCGCGATGTCTTTACGACGATTGGGGTGGATTTCGATCCTTTTGATCGGCGGCGCAACTGCTGCCATGATTACCCTTGCGGCCAATGCCTCGCTTGCCGCTAACGCGCAGATCATCGGAGTGCTGCGCTTGGTTGGCGCCCGCGACGGGTTCATTGCAGGGGCATTCGTAAGGCGGTTCACGTATCGTGCGCTTTTCGGGGCCTCAGTGGGTACATTGCTGGGGATGACCGGTGTTTTGTTGTTGCCCGAAGCCTCGGATGCGGGCGGTTTTCTGACTGGCGTGGGCTTTCAGGGCAAAGACTGGGTGTTACCGGTTCTCATCCCAATTCTCGGAGCAACTGTCGCCTTTTTTGCCACCTGGGCTGCGGCCCGGCGCAAGTTGAAGGAGCTTTCCTGATGTTGATGGCTTTTCAATGGGTCCGGTCGTTGATCTTCATGATCGTGATCTACGTCTGGATGCTGATCCTTGGCATCGTCTTCCTGCCTTATGCACTGTTTTCCAAACGTGGCGCCGCACTGGCCTGCCGGACCTATGCACGCAGCACCATGTGGCTGGCGGATTGGATGGTTGGCATCCGCTGTGAAGTTCGCGGAAAACCACCGATCAATGAGGTGGTCATCGCGGCGAAACACCAATCGTTTCTCGATATCATCATGATCTTCAGCGCAATTCCGCATGGCAAATTCATCATGAAGCGAGAGCTTCTGTGGACCCCGGTCATCGGGTTGTATGCCCGGCGTCTTGGCTGTATTCCGGTCAATCGCGGCAAGCGCGGCGCGGCTGTGGCCAAGATGGTCAAGGATGTTTCGAAAGAGTTCTCGGAACCCGGGCAACTTGTGATCTACCCGCAGGGGACACGTGTGGCACCGGGTGCAGCGAAGCCCTACAAGGTTGGGACCGCCATTTTGTACGAAGGTCTTGGGTTTCCCTGCGTTCCGGTTGCAACAAATGCCGGGGTCTTCTGGCCCCGAACTGGTGTACTGCGCAAACCCGGCCTCGCGATCGTGGATTTTCTTGAGCCTATTGAGCCAGGCGTTGGTCGCGATGACTTTCTGGGCAGACTGGAAAATGTGATCGAAACACGCTCGAATGAGTTGATGCGCGAAGTGGGGTTCCAACCGGATGGAGTACATTGACGACCTAGAATCACTGGAAGCACTATATGGCAGACCAGGAGCGCCATCCTTGCGAAAGGTCGTTCACCAACTGACGCCGCTTTATCGTCAGTGGATTCTCGCCTCGCGCCTTTGTGTGCTCAGCACTGTCGGTCCTGATGGCGTGGATGGCAGCCCTCGGGGTGATGATGGCCCGGTTGTGGCGGAACTGGATGCAAGCACGTTGGCCATGCCGGATTGGCGCGGCAACAACCGTCTGGATAGCCTGCGTAATATCGTGCGCGACCCACGCGTCTCGCTGATGTTCTTTGTTCCGGGGTCCAATAACGTCGTCCGAGTAAATGGGTCGGCCCGTATCACGGCAAATGAGCGTCTGCGTCATCAATTCGAGAAGGGCGGTAAGTTCCCCGCGACCGTCATCGTTATTAATATTGCCGAGATTTACAGTCAATGCGCCCGTGCCCTGATGCGCGCGCATTTTTGGACTAGCGGGGACGAAAGCAGAAGCCTGCCATCGATTGGACAGCTTCTGTCTGAGGTATCTCAGGGCGAAGAAGGCGGTGCGCAGTATGATGGCGAATGGGCTGCGCGCGCCGCCAAAACGATGTGGTAGGTAAGGTCTGCAACGGTGGATTCAAACTGCTGCAGCTCCGATCCTGGAAACCTTTTCGATCCATCGGTCTACACTGCCCGGTTTGGGATAGCTCGCGCCCGCGAAATAGGTGAAGCGGATTGGTTTGAACCCGACAAAGCCGAGAATCTGGCCCCGAACCTGACGGATAAGCGCTTGCCGATAGATTAGGCGCATGAACCATCCCGGCGTATCCGACGTTAGAATGACTCGTGCTGTGCGTCCGGCCAGCATTGGGGCCGGAAGGCCGACCATTGTGGTGTTCCGCGTGTCAAATGTGCGCCCTGGAATGAACATCCGGTCGATCAGCCCTTTGAGTTTTGCAGGAAGGCCGCCCCACCACATTGGTGTAGTCAGGACCAGATGATCACTCCATTCAAAATCTTGCAACACTTGTTCCAGGACCGGCTCAAGAGGTTTGAAGTCATGGTAATTGCCTTGACCAAAATCAAAATCGAACTGCAGATCGCTCAGATGAACCAGCCGGACATCATGTCCTTTTTTGCGGGCAGCGTCTGCGTAGGTTTCGGCGAATGTACGTGACAGGCTGCTTTCTGCGGGGTGTCCATCAAGGATGAGGATTTTCTTCGACTGCATTGGGATTCTCCTAAAGTGACCATGGTCATTTAATAGGATCAAAAAATGACCGTGGTCAATATAAAATTTGACCGTGGTCAAAAAATATGCGATTGAGCAACATGCAAAAGACTATCCAAAAACGTACGATCAAGACCCGCGCCAAGCTTCTCTCGGCGGCTGAAAAGGTTATCCAAAATGGTGGATATGAAGCTTTGCGGGTGGAAGAGGTTGTAAAGGCTGCGGGTGTCGCGAAGGGCACCTTCTTTGCGCATTTCCATGACAAGGACGCGCTCATGGAAATCCTGATCGCTAACAAGTTGAATGCGTGTCTGAACCAGGCAGAGGCCGGAACACCGCCAAAAACTGTTCCTCAGATCATCGCTGCTCTCGAACCCGTCCACGGTTGCATGACGTCTGAGCGATATGTGTTTGATCTGCTGATCAGGTATTCCGGGGCGGCGGCCATCGCAGACATAGGCCCGATCGCCTATTGCTTTGAGAGATACTTCCGGGTCGTTATGCTATGGCTAGAAGCAGCTCAAATGCGCAAGGACGTGCCATCCGAACTTTTGGCGGAAGGTGTACAGGCTTTTGCTATTCAAGCCATGTCCTTGAGGTATTGTGCGCTGCATTCAGCAACGACATTCACCGACAGGTTGGAGACCTATCTGGATGCATGGCTGACCCCGACGGGCTGATCACCGCCGGGGTCAAGGTTGTTAGCTGTGGATTGGGCCGTCGCCGCAGGCCAGCGCCGCCTCGCGCACCGCTTCGGAATAGGTCGGATGCGCGTGACAGGTCAGAGCCAGATCCTCGGCGGACGCGCCGAATTCCATTGCGACACAGACCTCATGGATCAGATCGCCCGCTGCTGGGCCGATGATATGAGCACCCAGAATACGATCAGTTTCCTTGTCGGCCAGAATCTTCACGAACCCATCAGCTGCGAAGTTTGCCTTGGCGCGGCCGTTGCCCATGAACATGAACTTGCCAACCTTGTAGGCGCGGCCCTGTTCCTTGAGCGTCGTCTCGGTTTCACCAACATTGGCGACCTCGGGCCACGTATAGATCACACCTGGAATCACGCCGTAATTCACATGACCATGCTTGCCTGCAACCTGCTCGGCCGCGGCCATGCCCTCGTCTTCGGCTTTGTGCGCCAGCATCGGGCCTTCGGTCACGTCGCCAATGGCATAGACACCCGGTACGTTGGTCTGCCAGTCGGCACCAACCTTGATTTGGCCGCGCGGTGTCATCTCGACGCCCAGAGCTTCCAGTCCCAGACCATCAGAATACGGCTTGCGGCCGGTGGCGACCAGCACGGTGTCGGCGTCGATCACATGCTCGCTGTCGTCCTTGAGCAGCTTGTAGGTCACCTTGGCCTTGGTCTTGGTTGCTTCGGTCTTCTGCACCGCTGCGCCCATGATGAATTTCAGGCCCTGCTTCTTGAGGATACGCTGGAAAGTCTTTTGCACCTCGGGGTCCATGCCTGGGGTGATTTCTTTGAGGAATTCGATCACGGTTACTTCGGCACCCAAGCGGCTGTAGACCGAGCCCAGCTCCAGCCCGATTACACCGGCGCCGATCACCACCATCTTCTTGGGGATCTTGCCCAATGCCAAGGCTCCGGTCGAGGTCACGACAACCTTCTCGTCTACTTCAACACCGGGCAGAGAGGAAGGCTCTGACCCTGATGCGATGATAATGCTCTTGGTCTCGTGCACCTCATCGCCCACCTTGACCTGACCCGCGGCAGGGATCGATCCCCAACCTTTCAGCCAGTCGATCTTGTTCTTCTTGAACAGGAACTCGATGCCTTTTGTGTTGCCGTCGATGACCTCATCTTTGTACGCTTGCATCTGTTTCCAGTCGACGGAGGGAGATTTGCCCTTCAGGCCCATCTTGGCAAAGTTATGCTCGGCCTCATGCAACTGATGGCTGGCATGCAGCAGCGCCTTGGACGGGATGCAACCCACGTTCAGGCAGGTTCCGCCCAGCGCTTCGCGCCCTTCGACCACAGCGGTTTTCAGACCCAGCTGCGCACAACGGATGGCACAAACATAACCGCCGGGGCCGGCGCCGATTACAATAACGTCATAGTTTGCCATGGGTCATTTCCCTTGTTTGTATGGTACCCGCTATTCGCGGTGAGCTGCCAGATGCACTTTTGTTTCTGCATCAAAGCGTTTTCTTTGGTTTCGAGGAAGCGCATTTCTGTATCTGGCGATATTCCTGAGCGCCGCAGCCCTGGCCGGGTCATTCAGGGCCAGAATTGCGCCAATGATCGGGGGGATAAGCATGAGATAAGCGGCCATGGTGACGGACAGGATGCTCAACTGTCCCGCAGGTGCAAAAAAGAGAACAACAGCAGCAAGGCCAACCAGACCGTAGAAGAACCAGTTTGCCCACACAGGTCTGCTCAGCGCATACAGTTCGCGAAAACGGCCATGCCCGACAAGCATTGCTGCGATGAATATCAACTGAACAGCCAGCCGCGATACGGTCCGGAAATTTAGCAGGCCAAGTGCCCAACCGCTAAGGAATACCAGCGCGGAAACCATCGCGACCCGTCGGATGAACGTCAGGACAACAATCCTTGTGTCCGTTTCCAGCTCTGAGTGATCGCTGATCTGCTGTGCCAGCAAACCCAAACCCTGCGCGGGATCGGTCAAATCGGTCTGCAGCGGCGGAGGCATCAGTGGATCTCCGTCGCGTTTCCCGTCTTTTAGCACCCGGATTCTCCGGCGACCAATTGATACTCCATCTCTTTGGCATTCCCTTCGTGATAGGGGGTCGCAGGGACGATGAGAACCCGCCCCTGCAATTGCTTATACCGGTTCCAGCAGCTTGATGCTGATATGTGCAATACCGCCACGCTCGTGATGCATCGCCAGTTCTTCGGACCCGAAAAAGGCCCGGGCCTTGTCGAGGCTGGTAACTTCGAACATGGCAACCGCATGGTCGCGCTGATCAGGATCGCGCCAGACATGCAGGTCGCGGATGCCCGCAGCCTTGCGCATCGGCTTGTCTTCGCGGAACACTTTCAGCCAGACGTCGAAATCGGCCACATCGGCCTGCCAGAGTACATGTGTCGCCATGATTACAGATCCATCAGCAGGCGGCGCGGATCTTCCAGCGCCTCTTTCACACGAACAAGGAACGTCACCGCGCCTTTGCCGTCAACGATGCGGTGATCATAGGACAGCGCCAGATACATCATCGGGCGGATCTTGATCTCACCATTGATGACCATCGGACGGTCCTGGATCTTGTGCATGCCCAGAATACCCGACTGCGGAGGGTTCAGGATTGGCGACGACATCAGCGAGCCATAGACACCGCCGTTCGAGATGGTGAAGGTGCCGCCCTGCATTTCTGCCATCGAAAGCTTGCCGTCACGGGCGCGCTTGCCTTTTTCAGCAATAGCCTTTTCGATCGCTGCAAATGACATGCTGTCCGCGTCGCGGATGACCGGAACCACCAGGCCCTGCGGCGTACCGGCGGCAACGCCCATATGCACGAAGTTCTTGTAGACGATGTCATTGCCATCAATCTCGGCGTTGACTTCGGGAACTTCTTTCAGGGCATGGCAGCAGGCTTTGGTGAAGAAAGACATAAAGCCCAGACGTGCGCCGTGCTTCTTCTCGAACTGGTCCTTGTACTGGTTGCGCAGGGCCATCACCTCGGTCATGTCCACCTCATTGTAGGTGGTCAGGATCGCGGCGGTGTTTTGTGCATCCTTGAGACGTCTGGCGATGGTCTGGCGCAGGCGGGTCATACGGACACGCTCTTCGCGTCCGGCATCTTCGGCGGCAACCGGCGCGCGTGGCGCTTGGGCAACGGGCGCAGCCGCTGCAGGTGCCGGCGCCGCAGCCGTCGCCACGGCTTTTGCAACGTCTTCCTTCATGATGCGGCCATCGCGACCTGTGCCGGTGACCTGATCGGCGGACAACCCGGCCTCTGCCATCGCTTTTTCGGCGGATGGAGCGTTTGCAACGTCCTTGCCGGTGCTTGCAGCAGCCGCTGCCGCTGCCGCCGCCGGAGCAGGTGCGGGCGCAGCACCTGCGGCAGCGCCAGAGATTACGGCCAGCTTTGCGGTTGCATCCACAGTTGCACCTTCAGGCGCGACGATTTCGGCCAGAACGCCCGAAGCCGGGGCCGGTACTTCAACCGAGACCTTGTCGGTTTCCAACTCACACAACATCTCGTCCTGCGCGACGCTGTCGCCGACCTGCTTGAACCAGGTCGAAACAGTCGCTTCCGTCACGGATTCGCCAAGTGTCGGCACCATTACGTCAACCGACCCGCCCGACGCCGCTGGTGCGGCAGCCGGAGTTGGCGCAGTTGTCGGAGCAGGAGACGCACCTTCGCCAGCCGCAATCGTTGCCAGCAGGGCATCAACACCTACAGTTTCGCCTTCGGTGGCCACAATCTCACCCATCACGCCAGCAGAGGGAGAAGGTACTTCGACGGTGACTTTGTCAGTCTCAAGCTCACAAAGCATCTCATCAACAGCCACGGCATCGCCGGGTTTCTTGAACCAGGTTGCGACTGTGGCTTCGGTGACCGACTCGCCAAGCGTGGGAACACGAACTTCAATCGTCATCGCTTACTTTCCTTCAATGCTCAGCGCTTCGTTAACCAGCGCTTCTTGTTGGGCTTTGTGTTGGCTGGCCAGACCCGTCGCGGGCGAGGCCGAGGTTGCGCGACCGGCATAAGCCGGACGAGTGTGTTTTGCGCCGATACGGGATAGAACCCATTCGATATTGGGTTCAATAAATGTCCATGCGCCTTGGTTCTTGGGTTCTTCCTGACACCAGACCATTTCGGCGTTCTTGAACCGTTCGAGCTCGTTGATCAGTGAATGTGCCGGGAAGGGGTAGAACTGTTCAATCCGCATCAGATAGATGTCGTCAATGCCACGCGCGTCGCGTTCCTCCAGCAGATCGAAATAGACCTTGCCCGAACACATGACGACCCGTTTGATCTTGTCATCTGCCACCAATTTGGTGTCCGAATTGCCCTTCTGCGCGTCATCCCACAGCACCCGGTGGAAGCTGGAGCCTGTGGTGAAATCGTCCGCAGTACTGACGGCCAATTTGTGGCGCAGCAGCGACTTGGGCGTTACCAGAATCAGCGGCTTGCGGAAGGTCCGGTGCAACTGACGGCGCAGAACGTGGAAGTAGTTTGCGGGCGTCGTACAGTTCGCCACGATCCAGTTGTCCTGACCGCACATCTGCAGAAACCTCTCCAGGCGGGCTGACGAGTGTTCGGGGCCTTGCCCTTCGAACCCGTGCGGCAGCAGGCAGACCAAACCGGACATCCGCAGCCATTTTGATTCGCCCGAGCTAATGAATTGGTCGAACATGATCTGAGCGCCGTTGGCAAAGTCACCGAACTGCGCTTCCCATAGAACCAGGGCGTTGGGTTCGGCCAGCGAGAACCCGTATTCAAAGCCCAGCACCGCATATTCGGACAACATCGAGTCGATCACTTCGTATTTCGACTGGCCTGCGCGGATGTTGTTCAGGGGGTAGTACCGCTCTTCGGTTTCCTGATGCACAAAACCCGAGTGGCGCTGACTGAATGTCCCGCGCGTTGCGTCCTGCCCGGACAGGCGCACCGGATACCCCTCGGTCAGCAGCGAGCCGTAGGCCAGTGCCTCGCCCGTGGCCCAGTCGAAGCCTTTGCCGCTGTCGAACATCTGTTTCTTATGATCCAACAGGCGCGTAACCGTCTTGTGCACAGCAATATCAGTTGGCGCATGGGTCAGGGTGTTGCCGATCTGGGCCATCGTCTCGGGCGAGATTGCGGTGTCGCCGCGCACGTATTCGTCCTTGTTCTTGTCCAGATGTGACCATCGTCCATCCAGCCAGTCGGCTTTGTTGGGCTTATAGTCTTTGCCGGCTTCGAATTCATCGTTCAGATGGGCCTGAAAGGCCGCTTTCATATCCTCGATCTCGCCTTCGGGGATCAGGCCGTCCCGAACCAGGCGCTCTGTGTACAGGGACAGCGTGGTCTTATGAGTCTTGATCTTCTTGTACATGATCGGGTTGGTGAACATGGGCTCATCGCCCTCGTTATGCCCGAACCGGCGGTAGCAGAAGATATCCAGAACCACGTCCTTGTGGAATTTCTGGCGGAACTCGGTCGCCACCTTGGCCGCGTGAACGACAGCTTCGGGGTCATCACCGTTCACGTGGAAAATCGGTGCCTCGACCATCAGCGCGATATCCGTCGGATAGGGGCTGGAGCGTGAGAAATGCGGTGCAGTGGTAAACCCGATTTGGTTGTTCACAACGATATGCATGGTGCCGCCGGTGCGATGCCCGCGCAGACCACTCAGGCCAAAGCCTTCAGCGACAACGCCCTGACCGGCAAAGGCCGCATCCCCGTGCAGCAGGATGGCCATAACCCTTGTGCGATCTGTATCGCCCAACTGGTCCTGCTTGGCGCGGACCTTGCCCAGAACCACCGGGTTCACAGCTTCGAGATGCGAGGGGTTGGCAGTCAGCGACAGGTGCACGCTGTTGCCGTCAAACTCGCGGTCGCTGGAGGCCCCGAGGTGATATTTCACATCACCCGACCCATCCACTTCGTCCGGCTTGAAGCTACCGCCCTGAAATTCATTGAAAATGGCGCGATAGGGCTTTCGCATCACGTTGGCCAGAATGTTCAGACGGCCCCGGTGGGGCATCCCGATAACGATATCGCTAAGGCCAAGCGCGCCACCGCGCTTGATGATCTGTTCCATCGCGGGGATCAGCGCTTCACCGCCGTCCAGACCAAAGCGCTTGGTGCCCATGTATTTGACATGCAGGAATTTCTCAAAGCCTTCAGCCTCGACCATCTTGTTCAGGATGGCTTTGCGGCCTTCCTTGGTGAACGCGATTTCCTTGCCATAACCCTCGATCCGTTCCTTCAGCCAAGCCGCTTCTTCAGGGTTCGAGATATGCATGTATTGCAGCGCGAAGGTGCCACAATACGTTCGCTTCACGATCTCGACGATCTGCCGCATTGAGGCGACCTGCAGACCCAGCACATTGTCGATGAAGATCGGGCGATCCATGTCGGCATCGGTGAACCCGTATGTCTTGGGATCCAGCTCGGGATGATTGCTGGCCGCGCGCATGCCAAGCGGGTCCAGATCAGCGGCCAGATGACCCCGGATCCGGTAGGCCCGGATCAGCATCAGCGCGCGCAAGCTGTCCAGAACGGCGCGCTTGATCTGGTCATCGCTGACCTCGACACCCTTTGCCTCAGCCTTGTCCTTGATCTTCTTGCCCGCCGCCTTGGCGTCAATCTCGGCCCATTCCCCGGTCAGGGCGCCAGTCAGATCGTCGGCAGGCACCGGAGGCCAATCGGTGCGCGCCCATGATGGCCCTTCGGCTTCGCGCTGCACATCCGGTGCGGCGTCGCCCATGGCCCTGAAGAACTCGACCCAGGCAGCATCCACCGCACCGGGGTTCTTGGTGTATTGGGCATAGAGCTGCTCAAGGTATTCGGCATTATGCCCCTGCATGAAGCTTGAGGCATGAAAGGCAGAGTTGGGCGAGTGTTCGGTCATTGGGCTACCTCATGTGGGTTGGGACCGTATTGATTGGCACCTGGCTGGCTGGGGCGGGTCAGCCACCACAGAACCAGAAGGGGCGACACAAACAGAACGATAAGTGTCGGAATGACGATCAGCAATGTTGCGCGGGTGAACAGAATATCCAGCGTGCCACCATGGAACTGGCTGGCTATACCGATACCAAAGATCAGGACCGCAAAGGCCCCGAGGATCAGCAGGATTGGCAGCAGAGCATACAGCCCGCTGCGCCCGGTATCGTGCATCCGCCGGAATGCGACGGTCAGATGCGGGAAGAACACGATCAGACCGACGATGCTCTGCACCGGTTGGCGGGACGTAGCGGTGATGGATTGGACCTCGTCGCTTTCTGTGATCGCGACCTGAGTGAAGAACTGCCAGTCGATGATCCCTGCGATGAAGCTCCAGATCACGATGAAAAGAAAAAAGAACCAGTATTCGGGGCGCGAGGCACGGCCCGAGAAGGTGAAGAACTTGGAGAAACAGGTGCGGATGGCGTCAGAGAAGGTCATTTAGTTGTTCCTTCGACCGAAGTTAGCAACAATACGCTGTGATGAGTCACTGACCCACCTAATGCTGCTATTAATTGCGGGTCGACCGCAACAAGGTCTGAGCGGCGAACGACAATGCTATCTGGAACTTCAGCCCCATGCAGCGAGATTCCAGTTTTTGCCAATCTATCCGCCGATGCATCTAGCAATCGTTCAATCCGCTCGCCTTCGCCAGAGGCTGCAGGTGTCGTCACAAGATCGCAGCGCAACTCAAACTGTGACGCTCCTTGTTTGGTAATTCTAACCAGCAGATAAGTCGGGTCATCTTGCAGATTTTCAAAGACTTTTGTCGAATTGTAGTCGTTTGGAACTAGGTCTTTGAGATGAAAGTTGGCGGTCGCCTTGATCAATCCGTCCCACGATGCAGAACTTTTCGGAAGACCCGAGCGACGGGCCACCCATAAGGGAGAAAACGCATCTTCGAACAAGGTGGAAAAGTCTGTCTCAGAACGTAATTCTACCCAACCCTGCCCAGTCAAAATGCCTGAAACTTCCTCTATGTTAAGTGGGGGAGAAGTGCAGGTCTGGAGGGTTTGCGTCAGCAATGAACCCTTCGATTTAGCGGAGGCGCTGTGCCAACCAAAACAACACAACACCATAAGTGCTGTTGCGAACGCAATTTTTGGTTGAGCACAGCGCACAGTCTTGCCTTACCCAATCGCTTCCAGCACAGCCTCACCCAGCTGCGCCGGGCTTTCGGCCACGACGATACCGGCACTGCGCATGGCTTCGATCTTGTCCTCGGCACCGCCCTTGCCGCCAGCGACAATCGCGCCCGCGTGGCCCATGCGGCGGCCCGGAGGGGCTGTGCGGCCCGCGATGAAACCGGCGGTCGGCTTTTTGCGGCCCTTCTTGGCCTCATCTGCCAGGAATTGCGCGGCTTCTTCCTCGGCCGAACCGCCGATTTCGCCGATCATGATGATCGAGTGGGTTTCGTCATCGGCCAGGAACCATTCCAGCACGTCGATATGCTCGGTGCCTTTGATCGGGTCGCCGCCGATGCCGACGCAGGTGGACTGGCCCAGACCCACATCGGTGGTCTGCTTGACCGCCTCATAGGTCAGAGTGCCCGAGCGCGACACAACGCCGACCGAGCCGCGCTTGTGGATGTGGCCGGGCATGATGCCGATTTTGCAGGCGTCGGGCGTGATGACACCGGGACAGTTCGGGCCAATCAGGCGCGATTTGCTGCCTTCCAACGCGCGCTGTACCTTCATCATGTCCAGAACCGGGATGCCTTCGGTGATGCAGACGATCACTTCCATCTCGGCATCAATCGCCTCGAGGATCGAATCCGCAGCAAACGGCGGCGGAACATAGATCACCGAGGCATTGGCTTCGGTCACGTGTTTGGCCTCGTGGACCGAGTTGAACACGGGCAGGCCCAGATGCTCCATCCCGCCTTTGCCGGGGGTCACGCCACCGACCATCTTGGTGCCATAGGCAATGGCCTGTTCGCTGTGGAATGTACCCTGCGAGCCGGTAAAGCCCTGACAGATCACTTTGGTGTTTTCGTCGATGAGGACTGCCATTTTGTCCCTTTCTCTAGGCGGTGTTGGATTGATTGGGTTCAGTCGCAGGCAGAACCTGCGGCGCATAGGTAATCTTCTCGAGCGTGGCGCGGCCCAGGGCCAGATTGGCCATCGTGCGGAGGCCGCTGCTGACTTCGGCGATGCCACGCCTTACTTTTTGCCGGACCAGTGGCCAGCCCTTGGGGCGCGCGCGGGGGGCACCCATCTGGTATTCGTCCGGTGCTTCGTTTCCCTGTTCAACCATTGCCGGGATCACCTGATAGATATTGACCTGCCGCGCCGCAGCCGAAGCTGACGGGTTGAACAACAGGCCATCCAGCGTGATGTCATAGGGTTTCTGAGTCAGAAAATGCTGCGCCGCCTGCCGCGTCAGCGCGTAAGCCGCACCACCGGGATGGCGCGAGCGCATCAGGCGCAGTTCCCGACCCAGATGGACTAACCGTTTGCGCCCAAGCGCGACGTAGAGTTTCGTGCTGCGCCAGCGTTCGAACCGGACGATATCGGCATCTTCTGGCCACCAGGACGGATCGTTTAACCAGTCTGCCAGTTCCGGGGTCAGGAACACGTCATCCTCAAGGATCAACGCCTGCTTTGCCCCCGAGGCAATCACAGCCTCCCACGCTTTGGCATGGCTGAGCGTGCAGGCCATATCCTTGGTGTGGAAATAGCCCCATGGCCCCTCAGCCCGGCAATCGCGCAGGAAATCCTCACGCGTGGCGGCGTCGCAATCAACAGCGTTGACGCGAGTCGCCGACAGGCCTGCCTTCTGCAGCTCCTGCTCCATCAAACGCGCCCGCCCTGTGGCGCGTTCAAGACCTATGAGGAAGATGGGGATGGTCATGGAGTTAGATGTTCCAGACAAATCAGGTGGCCAGTACCAAAGGCAATCCGGTCTTGAGACTGACAGAGCCTTGATGGACTAGTTCGGTTTCTTTTTTGATGAGGATGGACATCTTCGCGGCTCCTAGTTCAAATACCCTGCATTAACTGCAGCTACAGCCATGCCGATGCAGCCACCAATGAAAACGCAAAATGCAGCGTAGCGAAGCGGTCTATAGCTTGATTGCAATTCATGTTTGTTGACTTTGCAGCTCTTTGCTTCGCCGGTGGCAGGAAAGACTGCTGTTAATTCAACATCATCTTTCTTATCTGCGCCGATATCGGCAGCATAATGGCCGAGAACAAACATCAACCAGACCCAAAGTCCAATGATAGTAGTCCAAAGGAAGGGGGTTATTTCCCCTTCCATCGCCCAACCAATTATGCCTTCCGAACTCGACATTTGGCGTAGTTAACCCTTAACCGCCTTCACGATCTTCTCGGCACCGTCTTTCAGGTTGTCCGCAGCGATCACGTCCAGGCCCGAGGTGTTTATGATCTCTTTGCCTTTCTCGACATTTGTGCCTTCCAGACGCACGACCAGCGGAACCTTGAGGCCGACCTCTTTCACCGCGGCGACAACGCCCTCGGCGATGACGTCACAGCGCATGATGCCGCCGAAGATGTTGACCAGAATGCCTTTGACCTGCGGGTCAGAGGTGATGATTTTGAACGCCTCGGTCACTTTCTCTTTGGTGGCGCCACCGCCCACGTCGAGAAAGTTGGCAGGCTCGGCACCATACAGCTTGATGATGTCCATGGTCGCCATTGCCAGGCCGGCGCCGTTGACCATGCAACCAATCTCACCATCCAGCGCGATGTAGTTCAGGTCGTATTTGGAGGCTTCAAGTTCCTTGGGGTCTTCCTCGGTCGTGTCGCGCAGCTCGGCAATATCCGGATGGCGGTAGACCGCGTTACCGTCAAAGCCGACTTTGGCGTCCAGCACTTTGAGGTCGCCCTTGTCGGACACGATCAGCGGGTTGATTTCCAGCATCTCCATGTCCTTCTCGACGAAGGCAGCGTACAGCTGGCTCATCAGTTTGACGCACTGTTTGACCTGCGCGCCCTCCAGGCCCAGCGAGAAGGCGATGCGGCGGCCATGATAGGGCTGATAGCCTGTTGCCGGATCGACCGAGAAGGACAGGATTTTCTCGGGCGTTGCCGCGGCAACCTCTTCGATGTCCATTCCGCCTTCGGTCGAGCAGACGAATGAGATGCGGCTGGTCTGGCGATCCACCAGCAGGGCAAGGTACAGTTCACGTTCGATGCCGGAACCGGCTTCGATGTAGATGCGGTTGACTTGCTTGCCCGCGGGGCCGGTCTGATGCGTGACCAGCGTACGGCCCAGCATCTTTTTGGCTTCCTCGGCCGCTTCCTCAACCGACTTGGTCAGACGGACACCGCCCTTTTCACCAGCGTCGGCCTCTTTGAAAGAACCCTTGCCGCGTCCGCCTGCGTGGATCTGAGCTTTGACAACCCACAGAGGACCGTCCAGTTCACCGGCGGCGGTTTTGGCTTCCTCGGCGCGCAGAACCGCGCGACCATCGGAGACCGGGGCGCCATAGCTGCGAAGAAGAGCCTTGGCCTGATATTCGTGAATGTTCATCGAAATTGTCCCGTCTGACTGCGTTTAACCGTTATAGGGGGGTCTAACGGGCAAATATAAAGGGTTTTTTGACGTAAGAGAGGAATTTCACGAAGATTTTCGGCATTTGTGATCACAGGTTTTTGGGGTGTGATCACAAAATTTACCGCTTTACTCGTTGATTCGAAAAACTTGTGCAGGCACTGGAAATCACATTCAAAAAAAAGGATTTGCGACGTTTGCGCCAACATTGGCGACCCGGATTAGCCTGGATCAAAAGAAAACCGGCCCAAAAAATGGGCCGGCCTTGTCTTTGAGTTTATGGTTTGACTTACGCCAGCGAGCTGTCGATGCCCTTGCAGGCGTCGATCAGGCCTTTAACGGCGTTGACCGAGTTGTCGAAACCGGCTTGTTCGTCCTCATTCAGTTTGATGTCAACGATACGCTCGACACCACCGGCACCGATGACTGTCGGCACACCGACGTACAGGCCATCCACACCCAGTTCCCCATTGCAGTAGGCGGCGCAGGGCAGGACGCGTTTCTGGTCTTTCAGAAAGGCTTCGGCCATTTCAATCGCCGAGGTGGCAGGCGCGTAGTATGCCGAACCGGTTTTCAGCAGGCCAACGATCTCGGCACCGCCATCACGGGTGCGCTGAACGATGGCGTCCAGATTCTCTTGCGTGGTCCAGCCCATCTCGACCAGATCGGGTAGCGGGATACCGGCAACGGTCGAGTACCGCACCGACGGCACCATGGTGTCGCCATGACCGCCCAATACGAATGCGGTCACGTCGCGCATCGAGACGTTGAACTCTTCCGACAGGAAATGCGCAAAGCGGGCCGAGTCGAGTACGCCCGCCATGCCACAAACCTTGTTGTGCGGCAGGCCTGAGAATTCGCGCAGCGCCCAGACCATCGCGTCCAGCGGATTGGTGATACAGATCACGAAGGCATCGGGTGCGTGTGCGGCGATGCCTTCACCAACCGACTTCATGACTTTCAGGTTGATGCCCAGCAGGTCGTCGCGGCTCATCCCCGGCTTGCGGGCCACGCCTGCGGTCACGATGCACACATCCGCGCCAGCGATATCAGCATAGTCGCTGGTGCCGGACATTGCGGCGTCAAAGCCCTCGGACGGGCCGGACTCGGCGATGTCGAGCGCCTTGCCTTGCGGCAGCCCGTCAGCGATGTCAAACAGGACAACGTCACCCAGTTCTTTGACAGCTGCGAGATGTGCAAGCGTGCCGCCGATGTTCCCCGCGCCGATCAGCGCTATCTTGGGTCTGGCCATTTGGAATATCTCCGGTCGGTATTGAAATCGCGGTTGTGCTAGTCGCTAAAACAGTAATAAGCAAGAGTTCTGCTGCGTGGCATACAACCGCATACCGTTTGCAAGCACGGGTGTGGTTGCGCTAAAGGGCCTTCTAGACAGGCTAAAACCGGGACCGTCACATGTTCGAATTGAACTTGATGTTTTTTACTGTGGCGATCCCTGCGGTGATCTTTGCTGGTATCTCGAAGGGCGGTTTCGGCTCGGGAGTGGCTTTTGCGTCCTCGTCGATTCTGGCATTGATACTAGAGCCCGGGCAGGCCTTGGCGCTGATGCTGCCGATCCTCATGGTGATCGATGTGGCCACGCTAGGGCCCTATTGGAAACGGTGGAGCTGGCCGGATTCACGCCTGTTGATCCTAGGCGCTGTGCCGGGCGTGGCGATGGGCGCGTGGCTTTACCGGGCAACGGATGACGATCTTTTGCGGCTGCTGATCGGCGGCATCTCTGTCGGATTCGTGATCTGGCATATCGTACAAACGAAGGGCTGGGTTCGTGGTTTTGCCAAACGATTGCCGCCCTCAGCCGGGCTGTTTGCCGGGCTGGTCGCGGGCTTCACCAGCTTCGTCAGCCATGCCGGAGGTCCTCCGGCCGCCGTTTACCTGCTGTCACAACGGCTGACTAAGACCGAGTTTCAGGCCAGCACGGTACTGGTGTTCTGGGTCATCAATATCGCGAAATTTGTACCCTACGCTTATCTGGGCATGTTCACATGGCATACGGCGTGGGCCGATTTGCTGCTGACGCCATTCGCTATTCTTGGTGCGTGGCTGGGCGTACGGGCACATTTCATGCTGTCCGAACGCCTGTTTTTCGGAATTGCCTATGTGCTGCTGACGCTCACCGGCAGCAAGCTGATCTGGGACGCGCTTACCTGATCAGGCATTGGGCGGCAGCGCGTCGGCCACATCTTCAAAAGCCTGACCCGAGGCCACAAGGCAAGTGACGCCGTTGGGCAGGGTCACTGTGATAGTCCAACTGCCGCTTTGATTTGACGCGAAAAGCTCCATGACTGCGCCTTGCCGAGCCAGGCCTAACCCCCGGCGCGTTTCACCATAAGTATCGGTCAACCGCTCCAGTACATCTTTTCGCGGGGCACAGTTCTGACCCTGGGCCTGTACATGTTGGGCGGCCAGAACCATGATTCCAAGGCTCATCGTCATTTTGAACACTGTCTTTTTCATCCCGTACCCCTTTCGATACCTTCTGCCGATCAGGGTGGGGCCTGGGTGCCGAAATTCAGTTAAGGCAAAGCACGTTGCGTCGAGTTCGCTGCAGTGCGGCGATTTTACGCTTGAACTTTCCGGCAAAAAATGCCCCATTCCGCGCAACTTTATTTCAATGGGAGTGGTCCATGGATCCTCGTCAGCGCCCCTATCGTTCAGTCCTCTATATCCCAGGTTCGAAGGACCGGGCCTTGGACAAAGCTCGCACATTGCCTGTGGATGCAATCATTTTCGATCTGGAGGATGCAGTTGCAGCGGACGAAAAGGACAATGCGCGGGAAACGCTCAGGGCAGCCTTGGCCGCTGGTGGCTATGGCGCGCGGGTCAAGATCGTCAGGATCAACGGGCTGGATACAAAATGGGGTCGCGCCGATGCCGAGGCGGTGCGCGACATGGATGCCGATGTTGTCCTGCTGCCCAAAGTGAATTCAGCGGCTGACGTAGATGCACTGGCTGCGATCACCGGAGATTTGCCGATCTGGGCCATGATGGAAACGCCGCGCGGGATGCTCAACGCGCCTGAAATCGCTGCCCATCCTTTGATGGCCGGGTTTGTGATGGGCACCAACGATCTGGCAAAAGAGCTGCAAACCCGCTTCCGCGCCGACCGCCTGCCGTTGATGACCTCGCTGGGTCTGTGCCTGCTGGCCGCCAAGGCCGAAGGGCTGATCATCGTTGACGGCGTGTATAACGCGTTCAAGGATGGCGAAGGTCTGGCTGCTGAATGTGCGCAAGGCCGCGACATGGGTTTTGATGGCAAGACTCTGATCCATCCCGCACAGGTTGAGATCACAAATGCAGCCTACGCGCCATCCGAGGCCGAGATCGATCTGGCGCGCCGCCAGATCACTGCGTTTGAAGAAGTTGAAGCGCTAGGGCAGGGTGTCGCTGTCGTGGATGGTAAGATTGTTGAAAATCTGCACGTTGCAACGGCCCGCGAAATACTGGCAAAAGCAGAAGTGATTTTAGCTTTGCAAGCGGGGTAAGCCAGCATGGGCTTCGTTCTTCTGATCTTGGGTGTGGCGCTGTGGTGGTCGGCGCATCTGTTCAAACGTGTGGCGCCCGAACGCCGCGCTGCGATGGGCAACGGGGGCAAGGGCGCCGTTGCTTTGGCGTTGGTCGCGTCGATCCTGCTGATGATCTTCGGCTATCGCATGACCGACTTTATCTATGTCTGGGCGCCACCGACCTTCCTGATCCACGTCAATAATCTGTTGGTTCTGATCGCGATCTACATGATGAGCCCCGCGGGCACCAAAGGCCGGATGCTGAACAAGTTGCGCCATCCGATGCTGGGCGGTTTCAAGCTGTGGGCCTTTGCGCATTTGCTGGTGAACGGCGATCTCTCCTCGATCATTCTGTTCGGCGGGCTTCTGGCATGGGCTGCGGTCGAAGTGATCGTGATCAACAAGTCTGAACCCGACTGGACCCCAACTGAGCCCGGCACTTATGGCAAGGATGCGATGTTCTTTGTTGCTTCGATCGTTCTGTTAGGGGTTATCGGTTATATCCATGGGCTGGTCGGCCCGTCTCCGTTCGGATCATAAGGACCTGACAGAATGGCGAAACTCTATCGTTTGTTGACCGAGGAAGACACATCGGCCTTCTGCCACAAGGTGTCAGACGCGCTGGCAAAGGGATGGGAGCTGTATGGAGACCCGTCCTATGCCTTCGACTCTGCAAGCAACGTGATGCGCTGTGCGCAGGCCGTGACCAAAGAGGTCGAGGCCGATTATTCCCCCAACATGAAACTGGGACAGCAGTAATGGCAAAAACAAACCCGGGCCGTTTTTTCGAGGATTATTCCGTAGGGCAGGTGTTGCAACACGCCGTGCCGCGTACGGTGACTGAAGGAGAGCGCGGTTTGTACCACGCGCTCTATCCCGCGCGTCACGCGTTGTATTCCTCGGACGAATTTGCCCGGGATTGTGGTTTGCCAGAAAGCCCGATTGATGATCTGGCCGCGTTTCATTTGGTGTTCGGCAAGACGGTACCGGATGTGTCACTGAACGCGGTTGCCAATCTTGGTTACGGCGAGGGCCGATGGCTGAAGCCTGTTTTCGCAGGTGATACTCTGCGATCCGTGTCCGAGGTGATTGGTCTCAAGCAGAACTCAAACGGAAAAACCGGTGTCGTCTGGGTCCGTACCCGTGGTTTGAACCAATTGGATGAAGTGGTCATCGAATACGTCCGCTGGGTTATGGTGCGCAAAGCAAATGTGGACGCGCCAGCGCCCGAGACGGTTGTTCCGGGCTTGAAAAAGACGCTCGATCCGAAGGACCTCATCGTTCCCGAAGGCCTCGATTTCTCGAACTACGATTTTGCCTTGGCCGGAGAACCGCACCGCTGGGGGGACTATGAAATCGGCGAGAAAATCGACCATGTCGATGGTGTCACCGTGGAAGAGGCCGAACATATGCTGGCCACGCGATTGTGGCAGAACACCGCCAAGGTGCATTTCGACCTGACGTTCCGCCCGGAAGGCAGGTTGATCTATGGTGGGCACGTGATCTCGATGGCGCGGACTTTGTCGTTCAATGGACTGGCAAACGTTCAGATGATCGTTGGCCTGAATGGTGGCGCGCACGCTAACCCCTGTTTTGCGGGCGACACGATCAAGGCTTGGTCCGAAGTTCTGGATAAAGCGGAAACTGGCGTTCCCGGTGTGGGGGCGATCCGTTTGCGTCTGGTCGCGACCAAAGGTGTCGCGCCGTTTGAGCTGAAGAATGACGAGGGCCGGTATTTGCCGGACGTGCTTCTGGACCTCGATTATTGGGCACTCATGCCGCAATAGGCGAACTGACGGTTATGTGAACCATTCGCGTGCAAGCCGTGTTAGGTTTGCACCATGCATCTTCTGCGCGCGATACTGGCCAGCGTTTGTCTGGCACCGGCAGCCCAGGCCTGCGATCTTGCGCTGGCCCTTGCGGTGGATGTGTCTGGCTCTGTCGATAGCGGCGAGTTCCGCATCCAGATGGACGGTCTGGCCGCTGGTCTGCGCGATCCAATCGTGTCCGAGGCGCTGGTGCGTGGGCAAGCTCAGTTGATGCTTGTGCAATGGACCGGGTCGTCACGCCAGCAGGTTACGATTCCCTGGACCCGTATCGAAAGTTTTGCGGCTTTGGACCAGTTTGCCGATCAGGTCGCTGCCGACCCGCGCATCTGGCGGAACTTTTCGACAGCAATTGGTGAGGCGCTCCATACGACCCTCGACGCTTTCGATTCTGTTTCCGATTGCAAGCGTCGTCTGATTGATCTGTCAGGGGACGGTGTCTCCAATGAAGGGGTCGAGCCGACGCAGATTCATGCGGCCTTGCGCGACCGCGGCGTTGTCGTCAATGCACTGGCCATCGAAGAAAGTGAGCCAGACTTGACGGCATATTTCTTTGAGAACGTCATCGTGGGCGAAGGCGCCTTTGTCGTCTCCGCCGCCGGGTTTGCCGATTACCCGGAAAGAATTCGCAGAAAACTGCTGCGCGAAGTGACGCAGCAAACAGCAGGCCTTAGATAACGGGTTATGAGATTCGTGATCACATACCTTTCGCCTTGAAATCGCTAACATTGATGAGGGAGAATATAATATGTGATCACAAGAATATTTTGTGTGATCACATAGTTGAATTATCCGTCACTTTGCGCCGAATTTAGTGTTTTTTGCACCCGCAGCACGTGACAGTGTCGCAAAAACCAGTAAAACGTTCGGTAGCCAACCGAAAAGGAGCCGCCATGGCCGATGTAAATCGGGGCAACCGCCCACTTTCGCCGCATCTGTCGATCTATCGTCCGCAGCTGACGTCGGTCACGTCCATCCTGACACGTATCACCGGCAATGCCCTTCTCTTGGCGGCGTTGTTGATCGTCTGGTGGTTTCTGGCCGCAGCGACCTCGCCCGAGGCCTTCGCCAGGGCAAATGGCGTGATCACCTCGATGCTGGGGGATCTGGTAATGGCTCTGTCTGTTTGGGGTCTCTGGTATCACACGCTTGCCGGTGTGCGGCACCTGATCTGGGACAATGCGGTTGGTCTGGACATTCCCACAGCGACAAAGCTGGGCTGGGCAGTTGTCATCGGATCAGTCGTCCTGACCCTTCTGACCCTTGTCGTCGTCGCGTGATTGGAGGCCTGACATGCGTTATCTGACCGACCGTAAACGCGCCGCTGGTCTTGGCTCGGCAAAATCCGGTACAGCCCATTTCTGGGCGATGAAAGTCAGCTCAGTTGCTTTGCTGATCCTTGTGCCGATGTTTGTATTTACCTTTGGCCCGGTTCTGGGTCAGCCGTTTGACGTGGTACTCGAATACTACTCGCGGCCCTTCCCTGCCATCGTGGCCGCACTGACGCTGGCGGTTGGCTTCAAACATTTCGCGGACGGCGCGCAAGTGATGCTGGAGGACTACGTTCACGGTACGCTTGAAAAGGTCCTGATCATTCTGGTGACCTGCCTGTCTTATGGCGCGGCTGCTGCTGGCATCTTCGCTATCGCGCGCATTGCCCTTTAATTCCCGGAGCTGAAAGAAATGGCTGCATACGAATACGAAACGCATGAATATGACGTGGTCGTTGTTGGTGCCGGTGGGGCCGGTCTGCGGGCAACGCTGGGTATGGCAGAGCAAGGGCTACGTACGGCCTGCGTGACCAAGGTGTTCCCGACCCGTTCTCATACAGTGGCAGCACAGGGTGGCATCGCCGCGTCGCTGTCGAATATGGGCCCGGACAACTGGCAGTGGCACATGTATGACACGGTCAAGGGCTCGGACTGGCTGGGCGACACTGACGCGATGGAATACCTGGCACGTGAGGCACCCAAGGCGGTGTACGAGCTGGAACATTATGGTGTGCCTTTCAGCCGCACCGAGGAAGGCAAGATCTATCAGCGCCCCTTTGGTGGTCACACCACCGAATTCGGTGAAGGCCCCGCAGTACAGCGCACCTGTGCCGCCGCCGACCGAACGGGTCATGCGATCCTGCATACGTTGTATGGCCAGTCGCTGAAGAACAACGCTGAATTCTATATCGAGTATTTCGCTATTGACCTGATCATGTCCGAGGATGGTCAATGTCAGGGCGTCGTCTGCTGGAAGCTGGACGATGGCACCATGCACGTGTTCAACGCCAAGATGGTGGTGCTGGCGACCGGTGGTTACGGCCGGGCATATTTCAGCGCGACCTCGGCCCATACATGTACAGGTGATGGCGGCGGCATGGTGGCCCGTGCAGGTCTGGCGTTGCAGGATATGGAGTTTGTGCAGTTTCACCCGACCGGCATCTACGGTTCTGGCTGCCTGATTACCGAAGGCGCCCGTGGTGAAGGCGGTTACCTGACCAACTCGGAAGGCGAACGGTTCATGGAGCGTTACGCGCCCCAGTACAAGGACCTCGCGCCACGCGACTATGTCTCGCGATCAATGACCATGGAAATTCGCGAAGGGCGCGGTCACGGGGATGATGGGGACCATATCCATTTGAACCTGAGCCACCTGCCAGCCGAGGCTTTGGCCGAACGTCTGCCGGGAATTTCGGAATCGGCGCGCGTTTTTGCCGGTGTGGATGTGACCAAGGAACCGATCCCGGTCTTGCCGACCGTGCATTACAATATGGGCGGTATCCCGACGAACTATTGGGGCGAGGTTCTGAACCCCACAACCGAGAACCCAACCGCTGTTGTGCCGGGCCTGATGGCCGTTGGCGAAGCGGGCTGTGCTTCGGTCCACGGTGCGAACCGGCTGGGGTCAAACTCGCTGATTGACCTTGTGGTCTTTGGTCGTGCGGCGGCGATTCGGGCTGGGAAAGTCGTGGACGCTGAAGCTGCCAACCCGGTTCTGAACCAGGCGTCGGTCGATAAGGCGTTCGACCGTTTCGATGTGGCGCGCAACGCCAGCGGTTCGATCCCGACCGCCGATCTGCGGCTTGAGATGCAAAAGACCATGCAGGCGGACGCGGCGGTATTCCGCACCGCCAAGACCATGGCCGAAGGCGTCGAGAAGATGACGGCGATCGCTGCCAAGATGGATGACCTGAAAGTCACCGACCGCTCGCTGGTCTGGAACAGCGACCTGATGGAGACGCTGGAGTTGACCAATCTGATGCCCAGTGCGCTGGCGACCATCGTAGGCGCCGAAGCACGCAAGGAATCCCGCGGCGCCCACGCGCACGAAGATTTCACGGCACGCGATGACGAAAACTGGCGGGTCCACACTGTTTCGCGTGTTGAGGGCAACAAAGTTGACCTCAGCTATCGCCCGGTCGTTGTCGATCCGCTGACGTCGGAAGCGGAAGGCGGCATCAGCCTGCAGAAAATCGCGCCCAAGGCGCGGACCTTCTAAGGGGCTGGGAAATCAGGCAATGGTGTGTAGGCGCCAAATACCGACGAACATCGCTGAGGCTCTTGGCCAGCGGATGGCGTGCGTCCGGTGCCTGCTATGACGGTTGAGGTTCTGAACACTGGGAAAATCGATCCCAAGATAATCCTGATCGGTTTGAACCGATGTGCGACGACGTCCTTCCACAAGTTGTTTCAAAACAGTGGAATTCCCTCGGTGCATTGGGAAGATGATCAGGGTCAGAACCTTGCTCATCTCATGATGACCAACATTGCCATGGGGCGAAAACCACTGAGCGGCTTTGGAGCAGTACGCGCCTTCACCGACATCGCCTTTGTCAATTCACGCGTCATGCTGGACGGTGCGCGATTGTTCCGGGACCTGCACGCGGCGTACCCGGACGCTTACTTTTTGCTGAACACGCGAAACCGGGATGACTGGATCGCGTCCCGTGCCAGCCATTCCAAAGGCGGTTATCTTGCACGATGCTGCAAGGCAAATGGTCAGACAGTTGATGAGGTGAAACAGGGTTGGGTGCACATGTACGACGTGCACCATATCGAGGTCGAAGCTTATTTCGACGGCAACCCGCGCTTCTTGCGCTTTGATATCGATCAGGACGATCCGCAAAGAGTTGTAGACTGGCTCTCGCCGGATTTTGACGTGAACATTGCCCATTGGGGGCATTATAACCGAGGGGCGTCCCAGCGCGCCCGGACAGGCTGAAAGGCGGCCTTGTGCTGAATGGAGAATTGACATGGTTCAACTGACCCTGCCCAAGAATTCCCGGATAACAACCGGTAAGACCTGGCCCAAGCCAGACGGCGCCACCAATGTGCGCAAGTTCCAGATCTATCGCTGGAACCCTGATGACGGTCAAAACCCGCGTGTCGACACCTATTTCGTCGACATGGACACGTGCGGTCCGATGGTTCTGGACGCGCTGATCAAGATCAAGAACGAGATCGATCCCACGTTGACCTTCCGCCGATCCTGTCGCGAGGGCATCTGTGGCTCCTGCGCGATGAATATCGACGGGATCAACACGCTGGCCTGTATCTATGGCATGGACGAAATCAAAGGCGACGTGAAGATCTATCCGCTGCCGCACATGCCGGTGGTCAAGGACCTGATCCCTGACCTGACCCATTTCTATGCCCAGCATGCCTCGATCATGCCATGGCTGGAAACCAAGACCAACCGCCCTGCGAAGGAATGGAAGCAGTCGATCGAGGACCGAAAAAAGCTGGATGGTCTGTATGAATGCGTGATGTGCGCCAGTTGCTCGACATCTTGCCCCAGCTACTGGTGGAACGGCGATCGGTATCTTGGCCCCGCCGCGTTGCTGCACGCTTATCGCTGGATCATCGACAGCCGGGATGAAGCCACGGGTGAGCGTCTGGACGAGCTGGAAGATCCGTTCAAGCTCTATCGCTGCCACACCATCATGAACTGCGCCAAGACCTGCCCGAAAGGTCTGAACCCTGCCAAGGCGATTGCTGAAATCAAGAAGATGATGGTCGAACGCGCAGTTTAAGCGCGAAGTCGGTTTGCGATAAGCGCATGTCCAACTTGCAAAATTAGGCGATGCAGCCCCGGCTGTGTTGCCTTATTTTTTGATCAGGGAGGAGTGATGAGATTAAGTCAGGATCACTCCAATGAGCACAGCGACATCCAAACAGAAAGTCGACGCCCAAGAGGCACTGAAACTGCTTGAACAGGCATGGGCTTATTACACGCCAGAGCCGGTTCAGGCCGACAAGGAACCCGAGCTGTTCGAATACGCAAACGCGGCCTGATAACGGGCTGCGGCACTTGAAAAGCGTCCGTTAATCAGCAAAGCAGAGGAATGCCTGTTCTTCTGCTTCTTCTGGCGACCGGAGTGTTCGCCTATTTTTTCTGGCGCGCGCGCCATTCAGCGCTGACACGAGATTGTCGGTGGCGGCAAGACAAAAGCCATGGCGTATGGCGGTGTAGCTTCTGCGGAGCCGAGATTACTGCCCAAGACCAACCATTGCGATGTTTGAAGGCAAAAGATCCGTAAAATTATGACTTTTCGCGGGTTGAATAATACGCCACTCTGCCCCGTATGACCGGTTCTGAAAACACCACCTGCCCACCTGAGGACGCCGATGCCCGACGTGCGGTTGCCCCGGTCATTTGCTACCCGAACGATGCATTGCCGCAACCCGATTTGATGTGGATCAGATCACAGCGCGAACACGCAGTTAAAACCAGCGAAGTGCTGGTTCCTCCGCGCGATGCGCGCTGTTTTGAAGTTCCTGCCGGGCATTTCTTTCGCATCACGTCGGTCGACGGGCCGCAGGTTGGTGATCTGAACCTCTGGAACCGCAACGACTTGTCCGAGCGGTTCTATTCGGGGAAAACCCGGGCGTTGCATGGCACACACCTGACCACCGGAGAGCGGATGTGGTCCAGTTTCCCTCACCTACGTCCGATGGCCACGATCATTTCGGATACTCTGGACTGGTATGGGATCGATGCCTATGGCGGATCGGTTCATGACGTGATCGGCACGCGGTGCGATCCGTATACGGGCAACCTGTTGTCAGGCACGCAATACCACCATTGCTGCCACTCCAACCTTACCCGTGCGTTGGCGGATCACTTGAGTATTCCGTTGGGCGAAGCTGAGCCTGCCGTGCACGACGTTTTGAATGTCTTTATGTGCACAGGTTTCACGCGCGATACAGGCGAGTATTTCATGAAGGCCTCGCCCGTGCGTCCCGGTGACTATCTGGAGTTTTTTGCAGAGATTGATCTGCTGGGCAATCTCAGTGCCTGCCCAGGAGGTGATTGTTCGTCCGAGCATTCCTCGGACACCGCCTCTTGCCATCCCTTGCTGGTCGAAGTGTTCGCCCCGGCGGACAGAGATCTGGAAGGTTGGGAAAGCCCGGCGCGCAATGGTTACGATCGCACGCACGGGCGTTGAGTCTGGCAAGTGCCGTGGGGCACCTTCACTAAGTCAGCCGTTCGGGAAGGCCGCTGTAAGTGCGATTTCCACCATATCGCCAAAGCTGCTCTCTCGTTCAGATGAAGGCAGAGCTTCTCCGGTCAACAGGTGATCGGAAACAGTGAGTACGGCCAGAGCGCGGCATTTGTGACGCGCCGCCAGTATATACAGCTCGGCCGCTTCCATCTCGACGCCCAGTATGCCGTGACGTACCATCTGTTCATTCAGATCCGGGCGCTCATCATAGAAAACATCTGAAGAGTAGATTCCGCCAACATGGGTCGGCGTTCCCTTTGCCGCCGCCGCTGCTGCTGCACCCTGCAACAAGTCCCAGTCGGCGCAGGGGGCAAAGTTGAGCTCTTTCATGATACCGCGCGACGGTGTGCTCAGCGTGGTTGATGTCATAGCCAGAATTACATCACGAATATTGACGCTGTCCTGCATCCCCCCGCATGATCCAATGCGGATTAGGGTTCTTGCATCATAGTCCCGTATCAATTCGTTTACGTAAATGGAAAGAGAAGGCATTCCCATGCCACTTCCCTGTACCGTTACAGGATTTCCCTTCCAATTTCCGGTAAAGCCAAGCATTCCCCGAACGTTATTGACCTGTTTTACGTCGTCCAGAAACGTCTCAGCCGCCCATTTTGCCCGATAAGGATCACCAGGCAAAAGAACGGTTTCTGCAATTTCGCCTCTTTCAGCGCCAATATGAATTGTCATTTTACCAAAACGCTCTGATCAGATTTCCAAATCAGAAATATCTGCACCTGCCTTCAGCGCGTCATGCACCCATTGGGGCTTGCGGCCACGGCCTGTCCAGGTTTGCTCGGGATTTGCAGGGTTGCGGTATTTTGCTTTTGTTTTCGTAGGTTTTGCACCGCGTGGTGCTTCGCCAGACAGTTCAGACAGTGAAAAACCGAATTCCGCTGCCGCCTTTTCGGCTGCCTGCAAGGCTTCCTTACGTTCGCGCTTTTCGGCGCTTACCAGAGCTTTTTCAACATCACTTCGCAAAGCCAATAGGTCTTTACGGGACATTTGTCCAACATTGATCCCCATCATTCTTCTCCATTAGTTTTAGATTGCGGCGCACATGAGCGCGCACCGTAATTCCAAAAAACTGTTTATTCCATCCCAAATATCTAAGGGAAAGAAACGGGGAAAAAAGGTCCTAAAGCCTCAGTTACTCGGCCGCGAGGTTTTTGGGGTCTACCAGCGTTACAATATCGCCCATGATCGCATTAAGTTCGAAGTTTTTTGGAGTATAAACCTTGGCAACGCCCATGGTTTTCATTTTTTCGGCATCTTCATCCGGAATAATGCCGCCAACCACCACAGGAACATGAGCCAGCCCGGCCTTCCGCAGACGCTCTAATACGTCTTCGACCAAGGGCAGGTGGCTTCCGGACAGGATCGACAATCCAATGACATGCGCGTCATCTTCGCGGGCGGCTGCGACGATTTCCTCTGGCGTCAGGCGAATGCCCTCATAGCTGATGTCCATACCGCAATCGCGGGCACGGAATGCAATCTGTTCGGCGCCGTTAGAATGGCCGTCCAGGCCGGGTTTGCCCACCAGAAACTTCAGACGGCGGCCCAACTTATCGCTGACGGCATCAACGGCGGCACGCAGGTCGTCCAACCCTTCGGTTTTGTTGGAAACAGATCCAGAGACGCCCGTCGGGCCGCGATAGGTGCCGTAGACCTTGCGCATCTCTTCCGCCCACTCGCCCGTTGTCACACCTGCCTTCGCGGCGGCGATGGACGGCTCCATAATATTCGCCCCGGTTTGTGCCGCTTCGCGCAACGACGCCAAGGTTGCCGCAACTGTCGCCTCGTCCCGTTCGGCACGCCACGCGTTCAGGCGGTCAATCTGGTCCTGTTCTACGGCCGGATCAACGACCATGATACCGCCATCTTCGGTTTGCAGCGGCGAGGCCTCTCCGTCCATCCATTTGTTTACACCAACAACAACAGTTTCGTTGCGTTCGATCCTGTTCAGGCGCTCGGCGTTGGAATCCACAAGCCGGGATTTCATATATTCAATTGATGCGACAGCGCCGCCCATAGAATCCAGATTTGCCAACTCAGCTCGCGCACCTTCTTTCAGCTCTTCGACCTTGGCATCGACGGCCGGGTTGCCATCGAACAAGTCATCGAATTCCAGCAGATCGGTTTCATAGGCCAGAATTTGCTGCATCCGCATCGACCATTGCTGATCCCAGGGACGCGGCAGGCCAAGCGCCTCGTTCCAGGCAGGCAATTGAACGGCGCGCGCACGTGCGTTTTTCGACAGGGTTACGGCCAACATCTCGATCAGGATGCGGTAGACGTTGTTTTCTGGCTGCTGCTCAGTCAGACCCAACGAGTTCACCTGTACGCCATAACGGAATCGACGGAACTTCGGGTTCTCGACGCCATAACGTTGTTGCAGGATCTCATCCCAAAGATCGACAAAGGCTCGCATTTTGCACATTTCGGTGACAAAACGGATGCCCGCATTCACAAAGAACGAAATTCGGCCACATAGCGCGGGGAAATCCTCGGCCGGAACACGCGGGCGCAACTCGTCCAGAACAGCGATGGCCGTGGCCAGAGCATAAGCCAGTTCCTGTTCAGGCGTCGCGCCGGCTTCTTGCAGGTGATAGGAACAGACATTCATCGGGTTCCATTTGGGAACGTTGGTATAGCAATACTCGGCCACGTCCGCGATCATCTTCAGTGACGGTTTCGGTGGGCAAACATATGTACCGCGGCTCAGATACTCTTTGATCAGGTCGTTCTGAACCGTGCCCTGCAGTTTCGAAACATCCGCGCCCTGTTCCTCGGCCACTGCGATATAAAGCGCAAGCAACCAAGGCGCTGTCGCATTGATCGTCATCGACGTATTCATCTGTTCCAGTGGAATCTGCTCGAACAAAACTCGCATGTCACCCAGATGGCAGACCGGTACACCCACCTTGCCGACTTCGCCGCGCGCCAGCGTGTGGTCGCTGTCATATCCGGTTTGCGTAGGCAGATCGAAGGCAACCGACAGGCCGGTTTGGCCCTTGGCGAGGTTGCCACGGTAGAGTGCGTTCGAGGCCTTGGCGGTTGAATGACCAGCATAGGTTCGGATGAGCCAGGGGCGATCTTTCTGCGTCTGCGTCATGTGGGGGCCTCGTGTTCCGATGGGCAATAAAATTTCGTCCTGAGGTTCTAAAGCGCAATTTTCGGGACATGTCAATTCGCTGCGTTGCGGCATCCTTCAATTGTTCAGATTGTGAGCGGTTGCGATTGATGGCAATGTGCGGCCATGACGCAAACCGTGGAACTTCCGATTTGGCTTTTCGTGCTGATCGTGGTCTTTGCCATGGTCACTTTTGCATCGCATTTCCTGTTCCCGTCTGTCCGCTGGTTTTTCCGTCGACGGTTGGAGCGCGCGGTTTCTCGTCTGAACAAGCGACTTCAACGCCCGATCCAGCCCTTCAAGCTGGCGCGTCGACACGATATGATACAGCGGCTGATTTATGATCCGCAGGTGGGGCAGGCGGTGCAGCAGCACGCCCGCGAATCCGGAATGCCCGAGGCCGTCGCCTCTGAGAAGGCGCGCCGCTACGCCCGTGAGATCGTGCCTTCCTTTTCAGCATTTGCCTATTTCAGCTTTGCAATCCGACTGGCTCGACTTCTGAGCAATACATTCTACGAGGTGCGGCTTAGTTACGAAGACGAAGAGGCCGTCAAGAATATCGATCCTGATGCAACGGTTGTTTTTGTCATGAACCATCGGAGCAACATGGATTATGTGCTGGTCACCTATCTGGCCGCGCAGCAGTCGGCTCTGTCATATGCGGTTGGAGAGTGGGCGCGTGTCTGGCCGTTAAGCCGTCTGATCCGCGCCATGGGGGCATATTTTATCCGACGCAGATCCGGCAGCGAGCTTTATCGACAGGTCCTGTCCAGCTACGTGCGCCACGCAACCGAAGCTGGTGTGACGCAAGCCATGTTCCCCGAGGGCGGGTTGAGCCTGACTGGAGCACTTGCCCGCCCGAAGCTTGGTTTGCTCAAGTACATTATGGACGGAACGTCGCTTCAGGGGCGCGACGTGGTGTTTGTCCCGGTCGCATTGAACTATGATCGCGTGCTGGAAGACACCATCCTGACCCGCGCAGCACTTGGCACGGAACGACGATTCCGGGCTCGGATCGGTGTGATCACACGCTGGATACTCAAGCAGCTTTGGCGCCGTTTGATCGGCCGATACAAGCGATTTGGTTTAGCTTCGGTGCGGTATGGGAAGCCGATTTCGCTGAAGGACTTTCGGGCCGAGGGCCGAGAAGACATGATGACCGATTTGGCGCGGGCCCTGATGCAGCGCATCCAGCACGCTATTCCGCTGGTGCCGGCACCTGCAGCTTGCTTGCTGGTGCGCGACAACGGGCCGATGTCTGAAAAAGATGTACTGTCACATGTTCAACAGATGATGGAGCGCGATGACCCGCAAACCAAGGACAATTCGCGGGCAATATCAAATGCTTTGGATCAACTGGTCGAACGCCGAATTCTGAGCCGTCAGGGGGATATGCTTGCTGTTTCAGGTCAGCGCGGCGATCTTCTGGAGTATTATGCAGCGTCCGCCCGAGTTGGCTCGGGCAGAGACAATTCTGCATCTGCACAATAGTTTTCTGCATCTGCTGGGTCATAAAATTACAAACTGATGCCAAAAACGGTTGCAATATTTCGCGACGCCCAATATTTCATTTGTGAAGCGCGCGATTCTGCGTCGCGGCAAAGGTATTGAAAAAAGGAGGCCAGCATGGCTCTGGACACCGACAGCGGTATCGCGTCGTACGAGGCACCCGAAAAAGATCTCTATGAAATGGGTGAAATCCCGCCCATGGGATATGTCCCAAAGCAAATGTACGCCTGGGCTATCCGTAAGGAACGCCATGGTGAACCGAACACAGCCATGAAGCAGGAAGTCGTTGATATCCCGGCTTTGGACAGCAACGAAGTGCTGGTTCTGGTTATGGCTGCCGGCGTCAACTACAACGGCGTCTGGGCCGCTTTGGGTCAGCCGATCAGCCCGTTTGACGGCCATAAGGCACCCTATCATATTGCTGGTTCGGATGCGTCAGGTATCGTTTGGGCCGTTGGTGACAAGGTAAAGCGCTGGAAAGTCGGTGATGAGGTTGTCATCCACTGCAACCAGGACGATGGCGACGACGAGGAATGCAACGGCGGTGATCCGATGTATTCGACCAGCCAAAGAATCTGGGGTTATGAAACCCCGGACGGCTCATTCAGTCAGTTCACCCGCGTGCAGGCGCAACAGCTGATGCCGCGCCCCAAGCACCTGACCTGGGAAGAGGCGGCGTGCTATACACTGACGCTGGCGACCGCATACCGGATGCTGTTTGGTCATGAGCCACATGATCTGAAGCCTGGCCAGAATGTCTTGGTTTGGGGTGCGTCGGGTGGATTGGGCTCTTACGCAATCCAGTTGATCAATACCGCAGGCGCGAATGCGATCGGCGTGATCTCGGATGAAAGCAAGCGTGACTTCGTTATGGGCCTGGGCGCCAAGGGAGTGCTGAATCGTCGGGACTTCAACTGCTGGGGTCAACTGCCCACCGTCAATACACCAGAATATGCCGAATGGTTCAAAGAAGCTCGCAAGTTCGGCAAGGCGATCTGGGACATCACCGGCAAAGGCAACAATGTCGATATGGTGTTCGAGCATCCGGGCGAAAGCACTTTCCCGGTGTCGACCTTTGTGGTGAAAAAAGGCGGCATGGTGGTGATTTGCGCCGGAACCTCGGGTTTCAACTGCACGTTTGACGTACGCTACATGTGGATGCACCAGAAGCGCCTGCAGGGTTCGCATTTTGCCCACCTGAAACAGGCGGCCGCCGCGAACAAGCTGATGGTCGAGCGTCGCCTGGACCCTTGCATGTCCGAGGTGTTCACCTGGAACGACCTGCCTGAGGCGCACATGAAAATGCTACGCAACGAGCACAAACCGGGCAACATGTCCGTTCTCGTACAGGCACCGCGCACCGGTCTGCGTACCCTTGAGGAAGTCCTGGACGCAGGTTGATAGCCCGTAAAGGTTGTAGACAAAAAACACCCGCGAATCGCGTTTCCGGCTCGCGGGTGTTTTGCGTTTTTTGGGCCTCTGATGATCTTTCAAATGTTTGCGTTTTTGCCCATCGCTATTTTTGGGGAGTAGAAACCGGTGAATAGGCCGAAAAAGATCATACATGTTATGGTTGTGTTAACCCTTCGTTAACTGTTTCAGAGAGACCCTGATGGCGCAAAATGAGTGGATATTGGACGTATTGTCGGACCTCAATGCTTTCGCCGTTGCGAACGGGTTGAGCGCGCTCGCGGAACAGCTTGATGACACAAGACTGATCGCTGCGGCCGAAATTGCGTCCATGAAGAATGAGGCACGGGCGCCCGCGGATGGGAACAAAACTCGACTTGGGTCAAATCCTGCAGGATTTGGAAAACACCAACACGCTTGAAGAACTCAGCAGCGTCGCCGAGCGTTTGCGGAACATTCTGAGGGTCGAGCACCTGACGTATCACTGGGTTGATGGCGCCGGAGATCAATACGGCTATACAACCTACTCAGACACTTGGGATGAGCGATACAGGGAAAAAAACTATCACCGTATAGATCCTGTCATTCTGGGATGTTTCCAACGATTTCATCCTGTTGACTGGAAGTCGCTGGATTGGTCGAGCAAAGTGGCCAAGTCCTTTCTTCTGGATGCGCAGAGCCATGGTGTCGGCAATCAGGGGTATTCTATCCCAATCCGGGGCCCGAACGGCCAGTTCGCCCTGTTTACGGTTAATCACAATTGTGACGATCAAACCTGGCAGGGCTTTATCGCGACCTATGGGCGCGAATTGATTCTCGTTGCGCACTACATCAATCGTAAGGCACTGGAATTTGAAAAAGACCGTCAACCGGACTCCACGCGCAACCTTTCTCCAAGGGAAATAGACGCGATCACACTTTTGGCGCTGGGTTACAGTCGTGCCCAAGTGGCGCATTCGCTGTCAATTTCCGAACATACGCTACGCGTGTACATTGAAAGCGCCCGGTCCAAACTGGGTGCCCATAATACGACCCACGCAATCGCAACGGCGCTTAGCCGAGGATTAATAGTCGTTTAAAGGTCGAGCGGCCTCCACACGCAATATTAACCACAACTCTGTACCCCCTTCGTTCCTGCACAGGACGACAAGGGGAACAAGTCATGTTGCGTTATTTATATGCCGATGAGTTACATAGATTTCCGACTCTGGCAGAGGGGATGTTCAAGGATCGTGCGGATCAGTTCAAATCCCGATTGGGGTGGGATGTCCACGTCGACGAAAAGGGGGAAGAACGGGACGAATACGATGATCTCAACCCACTTTATGTCATATGGGAAGAGCCGGATGGCAGTCATGGCGGGTCGATGCGGGTTTTGCCTACAACCGGCCGGGTGATGATCAATGAAGTATTTGGCCACCTGAATGGCGGCAAGCAGATTTGCAGCCCGCTGATCTGGGAGGTGACCCGGTTCTGCCTGTCCCGCACAGCCAGCCCGCATACCGCTGGCGCTATCATGCTGAGCGGTGGCGAAATGATGGAGGGTTTTGGCTTGACCCATATTGCAGGCGTGTTCGATGCGCGCATGATCAGGATTTATCGCCTGATTGGATCGTCCCCCAAAGTTCTGGGGACCCAAGGCAGCGGGCGTGATCAGATATCAATCGGGTTGTGGCCCTATTCCGCAGACGATTGCAACCGTGTGGCCAAGCGCGCGGGCATCCCGCGCGAGCTATCGCGGATGTGGTTCAAAACCGCATTTGGGCCTAAGACGCAGCACCGGTTTGCCTTGTCTGCCTAAGTGCCGGAAAACGCAATTCCATATCTGGTGATGGCTGGCGCGGCCCTGTAGGGTCGCGCCATGTCTTTGCCGAATGTGACTTTCTCAGATGATCAGGCCGCCGCGTATGACAGCATCGCTGAGATGTTGCGGTCAGCAGGTGTCGATCTTGAAGATGATGCCCTTCTAAAGCTGCCAGGGGTTGGAAAATCCGGTGTGATGGCCGTGATCGGTAAGGCCGGTTCGGGCAAAACCCTGCTGTTGGCCGAGCTTTACAAAGCCCTGGCTGAGACGGGTATGCAGATCGTTTCCGGCGACTTCGAAAGCCGCAAATCGAAGGACAAGCGCAGCCTTGCCATTTTGGCCCCCACGAACAAAGCTGCAAGCGTTCTGCGCCTACGCGGAGTGCCTGCAACCACGATTCACCGCATCCTGTACACGCCGGTTTATGACCCGGAATACGAGCGTATCGCCGAATGGCTGGCTGGCAATGACGAACGCCCCGAGATCGAAGGCCTGACGGACGAGGCCTTGGATCGTGCGTTTGCGTTCTTTCAGAACAACAAATCGATCCCCGGAGCGTTGGCGGCGGCTGGTTTGCGCGGGTCAGATTTCATCACAGGTTGGAAGCGTCGCGAAGAGCCGCTGGATATCGGGTTTGTCGATGAGGCGTCGATGCTGGATGACCGTCAGTTCGAAGATCTGAAAGAGATTTTCCCGACGCTTCTTCTGTTTGGCGACCCGGCTCAGCTGGCGCCGGTAAATCAATCCGGTAGCATGGTTTTCGAAACATTACCCGAGCCTAGGAAGTTGACACTTCAGCGGGTGCACCGACAGGACGCGGACAACCCGATCCTCGATCTCGCGCATGCGCTCGCCGACCCGATATTGGGCTTTGAGGATTTCGAACGGCTGATAGAAGAAACCGCACGACGGGATGACCGGGTTGTTTGGGGTCAGCGGGTCGAGGTCGATCTGATGGCACGCAGCCCGGTTCTGGTCTGGCGCAACGCCACTCGTATTCGCCTGATACAGGCTTTCCGGAACGTCCATGGTGCGCCAGACACAGAGTTGCTGGAAGGTGAGCCGCTGATTTGCGATGGGATCGAATTGCCGTTGAAACATCGCAAGAAACGGCTGGATCTTGAGGCCCGCGGGTTGATTAAGGGGGCTCAGGTCGTCTTTCTGGGGCCGGGGCGGAAGCCGGGATTCTCGCGCCTTCACGTATTGGGGGCCGAAGACCCGCAGGTCAGTGCCGCCTCGATCGTTCAGATCGAAAAACCGGATGAGGAAGAGCCCTTCATTCCCTACGCCGCTCGCATGGGGGCGACCTTTTTGCATGGAGCAGCCGTGACGATCCACAAGGCGCAAGGGTCCCAGTGGGATACGGTTCAGGTCTTCGCCCCTGACATCTATGCCGCTGCTCGTATGGGCCGGACCGAGGCAGGGCAGCCTTTGTGGAAACGTCTGGCCTATGTCGCGATTACGCGCGCGCAAGAGCGGTTGGTCTGGGTGGTCCGCAATCGTTTGTCGAAACCAACTCATCCGCTGAGGGTGGACGATTTGCGTACCGTTCCTGCGACCTCTCTCATATTGGAGGCAGAAGAGATATGAGTTCCATAATCGTAACAGGGGCAAGCTCTGGAATCGGCCGAGCAACTGCCGAGCTTTTTCTGGCTCAGGGATGGACGGTTGGTCTGTTGGCCCGCAGCGCAGATAAGCTGAATGCGCTGGCACGAGACCATCAAGCGGCCATACCGCTACCCGCGGACGTAACGAATCCGGATGCTGTCGAAAAGGCGTTCCGATCGTTCACGGACCAGGTGCCAAGACTGGATGTTCTTTTCAACAATGCAGGAATATTTGCACCCGGCGGCACGATTGACGAGATCGATTTGGACGACTGGTACCACAGCGTCAACGTCAACCTGAACGGCATGTTCCTGTGCGCGCGCGCGGCCTTTGGGATCATGCGATGCCAGAATCCGCAGGGTGGGCGGATCATCAATAACGGCTCGATTGCCGCCCATGTTCCGCGCCCGAATTCGGTGCATTATTCGGCGACAAAGCACGCCATCACAGGGCTGACGCGTAGCCTGTCACTGGATGGGCGACCCTTTGAAATTGCGTGCGGCCAGATCGATATCGGAAACGCGCGTACGCAGATGGTTCAGGGCCTGGTGGATGCTGCGCAAGCGGCGGGCGAGACGCCGGATCCAACCATGGCGGTCGAAGACGCCGCGCGTTCGGTGCTTCATATGGCAACCCTGCCGCCTGAGGCGAACGTGCAGTTCATGACCGTCATGGCCACGACCATGCCATATATCGGCAGAGGTTGACCGTTACTTCTCCCGCAACAGACGGAATGCAGTGGAAGCGCCCCAGCCCGCTGAAATTGCGATGACCAGTGACATAAGGCCGTACCAGACAGGCTGTTGGCGAGACATATTGAATAAAATCCGCTCCAGCCCAACTTTGCGGACATCAATGATCGTTTCATAGCTCGAGATGACTTCTCCGCCGCGGGTCAGGAATATCCGGGCGCTGTATTCGCCTTCCGTCAGGTCTGCAGGCATATCGATTGAGGTGCGGAACAATGTCTGCTCGTCCACAGCCACAGTGTTTTCACGGATGGAATACAGGTGTTCAGCCTCGCGGATGCGTATTACGGCATCGGCAAAATCCTGTGCGCCCCGGACATGCATCGATGCTCCGACCGAGCGGATCGCACGTTCAATCGAGACCCGGTAACGCAGGTCCTCGGTATCAGACAGGATTTCTCTGAAAGGCCCACTGGTTGCGACGGCATAAAAGCTGGGCGCAAGGTCGACCAGAACGCTGTCGGTGTTTACCCAAATCCCCAGTTTGCGTTCCTTGCGGCGTACAGTGACGGGTTCGGACGGGCCGGCAATTGAGACGATAACTTCTACCGGCGGACCGGATGGAATCGGAGTTTCACGTTTAATGGCCCCAAAGATAAGAATCTCGGATCCATCAAACGTGGCGGTGATGGCAACGCGATCCTGGCTGAGGCCAAGAACCACCTGCTCTTCTGCTGCCGCAGCGGGCAGGCAGAACAGGCACATTGCAGCTATGAACGAACGCAGCATCCTTAATGTCCCCCGCCGCTGACAAGCGAGTAAAGCTCGGCAGGTTCCAGAAGCAGATCAAGCGCCAGTTTGCCGCAAACGGCCAGAACCAGAGCGGCCAGCAACACGCGCAATTGCTCAGCCGGCATCCGCGCGCCAATTACAGTTCCGATCTGGGCGCCGATAACGCCGCCAACCAGCAACAAAACCGCCAATACGACATCGACCGTGTAGTTGGTGGTGGCGTGCAACATCGTCGTAAAGGCAGTTACAAAGATGATCTGAAACAGCGACGTGCCGACAACAACCTTGGTCGGCATCCCCAACAGATAGATCATGGCCGGAACCATGATGAAACCGCCGCCTACACCCATGATCGCGGACAGGACACCGACGCAAAGACCGACCAAAGCCGGTGGAATGACCGAGATATACAGGCCCGATGTGCGAAACCGCATCTTGAAGGGCATGGCATGAACCCAACCACGTTGGCGGCGCTTTGCGGGGGCCGCACCACCTTTCTTGGCCTTGCGCAGCGCCCTGAGGCTTTCGATAAACATCAGGCTGCCAATAATGCCAAGGAAGACAACGTAACAGAGTGTCACCAGCAGATCGACCTGGCCCAGGCTTTTAAGGTAGTTGAAGACAACAACGCCCAATGCGGCCCCGATCAGACCACCTATCAGCAGCACCGTTCCCATCCTGAGGTCCACGGTCTTTCGTCTGAAATGCGCCAGAACACCGGAAAAGGACGATGCGACAATCTGATTTGCTTCGGTCGCAACGGCCACTGCCGGGGGAATGCCGATGAAAAATAGTAGCGGTGTCATCAGAAAGCCGCCGCCGACACCGAACATACCGGACAGGACGCCGACCATGCCGCCCAACCCCAAGAGGAGGAAGGCATTTACTGAGACTTCGGCGATGGGAAGGTAAATTTGCATGGGCTCTTCTAGTCGCACTGAGTTCGGAGGCACAACGCCTTGGCGTTGCATGCACCAAAATATTTCAAAAGATGAATGTGACTAATCGGCACATACGCACCAGCCCGCTTGAACGCGTTGCTAGGGACGGATGGCAAACGCCAGATTTTTGAAAGGTCCACACTCATACCCTCTTAGAGCCGTTGCGGCCTGCAAAATCAACTCTGCATGCCGCTCTGCAGCGAACAGGACTGAAACTCAGTTCGCAACTGGCCCTATCAGCGCTCTTTCACGTAGGGTTCTCCGCCCGCCCGAGGTGGAATGGCCTTGCCGACAAACCCTGCCAGAATCACCACCGTCAGGATGTAGGGCAGGGCGTCCATAACCTGCACCGGAATCACAACGCCACCCAGATCGATGTTCTGGAACCGCAGGGCGACGGCCTGAAGCAGACCAAACAGCAAACAGGCCCACATGGCATGCCATGGGCGCCATTTGGCGAAGATCAGGGCAGCCAGCGCGATAAAGCCCCGACCGGCGGTCATTTCTTTGACGAAACCCGCCTGCAGGGCCGTGGCCAGATACGCACCGGCAATACCGCACAACACGCCGCAGATGGCGACGGCTGCGAAGCGCAAGCCAACCACAGAGACACCTGCCGTGTCCACCGCCGCAGGATTCTCACCCACCGCCCGAAGACGCAGGCCAAACCGGGTGCGATACAGAATCCACCAGGTGGCCGGAACCATCAGGAAGGCCACATAGACCAGGATCGAATGGCCAGAGAGCAATTCAGAGTAGATGGGACCGAATATCGGCACGCCGCTGAGGGATTCGGCGAACGGGAAGTTGATGGGCTCGAACCGCCCTCCGCCAAAAAGCGACGGTGTCCGCCCACCTTGCTGAAACCAGCTTTGGGCGACCAGAACAGTCAGCCCCGAGGCGAGGAAGTTGATGGCCACACCCGAGATCAATTGGTTGCCCCGGAACGTGATGGACGCCAGCCCATGAAGGCCCGAAAGTAACAATGAGGATGCGATACCGGCAAGCAGGCCCAGCCAAACCGACCCTGTGACGGCTGCGATGGCTGCGGAAAAGAATGCTGCCATCAACATCTTGCCTTCAAGACCGATGTCGAAAATACCAGCGCGTTCTGAAAAAAGACCGGCCAGACAGGCCAGCAGCAGCGGAGTGGACAGGCGGATGGTCGAATCCAGAACCTGGATGAGGGTAACGAAGAATTCCATCACTCTGCCCTCTTCCGCATACCAAGGAACAGTTTCTCAAGCGGCATTCGAACCATGTTATCCAATGCACCCGTGAACAGGATGACCAGCGCCTGGATGACCACGATCAGTTCGCGCGGGATAGATGCCCACAGCGCCAGCTCGGCACCACCCTGATACAGGAAGCCGAACAGGAGCGCGGCCAGAAATACACCAAACGGGTGCGATCGCCCCATGAGTGCCACGGCAATCCCAATGAAGCCGGCGCCTTCGGTCGAGTTCAGAACCAGACGCTCCGCCTCGCCCATGACGTTGTTGATGGCCATCAGACCGGCCAGCCCGCCCGAGATCAGCATCGCAATAATGGTGATGCGCACTGGCGAAATACCGGCGTAGACAGCACCGGTCTCGGAATGGCCGTAGGCGCGGATTTCATACCCCAGACGCGTGCGCCAGATCAGCGCCCAGACAACGACACAGGCCAGCAAGGCGATGAAGAAGGTGATGTTCGCCGGAGCCCCCCGGAACACCACGTTCTCTGCGGTCGAGAACATCGTCTGGAAGGAAGGCAGATTCACATTATCGGGGAACCGCGCTGTGGCGGGGTCTTGCGAACCCTGGGGACGCATGACGTTGACCAGCATGTAATTCAGGAAAGCAGCAGCGATAAAGTTGAACATGATCGTGGTGATCACGATATGACTGCCGCGCTTGGCCTGCAGATAGGCCGGAATGGCGGCCCAAAGCGCGCCGAACAGCATCGACGCTGCGCAGGCTGCAAGCAAAGCAATGCTCCAATGCGGCCAGTCGACATACAGACAGACCATGGCTACGCCCAGCCCGCCCAGCATCGCCTGACCTTCGCCCCCGATGTTGAACATACGGGCATGGAAGGCGACAGCTACCGCAAGGCCGGTAAACATGAAGTTTGTTGCATAGTAGAGCGTATAGCCCCAGCCATAAGTCGAACCCAGCGCACCGGTGACCATCAGTTGAACGGCCTCGACAGGGTTCTCTCCGATGGCCAGGATGACCAGCGCCGAAAGTATTGCGGCCAGCATCAGACTGATCAACGGGATCAGAATGACATCGGCCCATTTAGGCATTTTTTCCATGTTACGCGGCCTCTCCGGCAACACCGGCCATCAACAGGCCCAGCTCTTTTTCATCTGTTTCATGGGGCCAACGTTCACCCATGATATGTCCGTCAAACATCACAGCGATCCGGTCCGAGAGCGAAAAGATCTCTTCCAGTTCGACCGAGACCAGCAGGATCGCCTTGCCCTGATCGCGCAGCGCAACAATCTGTTTGTGAATGAACTCAATTGCGCCGATGTCCACGCCCCGTGTGGGTTGGCCGACTAGCAGTAAGTCAGGGTTGCGTTCGATTTCGCGTGCTACAACGATTTTCTGCTGGTTGCCGCCCGAGAAACTCTTGGCTGCCAACCAGGGATTGGGTGGGCGGACGTCGAATTTCTCGATCTTGGCTTCGGTATCGGCACGCAACGCTGCGTTGTCCATAAAGATACCGCGTTTATAGGCCGGGTCGCGGTGATACCCGAAGGCCACATTCTCCCAGGCATGGAAATCCATGATCAGACCTTCGCGCTGCCGGTCTTCGGGCACATGGGCGATGTGCTGCGCGCGCCGGGCCTGACCATCTGATCCTGCGCCACTCAGTGCCAGCGGTTCGCCGTTTAGTTTGATCATGCCCTGACCTGGACGCATTCCGCCAAGAACTTCCAGCAATTCGGATTGCCCGTTGCCAGCCACGCCAGCGATGCCGACGATCTCACCCGCGCGTACGGTCAGATCGATGCCTTTGACCCTTTCAACACCAGCGGAATCAAAAACACTCAGCTTTTCGATCTCGAGGATGGGTTTGCCGGGTTTCGCAGGTACCTTGTCGACCTGCAGCAGAACCTTGCGGCCCACCATCAGTTCGGCAAGTTCCTCCGGACTGGTCTCGGACGTTTTGACAGTCGCTGTCATTTGCCCGCGCCGCATGACCGAGACGGTGTCGGTATTTTCCATAATCTCGCGCAACTTGTGGGTGATCACGATGATCGTTTTCCCCTCGGCCCGCAGACGATCAAGGATTCGGAACAGCTGATCGGCCTCAGCCGGGGTCAGCACGCCCGTTGGTTCGTCCAATATCAGAATCTCGGCTTTGCGATAGAGGGCCTTGAGAATCTCGACCCGCTGCTGCATCCCCACACCAATCTCGTCGATGCGTTTGTCAGGATCGACGAACAGCTCGTATTCTTCTTCAAGCTCTTTCAGTTCTTTGCGAGCCTTTGCCAGGGACGGGGCCAGCAGTCCGCCATCCTCGGCGCCCAGAACGATATTTTCCAGAACGGTGAAGTTTTCCACCAGTTTGAAATGCTGGAACACCATCCCGATGCCCGAGGCAATGGCCGCCTGGCTGTCAGGGATGTCGGTCTTGGATCCATTGATCCAAATCTCACCTTTGTCGGCCTTATAGAAACCGAAGAGGATGCTCATCAACGTGGATTTGCCTGCACCGTTTTCACCGATGATCCCATGGATCGTACCGGGGGCGACGCTGATGGAGATGTCTCTGTTGGCCTGAACCGGCCCAAAGGCTTTGGAAATCCCTTTGAGCTCAATGGCTGGGACGGTCATGTCTTGCCCTCAACTGCCGAAAAACCCATCCGGCTGGTGGCTCGGATGACGAAGTGGGTAGCGAGGCGGAAAGGGTCTTCCCGCCCCGCGCATTATCAGAACTGCAGTGCCGGGCAGCTGTCGTTCTCGTAGTAGCTTACAACATTAATGTCGCCGTTGATGATACCCTTGCGGGCTTCGTCCACGGCATCGCTCATGCGGACCGAAACAAGTTCTTTGTTGTTGTCATCCATGGCAACGCCGACACCTTCTTCGGCCAGACCCATGGTGAATACGCCGGTTTCTACGTTATCACCCGCCTTCATCGCTTCATAAACGGCAACGTCCACGCGTTTCAGCATTGAAGTCAGAACCTTGCCCGGATGCAAGTGATTCTGGTTGCTGTCGACACCGATCGACAGGATGCCTTCGTCAGCCGCAGTTTGCAGAACGCCAACGCCGGTTCCGCCTGCTGCGGCGTAAATCACGTCAGCGCCCTGGCTGATCTGCGCTTTGGTAAGCTCCGAACCTTTTACAGGGTCGTTCCAGGCAGCAGGAGTTGTGCCGGTCATGTTGGCGACAACGTTAATGTCCGGATTCACGGCCTTCGCGCCTTGGGCATAGCCGCAGCCAAAATGGCGAATCAGGGGGATGTCCATGCCGCCGATGAACCCGACGGTGCCAGACTCCGACGCCATAGCAGCCATCATGCCCACCAAGTATGAACCCTCGTGCTCGGCAAAGCCGATCTGGCGGATGTTCGGTGCGTCCAGCCAAGTTACGTCCACAGCGACGAATTTGGTGTCAGGGTAATCACTGGCGACGGCGGTCAAAGCGTCTGCTATTCCAAACCCCATGGTGATGATCGGGTTTGCACCGGATTCCGCGAAACGGCGCAGAGCCTGTTCGCGCTGCGGTTCTGCCTGAATTTCGATTTCCAGATACTTGCCGCCGGTCTCATTCGCCCAACGCTGCGCGCCGTTATGAGCAGCTTCGTTGAAGGATTTGTCGAACTTGCCACCCAGGTCAAAGATTACGGCTGGCTCGGCCAGAACCGCTCCAGCTGACATTGCGACCGCAGCGGCGGCACCCATCAAGGATTTCATCAGGGTCATTTCAGTCTCCCAGTTTATTTTGTTGGCACGGGGTCAGATTAGCCCCGTTTACCCACTTTTAGCGAGCATAACTGTTGTGATGGCGGGTATTAAGGGCGTTTGCAACCGTCATGGTCAACTGATTTCTGACCAAATGGTCTAAAAAATGCCTGATTGCCGCTAGGGCAAGTGACGTTCCATTACAAGGGCATCGATTTTTGGACCTGTTTCGCGCAAATAATAGCCCTTGCGTAGGCCGCACTGCCAATACCCGCATCGTTTGTACAAGGCGATGGCCGCAAAGTTGTCGGCCGCAACATCCAGAAAAGCTCGGGTTGAATGCAACGCAGCGGCCTGTTCGTGCCATTGGTGCATTATTTGCAACGCAAGTCCCTGACGCTGGACCGTGGGATGAGTCGCAACAGTCAGCAGTTCAGCCTCGCCAGCGATCGCCTGAAAAAGAGCAAAGCAACCTGCATCCCCAACAATATGAATGAATCGGTTTTCCAGAAGGCTGGCGAATTCATCGGTTGTCCAGGGGCGCGGCTGCGTAAACGCAGCGGCATGAGTCGACGCCATCTCGCGCGGTGTCATTCGTCCAACAGTACAGGGGGCACTTCGCGTGACGGGGCTGCGTCCGCTGGCCTGACGTACAAAGGTGCCGGAGGTGTGCTGACACTGCGCCAGCGCTGTGCGGCCAGCCGAGCAATGGCCTGGGCCTGCAAGATTGGGTCGGAGCAGAAAAACAAAGGCCCTAGAAGGTCCGCCTCGACTTTTGGCAATAGGCAAGGACCGGTTCCCGGCACTTGCACATAAACCTGGTCACGCGGGGCGGGGACGGCCGGTATTCGTCCGTCTGCAGACAGTTCTTTCAGCGCATCGAACCCCGAGATCCCGACAGCAGGGACACCGAGCCCCAATGCAAGACCTCGTGCGGCAGAGACCGAAATGCGGATGCCGGTGAAATTGCCCGGTCCGATTCCAACACCGATTGCACTCAGATCGCTCCACTCACAACTGGCTTCGGTCAATACTTCTTCCAGCAGGGGCATCAGACGTTCGGCCTGCCCGCGAGACATCGCTTCGGCGCGGGATGCCACGATCTCACCGTTACGCAGCAAAGCGGCCGCGCAATGCGCGGCCGATGTATCAAATGCCAGAATCGTCGGATTAGACGGCAACAGGGCGAACCTCGGTCACTTCCGGAATATAGTGGCGCAGAAGGTTTTCGATCCCCATCTTGAGGGTCAGCGTCGAAGACGGGCACCCTGCGCAGGCACCCTGCATGTGCAAGTAGACCACGCCGCGATCAAATCCGTGGAACGTGATGTCGCCACCATCCTGAGCAACCGCAGGGCGTACACGGCTGTCCAGCAAATCTTTGATCTGATTGACGATCTCCGAATCCTCTCCGGTATGCTCGGCGTGACCCGACGCCGCTACGGCATCTGCGCCCATGATTGGCTGACCAGATTGATAATGTTCCATCACCGCACCTAGAATGGCCGGTTTGATGTGGTCCCACTGAACGTCATCCGTTTTGGTTACAGTGACAAAATCATTGCCAAAAAACACGCCGGTCACGCCATTTACCGCGAAGATGCGCTTGGCCAGCGGAGATTTCTCACCCGCTTCCGCAGTCGGGAAATCTGCTGTTCCAGCCTCAAGCACCGTCTGGCCGGGCAGGAATTTCAACGTGGCCGGGTTTGGGGTGGATTCGGTCTGGATGAACATGAGGCAGCTCCGTCTGATGTGCTTCTGATATGCGCGCCGGGAGCCGGGAAGTCAAGATTTGGAACGATTCTAAATTGCCAAGGCGTAATCAATTGCATCGTCCAGGCGGTCATCGCCCCAGAACAGCTCTTCTCTTGCCAGAAAACTTGGTGCACCAAACAGGCCGAGTTCTCTGGCGCGGGCTGATTGTTCGAACAGGGCCTTTTTGACATCCGGGTCCTGTGCACGGTTCATCACGCTGGTCGATAGCCCTGCCGCCTTGAGGCATGCCGCCAGAACGCTCTTATCGGAGATATCTTGCCCGGCACCAAATTCGGCACTGTAGATGGCCCGAACAAAGACCGCTCGTTCCATGTGGTCCTCAATGGCTAAAGCCAGACGCGCTGCATTCAGCGAGTTTTGCGGGAACGGATCAGGCCGCACAAAAGGCAGCCCTCGCGCCGCGCACAGACGCTCCATGTCGCGCCACATGTACCGCCCCTTGGCAGGATAGATGTTGAATGGTGAGTTGCGCCATCCTTGATCCGCGAAAATCGGTCCCAACAGAAAGGGGTGCCATTCGACGGAAATATCCTTTGCCTGCGCGGCCGCTTCGATCCGCATGGCGCTGAGGTAAGAATATGTCGAGGCGAATTCGAACCAAAACTGTATCGTCTTCGCCATTGCCGATCCTCAGGTAATCTCTTCCAGCTTTTCTTTGCTCAGATCACCGGGAACGATCGTGATAGGAATCGGCAGACTGCCCGAGTTTTTTGTCAGCTGAGTCACCAACGGACCGGGACCTTTCTTATCGGAACCAGCCCCAAGGACAAGAACACCGATTTCGGGATCGGACTGAACATGTTCAATGATCTGCGGTACCGGATCGCCTTCGCGAATGGCCAGTTCAGGTTCCACACTCTGTTTGTCGCGCATCCACTTGGCGAAAACCTCGTAATGCGCGTGAATGCGCTCGCGGGCTTCTTCACGCATAGTTTCAGCCACACCGATCCAGTGATTGAATTCGTCAGGTGGAATGACGGAAAGGACTGTCACGCCACCACCGGTATGAGCTGCCCGCATTGCGGCAAACCGCATAGCGTTCAGGCATTCGCGGCTGTCATCCAGAACAACTAGGAACTTACGCATGGGTATCCTCTTTAAGTTTCAGGGATCATGCCCGACCGATTGCGCGCTGGCAACTCAGGCGAACCTCCGGTGTTGAGCTAGCGTTCGCTTGCAGCCCAATCCCAATAAAGCGCGCGGGCACGGCGGGCAATAGGGCCAACCTGAAATTGTGTGCCTTCCAGCGCAGTTACTGGTGTGACCTTGCTCATATTACCTGACATGAAGACCTCGTCGGCCCCGTGGAAATCTTCGAAACTCAATACGTTTTCGTGGATCGTCACACCATCTTCGCGAAGGTTCTTAATGTGCCGCGCCCGCGTAATGCCAGCCAGGAAGGTGCCGTTGGGGATCGGGGTGAAGACTTCGCCGTCTTTCACCATGAAGATGTTGGCCGTCGCCGTTTCGGCGACGTGACCCATCGCATCGGCGACCAAAGCGTTTGAAAATCCTTTGGAGCGCGCCTCCTGCAGCATGCGGGCGTTGTTGGGGTAAAGGCACCCGGCTTTGGCGTTCACCACAGCCGATTCCAGAATCGGGCGGCGAAACCGCGTCGTTGCCAGCGTGACCGAAGCGGTTTCCGCTGCCATCGGGATTTCTTCCAGACAGATCGCAAAGCCGGTGCTGTTTTCTTTTGGGACAATTGCCGTACTGTCGCCATCGATGCCCCAATACATAGGGCGGATGTAAACGGCCGCATCCGGGTTATACGCCTGCAACCCTTCGCGGACCAACTCCACCATCTGCTCGGCTGGCATGGTCGGGGTCAGCATCAGAGCTTCGGCAGACCTGTTCACGCGGGCGCAATGCGCGTGCAAATCGGGGGCTACGCCATCGAAATATCTGGCGCCGTCAAAGACCGAAGATCCTAGCCAGGCACCGTGATCCGCTGCGCGCATGATGGGGGCGTCCCCTTCATGCCATTGGCCTTCAAAATAGGTCCGGATATTCTTGCCGGTTGCCATGACGCCCTCCTTTTATTCAGGCAAACCCTAGGAGGGCGTCACACGAAGGTCCAGTGCAATCAGCGCGATGCTGACCCAACCATGCCTACGATTTCATAGGTCTTTTGCAGGACCGGAGCCGTGATTTCGCGGGCGCGTTCGGCCCCGCGCGCCAGAATACGGTCAATCTCGACCTGATCTGCCATCAGACGGGACATCTCAGACGAGATCGGGGCTAGTTTTGCCACGGCCAGATCGGCCAGCATCGGTTTGAAATCAACGAATTGCTTTCCACCAACCTCGGCCAGAACCTGTTCGACGTTTTGATCGTTCAGGGCTGCGTAGATATTGACCAGATTGCGCGCTTCGGGGCGGTCCTCCAGCCCTTCGACGTCCGACGGCAGAGCGTCAGGGTCAGTCTTGGCCTTGCGGATTTTCTTGGCAATCGCTTCGGCATCGTCAGTCAGGTTGATCCGGCTCATGTCCGACGGGTCGGATTTCGACATTTTCTTTGAGCCGTCTCGCAGGCTCATGACCCGAGTGGCCGCGCCTTCGATCACCGGCTCGGTCACAGGAAAGAAATCGACGCCAAAATCGTTGTTGAATTTGATGGCGATATCACGAGTCAGCTCAAGGTGCTGTTTTTGGTCTTCGCCAACCGGCACATGGGTCGCGTGATAGATCAGAATGTCGGCCGCCATCAGAGACGGATAGGCAAACAGCCCCAGCGAGGCATTTTGCTGGTTCTTGCCCGCCTTGTCCTTCCATTGGGTCATCCGCTGCATCCAGCCCATGCGGGCGACACAGTTGAATATCCACGCCAATTGCGCATGCTCGGGCACTTGGCTTTGATTGAACAAGATTGATTGTTCGGGATCGATGCCCGCTGCGATGAAACCTGCGCAGAGTTCACGAGTATTGTGAGACAGCGCCGCAGGGTCTTGCCATGTGGTGATCGCATGCAGGTCGACCATGCAATAGATGGTTTCGAACTCTGCACCCTGCATATCCACAAAGCGCTTCATCGCGCCCAGATAATTGCCCAGGGTCAGCCCGCCCGAAGGCTGGATGCCGGAAAACACGCGCGGCGTGAACTGGGTCTCGGTCATCAAAGGGAACTCCCGTCTGGAAAAATCAGCCCTCGTCGCTTACCCATGAGGCAACGGGACGTCAACAGCCGGGAAAGGCCAGCCCAATGAGCAGTGAACACTACACGCCGCCTGTGAACCCCCTGCCACCCGTTGTGGTGGCACTGGTTCTGTTCATCATAGGGATTGAAATCGCTTTCACGCTTGGGTCCCGGGGGCTGGTCGGGGGCCCAACGGCAGTGGGCTGGCGCTTGGACGCGATACAACACTATGCCTTCTCTGCGGATATATTCGATTGGATGGTGCTGAACGGGCGTTGGCCATTCGAACATGTGATCCGGTTCGTGACCTATCCGTTCGTGTCGGCGACTTTCACGCAGGCGGTTTTTGTATGTGTTTTCGTACTGGCCATGGGCAAGATGGTCGGTGAGGTGTTTGGCGGCTTCCCCATGCTATTGATTTTTGTGGTGTCGGGTATAGGCGGCGCATTGGCCTATGCCGTTCTTCTGGACCCGCGCTATCCGTTGATCGGAGGATTTCCTCCGGTCTACGGGCTGATCGGAGCATTCACGTGGTTGTTGTGGCGCAAACTATCGCTTGTTGGCGCAAATCAGGCGCGGGCATTTCAGCTGATTGCCGTTCTGATGGGTATCCAACTCCTGTTTGGTCTGATCTTTGGCGCAAACTGGGAATGGGTCGCCGATCTGGGCGGGTTTGCTACCGGTTTTGGGATGTCCTTCCTAGTAGCGCCGGGGGCGTGGGCCCGGATCGTCGGACGCATTCGCCGGGATTGATCAGGATCGCCGCAGAGCGCCTTTGAACTCAGAGAGTTTGAAGGCGCCGAGGATGTGACCCAAAAGGAAATATGAAGTGGCAGCGACCATGATCAGGACCAGAAGCGCCAGATAGCGCCAGCCGGGAATATCCAGCGTCCAACCAACAAAGTGGATCACTGCAAACAAGACCACCCCCATACCAATTGAGGCCAGCACGATTCGTCCCGCGCGTTTTTTGAACCTATCATCGAAACGTGCCTCCTCGCCCATGCGACGTGCGCCCAGTGCCAGCAGCACAACCATGGCCCAGCCAGCAGTTGACGCCGCAATCGCGGGGGCGATCCAGCCCAGTAACGGGAAAAGTCCAAACGCCAAAGCCGCGTTCACAACCATAGCAACAACGGCATAGCGGAACGGGGAACGCGTATCTTCGCGCGCGAAGAAAAGCGGTTGAAGCAGTTTTTGCAGCATGAAGGCGGGCAGACCGACGCCATAGATCGCAACTGCCAGGGCTGTGGCAGCGGTATCTTCGGCGCTGAACTGCCCTCGTTCGAACAGCACCGAAACCAGCGGGTTCGGGATGATCAGGAATGCAACTGTAGAGGGCAGAGTCAGCAACAGCATGAATTCCCCAGCGCGGGAAAAGGCGTTGCGCGCGCCGTCTTTGTCCCCGGCACGCAGGCGGCGCGACAGATCGGGAAGCAGGACAATGCCAATGGCGATTCCGACCACGCCTAACGGTAATTGATAGAGGCGATCCGCAGCAAACAACCAGCTCACGGCTTTTTCAGTCTTCGACGCCACCAATTGTCCGACCACCAGATTGACCTGTGTGACGCCCATAGCCAAGGCGGCCGGAACAGCGATGCGAACCATCCGGCGCATCTCGGGCGTCAGGCGGGGTCGGCTGGGGCGAATGCTGATACCGGCGCGCTCGGTCGCCACCCAGACCAGCGCCAACTGTGCGACACCGGCAACCGGAATGACCGAGATCAACCACCTTATCACCTCACCGCCGGACATGGCCCCGGCGATCAGCGCGGTGCAGGCAAAAATGTTCAGCAGGACCGGCGCCGCTGCAGCCGCCGCGAACCTGCCGGTTGCGTTCAGGACGCCGGAAAACAGCGCCGCCAGAGACATGAAAAGGATATACGGGAATACGACATACCCATAATCCACGGCCAGATCGAACCGTTCATCGCCATAAAACCCTTCGGCGGTCAGCCATACCAGACCGGGCATGAAAACCATCGCTAACCCGACGAGCGCAAGAACCGCCACAGCCAGAAGGTTGAATGCATCCTGCGCGAACCTCTGCGGATCCTCGTCTGCCTCCAGCCGTTTTGAGAACATCGGTACAAAGGCTGCATTAAAAGCCCCTTCGGCAAAAAAACGTCGGAACATGTTCGGCAGGCGGAAGGCCGCGACAAAAGCGTCCATCACCGGTCCCGGACCGATGAAGGCCGTCAGCAGAATTTCCCGCAGAAACCCCAGAATTCGGCTGGCGAGCGTCCAGAAACCAACCGTGAACAGGCCCGAAAACAACCGGATTTGCTTCATGAGGCCGCACGCTCCGCGCCTTCGGTGATCGCTTTGCGCAGCTTCGTTTCAAGCCCGCGCTGTTTGCTTTCTGAATGGTACTTCAGGCCAAACATGTCCTTGACGTAAAACGTATCGACCACCTGCTCGCCATAAGTCGCGATCACAGCATTGGCAATATAGACGTTCGCTGCGGCCAGGGTCCGGGTCAGATCAAACAACAATCCCGCGCGGTCGCGGGTGTCCACTTCGATGATCGTGTAGATTTCTGAACCGTCATTGTCGAACATGATATGGGTTGGCACGTTGAACGCGCGCTCGCGTTTCTTGATCTTGTCTCGTGATTTCAGCGCTTCCCCTGCAACCACTTCTCCGCGTAGCGTCTTGTGGATCATCTGGGTCAGGCGCGGCAGGCGCGCAGCTTCAAACGGGTGCCCTTCGGCGTCCTGGATCCAGAACGCATCGGTCACATAACCGTCTTTGGTGGTATAGCTGCGGGCATCCACCACATTCGCGCCGACCAGGGCCAGAGCGCCGGCGATGCGGGCAAAAATACCGGGATGATCGCCCATCGCAAAACAGGCCCGCGTAGCATCTCGGTCTTCATCAAGCTCCAGGCGAATTTCCATCGCGCCGGGATCGCCGCTGTGTTCCAACGCGCGCAGCATGTCCGCGAACTCGACATGCGTTGCCAGATTCAAACCTTGCCAATAGGGGTCATAGTGGCGACCTGTTTCGACCTTGAGGTCGGCCTTGGACCAGGTCGACAATTCGGCACGCAGGGCTTTCTTGGCCTCGGCCCCGCGATTGGCGCGGTTGAGGTCCTCCATCCCGGTCTCCAGCGCTCGTTTAGTTTCCGCGTGAAGGGCACGCAACAGCGTGGCTTTCCAGTTGTTCCAGGTGTTTGGCCCCACCCCGCGAATGTCGCAGACGGTCAGAACGGTCAACATATCCAGCCGTTTGACGGTTTGAACAGCTTTTGCAAAATCACGCACTGTGCGAGGGTCTGAAATATCGCGTTTCTGCGCCATGTCGGACATCAACAAGTGATAGCGAACCAGCCATTCGACCGTTTCCGAATCCGCTTTGTTCAGACCCAGTCGCGGCGCCACTTTACGCGCGATCTGTGCACCCAGAATCGAATGATCCTCGGGGCGGCCTTTCGCTATGTCGTGCAGCAGCAGCGTGACATACAAAACCTTGCGGTTGACCCCACGTTCGAGGATCGAAGAAGCAAGCGGCAGGGATTCAATCAGCTCACCGCGTTCGATCTGGGCCAGGTTGATGATGCACTGGATCGTATGCTCGTCCACCGTATAGCTGTGATACATGTTGAACTGCATCATTGCCACGATGTACTCGAACTCGGGCAGGAAAGCGGAGAGGACACCCAATTCGTTCATCCGCCGCAATGCACGTTCTGGATTGCCGTGTTTCAGCATCAGATCCAGAAAGATGCGCTGTGCCTCTTTGTTGTTGCGCATCTCGTCATCGATCAAATGCAGATTTGCCGCCACCAGACGCATGGCGTCCGGATGGATCAGCATTCCGGTCCGCAAGCCTTCCTCGAACAGACGTAAAAGGTTCACTTTGTCAGACAGGAATTTGTCCGGGTCTCCAACGTCCAGGCGACCGTGGACCACTTTGTAGCCTGCTTTCACCCGTCGTCGTCTGCGGAAAATGCGCTCTAGCAATGGTGCGCCTTTCATGTGCAGCGCCTCAAGCTTTGTCAGAAAAATCCGCGTCAGCTCACCCACGCGAGTGGCTTCGCGGAAATAGCGTTGCATAAACACCTCGACCGCGCGGCGACCGGCGCGATCTTCATAGCCCATGCGCGCAGCCACTTCGACCTGCATGTCAAAAGTCAGCTGTTCGGTTGCGCGCCCCGTCACCAGATGCAGGTGTGAGCGAACGGCCCACAGGAAGTCTTCAGCTGTGACGAAGGTCCTGAATTCATCAGGTGTGAACAGACCCAACGGCACCAGTTCGGCCACGTCTTGAACGCCATAGATGTATTTCGCGATCCAATAGAGCGATTGGAGGTCGCGCAGACCGCCCTTACCCTCTTTGACGTTGGGCTCGACCATATAGCGTTCACCTTGTTTCAGATGCCGCTCATCACGTTCTTTCAGTTTGGCTTCGATAAATTCGCGTTCTGTTCCTTTGAACAGCTCGGTTTTCAGACGTTGGTCCAACTCGTTCGCCAGTGCCCTGTCGCCCGCCAGATACCGTTGTTCCAGCATCGCCGTACGGATTGTGAAATCCTCGGTGCCCAACCGAAGGCAGTCTTTGATCGTGCGTGACGCATGCCCGACCTTAAGCCGCAGGTCCCATAGAATATAAAGCATGGATTCAATGACGCTCTCGGCCCAGGCCGTAATTTTGTACGGGGTAAGAAACAGCAGATCGACGTCCGAAGACGGCGCCATTTCACCACGTCCATACCCGCCAACGGCCAGAACCGCGATTTTTTCACCCTGTGTTGGCGTCGCAAGCGGATGCAGGCGCGTGCAGGAGACCTGCATTGCAGTCCCGACCAGTTGATCCGTCAGGTAAGTATAGGAACGTGTCAGCGCGCGCGCGTCGAACGGACGCTCGCCGAAGGCATCAGCAATGGCTTTGCGGCCGACTTTCTGAGCGTCGCGCAGAATGCGCACTGTTTCAGCGCGCATTTTACTGTTGTCCGGGCAGGTCTCGAATGTCTCAGCCAACGCATCATTGACGCTGACGCTGTCAAAGATGTCCTCGGCGCGGCAGATCAGAGCGCCCCCGGGCGCGGTCGTCACGCCCGACCGCTCAGAAACCGGCACCAGAGAAGCTTTGTGGGGCAGGGTCAATCACAACCACCTGTTTGTTCTGAATTGTTGCGACGGCCAGACCGCGTTCGTTGGTGCCATTCGGACGAAGGCGAAAGATGCCGCCGACACCTTGGAAGCCAGCGTTTTGTGTCAAGGCTGCTGCGGTTAGAGCGTCGGATTTTCCCTGACTGACCAGAGCTCCGATAGCCGCTATGCCGTCATACGCCAAACCGCTGATCGGGTGAGGCGCTTCGCCATAAGTCGCGTTGTAACGTTGACGGTAAGCTTGTGCTTTGGACGGATCGGGCAGGGCGAACCACCCACCTTGTACACCCGGCAGTTCCAGCGTCTGCGGCGGGATATCCCAACGTGTCAGGCCAATGAATTGCGTGGTCGCCGGAGATACGCCAGCCTCAGGCAGCAATTGCGTAAACAGCGGCAATGCGCCGGCCGTGGTTGCCGTCATGAAAATCGAGTCTGCTCCGGTCGAATCCACAGTCGCTTTGACCGCCGGGACTGAGTTGATAACGCCCTGTTGGGACCGGTCGTATCCGACGGTTCCCGCGTTGTTGACCCGGCTGTTTGCCAGCGCATTTGCGATAGCTGATCGGCCCAATTGCCCTGCAGCGTCATTGCTGTGCAAGATGACGGTATTGGTTTTGCCCTGACGGCCTGCATAATTCACCAGCCGGTTGGCGGTGTTGTCGAAAGTGGGTCCCAGCACAAACACATTGCCACCCGCAATGCTGGTGTTGTTCGAGAACGAAAGGACATTGATGTTCTTGTTCAGTACGGCCAGCCCGGCCGCATTTGCCGCCTGTGCGTAAACCGGGCCGACGATGATTTTCGCCCCTTCCGCGACTGCCTGTTGAGCCACGGCTGTCGCTGTTGTCGGGTTCCCGGCCGTATCGTAAACGCGCAGGTCAATTTTGACATTGGGCAGATCGGTCATTGCCAGACGAGCGGCATTCTCGAGGCTCTGCGCCAGAGCGGCGTCGCCAGAGCGAGGAACCAGCAACGCAACCGGAACCGGATTTGACGTATTGATTGAGGGCCCTCCACCAAGGCCGCCCGGTTCACAGGCAGACAGAAACGCTGCGATTGTCAGGGCAGCGGCGGCTTTCGCCAGCTTGCTTACGGGCTTGCAAACGGTAAACATCTAAATGAAAACTCCCTGATCCGGCGGCTGTGAATGCTTCTGTTCTGTCGAGCCGCGATAATAAACGTCACGCAGTGAGGGTCCAGCTTTGAATTTTCAAAAGATCAGATTGGCTGCGGGCCTGTATTTTGTTGCCACCCCGATCGGAACAGCACGCGACATTACGCTCAGGGCACTGGATGTTCTGGCTTCAGCCGACGTGATTGCGGCGGAAGACACCCGCAGTCTGCGGCGGTTGATGGAAATACACGGTGTCCCGCTGGAAGGCCGTCGGATCCAAGCCTATCACGACCACAGCGGGGCCAGTGCGCGCGGCAAGCTAATGGGCGCGCTGGCGCAGGGGCACTCGGTTGCCTATGCATCCGAGGCGGGTATGCCTCTGATCGCCGATCCGGGTTATGATCTGGGCAAGCAGGCGGCAGAGGCCGGGCATATGGTGACCTGTGCCCCCGGCGCATCCGCCGCCGTGACCGCCCTGACATTGGCGGGATTGCCAACGGATGCATTTTTCTTCGCTGGTTTTCTTCCAAACGCGTCCGGCGCGCGTCGGACCCGGATTCAGGCGTTGAAGGACATTCCCGGCACGTTGGTGTTTTACGAATCTCCGAAACGCGTATCCGCCAGCCTGTCTGATCTGGCCGAGGGTTTGGGGGGGGACCGTCAGGCGGCGCTGTGTCGTGAGCTGACCAAGAAGTTCGAAGAAATCCGACGTGGAAGCCTGGCCGATCTGGCAGCTGAAATTCAGGACAAACCAGCAAAGGGTGAAATCGTTCTGCTTGTGGACCGGAGCCATTCGCAAAGCGTTAACGAATCCGATGTAGAAGAGGCCTTGAAGCGCGCTCTGGAAACCCATTCGGTTCGGGACGCGGCGGATCTTGTCTCGGAAATGTATGATCTGCCGCGCCGTCCGATTTACCAGAAAGCTCTGAAACTGGGAAAGGGATGACATGGGTCGGCGGACAAGTCAGGGTTCAGTTTCCTATCATGCCGGGCATGCGGCCGAGCTTCGGGTTGCCGCGGATTACGAGCGTCGGGGTTTTTCCATTGCGCATCGCCGTTGGCGGGGTGCTGGTGGTGAAATCGACCTGATCGCGCGGAACGGCAGTGGGCTTGTGTTCATAGAAGTCAAGAAAAGCACAAGCTTTGAAAGTGCTGCGGCCCGGATCAGCCAAAGACAAATTGACCGAATTTGTGCCTCCGCAGCGCAATTTCTGGAAAACGAACCGGGCGGGCAGCTGACCAATGTGCGCTTTGACGCGGCGCTTGTGGATGGCTCTGGCGCGGTTCAAATCATCGAAAACGCATTCGGTCACGCCTAAGCCCCATTGAACCCTAAGGCCTGCTGGGCCATGTATCTGGCGTGAAACTGAAGGACTCGCCATGAAAATTGCCTTTCAAATGGACCCGATCGGGATCGTGGACATCAACGCCGACAGCTCATTCCGTCTGGCGGAAGAGGCTCAGGCGCGCGGGCATTCGCTGTTTTTCTACGGGCCGGATCAATTGGCCTATGAGGAAGGTCGCATTACGGCGCGCGGCCATGACATGACTGTACAGCGGGTTGCGGGCGATCCGGCGGTTCTAAGCCCTGAGCGCGAGGTGGATCTGGCCGACTTCGATGTGATCTGGTTGCGTCAGGACCCACCGTTTGACATGCACTACATCACGTCGACGCATCTGCTGGATCGCCTCAATGGGCAGGCATTGGTGGTCAATGACCCGTTCTGGGTGCGCAACTACCCTGAAAAACTTTTGGTTCTGGATTTCCCTGATCTGACCCCGCCCACGACAATTGCGCGCGATCTGCAGACGATCAAGGCGTTCAAGGAAAAACACGGCGACATCATCCTGAAGCCTCTTTATGGCAATGGCGGTGCCGGCGTGTTCCGGCTGGATGCCAATGACCGCAACCTGACTTCTCTGCACGAGCTGTTCACAGGGTTCTCGCGTGAGCCTCTGATCGTGCAGAAATTCCTGCCGGATGTCAGCAATGGCGACAAGCGGGTGATTCTGGTGGACGGCGAGCCCGTTGGTGCGATCAACCGGGTTCCTGCGGCAGGGGAAACGCGGTCGAACATGCATGTTGGCGGACGCCCGGAAAAGATCGGCTTGTCAGACCGTGATCTTGAGATCTGCACAGCCATCGGACCGTTGCTGAAAGAGAAAGGCCAGATTTTTGTCGGAATCGACGTCATTGGCGGCTATCTGACCGAGATCAACGTGACTTCGCCGACCGGCATTCAGGAGCTGGAACGGTTCGACGGAGTCAACATTGCCGAGAAGATCTGGCAGGCGATCGAAGCCAAGGTTTAAGCCATGACCCGGGCGCTGATGCGAAAGCTCAACGCCTCTGCCACATGTGGCCTGCGAATGTCGGCGGCGCCTTCCAGATCGGCGATCGTACGGGCCACTCTCAGGATGCGGTGAAAGGCGCGGGCCGACAGACCGAACTGATCCGCCGCTTTCAGCAACACCTCTTTGCCCTCGGCGTCGGGTGTTGCGATCTCTTCCAGAACCTTGCCTTCAGCGTCGGAATTTTGGCGCAGGTTCGACGAATCTCGAAACCGGTCTGCCTGTACGGCGCGGGCGTTTTCGACTCGCGCGGCGACAGTGGCCGAGTTGTCGCCGGACGGGGGCAGATCAAGATCAGTGAAGGCCACGGGCGGAACTTCGATTCGCAGGTCGAACCTGTCCATCAAAGGGCCTGAGATACGGTTCAGGTAATCCTCGCCGCAGCCGGGTGCGCGTGAGCAAGCGCGGGAAGGATCGGTTAGGTAGCCGCATTTGCATGGGTTCGCAGCTGCCACCAGCATAAAGCGACAGGGATATTTCACATGGGCATTTGCGCGCGCCACCATCACTTCGCCTGATTCAACGGGTTGGCGCAGGGTTTCCAGAACGGTGCGGGGAAACTCGGGGAATTCATCCATAAACAGCACGCCGTTATGGGCCAGTGAGATTTCGCCCGGTTTGGCTCCTTTGCCGCCTCCGACGATGGCCGCCATCGAGGCGGTGTGATGAGGCTCGCGAAACGGACGTGTGCGATTGATGCCGCCTTCGTCAAGTAAACCGCAAAGGGATTGGATCATCGAAGTTTCCAAAGCTTCTACGGCCGTCAAAGGCGGCAAGATGCCCGGAAGCCGCGCTGCCAGCATGGATTTTCCCGAGCCCGGCGTGCCAATCATGATTAGGTGGTGACGCCCGGCTGCCGCGATTTCCAAAGCGCGTTTTGCCCGTTCTTGCCCTTTTACATCACGCAGATCACGTGCGCTTGGTGTCAGGTTCACTTCGCCGGGTTGCGCTGCCGGCAGAGGTGACTGGCCCGAGAAATGGCGAACAACATCGCCCAGAGAACGCGCGCCGATCACTTGTGTGGCATCAACCCAGGCGGCTTCGGCGCTGGAGGCTTTGGGACACAGCAACATGCGATCATCGGAAGCAGCCGTCATGGCGGCGGGCAGAGCGCCGACAACGGGCACAAGAGAGCCGTCCAGCGACAATTCTCCCAGTGCAACAGTGCCTTCGGCGGCGTCGGCAGGAATGATCTCGAGCGCCGACAATAACGCGATTGCGATAGGTAGGTCGAAATGGCTGCCTTCCTTAGGCAGATCGGCAGGGGACAGGTTGATGGTAATTCGTTTCGAGGGCAGGGCGATGGCCATCGCGCTCAGCGCGCTTCGGACACGGTCGCGCGCTTCGGACACCGCCTTGTCCGGTAGGCCCACGATGGAAAAGGCTGGCAAGCCGGGTGAGACGGCACATTGCACCTCGACCGGGCGGGCGTCGACCCCTTGAAAGGCAACAGTGTGGGCTCGGGAGACCATGGCAGTCCTGTTCTTGGTTAACAGGACGTTGCTGCCACGGTTGTGGTTTAAGTTTCGTTAACGGCCGCGCGCAAAGCAATGAATTTGGGCCACGCGTTGGGGTCGGCCACGGTTTTGTCGCGGCAGAATGGGTTACAGAATCCCCAGCATTGGCCGTCCAGGTCCAAAAAATCCGCAACCGGATTGCCGGAATACGGGCAAGCATCGTTGATTGACGGGCCGGGCACCGGTTTGGCGCTTGAAACCCCGCCGATTGGCCAGGATCCGGAGGGCAAGCCTTGCGGATAGGGGAAGGGTTCATATTGAACGGTCAAACCCATTGCGCGCCATTGTCTGACGATCGGGTCCGACAGCAGGTCCAGGCAATAGGCCTGGTTGGCCTCTGAAACGGGCAGCCCGTACCCGATGATCCGCGCCGCGACGGGCGTGTAGAACACGTCCGCCACTGAGTAGGCGCCGAACAACGGGCCTTGGGCTGTGCCGGATATTCCACGTGCATGGGCCCAGAGTGTTTCGATCCGAGCAAGATCTGCCAACGTCTCATCTGACGGTTTGAAACCCTGCCACACATGCAGCAATTGCATGGGGCATTCACCTCGCAAAGCCCCGAACCCGGCCACCATCTCAGCGCACAGCCAGCGAGCTGTTGCCCGGGCCGTGGGATCTGACGGCCACAACCTGGCATCTGGGTGGCGCTCGGCCAGCGTTTCGGCCATGGCCAGGCTTTCGCCCACAACTGTATCGTCCGGCAGTCGCAGGGCCGGAACCAGGCGGGCCGGGGCCAGCGGCTCCATGTCCTGTGCCATGGTGCCCGAATAGAGGCCGGTCATGTGGCTGCGATAGGGCAGATTGAACTTTTCGAGCATCAACCAACCACGCATGGACCAGCTGGAGAAGAGGCGGTCGCCGATAAACAAATCATAAGTCATACGAAGACGATGCCGCAGGTTCACGGCCCGGTAAAACAGTGATTTGTGCGCGGCCTGTTCACGGAAGGTGATTGATCGCGCCAATCGACCGGCTGCCACCTTCCAAAGCGATGTCTGTCACCGACAGGTTGTCGATCCGATGCGAAAATGTCTGTTGCCCGTCCAGATCAAGGGCGCGCTGTACCTGAGTGAGGATCACGCCGAAATGCGCAACGATCACCAGATCGCGGCCCATATGCGTGGCGATAAGCGCGTCGATGGCAGAATCGACCCGATTGCGCACGTCATTCCAGCTTTCGCCTTGTGGCGGGCGGACATCGCCGGGGTTGTCCCAATATGCAAAGGCAAGTTCTGGGTCCTCTGCTTCAATCTCGGCAAATCCACGCAACTCCCAGCGGCCGAAATGGATTTCGCGCAGATCCGGATTGTGGGGCAGGCGACGGCGTTGACCTTGTATGGCTGAGGCGGTGTCGATTGCGCGCGACAGATCGGACGAGATCACAAGAGCCTCGGGCGGTAAATGGTCGTTCAGGCGTTGCAGGGCCGCTGTATCGCTTAGGTCTGCGGGCAAATCGGACCAGCCGACCATGGTTTTTGCATGTGTTGGCCCGTGCCGGACAAGGTGCAGATGTGTCACGGCAATTGCCCTTTCAATACCAGAGGCAACCCGGCGGCAACCTGCACCACCAGATCAGCCTGTGCCGCAAGTGCGATGTTCAACCGACCTTGCGCTTCGCGGAACCGGCGGGCTAGGGCATTGTCCGGAACAATGCCGTAGCCAACCTCGTTCGAGACAATTACGATTTGGGCAGGGCATGCGCGCAGTGCTTCAAGCAGGTCGGCTTGTGCCTGCTCCAGCTCGGTTTCGGCTGGCAGATGATTGCTCAGCCACATGGTGGCGCAATCGATAAGGCAGATCTGATCGGGCGACAATCGCGCCAGAACCGGCCCCAAGTCAAAGGGTTCTTCAACCGTGCTCCAGCCGTTGCCGCGTTGTTTCAGGTGACGGTCTATTTTCTGACGCATCTCGTCATCAAACACTTGTGATGTCGCAAGGTAAACGCGGTTTTTCCTTGAAGAAGCAACAAGTTCTTCAGCGAAAACTGACTTTCCCGACGCAGCCCCACCCAGAACCAAGGTTAAATCCGGCGACACAATTCTTACCTATAGTTGATCCGATTGGTGCTGTTTTGCGTATCGGTCTTAGGTCGGCAAGGCAAGTCCGACCATCGCCTGCAAACAGGGGAGAGGTTTATGGCACTGGACAATGCGACGGACTTTTCGATGTCCCGGCAGGCGATGAAGGCCGAGCTGCTGGATGCGGAAACAGAACTGAAGCTGGCGTATGCCTGGCGCGATGAGCGAGATGAAAAGGCGTTACACCGCCTGATTACCGCGTACATGCGTTTGGCGATTTCGATGGCAGCCAAGTTCAAGCGTTATGGCGCGCCAATGAACGACCTCATTCAGGAGGCCGGTCTGGGTTTGATGAAGGCCGCCGACAAGTTTGACCCGGATCGCGGCGTGCGCTTTTCGACTTATGCCGTGTGGTGGATCAAGGCGAGCATTCAGGACTACGTAATGCGGAACTGGTCCATGGTCAGAACCGGCTCGACCTCGGCTCAGAAATCACTGTTTTTCAACATGCGTCGCGTCCAGGCTCGATTAGAACGCGAGGCCGCCACAGATGGCCTGGATCTGGACCGCCATCAACTTCATCAGATGATCGCTACGGAAATCGGAGTTCCCCTGCGTGACGTTGAAATGATGGAAGGGCGGCTTTCGGGCTCGGACTTTTCCCTGAACGCCGTGCAATCGGCGGATGAAGATGGGCGAGAGTGGATCGACGCATTGGAAGACGATCGTGAACAGGCTGCTGAAGCGGTCGAAAACAGCCACGATACCGAACAATTGCGCGAGTGGTTGTTGACGGCGATGAATGCGTTGAACGATCGTGAGCGTTTCATTGTGCGCGAACGCAAGCTGCGAGAGCCCGCGCGCACATTGGAAAGCCTTGGCGGGGAGCTGGGCCTGTCCAAAGAACGCGTGCGACAGCTTGAAGCCGCAGCCTTCGCTAAGATGCGCAAGAACCTTGAAGCCCAGTCGCGCGAGGTGCAACACTTCATCGCATGAAAAAGCTTGCGATTCTTGCGTGTGTTCTTGGCCTTACAGTTGCGGTAGCGCGACCGGGGTCGTCGGAGGAACTTATTCCTGATGATGTGATGTCTGCGATGCAGAACGCCGACGTTGTGATCCTCGGAGAGGTCCACGACAACCCCAGGCATCATCTTGTTCAGGCCGAAGCGCTTGAGGCTATCTCGCCTTCGGCCGTCGTATGGGAAATGGTCACTGAAGAGGGTGCACAGCGGCTTGCGCAAAAAGCCGTAGCAGACCCTGAGGAGTTGAACCGTATTCTGAAATGGGCGGAAAGCGGGTGGCCTCCACTCAGTATGTACTATCCAGTGTTTGAGGCCTCAAGCGCCCCGGTTTACGGGGCCATGGTTCCGCGTTCCGCCGCACGTGCCGCGATGGAACGGGGTGCTGCCACGGCGCTGGGCGCAGACGCGGCGCGCTATGGTTTGACTGTACCGCTGACGCCCGAGGAGCAGGCCGCGCGTGAGGCCGACCAGCTGGCCGCGCATTGCGATGCTCTGCCGACTGAAATGTTGCCCCAGATGGTTGCGATCCAGCGTCTGCGTGACGCTGTTTTGGCCCGCGCGGTGGTGCGTGCGATGGAGGAAACCGGGGGTCCGGTTGCCGTGATCACCGGAAACGGTCATGCGCGAAAGGACCGGGGTGTTCCTACGTATCTCGCGCGCCTTCAGCCTGGATGGAAGGTGGTGACAGTGGGCCAATCAGAGGATGGAGTGATCGACGGGGGTTTCGATGTCGTAATCGACAGTCCCACAGTAGAGCGCGAAGACCCCTGTGCGGCGTTTCAGGTTCAGAATTAATCGCTGGAACTACCTGCTGGCCTTGCCTAATGTCGGGGCCGACCGGGACAGGAAGGGCTGAACATGCTGTCATCCAAACGCATTCTGCTGATCATCGGTGGCGGGATCGCGGCCTACAAATCGTTGGACCTGATCCGCAGGCTACGTGAACGTGGCGCGGCAGTGACCCCTGTTTTGACCCGCGCAGCAGAAGAGTTTGTGACCCCCCTGTCGGTGTCTGCGCTTGCGGGTCAAAAAGTCTATCGCGATCTGTTCGATCTGACCGATGAGGCCGAGATGGGGCATATTCAATTGTCACGCTCTGCTGATCTGATCGTCGTGGCCCCTGCAACGGCAGACCTGATGGGCAAGATGGCCGCCGGACTGGCCACCGATCTGGCATCGACCCTTCTGATGGCCACGGACACACCTGTTCTGTGTGCGCCCGCGATGAATGTGCGGATGTGGGATCATCCGGCAACGCAACGAAACCTCAAGCAGCTTCAGGAAGATGGGGTGCGCGTTGTTGGCCCGACCGAAGGCGACATGGCTTGCGGTGAATATGGTCCAGGCCGCATGTCTGAGCCGTTGGAAATTGTCGCGGCGATTGAGGCGCAGCTAACCGCTGGCCCTTTGCTGGGCAAGCGCTTACTGGTGACTTCTGGCCCCACACATGAGCCGATAGATCCTGTGCGGTACATTGCGAACCGATCATCCGGGGCGCAGGGCGCCGCTGTGGCGCGGGCACTGGCGGATTTGGGGGCCGAGGTGATCTTCGTCACCGGTCCTGCAGATGTGCCTCCTCCGGAAGGTGTGCAGGTCGTATCGGTCGAGACGGCGCAACAGATGTCGGATGCCGTCGATGCCGCTCTGCCCGTCGATGCAGGCGTGTTCGCAGCAGCAGTCGCGGATTGGCGTGTGGCCAGCGCGTCGGACAAAAAACTTAAGAAAAGCCGGGATGGTATGCCTGACCTGGAATTTACCGAAAACCCGGACATTCTGAAACGTGTATCCCAGTTGGATGTGGGCCGCCCACCGCTGGTGGTTGGCTTCGCAGCTGAGACCGACAATGTGGTTGAACACGCCACAGCCAAGCGCCTGCGCAAAGGCTGCGATTGGATTTTGGCCAACGATGTCAGCCCGGCAACTGGTATCATGGGCGGGTCAGAGAACGCGGTCATCCTGATCTCGGATAGCGGAGCCGAAGAATGGCCGCGTCTGGGGAAGGACGAAGTTGCCCGGCGGCTGGCGGCAAAGATCGCAGACGCGTTGGCAGGCTGAAGGAAAGGCAAAGGCATGGTTGCAATTCGAGTGATCCGCGAAGACGGAGCGGACCCCGCTGTCGCGTTGCCGTCTTATGAAACGTCTGGGGCGGCTGGGGCTGACGTGCGTGCCAATCTGCCCGATGGCACTCCGATTGTACTGGGTCCTGGTCAGCGGGCGCTTGTGCCGACAGGGCTGCGTATCGAAATCCCAACGGGGTATGAGGTTCAGGTCCGACCCCGCTCGGGCCTTGCGTTGAAACACGGGATTACCCTGCCCAACACGCCGGGCACCATCGACAGCGATTATCGCGGGCCATTGGGTGTAATCGTTATGAATGCGGGTCAGGACCGGTTCGAAATCGCTCATGGCGACCGTATCGCGCAACTGGTGGTCGCGCCGGTCGTGCAGGCCTTGTTTGAGCTGACCGAGGCGCTGGGCGACACAGCTCGCGGGGCGGGCGGTTTCGGCTCGACCGGGCGCGGCTGATGCTTCTGGTTCTCATTCTGGCTACGGGGCTTTGGGGTGTTGGTTATGTCGCGGGCACTTCGAAAACAGCGCGTGTGGTGTCGGTGAGTGTGCTCTTGGCCGGGGTCATTCTATCTCATTTAATCTTGCCGGATGGGCACCCTCTTCGAGAAGCAACCGGTGGGTCTGCGGCGCTGTGGCTGATTCTTGTGGGTTTCGCCGCATTGGCTTTGCTGTATGGCAGAGGGTTGAAAGCCCTGCGCAAACGCGCGGGATCAGCTTCAGAGCAGGAACCTGCCATGCCCAGTGACCGATTCACCGAGACCGAGCTGGACCGCTATGCCCGCCATATCGTGTTGCGCGAACTTGGTGGGCCGGGACAGAAAAAGCTGAAAAAGGCCCGGGTACTGGTGATTGGTGCTGGTGGTCTGGGTGCACCGGCGTTGCAATATCTTGCAGCGGCAGGAGTGGGCACAATCGGTGTCGTCGATGATGACGTCGTCGAAAATGCCAACCTGCAGCGACAGGTCATTCACCGTGATGCAGATATCGAAATGCCCAAGGTTTTCTCGGCCCAGCAGGCAATGGAAGCGCAAAACCCGAACGTGGTGGTTCTGCCCTATCATCGCCGGTTGAGCGATGAGATCGCGACCGATCTGTTTGCTGAATTTGATCTGATCCTTGACGGCACCGACAATTTTGGGACCCGCTATCTGGCGAACCGCACGGCTGTCGCGCTGGCCAAGCCGCTGATCTCGGGGGCCTTGTCGCAGTGGGAGGGGCAGCTGAGTGTGTTTGACCCGACCAATGGCAGCCCCTGCTATCAGTGCATTTTCCCCGAGGCTCCGGCCCCCGGTCTGGCCCCGTCCTGTTCCGAGGCCGGAGTGATCGGCCCGCTGCCGGGCGTTGTTGGATCGATGATGGCGGTCGAAGCGATCAAGGTGATTACGGGTGCAGGAATGGCGTTGCGTGGCGAGATGCTGATCTATGATGCGTTATATGGGGAAAGCCGCAAGATCACTCTGACCCGCCGCGACGATTGCCCCGTTTGTGGTTCCGCAAACGATTAACCTTTCTTTACGCAGGCTGAGGGTTCTGGAACACCCGGCCATGGCGCCTTAGCTATAGGGTCAAAGGAGATCCGCATGACCAACCCGATCCTGTCCAATTGGACCACCCCATTCGAAATCGCGCCTTTCGCTGATATCTCGGATGATGATTTCTCGCCTGCGCTGGATAAGGCGATGAAAGCGCACAATGCCCAGATTGACGCAATTGCAGCGAATCCAGAGATGCCTACATTTGCCAACACGGTTGAGGCGCTTGAGGCCGCAGGCGAGCAGTTGGACAAGGTTCTGTCGGTTTTCTTTACTGTCGCAGGTGCAGACAGCAACCCCAAGCGGGAAGAGCTGCAACGGGAGTTTTCCCCCAAACTTTCGGCACATTTTTCAGGCATTTCCTCGAACAAGGCGCTGTTCAAACGCGTTGCCGATCTTTGGACGCGGCGTGATGATCTGAACCTTTCCGAAGAACAGGCCCGCGTGCTGATGCTGACTCATCGGGGGTTCGTGCGTGCCGGTGCGGCGTTGGAAGGGGACGCTGACGCCCGTATGCAAGAGATCAAATCGCGTCTCGCCTCATCGGGCACATCCTTTACCCAGAACCTGCTGGCGGATGAGCGGGACTGGTTCATGGATTTGACCGAAGAGGATATGCAGGGTTTGCCGGATTTTGTCGTGGACGCGGCCCGCGCTGCGGGGCAAGAGAAGGATGCAAAGGGGCCAGTTGTTACCCTGTCGCGGTCATTGATTGTTCCGTTCCTGCAGTTCTCGCCCCGCCGGGACCTGCGTGAAAAGGCTTATCGCGCCTGGGCAGCACGAGGGGCCAATGGTGGCGAGACTGACAACCGCGACATCGCGGCTGAGATTTTGGTGCTGCGCAAGGAACGCGCCAACCTACTGGGCTATGACACTTTCGCCAATTATAAGCTGGAAACCGAAATGGCCCGCACGCCGGACCGCGTGCGAGATTTGTTGATGCAAGTGTGGGAACCTGCCAAGTCCCGCGCCAACGTCGACGCTGAAATCCTGACGCAGATGATGCAAGACGACGGCTTCAATGGCCCGCTGGAAACCTGGGATTGGCGCTATTATGCCGAAAAACGGCGCAAGGCGGAACATGATCTGGATGAGGCGGCGTTGAAACCCTACCTGCAACTGGATCGTATGATCGAGGCGTCTTTTGCCTGCGCAAACCGGCTGTTCGGGCTAGAGTTCAAACGGTTGGATGTAGCGCTCTATCACCCTGACTGCCGAGCTTGGGACGTCACACGTGACGGGAAGCACATTGCCGTTTTCATCGGTGACTACTTTGCACGAGGTTCCAAGCGATCTGGTGCGTGGTGCAGCGCGATGCGGGCGCAGGCGAAGTTCCCGAAAGTTCAGGCGCCGGTTGTCATCAATGTCTGCAACTTTGCCAAGGGCGATCCGGCGCTGCTGTCTTATGATGACGCGCGGACGCTGTTCCACGAATTCGGCCATGCCCTGCATCAGATGCTGTCCGATGTGACCTATGAAAGCATCTCGGGCACGTCCGTGGCGCGCGATTTCGTCGAACTGCCCAGCCAACTTTACGAACACTGGTTGGAAGTGCCCGAGGTTCTGGCCGAGTTTGCGACACATGCCGAAACGGGCGAGCCGATGCCGCAAGAGATGCTGCAAAAGGTACTAAACGCCGCCAATTTCGATCAAGGGTTCCAGACGGTGGAGTATGTCGCCTCGGCCCTTGTTGATCTGGCTTTCCATGATGGCGATGCCCCGACAGATCCGATGGCAAAACAAGGCGAAGTTCTGGCGGAATTGGGGATGCCGCGTGCCATCGGAATGCGCCACGCGACCCCGCATTTTGCGCATGTCTTTGCGGGTGATGGCTATAGTTCGGGTTATTACAGCTACATGTGGTCCGAGGTGATGGATGCAGATGCCTTCGCCGCCTTTGAAGAGGCGGGTGGTGCCTTTGATCCGGAACGTGCCAAGGCGCTAGAGGACAATATCCTGTCCACCGGCGGGTCGCGCGAGGCGGAAGACCTGTATCTGGCGTTCCGGGGTCGATTGCCGGGTGTGGACGCCCTGTTGAAGGGCCGCGGCTTGATCGCGGCCTGAGTTCAGTAGCCCAGAGTGCGATCCACCAGATGCACAAAGAGTTCACCGGCCTCGCCACGTCGGATGTTTTCGCAAATGACCTGCGCGGCTGTGACCGGGCGGGTCTCGGACGCGATATGAGGCGTCACAGTCACGTTTGGATGCGCCCAATAGGGATGGTCTTCGGGCAGGGGCTCGACGCGAAACACATCCAGCGTTGCGTGCCCGACTTGACCAGAGTTTAGGGCATCCATCAGCGCGTCGTCATCGATCAGTGGGCCGCGACCCGGGTTGATGATCCGTGCACCTTTGGGCAGTAAAGCCAATGTTTCGGCATTCAGCGCGTTTTCCGTCGCGGGGGTGTCGGGCAGCAACAGCACAGTGATCTCAGCCTGAGAGAGCGCATCGCGCAACCCGTCTGAATCGTGCAGGCATGTGACGCCGGGGATTTCCTTGGCGGTGCGGCTCCAACCGATGACCTGAAAATTCAGCGCGGTCAGTGCGCGCGCCGCCGCCTCACCCAGTGCGCCAAGGCCCAAAATGCAGACCTTGCGTTCTTGTGCAAGTGGCGGGCTGTCAGGATCCCAGACGCCATCCTGTTCAGTGATGTGCCGGTCCATCCCCAGATGGTATCGCAGAACGTGGCCCACCACCCACTCGGTCATACCCTGCGTCAGCCCGTGATCTACCATCCGCGCCAGCGGAACGGCCAGCGTTTCATTATCCGCGATCTTTTCGACCCCGGCCCAGAGACTCAGTACCGCTTTCAGACGCGTGAAGGGTGCAAAATCCAGCAACCCGCCATTTGGAGCGTAGATTACGTAATCGACCTGATCCGGTTCAAAATCCGTTCCAAGCTGGACGTCCACACCGGCATCATCAAGATATTTCGTCAGCAGCGGTTCATAGACAGACCAAAGGGCAGGGCGCGCAGAAAACAGAACGTTTACGGGCATCAGGGGCCTTTCAAATCAGCGGGGACGGTGGATATGTGCGCTTTGGACGATGCCAAATGCGGTCATCAGAACCAACATGGCTGAGCCCCCATAGCTGACCATTGGCAGCGGCACGCCGACGACTGGGGCCATGCCCATCACCATCGACATGTTGACGGCAAAGAACAGGAAGAAGTTCAATGCAATGCCCAGAGTGACCAGTGAAGAAAACCGATCCTTGGTTGCCAAGGCTGTGACCATACAGAACAAAAGGATCAGCGCGTAGAGGATCAACAGTGTAATGCCGCCGACAAATCCGAATTCTTCCGCCAACGTCGTGAAAATGAAGTCGGTGTGCTTTTCAGGCAGAAAGTTCAACCGGGACTGTGTCCCTTGCATGAACCCGCGCCCGTTCCAGCCGCCGGACCCAAGGGCGATCTTGGACTGGGTGATATGGTATCCCGCGCCCAATGGATCGGTTGAGGGGTCCAGAAACGTGTCTATCCGGCGGAACTGATAGTCCTTGAGCAATTGCCACTCGGTTCCTCGGCTATTGAACACAGCGGCGATCAACCCCACTACCGCTGCGATAACGGCTGCAAAATAGGCCCAGTGAACACCTGCGAGAAACATCAAGCCGCCACCTGCGGCCAACAACAGGATCGACGTACCAAGGTCCGGCTGTTTCAGAACCAACAAGGTGGGCAGGATGATCAGGGCCACCGGGATAAAAACCCACAGCGGGCGAGAGGTCTTGTGTGATGGCAACCAGTCGTAATAGGCCGCCAGAACCATGACCAGCGCGACCTTCATGACTTCTGAAGGTTGCAGACGCATGAAACCAAGGTCGATCCAGCGCTGCGCGCCCATACCGATGGTCCCGAACAGTTCAACAAAGACCAGCAACGCGACTGAGCCCAGATAGGCCAGAACGGACATGTTGCGCCAGAACCAGATCGGCACCAGCGCAATGATGAACATCGCAGTCAGGCCAAGTCCGAAACGTTCCATTTGCGGCTCGGCCCAGGGTGTCCACGACCCGCCCGCCACTGAATACAGCATCAGGAACCCTGCACTGGCCGTGCTGATCAGCAGCAGGGTCAGGGGCCAGTTCATGTACAGGAATTTTCGGAACCCAGACGGCGTGGATTTGACCGCATATTCAAGATAGCTCATGCGCGATCCTTTCCGTCCGGACGCGCTTTGGGCCGACGGTCGCCTTCAAGCCGTTTTTGCTGTTCCTTGATGCGTTCGCGGTCGGCGACAGGGTAAGCCTCGAGCGGAGGAGTGCCGTCATAGAGTGCCTGCAGCATGATATCGCGGGCCACCGGAGCCGCCGCTTTGGATCCTCCGCCGCCATGTTCCACGACCACGGCAACTGCATATTTCGGGTTGTCATAGGGCGCGAAGCTGACGAACAGCGCATGGTCGCGTCGTTCCCATGGCAGGTCCTCGTTGCGGATCACACCCGCCGCGCGCTCTGCCTTGGTGATGTTTCGGACCTGACTGGTGCCGGTTTTTCCAGCCATTCGGAACTCATCCTCGATGATACGGCTGCGATAGGCCGTCCCGCGCCGGTCATTCGAGACCGAGAACATGGCCTTGCGAACCTGTTCGAGGTTGTACGGGTTGATATCCAGCGGCTCTCCCGCGCCCGAAGGCTGTTCGACACCGTCAATCGAGCGGACAAGGCGCGGCGTAACGGATCGGCCGGTGGCGATACGGGCCGTCATTACGGCCAGTTGCAGCGGTGAAGCCAGCATGAATCCTTGCCCGATGGACGCATTGGCCGTGTCGCCCACCAGCCAGTCCTGCCCATGTGTCCGCTGCTTCCATTCCTGATTAGGGGCGAGTCCTGATGCAACCGCTGACATCGGGATATCGTGCTTGACCCCCAGACCCAGCTTTCGGGACATCTCGGAAATCTTGTCAATACCCACCCGCAGAGCCACGTCGTAATAGTAGACGTCGCAGCTCCGTTTCAGCGAGAGGTTAAGATCGACCGTGCCGTGCCCACCACGCTTCCAGCAATGGAACCGGCGGCTGCCGACCTTCAGGTGCCCGGGGCAATACACTGTGTTGCCGGGGCCAATCACGCCAGCCTCCAGCGCGGCCAGTGCAGTGACCATCTTGAAGGTCGATCCCGGAGGATAAGTGCCTTGCACGGACTTATTGGCCAGAGGGCGATACTTGTCCTGCGTCAATGCCCGGTAGTCGGCGACCGAGATTCCGCGAACAAACAGATTTGGATCGAAACTGGGTGTGGAACTGACAGCGCGCAGATCCCCGGTTTCGCAATCTATGACAATCGCAGCAGCGCTTTCGCCTGCCAGTCGCGCTTGGGCATATTGCTGCAGCTCAGCATCGATCGCCAGTTGCAAATCTGCGCCAGGCTGACCTTCCTGCCGGTCCAGCTCGCGCATAACGCGCCCTGTGGCATTGACTTCGACACGCTTTGCACCGGCTCTACCGCGTAGTGAATTTTCCTGTTTGGCCTCCAACCCGACCTTACCAATCTGGAAACGGGGAATACGCAGAACCGGTTCGGGGTCTTCGAGCTTGCTGAGATCATAGTCGCTGACCGGACCAACATAGCCTACGATATGGGCGAAATCCTCATAGCGTGGGTACTGCCGCGTCAAGCCCACCTCGGGCGTCACACCCGGCAGGGCCGGGGCATTGACGGCGACTTTCGAAATATCTTCCCACGTGACCTGATCCGCCAGCGTGACCGGCAGGAATGGGGCCGAGCGGCGCATCTCGGTCTGGGCGCGCTCAATCTCATCATCATTTAGAGGGATCAGTTCCGACAATTTGGCGATCACTTTGTCCACGTCACCTGCGTCTTCACGCACAACGACGATTCGGTACGATGGTGAATTCTGACCGATGATCTGACCGTTGCGGTCATAGATGCGTCCGCGGGTCGGCGGTATCAGCCGGATGTTGATACGGTTTTCTTCGGCCAGCAGGCGATACTCATCAGCCTGATCCACCTGCATGAATCGCATCCGCGCGGCCAACCCACCGACAAAAACCGCCTGCAAACCGCCCAGCAACAGTGCCCTGCGTGGCAAGCGTTTATAGGCAAGGCCTTGCGATTTGGGTTTGCGTTGCTTCATGCCCGGCCTCCTACAGCTCCGGCATCCGCAGCGGACATGCGGCGGACACCAAAAACGCTTTGGCTCAGCACTACGATGACAGGGTAGAACGCGAGTGTCAGTACAAGTTGGATCACAACTGGCAGGAGCGCGGCCTGTTGCACGGATAAGAGTGACAGAATAACCCGGTTCATCAGAAAGATCGCAGAGATCACGACGCTGACAGACATCCATTCACCGGCGAATCCCGCATCTCTCATCCCCGGCGCTGCGGAGCGCAAATAGGCGGAGCCAAATACAACCAATGCTGCCAAAAGACCGGGCGGGCGTTGCAGCAGAAGGTCCGCCATCAGCATGACAAAAGCAACCAGCAGGGTTGGGACATAGTCTGGTCGCCGCAATACCCAGGCAAAGGTCAGTGCAATCAGCACATCGGGGAAGGGCCAGCGATCCGGTTGCGCGTCAAGCGGTAGCATATGCAAAAACAGGACGACAATCGCCAGCACGACAAACAGGCTGCGCATGGCCCAGTTATGTGAGATGGGCCTATCCATCGTTCACATCATCCGGGACAAACGCCGCCTCTGGGCGGGTTGGGCCGACAATCCCACCCGGATCCTGAATGGGAAGGGCTGAATGAAAGCGTAGAACCCGAAGAAACTCGAGCCTTTCAAAATCCGCCGACAGGCGTACGCGCAACCGACCGCCAGGGTCTGCAGCAATCTGACCGATCAGCAAACCTGCAGGGAACACGCCACCGTCGCCGGATGTAATCACCCGGTCGCCGGGGCGGACCAGCTCTCGGTTCTCGAGGAACTCGACCACGGGGGTCGGGTTGTTATCCCCTTTGATCAGTGCGGTCTGACCAGAAGGTTGGATGGTTGCGGGAATGGCGCTTGTGGCATCCGTCACCAGCATCACCCGGGCGGTGTCAGGCCCGACGCCGGAAATCCGGCCGACCAGACCAATGCCATCCATGGTGGCCCAACCGTCGACGATCCCGTCGCGCGCACCTACATTCAACAGGACAGATTGCCGGAACGGCGAGCCGCTGTCGGCCATCACAACACCTGTGATGTAAGTCAGGCGCGGGTCAAGGCGCACATTGTTCAGGTCCAAAAGCCGCGCGTTTTCCTGTTCCAACTGCAGCGCTGCCTCTTTCCAGGCGCGCATCAGGCGCAATTCACTGCGCAACTCGCGGTTTTGTTCGCTCAGGCGCTGGTAGCTTTGGAAATCGCGTACAAGGTTCACGGCGGCGGTTACGGGAACCATGGCCCATTCCATCGAAGGAACCACAGCATCCACCACCTGCGCGCGGAACCGTTCTACGCGCGGGCTATCGATCCGCCAGACCAGAAAGATACCCATCAGACACAGGATAACGATCCCCAGCAACAACCGACGCAGAGGAGTCGTGTAATCATCACGCTGTGATCGGTCTTTTGCCACAGGTTACCTTCCCGTGCTGCTCGTGCCGAATTTACCCTGTGTTCAAAGGGTGCGCGCCTTAGCTTTCGTAGTCAATCGCGTGGCGCAGCTGTTTTTCGTATTCTAGGGCTTTCCCGGTGCCCAAAGCCACACAATTCAGGCTTTCATCGGCAATGGACACGGCCAGACCAGTCTGTTCGCGCAGGGCCAGATCCAGATCACCCAGCAACGCACCACCGCCGGTCAGCATGACGCCCCGGTCCACAATGTCCGCCGCCAGATCGGGCGGAGTGGTTTCCAGAGCGGTCATCACCGCCTCGCAAATCTGCTGCACGGGTTCCGAGAGCGCTTCGGCAACCTGAGCCTGGCTGATCTCAATTTCCTTGGGTACACCATTTAACAAGTCGCGCCCACGGATGTGCATCGACTGTCCACGCCCGTCATCGGGCATACGGGCGGTGCCGATGGTGGTCTTGATACGTTCAGCGGTGGATTCACCAACCAGCAGGTTCTGCTGACGGCGCAGGTACGAGATGATGGCCTCGTCCATGCGATCTCCGCCCACGCGGACCGAGCGGGCGTACACGATGTCGCCCAGCGACAGAACCGCAACCTCGGTTGTACCACCACCGATATCGACGACCATGTTGCCGGTTGGGTCGGTGATGGGCATGCCAGCACCAATCGCGGCGGCAATCGGTTCGGCAATCAGGCCGGCACGACGCGCGCCTGCGGACAGAACCGACTGACGGATTGCGCGTTTTTCAACGGGTGTCGCGCCATGGGGGACACAGACGATGATCTTGGGTTTTGAGAAGGTCGAACGTTTGTGCACCTTGCGGATGAAGTGCTTGATCATTTCTTCCGCAGTGTCGAAGTCCGCGATCACGCCTTCACGCATCGGGCGGATCGCTTCGATCGAACCAGGCGTTCGGCCCAACATCAGCTTGGCGTCTTCGCCAACGGCCAGCACTTTCTTCACTCCGTCCTTGACGTGATAGGCCACCACCGAGGGTTCCGACAGGATGACACCGCGCCCCTTGACGTAAACCAGCGTGTTCGCTGTTCCAAGGTCGATAGCCATGTCCGCTGTGAACAGGCCGCCCAGATTGCCAAAGATCCCCATGTGTCCCCTGATCCTGTTGTCAGATGTTTTCTACTGCCCGCGACTCGACGGTTCCGGGACGGATGTCTTATAGGGTGCCATCACGCCCGGTAAAAGGGCTGATTCCGCGACAATCAGCACCTTTCCGCCTTATTGAATGGGACTTTAGAAGGCAAAATGCTCTCTTATCAACACATTTACCACGCTGGTAATCTGGCTGATGTACAAAAGCACGCTTTGCTGGCGTGGGTGCTGAATTATCTGACACGTAAGGACAAGCCGCTCAGCTATATCGAAACGCATTCCGGACGCGGGCTGTACCAGCTGGACGCGGCAGAATCCGTGCGGACAGGCGAGGCTGCGGCCGGGATCAAGCGCGCCCAGCGAGAAGGGTGGTTCGGACCGGACCATCCGATGGCTCGTGTCTTGGAAAAAGTGCAGGCCCGACGTGGCACTGCAGCCTATCCGGGGTCACCGATGATTGCGGCCAGCTTGTTGCGGGAACAAGACAGTCTGCATTTCGCAGAACTGCACCCTCAGGAACATGCGGCGCTGTCTTTGGCAATGTCGCCCTTTGGGGCCAAGGTGTATCAACAGGACGGGTTTGAACTGGTGCAGTCCTTGCTGCCCCCTACACCACGCCGGGGAATGGTTCTGATTGATCCAAGCTATGAGGTGAAGGCTGATTACGATCGCCTGCCTGCTGTGATTGCCAAGCTGCATCGCAAATGGAATGTCGGAATAATTGCGCTGTGGTACCCTGTTCTGACGGATAAACGCCACGTTCCTATGATCGAGGCGCTCAAATCGCAAAACTACTCCAAGGCCGTTTGTCATGAGGTGATGTTCCCCCCAGCGCGCGAGGGGCATCGGATGGTGGGTTCAGGGATGTTCGTACTGAATGCGCCGTTCGGCATCGAAGACGAAACGAGACGACTATCACAGCTATTCGCGAGGCTCTGACTTTAGTCGACAAAATTCAACAGATACTCCCGCACTGTTTGTCTGCATCAGAGATGCCGCCAAACACATTGGGTGTTTGGCGCAGCCGGGCAGCCGAGGATGCGGGAGCCCTTGGCCGCGCCTTCTTGCGATCAGGTCAGGTCTTTATAGCTGATTTCGCGAGCGTCCGCGCCCGGACCTGCCTTTTCCCTGCGCACAATCAGGCGGTTCAGCGCGTGGATGTACGCCTTGGCCGAGGCCACGACCGTGTCGGTATTTGCTGATTGACCGGTGGCGATCATGCCATCTTCTTCCAGACGGACGGAAACCGTGGCTTGTGCATCCGTGCCCTCGGTCACAGCATGAACCTGATACAGCTGCAGGCGGGCCGTGTTGGGAAAAATCGCACGGATCGCCTTGAAGGTCGCATCGACCGGCCCGTCACCATGTTCAGTAGCAATAACGTCCGTGCCGTCGACTTCCAGCTCAACCGTTGATTCAGCCTGACCGCCGGTACCGCAGGTGACTTTCATCGACACCAACTGCAAGTGATCATTGCCTTCATCATCATCCAAGCTCATCAGCGCGATGATGTCGTCGTCGAACACTTCTTTCTTACGGTCCGCCAAATCCTTGAACCGCACGAAGATGTCCTTGAGCTGGTTGTCGCCAACTTCAAATCCCAAGGTTTCCAGCTTGTCGCGCAGCGCCGCGCGGCCTGAGTGTTTGCCCAACGGCAGGGACGTTCCCGACAATCCGATATCCTCGGGGCGCATGATCTCGAAATTGTCGCGGTTCTTCAGCATCCCGTCCTGATGGATGCCGCTTTCGTGAGCAAATGCGTTCTTGCCGACGATGGCCTTGTTGAACTGCACGTTGAAGCCTGACACGGTGGCGACCCGACGCGAGATATGCATGATCTTGGTGGTGTCGATGCCAGTGTGGAAGGGCATGATGTCATTGCGTGTACGCATTGCCATCACGACCTCTTCCAGCGCAGTGTTGCCAGCACGCTCGCCCAGACCATTGATGGTGCATTCGATCTGGCGCGCTCCGCCGATAACAGCCGCCAGCGAGTTTGCCGTCGCCATGCCCAGATCATTGTGGCAGTGGGTCGCAAAAATCACCTCATCGGCGCCGGGAACGGTTTCGATCAGGCGCTTGATCAGGTCAGCGGATTCCAGCGGGGCGGTATAACCCACAGTATCGGGGATGTTGATGGTTGTTGCGCCCGCCTTGATTGCGATTTCGATCACGCGGCACAGGTAATCCCATTCGGTTCGGGTTGCATCCATCGGCGACCACTGCACGTTTTCACACAGGTTGCGCGCATGGCTGACCGTATCGTGGATCTTGTCAGCCATTTCATCCTGAGTCAGGTTCGGAATGGCGCGGTGCAGCGGAGAGGTGCCGATAAAGGTATGAATTCGACTTTTTTCGGCGTGTTTGATCGCCTCCCAGCAGCGGTCGATGTCGTTGATATTGGCACGAGCCAGACCGCAGATGCGGCTGTTCTTCGACCGCTGGGCGATCTCGGAGACCGCTTTGAAGTCACCTTCCGAAGCGATAGGGAAACCGGCTTCGATGATATCGACGCCCATGTCGTCCAACAGCTCGGCAATTTCAAGCTTTTCAGCATGGGTCATGGTCGCGCCGGGGCTTTGCTCGCCGTCGCGCAAAGTGGTATCGAAGATCAAGACGCGGTCTTGGTCGGTCACGTTGGTCATGGGAATCTCTTTCTTGTCTGTCCTAAAGCCTTTTTGGCGCGCTGGCGTCCTCCTCTGAGCGGGCGCGCCGGATGGCACGCTCAGAGGCGGATTAGGATCAGTAGGCCACGCAGAGACGCACCGCGAAGGGCGGTGTCGGCAAAAGGGATATCTGCGCGGTTGATCATGGGGTTGAGGTTATACAGACGACGACAGGAATGAAAAGAACGAATTTTCGACAGGTTGAAGTGTAAGAGTTTCTTTATTCCATTTCTCTTGATTGATCCGCCGATGCCGCTAGCTGGTCGCAAATGGATACGGCCTTGATTATTGGTGCTTCCGGCGGGATTGGCGCGGCAATTTGCAAGCAGTTGGAAGCACAGGGCGTTTCGGTGACGCGTCTCTCCCGCTCGGTTGATGGGTTTGATCTGACGGATTCAAACCGAGCGCTCCAGATGCTTGACTGCCTTTCGGGTCCATTCGACCTTGTTCTGGTCGCTTCAGGGGCGCTGGAAATAGATGGCGGCGCGCCAGAAAAAACCATTCGGTCTGTTTCAGCCAAGGCGATGTTGGATCAGTTTGCATTGAATACTGTTGGTCCGGCGCTGGTGGTGAGCCGGGCACATCACTTGTTGCCAAGAAAGAAGCGTTCGGTCTTCGCGGTATTGTCCGCGCGGGTCGGATCCATCGGGGACAACCGGATGGGTGGCTGGGTCAGTTACCGCGCGGCCAAGGCAGCGGTTAATCAGGTCGTCCATACTGCGGCCATTGAATTGGCCCGGACACATAAACAGACGATCTGTGTTTCTTTGCATCCCGGTACGGTCAAGACGGAGTTCACTCAGGAGTATCTGAACCGACATCCCGCCGTTGAACCTGAGGAAGCCGCCATCAACCTGTTGTCTGTGATCAACGGGTTAAAACCGGAGAATACCGGTGGGTTCTATGACTGGGCCGGGAAACCTGTTCCCTGGTGAGTGATCAACCGTCAGAGGCTTCAGGTTCTGTGGTTCCTGCATCCGGTTCGCTCTGCTGTGCCGGTGTGTCTGTCCCGCTCTGCTGTGCCGGGGTTTGATTTGGCAAGACACCGTTTTCCCAAATGCCGGTTTCTTCCTGCCCGTTTGCATAGCGCATGGTTCCGCTGCCCTGCCGTTTGTTTTCGACGAAGTTGCCTTCGTAGACGTCGCCGTTCGAGTAGGTCGCGATGCCTTCGCCATTGATTTTGCCTTCGGACCAGTCACCGTCATATTTGAACCCGGCAGGGGTTACGATTTCGCCTTTGCCGTGCCGTTTTCCGTTCAGGAAATCTCCGGTATACACAGTGCCATCCGAGTAAGTTGCCTTACCCTTGCCCTCACGGACACCGTCGACCCACTCACCATCATAGATCGAACCGTCTGCACGGGTTACAACGCCCTTGCCGTGGCTTTGCGCGTTTTTGAACTGACCCTTGTAGATCATACCGGTGGCATAGGTTGCTGTGCCCTGACCTTCGATCACACCCGCGATCCACTCTCCTTCGTAGGTTGAACCGTCAGGATAGGTGATACGGCCATTTCCTTCCGCCAGATCGGCCACGAAGTCGCCGACATATACAGAGCCGTCGGGATAGGTTACCTCACCAAGGCCTTCGATTTGACCCTGATTCCAGTCACCTGTGTACACAAAGCCATCCGTTCCGGTGAAAGTACCTTTCCCATGGCGACGATCATCGACGAAATCGCCTTCATATACGTCCCCTGCAGCGTGAGTGACCTTGCCCCTGCCCTGGCGGCGTCCTTCAACCAGATCACCTTCGTAGACGTCATCATTGGCATAGGTAAGTCGACCTGTCCCGGTGATCTGATCCTGCGTCCATTCACCCGCATATACCATTCCATCGGGCATCGTCTGAGTACCCGTACCATCACGTAGCCCTGCGCTGATATCGCCTTCGTATTTACTGCCATCTGCATAGGTAATCTTCGCCTTGCCTTGCCGCTGGCCATCCACCCAGTCGCCATCATAGATGTATCCATCTGGGAAGGTTAGCACGCCCTTGCCGTACCGTTGAGCGTCTTTGAACTCACCCTCATAGCGCGAGCCATTGGCAAATTCAGCGATACCAGCGCCGTTGATGGAGCCGCCAGACCATTCGCCGTCATAGCTGCTGCCATTGGCATAGATGATCTTGCCGCGCCCTTCGGGCTGACCTTTGGCGAACGAGCCCTCGTAAACTGATCCATCCGGGTAGCGCGTAACGCCCTGACCCTGAATTTCGCCTTCCATCCACTGACCGGTGTATTCGAATCCGTTCGGCAGACGGTATGTTCCCGTTCCGTGGCGCAAACCGTTTTCATAGGTGCCTTCATAGACGCCACCAACTTCGTCATCCTTGACGATAACCGTTCCGTCCTGTGCGAAAGCGGTCGCGGCGGTCAGGCTCATCCCCGCTGCCAGAATTGAGTTTCGGATCATGTTCATTGTTGGTCCTGCCTGCCGGGTCATCGCTGATTGCATCTTTGGCCGCAAAACTAGGATACCGTCGAGGGCAGGGCAACGGGTTTTGGCGCATTGGCCTTTTACTCGCGCGGTGATCTGCTAAATGGCAATAGGACAGACGAGGCAAGAGGGCAGCATGGCCGACCGTTTCCGTATTACTCTGGCGCAACTGAACCCGACCGTGGGGGACATCGACGGCAATGCCGCCAAAGCCTTTGCCGCCTGGGAACAAGGCAAAACGGCGGGTGCCGATCTGGTGGCCTACCCCGAAATGTTTATCTCCGGCTACAACACGCAGGATCTTGTTCTGAAACCGGTGTTTCATTGGGCGGCCATGGCTGCGGTCGAGGCGCTGGCCGAGAAATGTGCCGAAGGTCCCGCCATTGCCATAGGTGGTCCTTGGGTCGATGACGGAAAGCTCTACAACGCCTATCTGATCCTGAAGGGTGGGCGGATCACCAGCAAGGTTCTGAAACACCATTTGCCGAATGAGACCGTCTTTGACGAAGTGCGCCTGTACAATGCAGGCCCTCTGGGCGGGCCGTACTCGGTAGGAAATTTCCGAATAGGCAGCCCGATCTGCGAAGATGGCTGGCACCCGGATGTGGCCGAAACACTGGAGGAAACTGGTGCCGAGTTTCTGCTGATCCCCAATGGATCGCCTTATTTCCGGAACAAATACGATGTGCGCCTGAACCACATGGTCGCGCGTGTGGTCGAGACTGGCCTCCCGCTGATTTACCTGAACATGGTTGGTGGGCAGGATGATCAGGTCTTTGACGGTGCCAGCTTTGGCCTGAACCCGGGCGGAGAACTGGCATTCCGGATGCCTGTGTTCGACGAAGCGGTTACTCAGGTGGATCTTGAGCGTGGCAATGATGGCTGGCAGATTGTGCCTGCCGAGATCGTGCCTCAGCCGGATGTGTGGGAGCAGGACTATCGCGCGATGGTTCAATCCTTGCGTGACTACATGGGCAAGACCGGCTTCAAAAAGGCGTTGCTGGGATTATCTGGCGGGGTCGATTCCGCGTTAGTCGCGACCATTGCGGTGGACGCCATCGGTGCTGACAACGTGCGCTGCGTGATGCTGCCATCGGAGTATACCAGCCAGGAATCACTGGAAGATGCCGAGGCCGTCGCCAAGGCGCTGGGTGTACACTATGACTTTGTGCCGATTGCTGAAAGCCGGACAGCTGTCACCAACACTCTGGCCCCGCTGTTTGTAGGGCTGGAGGAAGGGCTGACTGAAGAGAACATTCAGTCGCGCCTGCGCGGGTTGCTACTGATGGCGATCTCGAACAAGTTCGGCGAAATGCTGTTGACCACTGGCAACAAATCCGAGGTCGCGGTGGGCTATGCCACGATCTATGGCGACATGAATGGCGGCTATAACCCGATCAAGGATATGTACAAGACCCGCGTGTTCGAAACCTGCCGCTGGCGCAACGCCAATCATCGCGACTGGATGATGGGACCTGACGGTGAGGTCATTCGCCCGTCAGTCATCGACAAGCCACCTAGCGCCGAACTGCGTGAGGATCAGAAGGACAGCGACAGCCTGCCGGACTATCCCGTACTGGACGGGATACTTGATATTCTAGTCGATCAGGATGGGTCCACCGCGGATTGTGTCGCCGCTGGATTTGACGAGGCGGATGCGAGAAGGGTCGAACATCTGATCTATATCAGCGAGTACAAGCGTTTCCAGTCCGCTCCGGGTACGCGCCTGAGCAACCGGGCATTCTGGCTGGACCGGCGGTACCCGATCGTGAATCGCTGGCGCGAACGTCGCTGAAAGCCGAAGGTTCACCAGGCAATTGGAAACAGTGAAGTTTCCTTTGCGCGCATTGTTCTCAGGTCGGGGGGTATTGCCTGTGGAAAGAGGCAAAAAAGGCCACCCCAGACTTGTTTGGATGACATTTTTCTGACACATTTTTGCTTGGAAGTTGCCCAATGTGGGGCGGATGCGACGCATTGTTTGTTGCAGTTGCAAAGCTGATTTTGGTGAACGCGACGTATCCGGGGTTGGATATCTGAGTGAATGGTTTGGTGTTAAAATGTACGAGGAATATGAAAGACCTGTTCATCCACTTTTGAAATGGCGGACGATGGAGTCTCCGCCGCAAGAGTTGGATGAAGAGAAGCTGGATGCAGCGATTGCCGATTTGTTGAACGAGCAGCGGCAGTCAGAGGATCGGACTGTGGCCACGTTGCGGCCCGAGTTTCCGATTTTGATTCCGCAGGAAGACGTGACCGCGCAAGCAGCAATGAAAGACAAGCGGTTGTCTGCTGTTCTGCGTCAGAAATGGGCAGAACTGTCCGGCGCGGCGTAAACCTTCCTGCTGCATTCATAACCTTTGGCGTCTAGGTCACTGACGCCAAATTTCCTGTGGTCATCACGGCAATGGATATTGCCTTTGCTTTGTGTCTTGGTCTCCATAGCGGTCCAAGCGACAGAGTAAGGCCTATTGATGACCGCTCCTAAACCGACTCCTGTAGAATCTGATCTTGCCCTTCCCAAATCCGTCGATGTTGTGGTCATTGGCGGCGGCATCATCGGTGTTTCAACCGCGCTGGAACTGGCTGAGCGGGGTGCCTCGGTCCTTCTGTGCGAAAAGGGGCAGATCGCCGCTGAACAAAGTTCTCGCAACTGGGGGTGGGTACGTTTGGGGATGCGGGATCCACGGGAAATACCCCTGATGCAAGAAGCTTTGCGCATCTGGCAATCCCTTGATGACCGGCTGGAACGCAAAACGGGCTATAGTCAATCCGGCATCCTTTTTGGCGCGTCAGGCAAGAGGGACGCGAGCAATTTGAAGCGTTGGTTGCGCCATGTGGAAGGTTTGCAGACCGGTGCACGGATAGTTTCGGGCGGTCAGTTGGCAGGTCTTCTGCAAAGGAACCAAACGGGTTTTGAAACAGCGTTGTATATGCCGCAGGACGGACGTGCCGAACCACAATGGACTGCCCCGGCCATCGTCGAGGCCGCGCGAAACCAAGGTGCAGTTATCATGACAAACTGTGCCGTGCGGAGTGTGGACGAACAGGATGGCCGTATTGCCGGTGTGTTCACGGAACGCGGCAAGGTTGCTTGTGGCCGCGTCGTTCTGGCCGGGGGGGCGTGGTCGCGCCTGTTTGCGGGCAATGCGGGAATTGAGCTGCCGCAGCTCAAGGTTCTGAATACGGTCCTGCGCACATCTCCGGTTGCGGACGGGCCCGAGGTATCGTTGTGGTCGGATGATTTTGCGATCCGAAAACGGGCCGATGGCGGTTACACAATTGCTTCCGGTCACGAAAACACAGTGGACATTGTGCCCGACAGTTTCCGCCTGGCGATGCGGTTCCTGCCCGCCTTCGCACAGGAATGGAAGTCCCTGCGTTTTCGCCTCTCTAAACGCTGGGCCATCGAAGCGCGGCAGGACCGGAGATGGCTGCCGACAGATGTGACACCGTTCGAGCATTGCCGGATTTTGGACCCGGAGCCGTCACAAAAAGTATTGCGCAACGCTTGGGCCCGCGCTTGCAAGGGGTATCCCATTTTGCTGAACGGCGAGATCGTTCAAAGCTGGGCGGGCATGATCGATGTGACCCCGGATGCCATTCCAGTCATCTCGGGTGTGGATGACTTGCCGGGAATGTACATTGCCACAGGGTTTTCCGGCCATGGTTTTGGCATCGGACCCGGAGCGGGGCGATTGATGGCTGATCTGGTTGCCGAAACAACGCCTTGCGTGGACCCGGCCGCCTTTCGCCTGTCGCGGTTTACCGATGGTTCAAAAGTGCGGCCGGATCCGGGGTACTGATAGCTTAACCCATCATCTGATAGCTGACCGGGACAAAGCGGAACCCGTCACCGCGAGGTTCGACATAGCCTGCACCGGGGAAGGGCATGTGATAGCCGACCATCGGCACTTTGTCGGCCGCCAGCATACCCAGAACATTGCGGCGCGCAGCGGTTGCCGCGGCTTTGTCCATGTCAAACCGGACTTCCCATTCAGGATGGGCGAAAGACCAGACATAGTGATTGGCCAAATCCGCCGTCAGCACCAGACGCTGCCCGTTGCTTTCCAGATGATACACTGTGTGACCCGGCGTGTGGCCGAAAGCGGCAACTGCGGTGATGCCCGATGCAATCTCGCCCCCATCCCCGACAAACGTCATTTTCTCGGCCAGTGGCGTTACTTTTTCGGCGACCAGATCACCGACACGATTGCCTGCGTCCTGCGCTGCCCAGAAATCATACTCCGGTGTAGCCGTCACATAGCGCGCATTGGCGAAAGTAGGCGCGCCATCGGTCGTCATGCCGCCGATGTGGTCGGGGTGCATATGGGTGATCACAACCACATCGACCTGATCCGGGGTCAAGCCCGCATCAGCCAGCGCGGCCTGAATGCCACCTTGCCCAAGCCCGGTGTCAAACAGAACCAGCTCTGAGCCGGTATTGACCAATGAGGGGGTAAAGAAAAACTGCGCGGCATCCGCCGGAATAAAGTTTTCCGCCGAAATCTTGGCGAATTCTTCGTCTGATGCTCCGCCACCGAAAATCTCTTTGGCGCCGTCGCGCGGAAAGCTGCCATCCAGCAGGGTCGTGACGGTGAAATCGCCAACTTGAAATGACTTCGCGATGGTCGAGTTTGCTTTGGATTCCGTCCCTGCGGCCAGAACCGGTGCTGCTGCGGATGCAAACGGCAAGGCGGCGGCAGCCCCCAAGGCGCTGCGGCGAGTGAGTTTAATCGTCATTTTCGTTCTCCCTGTCAGGACATCTTCGGTTCAATTAGGGCGTCGTGAGTCTCTTGCCAGCTTATATGCCATCCAGATGGGGTGCGTGGATGAACATTACGTGTTAATTTTTGTTCATGGCGCGATCAGAAAACAAGACGGTTCCAACGGATCAAGCCGTTGCAGATTTCCTGGCGACGATCAAACCGGCACGCCGGGCCGAAGACGCACAGGCGCTGGACAATCTTTTTCGTACCGTTACCGGATATGCTCCGGTCATGTGGGGGCCGTCGATCATCGGGTATGGCCGGTACCACTATCGTTACAAATCGGGTCGTGAAGGGGATTTCCTGGCAACCGGGTTTTCCCCACGCAAATCGGCGTTGGTGATCTACATCATGCCAGGCTACGCAGATTTCGGGGATATCACGTCCAGATTGGGTAAGCACAAGCTGGGTAAGTCGTGCCTTTATGTGAACAAGCTGGCGGATGTCGATACAGGTGTATTGTCCGAGTTAATTCGCGCAGGGTTGGACGATCTCAACAAGTTGTGGCCAGTAGAACCTTCCTGAAACGCCTGAAGGACCAAGCGGCGGCTGGACAAAATCGCCCCTATGTGACAAGAGCCGCGCCAACAGGAGACACCCATGACAACCACCCGTTTTGCCCCGTCGCCCACCGGATATATACATGTGGGCAACCTGCGCACCGCCCTGATGAACTATCTGATCGCCCGCAAGGCTGGCGGTACGTTCATCTTGCGCATTGACGACACCGATCCTGAGCGGTCGAAAGAAGAATACGTCGATGCCATCAAGCAGGACATGGAGTGGCTGGGTCTGCATTGGGACAAGGTCGAGCGGCAGTCGGATCGTTTGGATCGTTATGCCGAGGCCGCCGACAAACTGCGCGAGATGGGCCGGTTCTATGAGGCGTTTGAAACGCCAACCGAACTGGATCTGAAGCGTAAGAAGCAGCTGAACATGGGCAAGCCACCGGTCTATGACCGTGCTGCGCTGAACCTGTCGGACGCCGAGAAAGAGGCTTTGCGCGCCGAGCGTGGCAACGGTGTCTGGCGCTTCAAGCTGGACCATGAGCGGATCGAATGGACTGATGGTATTCTAGGCGACATCTCGATCGATGCGGCCTCGGTGTCTGATCCGGTTCTGATCCGTGGCGACGGCCAGGTTCTCTATACGATTGCGTCTGTAGTGGATGACACCGAGATGGGAGTGACCGATGTTGTACGTGGCTCGGACCACGTGACCAACACGGCGACGCAGATTCAGATCATCGAAGCGCTGGGCGGGAATTGCCCACGCTTTGCGCATCATTCGCTACTGACAGGGCCACAGGGCGAAGCGCTGTCGAAACGACTGGGTACATTGGCCCTGCGAGATCTGCGTGAACAGGGTGTCCAGCCGATGGCTCTGCTGAGCTTGATGGCACGGCTGGGTTCGTCTGACCCGGTTGAGCTGCGGTCGGACATGGCAGAACTGATCGAAGGGTTCGATGTGAACCGGTTTGGCGCGGCGCCGACAAAGTTTGATGTGCAGGACCTGTTCCCGCTGACCGCCAAGCATTTGCAATCGCTGCCACTGGTGGATGTAGCTGACGCTGTGGCTGATGCGGGCGTTCCTTCGGAGCTGGCCGCGCCTTTCTGGGCCATGGCGCGTGAAAACATCACCACTCTGGCTGATCTCAAGGGCTGGTGGGAGCTCTGCCGCGATGGGGCTGAGCCGATGGTTGCCGACGAAGATCGTGAGTTCATCGCCGATGCAATCGCGTTGTTGCCCGAAGGCCCATTCGATGGCGAGACCTGGAGTATCTGGACCAAAGCCGTGAAAGAGGCGACTGGTCGCAAAGGCAAAGACCTGTTCATGCCGCTGCGCAAGGCGCTGACCGGTATGGAGCGCGGGCCGGAAATGGCCGCTCTGTTGCCGCTGATGCAGGTGATACGCGCGCGGGGCTAACGCGGTGAAGAATTGCAGGTAGGGGTCACGTCGCGGGCGTGGCCCTTTATCGTTAGGCCGGGTGCACGATTCGAACCGACAAACTGGTCAGGCGATCATCAACAAAACCACGCTCGGCAGATTTGAGCTGCTGGTGGCGCGGATAACGTGGTTCGGCGCGATCATTCAGGATCGGGGCCTCCCAGCCGCTTGTGGTCGCAAAGAAGCGATCAGCGCCGTCCTCTCCAAACGCCCGCAAGTACCCCTGCACAACTACATCGATATAGCTGAGCAACAGCGGGTGGTGGTTACTGGGTTCATTGTGTCGGCTTTGCGGAACTGCATAGACAGCGATTTCGACCTCATGCGTCAGTGGATGGGAAATTGCATCCGTCGCAAGAATTCGGTCGTAAGCCCATTCACGCTCATCCAGTGCGGCCCAGTCGTTTTTTGGCACATGTGCAATCATACCTTCGATCTCGGACTCTGCGTCAGGTACAGCGGTCAGAAAGGCCACAGGGCGCAGGTCAGTGTGGCGCCATGCTCGTCGCCAGCCTTTCAGCCTCGCGGGGCGGGGGTTGGGGAAATCATGCGTCGCCAGGTTCACCAGGCTGCCATAGCCAAAGAAGTAGGGATCAGCCATCGAAAGGGCTTCCTTTTCATCGATTGATGTATGTCAAACCGCTTTTTTCCCGGACATGCAATAAGGTTGTATCTTGAAATTAGGGAGGCCCTCATGCGGATTACCAAGCGGACGAATATCGCAGTGCGTCTGTTGATGTATTGCGCAGCTCACCCGGACAGGTTGGTCACGAAATCCGAAATCGCCGAAGTATGCAATATTTCGGAAAACCATCTGGCGCAGGTGATCAATCAGCTAAGCCAGTTGAACTACCTGAGCACGCAGCGCGGCCGTAACGGCGGGATGTCACTGGCGCGCCCGGCGGACCAGATACGTATTGGCGCAGTGTTTAGGCATGTCGAAGGTGCATTGCCCATTGCCGAGTGTTTTGCTGATGCAGACAACACTTGCCCTTTGACGGACGCCTGTCGGTTGCGGCTGGCGTTGCAAGACGCGGCTGAGGTGTTCTATGCGTCTCTTGACGACGTTTCTTTGGACGCGCTGGTTTGTGACAATGATCCGTTGCTAAAGCTTTTGCAGCCTGTGGCCTGCGTTCGTTAAAACTAATCGCTGGCGCGTAGAATCCGGGCCGGTCGAACGGAGAGGGGGCGCAGGGCGAAAGCTAGCCCTGCACATAATGTGACGCTGATTCCGGCCAGAACTATGCTGAAGGCCGAAGACCAGATGACTGTGAATTCCGTTTCAAAGATGTAGGTGGCTACGGCCCAGCCGCCCAGGATGCCAACCAGCAAAGCGACGCAGCCCGCTGCGGCCCCCAGCAGGACAGACCGCAAGCCAAAGCTCCGCAGGATGCGGCCACGGTCCGCTCCGAGTGTCTTGAGGACTGCCGCCTCGTACCTGCGGGCAGGTTCACCCGCCGCCGCCGCGCCTATCAGAACCAGAAATCCGGTCAGCAGGGACACGCCCGCGCCATAAGAAGTCGCAGCGGCGATGCCTGCCAGCAGACCCGAGACCCGGTCAATGGCGTCGCGTACTCGAATGGCTGTGATGTTCGGGAATTGGCCTGCAAGGTCTCGCAGGATGGCGGCCTCTGCCTGTTCTTCAGCATAGACTGTCGCGATAAAGCTGTGCGGCGCACCGGCAAGCGCAGACGGGTTCATCGACATGATGAACCCCATGCCCGCCGTAGAAAAATCCACCTCGCGCATCGAGGTCAGTTCTGCTGTGATGTCGCGCCCGAGGATATTGACGGTCAGTTGGTCGCCAAGCTTCAACCCCATCTCTTCGGCTTCTTCGGCGGCAAAGCTGACCTGAGGCGCACCTGCATAGTCTTCGGCCCACCAGTCCCCTGCAGTCACGCGCGCATTCGAGGGAGGTTCAACCGAATAGGTTACGCCGCGATCCCCCTCCAACACCCAATGATCTCCGGCCACGTCCCGCGCAGGTCTACCGTTGATCTGCGTGATGATCCCGCGCAACATCGGTGCGCTTTCAATGCGGCTGACGGCAGGGTCAGTTTGAAGGCGTTCGGTGAAGCCGGGCATTTGATCCTTCTGGATGTCTACGAAGAAATACGAAGGCGCGACATCCGGCAAATTGCCTGAGATCGCATTGCGCAGCGTGCCGTCGATCTGTCCGACCGCAGCCAGCACCGACAAGCCCAGCCCGAGTGACAGAACCACCGACCCTGCGCTTTCACGCGGGTCTGAAATGGCGGACAAGGCCCATCGCAGGGCGGGGCGGCCGCGGGCAAGGGGAGTGCCAGCCCGGGCTAGTTTGCGAATGGCATAGGCTGCGAAGGTCAGCAATGCCAACGCGCCAACAAGCCCGCTGCTGGTCCAGAGGGTGAGCCGGGTTGAACCGCTGAACCACGATGCAATGGCGATGAGCAGCGCCAGCCCGATACCCGATGCCACGACATAAATCAGGCGCGGAACAGGACGGGCCGAACTTAACGCATCGCGAAACAAAGTTGCGGCGCGCACGTCCTCGGTTCGGGCCAGTGGCCAAAGTGTGAACAGAAATGCGGTCAGCAAACCATAGATTGCCGCTTCGATAAGCGGTTTCGAATACAGGGAAAATATTGCCGGAACAGGCAATTGGCTTTCCAGCAATGGGGCAAGCACAAGCGGTGCCAGCCCACCCAGCGCAAGGCCGATCAAGATGCCGATGACGGAAAGCACCCCGATCTGGATCATGTAAGTCTGGAAGATGGTGGCGCGATCCGCCCCCAATGTGCGCAGTGTTGCAACGGTTTCTGTTTTCTGGGTCAGGTAAGCACGCACGGCAGCGGATACGCCGATACCACCGACGGCAAGACCGGACAGCCCGACAAGGACAAGAAAGGCGCTGAGGCGGTTGACGAACTCGGATATTCCGGGCGCGCCATTTCGAGCGTCGGTCCAGCGCATCCCGGTACCTTCAAATGCCCCACTGGCCTTTGCCGCCACATCCGAAAGGTTGACGCCTTGGGGCAGCGACAACCTGTACTTCGTCGAAAACAGAGTTCCGGGTTCCAGCAAACCGGACGCCTGCAACGCCTTTGTCCGAACCAATGTGCGTGGCCCAAGGCCAAACCCGTCCGCTGCGCTGTCAGGTTCGTTCAGCAGGGCTGCCGTCAGGATGAACTCTTGCGTGCCAAGCGTAAAATGATCACCGACAGATAACCCAAGCCGATCTATCAGCAGGGGCTCCATAATGGCCCCGGGTAAACCGGAACTGGCGCTCAAAGCATCGTTCAGCGTGATGTCCGGCTTTAGCGCAACTGATCCAATCAGGGGATAAGAATCATCGACGGACTTAACCTGCGTCAGCGCCCGTTCCGGTCCGGCGGCACCGGGCACAACGGCCATCGAGCGGAAATCGACAATCTCGGATACCTGCTCGGACGTCTGCTGCATCCAGGCACGCTCGGCCTCGTCGGCAAAACGATAGGTGAATTCAAGCTCGGCATCGCCGCCCAGCAGTGATGCCCCCTCTTGCGCAAGCCCGGCCTGGATGGCCTGCCGCACCGACCCGACCGCTGCAATGGCTGCAACCCCCAGTGCCAGACATGCCAGAAATATCCGAAAACCGCGCAGTCCGCCGCGAAGCTCTCGACGGGCCAACCGCCCGGCAAGCCGCAGGCTCATTCTGCGGCCTCCTGCCGGGTTTCTTCCGCGATCCTGCCGTCGCGCAGGCGGATCACCCGATCACACCGTTCTGCCAGCGTATGGCTGTGTGTCACCAGAACGAGGGTTGCATCGTATCTCCGGCGCAGCCCAAACAGCAGATCAACAATCGCGGTCCCATTTGTTTCATCCAGGTTCCCGGTCGGTTCGTCCGCCAGCAGAATTTTGGGACGCGGGGCAGACGCCCGCGCCAGAGCAACACGTTGCTGTTCGCCACCCGACAGTTGTGCTGGGTAATGATCGCGACGATGCGACAGGCCAACCGCGTCCAGCTCTTGCGCGGCCCGATCGAACGCATCCTCGTGCCCCGCCAATTCCAAGGGGGTCGCCACGTTTTCAAGCGCCGTCATTGTCGGGATCAGGTGGAAGTTCTGAAATACTACTCCCATGCTATTGCGTCGAAATCGGGCCAGGGCGTCCTCATCCATGTCGGTCAGATCCTGACCCAAAGCGGCGACCTGACCGCGCGTCGCTTGTTCCAACCCGCCCATCAACATCAGCAACGAAGATTTGCCTGACCCGGAAGGCCCAACAAGCCCTAGCGTTTCACCCCTGTTCACAGTCAACGTAATGTCATGCAGAATATCGACCCGTCCGGCATTGCCATCCAGAGACAAAGCGGCATTTTGAAGGGTGAGAACAGCAGAGGTCATGGGTCTACCCGAAAAAGGAGCGGTCTTTTGGGATATGGAGCGATCACCACGTTGCGCAAGGCTTTGATGACATGTCTTATTACGTGCTGCGGTTTCGCTGCCACAGCCGAACAGGTGGTGATTGCCGCTTTGGGAGACTCACTGACCCATGGTTATGGGCTGGTTCAAGAGGAGGGATTTGTTCCCCAGCTTGACCGTTGGCTGCGGGCACATGGCGCGAATGTTCGGATTATCAATGCGGGGGCTTCCGGAGATACGACAGCGGGCGGGGCTGCGCGGGTGGAATGGACCCTGACGCCGGATGTGGACGGTATGATCGTTGCCCTTGGTGGCAACGATTTGTTGCGCGGGATCGACCCCGCCGCCTCGCGGGCCAATCTGCGCAAAATCCTTGAAGCTGCACGCGACGCGAATGTCGCGGTTTTGCTCGTCGGCATGCAGGCACCGGGAAATTACGGCGCCGAATACAAACAGTCCTTCGACGATATGTATCCTGACTTGTCGCAAGAGTTTGGCGTTCTTTTTGCCGCCAATTTCTTTGAAGGGCTTGCCGCACAGGGCGACCCCGGAGCCGTGTCGCAGTTCATGCAACCCGATGGAATTCACCCGAATGCAGCTGGTGTGGCAATGATAGTAGACGCGCTGGGTCCGTCTGTATTGAAGCTTGTGGATAAGGCGGACGGTGAAGGGTAACAACTCCTCCACGTAAACTCAGACGACCGTAACAACGGTTCCGATCGGAACCCGGTTGTACAAATCTACAACATGCTCGTTCAGCATCCGGATGCATCCGTTCGATACTGCTCGGCCAATGGTCTGTGGCTGCGTTGTGCCGTGGATGCGGAAATAAGTATCGACACCGTTCTGGAACAGATACAGAGCCCGAGCGCCCAGAGGATTATCTCCTCCGCCGGGCTGGACATACTCGTTATCTTTGAACTTAGCATAAGCCACCGGGTCGCGCTCGATCATCTCCTCGGTTGGCCGCCAAGTGGGCCATTCCTTTTTCACGTCGATGGTGGCTGTGCCGGTGAATTCCAGCCCAGCTTTGCCGACACCACAGCCATAACGGATCGCCTTGCGCGGTTCAGTGACAAAATAGAGATAGAACGAGCGGGGTGCGACCAACAGCTGCCCAGGTACAAACTGCTTTTTGATGCGCACGAATTGCGGCGTCGGATCATACTCGACCGCTTTCTTGGCGCTGGCTATACCCGGCAACAGGCTGGCCGCGGTCCCGGCCAGAAAAATACGGCGTGTGAACATCGAAACCCTCATCAAATGACCGAAGAAACCTGCGTTTCAGTTTCATCATGGTATGATATTTGGTCAATTCTAGGGCAAACATCACGCGGTTGTGATGTGTCCCGCCTGCCACTGGCAGCGAGGCGGAAAAAAGGGCGAGGGGAGTTCCCTCACCCGATCTCAAGCTTATGCAAGCTGGATGTTGTCGGCGCTTTCGCGGCCGTCACGACCAGCGCGCAGCTCGTACGTGACTTTCTGGTTGTCGGCCAGACCGGTCAGGCCCGAACGCTCGACAGCCGAGATGTGGACGAAGACGTCTTTGCCGCCTTCTTCAGGTGCGATAAAGCCGAAGCCTTTGGTGGTGTTGAACCATTTTACGGTGCCTGCAGGCATATCCGTGTCTCCTGTTTTAGTGCTGCCCACGGGGATGCGGCAGCCCGGCGTCGTCGTCTGTATCGATAGACTGAGCGCCGGTAACGGAGACAGTGGGTCGAAATAGAAAAACGTAAGCGCCTTTGATATGGCATCGGTCAGGCCGTGTGACAAGGGATTTTGTACGTTTCGTACAAGGGTTTGAGGGTCAATTGTCCGATTTGCACAAGAATCCGCCGATCGGATTAGGTATCACTTTGAGCGCGTTCTACATGATGTGGTTGATGGCTCAGAGCATACTAACGGAATTCAGAATCCGTTAACCAAGCCTGTGATCAAGTTGGGGTATGAGCAACCACCGGCGGGTCCGCATTCCCGGAGCCAGGTACTTTTTCGCCGTGTCCCTGGCCGACCGATCATCAGATTTGTTGACGCGCGAGGTCGCACATTTGCGGGTGGCGTTTGCGGTGACACAGAAAGAGCGACCGTTCTGGTGCGATGCGTTTGTTGTGTTGCCCGATCATCTGCATGCAGTTTGGACATTGTCGCCGAGGGATACGGATTATTCGACGCGGTGGGGTGCGATCAAGGCGCGGTTTACGCGCAGGGTGTCGGAGACAAGGAAGATGGGGTCAAACCCCATCCTGCGCATGCTGCCCGATTCGTACTTTTTTCGCCGAGAGGAGCGGATAAACCTTTGGCAGCGCATTCAGCCAGTGGTTGCGAGCCTTTGCGTTCAAACACTTAGGGTGAAATCCGAAAACCGCGCCTGCACGAATTTGCCGGTCAATCGTCAGTTGTGGCCCCAAGCGCCAATACCAGAGACGTTTTGTTCGGTTGAACAAGGATATTGTTCACAACCATCAGTTTTCATTCAAGAAATGCGATATTTGGAAAAACCGGAGGCTGATGTTAAAATATCCGCAGTGGCCGTGGGGGAGAATTTGAGAGCTTTATGTACGATAATGCTGATGTGCTGGGCCGGAGCGTCGCATGCTCTGACCGTTCCTGTTGGAGCGGAGAGTTTGGAACTGAACGTGTCTGAAGAAGAGCTGGATAACCAGCCCATCTTTTTGCGTGAACAGGATATTGAAGTTTCTACATTCGAAGACATGATCGCGCGCCGCATGGGCAGGCTTCGTCATTTGGAAGAACTCGGCAGGTATGACCTTTTGCAGGAGGCTTGGGAAGAACTGGCCGAGCTCGAAGAAAATGCCAATCCGGAATTCTGTGAGCAGAGCTGCGGCGAAACCGAGACGCTGGGCACCGGTGCGGATGTGAATGTCGCAGCCGTCCCGCTTCCCGCCAGTTGGCTACTGCTGGTCGGCGCGGTGACAGGGCTGTTTGGCGTCGGAAAGATTCGCGCAAACCGATCTGCGTAAGCACTGCCCCTGCAATCATCACATACATTGAGAATTGGGAGGCCGTAGAGTGGCGGCCCCGTTCGTGGGCGAGCTGGTCAAGCCGCCGATCAATATGCGTATTCGCCAATTCATTGCGATATCCGCGCAGGTCGGGTTGATCCGGAATGGCAAGGTGGTGTCACCGAGGGCATTTTCGGAGAGCCTTGGGATGGATGATTTCACCTACATTTGACGCGGTGGGATTTTGGAGAATTGAGGAGTGACGGGTGTAAGCACCCACCCTAGGTTTGTTATGTGTCGTCATTAGAGCTAGAGAGCCGTCGAAAAACTCCCAATGTAAGAACTATATCGGACAGCAATACTTGAACCATTGCGAGGCTCGCTAACATACCTGTCCCAAAGGCGACCCACATAACCCAAGACCATACGTTAAGGTTTTGAGCAATTGAGTAATAAGAATAAAAAATTGCGTACAATGGGATAGCATAAGTTATTATCACACCCATGTTTTTGACAATAGCGTACATCCACGAGCTCATAAGTAAAATTGATTTTCTGTTTTTGAATCTTAAACGTGTAATTACAGATATTGGTCCAACGCGAAGAAGCGTTGGGTATGACATAATGTCAAAAAATTGCCGTTGAGTAACAATCGACTTATCTGGGTCTGCAATTTGGTCAATCGCTTTGTGTGCTAAGTCATATGCCAACATCGCATTCGCCCGAGCCGAACTATATGAAACAGCCAGAGCGCACATCGTGAAGAATGCCAAGACGTCGAAAAGCCCTTTTTCGACTATTCCAAGCCCGAATGGCAGTGATTTTGTTATCGCACCCCCGTCTTCAGTTAGTTGCGTTTCAGGTAAGACGACAACAGCCAACACTGTTACAAGCGAGAGCCACAATCGATTAGATAGCTTCGCATACAAACTAAACCCTTCCGCGAGATCTTTAACAACTTGTTTTGCACCTTCGGTTTCGGCCAATTCTAGGAACCCATTATTAGTACTCAAGATCCATCTATGAATATCAGTATAACGTTAGCTTCTACCGCGCAAACTTCTTATGCTTCAACCGCTTGGGCTCCAACGCGTCCGGTCCCAAACGGCGTTTTTTGTCCTCTTCGTAGTCCTCGAAGTTGCCCTCGAACCACTCCACATGTGCATCCCCCTCGAACGCCAGAATATGCGTGCAAATCCGGTCGAGGAAGAAGCGGTCGTGTGAGATGACGACGGCGCAGCCGGCGAAATCGACCAGGGCGTCTTCCAGCGCGCGCAGGGTTTCGACGTCCAGATCGTTGGTGGGTTCGTCGAGCAGCAGGACGTTGCCGCCTTCTTTCAGCAGGCGGGCCATGTGGACGCGGTTGCGCTCACCCCCGGATAGCAGTGAGACCTTTTTCTGCTGGTCGCCGCCCTTGAAGTTGAAGGATGAGCAATAGGCGCGGGAATTGACCTGCGCGTCGCCCAACTGGATGATCTCGGCGCCGCCGGTGATTGCTTCCCACACGGTGTCGTTGTCCTTGAGGTCGTCGCGGGACTGGTCGACATAGGACAGCTCAACCGTGTCGCCCAGTGTGATGGTGCCTGCGTCAGGTGTTTCCTGACCGGTGAGCATTTTGAACAGGGTCGATTTACCAGCACCGTTGGGGCCGATGACGCCGACGATGCCGCCGGGGGGCAGGGCAAAGTCCAGCCCTTCGATCAGTTGCTTGTCGCCCATGTGTTTCGACAGGCCCTCGACCTCGATCACCTTGCCGCCAAGGCGCTGGCCGTTGGGGATGACGATCTGGGCGCGGGTTAGCTTTTCGCGCTCGGACTGGTCTGCCAGCTCGTTATAGGCGTTGATCCGGGCCTTGGATTTGGCCTGACGGGCCTTCTGGCCCTGACGCATCCATTCCAACTCGCGCTGCAGGGTCTTCTGCTTGGACTTGTCTTCACGGGCTTCCTGTTCCAGCCGTTTGGCCTTTTGTTCCAGCCATGCGGAATAGTTGCCCTCGTAAGGCAGGCCGCGGCCCCGGTCCAGTTCGAGGATCCAGCCGGTGATGCTGTCGAGGAAATAGCGGTCGTGGGTGACGATCAGGATGGTGCCCTTGTAGTCGATCAGGTGCTGTTGCAGCCAGGCGATGGTTTCGGCGTCCAGGTGGTTGGTCGGTTCATCGAGCAGCAGCATGTCAGGCGCTTCCAGCAGCAGCTTGCAGAGCGCCACTCGACGTTTCTCACCACCCGAGAGGTTGGCGATGTTGGCATCGTCGGCGGGGCAGCGCAGCGCCTCCATCGAAACGTCGATCTGGCTGTCGAGATCCCACAGGTTCTGGCTGTCGATCTCGTCCTGCAGCTTGGCCATCTCGTCAGCGGTTTCATCGCTGTAGTTCATCGCCAGCTCGTTATAGCGGTCGAGGATTGCCTTCTTCCCCGCCACGCCCAGCATGACGTTTTCGCGCACGCTGAGGGTTTCGTCCAGCTTCGGTTCCTGCGGCAGATAGCCGACCTTGGCACCCTCGGCCGCCCAGGCTTCGCCGGTGAAGTCCTTGTCCAGACCCGCCATGATCTTCATCAGCGTCGATTTACCCGCACCGTTAACGCCGACAACACCGATTTTCACGCCGGGCAGAAAGCTCAGGTGGATGTTTTCAAAGCACTTCTTGCCACCAGGATAGGTCTTGGAGACACCCTGCATGTGGTAGACATATTGATAGGCGGCCATGTCGCGTCCTTTGGGTCGGGGAAATTGGGTTGGGCGGTGTGATAGCGGATGCGTTGGGTGGGGGCAATGAGGCACTATCTGTTTGAGCAACTGAGAGAGGACATTTTTATGCAGGGCGAACAACGCAGGTCGGTGGAATTTAGCGTACTGGAGTTTAGCGAAGCCGATCTCTCTGAAATGGAGGAATGGGAAGCTGCCGCACTAGCTTTAACTTCATATATTGCAAGTGAAGTTCGTACTATGATGCGTCTCTATCTCGCTTCGGCTCATGATTTCGACGACGAATTCTTGGTAAACCTAGCTTCGATCTCTCAGCGCGCTGTGGTCTTACGCATTTGGTCCGCCAAGCTTTACGAGTTCATAGATTTCGTCGAGAAAAACAACCGGCAGGTGTCCAAGCTGCCGAAGCCGTTATTAGACTTGATAGATAAGACTGCGCAAAGACTGAAAGAAGTCAAAAGTGGCCAAGGTTGGGCTATTGCGAGAGCAATCAGAAACGAAACTGCATTTCACTACAATTTGAAAGCTGTGAAGAAGAACTTGAGGCACTTAACTTCTGGTGTGGACTTGAATTTTTATATTAATTCCCAAGCTGCCAACAGCATGTTCCCAATAGGAGAAGAAGTTGTTTTCAATGGGCGATTACATCGAAGTGGTCACCCAGGAGCAACTGTTGAGCAGAGAGGAGCTATTCTAAAGGAATGGCATATTTGGAATGTTTCAGTGACACGCGAAGTTTTTAGGCTGCACCAAAAGATGGTCAAAGCCTACGTTCATCCTAAGCAGCAGTTTGCCATACCGCGAAAGCGTAGTGTCTCGATGGCGAATTGCAAAGTGAAAGACTTTGACTCTTTCAGGCTCCCTCTATTTGACGACCCGGGTGAACGCAGTGAGTGATCTAAAATCCTTGATTGCCGGTTGGGCGCAGCCAGGACGTGTCGAATGGATCGGGCTACGACTCGAGCGGCGGGCGGAGATGGTTACAGTTGATGCTGGGATGATCTCCAACGACGGCCTCGAAGGTGACCGCAGCCGCGCAGGCAAGCGGGCGGTGACGCTGATTCAGCAAGAGCATCTGGCTGCGATTGGGTCTTATCTGGGGCTGGGGCCGGTCGCGCCTGACATTCTGCGGCGCAATCTAGTGGTGTCGGGGATCAATCTGGCGGCGCTCAAGGGGCGTGAGGTACAGGTGGGCGAGGCTATTCTGCGCTTTACTGTGATTTGCGCGCCGTGCAGCCGGATGGAAGAGGCGCTGGGCAAAGGTGGCTATTCCGCTGTGCGCGGGCATGGGGGGTGGTGTGCCGAAGTCATTCAACCGGGGCGGGTTTGTCTGGGCGATGTGGTGCAACCTGTTGATTGACAACACCCCGCAGTTCTGACCATCAGCAGAGTATGGAGCGGTACGACATTCCATATGCGCGGCCGGGGCAGGTCGTCGGTTTGTTCGGTGGGTCATTCGATCCACCGCATCAGGGCCATGTGCATGTTACGCTTGAGGCGATGAAGGCATTCGGACTGGATCGGGTGTGGTGGCTGGTGTCCCCCGGCAATCCTTTGAAAGAGCGTGGGCCTGCGCCAATAGAACGGCGGATGACGGCGGCGCGAGATGTGATGCAGCACCCGAAAGTCGATGTGACAAATATCGAAGCGCTGACGGGCACACGGGCGACTGCGGATACACTGGCGGCGTTGCGGCGACTTTATCCGCAAGTCAGGTTTGTCTGGCTGATGGGCGCGGACAATCTGGCGCAGTTTCATAAATGGAAAGACTGGCGGCTGATCATGGACAGCGTGCCGGTCGGTGTGGTGGCCCGGCCGGGAGATCGGATTTCGGCCCGGATGTCTCCGGCGGCGCGGGCTTATGCGGAATACAGGATCGACGGGCAGGCGCGACAACTTTTGGGGCGGGCGCATGCTCCGGCCTGGTGTTTTGTGAACGTGCCGATGGTCGATGTCAGTTCAACGGATATTCGGACACGTGGCGACTGGAGCGCGGAAGTGTTGCCGGAATAGCCTCACCAAGCGCATAATCTCAGGTAATGGTTGCGCGTATTTGATCTGTGGGATTTTAATTCGGCTATGGCTGGTCGTTTTTCACGTCGTATGTTTCTGGGGGGATTGGGGGCGTCTCTGATCCCAGCAGCTGGTCTGGCGCAGGCGCCATTGGTTTCGCTCAGGCCGCGTGCGCGCGGGGTGCTGTTGAGTGGCACCGAGCGTTTGGTCGCAGCAGCAGGGTTGAAGGGTGAGGTTGTATTCGCTGTGGCGGATGTGGCGACCGGGACGCCGCTGGAGGTTTTTGGCGAGGGCGCGGGTTTGCCCCCGGCCAGCGTTGGCAAGGCAATGACCGCACTTTACGCGCTGGACGTTCTGGGGCCTGACCATCGGTTCGAAACTCGTTTGATCGCGGATGGGTCGATTGAAAACGGAATTCTGCATGGCGATCTGATTCTGGCAGGGGGCGGAGACCCGTTGCTCGATACAGATGCGCTGGCCAAGATGGCGGCCAACCTGCGCGAGACCGGAATCACCGAGGTTCGCGGAGCCTTCAAGGTCTATGACGGGGCACTGCCCTTCGTGTTCAGCATTGATCCCGGGCAGCCGGATCATGTCGGGTACAGCCCGGCGATCAGCGGGATATCGTTGAATTTCAACCGTGTTCACTTTGAGTGGAAGCGTGCCGGTAAAGGCTATGACGTGAGCATGGATGCCCGAAGCGCGCGTTATGTGCCAGCAGTGGACATGGCAGCCATGCGGGTCGAAAGCCGAAGCTTGCCGATCTATACTTATCAGCCAAGCGCGCGGCAGGATCGCTGGACCGTGGCCAAGGGCGCGCTGGGCAATGGCGGGGCGCGTTGGTTGCCTGTGCGCAAACCAGCCTTGTACGCTGGGGATGTGTTTCGCACTTTGGCCCGGTCAAACGGGATCGTGCTGAAACGCGTCCAGGTGACGCGAGAGTCTCCGAAAGGCGTCGATCTTGTGGTGCATCGCAGCAATGCGTTGGACAGTATTCTGCGTGGGATGCTGAAATACTCGACCAACCTGACAGCCGAGATGGTCGGGCTGGCTGCGACCAAAGCGCGTGGTATTGAGCCTAAGAACCTGGCGGAGTCAGCGGCCGAGATGAACCGCTGGGCCTCTCAAAGCTTTGGCGTGAACGGAATTGCGATGGTCGATCATTCCGGTCTGGGCGACGCTTCACGCATGGTGCCTGCGGATCTGGTTGCCGCTTTGGTGGCAGCGCAGAAAACAGGGGCATTGCGCCCCTTGATGAAACCTTTTGCGCTGACGGATCGGAAAGGGCGACCTGTCAAGAATCATCCCATCAAGGTCGATGCCAAGACAGGGACCTTGAACTTTGTGTCCGGGTTGGGTGGTTTCCTGACGACGGCGGACGGGGTTGATCTGGCATTTGCGATTTTTACGGCTGATGTAGCCCATCGCGAAAAAATTCCGCGCGCGCAGCGTGAGCGCCCGGAAGGTGCGCGCAGTTGGAACCGCAGGTCGCGGAAATTGCAGCGGGCCTTGCTGGAACGCTGGGGCTCACTATACGGGAGCTGAAAGCTGTAGCTTGCCTGGGGTCCGACAATCAGACCGTGTGGCGCGCCCGTGCCCCGCGTTCGATGGCTGCCGCGTGCAGGCGGTCGATATTCAGCTCGTACCGGATTTCTTCCAGCAGACGAAGCTCTGTTTCGGCCAGTGATCCGTCGGCGGCCGCAACATCGCAGGCCAGCGCATAAGCTGTTTCGTTCAGACGTTCCGGCAGGTTTTCGCGGATCAGACCAAACAGCGCATCCAGCCCGTCTTCCTGTTCGAACAGATCAAACACAATCTGTGACACATGACGGGTCCGATCTATGTCGTATCCGGCGAAAACCGGCAGCATGTTGACTGCGACCTCGATTTTGACCAGCTCTGCCGTCCGGATGTTTTCGTCAGAGGCCGAGACGGCAACCATGATCGCCACAAGGCAATCCTGTGGGGACATCGGGTGGGGCGCTTGCTCGGTCATGGGATGGTCCTGATTGGGGTTGTTCGAAGACGCACGATATGAGCGCAGCGGGTCAGGTTCAACACCTTGTTTCACTCTGCAGGCCTGATCAGGTATTCATGACCATCATTCCAGAGATCAAAAGTGCGGCCCCCAACCAGTAACGCAGTCCCAGGGTTTCACCAAAAAAGAGGTGCGAGGCCAGCGGTACCAGAACAAAACTGAGGGCCATGAACGGGTAAGCCTGAGACAGGGTCAGATATCGCAGGACGTACACCCAAAGCACCGTCGCCGAACCATAGATGGCAAAGGCGGTCAGAAGGAAAGGGTCGAACAGAGTTTGGATGAGCCCCACCAATCCGGTGGCGTCGCGTCCATCAATCCGGTTTCCAGCTAGTTTGAACAAAATCTGGCCGACGGAGATCATCACCGGTGTAAACAGTAAACCGACCCAGACCATCGCCGTTGGGGCGGGCGGGGTCATTTTGGCTGCTCCGGTTTTGGTTCTGTCTTTGGGCGGTCTTCGCAGTAATAGATGTCGCGCCCCAGATCCTCGCAGACATGAATGTCGGGGCTGGGATGCACGGCGCGCAGAAAGCTGTGCGTATAGGGGAAAAAGTTGAAATGTGGATTGAAGGTAAACCTGCTTTCGCGTTCGCGTGGAACGACGATAATGACGCGTTTGCGTGCGACACGCCGCAGTTCAGCGATGGCACGTCGGTAATCCAGAAGATGTTCGATCACATGAGTGCAGATGACGGTGTCAAAGCTGTTGTCATCAAACGGAAGCTCTTCGATCCGGGCAGCGACATAGTCGATATTGTCGATGGCATCCGCATCATCGACCACGAAATCCACCCCGGTCAGGTGCGTGATGTCGGGTCGTGCAGCTTTGAGACGCTGCAACAGAACGCCGGTGCCGCAGCCGATATCGCAGATGTTTTGCCCAACGATATCCTTGGCTATCCGTTTGATGCAGGCTTCGGAGTTGTCGGTGCCCTGATGCACGCGTGGATGATCGCGATAGAGTTTCTCGTACTCGTCATCCGTCAGGTATGTTGCGCGCTCGCGGAATTCTGCAAGGCGTGTGATATGTTCTCCCCAAACCCGACACGCAAGCCAATGAAAGGCGGCGCTGTCACGTAAGATCGGGGGAAGGATATCTTCGAGTACAAAGCGTATACGGTTGGTGGTTTCGCGTCGCATCTCGTTTCCTTTTGTCCGGGGAAACCCCCCTGTCGCCTTTGTTTAGCATTGCCCGGTAAGCACACGAAATACGCAGGCCAAGACAGATCAAGCGGCCCGTGACTTTTTTGCTTCGTCGGGCACAATCGCCCGACCAATGTGGCTTCAGTAGGGCCGGTCAGTGAAATAAGTGGCGCAGTCATTTCAAGAAAACTGTTTGCGGGTTCAACAAGCTTTGTTCCTGTCAACCAGATGGAGATACTGTTTTTCACCGGGGTATAGTGCGAATTGCTCCACTGTTTTATTGACTCATGCTGCACTGGCACAATAGGAGGGGTCGGTCCGGTTGCATGGGGTGATCGAGACACCTTCCCCGATGGAGCATATTGAAATGTCTGAACTGCGCGAAACCGCGATGTCGTCCAAGGCCTGGCCTTTTGAAGAGGCGCGCCGGTTGCTCAAACGCTATCAGAAAGGTGCTCCTGAAAAGGGATATGTTCTGTTCGAAACCGGTTATGGCCCGTCGGGCTTGCCGCATATCGGTACGTTCGGTGAAGTCGCGCGGACCACGATGGTCAAGCGCGCATTTGAAGCGTTGTCGGACATCCCGACCAAGCTGATCTGTTTCTCGGACGATCTGGACGGGATGCGCAAAGTACCCAGCAACGTGCCGAACCCCGAGGCGCTTGAGGAGCATTTGCAACGCCCGTTGACCTCGGTTCCCGATCCGTTTGGCGAATACCCCAGCTTTGGCGAGTACAACAATGCCATGCTGCGCCGGTTCCTTGATACATTCGGCTTCGAATACGAATTCTACTCGGCACGCGATTTCTATCGCTCGGGTCAGTTTGACGAGATCCTGAAGCGTGCGGTCGACAAGTATGATGACGTGATGGCTATCATGCTGAAAAGCCTGCGGGAAGAGCGTCAGCAGACCTATTCAATCTTCCTGCCGATTCATCCCGAGACCGGCCGGGTTTTGTATGTGCCGATGAAGAAGGTTTGCGCCGAGACCTATACCGTTACATTCGATGATGAGGACGGCAAGGAATGGACCCTGCCCGTCACTGGTGGCAATTTAAAGCTGCAGTGGAAGCCTGATTTTGGCGCACGATGGGCTGCGCTGGGCGTCGATTTCGAGATGTACGGCAAAGAACACGCGACCAACGAAAAGATATATGACGCGATCTGCCGTGCGCTGGGTGGCCGTGCGCCCGAGCATTTTTCGTATGAGCTGTTTCTGGATGAGAATGGCCAGAAGATTTCCAAGTCGTCGGGTAATGGTGTCTCCATTGACGAATGGCTGACTTATGCGCCGACCGAGAGCTTGGCGTATTTCATGTATCAAAAGCCCAAAACGGCCAAGCGTATGCATTTCGATGTGATCCCGAAGGCTTATGACGAGTATCACCAGCAGTTGCGTGCCTATCCCGGTCAGGATCTGAAGGCGCAGTTGAACAACCCGGTATGGCATATTCACGGCGGAGACGTTCCTGAATCGACCCTGATTGTACCGTTTGCAATGTTGCTGAACCTGGCGTCGGTCTCAGGGGCGGAAGACAAAGAAGCACTGTGGGGCTTTATTCGTCGCTATGCGCCGGAAGCGACAGCAGAAAGCCATCCCGATCTGGATCAGGCTGCAGGTTTTGCGGTTTGCTACTTCAACGATTTCGTCAAACCCTCACGCAAACATCGTGCTCCGACGGATCAGGAACGTGAGGCACTGGAAGCACTGAAAGCCGCGCTTGAGGCTTATGAAGGCCCGACCGAGGATGAGGCGCTGCAATCGGTGGTCTATTCCATCGGGCGTGAACGGTTCGATCCCATGCGTGGTTGGTTCACGGCGCTGTATGAAGTGCTGCTTGGTGCATCGCAAGGTCCGCGCTTTGGCGGCTTCATCGCGCTTTATGGCGTGCCCGAGACAATTGCGCTGATTGACAAGGCGCTGGCCGGAGAGTTGGTCTGATTTGACCTGAACTGGCGTGGGGCTACTCTTTTCGCAGGAGGTGGCCCCATGCTTCGACTATTGCTTGCTGTATCCCTGAGTGCCGGACTGGCGTCGGGTGCCTTTGCGCAAAATGCCGAAATCGAGGCAAACATCGCGGCGCAGATACAAGCCTTTAAGGCGGATGATTTTGCGAAGGCCTTTACCTTTGCCAGTCCCAACATCCAGCAGCTGTTTCAAAACCCCGACAATTTTGGAGCCATGGTGCGCAATGGGTATCCCATGGTTTGGCGTCCGGCGGATGTGCGCTTTCTGGAGCTGCGCGAGATTGCCGGGGCTTTGTGGCAGAAGGTGATGATCACCGACGGAAACGGGCGGTTTCATATTCTGGATTATCAGATGATCCCGCTGGAAGGCGGCTGGAAGATCAACGGGGTCCAGTTGTTAGTCAATGCTGACCCTGCGGCTTGAAGCAACACCACCGTCACGGTGAGATGAGCCGGGGTTAATTCCCTTTCGGTATCCAGACTGTCGCGTTCGGGGCGGACCTGAACACGGGGTTTGGACGCGCCGCCAGATTTGCGCGGCGCGATTGAGAAAGGGTTTTCAATGAACAAGGCAATCACTGACGGCATCGTGTTCATGCCACCGCAATTCGCGAATGGTCTGACCGTCTGGTCTGCGGGAGACGGGACGCCTGGCTCGCCCACATATGGCGGGTCCGGCACCGGGGTGTTCGTGCCAGCGGATGCGGATTTTGGCGGCTGTCTTGAGATTCTGAAAGTGAATACCACGCAGCAGCTCCGGTATATGGGTCAGACACCGATTTTGCCCGGCTGCTATTTGCAGATCAAAGCCAGGATAAAGGCGATCAGTGGTCCATTGCCGTCCGTGCGTATTGCGGCCTGGGCCGGTGGTGCGGGCGACACCCATGTGGCGGGTGTCGTGGAGCAGGGGCCAGCCACCCCGTTGTCGGGCTATGGCGCTGTGCATGAGTTCACGGCGATTGTCGGCACCGGCCAGCGCCCCGGTGTGGATATGCCGTGGGGGCTGGCCGCCCTGTACGGTCATTTCGGTCTTGATATTGAGGGGTCCAACGGGGCGTTGGTGCGCGTCGATGATCTGGAGATCACAGATGTCACCAGTGTTTTCCTGCGTGAGATGATCAGCGTTGTGGATGTGCGGGATTATGGGGCCATCGGCGATGGCGTAGCGGACGACTCAGCTGCGTTTGAAGCAGCGGATCAGGCGGCGGGCGGTCGTCGGGTTTACGTTCCACAGGGGACCTATCATCTGGCGGAAAACACAAGCATGGCGTCCGAGATGGACTTTGAAGGCACCGTCACCATGCCGGATGACAAAATGCTGTTGCTGACAAAGGACTTCCATCTGCCCGCTTATATAGCGGCATTCGGAGACGAGGAGCTGGCGTTCAAAAAGGCGTTTCAGGCTCTGCTGAACAACTCGGACCATGAATCTCTTGATTTGGGGGGCCGCAAAATTTCGGTGACCTCTCCGATCGATATGGCGGCGGCAGTTCCCAACAAGCAAAGCGGTTTTTCGACCCGTCGTGTAATCCGGAATGGCCAGTTCGATGTCAAAAGCAGTGCGGCCTGGGATACCGAGCAGTTCACGTCAACAGCGACCTATGACCCTTCGGACAAAACGCGCCTGACCAATGTTGCAAATGTCGCCAATATTCCAGTGGGATCTTACGTTGCCGGCAGCGGTGTCGGACGTGAGATCTATGTGCGGTCAAAAAATGTCGGAGCGGGTGAGATTACACTGAGCGCGCCTCTTGTCGGCGCGTCGGGGACCCAGTCCTTCACGTTTTATTCCTTCAAGTATCTGTTGGATTTCGGTGGTTTCAGTACGCTTCGGAAATTCGGCATGGAGCAGATCGAATTTCAATGCAACAGCCGATGCAGCGGAATCCGTCTGGCGGCCTCGGGCAGCACCTTTTCGTTGAACGACTGTTTTGTCAGCCGTCCCAAAGATCGAGGGATCACCTCGACCGGCACAGGGTGCAAAGGCATGTCAATTGAAAACTGTCAATTCCTGTCCGCAGAAGAATCTCTTGTTGTGACGGATCGGTATTCCATCGCTTTGAACACCAATTCAAACGATGTGAAGTTGCGCCACAACCGGGCGGTGCGTTTCAGGCATTTCGCCGTTCTGGGCGGCGATAACAATATGATCCTGGGCAACCACTTCTTTCAGGGCGACAGTATCCCGCAAGGTGTGCGCACTGCCGGGTTGATCATGATCGGCACCTATAACAGCTCCACCATCGCTGAGAATTATGTCGATAACTGTTTTATCGAATGGACGAATGAACGCGATCCGGTGCCGACCTACACCGGTGGCTTTTCTTTCAGTGCGATGAGCATCACGGATAACATATTCTATTCCAGCCAAGCTCCGTCGTGGCTCAGTTACATCGTCATTCGCCCCTATGGTCCCGGGCATTTCCTGAATGGTCTGGCAGTGACCGGAAACAAGTTTCGTGCTACGAGCGGCGATATTTTTCGGGCGGAAAGGGTTGATACAACCTTCGCTGACTTGAACAAGGACAGGCACGCCAACGTGACTTTCCAGAACAATACCTATCACGGGGTGACAAGAAAATCTGCAAATCCGCTGAGGGTCCGCTATACGCAACATTCAGTATCCAATCTCTGGTATGTCTCGGCAAGCGGGCAATTGCCATTCGATAGCAAGGCGCGCAGCTGTGATGGGGTCACGACGATCGGTGTGCTCTCGGGGGTGTTCAACAACCATGTTTTCAGCTCTCCTCATGTTGAGGTCGAGCAGGGGGCTACGGGCGACAGTTTTCTGTTGCGGTGGCCGGACCATGTGAAAGGAATAGTGTCAGTTCTGATGCGCATGGAACGCTAGAACCTTGACTGGCCGCCCCGAACCGGGTGGCCATTTCACTCTGATATGGCTGGTATTGACACACCCGGTTTGCGAAGCTGGCAGGAAATAGGCGACGTTTCATTTTGATGTGTTAGGCTTGGAGGAGGAAATGGAGAATCCCGATGCTGAAAATCGCTAAAAACGCCAGTGTTCAAACAGTTATCACGACCTTTGAAATGACACCGGGCACCTGTCAGGACCTTTTGGAAGCCCTGACGGATGCCTATGCCGAGTTCATTTCAAAGCAGCCAGGTTTCGTTTCCGCCGGGCTGCACGTCAATGATGCGCAAACCCGGATCGCCAACTATTCGCAGTGGCAACGCCGCGAGGATTTTCTTGCCATGCTGCGGACGCCCGAAATGCGTGACCGTAACCGCAAAATCAATGAACTGTGCAAGAGTTTTGAGCCGGTCATGTACGACGTCGCGGAGACATTCGGAAATTCCTGACCTGAATCAAAGCATGTGTTGTCAAACTGTTTCATAGTGAGCCTGCAAAACGGAGGCTCGCGTCATGTATCACAATATTCTGGTCCCCATCTCTTTCGATGCTGAAAGAGACACATCGGGGTCATTGAAACTGGCCCAGGTTCTGGCCACGCCAGACGCACAGGTGACATTGTTGCATGTGGTCGAGCATATTCCGAACTATGCGATTTCCTATATGCCGTCCGAATACCTGACAGAGGCGCGAAAGGCGATTCAGACTGAGCTGGATGAGTTGGCATCGCAATTGCCGAATGCCAAGGGAATAGTGATTGAAGGGCATTCCGGGCGAACCATTCTGGATTGGGCCCAGGCAAACCATCCGGATCTGATCATCATGGCGTCTCACCGACCTGGGATGCAGGACCTGCTGCTGGGGTCAACCGCGTCCCATGTCGTGCGTCACGCAGGATGTGCCGTGCATGTGGTCCGCTGAAAGTTAGAAATCCTGAGTGGTGAGACGATAGGCCTTGCCAAATCCGCCGTTCAAAAGGCCGTCCTGAATGATGAACCTCACAAAGTTGAAATCGGCGAAATCGATGTACAGTTTCGCTTTGGGGCGCAAGACCAGATAACGCTCGCGCAATTCAGTATAGCCTGTCATGCACCGGTGAACCGGTCGGGCGATCACGTGCAATGTCAGGCGCGGATGGGTCAGCGGGTCGCCTTTTTCCGCAGGCTCTCCTACCAAGAGGGCGCAATTGGGATTGGCGCACAGCGCCCGGGAATGCTCGGCAAGGGTGGAGATCAGCGTCACAGGATTACCTGTTTCATCCGTGGCCAACGCGATCCGGGAGATCGAGGGCAACCCTGTTTCCGGACAGAGAACCGCCAAAGATGCAAAATGCCCATGCGCGAGAAGGTCCCGCGCCTGCGAGCGAACGGCTTCATCGGGTGTCCGATAGGGGGTGAGCTCGGTCATGGTGTTGGTCCGATCTGCAAACATCTCAGGTGCACGGGAATTATTGTCCGATGTTGCCGACCTGATCCAGGCCCACTGTTCTGTTTTTTGAATTCGGGCTGCCTCGGCTTTGCCACATATCGGAGTTACACATCAGGGAATGCTGTTCAAGAAACCTCCGCATGATGCGCCTGATCTGAATCCACGGTCGTCCAGACGACATCAACGCGCCGAAGCGTTGCGCAGGCAGGCGCTGTCTCCGGTACGAATTCTGGTGATGGTTTTGCTGTTGCCGTTGACTACCGTGTTGATCGCGACGGGTGTCTTTTTACGGCTGTCCGAGTATGAGCGGGAAGAGGCGGTGATCCATCTGATCGCGCTGGCGGGATGTGATGCGACACAGGCGATTGGTGTCGGGCCGTTTTATGAGGGGCAGGCGGGCTATCATAAGCGCAATGACCCGGACGGCGACGGGATCGCCTGTGGTGTCGCCAATGCGCCGCGCGTGAATGTTCCGCAAGTGCAGAACAGCCCGGAGCCACAACAGAGGTCTCTTGGAACCGCCAAATTCGTGCGTCCCTGATGGCAATGATTGCGCGAACTGGATGATCATCTTTGACCAAGAGCAATTGTCGGCTTCTTCCCTTTTCGACCTACGCGCTCGGGCGTCATGTCACAGAGGGATGACACGGCAACGGATCGACCCCATTTCATGCTGGTAGCAAAATGGGAGATCGTATGATGCAATGTCCAATTGACGGAACTCAACTGGTCATAACGGACCGCAGCGGCGTCGAAATCGACTATTGTCCGCAATGCAGGGGTGTTTGGCTGGATCGGGGTGAACTGGATAAGATCATCGAGCGATCGACAGCTTATACGCCACCACCTCCGCCACAGTCCAGTTATGATGACAGGGCGGATCACAGCCATCGCAAGAAAAAGAAACGTGGCGGTTTTCTGGAAGATCTGTTTGACTTCTGATACATTCAGGACAGCTGAGCACCAGCGCATTCACGAAAGACGCGAACCTGGGGGGCAGCGCCATCCAGGGGAAATTCAGTCAACCTGTCCTGTGTAAACGCATAGGCCGTCAGGTTGTATTCCAACCCGTTCAGAACGTTTCCAAATCCGGTATCGGTGACCGTCAGTGACGACTCACCGTCAGAAAGGATATGGTTCGGAGTGGCAATTTCGATGGGGTTTGGCCCTTCGAACCGCATCGCAAACCATGGTGTTTTGGTCCAGCTCTCAGTCTTTCGGGTGACCGACAGGGTGTAAAGCGGTTTTGCCGGGTCGTAGGTCAGGAATATCTCTGCCTCGTCCGTGGCATGTGACAGGGTGCAGATCTGGCCTACCGTTGCCTCCCACGCGGTGGCCGGTGTGCCGAGGATCAGTGATACCAGAACGATGCGCATAGCAGGAAAGCTAGTCGCCCACAGGTCAGAGGCAAGGGCGGCTCTACCCTTTCATCGCGGTCAACAGTTCCAGCAATCCTTTGCGGTCGTCATCATCGGCATAATCGCCCGTGGCCAGCCGTTCGGCGATGCGCAGGCGCAGGCGATCCTGCTGAGTGCGCACTTCTTCTCCGGCGGTTTCGGCCAGGGTCTTCATGATCACGGCTACAGCCTGCTGACGCTTGGTGGTGGGGTTGGCGATGTAATCGATAAGGCTCTGCTGACCGGAATCGAGGATGTTTTCAGCCAAATCGCGTAACTGTTCGCCATTGGGCAGCAGCTGGGCGGGGGCACTTTCGGGCGGCAGGATTTCCGGATCGCTGCGCGGGGTTTCGGCCAGCGCATTTGCACCGTCGACGAAAGCCTCGGTAATCATCCGGGTGATCCTGATGGCGCGCGGGTCCTTGAACAGGGCCGAGGCGATAGCCACGCCGTAATCGGTATAGACCCACGGATTGACCCGCCGTCCACCTCGGCCCTTGGGTTTCGAGATCACATTCCGTGATTGCAGATCGGCGACCTCGGCATCGGTCAGCTGAAAACGGTAGCCTTGAAACAGGTCGGTGTTACGTGACACGGCTTGATTGAAGGCGCTGACGGATTTTCCGTAGAACTGCGCCAGATCCTCGGCCAGCACCACGCGGGCACCACGTACCCGGTGAATGGCGCTTTGGACTTCTTGTGTGCTGGGCAGGTTCTTCGAACTCATCATGGGCACCGTTTGGAATCACGATTTGTGATCTCAAAGGTGAAGCAGCCTGCGCTGGGCTGCAACCTTGAAGTGTCAACTGCCTGGTTGTGGTGGGCCGTCCAGTTGAAAACAGCCATAAATCCCGAGTATCAATGCGAGATTTATCGCTGCCGTGCTAGGGTGCGCGCGGCCCGGCCGCTCCGGTCGCGCCCCATGGCAATTTCGCCAGACGAGGGAGGAAAGTAATGTTTGCACGTATTACCCAATTCAAGATGAAGCCCGGCACGCGCGAGGCGGCGACGGAAAAAATGAACGCTTTGAAATCCGAAATCATGGGCATGCCCGGGATACACAGCTTTACCAACGTGATGAACGAAGACGGGTCGGGCTATGTGATCTCGGTGGTGGAGAGTGAGGAAACCTCGAACGCGAACGCCCCAAAAGTGGCCGAGCTGTGGGGTCATTTTGCCGAGTTCATGGAAGGCCCGCCCACACCGGTTGGGTTCGACGTAATCGCCCATTGGGATAAGGGGTAAAGGCTCGGGCGGGCGGGGGTATCCCCGCCCTATTTTGGCGTGGTGTGTAGGATCGGGTTTTTCCCTATCACTCGTTTTGGGCGGCTTCAGAGTGATGGGTAAGAAACCCATCCTACACGGGTTGTGATTGGCGCTTAGGACCTCATGGGTGCTGGGCAGGGCGTTTAGGTTCGTCAAGGCGATCGTTTGGAATAACAATATGTGATTTCAAACGTGGCGAAGGGAGCGCTGGGCTGCAAGTTTGAAGTGTGGAGCATTCGGGCGACCTTGGTTTTTTGCAGGACGGGTCATTTCACACATCATTGCGTGGGAAGCTGGCAAGGACAGTTCGAACATCCATCGAAAGCTTCTTCACCATCGAAAAATAGCCGAAATTCTGGTGCGGCTACAGTGCTGGCGCCCCTCTGCATTTAGTAAATAGACCATTTTGTGATAAAATAGCGCCTATTCAAATTAAGGAGATTGTTGTGGCTTATGAAATTACGCCGAATATCGCCACGGAACTAATTTCACATGAAGGTATAGTCCGTGAAGCCTACCGGGATTCAGTTGGGGTGTGGACCTGGAGTATTGGTATCACTTCGTCATCCGGTCACAAAGTCTGGCCACGCTACGTCGATAACCCCCAACCATTGAAAAGGTGTTTTGAAGTATTTGAGTGGGTGCTTCGAAACAATTACCTGCCCGCCGTCGAAGATGCGTTTGCCGGGCACTCACTTACTGAAGCTCAGCTTGGGGCCGCACTTTCGTTTCACTACAATACAGGTGGAATAAAAACGGCAACCTGGGTCAAACAATGGAAAGCCGGAGATGTTTCCGGTGCAAGAAAATCCATCATGAACTGGAAGAAACCACCAGAGATCATCCCTCGACGAAGAAACGAACAAGAACTTTTCTTTGACGGGGTGTGGTCCAACAATGGCACAGGAACCGAGTACAAAGTTCGCAAACCATCATACGCACCGGACTGGGGCAGTGCGACCAGTGTTCCGATAAAGGATATCCTTGATGAACTCTTCGGGTGAATCAGGAATTTTTCCGCCGCCGCTTGCCATTACCGCCCCGCTGACCCGGTCGTCCAGCCATTGACCACCCGTGGGATTTCACCGCGCCTTCCGAGGCTTTCTCGACCGCCCATTGACGCGCCATGGGGTCGTCGGTGGCGGCAAGATTGACCGCAAACGTACCCAAAGTGGCCGAGCTGTGGGGTCATTTCGCCGAATTCATGGAAGGCCCGCCCTCACCGGTCGGATACGATGTAATTGCCCATTGGGAAAAGGGTTGAACGGCTGGGCGGGATATTCCCGCCCATCTCCTTACAAAAGAAACTGCGCCAGATCTTCGGTCAACACCATACGGGTGCCGCGCACGCAGTGAATGGCGCTTTGGACCTCATGCGTGGAGGGTAGGTTTTTGGAATTGGTCATGGCAGCCGTTTGGAATCACAATTTGTGATCTCAAACGTGGAGGAGAGGGCGCTGGGCTGCAAGGGTGGAATGTGGGGGTGACGAGATTAGTAGATTTACTCAAACGTGTAGGAAAGCTCCAACAGTAAAGGGTCGAAGCCTATAATAAGCTCGCTTACCATTCTGAGGTTGCAAGTGACTGAAGCAATAATTGCGAGGTAGACGCAATCGCTTGGCTATTTTTGGTCAAAGCTCGATTAAGGTTTCTAACGTTGGCGTCGTCAAACAATACGCAGTCAGGAGCCGAATAGTCCGCGACAAAGCCAACCGCAATATTGGGCGCAAATGTTGTCCACTCTTCTACACCCAACTCACCCAACTCTTGCTTTGGATAATCTTCAAATCTGGCAACAGGATTGCTGGAGACTATGAACTGTTTATTCGCACGCTTTGGAGTGCCAACGATTATCTTCATCTTCTCAAGCCTAGAGAGGATTTTTATAGATTGCTGTCCAAAATTCGATACTCGACTATTTCGAATAGCCCGCGCTCTAAAGCTTTCATCGTCGAGAAGTAGTTTCTCGTCGTCGGTTAAGGGGCGGTACGTTGCCTCAAATTCGCGTGCAAGGTCAGCAGTGAAAGTTTCATTCGCTACCTCTTGGATAAGCGGGTCAATGAAATCTGGGGACCTTTTCTTATGGTCATAAAAAAATTGAATGAACCTGTACCGAAGATCCTGAGTGGAAAATGTCAACTTGCCAGTGTCGAGGGCTCGCTGAAAAGTACCCACCCAATCAGGAATGTAGTTGTCCAATTCGTAAGCGAAGAATTTCTCAATCGTATCATCCTTTGAGCCATCTTTGCGTTCGAATGAGTTGAAGTGCATTCTCCGAAATACACTGTCGATATTTCGGCGCTCGGGAACCTTCGAGCCAGATTGCTTAGAAAAGTAATATAGTGACTTTCCTGAAACGCAGAAGTTACGAAGAATTGCCTTGGCGATATAGTGGTGTTTGCTCGAAACCTTGTGCTTACTCAACTTACCGCTTCCGCCGCTTCACATTCCCACCTCGCTGACCCGGTCTCCCAGCCGTTGACCGCCCGCGTGATTTCACCGCGTCCTCTGATGCTTTCTCGACCGCCCATTGGCGCGCCATGGGGTCGTCGGCGACGGCGAGGTCGACCGCTTCCAGTCGTTTAATCTCGTCCCGGATGTTGGCGGCCTCTTCGAATTCCAGGTTCTCGGCGGCTTTGCGCATCTTGTCGCGCAACCCGTCCAGATGGGCCTCGAGATTCGCGCCGTGCATCGGTTTGTCGATGGTGGCGGTAACGCGGTTCATGTCGACGTCGCCCTGATAGAGCCCAGCCAGAACATCCTCGACATTCTTTTTCACCGTGGCGGGCGTAATGCCGTGTTCTTCGTTATACGCGACCTGCTTGGCGCGGCGGCGGTTGGTTTCCCCCAGCGCGCGCTCCATCGAACCGGTGATCTTGTCGGCATACATGATCACGCGGCCATCGGCGTTCCGCGCCGCGCGGCCGATGGTTTGCACCAGAGAGGTCTCGGACCGCAAAAAGCCCTCTTTATCCGCGTCCAGAATGGCGACCAGCCCGCATTCGGGAATGTCGAGCCCCTCGCGCAGCAGGTTGATGCCGATCAGCACGTCGAAGGCCCCCAACCGCAGGTCGCGCAGGATTTCAATCCGTTCCAGAGTGTCGATGTCGGAATGCATATAGCGGACTTTGATGCCCTGTTCGTGCAGGTATTCGGTCAGATCCTCGGCCATGCGTTTGGTCAGCGTGGTGACCAGCGTGCGATAGCCGTCGGCGGCGACCTTGCGCACCTCGTCCAGCAGGTCGTCCACCTGCATCGACACCGGACGAATCTCGACCTCGGGGTCCAACAGGCCGGTGGGGCGGATCACCTGTTCGGTGAAGACGCCGCCGGTCTGCTCAATCTCCCACTTCGCCGGGGTGGCCGAAACAAAGACGGATTGCGGGCGCATGGCGTCCCATTCCTCGAACTTCAGCGGACGGTTGTCCATACAGGACGGCAGGCGGAACCCGTGTTCGGCCAGCGTGAACTTGCGCCGGTAGTCTCCGCGGTACATGCCGCCGATCTGCGGGACTGAAACGTGGGATTCGTCGGCGAAGACGATGGCGTTGTCCGGAATGAATTCGAACAGGGTTGGGGGCGGCTCACCAGGTGCGCGGCCCGTCAGATAACGCGAGTAGTTTTCGATCCCGTTGCAGACGCCGGTGGCCTCGAGCATTTCCAGATCGAAATTGGTGCGCTGTTCCAGACGTTGGGCCTCCAGCAGCTTGCCCTCGCCGACCAACTGATCGAGCCGGACGCGCAGTTCCTTTTTGATGCCGATGATCGCCTGCTGCATCGTCGGTTTCGGGGTCACGTAGTGCGAGTTGGCGTAGACACGCACCTGTTCCATCGTGGCGGCGCGTTCACCGGTCAGGGGGTCGAATTCGGTGATGGTTTCCAACTCCTCACCGAAGAACGAGAACTTCCAGGCCCGGTCCTCAAGGTGGGCAGGCCAGATCTCCAGTGAATCGCCCCGTACGCGGAAAGAGCCGCGCTGAAACGCCTGATCGTTGCGGCGGTATTGCTGGGACACAAGATCAGCCATGATCTGGCGCTGGTCATACTCGCCACCAACCTTCAGGTCCTGCGTCATCGCCCCATAAGTTTCGACCGAACCAATACCGTAGATGCAGGACACCGAGGCGACGATGATGACGTCATCGCGTTCCAACAGCGCGCGGGTGGCCGAGTGGCGCATCCGGTCGATCTGTTCGTTGATCTGGGATTCTTTCTCGATATAGGTGTCCGACCGCGCCACATAGGCTTCGGGCTGATAGTAGTCATAGTAGCTGACGAAATACTCCACCGAGTTTTCGGGGAAGAAGCCTTTGAATTCGCCGTATAGCTGCGCCGCCAGTGTCTTGTTGGGCGCAAGGATGATCGCCGGGCGCTGGGTTTCCTCGATCACCTTGGCCATTGTGAAGGTCTTGCCCGTTCCGGTCGCACCCAACAAAACCTGTTCACGTTCGCCATCCAGCACGCCGCTGGTCAATTCTTTGATTGCTGTCGGTTGGTCGCCTGCAGGGGCAAATTCCGTATGCATCACAAACTGCTTGCCGCCTTCCAGTTTCAGGCGGGCGCGAACATCCTCGGTGGTCATTTGGGTCTTGTCGGAATGGGCGTATGGCATGGTCAGGCTCCGGGTCTGGCCCCTACATTTGTTCTTATTTTGTCCAACTGCAAGGGCTGATCCTGCTTGAACGCCGCAGTATTCAGTAATACGCAAGCTGCCCGTCCGGAAAGCGAACCGAGCGCATCTTTTCCGAAAGAGCCTTCAGGTTGCCGTCAAGAATACGACCTATCATCACTTTCATAAGAGTTTGGCCTATCAGCCAACCCAAAAGACCGTATTTCATGCGGTAGTCCATACTCCATGTGACCCGCACACGATTTTCTGTCAGAACTTCAATGGCGATTGCTGCATGAGCTTTGGTTATTGGCATGGCTGACATTTCTGACAGCTGGACAGTATAGCCCCGGCCGGGAGTCCATTTGGCTACTTCCTCGACCAAAGAGGTTCCGTTCTCAAAGTAGCAGCGTCGCCTTGATCCAACGCCATTGGCCCCATGGGTCAAGGCCTCCACATGCACGACCTGAGGGGCAATCTCATCAATCTGCATAAAGCGGCTGAGCATCGCCCAGATGTTGTCGGGGTTCGCGTCGATGTCGAGAGTGCGTTCATGATGGATCATCTGTTCAATCCTTTGGCTGACCTTTCGAAGATCATAAAGAGTGCTACTGACAGTTTCTGACATCAGCGCACACTTGTAATCCGCGACATTTGTTATCTTGTCCCGGGCAGCGCTCTGACGCATAAACAGGTTCAGCCAAGTGAGTACGGAGAGGCGACATGCGCGCACGGATTTACCAGCCCGCAAAGAATGCGATGACCTCGGGGATGGCCAAGACCCGAAAGTGGGTTCTGGAATACGCCCCTGCTTCGGCGCGTGAAGTAGACCCGCTGATGGGCTGGACCTCGTCCAGTGATACGCAAACCCAGATTCGCCTGAAGTTCGACACCAGAAAAGAGGCGATGGATTACGCCAAGGACAATGGTATCGACGCTCAGGTCAGCGAACCGCACAAGCGCAAACCCAACCTGCGCGCACGGGGTTATGGTGAAAACTTCGCCACCGATCGGCGTGCTCCTTGGACCCACTGAATGATCGAATTCCGCGAGGCCGACCCCACCTCGGACGAGTTGCGCCCGATTGTCGAAGCGCATTTTGCCCATAGCGAACGTGCAGGCCCAGCGGAAAGCAATCACACGATGAGCGTTGACTCTCTGGCCGGACCGGGGATTGGATTCTATGTGATCTACGACGGGCAGCAAGCGTTGGGCTGTGGTGCCCTGAAAGCGCTGCCCGATGGCACGGCTGAGGTGAAATCAGTACATATCCTCGAACAAGCGCGGGGACGTGGACTGGCGCGCGTGATGATGAATCACCTGGCCGAATTGGCGCGTGCTGATGGTGCCAAGGCTTTGGTTCTGGAAACCGGGGCAGAGCATCTTCCTGAGTATGATGCCGCTCGCAAGCTCTATGAAGCGTTGGGTTATTCCTATTGCGATCCGATCTTCGGGTACGGTGACGATCCGAACAGCGCATTCATGCGTCTGGGTCTTGAATCCTGTCCGCAAAAATCGCAATAAGGGTCCAGAGGTCCCCTAGCTCAGGGGATAGCGCTGCAATACACGTCCAAACACGCAACCTTCTGAGCGCAAATGAGAAATAACCGATCGACTTGCCGAAAAATTACCAAGTTGACTTATCTGCCGACATTGTTCAATAACAGTTAACCTGCGCCCACGTAATTCAACTGGATAGAATATCCGACTTCTAATCGGGCTGTTGGGGGTTCGAGTCCTCCCGTGGGCGCCACTTCACATCTTCATCAAAATCCACGAAGCAAAATCCGCCATCAGCGGATAGCTTCCCGAAGGCTCCTTCCGGTGGATTGGTGCCTTTTCTGGAACTGTGATTGCCTTGCCAAGCCAGGTTCAGGCCCCTTTGGCCTGATTACCGTGGTCTGGGTCGCGTGATTCAAGTTCCTGAAATTCAGGGGGGACAATAAACGTGTTGATGTCCACTCTGGGGTGGCGGCGGCTAGTTCGACTGCGGCACTCATGTCGGAGCATCATACCCCTGCAATCACGGGTGGATTTTACAAGCTCCACCGGTGCCGTCAGGTAGCCCAGCTGTAAGCCGGGCGAAAGCCCCTTGGGCAAGCTGCCCAGGTAAATCAGGCGGCCGGTACTATCGAGACATTGCAGCGGCAGAGGAGTGGAGTGCCGATAATCCACATCACATTCGGAGTCATCTTCAACGATGTAGAAATCAAACTCTTCGGCTGCCTGTAAAAGTTCATGACACCGACGCTCTGACATAGTGACTGTAGTTGGAAGCTGACGATTGGGTGTAACGAATACCAGATCCACACCGCGTTGACGATCATCAACAACCATACCCTCGTCGTCCACGGGCTGAAAGCCGTCATGCCTTCAGATCAAGTAAGCACGCATGTGGTGTCCGGGGATCCCGCAAACTCGGTTTTGGCCTGAGCCAAGAAGAACAGCGTCGATTGCAAAGTGGTGTCTTCTCATCGAGTTGGCCTGTCAGGTCATATGCTCGGCTCAACCGCGGCGCGCGTGGTCCGACACGCACAATGTAGTGTCGTTGTGCTGCGATAATGCGAGTTTAGGCCAGGGACTATTGCAATTTTCTTGTATTTGACTCTGTCAGAATTGGCGAATGAATGGACGTCGGCTGAATCGGTCGCACGAGGTCGTTACGCTAACTCTCGGCCTGCACAGAAATCCCGGAACTCGGAATTCAAACTGCTCAGCTGGCTGTATTCGGGGCGTCAAAAGCCCTGGCGCGTTGAAATCAGATTGTTTGGATTGGGACTTTGGTAACGGGGCCATTCCAGTTGCCGCATCAGAACCTGCAACTGGACGGACGGATAGTCGCCTGCGGTGTCCATGACGATTTGGATCACATTGTCCCAGTTCATGTGATCCCCCCAGTGTGCGTGGGCAATCGGTCCGGGGATGATGTGTTTTTCGCCAGGATTACCTCCTTCGAGAACATTTCTTCTGCCCTGATCCGTGCCAGCGGGCGGGACGTGGCCCACTCGCTTTCTTGGTTTCTTGAAAAACGGGCGCCCGCTGGTCAATCAACAGGGGTCACCAGTTTCGAACAAAAAACGTATCAACACCGGTGGGCCGTTCATCCGGGACGCGATTGCGGCTGTTTGGTGGAGGGTATGAGGGGCTGGACGAGGGGGTCATGCCAGCCCCTCTAAGGGGTCACAGAGTGGTAGTGTGTGTTCCTTAACTAAACATTAACCTGATTCACCGTGCTCCGATATTAGGGGATTCCCGTAGAGCCGAATTTGCGCGGATTTCAGCGTGTCGGGTATCGCAAGTGACTCCGGTTACGAGGGCTGTTTTGCAGCTTTCTCTGGGGCGCTTTTGAGTTCGCATGCAAAAATACGGGAGACTTGAAAAAAAATATTGCAACCGGTTGCAAAGGGAATCATTGTTACGCTCAACAAGAAGATTCGGGAGATTTGCATGCTAAAGGTCGGATTGCTGGGCGCCGGGCGCATAGGGCGGGTTCATGCACAGGCCATTACATCCCACCCGGGCAGTACACTTAGTGCTGTTTCAGATGCTATGCCCGAAGCTGCCGCAAATCTGGCCGGCGAACATGGGGCTGAAGCGCATAGTTCAGAAGAAATCATTGCCGATCCGGGAATTGATGCGGTTCTTATCGCAACCCCGACAGACACGCATTCTGATCTAATTGAGGCCGCGACAGATGCAGGCAAGGCCGTTTTGTGTGAAAAGCCTGTTGATCTGAGCCTGCAACGCGCCACGGATTGCCTGAGCACTGTTTCGGAACGTGGCAAGCCGGTGATGATCGGGTTTAACCGGCGGTTCGATCCGAATTTCGCGGCTTTGAAGGCTGGGTTGGACGCAGGCGAAATTGGCAAGGCCGAGCTGTTGTCGATCACCTCGTTTGACCCGGCACCGCCGCCGGTCAGTTACGTAAAAGTGTCGGGCGGGTTGTTTCGGGACATGATGATTCATGATTTCGATATGGCGAATTTCCTGATGGGGGACGTGCCGGAAACCATCTCGGCGTTTGGATCTTCGCTTGTCGACGCAGAGATCGGTGCGGCAGGTGATGTGGATACGGCAGCGGTTACAATGACTTATGCAGATGGCCGGATTGCGGTCATCAAGAATTCACGGCGTGCGGCCTACGGCTATGACCAGCGGGTCGAGCTGTTGGGCTCTCAAGGGCTGTTGCAGGCCCAGAACATGTTGGAAAACACTGTCGTAAAATCAACGGCGGATGGCGTTGTGGGGGCCAAGCCGACCTACTTCTTCCTGGAACGTTATATGCCGGCCTACCGGATTGAATGGGCTGCTTTCGTGGATGCTGTCGAAGGCGGGGCGGAGGTTCCGGTAACACTGAGGGACGGGGTCGCGGCGTTGGCTATGGCTGAGGCTGCCACCCTATCGTCGCAGAGGGAAAAACCAGTCCGGATGGAAGAAATTTTGAAACCGGTTGCAAAATGATCGAAATACTTCAAACTTACGTCAGCTCGGCCCTGTGCCGCAGCCACTGAGATTCGGCCTTGCCGGATGATTGGGGCTGGATCCCCAACAGAAGATCAGACTGAACCATTGGGAGGAAACAAAAATGAAGAACTTCGTTAAAGGCGCACTTGCTGCCGGGGCACTGGCCCTGGCCACACCCGCATTTGCGCAGGAAATCGTGGTCGTGTCGCATGGACAGGCCAATGACGCATTCTGGAACGTCGTGAAAAATGGTGTTGAGCAGGCAGGCAAAGATGTCGGGGTGAACGTGGAATACCGCGCGCCCGAGACCTTCGACATGGTTGCCATGTCGCAGCTGATCGACGCTGCCGTGAACCAAGAGCCTGACGGCCTGATCGTTTCAATTCCGGATGCGGATGCGCTTGGCCCGTCAATTGAACGTGCAGTTGCAGCCGGTATCCCGGTGATCTCGATCAACTCGGGTTCAGATGTCTCGAAGGATCTGGGCGCATTACTGCATGTGGGTCAGGACGAGTTCGATGCCGGTAAAGCCGCAGGTGAAGAACTTGCCTCGATGGGTGGCAAAGCGGCCATCTGCGTGAACCACGAAGTGGGCAACGTGGCGCTGGACCTGCGCTGCGCTGGTTTTGCAGAAGGCTTTGGCGGTAACGTTGACGTTCTGCCGACCTCGAACGACCCAACGGAAATCGAGTCGAAAGTTTCCGCTGCTCTGGCCGCAAACGAAGCCGTCGATACCGTGATGGCGCTGGGTGCAAGCTCGGCAGGTGAGCCGACTGTTGCTGCGGTCAAAGCTTCGGGCCGGGACGTGAATGTCGCCTCGTTCGACCTGTCGGCCAACTTCCTGCAGTCGATCGCGGACGGCGATGCAGCCTTTGCCATCGATCAGCAGCAGTATCTGCAAGGTTACCTGTCGGTGAACTTCATGGGTCTGCACGCCAAATACGGCCTGATGCCCGGTGGCAATGTTCCTTCGGGTCCGAACCTGATCACTCAGGACAAGGCTGCTCAGGTGATCGAGCTGTCTTCGCAGGGCATCCGCTGATCCGCACTGAAATCTGAACCAAACGGGGCGGCGCAACGGCGCCGTCCCCACCCAAATGGGAGGAAACGATGAGTGACTCAGCTCAAATTGCCGGGGACGAAAGGGTCAAAAAAGAACCTTTCATGACCAAGCTCATGAAACGGCCCGAGCTCGGTGCGATGGCCGGTGTTGTCCTGGTGGTCATCTTCTTTGCCATCACAGCAGACGACTCGATGTTTACCCTGGCCGGGATCATGAACTTCATGACACCTGCGGCACAGTTGGGCATTCTGGCAATCGGTGCCGCCCTTCTGATGATCGGGGGAGAGTTTGACCTGTCCATCGGTTCGATGGTGGCATTTGCAGGCTTGTTCTTCGGTGTCTGCGTGGTCACCTGGCAGTTGCCCCTGATCGTCGCCATTCCCATGACATTCGTATTTGCGGCCCTTGTCGGTGCGGTAAACGGCAATATCGTGATCCGATCCGGGTTGCCGTCCTTTATCGTCACTTTGGCCTTCCTGTTCATCCTGCGCGGCCTTTCACTGGTTGGCCTCAAGGCTGCCACCGGAGGTTCGACTCAATTGCGTGGCGTGCGCGATGTGGTTGAAAACGACTGGCTGGCGCCGTTCTTCTCGGGCGAGGCGTTCGGCAGCCTGTTCGCCTGGTTGGCAGCAAACGGCATGATCGACACATTCAAAAGCGGCGCTCCGAAGGTGCCCGGTGTTCCGGTCGAAATCCTATGGTTCATCGTGCTGGCACTGGTTGCAACCTATGTGCTGCTTCGCACCCCTGCAGGGAACTGGATATTCGCGGCTGGCGGTGACAGTACTGCAGCCTCCAACTCGGGTGTGCCAGTGAACCGGATCAAAGTTTCACTGTTCATGCTGACCGCTTGCTGCGCGGCACTGGTGGCTATCATCACGGTGATCGATGCTGGTTCGACTGACGCACGTCGCGGATTCCAGAAGGAATTCGAAGCGATTATCGCGGCTGTGATCGGTGGCTGCCTGTTGACGGGCGGTTACGGTTCAGCCATCGGAGCGTTCTTCGGTTCGATCATCTTTGGCATGGTTGTCATCGGCTTAACCTATACCGATTTCGATCAGGATTGGTTCCAGGTCTTCCTCGGTGGAATGCTTCTGATCGCCGTTCTGTTCAACAATGCGATCCGTAAACGCGTAACCGGGGAGCGCTGATATGACAGAAGATACCAAGTTCCATCATGGCGATACGGTGACCGATCTGGCGCCCATCGTGGAAATGAAGAACATCGAAAAGCACTTTGGCAATATCATCGCGTTGGCCGGTGTCAGCTTTGACGTCAAACCCGGTGAATGCCACTGTTTGCTGGGCGACAACGGTGCCGGTAAATCGACCTTCATCAAGACCATGTCCGGGGTGCATAAACCCACCAAGGGCGAGATCTTTTTTGAAGGCAAACCATTGCATTTCGACACCCCTCGGGATGCGATGGAGGCAGGCATTGCGACGGTGTTTCAGGATTTGGCGATGATCCCGCTGATGAGCGTCACGCGCAACTTCTTCATGGGGCGCGAACCCACCAAGGGTAAAGGCCTGCTAAAGCGGTTCGATGTGGATCACGCAAACGACGTCTGCATGGAGGAGATGCGCAAGATGGGCATCAACCTGCGTGGCCCGGATCAGGCGGTTGGCACCTTGTCGGGAGGTGAGCGTCAGACCGTCGCCATCGCCCGTGCTGTGTATTTCGGTGCCAAAATCCTGATTTTGGACGAACCGACCTCGGCCCTTGGTGTGCGCCAGACCTCAAACGTTCTGGCGACCATCGACAAGGTGCGTAACCATGGTATTGGCGTGGTCTTCATCAGCCATAACGTACGCCATGCACTGGCGGTGGGTGACCGGTTCACCGTACTGAACCGGGGCAAGACGCTGGGCACAGCCACGCGTGGTGAAATCACGCCCGAGCAATTGCAGGACCTGATGGCAGGCGGCCAGGAAATGGCCCAGCTTGAGGGCTCGCTGGGCGGAACGGTTTAAACCTTCAAAACCACGGATGTCCCCTTGGGGGCATCCATCGGGCGGTGGCACCTGACGCCACTCTGTTTTCAGGCTCTGGCAAAAGGCCTGACACCTTCGCAAATGAGAAAACCCGCGGACCACTTGAGGCGGCTCCGAGTTGAAAGGGATCATGATGAGCAAAACAGTCCGATTGACCGCGGCGCAGGCTCTGGTGCGCTATCTTGGGGCGCAGATGAACGAGGCCGGAGAGCCTTTTATCGCAGGTGTCTGGGCGATATTCGGCCATGGCAACGTGGCCGGATTGGGCGAGGCGTTGCATGGCGTGAAAGATAGTCTACCTACCTATCGCGGTCATAACGAACAGACTATGGCGCATTGCGCGATCGCGTATGCCAAGCAATTGGGTCGCAGGCGTGCGATGGCCGTGACCTCGTCGATCGGACCGGGGGCCACAAATATGGTCACCGCTGCCGCGCTGGCTCATGTAAACCGCTTGCCTGTTTTGTTGCTGCCCGGCGATGTGTTTGCGACGCGTGGCCCTGATCCGGTTTTGCAGCAACCCGAAGTATTCTCGGATGGAACCATCAGTGCCAATGATTGTTTCAGACCGGTCAGCCGGTATTTCGACCGTATCACTCGCCCCGAGCATCTGCTGACGGCTCTGCCGCGCGCCTTCCGCACGTTGACGGACCCGGCCGATTGCGGCCCGGTGACGCTGGCCTTTTGTCAGGATGTGCAGGCCGAGGCTTATGACTATCCCGAAAGCTTCTTTGAACCACGCGTCTGGTATCAGCGCCGCATTCGCCCGGATGAAGGTGAACTGGCCCGCGCCGTTGCTGCGATCAAGGCAGCGAAGCGTCCCGTGATCGTCGCTGGCGGTGGCGTGCATTATTCAGACGCAACCGCTGCGTTGCAGCGCTTTGCCGAGGTGCACAATATCCCGGTGGCCGAGACACAGGCGGGTAAATCCGCGCTGGCCTGGGATCATCCACTGAACCATGGCCCAATTGGTGTGACCGGTGGCGAACCCGCCAACGACATCTGCGCCGAGGCCGATCTTGTTCTGGGTGTTGGCACCCGTTTTCAAGACTTTACCACCGGGTCATGGGGTTTGTTCGCGAACCCCGAGCGTGAATTGATCAGCTTGAACACCGCCGCCTATGACGCCGAAAAGCACGGTGCGATGCCGCTGCAGGCCGACGCTCGGGTCGGACTGGGCGAACTGACCGAAGCGTTGGGCGATCACCGCGCGCCGGATCTGCCCGCGACATTGAAATCTGATTGGTTTGGCAAAGTCGACGCGTTGACCGATGCCCCGACCGACAGCAACGCGCTGCCCACGGATATGCAGGTGATCGGTGCCGTGCAAAGGGCGGCCAATGAAAACACCGTTGCGATGTGCGCAGCCGGCACAATGCCGGGTGAGTTACACAAGCTGTGGAAAGCGCCGCGCCCCGGTGCCTATCACATGGAATACGGTTTCAGCTGCATGGGCTATGAGATCGCGGGTGCCATGGGGATCAAGATGGCTCAGCCGGATCGGGACGTGATCTGTTTTACCGGCGACGGTACTTACATGATGGCGAATTCCGAAATGGCGACGGCGGCGATGATGGGGATTTCGTTCACGGTTGTGGTCACGGACAATCGCGGCTTTGGCTGCATCAACCGTTTGCAGATGGGTACAGGCGGGGCCGAGTTCAACAACCTTCTTGATCATACCGTCCATCAGACGGCATCGGCCATTGACTTTGCAGCCCATGCGGCGGCGATGGGGGCCACCTCGGTCAAAGTAAGCTCGATTGCCGAGTTTGAAGACGCACTGGCCAAACGCAGCGACGTCAAAGGTCCCTATGTTGTGGTGATCGACACCGATCCCTACCCGTCGACCGAATATGGCGGAACGTGGTGGGAAGTGGCGGTGCCCGAGGTCAGTGTCCGCCCGGAAGTAAACGAAAAACGTGCGGCATATGAAGTCGCCATCAAGGAAAGAAACACGAAATGAGCGTGAAGATCGGTATTTCTCCGATTGCCTGGCAGAATGACGACCTGCCGGACCTGACCGCGGCCTACACGATGGAGCAGGCGCTGAAAGAAGCGCGTGAGATCGGCTATACCGGTGTTGAACGAGGCCAACGGATGCCCGGCGACACCGAAGGATTGCGCGCCTATCTGGACGCAAGCGACATAGCGTTGTGTGGTGGATGGTGTTCAGGCGGTACCCTGGTCAATGATTTTGACGCCGAAGTTGCCGCCGTACGCGACCAAGTCGAACAATTCGTTGCGCTGAGCAGCCCGTGCATCGTTTATGCCGAATGCTCCAATACCGTTCAGGGGCAGATTGGGACACCTGTCAACGATCGTCCCAAACTGTCGAAGGATGAGGTTCTGACCTATGCGGGCAAGCTGACCGAACTTGCTAAATGGATGGCAGATCAGGGCATGTCGATGGCGTATCATCATCACATGGGCACGATCATCGAAAGCGAAGATGAGGTGAACTGGCTGATGGAAGGTTCAGGCCCCGAGTTGAAGCTGTGTTTCGATACGGGCCATCTGCTGTTTGGTGGCGGCGATGTGATGGCCACGCTGAACCGCTGGGGTGACCGGGTGCATCACGTCCATTTCAAGGACATCCGCCCCGAAGTTGTGCAGGAGACACGCGAGAATAATCGCAGTTTCCTGGATGCGGTGATTGCAGGCGGGTTTACCGTTCCCGGAGATGGTTGCATCGATTTTCAGGCCGTAGCCAACGCGTTGAAAGCGATGAACTATAATGGCTGGATCGTGGTCGAAGCAGAGCAGGATCCCGCCAAGGCGCCGCCCTATGAGTACTCCAAAATTGGTTACGACCATATCGTCGAAGTGTGCGGCAAGGCAGGACTGGAGATCACCACCTAAATCACCGCCCCAAGTGGCAACACCGAAGCCATGAAAGAGGAGTATATCATGGTACATCAGGAACTTGGATATGTCGGCTATTTCGACCGGGAATCCTGTGATCTGGATGAATTCAAGGTGTTGACCTCGCAAAACTTGATGCCCAATGCGGTTCCTCATGCCGCTTTGGTGGAAAAGAACGTTCCGATCTATGACATGCACGCGCTGCGCCCCGCCTTGGAGAAAGCAGATCAAAGAAAAGCGCTGCTGGCAGAATGGGCGCGCGTGCTTGATAAATCGGCGGGCGTGATCGTTCTCAAAGGCGCTTTTGCGGATACGTCCGTGATCGACCGGGCGACCGGAGTGTTCCAACAGATCATCAAGGAGGAACGCGAGGGCGCAAGTGGTGAAGGCGACCACTTTGCAGCCTCGGGCGCCAATGACCGGATATGGAACGCATTGCAAAAACAATGCATGCGCGACCCAGAGGGCTTTGCGCTGTATTTCGGGAATGTGGCGATAGCAGCAGCGTGCGAGGCGTGGCTGGGGCCGAATTACCAGATGACCGCTCAGATCAATCAGGTACGTCCCGGCGGTAAGGCACAGCAGGCGCATCGGGACTATCACTTGGGTTTTCAGACGGCGGACAATGCCGCCCGATATCCGGCGCATGCCCATCTGGTGACTGCTTCGCTGACTTTGCAGGGGGCCGTTGCGCATTGCGACATGCCAGTGGAAAGCGGGCCGACCAAATTGCTGCCCTTTTCCCAGCTGTACCCACCGGGATATCTGGCCTTCCATGATGAGGCACACAGGGCGTGTTTTGAAGAAAACTACATTCAATTGCCGCTTGAAAAGGGTGATGCGGTATTCTTCAACCCGGCGTTGTTCCACGCAGCTGGGGAAAACAGCAGTGCGAATATTCAACGGATGGCGAACCTGCTGCAGATTTCATCTGCCTTCGGTCGTGCAATGGAGATGATTGACCGGCGTACTATGTCGCAAGCGGTGTTTCCGTCGCTAATCGCTTTGAAACAACGTGGAGCGCTTAGTGCGGGGGAGTTGGACGCGGTGATTGCCGCAACTGCCGAGGGCTATCCGTTTCCAACCAACCTGGACACCGATCCACCGGTTGGTGGCAACGCGCCCGACAGTCAGGCCGATATCATGCGTCGCGCGGTGTCCGCAGGATGGACCGATGCGCAACTGGCCGAAGCATTCTCGGCCTTGCAGACAAGGCAAGCTGCCTGAAATCAACGCAGGCGGGCTTTTCAGGCCCGCCCAATAAGGAGAAAAGAATGGCAGACTTGCTGAAAAAACCATTCGGAACCCGTGGCAAGGTACATGATATCACGCCGGACAGCGCTGGATGGAGATATGTGGGCTTTGGACTTTATCGTCTAAAGGCAGGGGATCGCGCAGCCGAAGCAACCGGGGATCACGAGGTCATTTTGGTGATGGTCGAAGGCAAGGCACAGATCACCGGGGCGGGTCAGGAATGGGGTGTTCTGGGCGACCGGATGAACGTGTTCGAAAAGACGCCGCCGCATTGTTTGTATCTGCCGAACGGAACCGAGTGGGAGGTCGTGGCGGAAACCGATTGCGTTGTGGCGGTGTGCTCGGCTCCAGGCAAAGGCGGTCACCAAGCACGTCGCATTGGGCCGGATGGCATCACACTCACTGAACGCGGTAAGGGCGTGAACACGCGATACATCAATAACATAGCGATGGAGAACGAGGACTACGCCGACAGTTTGTTGGTGACTGAGGTGTTTACGCCAAATGGGCACTGGTCTTCGTACCCCAGCCACCGTCATGACGAGGATGACTTCCCCCGGATCACCTATCTGGAAGAGACATATTATCATCGTCTCAACCCAGCAAACGGGTTCGGGATACAGCGGGTTTATACGGATGACGGTCAGTTGGATGAGACGATGGCCGTATCTGATGGCGATGTTGTGACCGTTCCGCGCGGCCATCACCCTTGCGGCGCGCCTTATGGGTTTGAGATGTACTATCTGAACGTGATGGCCGGACCGCTACGGAAATGGCGATTTGTCCCGGCCCCCGAGGTTGAGTGGATCATGGAGCGTGACGGATGAACAAGAACTTCGCCAACTATCCAAGCCTTGCAGACAAGACGGTTTTCATCACCGGCGGGGCTGGGGGAATTGGCGCAGAATCTGTGCGGGCCTTTGCGGCACAGGGGGCAAAGGTCGGGTTTCTGGATCTAAATGCCGACGCCGGGCTTGCTCTGTTGGCCTCTCTTGAGGGTGAGCACGCCTTTGCCCAATGCGACCTGCGCGACATCGTTGCAACGAAAGCTGCTCTGGGACAACTGGTTGAAGAGCTGGGTGAAGCGGATGTCTTGGTCAACAACGCCGCTCATGATGACCGCCACGACTGGCGCGAAGTAACCCCGGAATACTGGGACGAGCGCATGGCAACAAATATCCGGCATATGTTCTTCGCTATTCAGACCGTAGCCCCAGGTATGATCGCCAAGGGCAATGGCTCGATCGTCAACATAGGCTCGAATTCCTGGTGGGAGGCCGGTGCGGGATTTCCCGCCTACGCCACAGCCAAATCCGCAGTACACGGCCTGACCCGTACCATGGCGCGTGAGTTGGGTGATCAACGTGTTCGCGTGAATACGGTCGTGCCGGGCTGGATCATGACCGATCGCCAGAAAGACCTGTGGGTCACGCCCGAGGCGTTGGCCAAACAGGTAGATCGTCAATGTCTGCCGGACCCGATTGATCCGGTCTATGTGGCGCGCATGGTGCTGTTTCTGGCCTCGGATGACGCAGCGATGTGCAGTGCGGGCAATTTCATGGTCGAAGGTGGCTCGATCTGAGCCAATCAGAACAATTGGGGAGCTGACATGTCTCAACCCTTTCAACTGGCGGCATGTGCCGAGATGCTGTGGCTGGATAAATCCATGGATTGGCGCGCAGCGCGGCTGACCGAGATGGGATTTGGTGTCGGCCTGTGGAACTGGTCGACGTGGGACCTGGACAAGTTGGAACGTGTTGGCGCGAATTACACGATCATGGACGGGTATCTTCAGGGTCGTCTTGCGGATGATGAAGGGGCTGACATGCTGCTGTCATCCGCGCGTGAGACCGCGCAGATTGGCAAGCGTCTGGGCGTGGATCGTCTGAACCTGCACGGCACCGGTCTGGGTGATGGTGGAATTCCGATCTGGCAGCATGATGTCGTGACAGGTGGCATGTGGTTGAAAGCGCAGGACACGCTGCGCCGCATCTGTGATTTGGCCGAAGAAGAAGATATCGTCTTCACACTGGAAAACCTGAACCTGCTGGATCACCCCGGCTGTCCCTTTGGATCGACCGGGGATGTTCTGGCGCTGGTCTCGTCCGTCAATCACCCGCGTCTTCGGATCAATCTGGACCTTTATCACACGCAAATCGGAGAAGGCGACCTGATCCGCTGGTGCGAGAAATGCCTGCCATGGATCGGAGAGGTTCAGGTGGCCGACAATCCCGGCCGGTGCGAGCCGGGAACCGGAGAGATCAACTATGTAGCTGTTGCGCGGGCGCTCAGTGATATGGGTTACCGTGGACCTGTCGGTATGGAGTCTTGTGCTTCGGGCGACCCGGACACGGCGCTTGAGGCGTTCCGGGCAGCCTTTACGATTTAAGAAAGCTTGGGCGCCTTATCTTTGCGGCGGGGCGCCAAAGGCACGGATCACGGTACGAGCAGCGGCTTCGACCGGGTCATGCGTTTCCTTCAGGATCGTGACACGATCAAACCGTTCGGGATCGCGAATGACGGCCTCACGCATGGCTGTACCGAAGGCCATACGCAGTTCGGTGCCGATGTTGAACTTGCAGATCGAGGTTTCGCGCGCCAGCTTCATACGCTGTTCTACCGGCACACCCGATCCGCCGTGGATGACCAGAGGCACTTCGGTCATGGCGTCGATTTCGGTGATACGCGCCTCATCCAGACCGCCTTCCTTGTTCTGTTGCAAGTGAACGTTACCGACGGAAATCGCTATCGCGTCCACGCCGCTTTCCCGTGCGAATTTCGCGGCTTCCTCGGGGTCAGTGCCGTTCGATCCTTCACCGCCGGAATACCCGACAAATCCGATCTCGCCCTCGCATGAAATGCCGGCCGCATGCGCCATCTCGGCAATCGCGGCGGTTTCGTCGATGTTCTGGTTTAACGGTTTGCGTGACCCGTCGAACATCAAGGATGTAAAACCGCTGTCCAGCGCAATCTTGCAGTCCTCGAATGTGTAACCGTGATCCAGATGCGCAACGACCGGAACCGAGGCGTTTTCGGCGAGATACCGGAACATTTTACCCAAAACGGGCAGCGGTGTGTTCTCGCGACAGCTGGGTCCGGCTTGCAGGATCACCGGCGCATTCTCGGCCTCGGCGGCTGCCACATAGGCGCGCATGTCTTCCCAGCCGAGTGTGACCAGCCCGCCCACGGCATAGCCTTGTTGATAAGCGGGTTGCAGGACGTCTTTCAGTGTGACGAGGGTCATTTGAATTTCGCGATCATGTCTTTGATGCCCGGGATCGTTTCAATCTGATAGGCATGTGTCGGTTGGAAATACTGCACAAGTGAGCGCTGGCTCAGACCGCCAAGGATGGTGAAATAATACATCTCGTATCCCGGCAGAACGCAGCAGGGGTGATAGCCATTGTCGATGCAGATCGTCGAACCATCTACGATATGATAGGCATCGCCCGGTTGGTTATCTTCGCGCTGTAGCATTTGCAGGCCCGAGCCCCAGTTGGGCTTGAACCGGAAATTATAGGTCTCGTCATGGCGGGTTTCGTCCGGCAAGCGATTGGTGTCGTGCTTGTGGCTGGGAAATCCGGACCAGCCGCCTTGACCAACTGTAAACAGCTCGCTCACCAGAAGGCGACCAACCTTGTCGTATTGTTTTTGGCCAAGGATGTGTTTGATCTTGCGGTGTGTCTTGGTGTCGTCGCTGCCGTATTGCACAAGGTCATGTTTGCGCACGTCGAACGGATCCAGCACCTTGTCGTATCGGGCCCCGGCAATGAACACTTCGGTCTCGTCCGACACGCACGCCAACTGCACCTTGGCACCGACGGGCACGTAGACACCTTCGGGCTCACCATCCCAGACATCCTCGCCCCGGTTGCCAAGCTTGGCGAAGGCAACGCCTTCGATATCCACATCCACGCTGCCTGTTGCAGGCACGATGCAGGTCTCATAGCCAGGAACCTGATATTCAAACGCCTCGTCCTTCTTCAGCTTGACGATGTTGAAATAGTTCAACGGGACGGTTGGGTCATCGGCGTCAACGATGGGTTTGTTCTGGTTGTCATAGGGCGCGATGTGCATGACGGTTTCCTACGTTGTGGGGCCGGGATGGTTGGACAAAAACGCATCCAACTGTGTGGTTGTCGGCATTGCAGGAGCACAGCCGGGCTTGGAAACGACAATGGATGCGCAGGCCGAACCGCGCATCACCGAGTCTTTCAGCGAGTGCCCGGCAGCGATCGAAGCCAGAAGCCCCGCCATAAAACTGTCGCCAGCGCCGACCGGCTTGATGGCGTCCACAGGATAGATACCGGTTTTGATTTCCTGCCCGTCCGCCAGCGTTACTGCGCCCTTTTCGCCCATTTTGTAAATGACGATGCGGCCTGGTTTCTCGGCAAGCTCCTGTGCCTTGGCAAAGCCCTTGTCCAGGCCTCCGGCCATAAAGCCGAACTCTTCATCGTTGCCGACGATCAGATCGCTGGCTTCACCGGCTCGGGACAGAACATCGGCGGCGACTTCTGGCGAGGGCCAGCTGTAGGGGCGATAATCAATGTCGAAAATGATCGGAAGACCAGCTTTGCGCGCGTGTTCAAACCCCCGGAAGGTTGCGCTGCGCGAGGGTTCAGATGCAAAAACAGTTCCGGCGGACAGGACAGCAGAAAAAGCGCTGAAATCCACGCGATCCATGTCTTCTTCGGTAACTTGAAAGTCGACTGCACCGTTTCGATAGATGACATTCTGGAAATCTTCCGTACGGCTCTCATAGATCGCGACGGACATACGGTGTTCGCCACCGACGACGCGGATGTGGGAAGTATCAACGCCGTAATACTGCAGACGTTTCAGACAGAACCGCCCGATGGCATCATCCGAAATCGACGTGATCAGGGACGCCTGGCTGCCCAATTTCACCAGACCAGCACCGATATTGGCAGACGAGCCGCCCAAATCTGCCTGGAAAGTATCGGCGTCTTCGCTTTTTATCCCGATGGGATCGGCGAACAAATCCATGCCCGCACGCCCCAAGATGGCGAACCGGTTTCCTCTGATGCCATCCGTCAAAGCGTTCACGTCATATCCTCCGGTGAAAAGGGGTCGGCAAAGTTTGGACCTTGCGTTGAATCGATTCACACGATACTGATTTTGCAACCGGTTGCAAATACAATGTGCGAGGCCGTGGCAGATGCCTGAAATCGGAATTGGAATCGTAGGCGGCGGCTATATGGGCAAGGCCCATTCCGTTGCCATGTCGGCGGTAGGTGCGGTGTTCAACACGGCGTTAAGGCCCCGGCTTGAGATCATCTGTGCATCAACCTCCGAAAGTGCGGAACGTTACCGGGCGGCTTACGGGTTTCAGCGGGCAACCGATGACTGGCGTGCATTGGTTGAGGACCCAAAGGTTGAGGCCATTGTCATTGCATCCCCTCAATCCACGCACAGGCAGGTTGCCGAGACGGCTTTCGCCTTGGGCAAGCCGGTCTTATGCGAAAAACCACTGGGCGCGTCACTGGATGACAGCCAAGCCATGGTTGCTGCTGCCAAGGCTTCGGGCGCGGTCAATATGGTGGGGTTCAACTATATCCGCACGCCCGCCAGCCAATACGTCCGCCAGCTGATCGTCAATGGTGAGATCGGAGATGTCACCTGGTTCCGGGGGGAGCACACCGAGGATTTTTATGCCGACCCGCAAGCCCGGGCAACGTGGCGCACAACAGGTATGGCGAACGGAACGATCGGCGACCTGGCCCCGCATATGGTCAACGGAGCGTTGGCATTGATCGGACCCATAGCCCAGGTGATGGCGGATGTTGAAACCGTTCACAAAACCCGACCGGGTGGTGAAGTGACAAATGACGACCATGCCCAGGTGATGTGCAGGTTCGAAAACGGGGTTATGGGAAACCTGTATTTCAGCCGCGTGGCGACGGGCCGGAAAATGGGCTATGCATATGAAATCGCGGGCACCAAAGGCGCCATTCGGTTCGATCAGGAAGATCAGAACGCATTGTGGCTGTACAAGCGCGAAGGCCTCGAAGCGTCGCGTGGCTTCACAAAGATCCTGACCGGCCCTGCGCATCCGGATTATGAACCCTTTTGCCAGGGTCCGGGCCACGGAACCGGATATCAGGACCAGATTATCATCGAAGCCAAAGACTTCCTGCAGGCCATCCACAGCGGAAAAGCGATTTGGCCCACCTTCCGCGACGGGCATGAGGTGAACCGCGTGCTGGCCGCCGTCCTGGCGTCGTCAGATCAGCGGCAGTGGAAAAACATCAGCGATTTCTGATCGCTCAACCTAAAAAGTTCTAATGAGAGACGAAGACCATGGCTAAGTTGAGATGGGGCATGATCGGAGGTGGTGAGGGCAGTCAAATTGGTCCCGCCCACCGTCTTGGTGCGCAGGCTGACGGGCTGTTTGAATTTGCAGCTGGCGCGCTAGATCACCGACCTGAAGCGGGCCGCGAATACGCGCAGCGGCTGGGGGTCGCAGCCGGGCGCGCCTATGGCGATTGGCAGGAGATGTTGGCGGGCGAAAAAAGCCGTCAAGATCGGATTGATCTGGTGACCATCGCGACGCCCAACTCGACTCATTTCGAGATCGCCAAAGCGTATCTCGAGGCTGGCTTTAACGTTCTTTGTGAAAAGCCGATGACCATGACAGTGGAAGAGGGCGAAGATATTGTTCGCGTCGCCGAAGCCTCGGGCAAGATATGCGCGGTGAACTACTGCTACTCCGCCTATCCGATGGTGCGTCAGGCGCGTGCTATGGTGCGCGCAGGTGAGTTGGGCAAGGTGCGTTTGGTTGTGACGAATTTCAGCCACGGTCATCATGGCGATGCCACCGATGCAGATAATCCACGTGTACGTTGGCGCTATGATCCTGCGATGGCGGGAGTCTCGGGCCAGTTTGCCGATTGCGGTATCCACGCATTGCACATGGCCAGCTTTATTTGTGATGATGAGGTAAAGTCTCTTTCCGCTGATCTGGCCTCGACCATCCCCAGCCGTGAACTGGAAGACGATGCGATGATCAACTTCCGAATGGAAGGTGGCACGGTCGGGCGTCTTTGGACATCATCGGTCGCGATTGGCCGTCAGCATGGTTTCGACATTCAGGTCTTTGGCGAAACCGGCGGGCTGCGCTGGGCGTCTGAGCAACCCAACCAGTTGATCTATACACCTGTCGGCGGACGTACTCAGATCATCGAAAAAGGCGAGGGTGGTCTGCATGACGAGGTTCAACGCCTGTCCCGAGTTGCCATTGCGCACCCCGAAGGGTTCCCGCTGGCCGTAGCCAATATCTATTGCGATCTGGCGGATGCGATCCGCGGTGAAAGCCGGGATGGATTGCCTGGAGCGGCTGATGGGGTGCGATCCATCGCAGCCGTCCATGCGGCCGTTACATCCGGCAAGGCAGACGGCGCTTGGCAGGATGCCCGCCCGCCGATGTTTCGCTGATTATGGGCGGGGTCGCAATGTGCCCCGCTCAATCACCCGGCAGGGGAAGATGCGGGCTTCAGGATAACGCTGAGGCTCTTTCAGCATCTCCACGACCAGATTCACGGATGAGGTGATGATCTGCTTGATCGGCTGGTGAATCGTTGTCAGGTTGATATTTTCCCAGCGCGACATTTCCATGTCGTTCAGGCCGATGATTCCGATGTCCTGACCCGGCTTCAATCCGTGGTTTTCCAACGCTGAAAGCGCACCGACGGACAGGATGTCGTCACCACAAAAATACGCCTCCGCGGGTGCGCCGACCAACAGGCGCAACATTGCGTCCCGTCCGGCTTCGAATGAATACGCCCCGGCAAAACAATGGGTCACTTCGACCTCAGGGTGATCTGCCAGCTCTTCTGTGAATCCCCGATACCGGTCGAGGGCCGAGGTGGCATCCTTTGGGCCGCCCAGGTACCCGACATGGGTATAACCGCGCGACAAAAGCTCTCTGGCGGCCATGCGGCCACATTCGACGTTATCGATTCCCACCACATGCACTTCGGGCGAGGTGGCCGACCGACCAAATGTGTGAACCACGGGCACACCGGCATCGTGAAAGGCTTTTGCAAAACTGGGCGGCAGGGTGGACGAAGCCACAATGGCCGCATCAACCGAATACTGCCGCAGCATTCGCACCGAGTTTGCGGGCTCGGTCTCATCCGTCAGGTTCACGATCAACGGGCGCAGGCCGCGTTCCTGTAGGGCGCGCGTGAACTGATCGAAGACTTCGAGGAAGATTGGGTTGTGAAAGTTGTTGGAAATCAACCCAATCAGTTTGGTGCGCCCGGTTGTCAATGATGAAGCCAGAGCATTTGGGCTATAGCCAAGTTCGCGCGCGGCTTTTTCGACCTTGCTGCGCGTTTTTGCGGAAACGGAGGCCCCTTCGGTAAAGGTGCGCGACACGGCTGATCGTGAAACACCTGCCAGTGCGGCAACGTCTTTGAGGGTCACACTCACGCTGACCGATTCCTGCCGCTGTGAGACTGGGATTTCGTTAAGTTCTGCATAGCCAAATCATTATGCACCATCGGCAAAAACTTGCAACCGGTTGCAAGGTGCGTTCAGCATTTCGACCTTGTTACAGATACGCTGCTTTGACGAGAGAATGGTGGGTGACGAGTGACTCGAACTTCCAACATTTTCGGATCAAACGAGGCGTTCTAATCCAATCCACACGTGCAACAAGGTGCTGTCCTTCGTTACCGCCACCAGCAGCATGTTGAAGAGATGTCTAGTGTTGCTAGCGGCTTGAAGGTTTCACACCCTGCGGGACGGCTCAAGAGCATATGGCAACTTGCTGCGATCAAGTTCATGACCGATCGAACCCAAACAAAGAAGTGCTGCAGCGCTGCATGCTCAACCAAAATGGCCATGGGGCCAATTGTCTCTCTTCAATCCTTGGATATTGGCCCTGAATAATGTGTTGCAAATTCTTGTCGACCCGGAGTTGACAGCCAATCCAGCTGTTCGCACCGCAGTTACGATCCAAAGCGGAATTGGGTCGGCGTCATTCCGGTCTGGCCTCGAAAAAAGCGAGTGAAGTGGGGCTTGTCGGAGCAGCCATGCATGAGGCCGATTTCTGCAATTGTCATCCTGTCCTCTCTGAGGCGCTCCTTAGCGACATCGGCACGCAGCCGTTTTACTTCGCGGGTGAGCGTCGATGGTAACCCTGACTTCGGTAGGCGGCGAGATCACGGCACTCAGCGGTGATTTCATGAACCCCTATCCAGAAGGTAAGCTGGGTGTGATCGAAGAAGGCGCCTATGCTGACATCCTGCTGATCGACGGCAACCCACTTGAAGACTTCTGAGTCGTTGGAACGGGCGATCAGCGGTTCGGTGCCGACCCGAGGCCGGAGAGCCCGGAAAAGATTCAACTGATTATGAAGGACGGTGTGATATATAAATATACAATGGAATGACCCGAAAAATCAGCCGAAGAGTGTTCATGCACCATTGGTTTCGCTCTGCAATGATTGCAGGATTGGTCTGGTTTGGTCATTCTGCCATGGCATCGCCGGGAACAACGCTGGACTGGCCCGACCTGCCAGATCCATCCGTGCAGGTCTTTGAAGACCCCTATCGTGATCTTAGCCCCGAACAGTTCGACGATGTCCTGTTTATCATACTCTTGCGAGGCAGGCTGCATCAAGACGGTGGCAGCATGGAAGACAGGCAGAAATGGCAAGAGCTTCTGACCGAGACAGAGGACGCCTTGGCAGCAGATGGGATTGATGTCGACTGGCAACTCGATCAGCGGGAGGTTGTGACAGAACGTCGAAGAAAGGCAGGAACAAATGGGAATCCGCAATTCGACGGTCAGACAATTACACTCGCGGGCTTTGCTATTCCTGCCCCGAGCGACCCTGACGGGCGACCTGTAGCGTATTTGGTGCCAGAACGCGGGATGTGCAGCCACATGCCTCCACCGCCGCCCAACCAGATGATCCGCGTGCGGTTGAATGGGGACTGGACGCCCAGCTATTTCCATGAACCCATTCGTCTAACTGGCACGCTGACGATTGATCCCTCGGTTCAGAGCATGATGGTCGTGGATGGTCTTGTGCCCATGAGTGCGACCTTCCGGTTGGAGAGGGTTAGTGTCGAAATACTGGAAACCGAGGCAGACAGGCTGGAGTGTAAACAGCGTGCTGCTGATCGCATCCGTGCGGCAGGCGACCGCAAGACCGGTGGGGCAAAGGCGTCTGAATGATAAGACTTTTGGCTGCCACATTGAGTATCGCCTTCGCTGGTACAGTTTCGGCGCAGGGACTGTCCAGACCTTCTTCTGTTGAAGCTGACCTTGAGCCCGGAGATGGTTTGACCGATCCGCAGTACCGCTCAGAGTGTCCGCGCAACATCACATCGGGGTGGTTCACTTGGAAAGACCGACTGGCCGAGGAAGGATTTCGGTTCAACATTGATTACCTGGCGTTGGGTCAATCTACGAAATGCTGACCTGGGAACCGGCGAGGTGGCCAGCGGAATTACGCGTCTCTACGGTAGTTGGCAGGCAACTGAACTTGGTTCACTGTCATTTAAGATCGAAGATCGGCACAGTTACGCCGATATCGCCTTGCAGTTTCTGCGGCTGGACGGCGGTGCTCTGTCGATCACCGGGACGGCTTTCAATGACAATGGTTTGCGGCTGACCAACCTGTTTTGGACCCAAAGGGCCGAGAATGGCTCGTGGACACTGCAAGTCAGTCAGATCGACGTCACGGATTTCGTTGATATCTATGGGCTGGTCAGTCCCTACAGTGGGTTTCAGAATCTGTCCTTCAACACTAACCCGACTATTAACACGCCCAATCAAGGTCTTGGCATTGCAGGCGGGGTAAAGCTAAGCGAGAACATCTACGCAATTGCGAGCATTGCAGACGCAAATGCAGACCCGTCCCATCCAGATTTTGATGCGTTTGGCGATGGCAATCTCTTCAAGTCGCTCAAGCTTGGTTATACCGCTGGCTTTGATCGCATCTACTCCGACAATGTCCACCTGACTTTGTGGCACGCGGATGCAGCTGATAATGGAAGCCGCGCGGAAGACTATGCGGGCACCGGTAAGACAACAATCGCAAAACGTCTGGCCAGCGGTTTGAATAGAGGAGTTGTATACCCGAGGGGCGGGAAGCGGTCATTCGCTGCGGTGCAAAGCAAATGTTTCACTGCTCCAAAGCGGGGTTGTGTTGCAAACTTTTGACCATTGACCTTTGTGGCGTCAGTGCCTGTGTGGCGAACGGCATTATCCAATTGAAGGTTGGTTCTTGATTTCTTTCAAAGGCGCTCAGTATCCGAAAGACGTGATCTTGTTGACGGTCTTCTTTTATGTCCGCTACGGTGTTTCCTATCGGGATCTAGAAGAAATCATGGCTGAGCGCGGTGTTTCGGTAGACCACACCACACTGAACCGATGGGTAACACGGTATTCCGGCGCGATCGCTGAAGCAGCGCGTCGCCGAAAAGGGTCATGTGATCGTTCCTGGAGAATGGACGAAACTTATATCAAAGTGAAAGGTGCGTGGGTTTACCTCTACCGGGCCGTCGACAAACACGGCAAAACCTTTGATTTCATGCTTTCTCGACGTCGTAATAAACCTGCAGCCACAAACTTGTTTGCTCGGATGTTGGAGGTCAACGGCCTTACCCGAAAGATTGTCATCGACAAAAGCGGCGCAAACACAGCAGGTATTAAAGCCATCAACAAAATGCTGAAGGGCTTTGGATGTCCGATTCCAATCGAGATGGTGAGGCAGAAGTTCGTAAACAACATCGTCGAACAGGATCACCGATTCATCAAGAGACGCACTTGGCCAATGCTGGGGTTCAAAGCTTTCGATTCTGCTGCAGCAACACTCGCTGGAATCGAAGTCGCGAACATGATCCGCAAGGGCCAATTCACGTCCGGACTCTGTCCCTTTCAACAATTCGCTGAACTGGCCGCTTAACTTGAAGACACGCCGTAATCTCCTTGGCTAGCAAGAATCTTTGCACCACAACCTCCATTTCAGAATACCTGAGCTGACAGCTCGCGCCACTGCCTGTTCTGTTGTCCGGCACTTGGGCTTCGTGACGATCGAAGATGGCAGAGCATGCACTACTCTATCCTTAGTCATCTAGCGAGCAATGGTACGCCGGCTGCGTCAATTGCGATGTTCGAGACTCAAAAACACCAATGTAAGATTGATTTGGCCCTTGTCTTTTTGGGCGACGCGATAAACACCGTCCGAGGTGATAAGTTTCCTCTGTACGTAGCTGTCAGGGTGGTTAACGGAACTACGGTGTTGTTTCTGAGTTCCGTCTTTGCAACGTGTTACTTCGGTCCAAAGGTCGTTGAATGCGCGATTGGCTTCGGCGTCTCGGAACGGAAACTCCCATCGGCATGAAATGCCTTGGACATTGGCTAGGCCGACATACGGTTTGCACATTGCTCCTATCGGCGAGAAACCGGTGGTGTTGTAGTTTTCAAGTGCGGTAACCCTGTCACATACTCCTGCGAAGCCGGTTTCTGGCAAAGTAGCCATGACAAACCCCAGAAAACAAACGACCGCAGCTTTGGTCGTTTGCTTGGTTGTTAAATTATCATTCAGCCGCATCCGGGAAATCGTTTTTCAGGTAAACACCCTTCACACGCTCTTTTGATGGATCAAAATGCGGGAACGGAACCATTTTTGCCTTCAAGCGCTTTTGCTGCCCATCCAGTTGGCCGATCTCAATGTCGTGCCCCTCGAGCGCATGGGTTGATGCAACCCGCCCGAGGGCGATGACCTTGCCTAAGATGGGTGACTTCATCGCGCTGGTGATTTCGCCGACCTGCGCTTTTCCGATACGTACACAATCGCCCGGAGAAGGAACTGTTCCACCTTCTATATCAAACCCGACCAGTTTGCGGTGAGGGTGAGCCTTGCGTTCCTCAATTGCGTTGCGCCCGATGAAATCATCGGACTGAGATTTCAATGGGACGGTAAAACCGACCCCGGCCTCGAACGGATCAGTCTGGTCGTCAAATTCGGACCCGGCAAAGATCAAGCCACCTTCGATCCGCAACATGTCGAGGGCGGCAAGTCCAAGAGGGGCAATTCCATAGTCCTGACCAGCTTCCCAGACACGGTCGAAAATCTCGACAGCGTCCTTAGGGTGGCAGAAGATTTCATACCCCAACTCGCCGGAGTACCCCGTCCGAGAAATTACAACGGATGTCCCGCGCACATCCCCAACCCGGGCCACTGTAAGCCGGAACCAAGGCAATTCTTCAATGGTTGGTTGCTGGGGTGGCGTCCAGAATATCTGCGAGAGGATGTCGCGGCTGTGCCGCCCCTGTACCGCGATGTTGTGCAACTGATCTGTAGAGTTTCTCACCCAGACATTCATATTGCGCTTACGCGCTTGTTCTTGCAGCCACAAACCGCTGGTGTCGTTGCCACCAATCCAGCGAAAATTGGTCTCTCCCAGGCGATAGACGGTGCCATCGTCGATCATGCCACCGTGTTCATAGCACATGGCCGTGTAGACTACCTGACCAACGCTTAGCTTTTTCATGTTGCGGGTCACGCAAAGCTGCATCAGTTCTTCGGCATCCGGGCCAACAACCTCGTATTTGCGCAGCGGGCTCAGGTCCATCACAGCAACTTTGTCCCGACAGGCCCAGTATTCGGCAATAGTGCCGTGATTGGTCATCGTATTAGGCAGCCAATATCCATTATATTCGACAAAATCACGGGTATGACGCGCAAAGCAGTCGTGAAATGCTGTTTTCTTGGTTTCTTCCACATCCGCCTCCGCAGATTTTCTGTAGCCATAGGACCGTTTGAAATCCTCGGTTGCTTTGTAGGTTCGCACCTGAATGTCGGTTGGGTTCCAGCCATTGGCCGGATCGATATCGCAGGGACAGCCGGTGCTGACGCAGACCAGATCCGTCAGGGCGCGCAGCAGCACGAAATCTCCGGGTCGCGACCACGGGTCGTCCATGCCAATGGCATTGTTATCGTCCAGCATTGTGTTGAAAAAGAAGTTGATCGCAGGCCAACCTGCGCGGGGACGGATGCCATATTGGCTTAGATCCTTGTTGATATTGTCCGAGCAATTGACGTGGCCGGGATAGCCCAAGTCTTCATAATACCGTGCTGTGCAGGCCAGCCCGAACGTGTCGTGGCGGCCGCATGTATCCTGCACGATCTCAACCAGCGGTTCCTGATCCACTGACCAGTATTTCGAGAATATACCTGGTTGCGGATACAAGCTGCCCATCAGGCTGCGCGTTGTGGTGGGATCAATCTCCCGTTCGATCCCCTGATCTAATGCACGACGGCTGAACGCCTGAAAGTCTGAGCATTCGCGGCCCCTGATATCCACGATCTGGATGAACTCTCCGGCTTTGACCTCATAAGATTTGGCATTGCCCGGCTGAATGTTGATGTCTCTGAGAGGGTCGGCCAACGGATCGGGCGCGCCCACGTCGGGTTTTTCAAAGCCGGGAGCGGCACGCTGAATGTATAGGATAATGTCGGTCGGTGGGTTGTTGTCTTCGGGCCGCATCGCTTCGCCGGGAGCAGAGACGATCAGTAGACCGTCGCATTCGGCCACGAAGTGCGCCATGTCGCCGGGGCGTGATTCATCCGAGAAAGCCCTGATCGCATCCCCGCGTCCGATGTCGAAACCTGCAACCTCTAACGCGCGCAACACTTTCTTGCCCGAAGCCGAGCCATTCGCCAGAGTTGCAATCAGCCCCTCTGGACGTCCGTGCCCCTCCGCGCCAAGCATGGCAGCGTCCGAGCTTCGATCAGGAGCAAAGAACACTATCTCGGCGGGTTGCATCCCATCGCGATCCAGCAATGTGATCGTGTCGCCTTTGGACACCTGAACCGCACGCGATCCTGCGCCAGGGACGGGATGACGTTCCGTTCCATGCGGCAGGATCGGAAGGCCGGGGGCCAGAACCCCGCTGCGTTCATACGGCACCTCGAAAACCGGCTTCACATTCATAGTGCACCTTCCTGAATGGATTCAGTTGCGCCGCGATGCGTGACCACCAAAAGGCATCCCGCTTCGGTGCGCGAAAAGTTACCGGAACCGGCGGCCAGGCTGACAAAGTCTCCACTGCGATAGCTGAAACCGTCGTGATCGGTCAGATCACCTTCGAGCACAAAGAACTCTTCCGGGCCGTGATGGATATGCGGGTTCGAGCGCGTGCCCGGTGCCATTTTCATCAGATAGCTGCCTTGCCCGGTGTCCTCGTCAAAGCTGACATTCTTCCACCAGATCTGTTCGTCGGGCAAATCTTCCATCTGCATTCTGACAAAGCCGGTGTCGTCGAAACGGGTGACGGTACGCATGTTTTGCGGCTGTTCCATCTCAGTCGAGCCCCAGTCGCTTTTTACGCTGTTCCGCCCAGCTGCTGATGGCCATGTCAAAGGTCAGCGCCATCAGCGACACGTTCAGGCCAAGGACGAAGTTCTTGCCCAACTCGGTGCCCGCCAGCGTGCGCTGCAATTCCTGTCCCAGGTCCTGGGTGCCGATGAAGGCCGCGATGATGACCATGAAAAAGGCGAACATGATGGCTTGATTGAAGCCCACTGCCATGGTCGGCAGCGCCAGCGGGAATTGGACCGACATCAGCTTTTGCCGCCGCGTGGACCCGGACATGTCTGCCGCTTCGGTCATTTCCGGGGGCACGCTGCTGAGGCCAATAATGGTGTACCGGATCAATGGCACGGCGGCGAAGATCAGGATCGAGAACACGACGGCCACGTCATTGACGCCGAACAGCATGATGGCCGGGATCAGGTAGATGAAGCTGGGGAATGTCTGCGCGGTGTCGCAGGCCAGCAGGATGCTTTTCGACCAGCGCTCGGACCGGGCGGCGATCACGCCAAGCGGTATGCCGATCAGCGTGGCCAGCGCAACGGCCGAGATAACCGTATACAGAGTGATCACCGACCGGTCCCACCAGCCCGAGAATGCGACCATGGTGAAGAATACTGCCGCATAGATACCCGGGCGGCGTCCGCCGACCCAATAGGCAAAAGCAACGACCAGCAGGATGAAGGCAGGGGTCGGGATCGCCAGCAACGTGTTCCGGAACGGGATCAGAACCTTGACGTTCAAGAACCAGCGCAACCATTCGGTTGTTCCCTTGATGGCTTCGATCGCCAGGAACGACTTGATCACCACATCGATTTCCTTGCCCTGGCTCAAGTGCTGTTTGCGGCCGACTTCGGCCAGGATCGGGAACAGCTGCGACAGCAGGATAAACCCGACAAACAGACCCAGTGCGACCAGCGAGATCTGATGCCGTTTCCACCACGGTGTGCCGCGTTCAAAGTGAACCGGTTGCTTGACGACCCAGGCCTTGGACATCCGGTCCAGCGTCACGGCCAGAAGAACGATGGTCACGCCGATCTCGAAGGAACGGCCCAGCTTGAAGCTGCCCATCATTGCCAACAGCTTGGCACCAAGGCCAGGCATACCAATGAAGGCGGTCAGGACCACCATGGCCAGACACAGCATGATTACTTGATTGACGCCAACCAGAATTTCGGTCCGCGCCGCCGGTATATAGACATGGCGCAGCATCTGCCAGCGGGTGCAGCCCGACATCTGGCCTGCTTCGATCACTTCGGGGCTGACCTTCTTGAGCCCCAGCGTTGTCATCAGGATCATCGGTGGGATCGCGAATGTAATCGTCGCGACGGCACCGGCTGTTGGCCCGACCTTGAAGAAGATCACCGCAGGCAAAAGGTAGGTAAAGAAGGGCAGGGTCTGCAATATGGACAGGATGGGTTTCAGCATCCGCTCGAACCAGCCATATTTCCATGCGGCAGTACCCAGAGCCAGACCCAGCAAAAACGCCAAGGGGGCCGCAACCACGATCACGGACATGGTTTGCATGGCGATCTTCCACTGGCCGATTGCCGCAGTCCAGATAAAGGTGCCCGCGCCCAGAGCGGCCAACTTCCATCCACCGACAGCATAGCCCACAACCCCGGCAACGGCGGCAATCGCAGACCATGGGATCGGTCCCAGGTTTGGCCAGCGGCGTTTGCCTTCTAAAAGGTTGGCTGAAGTGTCCAGCAGAAATTCCAGCGGGCCTTCGGCGATAAAGCGGGTGACGTAAATCAGGCCGAGGTCGTTTTGGATGAAGTTGAAAATCGCATCCAGAACCTGCGCGGTGGGTGGAATGGCCGCTTCGGGGATGCGGTTCAGCCATTCAGGCAGAATACCGACTGCCTTGGCGAGGATCAGTGCAAAAGCCACGGCAAGCAGCGCGGTAAGCACTCGGGTACGTCCCCACGACTTGTCCGTGGTCTTGGGCAGATCAGTGGACAGTGTCGCCATTATTCGGCTCCGAGCAGAACATTCAACGCGGCGTCGCGTTCCAGCACACCGGTGACAACGCCTTTGTCATTTGCAACCGGTAAAAGGATACGGTTGTCATTGACCAGAACCCGCGCCAGTTCGTGGATGGTCGAGCCGCCATTGATTGGAGCGCCTTCCAAAGCGTGCCCGTTGACCGGTTTCGCCAGCCCTTTCGCATGTACCACGCGGGCTTTGTCGATGTCCTCGGTAAATTTCGCCACATATTCGGTGGCGGGGTTCATGACGATCTGATCGGGCGTGTCACATTGTTCGACAGCGCCATTGCGCATGATCGCGATCCGGTCTGCCAAACGCAGCGCCTCGTCGAAATCGTGGGTGATAAAGACGATGGTCTTGCCCAGCATCTCTTGCAGCCGCAGGAATTCATCCTGCATTTCGCGGCGGATCAATGGATCAAGGGCCGAGAACGGTTCATCCAGAAACCAGATATCCGGCTCAATCGCCAGGGAGCGGGCGATGCCGACCCGTTGCTGTTGCCCGCCGCTAAGCTCGCGCGGGAAGTATTCTTCGCGACCCTCAAGGCCGACCAGCTTGATGACTTCCAACGCCCGCTCGCGTCGGTCATGGCGATCCTGGCCGCGCATTTCCAGCGGGAAGGCAACGTTATCCAGAACCGTACGATGCGGCAGCAGACCGAAGGACTGAAACACCATGCCCATCTTGTTGCGCCGCAACTCGATCAAGTCACGCTCACTCAGGCTCATGATGTTCTGACCATCAACCTCTATCGTGCCGCCGGTTATGTCATGAAGGCGAGAAAAGCACCGTACCAGAGTGGACTTGCCTGATCCGGACAGCCCCATGATGACCAGCATTTCACCCCGGTCAACTTCAATCGAGACGTCTTTGACTCCGGCGATGTAGCCGTCTGCACGTATCTCATCGAAGCTGCGGCCCGCGGGCATGGATTTCAGATAGGCCTCAGGAGAGGCTCCAAACAGTTTCCAGATGTTTTTGGCTGAAATGACGGGCGCTGTGGCGGACATGGCTGCCTTCTTTCTTGTTAGGAACGGCCTCGCTTCACTGAGATCAGCAAGGCCGCGCCAGTTTCGTTGCTAATGACCGGATTATCAGCTGCAGGCGCTGATCCAGGGGTCAACAACAGCGCGGTTAGCATCCAGCCATTCGGCTGCGGCCTCTTCTGGTTCCAGCTCATCTGTATCGACCAGCTTGGCCATTTCCGCGATTTGTGGGTTGGTGAACGAAATCTCGGTCAATACGCAATAGGCAGCCGGCCACTTGTCTTTCATGCCATCCCACGCGGCTTTTTTCAGGTAACCGGTGGCTGGGTTGCCGCAATCATACAACGCATCTGGATTCGGACCTTTGGATGGGTCTTTGTCGCAACCATCTTCCCAGGCCGGAAACTCGACAAATTCACCGGGCCAGACAGCTTCGGCAAAGTTGGGTGTCCAGTTGAAGACCAGAACCGGTTTCTTATCTGCCTCTGCGGCTCCGATCTCGGCCCAAAGCGCCGCAGCCGAACCCGCATTGATGACCGTGAAATTCAAATCAAGCGCTTCGGCACGTTCCTTACCATGCTTCAACCAGTCGACGGGTCCATCCAGATATCGGCCTTTGTCCCCGGTTTCCGCTGTTGCGAAAAGATGCGCGCATTCGTTTAACGCTTGCCAATCGGGCAGGCCGGGGCAGGATTCCTTAGTCCACATCGGATACCACCAATCCTCGCGCGTGACCGCATCATGATCACCTGCATCATGCAAACCACCCTTTTCTAGCGCGGCGCGGAAGGATGCGCCAAACGCACCTTCCCAGACTTCCATCTCAAGTGTGACATCGCCCAAGCGCACCGACTCGTAGACCGCCTGACTGTCTGTTGTGACGTATTCGACGTTGTCACCGATCTCTTCGAGTAGTTGACCTGTAACGTAAGACATCACGATCTGACTGGACCAGTTGTGAATTGGTATGACGATCGGATCGCTGCTGTCTTCGGCAATCGCTCCGGTGCCCGCTACCGCTGCCAAAGTTGCAGCAGAAAATAGATTTGTGAGTTTCATGTTTGCTCCCTGAGTGACGTACATTTCTTATCTGCGGACTCTTCCGGCCCCGAATTTTCTCATTCTGCCTAAGTTTTCGCGAGACGCAGAACAGAAATTTGAGAGGCATTGCCTATAAAATCTTGAGGCAAATCTGATTTTTCACTATTTTAACAGTCAGTTGCCTGATCGGTTTCCAGTCGAAGCGGGCAAATGTTCTTGATTGCGATCATCTTCAGATTGGGAAACCGCCTTCAGATGGCAAAGAAAGCACCAATTACCGGGAAGGTCCTTCCACCGCTCGATTACCTTTTGGCATTTGAAGCGGCTGCGAAAGCGCAGAGCTTTGCGCAGGCCAGCAAGGTGCTCAACATTTCGGAAACGGCAATCAGCCGCAAGGTGCGACTGTTGGAGCAGCATTATGATGTTCCTCTGTTTGTCAGAGGTCATCGGTCGGTCTCGCTGACGCAGCAAGGTGCCATATTGTTGACAACCGTGGAAAAGTCGCTGGACCTGATGCGGGATGTTAGCCGTGACATGCTGGCTAAACATCAAGCCAACACTGTCTCGATCTCTGCGACCAACTCGGTTGCGTCACTCTGGTTGATGCCACAGCTAAGAAAATTCAACAAATCCAATGGTCGAATTCGTATTTCGTTAGTGTCTTCCGACAGTGATGCAGAGTGCCTGTCAGATTCGATGGACTTAACGATATTGCGCGGGGATGGCGAATGGCCTGGATATGATGCTCAGCTTCTATTTGGGGAAACTGTTTTCCCGGTTTGCAGCCCAGAGTATCTTAAAACCAATCCGTCGGTGACAGATTTAACTGCTTTGCCGGAGTTGGATCTGATTGAGGTGACTAGTAGTCACGCGGAATGGATGACTTGGCACACGTGGCTTAACGGCAATGATGTTTCAACCTCATTGATGGAACGCGCTGTGGCTTTCAACACTTATCCTCTCTCTATACAAGCAGCAGTCGATGGATTGGGTGTCGCATTAGGTTGGGCCCATCTTGTCGACCCACTGCTTGAAAGCGGCGCGTTAGTCAGACCGATTCAGGACGTATCGGTGCGAACGCAGTCTGGGTACTATCTTCTTAAAAGCCCAACGCAAAAAGCATTCCCGGAACTGCGCATCGTAGAGGAGTGGTTGTTGGGGCTAAGCGCGGTGCGTAAACGTTACGCGTGATCCGTGACGCCATCGCGTAAGAAACGCTCTTTCGGTCATGTCCTCGCATTTCTGAGGTTGACCCAAAGGAATATTTATTTACCGTAAAGAAAGTATTTGATTCCTCCCCCGGTCGCAGATGCGGACGGGTTTGAGTTCGTTAAACCTACTTTGCACGGAGCCCAGCACCCAATGAGCTACAAATCCGACATCGAAATCGCCCGCGAAGCGAACAAGAAACCGATTCAGGAAATCGGCGCGAAGAT
>NZ_CANMFF010000006.1 GCF_947497005.1 uncultured Ruegeria sp. | reverse complement strand
GGCCGAACACACGACGGTACTGACGGACCGCCGCCATCAACGCAGAAAACACTTGCAATGCAGGCGCCACCCACACAAGACATTCACCAATCCGTCGAACGCTGCTGTGCAGCTTCCGCATTGCGGACATTCGTACAAAATTGCGGTGTTCATGAGGAATTACACATTCGATAGGCGGGAAAGATGAGCTTTCGTCTACAGCATCCCAATGACTGATTACTTCGTCGGAAGATATTGCAACAAACTTCAACTGACGCGGTCAAAAACATCCTATTTCAAAGCGTTGCTACTGCGCGCTTCCTCAATGTGACCTGAAACGGCTTGCCAGATGATCTATCAGTGTACGAACCCGTGCGGTTAGATGGCGGTTGGGTGGGTAAAGCGCGTAGAGGCCGAAGCTCTCTGTTTCGTAGTCCTGAAACAGATGTTCCAGAGTTCCCTTTTCCAAACTACGAGCGACGACGTAATGCGGGCAGCGTGCAATGCCCAGCCCGGCAATCGCCATGTTGGCAATCGCAGCTGGCGCATTGGCGTGAAACGCCCCCGCCACCTTGACCACGAAATCCCGGCTGCCTGTCCGAAACCTCCACGCGGTCGCATCAGCAGGGTTTTCGTCAATCAGGCAGTTATGTGTGGCAAGGGCCATCGGATCACCTGGACGCCCTCGTTCCGCCAGATACTCGGGTGACGCGCAGACGATCAGCGGCATATCCGACAGTTTGCGCGCAATCAGAGTCGAATCCCGAAGCACACCAATTCTAATTGCCAGATCAATCCCTTCCTCGACCAGCGCGACCCGGTTGTCCGTGAGCTTGAGGTCTATGTCCACTTCAGGGTGGGCCTGCAAAAACGGAACCAGTGCCAGCGCCAAATTGTTGCTGCCAAACCCGGTAGGTGCGGTGATCCGGATCAACCCGGCCAGCGCAGATTGCTTTTCCTGAACCAGATCCTCCAACTCGTCAATCTGCTCCACAATAGGACGACATCGTTCGAGATAGGCAAGGCCTACATCGGTCAACGAAACGCTTCTGGTTGTCCGGTTGAACAACTGCGTAGATAGCCTAGCCTCCAATTGGGCGACGTATTTGCTAACCAACCGGGTCGACAGACCAAGGCGTTTCCCCGCAGAAGTAAAAGACCCTTCATGCGCAACGGCCAGAAAGGCGCGCATCGTATCAATCGTGTCCATGGCCAAGCTCCTTTATCGTTCCCACTTCATTATTACCATTATGTTCATAGTTACTGAACAAAGTACGGGATTATAAATGAACTGAGCCTTTGGCATGTTTGGTCCAGTGATCTGCAATGAACTGCATCACATCACCTCCAGAGAACCTCCCAAAAGGAAACCACCATGCCATACGCTATCCGTATTCATCGCCACCCATTGTCCGGACACTCGCACCGGGTGGAGCTGTTTGCCAAGCTGGGCGGCATCAATCATGAATTGGTCGATGTCGATCTGCTGGCCGGCGAGCACAAGAAGGAACCGTTTCTCTCCCTGAACCCGGCCGGACAGGTGCCGGTGATCGAAGATGGCGAAACCGCCATCGCCGATTCCAATGCCATTCTGGTCTACCTCGCCCGGAAATACGCGCCCGACTGGTTACCGACTGATCCCGTGCGCGAGGCCGAGGTTCAAAAGTTTCTGTCGCTGGCCGCCGGAGACATCGCCCACGGCCCTGCCGCGGCACGATTGATCACCGTCTTTGGCGCGCAGTTGGATGCCGAACGCGCCAAAACTGTCGCCAAATCTGCCTTCGACCGGCTTGAGGCGCATCTGAACGGGCGCGACTGGCTAGTCGGAACCAGCCCCACCATCGCCGATGTCGCGATCTACAGCTATACGGCCCATGCCCCCGAAGGGAACGTTTCGCTGGGCGACTATCCCAACATCCGCGCCCTGCTGGCCCGGGTCGGGGCGCTGCCCGGCTTTGTGCCCATGCAAAGCACCAAGGTCGGCCTCGCAGCCTGACCTAGCCGCGCGCCCGGTCCCGAAGGCCGGGCGCGTGCTGCCAACCCGTGTTTCGCCCCAGGAGAGATCCCATGCTTACCATCGAACCCAGCGACAGCGGCACTTCCCCTTTCCATCGGGGCGAACACATGGCGCAGGCGCGAATGGGTGTCCGCGACATCGAACACTGGGCACGCAAAGTCGTTCGCGACCACATGCCGGAACAACATAGGGACTTTCACACCGCACTGCCGTTTCTGGTAATGGCCGCCCGCGACGGGCAAGGCCGGCCCTGGGCCACGTTGGTCGAGGGGCCGGACGGGTTTGTCACAGCGCCGGATACCAAAACGCTTTCCATCGCCGCCCTGCCTGCCCGTGGTGATGCGCTATACAAGGCCATTCGTCCGCAAAGTGACATCGGCATCCTTGGCATCGAACTGGCCACGCGGCGGCGCAATCGGGTCAATGGCCGCGCCGGGCGCGTCACACCTACCGGCTTTGACTTTCGCGTCGATCAGACCTTTGGCAATTGCCCGCAATACATCCGCGAACGTGCGTGGACTCGGGTGGAAAGCTCGGGGCCCGGACCGACCACGCGTGGCCAACGTCTGACGTCGGATCAAACCCGGTGGATCGAAACTGCCGATACTTTCTTTATCGCCAGCGGCTTCCGCGAAAGGGGCGACAGCCCGACTTTCGGGATGGATGCATCCCATCGCGGCGGTGACCGCAGTTTCGTGAAGGTGCTGGACGACCGGCGGCTGCGGTTTCCCGATTACGCCGGTAACAATCACTTCAACACCATAGGCAACCTGCTGCTTGATCCCAAGGCGGGGTTCCTGTTCGTCGACTTCGAAAGCGGCAGCCTGCTGCAACTGACCGGCACCGCCTCGATCGACTGGGACAGCGATGAGATAGCACAGGTCCCTGGCGCGCGGCGTCTGGTGACGCTGGAGCTCGACGAGATCGTGGAAACACGGTCGGCGGTCAGTCTCAGATGGAACTCGGATGCGGAGTCGGTCCGCTCGATCCGCCTGATCGAAAAAATCCGAGAAAGCGCCGATGTCACCTCGTTTGTTTTCGAGGCCCGAGACGGCGGTCCACTGGCCGGGTTCGAGCCCGGTCAGCACCTGCCGATCGAGCTAGAAATTCCGGGGATCGCCGAACCGGTGCGCCGAACCTATTCGCTCAGCAACGGCCCGAACGAGCATCGCTATCGGATCACGATCAAACGTGAACCCAATGGTATCGCGTCGCGATTTCTGCACGATCATCTGGAAACGGGCGCGATCATCAACAGCCGCCGGCCCGCGGGTGATTTCGTGATGACCTGCGACCGGTGTCCCCTGGTTCTGGTCAGCGCCGGTGTGGGTGTCACGCCAATGATGAGCATTCTGCATAAGGTCGCAGACGAGCGCAGCAATCGCCCTGTCTGGTTCATCCATGGCGTGCGGGATGGTCAGCACCATCCGCTGGCCGGTGAAGTTCGCGATTTGGCCGCCAGACGGTCGGGGATCACGACTCATGTGGTGTACAGTCAACCTACGCCGGAGGATGAGATCGGGGTGGATTATGTCTCACATGGCCGCGTCGATGGGACACTTCTGGCAAAGCTGATCGACGATGCCAGCGCACATTATTTTCTGTGCGGCCCCGTCGGTTTCATGGCCGAGATACAGGCCGATCTGGAACGCAGGGGCATCTCTCCGGAGCATATACATACCGAAAGTTTCGGTCCCGCCGGGTGATCTGACTTGATCCTTCGGAGCAAATGAAACTTAAACCATAGGAGCAAGGGCATGCGCGAATTTTATGATGTAATCATTATCGGTGGCGGCAATGCCGGGTTCGGAGTATCGGCCATTGCGCACGAAGCCGGAAAATCCATCGCCTTTATCGAGGCGCGTGATTTTGGCGGCACCTGCCCCAATCGCGGCTGCACGCCCAAGAAAGTGCTGGTGGCCGCAGCCCACGCCATGCACGAGATCGAACAAGCCGCAATCCACGGGATCGACGTTAGCAAGCCCCGGCTGGACTGGGCCAAACTGATCCAGCGTGAAAACGACCTGATCGGGTTTATTCCGGACGCGATGCACGGGCTGGCCGAAAAACGCGGCGATGTCTTTCGTGGCACCGCGCGCTTCGTTGGACCGAACAGCGTCGAGGTGGACGGTCAGGTCATCCGGGGTCAGAACATCGTGATTGCCACGGGATCGAAGCCCAGACCCCTGCCGATCCCTGGAGCCGAACACATGATCACTTCGGACGAAGTACTGTCCGACCCGACCCTGCCGCGCGATGTCGTGTTCATCGGCGGTGGCGTCATCGCAATGGAGTTCAGCCATGTCTACGCGCGCGCCGGGGTGCAGGTGACGATCCTGGAGGCACTTCCACAGCTTTTGCCGCGCCTCGACAGTGACGCCGTTGCCGCCTTGCGTGCCGAAACCGAGCGCCTTGGCGTTGTTGTCAAAACCGGGGTGTGGGTGACGGCCATCGAAAAGACGGCCGATGGCCTCAACGTCCGGTTCCAGCATGAAGGCCGCGACCAAAGCGTGACCGCCGAACGGGTCGTCAACGGCGCGGGCCGTATTGCCAATATCGACGGCCTGAACCTTGAGGCTGGTGGCGTCGACCATGATGGGCTACGCATTCTGATAGACGACACGATGCGGTCCACTTCGAACCCTTCGGTCTGGGTGGCGGGCGATGCCATCGCGCATTCTGCGCAATTGTCCCCTGTTGCGACCTATGAAGGCCAGATCGTCGGCCACAATATCGTCAACGGCCCGACCAAAAAGCCGGATTACAGCGTAATCCCCAGCGCGGTCTATACGGTTCCGGCCCTCAGTTCCGTTGGATTGACCGAGGCCGAAGCCCGCGATCGCGGTCTGGATGTGGCGGTCACGGTGTCGGACATGTCCGGCTGGTTCTCGGCCAAGACCTATGCCGAAACCGCTGCCTGGTCCAAGGTTCTGGTGGATCAGATCAATGACCGGATCGTGGGGGCCCATATCCTTGGCCATCATGGTGACGAATTGATCCATCTTTTTGCCATGGCAATGCGCCACGGGGTTCCCGCCAACGAGCTCAGGACCTCGCTCTATGCCTTCCCGACCTTCGCCGCAGACATCAAATCGCTGATCTAGCGGAGCCGACAGCGAGCAACCATTTTTTGAGGAGAATTCCCATGCAGAACAAAGTCTGTCTGATCACGGGCGTCGGCGACGGCACCGGTTCATCTGTCGCCCGCCGGTTTGCGCAGGATGGCTACCGGGTCGCCCTATTAGCGCGCAACCCGAAGAGATTGGCGGAGCTTGAAAGAGAGCTGCCGGGATCAAAAGCCTTTGCCTTCGATCTGGAGGATCTGGATCGTCTGGTCGCTGTCTGCCGCCAGGTACAAGAAGAAATGGGCACTCCGGATGTGATCGTTCACAACGCCGTACGCGCCACGTTCAAACCGTTTATGGAGGCGAATCCTGAGGATTTGGAACGCAATTTCCGGGTCAACACCACTAGCCTGCTTCACATGGTGCGCGAACTGACCCCGGCCATGGTCGCGCGGGGTAGCGGTGCCATTGTAGTCACCGGTAATACTGCGGCTCTCCGCGGCGTTCCGAACTACGCTCTCTTCGCCCCCACCAAGGCAGCTCAGAGGATCTTTGCGCAGGCCCTAGCCCGCGAACTGGGACCCAAGGGCATCCACATCGCCTATGTGGTGATCGATGCGGCGATCGATACACCCTGGACTCGTGTGCCGTTGAATCCGGATATGCCCGAAGATTTTTTCAGCAAGCCCAACGCCATCGCTGAAGAGGTGTACCATATAGCCCATCAAGACAGATCTACTTGGTCGTTTGACGTAGAACTGCGGCCCTATGGTGAAAATTGGTGAATCATCCTTGAGATATCTGTTGACCTACGTAATCCAGGCCAAAGGAGCTGACTACCGCGCATCTGGAAGACGCTTTCCTCAGTCTCGACAGTGCGCACCCGAGCTACAGGACTAATTTGTCGGAGGACAATATGAACCGCAAAAAAACACAGTTTTGCTCAATGGATACTGACCTCCTCTTGGATGCGGATCGTCGCGCCAACCGGTACCTCGCTGAAATCGCAGACATGGATGTCTTTCCAAACGAATTTGCGCGCAGTTCTTTGTCCCGTTTTGATGAAAACCTGCCAGAAAACGGGTTCGATACTTCTGAAACCTTGAGTCTATTGGATGATGTAGGATCACCTGGAACAGTGGCCTCTAATGGCTCGCGTTACTTTGGGTTCGTTATTGGAGCGACTATCCCGGTCGCTGCAGCGGCCCAGCGAATGATGCTCGCATGGGATCAATGCGCCTCATCTTATACCAATTCCCCAACGGCGGACGTTATCGAAAAGATTGCCGCACGTTGGATACTGGACATTCTGGACCTCCCTCACAGCAGTGGAGTTGCCTTTGGCACGTCCGCAACGTCCTCCACCCTTGTTTGTTTGGCGACTGCCCGTCGGACGTTGTTGTTGCGGAAGAACTGGAACCAGGACGTTCGCGGGTTACGTGGGGCGCCAGAAATCCGGGTCGTCATATCGGAAAAAGTACATGTGACTGTGCTAAAAGCGTTGCGTGTCCTTGGCTTTGGCGAACAAAACTTGATATTGGCGCCGGTTGATGAAAAAGGAAGCATCATTCCATCAAAGCTTCCCCAATTGGATGAAATGACCATCCTGTGTTTGCAGGCTGGTGAAGTGAATACTGGCAGCTTTGATCCATATCTACCATTGATGACGGCGGCAAAAGCCGCCAAAGCTTGGGTACATATCGATGGCGCTTTCGGTCTTTGGGCGCGTGCCGCTCCAAAAAAACGACATCTGACGGACGGTGTGGAAATGGCCGATAGCTGGACCACTGATGGACACAAATGGTTGAATACACCGTATGATGGAGCTGTTGGTGTTTGTCGTGATCGCCATGCAATGGCCGCTACCATGAATAGCGATGCGGACTATTCTTCTGCATCTGCAGACAGCCAGAAAAACCTCGGTATCGAATTCTCTCGAAGCGCACGCGGCATTCCTTTTTGGGCCGTTTTACGAACTCTGGGACGCACAGGGGTTGCGGCGATTATCGAACGGCACTGCGCATTGGCTGAATATGTAGCGGATGCGTTGGTCGAGGCCGGATTCAATTTGTTAACGCGACCGGTACTGAACCAAGTTCTGTTTTCGTTCGGGAGCAGTGCGGAGACGGCTCAAATACAGTCTCTAGTCGCTGCCAAAGGGAAAGTTTGGTTTGGTATGACAGTCTGGAACGAGGCACCAGCAATGCGGGTCAGTATCTCGTCCTGGCGAACGGATACTCACGATGTTGATTTATTGATTTCTGAGCTAAAGGCTGTTGCACATGTCGTTCGGTCAGCGGGCTATGACGATTCATGGAAACCTAAGGATTAAGAACCGGACTAATCCCTAGAATAGGTGATGGTCGGTCCTCGGTCCAGAGCCGACCTTGGCGCTACATCAGAAAACTGCAGTTGCAGCCCACAATGCGGACTTTCGCTGCGGGCGCAAAACCAGAAGTGGACTCTACGCCTGGATGCGCGGAAGTTGACACTTGGATCAGGTTTGCGAATGTTGATTTCACTTCTTATTCTAGACGATCATCTGATGTGTCCATCCTATGAAGTACAGAACACACCTTCGGTGGAGCTCTCGCGTTTCAGTCAGAACGACGAAGGAGTACACGCGCTAATAACTTTGCAAGGCGTATCTCCAGCATTCCGAAACCTGTGTGGCAGAATACTCTAGAAGTAATACGCATCTCCTGGCCCCAGCACCCTGGACTGCCCATCAACCGTGACTTCCAGCCGTCCTTCTATCACGACAGCGCATTCCTCACTTTCGTGGGACAGTTCAGCCCGACCCGAGTCAGCGCCTACTTCGTAGTTCTCGATTAGCATCTGTAGTTTCCTGTCGCGACGGTGATGATTTTGAGAGTTTTCTCGGTCGACCTTTATAATCCACAATCAGCTTTTCATCCTCGAGCAGATGTAGCGCCGTTTTCCAATGGATTTTGAATTCTTGCGCCACCCTGTTGATTACTGGGGTCTCTATCCAGATGCGGTGCAGCTTATGTTTTGGCACTTTGGGTCTGCGAACCCCGCGCTGCACGTCAAAGCCTCGTTCCCTAAAGAGTTTAGACAGTGTTGCTGGCTTCATCCCGTTTTGCGTTGGCGATATCTGAGCAGGTTTTACCCCTTTGATACTGCCTGTAGAGCCGTTGAATATCGTCGACGCCAAGCAAATCTAGGAGCCGCCGCACAACCAACGGGCTAATGCCGAGCCGCTGAGCAAAGTCTTTATGGGTTTTACTTTGTTTAAGCAAAGCGAGGATTTTGCGGCGAAGGTACGGTTGCCACGCATTTGGCGTTTCTCTCAAGAAAATAGTCGGAACTCTGCCGCATTTTATTTCGACCTCTTGTTCCAGTTCCAGTCGACCGTCTTTCCATCCGTTTCGGTGCTTGATCTGCGCCCAGGGTCTGAACGCGAGCTGACGGACCGGCGCAAACATCTGTTCCGTCAAATCGACCTGAAAGACCCGGTTCAAAAACGCTTTGACGGATCGCCCAAGACGATCATCGTCTCCAACCCGCATGACGCCGTGTTCTCTGAGGATGGTTCCCAGGTGTTTGTCACGTTGGCAGGCAGCGAGGATTTACTGGTGTTTGATCTGACGGATCGTGACACCGTTTCAGGTGCCAGGGCCACACAGATCCTGCGCCACTTGCCCGGTGCCAATCCGCGGGGGGTTGTGTTGAGTGGCAATGATCTCTTCGTGCAAAACGCGATGAGCCTTGATCTGACCCGGGTGACTCGGGTCGGCAGCACAGTTTCCGTCGCGCAGGGCATCTTTGCGCAACTGGTTGAATCCGACCCCTTGCCGCCGGAAATGCGTGCCGGGCAGACCCTTTTTTACACTGGCAATACCGACCGCCATGTCGCGTACCCCATGACAGGTGACTACTGGATGAGTTGCCAGTCCTGCCATGTGGACGGGTTCAACTTTACCAACAGCTATCTTTTTGACGACACGGTGATCGACAAATACCGCTATGCGCGCGTAGGGCACGGGAACCTCTCGGCCATGATCGCCGGGGATTTCATCGGCGACTATATTCGCATCATTCAGGGCACCCAGGGTGACATGGGACATGATGGCGAGGGCAGCGCCGAGTTCATCGATGCGAGTGATCCGCCAGCCGAGGTCGGCGACATGATGGTTGACCTGCACGAATACATCACCGCCAAGGGCAACGTGCCGCTGGTCTCAAGCTGGTTGCGGCTGGATGACGAACGGGACTTGGTGCACGAAGGCGAATGGACCAACTCAGCGGCCTGCGCTGAATGCCACTCTGACATGTTTGACCAATGGGCCGACTCGCTGCACCGGCTGATGGGGGATTCCAACCCCTACTACAAGGTCGTCGAAGACGTGGCCGCCGCGACCGAAGGCGAGGAGTTCCGAAAATGGTGCATGGGCTGTCACCCTGCTTTCCGGCCTTACAGCAACCTCAAACGCCGGGCACATGTTTGAACAGGGCGGCACTTCGCTGTTCGAGGCGCTGGACCGTGGGGAACCCGATCTGGACGAAGGCACGGGCTGCCTTTTCTGTCACCGCATCACAGAGCTTGAAAGCGCACAAGGCAGCGATGCAGGCGCCAATGCGAGTTTCACAGTCAATATCAAGGACCGCGACACCTATGTCTTTGAAAACGCATAAAACGAAATATTGAACTGGCTGGGCAACCACGCCATCAACGCTAAACCCCAGGTGCATGCGAAATCCTACAGTCAGGATTTCTACAGCGACTCGGCCCTGTGCAGTTCGTGCCACAACGAATTCGCGCCGGGCAGCGGATCGGTGATCGTCGACGCGTATGGCGAATGGGAACGTTCGCCATTCAACGCGCCGGACAACCCCGGGAAACACCGCAGTTGCATCGATTGCCACATGCATGGCGATATCCAGCGGATCGGTGAGGATATTCCCGGCATTTCAATTGACGGTGGGCGGTTGAAAGACAATGTCGTGACCCACCAGTTCACCGGGGCCAACTATCACCTTGTAGGCCTGCGCAACGACAAGCTCAAACAGATGAGCATCGAGCTGCTGCAAAGTGCCGCTGAGTTGGAAACCACACTGACGACCGCAGGGCATCTGAACGTGCGGGTCGCCAACACAGGCGCTGGCCATGCCCTGCCCACAGGCGTGGCGGACTTCCGGCAGGTCTGGCTGGATGTGACGGTTCGCGACGCATCCGGGCAGATCGTACTGGAAAGCGGCAAGATGGACGATGCGGGCGTCGTCGACCCGGATGCACGTTTCTTCCGCAAGGTCTTTAGTGACAAATATGGCGACCCGGTTGGCTTTGTCTTCTGGCGCTATGAGAAAATGCTGGAAGACACGAAAATCCCTGCGGGCGGCCATCGCGACGAGGTTTTTGAACTGCCCGCAAATACCGTATTTCCGGTAACGGCCAAGGTTCGGCTGATGTTCAGAACCTACCCCCAAGCCGTCACCGATCTGGTGAGGGAACAATACCCTGACCTGACCGATCCAGAAGCGGTCCTCATGACCGAGGACACTGCCGAATTGAAACCCGCAAACTAGGTGGCCCCGCTTTGTCGGTTCAATTCAACCGGCCCAAATCAGAGGATTGCATCATGACCTACAAATTCCGCAGCATGGTTTTCAGCGTCGCCTGTCTGATGACGCTCGGCAACGTTACCCAGGCGGAGGTTTACGACATCGACCAGTTGATAGACCTGTCGGCGATGACTCCGGAAGAGGTCTATCGGTTCAGCCCGGACTACCTCTGGATCGAACTAGGTGACTCCATCCGTTTCCTGAACTCAACCGGCAACCACACCGTGACATCGCTGGAAGGCATGTGGCCCGAAGATGCCGACTATATCGACATCGAGCATCAGCCCGTGGCTGAAATCGTGCTTGAGAAACCCGGCATTTATGGTTTCCGTTGCAAGGTCCATGGCCGCCACGGAATGTACGCACTGGTTGTTGTCGGCACACCGGAACCCAACATCGATCAGATCGAATACGGGAAAGTCAGCGACGTCGGGCGTCGGATTTTCGAGCGGCTGTTTGAGAAAATGAAAGTGGATATGGCCAGCAGGTAAAGCCTGGCAACTGGCGCGAAGAGATCCCTATTCTCAACCATCGAAGCTCGTCGTGCTTCTGAAGGTGGCACGTGAGTTCTGCTCAACAGTCTTCTTTACCTGACCGAAAACGCAAAGCGTGTCGTGGTTTCGGATTGCTGGCCCGAACTGGCTAGCAAGTTGATCGGAAATTCAACTTCATGTGGTTCCTTCAGTACAAAACTTCATAGCAGCGCAAGCATCGCCTTTCCACGAAGCTAAAATTAGATAGGGCCCGCATCAGGCTAGACGCGACTGGCGGAAAACTTCTGCCGAAGGTCTGGAAAATTGCGCACTTTCTCCCTTCACTTGGTAAAACGGAATGCCCGAACTGCGCCGCAAGCCGACGAATGTGCCTGAAAATCTCAACGTAAAAAGTAGTGGCAGCAATGAACTCTGACCGCCAATCGAAACATCCCGCTGCGAATGACGACAGAGAAGGAACGATATTCTGCTGACGTACTCAGCTTTCTTCCATGAGAGGTCAAGTGCAAGCCCTTTGGGATTAACTTGACAAAATTACTCAACAACCATAGTGAGCGTTACAGCAAGCGACCCTACGTTAAGCAAGCCTACAATCCCATCCGATCCAAGGTGTTGAAATCGCACCAGTAGCGTTTGAGACGTGTCGTGAACCACTCAGCAAATACACTCAAGAATCACAGAGGTCACGAACCCTCCAGACCTTCTTGCCAATTCCTTCCCTACACATCACTGGAGACTTGAAATGTCGTTTTCCCTTTCGACGCGGTTGCGTGTTTCACTACTTGTCGGAGCGTCTGTTTTGGCCCTTTCCGCCACCGCCGCCCCTGTCGTTGCGGAAGAGGCGGTCGTGTTGGTTCAACTCAATGAATACAACGGCCCCGAGGCTTATTTTCACCTTTACCTGGTGAATCCCGAAGGCAAATTTGACCGCACCTTGTGGGTGTCCGGACCCGAAAAGATCTGGTGGCCAGACTCGAAACGTTGGTTCGGCTATCACAGCCGGGCACGGGAAAATGTTGACGCGATCACCGGCGCCTCGACCGCTGCAGGCGCGCGATCCGTGATGCGGGTCGAGATCGACAAATCCGTGGTGGATGCGGGCTACAAGCTGCGTGTGGAAACTTCGGTTGAAAACGCCGATAATGTGCAGTCCGACGCCGAGATTGACCTTACCACAGACAACCAGCGCGAGAAATTCCCGGGCGAGGGCTACGTCCGGTACATCCGTTACAAGCTTTAACCCGTAATGTGGCGTCAAGCACATCGTTGGCCTGGGGTAATCCTGAGCCTGTTGCTGGTCTTTCTGGCAATCACCGGCTCGATCTTGTCAATCGATCCGCTGTTGCAGCGCTATGACCGTAATGTGCACGCTCTCGGTGACCTGAGCGTGGGCGATGTGCTGCGTCTGTCGGCGCAGAAGAACCCTTATTTTGAGATCGATCGGATTCGGATCGACTATTCCGGCAGAGTGCTGCTGCGTGGCGCGGATGCAGCCGGCTCACGCGAAGTGCCGTTTAACCCGCAAAACGGACGGTTGGCACGCAAACCACGGCCGCGCCCGTTCTGGGACTTGCTGAACAGCCTTCATCGCAATCTTGCCATGGGGCCCATTGGCCGCCCGGTCACACTAATCGGTGTCGTATCAATGCTGGTTCTGATGATCACCGGTCTGACACTGCTGGCGCGCCGTCTGGGCGGGTATGGGCAATTATTCAACCGGGTGAAGGGGCGCGGGTTGGACAAATGGCACACGATTCTCGGGCGTCTTCTGGTGTTGCCGCTGTTTGTCATCGTCCTGTCTGGCACCTGGATGTCGATGGTGTCGAACGGGATCATCCCCTCTGGCGTTGACAATGGGCTCACCTACCCAGAAACCCGCGTTGAAGCAGGCCCGGTCCCGGCTACTGATCTGGCGATTTTCGATACGGTGAAACTTGCGGACCTGACCGAACTCAGTTTCCCGATCTGGGCAGATTGGTGGGATGTTTATGTGCTTCGCCAAGGCGGCATGCTCAGCTTTATCGACCGGCAATCCGGCGAAGTTCTGAGCCTGGAAAGCGTGCCATTCATGACCCGTGCTCTGGATCTCTTCACCCTGCTCCATACCGGTCAGGGAGCCTCAGTCTGGGGCGCAATTGCCGGGCTAGTGTCGCTCTCGGTACCGTTTTTTGCCATTACCGGTCTGGTGATCTGGCTACGCCGCCGCCATCCACGCCCACGTGGTATGGTCTCGGCCGGAGCGGCGGATGTGGTCATTCTGGTCGGATCGGAAACCGGCACTACCTGGGGTTTTGCCGTGCATCTGGCGAACCAACTGCGGGACTCGGGCAAGTTGGTGCATCTAGGCGGCATGAACTCCACCTGCAACATGCGCGAGGACGCAACGCTGCTACTGCTGGCCGCAACTTATGGGGACGGAACGCCGCCATCCGGCGCATCGCAGTTTCTCGAGAGGTTGCCGGGCTACTCAGGCGGGCAAAGCTTTGCTGTACTGGGCTTCGGCGACAAAGCCTTCCCGGCCTATTGCGCCTTTGCCATCGACTGCCAGAACGCCCTTGAGGCCACCGGGCGCGAAGGTCTTCTGCCGATGGCAGACATCAACCGCCGCTCGGCGCAGGCCTTTACCGCGTGGGGCCATGCGATTGCGCCCAAGCTGGGACTGGGTGGGCCGCTCTTGGATTTCACTCCGCCACGTCCGCGCACCCGCCGCCTGGAACTGGCAGAACGTGAAGATTTTATCGGGTTTGAAGGTGCCCCATCGGCGATCCTGCGCTTCCGCGCACCGAAGGGGCGTGGTCTGCCGGGCTTCCACGCAGGCGACCTGCTGGGAATCGTCCCACCCGCCGATCCGGTGGCGCGGCTCTATTCGCTGGCCTCGTCGAAACGAGAAGGCATGGTAGAGCTTTGCGTGGTCGGTGTGGAAGGCGGCGTCTGCTCGAACTACTTGCTGGGCCTCACCCCCGGAGAAACGATCGACGCCTATGTGGAACACAACCCGGATTTCCGGCCCGCAAGGCGAGCGCCCACCATCATGATCGGCGCTGGCACCGGCATTGCGCCTTTCGCGGGCATGATCCGTAAGAATCGCAATCAACCCATGGAGCTGTTTTTCGGTCTGCGCCATCCGGATTTCGATTTTTATTACCGTGACGCCATCGAAGAATGGCAACGCGACGGGCGCTTGAGTGGCTTCCACCCGGCCTATTCGCGGCATGATGATCAGGCCTATGTTCAGGACAGGTTGTGCAGCGCCGGGGACACGGTCGCCCAACACCTGCGCCAGGGCGCGACGATCATGGTCTGCGGGTCGTCCCGCATGGCGCATGCTGTGGCACAGGAAATCGACACCATCTCCGCCAGCATCGGCACAAGCCTTGCCGAGCTCCGCCAGTGCGGACGCTATCTTGAAGACATCTACTGACAAAGGACTCCGCCATGAAACTCGGCACCCTTCTCTCTACCATCGCGCTGACGGCCCTCATCGCCACTGGCGCTCAGGCAAAGAACCCCTTCCTGACCAAGGAGTTCTGGAAAGAGGCCACCATCGAGGATGTGCAGACAAAAATTGACGAAGGCTACAGCCTGTTGGAAAAACAAAAGATCGGCCGCCAGGCGCTGCACTATGCACTGCGTGGTGATGCGTCGCTTGAGGTGGTGCGCTGGTTGCTGGAACAGGGCGTTCCCTATCGCCCCGAAGGTGGCAAAGGCGTCTATGCTGAACTTTATGCGGCGCGGTACGGGGATCTGGAGCTGATCAAGCTCTTCACCGAATTTGGGGCTGACTACAATGTAGCGGATTACATGGGTGAAACCCCGGCGTACTGGTTGTCGAAAAACAAGAAGTTTCGCCCGGATATCGTTGAGTACTTCGAAGAAATCGGGCTGGACTTCAATCAGCAGAACCGGCTGGGGATCACCCCTCTGGGCGCCTTTGCTTATAACAAACGCGCCATGGAGATGTTCGAATTGCTGGAAAGCAAAGGTTATGACGCAGGGTATATCGACGGCGAAGGTCGTGACCTGTTCATGCGCGCACTGACAACCAACGACAATGTCGATATGCTCGAAAAATTTTACGCCATGAGCGAAGAGCCCACAGTGGCGGACAATTACGGCTATTCCGGCGTGCTTCTGACGGTGGCGGATGAGGCCACCTCGGAAGAGCGTTTGGCCTTCCTTGAAAGCAAGGGTTTCGATCTGACGATCACCAATGATCGCGGTCAGACCGCGCTGCATATGCTGATGGCCAATCGCGAGGAAGAGGCCGAAGGCTATGACGCGCTGATGGCACGCGGCTTTGACGTGAACGCCGTGGACAACGCTGGCAACACACCTTTGATCCTGGCGCTGTCCTTCAAGGAATCCGCCGTGATCGAAACCCTGCTGGAAGCAGGGGCCGAAGCAACGACAGCCAACGAAAAAGGTGTGACGCCCTTTCTGGCGGCACTATTGCGGGGCGATGGTTTTGGCGGGGTTATTGACAAGCTGATCATTAGCGGCGCGGACCTCACCGCCAAGGACGCGAAAGGCGGCACAGCGCTGACCTATGCGGTCAAAGGTGGCCAGCCCATCGAGCGCCTGCAGCAGATTATCGACGCAGGCGTCGATCTTGATGCAAAGGATGGCGAAGATACCACAGCGTTGATGTACGCCGCACTGCAAGGCGAAAGCCCCGAGGTGATTGAATTCCTGCTCTCTGCGGGCGCTGACAAATCGGTCAAGGACGTGTTTGAAGACACCGCCGCGCAGATGGCGATGGACAATGCTGCGGTGAAAGACAGCGACGTGATTGCCAAGTTGCAATAATCGGCAGCAGGGGAATTTTGGCCGGGGCGCCCATCGGGTGCCCCGGTTTGCATTTGCGACTGCGATACCGGGGGATAAGCAAAAGAGATGGAAAAGATCGATGGGTTGTCGATGGGGGGAACTTGGAGCGCAATGCTGCCGCCACAATCGGACATCGCCAACGCCAGAGGTCTGATACAGGCCGCTCTGGATCGGGTTGAAGATCAGATGTCTGCCTGGCGGCCACAATCGATACTGTGTCGCATCAATGCTGCCCCCATTGGCACATGGGTGGACCTGCCTCCTGAAACCGCTGCGGTTGTCAGAGCAGGGCTGGGTCTGATGGCCGAAATGCCCGGTGTATTTTCTATCCTGATGGGCGGAGCATCTGCGCGCGAAGGGTTTATTCCCGGGCGGGATTGCTCCATCACTTCGGATCCCGCGGCGGTGGAATTCGAAGGCCAACGCCTGCGCCGCCTTGAGGATGTGGCGATCGATCTGAACGCACTGGCCAAAGGCTACGCGGTGGATCTGGCGGTTGAAACTCTGTGCGCACGCGGCCATGAAAGTTTCCTGATTGAGGTTGCGGGAGACATCCGATGCGAGGGTTGCCGCCCTGATGGTGAACCGTGGTCTGTCGCAATGGAATTGCCCATCCCTGATCGCATCGTCCCTGCTCAGCGTTTCCCGCTTTCCGATGAAGCCATTGCCACTTCTGGCGGCTATCGACGTGCTCAAGGTGATCGCTCGCACTTGTTCGCTCCGCAAACCGGTGCGCCGTTGTCGTCCGCTTCGGCTTCAGTTGCAGTAATTGCTGACACGGCACTTCAGGCAGATGGTTGGGCCACGGTGATGTCGATCCTTGGTCCGGTCGCCGGGTTGGCAGAAGCGGAAAGGCGCAGGCTGTCCGTTGCCTTCATTGTGCCGGATCTTCCAGCAGGATTTGTGGAGCGCGGAAGCTCAGCCATGTCTATGCGGGTTACCTGAATAAGAGCAAAGCTCTGGCCTAAGGGGACTTGCGAACGAGCCAAGTGTGCTTGTTTCGCGGCAAATAGAGAAGATCAGGTCACCCAAAGTAAACGGTTTCAATGCGTCCGAAAATAGCCCGATCCGCAAATACGAAATGTCCGCTAAGAACCGCTTGCAGTCTTTGGCAAGCAAATGAGCGATTGCAGCTTTGTCCGCGAGGCAGCCTTTTGTACTCGTTCCACTGAATGGCCACGACACAACCAGAGATCGCTTCACATAAAACCGCTTCAACGACGTTCGCGGTTCGTTATGACGCTGCAAGTCACCCAATGGTTGCGAAACCAGCCATTTGTAGTGCCGAACCGCCACGACCGCAATGCGGGGCAATCCTTTCATTCGCTGCTGAGCAGAGCCAACTGTTCACCCAGTAAAGGCTGATTGGTTTCTAAGTATTGCCAAATTGCTGATTTCTTGGAGTTTCAAGTTTCCTCCGGGCCCAATAGGGCATCGATGAATCTTGAGAACAGTTCCCCCTGGGATCTTATCCTAAGCTTGGAATATATGTTCCGACGGTGAATGCGAACCGTTCCCGGAGAGATACCCAGTATTCGCCCCACGGCATCCGCAGAATGACCTTTTAGGGTAAATTCGACGACCTCCTTTTCGCGAGGCGTCAGAAGACCTTCGTCAAACTTTTCAAATGCCTCTTCTACATTCAGTACCCTCCCCCTGCGACGCGTGTTGGCCGGGTTCTGTCCGAACTCGCCGGCCAATCCGATCCATTGATGCCTGCAAGTTTCACTGACCACCGGCCAAGCCTTTCCCAGCTCCCGGAAATCCTTCGCACTAAATGCCTTTTCTGCCCGCATCAATGAAACACACACAGTCGCCTCGTCAGGAAGGTTAACAACATAGCAGATTTCTTCAGCCAAACCGGTCTGCACATAATAGTTTCGAAAGTACTCACCCTAATAGAACCGATCTGGGGCCAGATCACGTAACCGGTACAACCCCGGATCAATCGAGTTTGCGCTTGCAAGGTAAAACGGATCCAGAAGATAGGGGCCTTCCTGATAGTCCTCGACCATGATCTTCCGTTTCGATTTTGGGAAATCGTCAAATAGGTCGATCGGGCGGGCTGATCCGAGGTAACCGAAAATGACAGTATAGTCGAACCCACTGATTTCCCGAAGGGAATCTGAAAGAGTTTGGGAAAAGTCCTCTGTTCCAATAGCAGCAATCATTGCGCCAGCTTCGGTCAACCAATCTGTCACGGTTGCCTCCTATTCAAAATAGAGTACCACATTCGTGATATATACAAGAATCGACAATCTTTTTACCGTTTGGGTGAATCAAGTGGTATTTCAAAAATGAGGATATGTCCCGAAAAAATGGCGGTCGGTGAATATAGGCAGCAAACGGACAAACCGGCAACAGGCACTGTCGCTGAACTTCGCAGCGTATCCAAAAGGTTTGGGGACGTCTTGGCGGCCAATGATCTCAACCTGAAGATCACAGAAGGAGAGTTCCTGTCCTTTCTCGGGCCGTCCGGATGTGGCAAGACAACTGCTTTGCGAATGCTGGCGGGTTTCGAAAGCCCGTCCGAAGGCGATGTGTTGCTGGACGGAGAGGTCGTAAACTCGCTTGATGCTCATCTGCGTCCGGTAAACATGGTGTTTCAGCATTACGCTCTGTTTCCGCACCTGACCGTCGCCCAGAACATCGGGTATGGCCTGAAACAAAGACGCCCGAGGCTACCCAAGGCTACGATCGCGCAGAAGGTCAGCAAGGCATTGGAAATTGTACGGCTCGAAGGGTACGAGGCGCGCCGGATCTGGGAAATGTCCGGTGGCCAGCAGCAACGTGTCGCCCTGGCCCGTGCGATTGTGAACGAACCCAAGCTTCTGTTGCTTGATGAGCCTCTTGCAGCGCTGGACAGAAAGTTGCGCAAGGAAATGCAGATCGAACTGCAGAATATCCAGCGCCGTCTGGGCATTACGTTTGTTCTGGTCACCCACGATCAGGAAGAAGCGCTATCGATGAGCGACAGGATCTGCATTATGCGCGATGGCCGGATCGAGCAGGTCGGCAGCCCGCAGGATCTTTATGATCGTCCGGCAAACAGGTATGTGGCCGGGTTTGTTGGAACAACCAACATTTTCGAAGGCACTGTTACTGCCGTAAGCAACCAGCAAGCCGATGTTCAGTTAATGACCGGCCAGACCGTTGCAGGGCAGAACCCGTTCGATCTGAACGTTGGGCAAGCTATCGGCCTGAGCGTCAGGCCCGAACAAATTCACCTCAGCAGATCTTTTCGGGCGGAAACGGACCTCGCCGTCAAAGTCCTCAACCGCATCTTTCTGGGAGAGCATACCGAATACCTGGTCAGGCATGACACGTTGGGAGAGTTCCTGGTGCTGTCGCCTCGCCAGTCAGAGTTGAACGAGGGATCGTTCAAAGTGGATGAACAGCTTTGCGCGTCATGGAACGCCAGCGGAGCGCTCATCCTTTCAGGAGACTAACCTAACGGATCCAGCCAACAGGGGAATACTCATGACAAAATCACCGGATCACATCTCGAAGAAGCAATTCATGGAAGAGCTGTACCGCTACAAGCGCGGTTCGGTTACACGTCGACACTTTCTCGGTGTGACGGGATTGGGGGCGGCGACGGCTGTGCTTGGTTCGGCTGTGCCCGGCCTGCGACCAGTTCCGGCTTGGGCTGCCGGTGACATTGGGGATCGTGTGGTTCTGGCCACCTGGCCGAACTACCACGATACCGCGAACTTTGATGCCTTTACCGAAGCCACGGGTGCCAATGTTCAGGTTAACGTTTTTGGTTCGAACGAAGAGATGTTGGCCAAGCTTCAAGCTGGAGCGACGGGCTGGGATGTGTACGTGCCGACCAATTACACCATCACCACCTATGTCAGCGAAGACCTGATCGAACCGCTTGATGCGTCGCGGTTGCCTAACTACGACCCGTCGGCCTATGACCCGCGTTATGCCGAGGCAGGCTCGGTCGATGGCAAGCTCTATGCTGTCCCAAAAAACTGGGGCTCGACCGGGTTTGTCGCTAATACCGATCAACTCAACGGTGCGCCGACGCCGTCGACCTGGAAAGAGTTTTTCGATTTGACAATGGGCGATCTGTCGGGCGGTACGATCGTGCACGATTATCAGCTGACGACGATTGGCAACGCGCTGAAGTACTTTGGCTATTCCTTCAATTCGGTCGACGAGAAAGAACTGGCCGATGCCGAAAAGCTATTGATCGAAGCCAAACCGCACCTGTTTGCGATTTCGTCGGATATTCAGCCGTCTATGCGCAGCGGCGACGCGACGCTTGCCATGGCTTGGTCTGGGGATGGGAAACAGCTGAACACCGACATGCCTGAGATCATGTATATTCTCGGCAAGGAAGGTGGCGAGTTGTGGAGCGACTACTACGCCATCCCGAAAGGCGCACCTCACATGGATGCAGCGTACGCTCTGATTAACTACCTGTTGGATCCCGAAGTGAACGTCAGGGAAGTGCTGGCCCACGGGTATCCGACGGCAGATGCGAAATCGACTTCGATGTTGCCCGAGGAGTTGCAGAACGATCCAATCCTTTATCCAGCTCAGGAACTTCTGGACGCGCTGGAGTTCGGCGCGGCCGTAACGCTGACAGATCCCAATCGCGCCGAATTGATGGCCCGGTTCAAATCTGCCTAAAGACTGACTGCCGGAGATGAGAACGAAATGACCGCAAGAACACGCAACTGGCTTTTGCTGGCCCCGGCCGGGACATGGTTCCTGGTGATGTTGGTGGTGCCGCTGACGGTTGTTCTCATTTTCAGCTTCGGTGAACGTGGCCCGGCCGGGGGCTATGTTCCGGCCCTGACGCTGGAGCAATACGCCAATCTTCCGGCGCGCTGGACCGCGTTCAAAAACACTATGGTGCTGGCTCCGGTCGGCACCATCGCCGCCTTGCTCATAGCCTATCCGCTTGCCTATTTCCTTGCCGTCAAAGCGGATCCGAAATGGAAAACCATCCTGCTGGTTCTGGTGATCGTTCCGTTCTGGACCTCGATCCTGATCCGTAGTTACGCGTGGATTTTCCTTTTGGGTGGGCGCGGTATTCCGGAATTGATCGACCTTTTCGGGATAGGGAAGCCGCGCCTCATTAACACTCCTTTTGCTGTCCTGATCGGCATAATCTATGGCTACCTGCCGCTTATGGTCTTTCCGATTTTTGTCAGCCTCGACAGGCTGGACAAGCGCCTGCTCGAAGCGTCATCGGACCTCGGCGCAACACCGGCACGAACCTTCCTGCAGGTCACTCTGCCCCTGTCGGTACCGGGCGTTGCCACGGGGTGTTTGCTGGTGTTCATACTCTTGATGGGAGAGTTCCTGATCCCTGCACTGCTGGGTGGCGGTAAAGTGTTCTTCGTGGGCAATGCTCTGGTTGATCTATTCCTGCAATCACGCAACTGGGCTTATGGCTCGGCGGTGGCGGCCACGTTGGTGTTCATCATGTTGATCTCGGTGACGATCTACATGCGGCTGATATCGCGGCTGAATACCCAACGTGAAGACGTATCGTTGATGTAGGGGGGTAGGATGCGACTTTATGCTCTATGCGTTTATCTCTTCCTCTATATCCCAATCGGGGTCATTGCGCTGTTCAGCTTCAATGCAGGGCGCCATGCCAGCCAGCTGCAAGGTTTATCCACCCAATGGTATGGCAAGGCGTTGAACAACCCGTTTGTTATGGACGCGCTGGAAACAAGCCTTATCGTTGCACTTGTTTCTGCTACTCTTGCCTCATTGTTCGGAACAATGGCGGCCGTGGGTTTGCAGGGTATCCGCGGGCCGATGCGCGCAACCTTTGACGGGTTGATCTACGTGGCGATCATGATCCCCGGTATCGTCATTGGCATCGCGACGCTGATTGCCCTTGTCACTATTTTCGACTTCGTGAATCCGGGTATTGCGGCCATGTGGCCCGAAGGGGTCGAACCCCCAAACCTCAACATGGGTATGGGGTCTCTGATTGCGGCGCACACCATGTTCACGATGGCCCTTGTCGTGATTATTGTTCGCGCAAGGCTTTCCGGTATGGACGCCACCCTGACCGAGGCATCTTCGGACCTTTATGCCACGCCATTCGGCACTTTCAGACAGGTCACTTTGCCTTTGATTTTTCCCGCGATTTTGGCTGGATTCCTGTTGAGTTTTACGTTCAGCTTTGACGACTTCATCATCGCGTTCTTCGTCGCAGGGTCCGAAACGACGCTTCCAATATACGTGTTTTCGTCAATCCGCCGTGGTGTCACGCCAGAGATCAACGCCATCGGCACAATGGTATTGGCGGCGTCATTGGTCCTTTTGGTCACAGCCCAAATCCTTCTACGGAGGGGAGATAAGAAGAAATGACAGCTGTAAAGCTTAGGAAAAAACAAACTGACAAGATCTCGCTTGCGGGGCGCATAGCCTTTGTGACCGGAGCGGGTTCTGGTATCGGAAAAGCAAGCGCCATGTCCATGGCCGACTGCGGAGCGCATGTTGTCGCAACCGATCTTGTCGGTGAACTGGCAGAGGCAACCGCTCAAGCAATAGCAGAGAACGGTGGGCGTGCCGAAAGTATTACTCTGGACATGACGGATGACACCGCCGTGGTCGATGCACTTGATAAAACAATCAAGAAGTTTGGCCGACTGGACATACTGCATTCACACGCGGGCATTCAGGTTGAGGGTACGCTGGAACAGGTGAGCCCCGAAGGCATGGATGAAAGCTGGCGGTTGAACGTACGGTCGCATTTCGTGGCGGCGCGGACGGTGGTTGGGCAAATGCGTTCCCAGGGCGGCGGTAGCGTCATCATCACGTCGTCCAATTCAGGTGTGCAGTACGACCGCGAAATGATTGCTTATGCCACCACTAAGCACGCAGTTGTGGCTATGGTACGCCAGATGGCTGCGGACTATGCCAAGGACAATGTCCGGTTCAATGCACTTTGCCCAGGTTGGGTCGATACGCCGTTCAATGCTGGCTTTGAAACCCAGATGGGCGGTCGGACCGCACTGGAAAGCTATATCGCCAATAGCATTCCCATGGGGCGTTGGGCGCAGGCGGATGAAATCGCCGATGCGGTCGTATTTCTGGCCTCAGACTTGTCCACCTTCATGACTGGCCAAGCGTTGGTGATCGACGGTGGTGAGTGTATCTAAAAAAGGGAGGGATTGATGGTTCAGCAGTCCAAACTGGAAGGAAAGACGGCCGTCATCACTGGTGGAGCATCAGGGATGGGGCGTGCAACGGCGCTGTTGTTCGCACAAGAAGGGGCGGCTGTTTCGATCTTTGATATCAACGATGAAGAAGGACAGAAAACGGTTCAGATGATCCGCGATCAGGGCGGCAAAGCCAGTTACTTCCACTGCGACGTCACCAAAGCCGATGACATCGATGCCGCCTTTGAAGCCAGCGTGGCCGAGTTTGGCTCTTATGATGTGCTGTTCAACCATGCAGGCTCGATCATTGTAAAATCACTGCATGAGACATCAGAAGAAGAATACGACTGGTTGATGGATCTGAATGTGAAATCAGCCTTTCTTGTGTGCAAACGCGCCGTCAAAGAGATGGCAGACAATGGCGGTGGTTCGATAATCATCACTTCGTCGATCGCGGCCGAGTTAGGTTATGCGCTGGAGTCCGTTTACTGCATGTCCAAAGCCGCCGTCCTGCAATTATCCCGCACGATCTCCACCGAGTATCGCGACGCCGGAATACGCTGCAATGCGATCTGTCCTGGATTTGTTGAAACAGCCCATGGGCTGAAGGAAATTGCCGAACTCGACGCCGCTGGTCAGGCATGGGAGGACAGCGGAATGGCTGCAACACAAGGTCGAATTTGCTACCCGGAAGAAGTGGCCAGGACCGTGGTCTTTCTTGCTTCAGATGACGCAAGTTTCGTCAATGGAACTGCTGCCTATGTTGATAACGGCTGGCACGCGAAGGGTTAAACGAATAGTTTTGTGTGCGGCCCGTGAACGGTAGTTGAAGAACATTCCGTATTACACCAAGTGACGTGACTGCCTGAGAACGACCAGCCATTTGCCAAACCTCGCTAAGAAAGACCATTCGAGTTTGAGCTAGCTAATTTTCCCTAAGGCAAGAAAACGCGGCAAACCAATGACCGCACTGGGCTCCCTTCCACCCTTCTCTGCATGCAGGATCAATGGCCCCTAGCGGGTGAATTGAAGCAATGGGTGTTGGGCTCGATGATTAGCTCACCACTCAACCAGAGATCGTTTCGATTGAAACCGCTTCAGCGATCTTCGCGGATTTTTTTGGTGAGGCATTTCAGCCAAAAGTTGTCCGCGCGTGCCTCTGTGTCGGGAAACACGCGCAGACTTTCGAGAATCCTGCCGGGCGTCTGGCCCCGCCTGATGGGCTCCGACGGGCTCGCCGTCCTCCCCATCGCCGCGCTTGATCCGCCCCACCGTGCGGCGTCTCCTGCGGTCCCCGCGCTTGATGGGTCCGGGTCCCCAGAAACAACTCCAATCAGCCATGAGGGTTCAGGAAGTGAAGGCCTCGTGTTCCGTGATCTTTTCAAACGCGGGTAAGAACGCATCATGGTGCAGCGACAAGTAGCGTGTGATCTTCTCGCTGCGCATCAGTTTCGCGACGTACCCGCGTGTCAGGACGAGATCGAGGTGATCCGCGCCGTAGCTGTCTTCGACAAGGCGGACCTCCCGTTCCAGGTTTGCTGACTCACGCTCCATCAGCGCCAGCTGTTCGCGCGAAATGCCTTTGATCTTTTTCGGCGTTGCCGCTGACACCAACTGGCTCTCGGGTGTCGCGGCCAGAAGTGATCTGGCGTAGTTGATCGTGAACTTGTTCATGGCAACCATCAGTTGCGCCGCTTCAATCTGCCGGATCGGCTTCATTTTCTTCAGAATCTGAAACCCGGTCAGAGCCACTTGTTTGTCTTTCAGCAGTTCCGCCGCCTCATCGCAGATACCATCCAGAAGCTGGCGTTTCTGCTTCAGAGTCTTGATGTTGACATTAAGCGCGCTCGCCAAACGGGCTTCCGGTACACCAAGAGAGAGGGCTCTCAGGATCATCTTGTGCTCTTGAATGGTCGCGAGACGAGAGATGCGTTTGTTGTAGGTGAAGGCTTCGTCGTCCGTGGAGACAAGACATCGCGCATGTGTCTGACCCTGGTCTTTCAAAACCTCAAGGCGCAGATGCCCATCAAGCAGAGTGTATTGACCTGCATTGTGGGGATCACGGGACACAACAATAGGTTCAACAAGACCGACGTCCTGAACAGATGTGATGATCTGTTTGAACTTGATGCTGGCCTTCTTTTGCGGTGTGACAACATAGAGCGGTGCGATGTTCTCGAATGCGATTGTCACCAGCTCCTGTTCAAAAGCCGCCGCAACCTTTTGTTCTTCCTTGGTCACGGTCATGTGGATACCTCCTCGGATTGCACCAACCGGTCTGCAACCTGCTTTGGCAGATTGGTAAGCCCTTCGGCTCGAAGCAAAGTGACGAAGTTTTCGTCAGTCATCAGGGTCTAGAGAGCTTGTGTCAGAAAGAGCAGTTCGCTCCGCGTTGCACTTGCTTTTCTCAACAACACCTTCTTTTTCTCGACATCGTTTTCATAGGTCTTAAGCAGGCTTTCGACCGACAGGCTTTTACGCAGTCGTTCGCCAGTGCTCGCGCGGCCCTTGCCATGCTTCTGGCGCGCCTCAACAAGACGTTTGGCCGCCAGGAGTCTGCCACCGCGCAGAAGCTTTTTCTCATAAGCTTGCCTGAGAACACGTTGCACGCCGATGTCATCCGCGTCCGCAATGTCAACGGCAACACTGACCGGAATCTTACCGCTCTCCACTGCACGCAGAAGGCGGTGTTCGTGACTTTCCAGAAGTTTAATCACGCCGTGGACATACTTCTTGGACAGCTGGGTCTTGGCGGCGATTTCAGTTTCAGAGTAACCCTTCTCTTTGAGGCGACCAATGTCTCTGAGCAAGTCCAGCGAATGGTGGTGTCTGCGCGCCAGGTTTTCCACCAGGCTCATAACAAGGCAATCTTCACTGCTGGCATCTATGACGATCGCTGGTATTTCAGATTGGCCAAGAACCTTGAATGCCTCAAGACGGCCCTGGCCGCAGACCAATTCGTATGCTGGCTTACTTCCGTCCTCAGTCTCACGCGCAGCAACCGTTATAGGTCTTTTCAACCCAAGCTCCGCGATGTTCGCGGTAATCTCGTCGAAAACCTTTTTGTTCCTGAGCCTTGGGTTGACGACGGTAATTGCATCGACAGAAACAAGAACAGTGCGTCCGACCGGCGCATGGTCCATCACGCTGCCTCCAGTATTGGCGTACGTGCGGCCATGTCGAAGAAATGAGCCAGGTTATCGAAGCGGAATGCATCAAGGGACAAACCGTTGTTTTCCGCCAAGCGCAGCTTTGATTTGGTCATGTCAAAGGTAGGCAGCAAGTAGTAGTCGAGCGGCGTTCTGTTTGACTGCCCCATCCTGACGACGATGGACATGTCGGGGAGCTGGCCGGTGTTCAAACGAATGTTCCAGCGATACGCACCTGCGCCTGTCCGAAGACATCGCGCAATGACAATTGAAACGGTGAACTCGTCATTGATGATGAGGGTATCTGTATTTGGGTCACGAGCGACATCTCCGCCAACGGCTTCGACTCCGGCGATGATGTCCCGGATGATGCCGGAATGCAGGTTGCGCAATCGTCTGTTGATCTCAATGTGCCGGTAGTCTCTGTCAGGCTTGAAGCCGACGAGGCTGTACGCGCGCAACAGGCTACCAAATCTGTTCTGATAGGCCCCGCTGGATGGAAGCTTTGGCGCTTCATTGATGACAAAGCCCGAGAGATACCCGTTTTCCTCCAAAACCTCCTTTAGCCGATCCAGCATTTCTTCGTCGGACAACACATGGGAGCGGGCTGCAATAATTGCTCCGGCAGTGTCGAACAGGTTGGCGTCAACGATTGCTTCAAAGGCACCAACAGCGCGGACCCAATTTTCCGGATCGTTCCGGACATGGCGTTTCTTGAGTTTGAAGGAATTGCGGTTCCAGAGATTATTCCCGATGTATTTTTCGTTGGTCAGAATTTGACGCACAACCGCCGGTGACCAATCCCGATCCAGATCGGTTCGAATTCCGCGCTGGTTCAGGTCTGACGCAATCTCAGCTTCAGACCAACCGTCGTTCACAAACCTCAAGAAGATCTGGTTCACTATTGCGATTTCATCGGCAGGACCCGGAACAAGTGTTACCCGGTCGGTCTGAATACTCTTGTGTTCACCTCGCGAAAGAATGCCCTTGGTACGTCCTGCTTCATCAATCAGCATCCGCCGCAACCCGAACCCAGCTGCGCCGCCTTGTCGATAGCCCAACTCGATCAGCCGCTGCTGCCCCGCAAAGACCTTTTGCGAAAGCTCGCGACTATATTCGCCTGCCATTGCCCGCTTTAAACCTTTGACGACGGTGGACATTGGGCTGCCATCATTCTCGAACTGTTCCGCGCAGTATTCGACCGAAATGCCCGCCCGTTTGCAGATATACTCGTAGTAGGCGCTTTCATCCGCGTCCTGGAAGCGCCCCCAACGGCTGACGTCGTAAACGAGAACAGTTCCGAATTCGGTCTGACCAGTTTCGATGTCGTCGATCAATTGCGATAGGCCCGCGCGGCCTTGAATTCTCAATCCGCTCTTACCTGCATCAGAATAGGTTCGGATAATTCTGTAGCCGCGTTCATCGGCATAGTGCTGGATGGCGTCGGCCTGGTTTTCGGTCGAGTAGCGCTGATGCTCTGTCGACATGCGAACGTACTGTGCGGCGTTCCGGCGGTTTTCCCTGTCTGTCTTGTTCTTCGGCCAACTCAATGCTGCGGCTCCCACCACTCAAATTTGCAAACCTGTACGGGAACTCTGCGATTCCTTTCTCAATCCTAAAGGGAGAGGTCCGGAAACATGTTTCATAAAAAGGGCAACACGTTTCATCGAAAGTGCGACGAGCGCGTTTCGGCGTCAGAATACAGGGAGGCGATCAGCGACGCTCTTCTCAAGAACTGAGTGGGGCAGGGCGAGCTACAAAATCAACGATGCGGTGGACTGGAGCAAGTGAACGAACGGCTAAGAACTGGATATCTGGCTCGTACGGACCAACAGGCGAGAACCTGATCGCATTGATGAAGCATTCAGACACAGTTTTCGCAGTTGTGCTCGAATTGGCGGGACGGAGCGAAGCGATATCGGTAGCGCGGCTAAAGCTTGTAAGAGAAGAACTGGCTGGAATTTTGAGAGATTTAGATACGATCTGTGCGGATGAGGGCGATCAAAAACCAGAATAGACGCTTTCGGCTGCTCCAACGCGATGGAAAGCCTTTGAGTCGCAAATGGTAAAACCCGTGCGCCCATCCAAAATCGAATGACTCAAAATCAATGGCTTAGCTGTCGTTATATGGCAAAACTATGTGTCGCCCGACACGCGTTATTGCCGCCGATAGTTGTCGACAAGGTGCCCCATGACAGTGAGTTGGTCGTCGAGGAGACTTTTGGCCCCATCATACCCATCATTCGTGTGCCTGACGATGATACGGCAGTGATGCAGATTTCGAACAGTACCGCCTTTGGTTTGTCTTCGGGCGTCTGCACCAACGACCTGAACCGGGCCATCTCTTATGTTAACGGGCTGGACGTGGGAACCTGCAATATCTGAGAACAACCGGGTTATCGGATCGAGACGTCACCTTTCGGCGGGATCAAAAGTAGCGGCAATGGCATCAAAGAAGGCGTGATCGAAGCGATGAAATTTCTTACCAACGTCAAAACCTATTCGCTGCCCTGGCCTCAGTAAGTGGTGCGCATCTGGTATCCTTGATGGAAAGTCATGCGTACGAATGTAACCGGGTCGCTGCGGAACCAAGTCATTCGCTCCAGCTGGAACAAGGGAGTTCCAGGCGGTACGGACAGGAATTCCTGCAACTGCCCCGTGGCTGGAACAGCCGAAAAGGCGATTTCGGCGTTAGAAAACGGCACCTCGGACAGCAACCATTCATTTGGTCCGGTGGTCAGGAAATCTTCGTTGACGACCTGAGGCACGGTGCTGATGTTGATCCAGCGCTCTTCGAATTGGAAGGGGCGGTTGTTGGCATGGTGCATACATTGCAGATGGACGACCTGCGCGCCTTCCGGAATGCTTAACTTGGCTTGGAGCCACGCGGGGCAATCAATCAGAGTCCTGCTGACCAGAGCATAGCGGTATTCGGCATTCATCTCTTCGATTGTTTGTCGCACCACAGTAATCGGCAACTTCGCCTGCTTTACCGGTGTGGTCACAACACGCGTGCCACCCTTGCGCTTACGGGTGACAATGCCCTGCTCAGCCAGTTCGCGCAGGGCACGGTTGACCGTAGCCCGCGCGACGCCAAACTCGGCCGCCAGTTCCAGCTCGGTCGGTAATAGGCTGCCTTGTGGCCAGATGCGGGTTTGAATACGGTTGACGACTTCGTCCCGAATATCCTGAAAGCCGACATGTTTTTGATCGGTCACGTAGGGTTCATCCAATTACGTATAAACATAATAGTATTATGGGATCATTTTCGTCGGCTCGTAAAGGGGTACGCAATCCTCACAGCTTTGCAAGTAGATCAATCATTGCATGCCGATAGCCGGACACGATCAGGTCCCGCGCAATATGGCGGCCGCCGCGCACCTGATGACGGCCAGCCGACCACAGATCAGTTACGACCTGATCTTTCGATGCAAAAACCAACCCGTCAAGCAGCTGTTCAGGACGAAGGGCGCATAGCGCGGGATCCTGACTGTTGATAGCCACAAGATCGGCCAGCATCCCTGCTGCAATCTGACCTGACTCGCGTCCCAAGGCTTGCGCGCCACCCAGAGCAGCACCGCAATAGAGCGTTTGCCCAACCGAACCTTCACCTACAACCAGAATATTGCGAGACAGGTCTCGCAGACGTTGGGAATATTCCAGCGTGCGCAGTTCTTCTGTTATCGAAATCAAAACGTTTGAATCCGAGCCAACTCCGAAACGCCCGCCCGCCTTTAGGTACGTAGCCCCATTGAAAGGACCATCCCCCAGATTGGCCTCGGTAATCGGACAAAGCCCAGCCACTGCGCCGGTCACCGCCATATCGCGGGTTTCTTGTTCCGTCATATGAGTAGCGTGGATGAGGCACCAACGATCGTTTACCGCCGTATTGTTCAACAACCATTCCACCGGTCGCGCACCAAGACCATCCTGAACCTGCGCAACCTCTTTGGGTTGTTCCGCAATGTGAAGATGAACCGGGCCGAATGTTCTTGCGTTCAAAACCCGCGCCAGATCACGCGGCGATGTCGCGCGCAAAGAATGGGGGGCGATACCGATCTTGTAGTCCTTCGGCAGATTGGGCAGTGCCAAATGGGATTTCTCGACCAACGCCAGATAACGGTCCACATCGTTACCAAATCGTTGCTGACCTGCTTCCAGCGGCTTTTCGCCCACCCCCGCGTAGGAATAAAGAACGGGAAGATGGGTCAGTCCGATCCCAGACTCGGCTGATGCGGCCATGATCCGGTCAGACATTTCTGTAAGATTGTCGTATGGTGCGCCGTTCGACTGGTGATGCAGATAATGAAACTCTCCGACCGAGGCATATCCGGCCTCCTGCATCTCCATATACACCAGCGCCGCGATCGCTTGGACCTGTTCAGGGGTCAGATGCGCAGTGAATCGATACATAAGTTCGCGCCAGGTCCAGAAACTGTCACGACCCGCCATGCGATATTCGGTCATCCCCGCCATGGCGCGCTGGAACGCGTGGCTATGCAGATTGGCCAGCGCAGGAAGCAGGGTGTCAACGATTGTATCACCCTCTTTCGCCGACGCACCTTGCTGCAGCGAAGCTATCCGACCTTCTTGGATTTCAACCCGCAGATTCGTGACCCAGCCCGTCCCTAATAGAGCGCGATTTGCAAAGATAGCCATTTTTCACCTCATTTTATGCATAGACATATAATTGATAGAAATGTACAAGAAAAGAAAGAAATGCACGGAGGTTGCGAGTCTCATGCAGACGCAAGCGCAGATATTAACAGACCTCGACGCCGCAACGATGATCGAAGGGGCGATGTCTTATGGTTTGGTTCGGGACGCAGCTATAGCGCTGCAGGACGGGCGCATCGCCTGGGTCGGACCTGTCGCGGACCTCCCATCACAATTCGCCGACCTGCCACGAACACCCTTTGGTGGGCGCCTGGTCACTCCAGCCTTGATCGATTGCCACACGCACGTGGTTCACGGCGGCCATCGCGCTGCAGAGTTCGAAATGCGCCTGAATGGAGCGAGCTACGAAGAAGTTGCACGCGCCGGTGGAGGGATCATATCTACCGTCAAAGCCACGCGCGCAGCCAGCGTGGAGGATTTGATTGCACAAGCGCTGCCGCGTGTAGACGCGATGCTCGCTGAAGGCGTTTCAATTATCGAAGTCAAATCGGGCTACGGATTGGATCGCACAACCGAATTGAACATGTTGCGCGCCGCTCGGGCGTTGCCGGCTCATCGTCCCGTCCGCGTTCTGACCAGTTTTCTGGGGGCTCATGCGGTGCCGGAAGAATACAGAGAACGTGCATCGGGCTATATCAGCGATGTCTGTATTCCCACACTAAGGGCGGCCCATGAGGAAGGCCTGGTCGATGCGGTGGACGCCTTCTGTGAGGGCATCGCCTTTCAACCCGAACAGCTGGTGCCACTGTTCGATGTCGCAAAAGAGCTTGGCCTGTCGATCAAAATCCATGCCGAGCAATTGTCGAATCTGGGCGGTACGGAATTGGCCGCCAGCTACGGTGCTATGTCGGCAGATCACATCGAATACCTTGACGAGGCGGGTGTAAAGGCCATGGCGCAGGCTGGAACAGTTGGCGTTATCCTGCCGGGCGCATTCTATACTTTGCGCGAAACACAAGCTCCGCCGATTGACCTGTTGCGCCAGCACGGTGTGCCCATGGCACTGGCCACGGATTGCAATCCCGGCTCGGCGCCGATGACCTCTTTGCTGCTTGCCATGAATATGGGTTGCACGTTGTTTCGCATGACACCGGAAGAAGCATTGCGAGGGGTGACTAATCACGCGGCTCGTGCCCTTGGCCTTGGGGACAGCGGACAAATCTCTGTCGGCCAGCGCGCTGATCTGGCGGTGTGGGATGTCGGACACCCGGCAGAGCTTGCCTATCGCATCGGATTCAACCCGCTTCACAGCCGCATTTTCGGAGGCTCACTTTGACGATCCTGACACTCACTCCGGGCACTGCTGCCCTGTCACAACTTGAACGGGTCTTCTGCGAAGAAAGTGCAGTTCGGTTGGATCCCGCCTGCCACGCGTCAATTGAGGAGGCGCATCAGCGCATCGCAGACGCGGCTGCAGGAGAGGCCGCAGTCTATGGTGTGAACACCGGGTTCGGCAAACTGGCCAGCGTCAAAATCGCTGCCGAGGACACAGCAACCCTGCAACGCAATCTGATCCTCAGCCATTGCTGTGGGGTAGGTCCAGCGATACCACGCACTCATGCGCGGTTGATGATGGTCTTGAAACTCCTCAGCCTTGGGCGTGGGGCTTCGGGTGTACGGCTTGAGGTCATCCGCTTGATCGAAGGGATGCTGGCCAACGGAGTGACCCCCGTGATCCCGGCACAAGGTTCGGTGGGGGCCTCGGGTGATCTGGCACCATTGTCGCATATGGCGGCCGTTTTGATGGGATCGGGCGAGGCCGAGTTTGGCGGTGACGTGATGTCCGGAGCGGCTGCACTGTCGCAAGCGGGATTGGAACCAGTTGAACTGGGCCCCAAGGAAGGGTTGGCCCTGATCAACGGCACCCAATTCTCGACCGCCTTTGCGCTGGCGGGTTTGTTCGGTGCGTGGCAGGCGGCACAAAGTGCCCTAGTCACCTCGGCGCTGACAACGGACGCAATTATGGGCTCGACTGCACCGCTGCAGCCGGAAATTCATACCTTGCGTGGTCATCGTGGGCAAATCGAGGCCGGTGTGACCATGCGCGCTTTGTTGGCCGGGTCCGTCATTCGTGAAAGCCATCGTGATGGTGATACGCGCGTTCAGGATCCGTATTGCATTCGTTGCCAGCCACAAGTTGTGGGTGCGGCGATGGACGTATTGCGGCAGGCCGCAACCACGCTGGAAATCGAGGCCAACGCAGCAACCGATAACCCGCTGGTACTTTCTGAAACCGGTTTGATTGTCTCGGGCGGGAATTTCCATGCCGAGCCGGTTGGCTTTGCCGCAGATATGATTGCGCTGGCCGTAGCTGAGATAGGGGCGATTGCCCAGCGACGTATTGCCTTGATTGTTGACCCAACACTCAGCTTTGATCTGCCGCCGTTCCTGACGCCCAATCCCGGGCTGAATTCGGGATACATGATTGCCGAAGTAACCACGGCGGCTCTGATGAGCGAAAACAAACACCTGGCAAATCCGTGCGTGACAGACAGTACTCCGACGTCGGCCAACCAGGAAGATCACGTGTCGATGGCGGCCCATGGCGCGCGGCGACTGGGGCAGATGGTGACCAATCTGGAGCGCATTTTGGGGGTCGAACTCTTGTGTGCCACGCAAGGTGTGGAGTTTCGCGCTCCGCTGCCGACCAGTGAAATCCTGCAAGGTGTAATGGCGCGCCTTCGCGCAGTCGTGCCATCCCTTGGGGATGATCGATACATGGCCACAGAAATAGCGGACGCTTCTGCACTTATCGCCAGTGGAGAGATAGCCAAGGGCACCAGCGTGACAATGCCGGAACTGAACGTATGAGCGGCCCGGTCGAGATTGCGCGCGGCGACGGCCCGATCGTTCTGGGGTTGCCGCATACCGGCATCCATGTCCCACTGGCTGTCGAAGCAAAGCTGAACGCTCGTGGGCGCGAACTTGCGGATACGGATTGGCAAATCCACACACTCTATGAGGGGCTTTTGCCCAATGCGACCACCGTACGTGCGACTTTCCATCGTTACGTGATCGACGCCAACCGTGACCCAGCAGGCGTGTCGCTATATCCCGGGCAGAACACGACAACCTTGGTGCCGCTGACAGATTTCGACGGACACGACATCTGGGATATTGCCCCGACCGAGAAGGACATCTTCGAACGGCGCGAGACTTTTCACGCGCCCTACCATGCTGCTCTGCAATTGGAACTGGAACGTGTCCGATCGATCCACGGGATCGCTGTGCTTTATGACTGCCACTCGATCCGCAGCCACATTCCGTTCCTTTTCGAAGGTATCCTGCCCGACATGAACATCGGGACCAACAACGGGGAAACATGCGCGCCGTCGATCGAGGCCATCGCACACGAGTTCGCGGCATCATCTCCTTACAGCACCGTTTTGAACGGGCGTTTCAAAGGGGGGTGGACAACCCGGCATTATGGCCGCCCGGCCGAAGGCCTGCACGCCATTCAGATGGAATTGGCGCAATCGACCTATCTGAAGGCCGAAAACCCGCCGTGGAAATATGACACTGAAAAACCCAGCCGCCTCCGTCGTTGGCTCAAAGACATACTGGAAGCGATCCAGGACACTGCATTGGAGCTTGCCCCATGACCGATCCTCGCAAAAACACCCGTGATATCTATCCGCCCACCGGGCCCGAGCTGAATGCCAAGAGCTGGATGACCGAGGCGCCGATGCGGATGCTGATGAACAATCTGCATCCGGATGTGGCTGAAAACCCCCATGAGCTGGTGGTTTATGGCGGCATCGGGCGCGCGGCACGTACGTGGAAGGATTTTGACACCATCGTTTCAAGCCTCAAGGATCTGGAAGAGGATGAGACGCTGGTGGTTCAGTCGGGGAAGCCCGTCGCGATTGTGAGGACGCATGCCGATGCGCCTCGGGTTCTGATCGCAAACTCGAACATCGTGCCACATTGGGCTAATTGGGATCACTTCAACGAGCTCGATAAGAAGGGCCTGATGATGTATGGCCAGATGACGGCTGGCTCGTGGATCTATATCGGTACACAGGGCATTGTTCAGGGAACTTATGAAACCTTCGCCGAGGCTGGTCGTCAGCACTATGGTGGTGACCTGACCGGCAAGTGGATCCTGACCGGCGGTTTGGGCGGCATGGGCGGCGCTCAACCTTTGGCGGCCGTTTTTGCCGGCGCATGTTGTCTGGCCGTTGAGTGTAATCCTGACAGCATCGATTTCCGCCTGCGCACCAAATACCTGGATGAAAAGGCCGAGACACTGGACGAGGCGCTCGAAATGATCGACCGCTGGACCAAAGCGGGCGAGGCCAAGTCCGTGGGCCTGCTGGGCAATGCTGCCGAGATCTTCCCAGAGATTTACGCCCGAATGCAGGCTGGCGGAATGCGCCCGGACATCGTCACTGATCAGACCAGCGCGCATGATCCGGTGAACGGCTATCTGCCGTTGGGCTGGACCATGGCGCAGTGGAAGGACAAACGCGAAAGCGATCCTAAGGCTGTAGAAAGAGCCGCTCGGGCCTCGATGAAACAGCACGTCGCTGCAATGGTGGATTTCTGGAACGCAGACGTGCCGACGCTGGACTACGGCAACAACATCCGGCAGGTGGCGCAGGATGAAGGCTTGGAGAACGCCTTTGCATTCCCCGGTTTCGTACCCGCTTATATCCGTCCGCTGTTCTGCCGTGGCATCGGCCCATTCCGGTGGTGTGCACTGTCGGGTGACCCCGAAGACATCTACAAGACCGATGCCAAGATGAAGGAGTTGTTTCCCGACAACACGCATCTGCACAACTGGCTCGACATGGCGCAGGAGCGTATTGCCTTCCAAGGTCTGCCCGCAAGAATTTGCTGGATCGGATTGGGTGACCGCCACAGGGCCGGGTTGGCCTTCAACGAAATGGTCCGTACCGGCGAGTTGAAAGCACCGGTTGTAATTGGCCGTGATCACCTCGATAGCGGCTCGGTCGCGTCACCCAACCGAGAAACCGAGGCCATGAAAGACGGCTCGGATGCTGTGTCGGATTGGCCCTTGCTGAACGCGCTGGTCAATACAGCTTCGGGTGCGACATGGGTGTCGCTGCACCACGGCGGTGGCGTTGGTATGGGGTTCAGTCAACACGCGGGTGTGGTGATCTGTGCCGATGGCACTGACGCAGCGGCCAAGCGGCTCGAGCGCGTTCTGTGGAACGACCCGGCCTCTGGCGTCTGGCGCCATGCAGATGCAGGTTACGAGGATGCTAAGGCCTGCGCTCGCGAACATGGCCTGCGGTTGCCGGGCATATTGGGCTGATTTGTTCGCTTATCTTTGAATTTGTCCGCATGGCTTAGCGCTAACGCTGCATTTTCCGGTTTCGAACCGGGGTTGTTTCGGCTAGGGCTAAGCCGTTAAGCAGCCCGCCAGGCTAACGACAACTGACAAAGGTGGCTCGCCCGTTGCTCGATATTGCACAAGTCCGCACAGTTCTTTCGGACGTCTATGACCTTGCCCCATCGGCCACTCTGGCCGATGAGATGAAAGACACATTTGCCCGCATGGATCGTGTGGTCAGCCCGCCCGATTGGGCAGTCTATGCGCCCTATGTTCGTGCGATCAACAGGCTCAAGAAAGAGCGTAACGCCGTGATCCTTGGGCACAATTACATGACGCCCGAAATCTTTCACGGTGTGTCCGATTTTGTTGGCGACAGTTTGCAACTGGCGATGAAAGCCAGTGAGGTCGAAGAGGACGTAATCGTTCAGGCCGGTGTTCATTTCATGGCCGAAACGTCGAAAATTCTGAGCCCGGAGAAAACTGTCCTGATGCCGGATATGGATGCCGGTTGCTCTTTAGCAGAATCGATTACTGCCAAGGGAATCGACGAAATGCGAGCCAAATACCCCGGCGCGCCGGTTGTGTCTTATGTAAACACCACTGCCGAAGTCAAAGCGGCTTCTGATATCTGCTGCACCTCTTCAAACGCGCTGCAGATCGTGAATGCAATGAAAAGCGATACGGTCATCATGACGCCGGATCAGTATCTGGCGCAGAATGTCGCCAATGAAAGTCACAAGAACGTGGTGTACTGGCCTGGCTCCTGCATCGTTCATGAACAATACACCGCGCAAGATCTACGCGACTTCCGCGAATGGAACCCCGGTACGCGTCTGATCGCGCATCCGGAATGCCCACCCGACGTGGTGGCCGAGGCCGATTATTCAGGCTCGACCAGCGGTATTATCAAATACGTGCATGACAAGAAGCCCCAAAAGGCGATGCTCATCACCGAGTGTTCGATGGCATCCAACATTGCCGATGAATTGCCCGAAGTCGATTTCGTCGGCCCTTGCAACATGTGCCCGTACATGAAGAAGATCACGCTTGAAAAGATCCTTTTTGCCTTGCACACGATGGAAGGTCAGGTCGAGGTCGCCGAAGATGTCGCAGAAAAAGCACGTAAATCCGTTCAGGCGATGATTGATCTTTCCCGCAAGCTCGGCATCTGAACAGCATGTCTGACATCACCACGGATCGCGTCATAATTGTCGGGGCCGGGATTGGCGCGCTTTATGCTGCATTGAAACTGGCGCCTCGACCGGTGGTGGTCATCTCGCCAGACCCGTTGGGGGAAGGCGCAAGTTCGGCATGGGCGCAAGGTGGTGTGGCGGCAGCGATGGACTTGGCTGACAGCCCGGAAAGCCACGCTGTTGACACCGTCAAGGCCGGGGCAGGCACCGTCGAGCCAGACGTTGCAGACTTAGTCACGCGCGAGGCGCGTGACTATATTCTCGACCTGACGACATTGGGCACACCTTTTGACCGCACAGAGGATGGCGGGTACGTCCTGTCGCGCGAAGCTGCACACAGTTTCGCCCGCGTGGTGCGGGTGAAGGGGGATCAGGCGGGCAGCGAGATCATGGCGGCCCTGATCGAACGCGTACATGAGACGCCCTCTGTTCAAGTGCTCGAAGGCGTTCTGGCAACCGCGCTCGAAGTCAAAGGCGGACGCGTGACGGGTGTAACGATTCAGGACGTTTCGGAAACAGGATCTGCACCTGTAACACTCAACGGGCCTGCCGTGTTACTGGCGGGCGGTGGTTCTGGCGGACTATATGCGTTGACGACAAATCCTACGCGTATTCGGGGGCAGGTCATCGGAATGGCCGCGCGGGCCGGGGCTTTGATCGCGGATGCCGAATTTGTCCAGTTTCACCCCACGGCGATGGATGTCGGCGAAGATCCGGCTCCGCTGGCAACCGAGGCGTTGCGTGGGGAAGGAGCAATCCTGATCAACAAACTCGGTGAGCGCTTCATGCTGGCCATCCACCCCGACGCCGAGCTCGCGCCCCGTGACGTTGTTGCCCGCGCAATATTCGCCGAAGTACAGGCGGGCAACCGACCTATGCTGGACACCCGCGAGGCTCTGGGCGCGCGGATTAAGGATCTGTTTCCTGCAGTTGCGGAATATTGCGCACGCAACGGAATCGATCCGGTCAAGAAGCCGATCCCGGTCGCTCCGGCAGCGCATTATCACATGGGTGGCATTGCCACCGACACTGATGGGCGCGCGACTCTGGATGGTTTGTGGGTGTGCGGCGAGGCGTCTTCGACTGGCCTCCACGGTGCCAATCGGTTGGCCTCGAACGGCTTGCTCGAAGCGCTGGTTTTTGCGCGCATCTGTGCCGAGGGTATCGCGAATTCAGTGCCTGACGCGCCCAATTCCAAACCAATAGCCTTGCGATTTGATCAAGCTGACACCCCTGATACGTTCGCGGCAGTCCAAGCGTTGCGCACGGTTATGACGCGTGATGTTGGCGTGGTCCGGGATCGCGCAGGGTTAAGCAGGGCGCTGCACATGGTCGCGTCGCTTGAAGATCAGCATGGCGACTGCCCGACGTTCAGAAATATGTGCGCCACCGCCACCCTGATCGCGGCTGCTGCACTGCGACGCGAAGAGAGTCGTGGCGCTCATGAACGATCTGACTTTCCGGAAACCTCTGATGGCTCCGGCGAACGGTCTCGGATGTATCTCTCCGAAGCCCGAAGCATACGGGCCGAAGCCTGCAAGGAATTCTCATGAATTTTGCGACCCTGCCTGATCTGATCCTCGAGCCTGTGGTCCGCGCTGCGTTGATGGAGGACCTGGGAACTTATGGTGACGTGACTACCCGTGCCGTGATCCCGCATGGCACGACCTACATAGCCCGGCTGAACGCGCGCGAAGACGCGGTGGTTTCCGGGATTCAGGTGGCGACAATCGCATTCCGACTTGTGGACCCTTCGCTTGAGATCGACGTGCGAGCCAAGGATGGTGCGCATTGTCAACGTGGCGACACGTTGATGACCATCAAGGGATCCGCCGCCTCAATTTTGTCTGGTGAACGGGTTGCTCTCAATTTTGCAGGCCGCCTGACTGGCATTGCCACCAAGACAGCTGCATTTGCGAAGCAGACCGAGGGTTTGCGGGCTCGGATAACCTGCACACGTAAAACAACCCCAGGCCTTCGCATCGTGGAAAAGCAGGCTGTGTTGCACGGTGGCGGTTTCAACCACCGTTATTCATTGTCCGATGCGATTCTGATCAAAGACAACCACATCGCTGCGGCGGGTGGAATTGGTCAGGTTCTGGAAGCGGCCAAGGCCCATGCCAGCCATATGATGGCCGTGGAAATCGAAGTGGACGATCTGGACCAACTGGCCGAAGTGCTGAAGGTTGGCGGTGCGTCTGTTGTGCTGTTGGACAACATGAATAACGACATGCTCCGTGAGGCTGTCGCCATGGTAAATGGGCGGATGAAGATCGAAGCCAGCGGCAACGTTACACTTGACCGGGTCGCTTCAATCGCCGCAACCGGTGTGGATTATATCTCGTCCGGCGCGTTGACGCATTCTGCACGCACAGTTGATTTGGGCCTCGATTTCTGAAGGCGCGGCATTTCCGCTTGATTTGAGATCGATTGCGCCAACACGGTTGCGAAATGATCTTTTATCGATAATAAATCTGCAGCAACGCAAGCTGCAGGAAGTTTTATAGATAAAATGATCATCCCTCATTCCGGCTGGACCCGAAAGTCTGCGCAAGCTGTTCATGACCTCCCGTTGATGGACCTTCTGTTCCGGGCGCAGACCGTGCACCGAGAGAACTTTGATCCGAACAAGATCCAGACCTCGAAATTGCTGTCGATCAAAACCGGCGGTTGTGCCGAGGACTGCGCCTATTGCTCGCAATCGGCCCGCAATGGATCGACCCTGTCCGCGTCGAAACTGATCGAGGTTCAGCGCGTACTGACCGAGGCCAAGAAGGCTCGCGACGGCGGCGCGACCCGATTCTGCATGGGAGCTGCCTGGCGAGAGCCCAAGCCACGCGATATGCCTGCTCTTGTTGCCATGGTAGAAGGCGTCAGGGCAATGGGCATGGAAACCTGCATGACGCTGGGTATGTTGGATGACACTCAGGTCGTTCAGCTGCGCGATGCCGGGCTGGACTACTACAACCACAATATCGACACGTCTGAACGCTATTATTCTGAGGTGATCACCACCCGAACGTTCTCGGACCGGATCGACACGATGAACCGGGTTCAGGAAGCCGGAATTAAGGTTTGTTCGGGTGGTATTTTGGGTATGGGTGAACATACCGGCGACCGCATCGATATGCTGCTGACTTTGGCAAACATGACACCGCCTCCGGATTCGGTGCCGATCAACATGCTGATGCCGCAAGCTGACACACCGTTGGCCGATGCAGAACCAATCGATCCAATCGATTTTGTACGGATCATAGCCACTGCCCGCATTCTGATGCCCAAATCCTACGTTCGGCTTTCCGCTGGGCGCAGTGACATGAGTGATGAAATGCAGGCGATGTGCTTCTTCGCCGGCGCGAATTCGATCTTTGTCGGCGAAACTCTTCTGACGGCAGAAAACCCCGAGGAAGACACCGACTCGATCCTTTTTTCGAAACTTGGTCTTCAGGCTGAAACGGCTGCAGAGCATAAGCACACGGAAGCTGCCGAATGAAAGCAGTCGATCGACTGGACTCCATGCTTGATGCGCTTGAAGCCCGGCACCGCCGTCGGGCTTTAATCCCAGCGCGCGGGTTGGATTTCGCGTCGAACGACTACTTGGGCTTGGCCGGATCGACCCTGTTGCAAAAAGCCGCGCAGGCGGCACTGGCCAGGGGTGTTCCGGTCGGCTCGGGCGGCTCGCGTCTGCTGCGAGGAAATCATCCTGAACATGACGCGCTGGAACATGAAGCTGCAGCGTTCTTCGGGGCCGAGACCGCGTTGTTTATGGGCGGAGGATTTCAGGCCAATCAGGCGATCTTTTCCACCCTGCCAGCTGCCGGAGATCTGGTTTTGTATGACGCGCTGGTTCACGCCAGCGCCCACGAAGGGATGCGTGCCAGCCGTGCGGATCTGCGCGCCTTTCGCCACAACGACGTCGGGGATGCGCGTAAGGTACTGAGCGAGTGGCGGTCAAATGGTGGATTGGGCCAAGTCTGGATCGCCGTTGAAAGCGTCTATTCCATGGAAGGCGATCTGGCTCCGCTGGAGGACCTGTCTTCCTTGGCGTGTGAGTTCGAAGCCGTTCTTGTCGTGGACGAGGCGCATGCTACAGGCGTTTTTGGGGCAGATGGCAAAGGCCTGGCGCATGATCTGAACGCAGACCTTCTGACCCTGCACACTTGCGGAAAAGGGCTCGGTGTCGCTGGCGGACTGATCTGTGGCCCGCGGGTGATGATCGACACCCTGATCAACCGCGCGCGCCCTTTTATCTTCGCAACCGCGCCGTCCCCTCTGAATGCTGCTCTGGTGCGGGCTGCCCTGCGTGAATTGGCTGGAAATAACAAACTGGTCGCTGCCGCACACAAACGCCTGCGACATGCTCATAATATGGCGCGGCAAGCGGGATTGCCTGACATAGCCCTGAACAGCCAAATCATTCCTGCCATTCTAGGGGATGAGGCCCGCACGATGGCGATGGCTGAGGCTTTACAACAACAGGGGTATGACATTCGGGGCATCCGGCCGCCCACCGTTCCCAAAGGAACGTCCAGGTTGCGCGTCTCGATCACCGGAAATGTCACCCTCGAGGACATCTCGGCGCTGTTTTCAACCATCGCCAGTCATCAATCGGAGGCCGCATGAGCGCGCTGATCGTTGTCGGAACCGACACGGGCGTCGGAAAAACCGTGTTCTCAGCAGGTCTTACGGCTGCGTTGAACGCTTGTTATTGGAAGCCGGTTCAGTCGGGTCTGGAAGATGCAACAGACACCGAAACCGTCCTCACCTTGTCCGGTGCGGACGTGCTGCCCGAAGGGTATCGTTTGAACATGCCGGCCTCACCGCATCTTTCTGCAGAAGATATGGGTGTTGAGATTGATCTGTCGCGCCTTGCTTTGCCGCAGGTAGACGGACCGCTGGTCATTGAAGGGGCAGGGGGCCTGATGGTGCCGCTGAACCGCAAGTCCTATTATTTGGATCTGATTGCCCAGTGGCGGGCTCCGGTCGTTCTGGTCGCACGCACAGCGCTGGGAACAATCAACCATACCACGTTATCTCTGATGGCGCTTCGGAACGCAGGGTGCGAGCTCGTTGGTGTTGCCTTTGTGGGCGACCCAGAGCCGGATGTGGAACAAACCATTGTCGAGATGAGCAAGGTTCGGCACCTCGGGCGCCTACCATATTTAAGCGACCTGACGCAGCAAACCCTGACCGATGCGTTCTCAGCCATCGATGTGGCCACCATTCGGAGGTTCCTGTGACCCCGCTGGAGTTCGACGCCCGCCATTTATGGCACCCCTATACGCATGTGCTGGAACCCGGCCCGATGCATCTGATAACCGGGGCAGAGGGTGTCTGGTTAACCCGTGATGACGGCGTCAAGATGATCGACGCGATGTCATCATGGTGGTGTACAGTGCACGGCCATCGGCACCCGGCCATCATCGAAGCCATGCAAAGGCAATTGGGGACACTGCCACATGTGATGTTCGGCGGATTGACCCATAAGCCCGCAGTGGAACTTGGCCGCAGTCTGATCAGCCTTTTGCCCGATGGGCTGGACCGCATCTTTTACAGTGACAGCGGCTCGGTCGCTATCGAGGTCGCGTTGAAAATGGCGGTCCAGTATCAGATCGCCAAAGGCTACAGCGAACGGTCCGAGTTTGCAACGATCCGCGGCGGCTATCACGGCGACACGTGGAAAGCGATGAGCGTGTGCGATCCCGTCAACGGGATGCACGGGCTATTTCGCGGTGCATTGTCGATCCAGCATTTCCTGCCGCGCCCTCACATCCAGTTCGGTCAGGAATGGCCTGACGATCCTGCCGAAAACGGACTGGAGGCACTGGCAGCCCTATTGGACGGCAAAGGCGATAAGATCGCCGCTGTGATCCTTGAGCCTGTGGTGCAAGGCGCTGGTGGGATGTATTTCTATCATCCGGCCTGGCTGCGCGGCGCGCGCGCCTTGTGCGACGCCCATGATGCTTTGCTGATTTTTGACGAGATCGCTACCGGCTTCGGGCGCAGTGGCGAGATGTTCGCGATGGATCACGCCCGGGTTGTTCCTGACATCCTGTGCCTTGGCAAGGCGTTGACTGGTGGGCATATCACTCTTGCAGCGACTGTCGCGACTGAAGCCGTCGCGCGTGGGATCGGTGAAAGTGAGGCTGGTGTTTTGATGCACGGGCCAACCTATATGGCCAATCCGCTGGCTTGTTCGGCAGGTGTGGCCAGCCTGAGCCAGCTGCAACAACGGAACTGGCGGCAGGAAGTGGCTAGTATCGCACAGCAAATGGAGACCGAGCTGGCCCCGGCCCGCATCCTGCCCAGTGTTGCAGAGGTGCGCGTGCTTGGCGCGATTGGTGTCATCGAAATGCGCGACCGGGTCGACCCCGCGATTGCACATCGATTGTCCGCAGAATCCGGTGTTTGGCTACGCCCGTTTGCTCGCAACATCTACTGTATGCCGCCCTATGTCATTTCACCCGAGGAGTTGAGCCGCGTGACTGCGGCTATGGTGGCCCTGGCAGGAGGGCAGCAATGATAAGCCGATGGCTGGCGCAATCGGACGAAAGCACCCTGACCCTCGTGTTCGGCGGCTGGGCTTTGGGCGCTGCTCCGTTTCATGGCCTTACGGGGGGCGGGAACGTTCTGCTGGTAGAAAACTACACCAGCCTTGACGGTCCTTTACCCGACCTGGACCAATTTGATCGTATCGACCTGCTTGCCTTTTCTTTCGGGGTTGCCTCGGCGGCGCACTGGTTGACGCACACAAAGTTTCGCCCGGACCGGTTGGTTGCCGTCAGCGGCACCCTGCACCCGGCTTGTACAGAACGGGGCATTGCGCCGGAAATGATCCGGGCGACAGCGGATCAGCTGTCATCGGTCAATTTCGCCAAGTTTTGCCGACGCGCTGGACTGTCCGCAGAATTCCCCGGGTTGGACATTCAACATGCACAGAAAGAACTGCACGCCGTAATACAACGCGGTTCGGCCCCTGATCCCGGTTTTGACCGGGTGTGGATACCCGCGCGTGACCGGGTCATTCCAACAAAGTCGCAAGAGGCCGCCTGGGCCTCGGCTTCGGATATGATTAAACGCGTTGCCGGACCCCATGTGCCTTTTCGACCTGGCCAAAGCTGGGAGGAGTGGTTGTCATGACGGCACAATTGGCGGACAAAGTGCAACGGAGCTTCAGCCGAAGCTTTCAGACATACAACGACACGGCCAGCCAGCAGGCATGGGTTGCGCGCAAACTGATCTCCGAGCTGCGTCGCGCAGGGGCGCCGGACTGGTTCGGCACGACGTTTGAACTGGGATGCGGCACAGGCCACCTGACCCGGTTGCTGCGGCAGAACTTTGACCTTCCCGACCTCTATCTGAACGATATCGCGCCGCAAGCTCAAGCGACGGCAGATGCGGATAAGGCTGCGTTCATCGCCGGAGACGTTCGTCTGGTTGAGTGGCCCGCAAGACTAGATCTGGTCGCTTCGGCCTCGATGATTCAGTGGATGGAGGATCCGGCCCATTTGCTGCACCAGGCGGCCGACGCGCTTGAAACTGGCGGGTGGTTGGCCATTTCCGGTTTTGGTCCCCGGCAATACCAGGAGCTTACACAGATCGGCTCGACAGCGCGTGCACCGGGCCTTTGCACGCCTGAAGCCCTGAAAGCCGCCATTGATGGGCCGTTTAAAGTTCTGACCGTCGGCGAAAGTATTAGGCAATCTTTTTTTGCCACACCCAGAGATGTTTTGAAATACTTGAGAAGAACAGGGGTAAATGGTCGGGCGCAAAAGTCATGGACCCGGTCAACACTAGCCCAGTTCGAAGCCGACTATGTGCAGAATTTCGGAACGTCCTACGGAGTGTCGCTGACCTATCACCCAGTGTGGGTCACTGCCCAAAAGCGCTAGACGCTTAGTCCGCTACCACAAGGTCGATTTCATTCGCCAAAAGCATCCGGCGGATATCCTCGGGCGGTTGCGTGTCCGTGAAGAACAGATTGATTTTATTGGCAGGCTCAAGTGTCACCGGCGCACGTTTTCCAAGCTTTTCACCATCCGCCACTACGATGCGAACTTGTGCATTCTGAATGGCAACACGGGCCAGATTAGCCTCTTGCAGATCATGCAACATAAAACCAAGCTCAGCATTGACTGCACCGACTGACAAGACAGCGAAGCGGACATTCAATCGTTTGATGAGGTCCTGAGCTTCGACACCAAACGCGCCGCCATCATGTGGGCGAAGCTCGCCGCCGGCCATGAACACTCTGTTGTTGTTTCTAGAGGCTAAATTCTGAGCAACAAAAACCGAGTTGGTCACCACAAACAAGTCCTTGTGGTCGCAAAGAGCACGCGCGACGTAAGCGGTCGTCGAGCCAATGTCGAGGAAAACCGAGTCGCCATCGCTGATGATTTCAGTAACAGCTTTCGCCAGTTTTTCCTTGGCATCGACCTCTTTGTTCAGACGGTTTTGCAAAGAAGGCTCAAGAATGTCTTCAAGCAGATGAACCCCGCCGTGAACCTTGCGCACAATACCGCGCTCTTCCAGATTGCGCACGTTTCGGCGAATGGTTTCGAGGCTAACGCCCAGGTCATTTGCCAGAACACTCACACGGCACGTCCCGCCAGCGCGAAACAATGCGCGCAGGATTTCTTCTTCTCGTTGATTGGTGGTTTGCAGGTTCATTTTCGCGCTCTGATGGCATCGTCTTAAGGGACGTTTAGATATATCACAATCCCCACATAAAACAACGCTAGGCGAAATATGCCGTGCTAATTTATAGGTTAGAAAAGAAAATTTGTGGCTTAACGTGGTTTTTATTGACACAAAACCCCACGATGTGATCGTCTATATTCAATACCACCGATTCATCAAAAAAAATCACGACAGGGAGAAGGTGTTATGAAGTGCAAAATGAGACTTCCCGCGCTGGCTTTGATGGCTGCCGGAACTGCAACAACTGCATGGGCCGCTGAATCTTCGGACCCAATCAAACTGACGCTGCACGACTGGTCGGGGCAGCTGATCAATACCAAGATCATGGGCTCGATTCTGGAAGAAGCCGGATACAACGTGGAATACGTTCAGGCGGACTACATTGCTCAATTTGCCGGCCTGAAAACTGGTGATCTGCATCTGGCAGTGGAAATCTGGGAAACCACCGGCCGCGAAGCGCTGGACGAAGCAACGGGCACCGGCAAGGTTGTCAATGTCGGTGAGACCGGCCTGATGGCGATCGAAGAGTGGTGGTACCCAAGCTACATGAAAGAACGGTGCCCGGGATTGCCGAATTGGGAAGCCTTGAAAGAATGCGCCGAGGAATTCGCGACGGCTGAAACCGCTCCGAACGGGCGTTATGTCGGTGGACCGGTGACATGGGGTGGCTTCGATGATGAGCGTGTCGAAGCGCTTGAGCTGGATTTCGAAGTCGTCCACGCGGGCACTGATGCGGCCTTGTTCGCCGAATTGGAATCCGCCTATCAGCGTCAGGACCCGATTGTTCTGTGGGTTTATGTCCCGCATTGGGCACCAGCGAAATACGATGGCGAATTTGTCGAATTCCCGCCATTCTCAGCCGAATGCTACAGCGACCCTTCGGTCGGTGTGAACCCGGATATGGCTTATGATTGCGGCAAACCGCGCGGTCCGATCTGGAAAGCTGCCTGGTCTGGCTTGCAAGAAAAATGGCCTGGCGCCTATGACATCATTGAAGCCTACAACATCAATAATGATGAAATGAGCGCCATGGTCGGTAAGGCCGATCTGGATGGCGTGGAAATCGACAGCGTAGTTGCAGAGTGGATGGAGACCAACAAAGACCGCTGGTCTGGCTGGGTCTCGAAATAATCCACTGGCCAGAGCGGGCCTCTCGCTCTCTCGGAACGCTCTGGCCTTTTTTGCGTATTGACCGGACCCCTCTGATGCCCCCCAAGACAAAATTGTCGTGCCGAAACGTCTGGAAGCTCTATGGCCCCAACGCTGAACGGCTACTGAAGACAACCCCGAATCCCACGGCAGATGACATTCGCAAAGCAGGCGTGATCGGCGCGGTGCGCAACGCCAATATCGAGATCGCTGAAGGTGAGATTTTCGTCATCATGGGCCTGTCCGGGTCTGGCAAATCCACTTTGGTGCGTTGTTTATCCCGGTTGATCGAACCAACCACTGGTGAGGTTCTATTTGACGATACAGACCTCTTGACCGCCAGTGATAAAGAGCTGATCGAAATCCGGCGTCACAAGATGGGGATGGTATTTCAGCATTTCGCGTTGCTGCCGCATCTGACTGTTTTGCAGAACGTAATGTTCCCGCTGACTATTCAGGCCACCCCCCAGGCTGAGGCTAATGCAAAGGCTCATGAAGTGGTAGAGTTGGTCGGCCTGAAAGGCCGTGAAGATTATTACCCGCGGGAACTCTCGGGTGGACAGCAACAGCGTGTCGGGATTGCCCGATCCCTTGTGACGGAACCAGACCTGTGGTTTCTGGATGAACCTTTTTCAGCACTCGATCCTTTGATCCGGCGCGAGATGCAGGATGAATTCCTGCGCCTGCAGGAACGCCTGCACAAGACAATTGTCTTCATCACCCACGACTTTGAAGAAGCGGTTCGATTGGCTGACCGCATTGCCATCATGAAGGATGGCGTGGTGATCCAGATCGCCACGCCGGAAGAGCTTGTGATGCATCCCGCCACGGATTACGTCGCTGAATTTACAAAGCATATCCCACGCTCCAAAGTTCTGACTGTCGGCGGAGTCATGACGGCAGGTGCAGTGGGCGAAGAGGACCCGATTGCACAATCGACCCGCGTGTCCGACGTTGCAGAACGGATCATCGCCGCTGACGCACCCATCCCGGTATCCGACAGCAGCGGGCAGATCGTCGGGTCTATTGATCGTAAAGCAGTGGCACAGGTGCTGTTCGGCGACGGGGACGTGGCATGACACGCCTGAACCGCAGTCAGATCATTATTCTGGTGCTTGTTCTGATCACAATTGTTCTTGGATATTATGGTCGTGATCTGAGCAAGGCGTTGGATGCGCGCTGGCTGACCAAATTCCCTTCGGCCTGGGTAATTCCGTTCAAGGCCTATATCTCTTCTGCAATGGCGTGGCTGATCGAAGATGCGGCTGTCGGGCCGGTTTCATTTACGGACATCACGCGCGCCATCGCCTGGTTGATCGAACAGCCCTATAATCTGGTGCTGGCCCTTTTGGCACATGGATTTGTAAGTGGTCAGGGTAACGATGCACAGGTCATTGTACCGGCGGTCAGCTGGATCGTGGTGATTACAGCCGTGATCGCCTTGGGGCAATACTGCCGCGACTGGGGGCTGGCCGCTCTGGTCGGAGCCTGTTTTATCTATCTTGCCGTTTTCGGACAATGGGACAGCGCCATGGTCACGCTGGCGTCGGTCCTGATTGCAGTGCCAATCGGAGCAGGCGGAGGGTTGCTGCTGGGCATTCTCGCCTATCGCTATCCACTGTTCGAAAATATCATTTCGCCCGTTCTGGACCTGATGCAAACGATCCCGATCTTTGCTTATCTTGTGCCAATTCTGTTTATGTTCGGTTTTGGCCCGATCTCGGCTCTGGTCGCAACGATCATCTACGCCACTCCGCCGATGGTGCGGATTACAACGCTGGCCCTGAAAGGCGTAGATCCCGAGATCCTTGATTTCGGACGCATGGCGGGCACTACTCAGCGGCAACTGATGTGGCGGGTACTGGTGCCATCAGCCAGCCACAGCCTGATGGTGGGCGTAAATCAGGTGATCATGCTGACGCTGAACATGGTCATCATCGCCTCGATGATCGGAGCCGGAGGGCTTGGGTTTGATGTCCTTGCTGCGCTGCGCCGTCTGGATATCGGAGCGGGGTTCGAAGCTGGCATCGCCATCGTAGTGCTAGCCATCGCCGTAGACCGTCTGAGTCAAGCCTTTGCCGAGCGGATGGGTCAGGTGTATCACGAGGCTTCGGGCTCTTGGGTTTCCCGCAATCGCCGCACCGTTCTGGTGCTAATCCTGCTCGTGCTGACATGGGTACTGGGCCAGTTCTCGCCTCTGCTGCTGGAATACCCCGATAGCCAGACCATAACTACCGGCGCGTTCTGGGACGACACTGTCGAATACCTGAACGTCAACTATTTCGACACGTTCGAAGCCATCAAGGTCTTCTTCCTGACGTGGTTCATGATCCCGATCAAGACGGTTCTTTTGGGTATTCCTTGGCCTTGGGCCATCGCGATGCTGACCCTTTTGGGCTGGCAAGCGGGTGGTTGGAGGCTGGCGTTGCTATGCGGTGGGATGGCTTCGTTGATCCTCGTTTCAGGTTTGTGGTCCAAGGCGATGGTGACGGTGTACTTGTGCGGTGCATCCGTCATTCTGGCCACTGTGATCGGAGTCCCTCTGGGCGTTTTGGCCGCGCTGAACAAACGAGCCGGAACCGCCATCAACCTGCTGATCGATACACTGCAAACACTTCCCAGCTTCGTTTACTTGATCCCGGTTGTGATGTTGTTCCGGGTCGGTGATTTCACTGCCCTGATCGCCATCGTCCTCTATGCGCTGGCCCCAGCAGTGCGCTACGCCGCCCATGGTATACGGTCGGTCAGCGAAGAGTTGATCGAGGCCGGTCTGGTGTCGGGTTGTACCCGCAGGCAACTATTGCGCCATATCAGACTGCCTATGGCCTTGCCTGAGATTCTCTTGGGCATCAACCAAACCATCATGCTGGCCTTGTCGATGCTGGTGATTACCGCGCTTGTCGGTACCCGCGATCTTGGGCAAGAAGTCTATATCGCTCTGACCAAGGCTGACACCGGACGAGGGCTGGTCGCAGGCTTGTCGATCGCATTTATCGCAATCATCGCCGACCGGTTGATTAACGCAGGTGCCCGTCAGGCCCGCATCCGTTTTGGACTGGAGAGTTGAAATGAGCCAATCCGATCTGATGACCCTTATCAGCGCCCTCCCAATTTGGCAGGGGGGAATCGAGGCCACACCGCTGACCGGCGGCATCACCAATGTGAACTACAAGGTCACGGATGACAGTGGAGCATATGTTGTCCGCATCGGCGACGACATCCCGCTGCATCAGGTGATGCGGTTCAACGAACTAGCTGCCAGCAAGGCGGCCCATGCGGCTGGTTTGTCTCCTACCGTAGTCCATTCCTCAGGTGACCTAACCGTGCTGGAATTCATTGAAAGCCGCACCCTGACAGAAGAAGCAGTGCGCCACCCTGACATGCTGCCTCGCGTGCTGGATCTGGCGAAGGCATGCCATACCGAAGTGCCCAAGCACTTGCGCGGCCCGTCACTGGTGTTCTGGGTGTTCCACGTCATCCGAGATTATGCCGCCACTCTGACCGAACGCGGCAGCACCCATGCGGGCCTGATCCCGGAATTGGTTCAAACCGGCAACACGCTCGAAGCCGAGGCTGGACCCTATGACATGGTCTTCGGCCATAATGACCTGCTGTGCGGCAACTTTCTGGATGATGGTCAACGCCTGTGGCTGATCGATTTCGACTATGCCGGGTTCAATTCACCGCTGTTCGATTTGGGCGGGCTGGCTTCGAACAATGGTCTTTCGTTCGAACAGGAAGACTGGATGTTGGAAACCTATTTCCAGACCTCCGTAACCGACGACCTGCGCCATCGCTATACAGCGATGAAATGCGCCTCGCTGCTGCGGGAAACTATGTGGAGCATGGTGTCCGAGATTACCTCGGATATCGATTTCGACTACGCGGCCTACACAGCCGAGAACCTCGCGCGGTTCCGCGCGACCCTGACCGATTTCAAAAACACCTGAGGACAGACATGACCGACCTTCCGAATACAGCCAAAGCCGTCATTATCGGCGGTGGGATCATTGGCTGCTCGACCGCGTATCACCTGGCCAAGCTGGGCTGGACCGACACGGTGCTGCTGGAGCGCAAGAAACTGACTTCAGGTACCACTTTCCACGCGGCAGGGCTTGTGGGGCAATTGCGTTCGAACGCCAATATCACACAATTGCTCGGCTATTCGGTCGATCTGTACAACAAGATCGAAGAGGAGACCGGTCTGGGTACCGGTTGGAAAATGAATGGCGGATTGCGCCTGGCCTGCAACGAAGAACGCTGGACCGAGGTCAAACGGCAGGCCACAACCGCGCATTCCTTCGGTCTGGACATGCAATTGCTGACCCCGTCCGAGGCGCAGGAGCTGTGGCCGCTGATGGATATCTCGGACGTGATTGGCGCGGCCTATCTGCCAACCGATGGTCAGGCGAATCCATCGGATATCACGCAGGCATTGGCCAAGGGCGCCCGCATGGCTGGCGCGAAGATATTCGAAGACACCAAAGTCACCGATATCGAGATTGAGGATGGCAAAATTCGCGCGGTGATCACTGAACATGGCCGGATCGAGTGTGAAAAGGTAATCTGCTGCGCCGGTCAATGGACCCGAACTTTTGCTGGTCGATACGGCGTCAACGTTCCTCTGGTGCCGATGGAACATCAGTACATGGTCACTGAACCTATCGATGTCCCCTCGGATTTGCCCACACTGCGCGACCCGGACCGGCTGACCTATTACAAGGAAGAAGTCGGTGGGCTGGTTATGGGTGGCTATGAACCCAACCCAATCCCCTGGGCCACCAAGGGTATTCCGCAGGGCTTCCACTATACGCTGCTCGACAGCAATTTCGATCATTTCGAACAGCTGATGGAAATGGCGCTGGGTCGCGTTCCTGCGTTGGAAAACGCAGGCGTCAAGACACTCACCAACGGGCCTGAGAGCTTCACTCCGGACGGCAACTTCATCATCGGTGAATCCCCGGAGCTTAACAACTTCTTCGTCGGCGCGGGCTTCAACGCCTTTGGAATCGCGGCAGGCGGTGGTGCTGGCATGGCGCTGGCTGAATGGGTGCATAAGGGCGAGCCGCCTTTTGACCTGTGGTCCGCCGATATTCGCCGCTTTGGCAGCCCGCATTTCGACACAGATTGGGTGCGCACCCGCACCGTCGAAGCCTATGGCAAGCACTACACGATGGGGTGGCCGCATGAAGAGCATGACTCAGGCCGGCCTTGCCGAAAGTCCCCGCTCTATGACGCGTTGAAAAACCAGGGTGCGTGTTTTGGTGAGAAACTGGGTTGGGAGCGTCCGAATTGGTATGCCGATGCTTCATCGGGCAAGACGGCTAAGGATGAATACAGCTTTGGCCGCCAGAATTGGTTCGATGCCGTAGGGCGCGAACATAAAGCGGCGCGCGAAGCAGCGGTGGTATTCGATCAGACATCTTTCGCCAAATTCGCGCTGAAAGGCCCGGATGCACTGGCAGCGATGAACTGGATCTGCGCCAATGACGTGGAAAAGCCGGTTGGCGCTCTGGTCTACACCCAGATGCTGAACGACAAGGGCGGGATCGAGTGTGACCTGACCGTGGGACGTGTAGCGCATGATGAGTTCTACATCGTCACTGGCACCGGCTTTGCTACCCGTGATTTCGACTGGATCAGTCGTAATATCCCTGAAGGCATGAATTGTCAGCTGTTCGACATCACCTCGTCCAATGCAGTGTTGTCGCTGATGGGGCCTAAGGCGCGGGACATCCTCGCTGCAGTGACGCGCGACGATGTTTCAAATGATGGTTTCAAGTTCGGCACGATCCGCACCATTGGCATTGCCGGGTGCCCGGTCAAAGCGCTGCGTGTGACTTATGTAGGTGAACTGGGATGGGAGCTGCATTTGCCCGTGGAATACGCCCAGACAGTCTATGATGCGATTATGGGGGCCGGGCAGCCGCATGGATTAGTCAATGCTGGTTACAGGGCCATTGAATCGCTGCGCCTTGAAAAAGGCTATCGCGCGTGGGGTGCGGATATCGGCCCTGATCATACACCGTTCGAAAGCGGATTGGGCTGGGCCGTGAAGCTGCGGAAGAATATCGATTTCAAGGGGCGCGCCGCTTCAGAAACGCAAAAATCCGAGGGCGTCAAAAAGATGCTGGCGTGTTTCGTGGTTGATCCGGGCGTTGTTCTTCTGGGTCGTGAAACCATCTACCGGAATGGTGAGAGAGTTGGATGGCTGACCTCGGGCGGCTATGGCTACACTGTCGGAAAATCAATCGGTTACGGGTACATACGTAACCCCAATGGTGTCGATGCGGAATACGTCACTTCCGGGATATATGAATTGGAAGTCGCCACTCAGAGGGTTCCTTGTGAAGTAACGCTGCAACCGCTTTACGATCCGCAGATGAGTCGGGTGAAAATCTGATTTCTGCATGCAAAATCCGCTTAACCGACAAAAAGCATCAGCGATCAGTACCCGTAAGAAAATCCGACGCTCACGGCCGGCCCACTCGGGACTCCGAAAGTTCGCCGGGCCCGGCTGTTAGCGATGCGTGACCTGTTAGTTAAGCCCGCGAATGTTGTACCGCGCCTATGCCAGAAGTCCGAACCGAGTTGCAGTTTGGCCAGTGTTCAGGCCAAGAAAACCGGCATCTGTCGTAAAGCGGATGCCTTCAATGGAAAGGACCGGAAATGGCGACCTCACATGCGTTGACCGAGCACGCAAGGAAGATTGCTGATATTGCGTCCGGGTCCGCTATGCGGTTTTTCCGAGGGTCTTTGGGCATTGAGTTCAAGCAGGACGAAAGCCCCGTGACGCAGGCCGACAAGGCAGTCGAAGCAGACGTACGATCCTATCTGAACCAGCATTTCCCGGGCCACGGCATCTTCGGCGAAGAACACGGTCAAAAGGTTGGCGATGGACGCCATATGTGGGTCATTGATCCAATCGACGGAACCCGCTCGTTTCTGTCGGGCCATCCCCTGTTCGGATTTCTGTTGGCTCATCTGGTGGAGGGTCAACCCCAGTTGGGCCTTGTTGGAATGCCCGCCTTGAACGAAACCTATATGGGCATCAACGGCGAAGCAGCCACACTGAACGGGCAACCCATTCAAACCTCTCAAACAACCCGACTGGATCAATCGGTTCTGTATGTGAATGAAGGAGACAAGATCTATCGTGACCATCCTGACCTGTTCAGTCGCCTGATGCAGGCCGGGCAGACGCGTCGTTTTGCCTATGACTGCTACCCACATGCTTTGCTTGCCTCCGGGCATGTGGACGCTGTGGTCGATTACGATTTACAACCCTATGATTATCTGGCGGTTTCAGCCCTTGTTGCAGCGGCTGGTGGCGTGATGACCGATTGGCAAGGGCATGCTTTGACACTGGATTCCGATGGCGCGGTTGTTTCTGCCGCGACCCCGGAATTGCATTCCGAACTGCTTGACCTCATCAATACCTAGAAAACCTCCGCGTTGCGCCGAGCGGTGGAAAGGGCAGGTTTGCCAACTCTTTAGTGCGATAGTTTTGATTTGCACTTCCAACGAGCCTTAGGAGCTAACTCCCGCGATCCGATTTGAACAGGTACAGAAAGACAAACAGCGATCCGATCGATGTTGTGACGATCCCAACGGGCAATTCCTGGGGGGCCAGTAGAAGGCGTGACAGGATATCTGAAAGCGTTAGCAGGATCGCACCCACGATGGCTGAGACGACCAGCAGGTTTCGGTGCAGCGTTCCGGCGATACCACGTGCAATATGCGGCACCATCAGCCCGACAAACCCGATGACACCGGCCACGGAAACGAAACTGGCCGTCGCCAGAGCTGCAACGAAGAACATGCGGAACCGAAGGCCCTGAACAGGAATACCCAGCGATGAGGCGGTGAAGTCCCCGGTCAGCAAAGCGTCGAGCCATCGGTTTCGATAAAGCGAATAGCTCAGGATCAGGCCCAAGCCGATCAGGACAAGGGGAAACGTCTCCCACCGGGCAAGACCCAAGCCACCCAGCATCCAGAAAATTACGGAATGGGCGGCGCGATTGTCGCCAGAGAAAATTAGGTAGTTGGTGATCGCGGAAAACAGAAAGGACACCGCCAAACCGGCCAGAATCAGTTTTTCCGGCGCGCTTGTGCGCAAGCCCTGAACCAGAGCCAACACTATGCCAGAGGCGATCAGGCCACCGCAAAACGCCGCCAACGGCAACGTCCAAATACCCAACACATCACCTGTGACGGTGATCACCAGAACCGCCCCGGCAGCAGCGCCAGAGGATAAACCGAACAGGAACGGATCTGCCAGATCGTTGCGTGTTGTGGTTTGAAGGACGACACCGACTACACCAAGACCTGCGCCAATCACAGCCGCGAACAAAGCACGCGGCAAGCGAAGGTCGAATACGATCCGGTGCAAGGGCGACATCTCGCCTTCGGTCAGACCGGTTCCGAGACCGATGGCAGAAAATACATCACGCAAAGGGATCTGCGTTGTCCCATAGACAATGGACAGCAGCAAAAGGGCGGTCAGAATAACCGCCCCGAGCAAAATCAAACGGCCCAAATGGACCATTTCAGTTGGCATCCGGGTGCATTGCGTTTGCCATCTTTTCGATCGCTTCAATGTTTGCCGGACCGGGCGTCAATTCTTCGTAACGCAGTCCAATCCAGCGCTCGTTCTTGACCGCATCGGTTTGAGACATCACCGGGTGATCCTTCAGAAACTGGAAGGTGTCTTCTGCACCATTGCCGGATTGGTAGTCGAGCAGAACCAGAAACTCCGGGTTCGAAGCGGCCACGGCCTCCCACGAAGTGCGACCCCAGCTTGCGTCCAGATCATGGGTCACGTTCTCACCCCCGGCAGCTGCAATCATCGCATCGGGAATAGCGAACTTACCAGCAGTGAACGGAGCATCGGCCGGTCCATCCAGAAGGAAGACGCGTGGCTTGGCCAGATCGTTCGTTTTCGCCTGAATGGCGGAAAGCTGTTCTTTCCAGCCAGCAACCAGCATCTCGGCCTTGTCTTCAACCTGCATGACCTGACCCAGACGCAGGACGTCATCAAACAACAAGTCCATACTGGCTTCGGGGCGGTCCTTGTCGAGATGAACGCAGCTTTCGGTCAGAACCATAGTCTTGATACCGAAGGGTTCCAGAGTGTCCGGTGTTACATCGCCGCCGGGCTTCATACCATAGTACCATCCGGCAAAGAACAGGTCGGGTTCGACGGCAACGAGGTTTTCAATGGTCGGATATTTTGGCGCCAGCTCTGGGATATCGCCGCGCTGCGCGTCGAAATCAGGGCTTGTCTTGTACCAACCAGTGATGCCTGTCAGGCCCACTATCTTGTCCTGCAAACCCAGTGCGAAGGCCATATCCGTCATGTTCATATCATGTACGACCAGACGCTCGGGCGCTGTTTGAAGAACCAGCGGTTCTCCGCAATTGTCCACCGTGACAGCATCCGCTGCCGCGCTGCTTGCCAGGCCAGTGAAAAGAGCCACGGGCCAGAGTCTCTGCATCATTGTAAGCTCCTGTTATGATGACAGTTTTCGTTTTCGAATATCCAGCGCGGGGATCATCCGGCCTTCATGCTGAAAACATAGGTAATCCACGCCAAAGGTGTCACGCACCCGATCCGGGGTCAGCACGTCGCTAACAGATCCGAACCCTGTCAGGCGCGTGGCTTTCATCAACGCCACATGGGTGGCGAATTCCGGGATCATAACCAGATCGTGGACGATCATGACAACCGTTACCCCCAGATCAGCGACCAGCGACAGCATGTGCCCCTTGGCGTCCGGGTCCAGATGGTTTGTAGGTTCGTCCAGAAACAGCAAAGACGGGTTTTGAGCCAGAGCGCGGGCGATATGCGCACGCTGACGTTCACCGCCCGACAATTGGCTCATCGGCTTGTTGGCGAAGGGCAGCAGCTCGGTCGTCGTCAGCACCCGTTCGAGATCAGCCTTGTGCTGAGCGGCCGATCGGTCACCCTGAAGCGGGATTTGTCCCAGAGCAACATAGTCGTGCAGGCGCATGCGACCGTCCGGCATTTCCTGTTGACCAACCACGGCAATGGATCGGGCGCGTTGACGGGCTGTCAGGCTGCGCAGGCTTTGGCCGCGAATCCGTGCATCACCCAGAGCAATCCGTTCGATCCCGCATAGCAGTTTCAGCAGTGTAGTCTTCCCGGCACCGTTCGGCCCGGCAATTGCCAGTATTGAACCTTCTTCCAGACTGAAGGACACGTCCTTCAGCAAGACGTCGCCGTTCAGCGCGTAGTACTCCAGTTCCTCCGCAACCAAAAAACTCATGGCACCACCGGCGATGGCAAGTGAGGCATTCGTGACAAGGTCTTTGAAAAGAGGGCAGGGGGCCTGTCTGACGCGCTGGTCCAGCCATCGTCGCTGTCACCAAACTGGGTTGCAAAATCGACCAGAGCTGTCAGGTCGATTTCCGTTTCAATATCGCCAAATAAGTACTGGGTTTTGCCAGCGGCTTGGAAGCCAACGGTCATAGCCCGTTCGCAGCCTGCCATGCAAGCAATCATGCGGGTTTCAAAACCGTCCGGTAGCTTAGTATCCAGCACGTCTTGCGCGGCTTCGGCTGAAATCGGCCCCTGACAGGTAGAACAGATCAGAACGTAGTGATCAGAATAGCAGGTCATCGCCGTCTCCGTCTTTTGTCAGATGCAGACAGAGGGCAAATACAGAATTTTTATGCAACCACGCCATCAAGCCTCCTTCCGAGACGCCCCGCCCCGGGTTGGTTTACCATGCGATGGCAGGTCTCCTGACTTGCGGGTCATAGCTCGGCCGACCTTCCCAACCATTGCGGGTCAGTGGTAAAGTGGCGTCGCTCACCGCTTACAGTTGCGGGGGCAGTCACGGACTTGGCGCATTACAGCGCCGCACCGTATTCCCATTTTCATCCCTTACGGAACCATCCAGCTCAGCTAGTCTGGTACTGCAAGACTTGTCAAGCGGCAGAAGGAACGGCGCACGGGAGCGGGTTGCGTTTGTCGCGACTGCTTTCCTGTTTGCGCAGATCAAACCCAGCTGGTGTTAATAGTCTGATACAAGGAGGAAATCCGGTTCGACATCTTCTTCGATTTTAGAAAACCGAGGGATCGGGTCTTCGAACACGTTGTCCGTCCGGTCGTCGTTCACGGTCGAAACCTCACCGATGAGGCAATCGCCATGTTCCGCCCAGAAGGCGTGCCAGACACCGGGCATCAGGGTCACGCTTTGCCCCGGTTTCAGCCGCAAATGCGCACCGGGCTGCAAGGTAACAGGGCACGCGTCGCTTGGCACCGTGATCGGGTTATCCCGATCGATCCTACCGTTGGGGTCCGACGCATAGATTTCCAGAACCAGGTCGCCACCGCCGCGGTTGATGATGTCTTCTGCTTTGACGATATGCCGGTGCATGGGCGAGAGCTGCTTGTCTTTCGAAATCAACAGTTTTTCTGCATAAAGCATCCCGCGTCCGGATAAGAGATTATTCACTTCGCCGTTGCGAAGGGTGAACAGGAACAGACCAAGCTCATCGAACCGACCCTGGGAATAATCGGTAATGTCCCACCCCAACCCGCGACTGCGGATTGTCCCGGCCAGCGGGCTGCGTATCTGCTCAGGGGACCAATCTGCAAAAGGTGGCAAAACAGCGCCGAAGGATTGAATGAACGTCTGCGCCTCAGTTTTGACACGGTTGATTTCAGATCGTTTCATTTTGCTATCCTTGCGGATCAAAGCTCATGTGCCCAGGGCGGCTCTGCACCGGCCCGGGATACGGTCACAGCGGCGACATCAGCGCCCAGCGCCATAGCTGCCCGAAAGTTTTCTGCGGTCAGGTTTTGCAGGCCCGGCTTGGTCAGATGCCCGGCGCGGCTGAGTTCCGTCAGAACACCTGCATTAAATGTGTCGCCTGCACCGATCGTATCTACGACCTTAACTGGCTTCACGGGTACAGAGACCATTATTCCGTCGGCCAAATACCCGTTCGCCCCGTCGCCTCCACGGGTAACAATGAGGGCCGAAGGTCCGGCCTGCAGTAACAGATCGGCCTTTGCAGCCTCGGGCTCTGCGCCGGGAATGATCCAATCCAGATCCTCGTCTGACACTTTGACGATATCTGCTTGAGCGATCATGCGGTTCAGGCGTGTTCGAAATCTTGTCTGGTCCTTAATAAAGTCCGGGCGGATATTCGGGTCCAGCATCACTGCGCGCTCGGATCCATGACGATCCAGTAGGGCGGCGTAGGCGTCCGCACATGGTTCGCACGCAAGGCTTATCCCCCCCAGATACAAGGCAGAAACCGCTGGAAGCTGGTTTGGCATATCGTCGGGCTGCAACATTCGCCCTGCCGTGTTTTCGTCGACAAAACTATAGGTCGCCTGTCCGTCCTTAAGCTGCACAAAGGCAAGTGTGGACGGCCTGTCCGTGACAATGACATGCGACGTATCGACATGGCTTGCCTTCAGCGCATCGTTCAACTGCTGGCCAAACATGTCAGAAGACAAGCCTGTCAACATTCCTACAGGCACCCCCAAGCGGCCCACAGCAACGGCCGTGTTCAGGATCGCGCCGCCCGTATGCGGGACGAAGCCCTGCGCACCCGACACTGTTGGCTCTGAAATCATGTCGATCAGGGCTTCACCGCAGCACAGGATCATTCCTTGGTCCTTCTCTTAAAAGTCTGTTGGTCCGGCAATCACATAAGAGCGTTTTTGCAGAAGTTATTTGCGCCGACGATTCCGAACTCGGCCTGCTTGGACACATACAGGCTCAGGGAACGGCGCAAATCGCTGAAACGGCCGCCGCCGTTGAACGCATCCTTGAAGTTATCGTCAAAGAGCCAGCGATTCTTTTCCGCCACACCGCCAACAAGAAATACGCCTCCTTCAGGCATCAGTGTCACAGCCATATCGCCGATCAGCGCGCCAAGATGAGTGGTAAACATCTGGGCGGTTCGTACTGCTATGGAGTCCGAGGCTTCGCGGGCATCCTGCAAAATATCTTTCGCAGAACGCGCCTGTATCCGAACATCGCCAGCCGCCAATCCCACCGCTTGATACAGGATGGGCAGTCCGGTTCCGCTCAGGAACATCTCTGCCTCCAACGCCAGGCTGTCTCCAAAAAAGCAATCTGGTGCTATGCGTTGTGCCGCCTCAAAAATGTCAACCTCGTCGCGATGGCGCGGGTACAGGCCCACATGTCCGCCTTCACCGGAAACCGTGTGATAGTGGCCCTCGGAATACAGCAATGCGCCAACACCCAGCCCGGTGCCGGGTCCAACCGCCAGTCGCGTGCCAACAGGTGGGATCGCCTGACCCTGCAACACAACGATGTCATCCTGCGTCACGTCCGCGACTGACCACGCCGCAGCCGTGAAATCGTTGATCACAAATGTATGTTGCGCACCGGTAGCTTTCGCAAGCTCAACCTCTGACAGGTCCAGATTCGCGTTGGTTAGCTGGATTGTCCCATCTCTGACAGGACCAGCGCCTGCAGCAACCACTGCCTGCGGATTTGTCCCAATCTCGTCCCTGAGTGAATGCAATGCCTCCAGCAGATCTTCCAACGTGCCAGTCGGGCGTTTCCGAAGATCCGTCAACTCACCGTTTGTAACCACGCCCAGACGCGTGTTCGTGCCGCCGATATCTGCAACAAGATTCCAATGCTCATGCACCGCTCCGAATGGTTGCGCTAACGGCTGAGAGACGCTTTGACCATCGGAAAGAGCGGATTTAAGCGCCATGAACGACGCCTTGGGTGTTCTCGCAAGTGTTTCGAAATCCACGTCCACCAGTCCAAACCTCTTCTCGTATCCGAAGGCCCATTCGTAATTATCCAACAGCGACCAGACAAAATAGCCATTAATCGGAACACCTTGTGCCAAAGCGTCCTGCACGGCTGCAAAATGTCGGTCAAGATAATCGATACGATCATCGTCCTGCCGACGCTGCGCGCTCGCCATACCGTTTTCGGTGATATAGATTGGCAGCGTGCCCGTATAGTCTTTCCTTGTCCGGACCAAAAAACGAGTAAGGGCGGAGGGCTCGATCTCCCATCCCATCTGCGTTTTGGGCAGAGGTCCGGGAACCTCCTGAAGGCTGGGCCAGGCGGTGGCGGCTGGCGCGATCATCTTGCGAGTATAGTAGTTCAGCCCGCACCAGTCGACCGGTGTGCCTATCGTTTCAAAGTCGTTTTGCCATCCCGAAGGCAAGTGCGGCTCCAACCCCTCCAGCGCGTCCTGTGGGTACTCTTTCTTAAAAACACCGCTCAGGAAGAACTGGTTGTAGATTGCATCGTATCGATCCGCTGCGCGCCTCGCTTCGGCGCTGTCGTCAGCAGGTTCAGACCATTCGAGGTTGAACACAGCACCCAGATTGCTCATGCCAAGACTGCGCATGACCTGAATAGCCCGCCCATGGGCCAACAGAACATGATGCATCGCCCGGGCGGCAGCTCGGATGTCGCGCAAACCGGGCGCATGATGACCTTCGAAATGGCTCAGCCAGCTAACACACCAGGGCTCGTTGATCGGCGCGGCGCTGAACATTCTGTCGCCAATCCGCCCCATGATGACCTGAGTAAAATCGGCGAACCAACCTGCGATGTCGCGATTGCACCACCCCCCTTGATCCGCAAGAGCAGATGGCAGCTCCCAATGATAAAGCGTCACACAGGGGCGGATGCCGCGTTCTAGTAATGCGTCTGCCAGCCGATCATAATAATCCAGTCCTGCCTGGTTGACCGGACCGCGACCTTCCGGCAACACACGCGCCCAGCTGGTCGAAAAACGATAACAGTCAAACCCCGCTTCACGCACCAGATCGAAATCCTGCTCAAATCTGTTCAGGTGGTCGCAGGCGACGTCGCCGTTTTCTCTGCGTACGACATTGCCCGGTGATGCGGCAAACGTATCCCAATGAGTTTGCCCGGCACCTCCCTGCGCGTGGCCTTCAATCTGATAAGCAGAGGTTGCGACACCAAAGAGGAAATCTTTGGGGAAATCAGCGCGAGAGTGTTTCATGACAACAACCTGTTGGGCGCAGGGCCGGTTGACCTGCCAACTACCAGTTCGGCCTCCAGCAATCTAGTTTTGACCGGGTCATCCGGGGCTTTGATCCGCTTGATCAACATGTCCGCCGCTATTTCACCTGCCTGACGGACAGATGAGCGTGTCGCCGTAAAGATCGGAACATCCTGTCCGTTTTTAAGATATGACAGGTCATCGTCATGGGCGATGACAGATACATCCGCGCCCATCTCCAACCCGTTTTCAGACAGAGCACGCCGTACGCCAATGGCCGAGATCATCGACGAACACAAGATAGCAGTCGGGGGATCGTCCAGACATAACATTTTCTGCGTTTCGTGGTGGCCATAGACCTCGGTCATTTCAGCGCTTCGCATCAGGTTTGTATCCGGTGAAAGCCCGGCTTGGCCGAACGCCTCAAGGTAACCGTCACGGCGGCGTTGAGCGAAGTCCATATCTTCCAGACCGTTAATCAGGGCGATGCGGCGATGGCCAAGATCAATCAGAAAGCGCGTGGCCCTTAGGAACGAGCTTTTGTTGTTCACATCAACCCAGTCGTAGGGAACATCCACACCTGTCGAGCGCCCATGCACTATGAAAGGCACACCCATACGGTTCAGGACCTCAATTCGTGGCTCGTTGACCTTTGGCCCCTGCAGCACGACACCGTCCACTGCACCGCGCTGAAAGAGGCTTCGATATGCTCTTTCAATCGAGGTGTCATCTGCACTGGTGAACATCAGGTCATAACCGTTTTCCGAGTATTTCTTAACGGCACCGGCAACAAAGTCACCAAATATGGGGTTCACCATTTCATGCTGGGATGAGCTGGGGATCACGTGACCAATCACCATGGACCGTCCCGTCGCAAGACCTTTGGCCCGGCTGTTCGGGCGGTAGCCATGTTTGTGTGCCGCGGCCTGAACGCGCGTGCGCGTATCTTCACTCACCTCAGGGTAACCGTTCAGCGCTCGGCTGACCGTTGTCTGCGAAAGACCTAAGATTTCCGAGAGCTGCTTCAGGTTCATTGCTATTCAAAGCGCCTTCAAAAGAGTGTTCTTGTTCGTTTTGTGGGCAATTGAAGCATCCGTCAACTTTTTTTGCCCTCATTCCGTTAAATATTATTTTGTGGGGCATTTGAAGGCTTATTGTTGACAAGCCTTGATTGTTAGCGGATAACAACATTCATCCAAAGCGCTTTGAAAAGTGAGTCTTTCTGGCGTGTGACATGTTGGGAGGAGGAATTGATGAGACACTCGCTTTTTGCCGGTGTAGCGATGTTCGCGCTGATGGCCGGATCTGTTCAGGCGGAGGGTGAATTGATCCACCCCGCGGGTGAAGGTGATTTTGACTGGGATGGGTTTCAGGCCTTTGCCGATGCTCACGACCTGTCTGGCGAAAGCCTGACCATTTTTGGCCCCTGGTTAGCGGGTGAAGGCAAATCCTTCGAAAATCTTGTGGCCTATTTCGACGAGGCAACTGGCGCGAATTCCAGCTATGTAGGCTCTGACTCGCTGGAACAGCAAATCCTAATCGATGCGGCAGCAGGTTCAGCGCCGAACCTGACGGTCTTTCCCCAGCCTGGTCTTGCGGCAAACCTCGCAAAGCAGGGTTACCTGACACCGCTTGCAGAGGGCTCGGCAGAGTGGATCAAGGAAAACTTCGCGGCTGGTCAGTCCTGGGTGGATCTGGGCACGTTTGTAAACGCTGACGGCGCTGACAACTTTTATGGCTTTTTCTTCAACGTGAACGTCAAATCGTTGGTCTGGTACGTTCCCGAGAATTTCGAAGACTTTGGCTACGAAGTGCCTGGGACCATGGAAGAGTTTAAGGCTCTGATGGATCAGATTGTCGAAGATGGTGAAACGCCTCTGTGCGTCGGTCTGGCGTCGGGTGGCGCAACCGGGTGGCCTGCGACCGACTGGGTTGAAGACCTGATGCTGCGTACCCAACCCCCGGAAGTTTATGACCAATGGGTGTCGAACGAGATGAAGTTCGACGATCCGAAGGTGATCGCTGCAATCGAAGAATATGGCAGCTTTACCCGCAATGACGATTATGTTGTGGGCAACGCCGATGATACTGCCGCGATCGACTTTCGAGACAGCCCTAAAGGCCTGTTCGACAGCCCGCCAGCCTGCATGATGCACCGTCAGGCGTCGTTCATACCGGCTTACTTCCCTGAAGGGACCGAACTGGGTGCAGACGCGGATTTCTTCTACTTCCCGGCTTATTCGGAAAAAGACCTGGGCACGCCGGTACTTGGGGCGGGAACATTGTTCACCATAACGAATCCGAACCCGGCGGCTGAAGCATTCATGGAGTTTCTCAGGACCCCGTTTGCCCATGAGATCATGATGTCGCAGGACGGTTTCCTGACACCTCATCTAGGCGCAAACCCTGCGAATTATTCGAACGACACGCAACGCGGGCAGGGTGAAATTCTGACCAACGCAACGACATTCCGCTTTGACGGCTCTGACCTTATGCCGGGTGCGGTTGGGGCGGGCAGCTTCTGGACCGGGATGGTCGATTACTCGTCGGGTGCGAAAGATGCAGCCACCGTGGCCAGCGAAATCCAGTCGTCCTGGGATGCAGCCAAGTGACCAATACATGGGGCGGTCTTAGGATCGCCCCGCTTGCCAAACGGATGAGCGCACCATGACACCGGCACTCCAAGGCCTGCTGACGATCGCCATCGGCGTATCGGGTTGCGTGGGCTATTTCTACCTCTCCAACCAGTTTCTGGACACAGTCCTGTTCCCGCCGCGTGGGCCGAACGCAGGTCGCAATATCAACCGGGCCAACATGATCCGCCCATGGCTGTTCCTGTTCCCGGCGCTTGCTGCGTTGGGGCTGTATCTGGCCTACCCGGTGGTTGAAACCTTGCGGCTTTCTCTCACGGAGCGTGTGCCTGGTGGTGGGTACAGATGGGTTGGATTGGACAACTATTCCCAAATGGCGGCAGAGCCGAAATTCTGGGAAGCAATGCGCAACAACATGTTCTGGCTGATCGTTGTGCCCGCCATGTCCACGGGTTTTGGTCTTCTTGTGGCGCAACTGACTGACCGCATCCGCTGGGGCAATTTCGCCAAGTCTCTGATCTTCATGCCGATGGCAATTTCATTTGTTGGCGCCTCGGTCATCTGGAAATTGGTTTACGATGCGCGACCAGCCGAGCAGGACCAGATCGGCATCCTGAACGCACTCTATATCTTCTTTGGTGGGACAGAGCCCCAGACCTGGCTGACTGTCCCGTTCTGGAACAGCTTTTTTCTGATGATCGTGCTGGTTTGGATTCAAACTGGCTTTGCCATGGTGATCCTGTCGGCAGCCCTGCGCGGTATTCCCGAAGAAACCATCGAGGCGGCCATTTTGGACGGAGCAAACCCCTTTCAGATTTTCTTTAAGATCAAGGTGCCACAAATCAAGACCACAATCCTTGTGGTTTGGACAACGATCACGATCACCGTTCTTAAGGTGTTCGACATCGTCTTTGCGATGACCAACGGCCAATGGGAAACGCAGGTGCTTGCCAACTACATGTACGACAAGCTGTTCCGCGCCAACGACTGGGGCGTTGGATCCGCTTCGGCCATGGTGATCATGCTGCTGGTTGCTCCGATCCTCGTCTGGAACGTGCGCAATGCGCGCAAGGAGATGGAGTAAGTCATGAGCGATATAGCAGGAACAAAACCGGCGCTCAGATGGGTCGTACACCTGTCAGTCATCTTCCTTGTTACCCTGTGGGTGATCCCCACGCTCGGTTTGCTGATTTCGTCCTTCCGAACTGCAGATCAGATCTCGTCCAGCGGATGGTGGCGGTCACTTTTCCCGTCCGAGCAAAACCTGACGTTGCGTGGTGCGGCACCCGAGACGCAGGTGCTGGAAAACGGCGTGTATGTAATCCAGGGTGAGTTGTTTGGTGCAGATAAGCAGGCCACGATTTCCAGATGGGGTATCAGTTCGCGCGAGGTTGATGCGTTTGAGCCCGGCCAAACGACCGACCTGCGCCGGGGTGGCACGATCACCGTGGATGCGGCCGGCAATTACCGGATGGAGAATACCGAAGAATTCACCGGCAAACGCGGCGCACGCATCTTCGTAACGGCTGAGTTGCCGCCTGAATTCACATTCGGAAATTACCAAAAAGTTTTATTGGACCAAAGCAGTACGGACAGTATGGCAAGGGCGTTCTTCAACACGCTGACCGTGACTATCCCGGCGACGATCATCCCTATTCTGGTGGCAGCTTTCGCGGCCTATGCGCTGGCATGGATGGACTTCCCCGGCCGGGCACTATTGATTGCGGCCGTTGTCGGGCTTTTGGTGGTTCCGTTGCAATTGGCCTTGATCCCGTTGCTGAAGTTTCACCTGAGCATCGGGATTGGCAAAGGCTATCTGGGCGTCTGGCTGGCACATACCGGGTTTGGGATGCCGTTAGCAATCTACCTGCTGCGCAATTACATGGCCGGATTGCCTCGTGATTTGATCGAGAATGCCCGTGTTGATGGGGCCACAGAGTTCCAGATTTTTACCAAGCTGATCCTGCCACTCAGCTTCCCGGCCTTGGCATCCTTTGCGATCTTTCAGTTCCTATGGACATGGAACGACTTGCTCGTCGCAAAGGTCTTTCTGATTGATGCAACCGGGCAAACGACTGTTATGACCAACCGCATCGTTGAGCTTTTGGGCACACGCGGCGGCAATTGGGAAATCCTGGCGACCGCCGCCTTTGTGTCGATTTTCGTGCCGCTGGTCGTCTTTTTCGCAATGCAAAAATACCTGGTCCGGGGCCTGTTGGCCGGATCCGTCAAATAGAGGCTTCTGATGAACGTGCAGAGCAACTTTGAACAAAGCAAAGCAAAGAAACTGTCTTCGGACTGGTGGCAAGGCGGGGTGATCTATCAAATCTATCCGCGCAGCTTTCAGGACAGCAACGCGGACGGGATCGGTGATCTTAAAGGCATCACCGCACGACTGGACTATGTCGCGTCTCTGGGTGTTGATGCGATCTGGATCTCACCGTTTTTCAAGTCGCCGATGAAAGACTTTGGCTATGACGTCAGCGATTATCGCGATGTCGATCTCATGTTTGGTACGCTGGGCGATTTCAAAGAGCTTCTGGATCAGGCCCACGCGAAAGGTCTGAAGATCATGATCGATCTGGTTTTGTCGCATACATCGGATCAGCACCCTTGGTTCAGCGAAAGCCGCCGCAATCGTGAAAACCTGAAATCCGACTGGTATGTGTGGGCTGACCCCAAGCCAGATGGCACGCCGCCGAATAACTGGTTGTCGATTTTCGGCGGCTCGGCCTGGCAATGGGACGCTCGTCGCCTTCAATACTATTTGCACAACTTCTTGACGTCTCAGCCGGATCTGAACTTCCATTGCCCGGACGTTCAGGATGCATTGCTGGACGTGGCGCGGTTCTGGCTGGATCTGGGGGTGGATGGGTTCCGGCTGGACACCATAAACTTCTACTTCCACGATAAAGACCTGCGCGACAATCCTGCCCTGCCGTTGGATCAACGCAATGCCACGATCGCTCCTGCGGTGAACCCTTATAATCACCAGGATCATCTGTTCTCGAAAAGTCGGCCTGAAAACATCGCTTTCTTGGAGCGACTAAGGGCGTTGACGGACGAATATGAGGGCCGCGCCTGTCTGGGCGAGGTTGGGGACGCGCAACGCGGGCTTGAAATCATGGGAGAGTACACGTCCGGCGATAAGCGGATGCATATGTGCTATGCGTTCGAGTTTCTCGAAAAACGCGCCCTGACCGCCAGTTACACCAAGCATGTCTTTGATCAATTGGAGGCAAAAGCCGGTGATGCGTGGCCATGTTGGGCGTTTTCCAACCACGACGTCCAGCGCCACGCCTCACGGTGGAATCTGAACGAGGCGGCGGCCCGTCAGCACGCGGTTCTAATGATGTGCCTGCGCGGCTCTGCTTGCCTATATCAGGGCGAAGAATTGGGTCTGCACGAAGCAGATGTACCGTTTGAGAAACTGCAAGACCCTTATGGCATTGAATTCTGGCCGGAGTTTAAAGGCCGCGACGGTTGCCGCACGCCGATGGTTTGGGCAGCTCAGGATGCGCAATCGGGCTTTAGCACCGCAGAACCCTGGCTGCCTGTAAGCATCCAGCAAGCTGAAAAGGCGGTAGACCGGCTGGAAGTGGATTCGCAATCTATATTGAACCATTATCGTCGCGCCATAGAGCTTCGGCACGCGCACGCTGCATTGGCATCGGGGGCGCAATCCGAGATGACCGCAACAGGCTCGGTTCTGACTTTCCTGCGTGAAGACAGTTCGGAGCAAGTTTTCTGTGCCTTCAATCTCGGTCCGGACGCGACCGAAGTTAAGCTGCCGGACGGCAATTGGCAGACCATTGGTCAGGGCTTGGGTGGCATCGAAGGTGCAAACGGCATCACTCTGGGTGCTTCGCAATTCTGTCTGTTGGTCAGGAAAAAGGGATAAGGCATGTCTGAACTCAACCTCACGGATGTCGCCAAGTCTTATGGTCCGGTCGACGTTCTGAAAAACATCAATCTTGATATCGAGCAGGGCGAGTTGATCGTTTTTGTCGGCCCGTCCGGTTGCGGAAAATCCACTTTGTTGCGGATGATTGCCGGTCTGGAAAAGATTACAGGCGGAACGCTGGAAATCGAAGGGCAGGTCATGAATGATGTTCCGCCTGCGCAACGTGGCATCGCGATGGTCTTCCAAAGCTACGCCTTGTACCCCCACATGACCGTGCGGGAAAACATGGCTTTCGCGCTGAAGATCGCCAAGATGCCAGCGACCGAGATTGATGCTGCAGTAGAACGGGCCGCTCAAATTCTTCAGTTGGATCCATTTCTGGATCGCCTGCCTAAGGCTCTGTCCGGCGGCCAGCGTCAACGGGTTGCCATTGGGCGCGCGATTGTGCGTGACCCAAAAGTGTACCTGTTCGATGAACCCCTCTCGAACCTCGACGCAGCGCTTCGGGTTGCCACACGTATCGAGATCGCGCGCCTGAAAGAGGCTATGCCTGACAGCACCATGATCTATGTGACCCACGATCAGGTCGAGGCCATGACATTGGCCAGCCGGATCGTCGTCTTGGCCAACAAGGGCATCGCGCAGGTTGGGACACCGCTTGAGCTTTATGAAACGCCTGACAACGAGTTCGTAGCGCAATTCATCGGTTCCCCATCCATGAACCTTCTGCCCGGGAAAGTCACTGGGACAGGTGCAATGACAACTGTTGAACTCGCGTCAGGCGGCATTGCAGTATCCGCGGTTCCAACCGATGAAAATGATTTGGGAAAACAGGTCAAAATCGGCGTGCGCCCTGAAGACTTTGCCACAACAGATGATAGCGCGATCCTGACGGGGATCGTGGATTTCACCGAAGCGCTGGGTGAAGTTACGCTTTTGTATTTCGAAAAAAACCCGGAAGGTGATGCAGCAATTGCCAAGCTCCCCGGTGTTCAGAGAGATATGCGTGGCCAAACCGTTTCCGTCACCGCAGCTCCGGAAAAAGTGCATCTGTTTCATAACGGCGTTTCGATGCGAATGTGATAGCTGAAACATCCCAACAAGGCGCTTGACAACGTTAGGGGTCGCATTCCACCATATTTGAAACGTTTCAGTGGTGATAAATGCGAGTTTCCGCCCAACTCTATACTGTGCGGCAATGCGGCAATCTGGCTGATCAGTTGCAGTTGGTTGCCGACTGCGGTTTCTTGGATGTTGAAACCACTGGCCTGCACGCGATGAGCCCAAATCAGATGGCGTGCACCATTCGTCAATCTGGTCTTAACCTTCGTTCTGCACATTTCGACTGGGAAGAGTTCGACACGCGCTTTAACGATATCGTCGAAGTTTTGCACCTTTTGGAATGCCGGGTGGCCGTCATGCCTTGGCTGGCGCCTCAGGCGCGGCCCGACACTGCCCGGGGATGGAAGACGGTGTCAGGCCAGTTGTCCGAATGGGCTGGTCGACTTGCTGATCACGACATCAGTCTTGCGTACCACAATCATGATTTTGATCTGATCGGCGCACCGGGCGAGACCCCTCTCGATCAGATTCTCGCACAAGGAAACATCTATTGGCAGCCTGACATCGGCTGGCTGGCTGCAGCAGGGCTGAACTCGGCAGATTTGATCACCCGCCATTCTGAACGCATCCTGTCTGTCCACGCTACTGATGTGGACCCGGAAGGCGGATCAGAAGATGAGCGTTGGCGCAATCTGGGAGAGGGCGTCGTCGACTGGAATGGTACATTGCAAGCGCTCGCACAAACCGAATGTACTGACCTTTTTGTCGAACATGATGAAACCGCAGATCACAGGCAAACCTTGCAAATGGGCCGGTCATTTTTGACTGACCAATTGGCTGGGATCGGCTGATGGCACGAGCAACGATCAAATCGATCGCCCGAAAAACCGGGTATTCAGTTGGCACTGTGTCAAATGCCCTGCGCGGGGCCCCTTCGGTCAAGCGCGAAACACGGGAAGAGATCCAGAATGCAGCAACCGCACTGGGATATCGGGTGAATTTGGATGGTCTGAAACTGCGCACAAACAAATCCTATAGGATCGCCGTGTTGGTCGGCGTTTCCGATGCTGCCGCCGAAGAATGGGAGGGAGTGGAATTTACACGTATCCTGGCCGGAATATCCAATGCGGTTCAGCGGTCGCGCTATCAATTGACCGTATTCAGTATACCTGATGGGGGCACGGCGCTGCAGACCCTAAAATCCATCGTGCAGGAAGGTTTGGCTGATGGAGTGATCTTTTCCGGAACGCGTGTGAATGACCAGCGTATCGCCTATCTGCAAGACGAGGGATTTCCCTTTGTCACCTATGGCATGAGCGACAGTGCCCAACAGCATCCTTACGTGGACCTCGATAGTCAGACTGCTGCTTATGATGCGACTTCTCGGCTGCTCGGCCTTGGGCATCGCCGGATTGCATTGGTAAACCCCCCGGATGATCTGATCTATGCGCAACAACGCCGCCGGGGCTATGTCGACGCTCTTTCAATTTATGGCGCGGATTTTGACCCCACTCTCATTTTGACCGGCCCAACTACTGCAGAAACCGGCCAGAAAGCCTTTGGTGCGCTCATGCAATTGCCCAACCGACCAAGCGCCATCATTTGCGCCAACGAGGCAATGACCCTTGGTGCCTTGTCCGCCGCGGCCAAGACCAGAGTTCGGGTAGGCGAGGATGTTGTGGTAATTTCAAATGACGATCTGAAACTCAGCCAGTATTTCGTACCACCGCCCAGCACCTATTACCTGCCGATTGCCGAAACAAGCCGTCTGTTGGGTGAGTTCATGCTGAAAACCTTGGACGGGGTCGACCCGTCAGAGACACAAAAAAAGATCAGGGCCACGTTGATCGAGCGGCAACCTGACACCCCAGCGCCGGGTATGGCGCAGACCACCTGATCCAACAAAGGAGAAACCGAACATGTTAAAACACCTACTTGCCGCCGCTACTCTGGTCACATTGACAGCACCAGCGGCATTCGCCGCCGATCTGGACGGTCGCGTTCTGAAGATCGGAACCGATGCAACTTATCCGCCGATGGAAACCGTGGATGAAGCGACCGGAGAGATTGTAGGGTTTGACGTCGACGTGATGAATGCGATCTGCGAAAAGGTCAATTGTGTCCCAAACTTTGTAAACACAGCATGGGACGGCATTTTCGCGGCTCTTCAGCAGGGTGAGTTCGATCTGGTCATTTCGGGCGTATCGATCACACCGGAACGCGAAGAGACCATGGACTTTTCCGAACCTTATATCGTTGTCAGCCAAGCCATTCTTCTGCAGGTCGACAATGCGAGTATGACGCTAGATGATTTCAAAGCAGGTGGTCAGAAATTGGCGGCGCAAACAGCCACCACCAATGCCCAATTGGCGGAGGAACTTGTCGGGCGCGAGAATGTCAGCCTGTATGACAATTTCTCGGCGGCAATTCTGGCGCTGCAGAACGCAGATGTTCAGGGCGTGATCATCGACGGGACATCGGCGGCGGCCTACGAGCAGGAGTTTGCAGGAGAGCTGACCGTCGGCATCACAGGCCTGCAATCCGACCCTCTGGGCATCGTTTTTCAGGAAGGCGACCCGACGGTGGACGCGATCAATACCGGCCTGACGGCCATTCAGGAGGACGGCACGCTGGACGAACTAAAAGCCAAGTACTGGGGCACCAACTGATCCTATAGCGTCCCTTTGGTCCGGCAGCGTTCTCTGCCGGACCTTGTATAAGCGGAGAAGTTCCATGTTGCGCCTCAGTACGATCCGCCCGAGCAACCTTGTGTTGTTTGCAGCCGCACCTTTCATCATCTACCTGTTCGCGACTTCCTCGAAATATTTGCGATCTCTGACCGCCATTCTGGGGATCGGCAACAATGCGGGCCCTATCTTTGTGGGCTTTCTGCTTGTCGCGACCGTGGCAATCCTTGGGTATCTCAGCGCCCGCCACGCACGGTTTGCAGATCAGGCGCCTGGTTGGTTGCGGATTTGTGCTCTTACTGCGTTCCCGGCATCGGTTGCGCTTTTGGTCATCAGCCTTGTTTTTCCTCATCTCCTGATGCCCTTCGCCGAGTCGGTGTTCTTTTATGCGCTCAGCGAAAACACCTCGACCCTCATAGACAGGTCGAGTCAGACTTGGGTGTTGTTTCCTGACGTCGTTGATCAGGTCCAGACAGGCCTGCAAATTCACTTGGCAATCTACACGGCCGTTATGGCACTTTGTTTTTTTTCAGCCCGATTGCGGCCCCCCTGGCGTGGCCGAATTCTTCTTGGCCTGGAATGTTTGACCGGCGCTGTTTTGTTTTATCTGATGTTCATGGCGCATTGGCAGTTTGCAACAGGCGTCGCCATTACATTTCGCGCCGCCATCTTTGCCTATATCTTCTCGGCCATTCTGGGCCTGATCTGGGTCGGGCTGCAATCCTTCAAACCCCGGGCGCGCACAACGATCATCTATGGCTCGATCAGCCTGACGTTGCTGGCAATATCGGCCTTTTTCTTCATGCAACCGCAAGTTAACTATGTTTTGGTCGGCGGCACCGAAGGGCGCATCGCAATCATGCGCGGTACCCCTCAGGCGCAAGCTGATATCATCCGGTTTGGCGAGTTCGAAGGTTCAGGAGACCAACAATACCGCATCCGTAGCGCCACTGATGCAGCAACTGCGCTGGAGCAGATTGAATCCGTCGACAGCGTTTCCGGTGCCTTTGTCCCGGTCGAGGCAAACACGCAAGGTTATCCGGTTCTGTGGCAGACCAGTTTTCTACCTGACAAATACAGAAACCCGGCACTTGCATTCGCCGTGATCGGGTTTCTTCTACTGACACTGACCATTGGTGGAGCCCAGCACAAATTGCACCCTCTGGCCGTCGGGGCGGAGTTCTTTGTGGACACAATACGTGGCATTCCAATGCTGGTGATTATTCTTTACATCGGGCTGCCGCTGGCGGGTGCGGTCAAGGATGTAACAAGCGGCGGTATCGACATGACCAACATGACGCGCGGTATCATCGCTATCTCGGTTGGGTACTCCGCTTATATGGCCGAAATTTTCCGATCAGGAATTGAAGCTATCCCGAAAGGCCAACTGGAGGCGGGCAGCTCTTTGGGTCTGTCGCGGTGGCAAACTGCGCGATTGATTATCCTGCCTCAGGCGCTGCGGATCGTGACACCACCCTTGGGCAATGAGTTTATCGCGATGATCAAGGACACATCTTTGCTGTCCATTCTGTCCGTTCGGGACATGACCCAAAGAATGCGAGAGTTTCAGGCCGCAAGTTTCCTGCCCTTTGCCCCATTCAATACAGCAGCGATCCTTTACGTCGTCCTCACACTCGCCTGCGCCAGTTTCCTGAAGTGGATCGAGCGACGCACCGCAAAGGATAATCGATGAGCAAACTGGAATTGGGGGTTTGTTACTACCCTGAACAATGGGACTCGTCCCGTTGGGGCGATGATGCTGCGCGGATGGTTGAGATGGGGCTGGATTGGGTTCGAATTGCCGAATTCACCTGGGGCTTAATCGAACCCTCGCGCGGACAGTTCCAATGGGAGTGGCTGGATGAAATAATCGATGTATTGGGGCAGGCTGGTCTGAAGGTCATGATGTCCACACCCACGGCAGCACCGCCCAAATGGTTGATCGACGAATACCCAGATATTTTGCCTGTGGGTCCGGATGGAAGGGTGAGGGGCTTTGGATCCCGCAGGCATTATTGTTTTTCCAGCGATATCTATCTGGCGGAAGCACAGCGGATAGCAAAGGAATATGCCTGTCGATATGGCAAGAACCCCTTTGTCTGTGCGTGGCAGATCGACAATGAATACAACGACCACGATTCAGTGCTCAGCTTCTCCAATGCCGCACGCACGGGTTTTCAGCGCTGGCTTGAGACCAAGTATGGCACAATCAATGCCTTGAACGAAACGTGGGGTACAGTGTTCTGGGGGTCGACCTATTCTGCCTTTGCTCAGATTGAACTACCCAACGGACTCGTCGCCACGCCCAACCCGACGCATGCATTGGATTTTGCGCGCTATTCCTCGGATCGGGTGCGACTGTTCAACAAGACTCAGGTGGATGTTCTGCGTGAGCACGCGCCGGGCCGGGATATCACTCACAATTTCATGGCTGGCAGTTTCGAGTTTGATCACCACGCAGTGGCCACCGATCTGGATATCGTTGGGTTCGACAGTTACCCGCTGGGCAACCTGATGGGCTCAACCTTGTCAGACGAAGAAAAGCGTCGCTATCTGCGGACTGGCGCGCCTGACTACCAAGGTTTCCACTGCGACCTGTATCGAAGTCAGGGGCGCGGTCGGATGTGGATACTGGAACAGCAGCCGGGGCCGGTGGACTGGGCTGCCAAGAACCCTTCTCCGGCAGAAGGGATGGTTCGGCTTTGGACCTGGGCCGCCTTCGCACACGGTGCGCAAGCTGTTATGTTCTTTCGCTGGCGGCAAGCAAATTTCGCACAAGAACAATACCATACCGCCTTGTTGCGCTCGGATGACAGCCCGGATCAAGCCGCTATTGAACTGGCCCAGATTGTGAAAGACCGAGCAACGTTGCCGCCGACGACGCGCAAGAAAGCCTCGGTGGCCATGCTGCTGGATTACACTTCGATCTGGGCTGCGGATATCCTTCCGCATGACAATGACTTCCCCAACACCCATATCTTCCGTGAATGGTACGCCGCATTGCGCGTGCTGGGGGTCGAAATTGATTTTGTGGGCCCTGAAGATGAACTGCATGGCTACGCGCTCATCATTCTGCCGCAAAGCATGATTGTGACGACGGATTTGTCCGCCAAACTCGAGGGCTCCGGGGCCAAGCTCTTGATCGGCGCCCGTTCTGGCAGCAAAACTTCCCAGATGCGCACCCCTTCGAACCTGGCCCCAGGTGTTTTGACGGATTTGACTAGCGTTCGTGTTGTGCGGGTCGAATCGCTTCCCGATATCGCGGAAGAATCTGTGCGGCTGTTGGACGGTCAAAAGTTTGACTTCACAGGCTGGCGAGAAATCGTCGAGACCGAAGCAAATGTCCTGGCACGTTTCAAAAGCGCCTACTGCGACGCCAGCCCTGCGATCATCCGTTCGGATTGTGCAACGTATCTGGCCATGGTCCCGCGCGGTGCGCTTTTGCATGTGATTATGTGCAATGTCTTGGAATGGGCTGGGTTGGATCTTCTGGACTGCGACCCCGACATGCGCGTAGCGCGACGCGGAACATTGCATTTTGCCTTCAATTTTGGTGACATGTCCAAACCCCTGCCTGCTGGTGGACCGCGGCGCATCCTGATTGGCTCTGATCCAGTCAACGCACGCGATTTCACTGTCTGGAAGGAAAACTAACGCCCTGAAATGCAACCAAAACGTGTCAAAAATCAAATCTGGATATAAGAATTCCGCAAACTGTCACTTTTGGACTGACGAACGGGCACAGAAAGTCCTATGAATAAAAAACAAAAACAAACTAATCCAACATTGGGAGAACACCTATGGCTAAACATTCGACACTTTCGAGACGCACTGTGCTGAAAGGCGCAGGTGCTGCGGCTCTTGCAGCGCCTCTGTACAGCAAGAGCGCTCTGGCTTCGTCGGGCGAAATCAACATTCTGATGTGGTCGGACTATCTGCCACCCAGCTTTATCGAAGAGTTTGAGACTCTTACCGGAATCAAGGTGAACTATACCGGTATCGGCTCGAATGAAGAGATCATCAACAAGATGAAGGCCACCAAGGGCCAGGGCTTTGACATCGTCTCACCCACCAACAACCGCTCGCTGCAGTGGGAGCCACTGGAATTGCTCCAGCCCTTTGACATGAACAAGGTTCCAATCGATCTGGTGAATCCTGCCATGGCCAAGATCGGCACCGACGCCTGGGACTTTGGTGGTTCTGGTGCACACTGGCTGCCGCATATCTGGGGTACTGAAGGAATCGCATACCGAACTGACCTGTGGCTACCGGAAGGTGACGCGCCATCTTACGGCGATGTGTGGTCGGAAGCGAATGCGGGCAAAACCATGGGCCGCGCGCATTCGATGATGCTGGGTGCCGGTCTTTACATGGAGAGCGTTGGCGAGATGGAGCCCGGTTCGGTCTGGGCCGCTTATGGTGACGAAGACACCATGCGCAAAGTTTGGGGTCAGATCACCGACTGGTGTGTCGCACGCAAGGATCGCATCAAGCTGATCTGGAACGATGCCGACACTCAGAAAAACGGTCTTTTGAACGAAGGCGTCATCGTAGGTCAAACCTGGGACGGCCCGCCATTGGCGCTGAAGTCTGCTGGTGAGCCTGTGCACTATCAGGCACCTGTTGAAGGTGCGATGGCTTGGGTTGACGGCATGTCGATTCCAACAGGCGCGGCGAACATCGATCAGATCTACGCCTTCATCGACTTCGCCTATCAGGCCAAGCCTGCTGGTGTTGCCATCGACAGCCACGGGTACAACTCACCTGTTCTGGGCGCAGACCAATACTCGGGCGACACCTACAAAAAGAACTTTGCAGAGGCCTATCCGGGCGACTCTCTGGCCAACCTCAACCCATGGCCGGCCGAAGCGCCTTGGTATGCGGAAACCCGGACCGAGTTCGTCAATAAGTTCAAGAGCGCTTAAGCGTTTCGAAACCTGGCCCCTCGCGATTTGCGAGGGGCAATCATCTGTGCGCCGCTCCGGCGTAACGGACAGTTATGTGGTGCGGTGAAAGTGCGTGCCTCAGGGAGATACCAAAAATGAGTGCAGGGGTCGGAGTCGATCTGGAAAACCTGTGGATCCGTTTCGGTGACTTCGTCGCCGTGCGCGATGCAAACGTCAAAATCAACGGGGGAGATTTCTTTTCGTTCCTCGGGCCGTCCGGCTGCGGTAAAACAACCATCCTAAGGGCTGTTTCAGGGTTCCTTGAGCCCAGTGAAGGCAATGTTCTGATTGGTGGCAATAACATGCGGGGCATCGGGCCCAACAAGCGGCCTACGGCGTTGATCTTTCAGAACCTCGCGCTGTTCCCGTTGATGAAGGTCTGGGAAAACATCACGTTTTCGATGGAAATCAAAGGTGCCAGCAGCGCCGAACGCCGCAAGCGCGCCGATGAGCTTCTGGACATGATCGCGCTGCCGGATCAGGGGGACAAACTGCCTAACGAATTGTCAGGCGGTCAGCGCCAACGTGTTGCTATAGCCCGTGCTTTGTGCGCCGAGCCTGACGTTCTGTTGCTGGATGAACCGCTGTCGGCACTTGACCTAAAACTGCGCCAACACATGCGGACCGAGCTACGTGAAATTCAAAAGCGCGTCGGCATCACATTCATTTATATCACCCATGACCAGGGAGAAGCGTTGACCATGTCGGACAATATCGCTGTTATGCGCGCGGGTGTGATCGATCAGATTGCCGATGGCAAGACCATCTACAATGATCCCAATACGGCTTTCGCGGCCTCTTTTGTGGGCGAAAACAACGTGTTTCGCGGCAAAGTTAAACAAATCATGGGCAATGAGGCTCTGATTGCGACCAATCGCTCGGGCGATCTGGTGGCGCGGATTTCGACAACCAATCAAGGCAAGATGAAGGAAGGCGACGACGCAATGATGTTCGTACGCCCCGAAGCCTTTGCCATTGCACCCGATGGCGCCTCAGGCGATCATTTCGTCACGGCGCGTGTCAACCACGAAGAGTTCGAAGGCAACGCCTTCAACATCTTTACCGAAGGGGAAGGTGGGAAAGAGATCAAAGTGTCGATCCCGAATCACGGACAGTCTTTCGACGATCACACCGGACAGAACATCACGTTGGAATACGAGACGCATAACGCCGTCATCGTCCCGGCGGGTGAACTGGCCGCAGAATAAGGGGACCAACTCATGCCCCAGTTTCTGAAGGAGTTCTTCAATCGCAACGGCACCGGTATGGGGTTAGCAATCCTGGGCCTGGTCCTGTTCTGGACAATCGGCCTGATCATCCTGCCGCAGCTGTCGATGCTGGACTTTTCGTTCCGTCCGAACCTGCCACCGCCAGAAATTGGCGGACCAAAGGACGTCTATACGCTAGAGAACTACAAATACCTGATCTACGGCCCCGAGGGAGGCAGTCAGGACTATAACACAGTCGACCTGAGGGTGTTCTTCCGCACCCTCGTGGCGGCCGTGTGCGTCACGATTTTCAACCTGATCATTTGTTATCCGATTGCTTACTATCTGGGGCAATCCGAAGGTAGCCATATCCGCATTTTTGCGATCATGCTTATCATCCCTTACTGGATCAACGAAATCCTGCGCGCATTTGCGTTGCGCATCATCTTCGGTGAGACAGGGGTGCTGAACACACTGTTCTTGGGACTGGGTGTCTGGGATACGCCGTTTGATTTCATCCGTAACGACATCGCGCTCTACGCCGGGTTGGGCTATGCCTATATCCTGCTGATGATCTTCCCGATGTACAACGTCATTGAAAGTCTGGACAAAAACCAGATCGAAGCGGCGCGCGACCTTGGTGCGCCTTGGTGGCGGATTCATTGGCGTGTGGTCATTCCCTATGCCAAGCCGGGTATCAGCTCGGGTTGTACAATGGTGTTCATGTTGTCCGCCGGTGCGCTGGCTGCGCCGCAGATTCTGGGCGGTCCGTCCAGCCTGTGGTTCACCCAACTGATCTATCAGCAGTTCAATGACAACAACGATTGGCCGCAGGGGGCTGCATACGCGATCGTGCTGCTGGTGACCTGTATCCTGTTCGTCCTTGCAGTGATGCGTCTGTTCAAAGTGAACATGGGGGACATCGGGAAATGAATAATTCCTTCCTCCGCATAAGCATCTGGGTCTATCTGGCGATCTTCTTCCTGTATCTGCTGGGTCCGCTGGTGATCATGTCGATCACCGCTTTCAACTCGTCCGGGTTCCCTCGGATGAGCCCATGGGAATGTCTGACCTTCCAGTGGTTTGGCGAGCTGTTTCAGGATCAGCGTATCCTGAACGGGATCAAGAACTCGTTGATCATCGGTCTTGGAACGGTTGTGCTTTCCGTGGCGATGGGCCTGGCGGGCGCGCTGATGTTGACACAGATTTGGCCCAAGCTGCGCGCGACGTACTATACGATTATCATCGCACCGATCCTGATCCCGGGCGTGGTTCTGGGTATCTCGACACTGGTGTTCTGGGACCGGATCAACCGCATGCTGGGGCTGGGGGCGGACAGCTTCCTGTCGAATGGTATCTTCCTGACAGTGATCGGCCAATCCACCTTTATCGCCAGCTATTGTATGCTGGTGCTGGTGGCGCGGTTGCAGCGCTATGATGTTGCCTTGACCGAGGCGGCGCTGGACCTTGGTGCCAGCCACGCACAGGCTTTCCGCAAGATCCTGTTGCCGTTCATGCGCCCGGCGATTGCATCGGCAGCGGTCTTGGCGTTTCTCGCATCATTCGAGAACTATAACACCACGACGTTCACCTTTGGTGAATACCCGACGCTGACGATTGAGCTGGCCCAAAAAGTCCGCTATGGCATCACGCCCGCTATTTCGGCACTGGCCTTTATCATCGTAGCGCTGACAGTGTTCTTCGCACTAATGAACGAAGCCAAGCTGAAGCGTCAGGAACTGGTGGCTGTTGCGCGCAAGAATGCAACGGTTGAGGAACTGGCAGGCAAGATCAAACTGCCCAGCTTCTTTGCTGGTAACATGGCTGCTGTTCTGCTGGTTGTTTTTGCCGTCGCCACGATCACCGTTGTGGGAACGGCGGCAACCTACAATCCGGGGCAGTGTATCGCTGATATTCGCGAGCAAAAGCAGCTGGAAGCGGAACAGCGCATTCAGGAACTGCGCAAACAGCGCGAGGAGCGCCGCAAGCAGCGTGAAGCTGAAGAAGCCGAACAAGGCGGCGCGCAAACTGCTCCGAAACCATCGAATAACAGCGGCTTTGGCAATGTGTTCGCGCCGAACTCGCTGGATGGCAGTGAAACCGAAGGTGAAGATGGCGTTTCTGAACCAGAAAGCGCTCCATCAAACAACAGTGGTTTTGGGGGGGTGTTTGACCCCAACAGCCTGCAAGGCGACGAATAGCGGCGCAGGGCCATAACCTCGGCATCCGCCCGGACGGACTTCAGGTCGGTTCGGACGGATCGCGTTTCAGGATTTCAACGTCACAGCCTTGGACGGTGTGCCCGTTCCAGACCGCGGGTTCAGCATTGTAGTTGATCAGGAATACATGGTTGGCCGTCTCGCGAAGTCGCAGTCCCTGCGGTGTTTTTTGCAGATCTAACCCAGTTTTTTTCGCAGCCATGGCGATGACTCGATCCCAAAGCGTTTCGTCCGGGAAACCTGCCAGATACCAAATTCCATCTCCTGCCTTGAGTGCGGACGTCCCATCCTCAAAGCTCAGAAGGTCTTCAGCCTGTCCTGATAGCCGGTCGATCCAATGCCGCGCCGCGCCGCCCCCATGAACCGCGCGTTCACTTGTGGACGGCAGAGATTCAACCAAATCAACATCGCAATCTAATTTACACAGGCCGGGTCGGCCCGAGTTGGGTATTTGAAAATCGTGAGTGATCGCGCCACTGCGCGGCCCAAGGATTGCCAGATCGCAGCTTTTGGCTAGGCGATGTTCCAAATCTGGATCAATTGTTGCCAAGCCGGGTGCCAGGATCAGTGCATAATGTGCTGAATTCTCATTTGTCGAAACAAAATCAACGGACAAACCGGCACGACGCAGAGCGCGATATGCCGAAAAGACCAACCGGAAATAATCAAAACTTGCGCCCTGCGGCTGTGTTGACCACGCCCAGTCCGAAGCATAGTCGAACAGAATTGCCACTTTGGCTTGCACCTGTTGCACCTCGCCCAACCTGACCAGATCATCCGCAACCTGCTGGGCTTCGGCCAACCCAGGTGCCGGGCGATTATTCGATGTCAGCAAACCTGTATGCATTTGTTCTTGCGCGAAGGGGGCTTGTCGCCAACGAAAATAGCTCACCACTTCTGCGCCATGGGCCACAGCCTCAAGAGACCACAGGCGTACCATTCCCGGCAAAGGTGCCGGGTTATACGGTGCCCAATTCACCGGGCCGGGTTGTTGTTCCATAACCCACCATCGGCCACGTCCAACGGCCCGGTAGAGATCATGGTGAAACGCCTGCATGTCCGGATCGCCCTGCTGAAGAAAGGCGATCTTATGCGCTTCGCCGCCTTCCAGCCGGTCCGATAAGAAACCGATCGGATAGCTGTCCCAGGTGGCGATATCCAGATCTGCTCCGACCTTGAAATGGTCGAAATCCAGAGTGCGGCCCATGTAATTGTGCAAAAGCGGCGCGTCGGTCAATGGCCGCAGCGCATCCACCTGAGCCTTGTTGAACGTCACAACCTGCTGCGAGCTGAAACGCCGGAAAGCCAATACATGGGCAGGGTTCGGTTCAGTCACGGTTTGATTGGGTAAATCGATTTCTTCGAAGTCGCGATATTCCATCGACCAGAACACATTGCCCCATGCTTCGTTCAGCGTATCGATGGTTGCGTATTGAGCGGCTAGCCAGTGGCGAAACGCCTGAAGGGCAGGGGTGCTGTAGCTGACCGTGGTGTCGTGACACCCATATTCGTTATCAATCTGCCAGGCAGCAACGTGCGGGTTTTCGCCGTAACGCTCACCCATTATCACTGCAATGCGGGTGCATTCATCGACATAGCCCTGATGGCTAAAGCAATAATGTCGCCGCGACCCAAATTTGCGCGTGTTTCCGCGCTGGTCCACGGCCAGCATGTCCGGATGCTTGTCCAACATCCACCGCGGCGGTGTAGCCGTCGGGGTGCCAAGCACAATCTTCAACCCGGCTGACCCAAGTGTCTCAATCGCGCGATCCAGCCACTCGAACTGCAAATCACCGGGTTGCGGCTCCATACGGCTCCATGCGAATTCTCCAATGCGCACCCAGGTCAAGCCTGTTTCGACCATATGTGCGGCATCTTCCGCCCACATCGTCTCAGGCCAGTGTTCGGGGTAGTAACAAACGCCAAGTTCCGGCTTCATAGGATGACCTGGTGTTCTGCCTGACCTTGCCCCGCGTTTGGCGCGGCAAAAGTCATGCCGTTTTCTGGTTGGCTTCTAATTGCCTCCTTACTCAGCCCCTGACGCGCCGACGTACAAAACAGCGTCGTCAGATCTCTGCCACCGAAAGCGGGGCACGACGTATGTGATGCGTCTACGGAAACAGCGCTCAGAAACTGACCGTCGGCTGTGTATGCCGCGACCCGTCCAGCGCCCCATTGTGCAATCCAGATATTCCCCTCGGCATCAACGACCGCCCCATCTGGGTTCAGGCCTTCTTCGCGTAAATCCAGAAAAACTCTGCTGTCCCCCTCCGGCCATCCGGTTTCGGGGTTCAGACGCCATCGTCTGACGTGCTTTGTTGCCGTGTCACAGAAATAGGCAACCGAACGATCAGCGGCAAAACAGATCGCATTCGAGATTGTCACATCCGCAATCAGGCGCCTCAGTTCACCTTTCCAGAAGCGATAGATTGATCCAGCCCCAGACTCAGCTTGCTTGCCCATTGTTCCGATCCAAAATCCCCCCCACGGATCGGCGCGTCCGTCATTTGAACGGGTGACGGGGTTATCCGCTTCCACAGGCGCGATCAAAATCCGTTCACTGGACAGCAAGTCAAAACGCCAAAGACCGGTTTCCGAAGCCATTAACAATGTATCGTAATCGACCCAACCTGCGGCAGAGACATATTCGTCGAAGGACCAGCTTTTTGGCTTATCGCCTTCACGAGTCATTAGGCGTTTGCCGATGATATCAAACCAGAAAAGCTGTTGTCTTTCAGGGTGCCACAACGGGCCTTCGCCCAGCTTGCAGGGGCGGTCGTCAAAGATCGTGCTCATCCAACAGCCTCGTCATAGGCCGTTACGATCTGCCGGGCGCGGTCTGCGATTTCGGCGACATCCATGCCGGGTTTATAAAGCGCCGATCCTATCCCGAAACCATTCGCACCGGCTTTTATCCATTGTCCGAAATTCTCAGGCCCGGCCCCACCGACTGCAAAGACAAGTGTGTCCGTGGGTAAAACCGGACGCAATGCGGCCAATCCCGTCGGACCGGCCATCACACCCGGAAACAGCTTCAACCCTGTGGCTCCGGCCTTGAGGGCTGCAAAGGCTTCGGTTGGGGTGTAAACACCCGGCCAGCTTTGCATACCCAGCGCAACGGAATGTTGGATCACACCCGCATCATAGTTGGGCGACACCACCAGCTTGCCGCCAACAGCCGAGACAGTGTCCACCTGATCGACCGTCAAAACAGTGCCCGCACCGATCAGAGCCTGACTTCCAAAAACTTCCGCCAATATGCCGATGCTGTCGAGCGGGTCCGGTGAATTGAGTGGCACTTCGATCCGATCGATCCCGGCATCAATGAGAGCACGCCCGACGGCCTTGGCTTCCTGAGGTTTCAATCCACGCAGAATGGCGATGATAGGACGACTCATGCGGTTTGCCTTGTCATGTTTCGCGCCAGCGCCAGCCCGGCCAGTGTGGCCTCGGTGGCATTTGCAGTTTCAACAAACGCGCCTTGCAGTTGCAGTGCTGTTGCATATGTCTGTGACACGCCTTCCGCGCCAATAATGGCCAGTTGCTGCCCCAGCCAATAAGGCCGTGTCGCCGCTAGTTCTGCCCCGATCAACAAACCCGAAAGCCGGGCGCGTGCAGTGCCTTTGTCCTCTCCTTGCAGCAGATCCGCCGCCCGCAGGCCAAAGAGGCGAGCGGCCAGCTGTTCGGGCTTGGACAACGTATCTGCAACCGCGTCGACGAATGCGGTGTCGTCCCAGCCCCGACCTACTGAATGTCGCAGCACTGACTGCCCGCACAGCAGATCGAACAACTCACCCGTCATGAAGGTACGAAAGCTCACAACCTCGCCAGCGCTCACCTGAACCCATTTCGTGTGGGTGCCGGGCAGGCAGATGACGCCGTCCCAGTTCTGACGCGCGCCCAGAAATCCTGCAATCTGTGTTTCCTCACCCCGCATTACATCCGGCGGGGTCAACTGTTTCAAACCGGGTATGACAAATGCCCGGATGCGTGGGTCAGTGTCAGGTACACGGATTGGGACATCCGGCAAAGGGTCCGACGGGACGGTCGAATAGGGTGCTTCGACCCAGCCTTGCCGGGCACCGACCATACCGCAGGCGATCACGTCAACGGGGCCGCCACTTATCCAGTCTGAGATCAATTCCAACAGGGCGGCTTGAAACCCGTCAGGTCCGACGCGCGCCATACCCTTGTCGGATTGCGCATGATCCGACACGGCAGTCCCCTGAATGGCCCAGGCCCGCAGGTGAGATGTTCCCCAATCAACGGCGATCCAGTCTGTTTTCATCCTATCACCCCGAAACCACGACGCCGCCATCAACGGCCATACATTGTCCGGTCATCGCGCGGCTGGCATTGGATGCCAGAAATAGTGTTGGAGCTATCATATCCTCGGGCTTGAGGTGTTCTTTTAGGCATTGCCGGTCCAAATGCGCAGCCAAATCCTCGGGCGTGGCCCACATATCCAGCTGCTTTTGCGTCAGAACCCAACCAGGTGCCAGCGCATTTATACGGATCTTCCTGGGTCCCAATTCGCGTGCCAATGAACGTGTCATCCCCGTAATCCCGGCATTCGACGTCGTATAGATTGGATAGCCTGCATTGCCCATCATATAACTGATCGAGCTAAAATTGATGATCGCTCCACCATCTTTCATTTGTCGGGCCGCTTCCTGACAGGCGAAATAGTAGGCTTTCAGGTTCACTTCGATCATCCGGTCCCAGAACTCGGTTGTAGATTCTTCCAGCGAATGGCGTTGATCATTGGCTGCGTTATTTACCAACACATTCAGTGGGCCATGCGTATCGGCGGCTTTGACCATTGTTGAATGCAGCAGTTCGGTGTCCGTCATATCCCCCTGCAGGAACAGCGGCGCGCGGCCGTGCTTGTCGCGCATCTCTTCGACAAATCCGCTGGCCTCGGAACGGCCTATGAAGGCCACATTGGCGCCCTGAGCCATGAATCCATCTGTCAGCGCCGCACCGACGCCCGAGCCACCGCCGGTGATATAAACCGACGCCCCGTTCAGATCATGGAATGTTGCTGATTGGGTCATCAGTGGCTCTCTCTGGTCACGAGGCGGGTATCTTTGCCAACAAGGAAATCGAGATCTGCGCCCTGATCTGCTTGCAACACGTGGTCGATGTAAAGTTTCGCGTAGCCGCGGGTGTAATGCGGATCATCCGGTTGCCACACGGCGCGGCGGGCGCCCAGTTCGTCTTCGTCCACTAGTAATTCCAGTTCTCCGTTACTGGCGGAAACTCGGATGCGATCGCCGGTTTTGACCAGCGCCAGGGTGCCGCCCGCCTGCGCCTCGGGGCTGACATGCAAAATGACGGTGCCATAAGCAGTTCCCGACATGCGGGCATCCGAGATGCGGATCATGTCGCGCACGCCGTCTTTCACCAGCTTGGCTGGAATCGGCATATTGCCGACCTCAGGCATCCCCGGATAGCCCTTGGGGCCGCAGCCTTTGAGCACCAGAATGCTCTCGGGCGTGACTGGCAGGTCCTCGCGGTCGATATTGGCTTTCAGGTCTTCGATGTTTTCGAAAACGAAGGCCTCCCCTTCGGTTTCCAGAAGGGCATCTGTTGCCGCCGACGGCTTTACGATGGCCCCGTTCGGCGCAAGGTTGCCGCGCAGAACGCGCAAACCTGCAGCAGGTTTAACCGGATCGTCGAAGGGGCGGATGACATCCGTGTTGAAACACTCAGCCCCTTCGTAATGGGCCGAGATGTCCTTATTCAGCACCGTTTTTGCCGGACGCAGGAAAGGTTTGAGTTCGTTCAGCACGACGGGGACACCACCTGCATAGCAGAAATCCTCCATCAGGTATTTTCCCGACGGCATGCAGTTGACCAACAACGGGATTTCAGATCCGATTTCGAAGTCTTTCAAGGTCAAGTCCACGCCTGCGCGACCGGCTAACGCCAGCAAATGAACTACCGCGTTGGTCGATCCACCCACGGCGGCATTGGCCAAAATCGCATTCCCGAAGGCTTCCTTGGTCAGAATGTCTGACGGTTTAAGATCTTCGTCCACCATCTCGACAATCCGCATGCCGGTCAGATGTGCCAGCGCCATGCGGCGAGCATCAACCGCGGGCAAGGCGGCGTTAGTGGGCAGCGACATACCCATCGCCTCGACCAGCGAAGCCATGGTGCTGGCCGTTCCCATGGTCATGCAAACTCCGGCGCTGCGTGACATGCCGGACTCGGCGTTCATGAAGTCCTGCAGGGTCATCTCTCCGGCGCGGACGGCTTCCGAAAACTTCCAGACATCAGTGCCAGAGCCTATATCCTGTCCGCGATACTTGCCGTTCAGCATGGGGCCGGAACTAACAACGATTGAGGGCAAGTCGACCGAGGCTGCGCCCATCAACTGCCCCGGTGTCGTCTTGTCGCAGCCGCCCAGTAACACGACGCCGTCAATGCCATAGGCGCGGATCGATTCCTCGACATCCATTGCCAGCAGGTTTCGGAACAGCATGGCGGTGGGTTTCATCTGGGTCTCGCCCAGCGACATGACCGGGAATTCGACCGGGAAACCTCCGGCCTCCCACACGCCGCGTTTGACGCCTTCGGCCAGATCGCGCAGGCCCGAGTTGCAAGGGGTAAGTTCTGACCATGTGTTGCAGATGCCTATGACGGGCCGCCCGTCAAAGGCGTGATCGGGAAAACCCTGGTTCTTCATCCAGGACCGATGAATGAAGCCATCCTTGTCGAGTTTTCCGTACCAATGTTGTGAGCGGCGTTTTGTCATTTTTTTTGGAGCTTTTCTGGGCAAGGGTCGGGTTTGAGTATTTGAAAAAAGATGAAGATCAGGCGGCGCGCGCTGGGCGGCACCAGTCGGGCAACCAGTCGGCATGAGCAACAAGCAGGTCATCAACCAGGCTTCGGATTTGGCGAAGGTCCAACTCGGCAGCGGTGTGCGGATCCATCATGGCGGCATGATAGATGTGTTCAGGGTTCTGGTCGACCAATGCCCGAACCGTCAGCTCCTGAACGTTGATCTGACTGCGCATCAAGGCGACCAATTGCGCAGGGATATCTGTGACGATTGAAGGTTGAACACCGTTTGCATCGACCAAACAGGGTGTTTCAACCGCTGATCCCAGCGGTAGCTGTGGGATCTGACCAGTATTTGGCAGGTTGCCATAGGCCGCATAGGGCGTGTCGGTGATGATTGCGTTCATCAGATCCGCAGCGAATTCGTGGCTGCGGATGACGTCTAATTCGCGCCCATCGGTCATGGTTCTGGCTTCGTCTTTCCATTTAGTTATCTGTTCCTCACAGCGGGTCGGGTATTCATCCAATGGTATAGAGAACTGCTCGATCAGGTCTTGCCGCCCGCCCTTGATGAACCAGGGGACATATTCCGCCAGGTGTTCCGAGCTTTCTGTGCAGAAATAGCCCAGATGATCCATGACTTCGTAACGGACTTTGTTAGGGCAGCGAGGCATCAGCAACGGCGGTTTCGGGAGACGCCCGCAGGCATATCCCTGCCGCAATGTAGGATAGAGGTCACGCCCCTCGTGTTCGAGACGCAGGAAGAATGCGACATGATTGACGCCTGCGACCTTGTAGCGAAACCCGTCCTTAGGCAGGTCCAGATCATGGGCCAGTTCCTCGACTGTGTTTTGAATCGAGTGGCAGAGGCCCACCTGTTTCAATGCCGGGAACTGTTCTGACAATGCCCACGTGTTGATGGCCATCGGGTTTACATATTGAAGCAATGTCGCGTCCGGGCAGAGCTGCATTATGTCCTGCGCCACATCCCACAGAACCGGCACCGTTCGCAGGCCACGCATGATACCCCCAACGCCGAGCGTGTCGGCGATGGTCTGGCGCAACCCGTACTGTTTGGGTATATCGAAGTCCGTCACTGTGCAGGGTTTGTACCCGCCGATTTGAAACGCCGTGATGACAAAATCGGCCCCGTCCAGCGCCGCGCGGCGATCCGTATGAGTGGTAACAGTCGCACCGGTGCTAGCTGAGCGGATCATCGCTCTGGCAACGGCTTCGCTTTCAGTCAGACGCTGCGCGTCAATATCCATGAGTGCGAAGTGGCTGTCCGCCAGTGCCGGAGTCAGCAGCGCGTCGCCCACGATGTTTTTCATGAAAATCGTGGAACCCGCACCGATGAACGTTATTTTCGTCATTTCACAGCCCCCAATGTCAGACCTGCGATGAAGTGTTTTTGCATCAGGAAGAACATCGCGACAGGCGGAAGGGCCGCGACAATGGAACCGGCGCTCATCAACTGATAGGCGGCGCGGAATTGCGCATTGAAACTGGTAATCCCTGCGGTGACAGGTTGGCTTTCGGCCCCTTGTGTCAGGACGACGGCCCAGAAATAGTCGTTCCAGATAAAAGTGAAAATCAGTACGCTGAGCGCCGCAATTGCGGGCTTCATCAGCGGCAGAACCACATACCAGAAGATGCGCCATTCACTGATGCCTTCGACCCGAGCGGCCTCGATCAGCTCGAAGGGCAGGGCACGGATGAAATTGCGCATGAAGAGCGTGCAGAACCCTGTTTGGAAGGCGATGTGGAAGAGAACCAGGCCGGTTTTGGTATTGTAGAGGCCCAGTTCCAGTGTCAGGTCACGCACCGGCACCATCAGGATCTGGAAAGGCACGAAGTTGCCTGCCACGAACATAAAGAAGATCCAGAGGTTAGATTTGAACTTGTAGATGCCGAGCGCAAACCCCGTCATGCAACTGAGCGCCACGGCTCCGATCACGGTCGGGACGGTAATCATGAACGAGTTCAGCAGGTAACGCGGCATGTCCGAATTGAAGAACACCTGCCCGTAATTGAACGCGCCCTCGAAGCTGGACGGCATGCCCCAGTAATTCGCGTTGGTAAAGTCCGCTGCCGGTTTGACCGAGAACAGGGCAACCGCCAGCAATGGCCCCAACCACAACAGCAGTGCCAAGGGAAGCATGGCCTGATAGGTGATCTGTGCCGCGCGAGGTTGTTTTTCGATGGGTTTGGGAAACATCTCAGTGCCCCTTCTCTTCACGGTACATCGACCACAGGAAATAGGCGATGAAGCACAACATGATCAGGAAAAGGATTACCGCGATGGCTGCGCCGTACCCCATGCGGAAGCCGTATTCGGAAAGCGCGACTTCGAACATGTAATAAGCCAGCACACGGGACGAACCGAACGGTCCTCCCTGGGTCATGATCGAGATCAAGTCGAAGCTGCGCAGTGCGCCGATGATGGTGACAACGAAGGCGATGAAAGTAGCAGGACGCAGTTGCGGTAAAATGATGTGCCACAACATCTTCGCGCCTTTTGCGCCGTCCAGACGTCCGGCCTCGATTTGCTCGGGGTCCACGGCGTTCAGACCGGTGAGGTAAAGGATCATGCAATACGCCGTCTGCGGCCAGAGACCTGCGAAGATGATACCGTAGGTCACAAAACGCTCGTCGCCCAACACGTTCAGCGGGCCGAGGCCGAAGACGCCGAGGAATTCATTCAACAACCCAAAGGTCGGATCGTAGAACCATGTAAACACCAGCCCAACAACGACCTGAGAAATAACAAATGGAAAGAAGAACAAAGACTTATATAGGCGAATGCCCCAGACCGTTTGATTTAGGAACAGCGCGATGAACAAGCCTGCCGGAATGGCCAACAAATAGAGTAGCAGCCAGATCAGGTTGTTTTTCAGCGAAGTATAAAACGCGTCCCGGTCGACCCACTCCCAATAGAGGTCTTCGTAATGGCGAAAGCCAACATATTCTGCAGCGCCCAAACCATCCCATTCGTAGAGCGACAAGTTGAAGGACTGGAACACTGGGATGATCACGTAGACCAAGAAGAACAGCAGACCCGGGGCCAGAAAGAACCACGGTGCGAGGCGCTGTTGGTTGCGGTGGAACCAGCTTTCCTGATCTGGGGCGTCGACGGCAGCTGTCATGGGAAACTCGGGTTTTGTTGGGGCAAGGCGGGCTGAAACCCGCCTTACGTTTTACGGGAGCGCAGGCCGGGCTTTAGCCCGGCCCATGCCTGATCAGTTATCGTAGATACGCTGACGGGCGCGTTCCAGCTTGGCCAGGATACGGTCAGTATTGTCGGGTTTGACCATGAACTCCTGGAAGCCTTCCATCGATGCCTTCGCCATCTCTGCCGGTGCGTCGCGATCCCAGAACTGGGCAACGCCCCCAGGACTGTTCGACGAGAGCATCTCGAATCCTTGCTGCAGGAACTTGTCTTCATCCACTGCGGACTGGGCATTCACCGGCAACTGGCCGAGGTTCGCTCCATTGTTGATTTCGGTCTGCTCGTCCGCGGATACTACAAAACGCAAGAACTCGCGCGCGGCCTCTTTGTTCGAGGCGTTGGCCGGAATGTGGAATGTGTCGGTTGGCGCGTCCTCGGCCAGTTCGACATCAGGGTTGATAGCGACGAACTGGTAGAAGTCCAGTTGATCATCTGTCAATCCGGCGTCGCGCAGCGGTGCCACAGCAAAGTTACCCATCAGATAGGCTGCCGCCTCACCGTTGACCATGAAGGGCAGGGCTTCCTGCCAGCTATAGGTCTGATGGTTGTCGATGAAGGCACCCATGTCGATCAACTGTTTCCAGTTAGCAAAGGTCTGCTTGACCCGGTCATCTTCCCAGCTGATTTCGCCGTTTGCCAGCTGATTGTGGAAGTCAAACCCGTTGGTCCGCATGTTTAGATAGTCGAACCAGCCACCAGCAGTCCAAAGGAACTTGGTGCCAATGGTATAGCAGGCACGCCCTGAATCGACGATCTTCTGACAGTTGGCCAGCTCTTCTTCCCAAGTGGTCGGTTCGCTCAGGCCCAGCTCGTCAAAGATGTCTTTGCGGTAATAGACACCCCACTGGTAGTAGGTATACGGCACGCCCCATTGCTTGCCGTCAATGGTCATCGCACCTTTGGTCGAAGCGAGGTTGTCGGCAATCTCAGGCTCGGCCCACAGATCGGATACGTCTTCGAACAGGCCAGCCTCGACATAAGGTTTCATCCGGTTGGCCGCGTACCATGTGGCAACGTCGGGGGTGTCTGCGGTCAGGAAATTGCGGATCTGGGTCTTGTATGCCTCACGATCGATCACTGTGGTTTCGATTTCCAGACCAGGATGCTGTTGCTGAAACCGATCGATCATCGCCTCCATCGTCGCACGCGGTGCCGGGTTTGATGTGTCGAGAAAAATGCGCAACTCGCCGGTCAGCTCAGCGGCAGCAGGCGCAGCAAATGCAACACCGACCGCCAGAGCAGCCGCAGTGTGCCTGAACATGGATTTCATGGTTTCCTCCCTTAGCTTTCATTTTTAGTTCCAAATATTGAAACCTAGTTTTATATATTGAAAACTACACATCGAGTCGGTTAGTCTTGTCAAGACCCTCGTGAAGATGGCTATGGATAAATGGAGGAGAGCGCTGAACCGTGTCAGGTGACGGAACAATAGGCAAAGCATGTGATGTGCTGGATCAAGTGGCGTCGTTTGGACGCCCTGTTCGATTCGCTGAACTTTTGGAAAGCAGTGTTTTTCCAAAGGCCACCTTATACCGATTCCTGCAATCCCTGACCAATCAGGGAATGCTGTCCTACGATCGTGATCGGCAGACCTATGCGCCCGGGATGCGACTGGTGCGGTTGGCCCATGCGGCATGGACCCAAAGCTCTCTGGCACCCATAGCAAGACCATTTCTGGACATGCTCAGCCGCGAAACGGGCGAGACTGTGCATCTGGCGCAGCTCGATTCAAGCCAGGTCCTGTATGTCGACAAACGCAATGCAGCGCAGCCAATTGAGATGTATTCACAGGCAGGTAAAGTTGGTCCGGCCTATTGTACGGGTGTCGGCAAAGCGATGCTGGCGTATCTGGACGAAGACGCGCTGAACAGGGCAATATCCCAGCAAAGCTATCACCGTTTCACCGACAAGACTCTGACCTCTGAACAGGTGCTGCGGGAAGATATTGACCGGATTCGCTCCCGGGGATTTGCCATTGATGACGAAGAACACGAGCCAGGCATCATTTGTATCGCATGTCCGGTTCTGACATCGAATGGCCGAATACTAGGCGCGATTTCGGTGACCGGATCTACCGAACGTATGGATTTCAAACAACTCGAAGCCTGGGTGCCACGTGTACAGCGTGTGGCCGAACAAATTGGAGCCGAGGCACAAGCATGGCGGTTTCCCGAAACCCGCCCTGACCCCAGAAACGACAGGATGCAAGTGACATGACAGGTGTAACTCTGAACCAGGCGATCAAAAGGTATGGACAGACCCAAGTCATTCACGGGATCGACCTGCAGATCGAAGATGGCGAATTCTGCGTTTTTGTCGGACCTTCGGGGTGCGGAAAATCCACCTTGCTGAGGATGATCGCAGGGCTTGAAGAAACTTCGGAAGGCGAGATTCACATAGGTGCACGCGAGGTGACCCATATGGACCCCGCCAAGCGGGGCGTGGCGATGGTTTTCCAGACCTATGCGCTCTATCCGCACATGAGTGTAGCTGAAAACATGGGTTTTGGCTTGCGTATGAATGGTGTTGCAAAGGATGAGATAAAAATCAAAGTTCAGGAAGCTTCAAACATCCTGAAGCTTGACCCGTACCTTAAACGCAAACCCAAAGCCTTGTCTGGTGGTCAGCGGCAACGCGTTGCTATTGGTCGCGCAATTGTTCGTGGACCCGAAGTGTTTCTGTTCGACGAACCGTTGTCCAATCTGGACGCCGAATTACGCGTGGAAATGCGTGTGGAGATCGCACGTCTGCATCAGGAAATCGGTGCGACCATGATCTATGTGACCCATGATCAGGTTGAAGCCATGACTATGGCCGACAAGATTGTCGTGCTGCGCGATGGTCGGATCGAGCAGGTGGGGGCACCAATGGATCTATATCGCGATCCCGACAACCGGTTTGTTGCAGGTTTCATCGGCTCACCCGCCATGAACTTTCTGGACTGCGACTATGCCGACGGCCACGTCACTCACCCCGCGCTTGGGCAGCCCCTGCATGTTTCGGCATCCGTGCCCGCCGGTGTGACCAAGGTGACTTTAGGGATGCGCCCGGAACACATTCACATCGATCGCGCGGCAGACACCTGCTCCGTGGACCTGACCGAAGCACTTGGGGGCGTTTCTTATTCGTATCTGTTAACGCCCAATGGTGACAAATTGATTGTAGAAGAACGGGACGATCAACGCAGCAAAATAGGCGACCGGATTGGCATCTCAATCCAGCCAGACCGCGCGATGATGTTTGACCCCGAGACGGGGCAAAGGTTTCGATAAAAACTGGGATATTGGCTGACCCGTTAAGCTTGTTTGCTACCTGATAAGCAACTACTCATAGTAGAAAGAGATTTGTTTTGAAGCCATTATGCGCATTCGTATTGCCGCGTTGATTGTCGTTTGCACGGCGCTTTTGCTATCGTTCAACACGCCTTCAAAATCGGAAACGCAATACGCCAATCAACGGGCAGCTTGTCAGACGGGCGGTGGGTCAGAAATGGTTTTCCGCGCCTGTACAGACCTGCTCAGTCGTGATGCTGAGGCTTTGGATGAGCGTCAGGATTACCACGCCAAACGGGCCCAGGCCTTGCATCGAATTCGGAAATACGAGCAGGCAATAGACGATGCGGACCGCGCGCTGGTTTTGAACGATGAGGAAGCGGTTACACTCGTATGGCGGGGCTATTCCAAGAATGCCTTGGCGGACAAAACCGGTGCCCGTGCTGATTTGGAACGAGCACAAAAGATAAGCCCCAACAGCACATATGTTTTGTTCAACGTGGCAAAACAGATGCAAACATGGGGTGATGTGCCCCTTGCGTTGGAAGGCTATGAAAGCGTTTTGGAACTTGAACCGGGTTTTGGAGATGCCGGTTCCCGGTACTTGAATTTGCTGTATGACACATTATCGCCCAAAGAATTTGAACGTTACTTGGCGGAGGCCGAAGTGAAATGGCCGGGTCAACCGTGGGCTCATGATATACGAGTTTCATATGAACTGCGTCATCGTTATGATCTGGAAAAAGCCTTGAACGCGATCGAGAAAAGAATGGCGATTGCACCCAACCCATCAGCAGACTTGTTGCTTTTTGCGCTGATACACATGAAACTTGGCGATGAGAAAAAAGGGATTGAGTACGCCGAAGCCTATGCGAAAGCAGAGAACAAAATTCAGTGGAGAGATAAAGGTTCTGTCAGAAGAACGATTGATCTTTTACTCGGATACGTAATCTATGGGCAAGGTACTGAGTGGATAACGCGAAGCCATACTTTCGCAGCGTTGGGTGCAACAGATCTCGCCCGCGCAGAATACCATCAATTCTTGGAAAAAGGTGGCCTCCATGCCCCAAAACTCCATCTTGATATTATAGAGGGAGCCGGCGTGCCTGTTGACCCGCAGGCCCGCGCGGGATCAACGGCACATATCAACAAAGCGATTGATGACCATATCCGCCACATCGAACAGAAACTGGGCTTTTCGAACCTTGGTCCACAATCAGGTTGATCCCACGCACCCAAGTGCAAATCCAAGACCCGTGGCAAAACGCGCGTCTAGATACGATTGATTCCTAGCCCATCGTGATTTATGGGAAGCCCTGTCAAAACAGAGTCACCCAGGGGCGGTATCGTGATCGCGTCCCTCCCGTGCCGCACTGATGTGGCCTTAACTCTTGGATCGCACGCCCCTGAAAGGCTTAAAAAGGTAAAAGAATATGGCAGATAAATCGAACTTCGACATATTGTATACCATTGTAGACGAAGCGCCCGAACTGGCCAGCGCCTCGTTTCTGCCCATCATTCGCAAGTTCGCTTCGGCTGCTGGTGTGAGTGTCGGAACCAAGGATATCTCGTTGGCTGGCCGTATCCTTGCGACCTTCCCGGAAAACCTGACCGACGATCAGCGCATCACTGATGATCTGGCTGCGCTGGGTGAACTGGTGAAGACGCCCGACGCCAACGTGATCAAGCTTCCGAACATCTCAGCCTCGGTCCCGCAGCTGGTCGCGGCGATCGAAGAGCTTCAGTCGCAGGGCTATGACATCCCCACCTATCCCGAAGAGCCTTCGACGGATGAAGAAAAGGCGACCCGCGCGCGGTATGACGCCATCAAGGGTTCTGCCGTGAACCCGGTGCTGCGCGAAGGCAACAGCGACCGTCGAGCGGCCAAGGCCGTCAAGAACTACGCTCAGAAGAACCCGCATTCGATGGGTGCCTGGGCTTCTGACAGCAAAACCAAAGTGTCGTCGATGACGGGCAATGATTTCTATGCTAATGAGAAATCGGGCACCATCACAGCAGCACAGGCGGGCGATGCCAAGATCGAATTCGTTGGCAAAGACGGCAGTGTGAGCGTCCTGAAAAACGGCTGGACGCTGGACGAAGGCACAGTGGCCGATGCAACATTCATGTCGGTCAAAGCGCTGTCGTCTTTCCTGACGGATGCCATCGAAGATACCAAAAAAGACGGCACTATGTTCTCGCTGCACATGAAAGCCACGATGATGAAGGTCAGTGACCCGATCATCTTCGGCTATGCGGTCAAGGCATGGCTGGCTCCGGTGTTCGAGAAATACGGTGCGGAGCTGGACGCTCTGGGTGTGAACCCGAACTCTGGTCTGGGAGACTTGCTGGATCGCGTTCAGGGTAATGCGGACATCATGGCCGCGATAGACGCGATCAAAGGCGACCGTCCGGCGATGTACATGGTCGACAGCGACAAAGGTATCACCAACCTGCACGTACCGTCGGATGTGATCATCGACGCTTCGATGCCTGCCGTGATCCGCGCTGGGGGCAAGGGCTGGGACGAGGCCGGTGCCAAGGGAGACACCAACTGCGTCATCCCCGACCGTTGCTATGCAACCGTCTATGACGAGTCGATCAACTTCTTCAAAGCCAATGGCGCGTTGAACCCTGCGACCGCAGGCGCTGTCGCCAATGTCGGTCTGATGGCGCAGAAGGCTGAGGAATATGGCTCACACCCGACCACATTCCAGGCCCCTGCTGACGGCTCGATCCGCATTGTTCTGGCCAATGGCGAGACACTGCATAGCCATGATGTGGAAGAAGGTGATATTTGGCGGTCTTGCACTGTCAAAAAGGCACCGATCGAAAACTGGATTCAGCTGGCTCTGGACCGCCAACGCCTGACCGGTTCCGAGGCGATCTTCTGGCTGGACGCAAACCGCGCCCATGACGCCGAACTGATTGCATACGTCAAACCGACGCTTGAGGTCGCTGACGCGGCTGACAAGTTCCGGATCATGGCCCCTCGCGAGGCCACTCGTCAATCGCTGGAGACCATCACAGCCGGTAATGATTCGATCGCCATCACCGGCAACGTGCTGCGGGACTATCTCACCGATCTGTTTCCGATCCTCGAACTGGGCACCTCGGCCAAGATGCTGTCTATCGTCAAGCTCATGAATGGTGGTGGCCTGTTCGAAACCGGGGCAGGGGGATCGGCCCCGAAACACGTGCAGCAACTGGTTGAGGAAAGCCACCTGCGCTGGGATTCGATGGGTGAGTTCTGTGCTTTGGGTGAGTCTCTGAACTTCCTGGCCGACAGCAAAGGCAACGCGAAAGCAGGTGTTCTTGGGGCCGCGGCCGAAACGGCAACTCAGGGCATTCTGGACAACAACCGTTCGCCCAGCCGTAAAGTCGGCCAACCTGATAACCGCGACAGCCACTACTGGTTCGCACGGTATTGGGCCGAAGCTCTGGCTGCACAATCTGATGATGCCGAGCTGGCGGCAGAGTTTGCACCATTGGCCGCCGAGCTGGCGGGCAAGGAAGAGCAAATCTTGTCGGAGCTGGCCGCCGCTCAGGGACCGGCTGCGGACTTGGGTGGTTATTATCACACCGACCCAGCCAAAACTGCAGCCGTGATGCGCCCCAGCACCACGCTCAATGCGATCATTGGCTAGAAGCGGTGAACGGACAGGCGAATGTCGCCCGTTCGAGAAGGCAAGAAGGGACCGCCGTTGTGCGGTCCTTTTTTTCCAGAAACGGTGAGATGACTTAAAAGCACGCAGAGATCGCCAATATCTCAGCTTTACTTCCTATGTTCTGTGTCGCGATTTTGTTGTCAGAAATGATACCTGACGAAAGAGTTGGATGGGTCGAAAAAATAATCCAATACTTTTCAAATGCTTAGGCAATAAATTTAAAATTTACGGGATTCCCCTAATAGCGCGTAACTTCAGCCTGCCTTAGTTATGTGGAGACAAAGAATTTCACTGGTGAGGCCTTAGGGCTATATCACTCACTCAGAAAATGGCCAGCATTTGGGGTGCTGGCCATTTACATTTTTCAGTCTGGAGAAGTCTTCTGATAGGTCATCTTGTTCATTCGCTGACGAATGAAATAGCAAGATTGCTTGTTTGTCTGAAAGAAAGCCGTAATACGCTTTTCTAGTTAACCGAACCGACGGGTTTCAGTTTTTACAAGCGACGGTTGCATTTGTTTGACCGCCGACGCAGCTACACCTTTATGCCGCAAATACGAAAGGCGTCGTGCTTCCCGCCGCGCCTGAGCCAGAGAGTCCAGAATCAGTGCGCAGACAATTGACAGCATGGTTGCGACAAACCCGGATACTGCCACGACAACAGACGGGATTCTATCAACAAGCCCTGTCACCAAGAATTCCCTAAAGACAGACACAAACACGAAAAGCGATGGCAAAAATATCAGGAAGGCCAATGACAGGAAAAACGCGACGGGTTTTTCGTCCTTGATCAACAGACCAATCATTTTGAGAATTCGCCAACCATCCGAGAAAGTTGCCAATTTGGAATTCGAGTTCGGTAAACGTGAAGAGTATTTTGTTTGTATCTCACCGATTGGCATTCGCATCTGCATCGCGTGAACTGTCAGCTCTGTCTCAATTTCAAAGCCGTTCGAAACGGCAGGGAAGCTTTTGACAAAGCGCCTGCTAAAAACACGATATCCAGACAACAAATCACTAATTTTACTTTTGAAAAAGAACTTCACAAGTCCGCTGAACAAGGCGTTCCCGAATTTGTGGCCGCGCCGATAAGCCTCGGTTTCTTCATTCACCCGCGCGCCGTTAACCATATCCAGATTCTGTGAAACAAGCAGGTCGATAAGTTCGGGTGCCGCCGTGCTGTCGTAGGTCGCATCCCCGTCAGCCATGACATAGACATCCGCATCCACGTCAGCAAACATCCTGCGGACAACGTTGCCTTTGCCCTGAAATGTTTCGGAATAGACAAGCGCCCCTGCTTCTTGCGCAATTCTGACGGAGTCGTCTGTAGAGTTGTTATCAAACACGTAAATTACGGCATCTGGCAGGGCTTCTCGGAATTGCCGAACGGTTTCGCCAATGGCGATTGCCTCATTGTAGCAAGGCAAAATCACGGCGATCTCCAGATCCAAACGTTGAATCTGCGTCAGCGAACTTTTTTGAAGATCGAAGGCACCCTGTATCATATGTAAATCACGCTCTTTCAGCAGCAAAAATTGAAAGATGGTAGTGCTCAAGGTTAGAAAGTGCTGCGTATATGAGGCCTTTGTGAAGCAGATAGGAGGCCAAAATTTGTCAACTCAAGAAAACTTTGATTTCCCGCAAGCAAAAAAAAGGGGCCGATCGAAGAACCGGCCCCAGAGTTTCAGCTGAACCGAGGGATCAGTTCGAAGCTGCCATCAGTTTTTCATTGTGTTCACGCAGCGTGTCAGAAACGACCGCATACCATTCACCGGATTCGCGCATTTCGTTCAGGCCTTTGTTCAACATCGCCAGATATTGTTTGCCAAACGGATTGCTGCGATGGCTGATAAAGCGCAGCGAAGACAGCGAAGTCACGAATGGGTTTTCGACCAGATCGTTCTGGTTCAGGCCCATTTCAACCATGGTGTCCGAGAACAGCTGAACCTCGAAGGTTGCAACATCCGCAGTGCCTGTCAGTACCGCATCAAGACATTCGCGCGCGGTGATCGGTTGCATTAATGTTATGGATTCACCATTGTGCAAACCTTCTTGTTCCAGGTCATGAATGAACCAACCATCCATACGGCAGATCGTGGCGCCTTTCAGCTCTTCAAAAGTGGTCGCACCAGCATAGTCGCTTTCTGGAATGGTATAGAAGCCGACCACGATGTCATAGACCGGAACCGATGCATCGAACTGCGTGCAGCGCACTTCGGTTTCCCATGACCACTCATATGTGCGGTTTGTGCAATCCGGCATGTTCCATGCCATGGAAACGTCGAAGGCACCAAGCGGCAGAAGGGTTTCGAGGTGCGAGTTCCAGTCATCCACAAAGCTGACAGAATAATCACGCGCGTTTCCACCACGCTGCAACGCTGTGGTGCCCAGGCGTGTGATTGCGCCGCCACCGTTCAGCGATTCGTCCGCAAAAGGTGCCCAGCCATTGCCGGTTACCAACTTGATTGGCGGCTGGTAGACGCTTGAGCGTTTGACGCTGGCCGCGCGCTGTTCTTCGGCCTGGATGATTTCCTGTGCGCTCTGACCATTTGGCAGGCTTCCATCTTCACAAGGCAGGGCCAGAACCAAACCCGGCTCAAGCGCGTTGGGGTTCGTAATTTCGTTCCGGTTCGCGTTGAAGATCGGCTGATAGTTCGACGTGCCGTACGCAGCAATCGCAATGGTCGCCATCGTGTCACCGTCTTGTACGGTATAGTTGGTACAAGCTTCCTGTGCCGCAGCAGCGCCTGCGCTCAGTGCGGTGATAGCGGTTGCCGAAAGCGCTATCTTTTTCATTTTCTCGTTAAACATGTCCACTTCCTCCAGACTTTTAGTTTGTCAGGCCAAACCGGGGCCTTATCCATTTTCCATTTGATGACGCAGGGCGGTTGACACGATGTCACGCCATTCGCCCGATTGTTGCATGATCGCCAGACCCTGATTCAGCGTTTCAAGGATCGCTTCCCCATCAGGATTATCTTTGTGAGTCATGACGTTAAGCGACTTAATGGCCGCCAGGTTGGGGTTTTCGATAATCCGGTGTTGATACCCAAGCCGGTCGATTGCTTCGGCCGCCAGATGCGCTTCGATTGCTACAATATCAGCGGTGCCTTCCATCACGGCATGAAAGCAATCGTCCGGTGAAGTTGGCCGCATGAGTTTGATAACCGGTTCGTAAAGGCTTACCGCGTCCATATGGGACAACGACCAGCCTTCCGGACGGCAAATCGTTGCGCCGGCGAAATCGGCATAGGTCAGTGTCTGCTCGTATCCTGAACCGTCACGAGCGAAGAAGGTATCCACGACCTCATAGAACGGGTTTGAGAAGTTGTAGGTTTCGCACCGATTACGATCACTTTCCGACAGTGCTGCGGCTTCCTCGCAATTGGGACGCGACCAAGGAAAGGTTCCATCAAATGCAAGCGTTGGCATTAACAAATCCAGATGCGATGACCAGTCATTCACAAACTGAATTTTGTAGGCCTGTTCAGGAGCGGCGCGAAACATCGCCGTCTCAACCAGATTTGTATAAAGACCCCGGTTCGGCAACGATTCATCTGTAAACGGAGCGTAGTCCCCACCGGTGATCAGCAGCAATTGACGGTCACGGATTTCAGGCCGTTCTCCGGTTCCTGCGTTCCGGATCAAAGCCGCAGCTTCCGACCGGGCGGCTTCAATCTCTTCCTTCGCTGCCGCCCGTGCTGCGACAACGGCCTCTTCACTCGCCTTCTTTGCTTCAGCTTCCGCGGCCACCACGCGGGCTTCCGCGTCGGCTACTGCTTTTTCAGCACGTTCTTCTGCGGCCTTCACCAGCTCTGACGCCATTTCGGCTGCCAGCCGCTCTGCTTCGGTATCTGCAAGAACCGGAGCACGTCCGACATCTTCAAGACACGGTAGTTCCAGAACATCACCGACACGGATGATATTGGGGTTAGAGCCGATAACATCCCTGTTCGCGTCAAAAATGATACGGAAATCCTCGGTCGCATAAACCTCGATTGCCAATTCCCGCAGGCTGTCGCCGCGCTGAATTTCATAGCTTGAACACGCCTCTTGCGCCGACGCTGCGCCTGTTGCGGCAGCAAGGGCAAGGCTTGATATGAATAAGTGCTTTCTCATGGGTCCTGTTGCTTTGCCTGTTTAGGTTCTTGTGAGTTTCGCGACTGCGATCGACAGATTGTCTTGATCGGGATCGCCCTTGCTCTGCACGGCCCGCTGCACGGCCTCGGCTATGTCTTGAGCCAAGCCCTGTTGATGATCGCGCAGAATGGATTGAATTTCGGCGTCGCTGATATACTGTAACCCGTCACTTCCAAGGATCAGGACGTCGGAAGGTGACACGATCAATGGGTCTTCCGGACAATCCACTTTTGGAATTGCGCCACCCATGACGACTGAGGTTAGTTGATTTGAATCCATATCCCGAGCTTCGGCTTCAGTGATCTCCCCCGAAGCCACTTTTGCGTCGATCACGGGCGCCATCGAGTGATCTTCGTTAACCTGTGTCAGTTCTCCGTCGCGAAACAGGTAAAGAGGGCTGTCACCGATCGAAATCCAATACACACGCTGCCCCAAAAGAAGGACGCCCAACATGGTTGATCCCATGTTGAAACCTTTGCCCTGTGCCTCGTTATGGCTGGCAATCGCGGCATTAGCCTGCATGGCGGCCAAAGGTAGCGCATCAATTATGGCTCCTTCGCTCCGGGTTTCTGCTTCAAGCTCGGCGTCCAGCGCGTCGCGCCAGGCCGCGATCACCATCTCCGATGCAACTTCACCGGCGTCGTGACCTCCCATACCGTCGGCAATCACAACATACCCCGCATCCGACGCGTCGAACATGCGAGCCGCAATCGCGTCTTCCTGCGTTTCCCGCTGACCCTGATTCAGGATCAGCGCAACGTCGTATGCCGGTGTTGCCAGCATCTATCAGGAATCCCGCCAATCAAATCCATCATCGCAAAATGCCATGAACCGAATGGACGTTTCACTGATGCGGATCAGATCTCCGTTGGACAGAGCCACCGTGCTGAGCACAGGTTTGCCGTTCAAGCGTACAAGATTTGCCTTGCCACCATGCCCCAGATAGCATTTACGGTCTTCCGGATCGTATGCGATCACCGCATGGTTAGAACGTGAAATTCCGGTATCGCCAAAGTCCATCTGGATGGCCTGGTCGTCATTACGACCAATCTGCATCAGGCCTTCAGTCAACGTTATGCTTGCGCCGCGCCCCGGACCCGCCGTGACAACCAGCCAACCCACGGGGTAGCTCTCTTGTGCGGCTTCCGTTTTTGCTACGGGTTCTGTTGTTTCGATCAGATCTTGTACATGAGTATCCGCACGTTCAAAGCCCAGGAAGGTCGTTTTGACCCGCGAACGGCGATCTTCAGGAGGGGCAGGTTGAACCTGTTCCGCCACCGGTTCAACGATCACTTCGACTTGCGTCGGTTCTTGCACCGGGGTTTCCGCGATCTCAACTTCAGAGACTTCCGGCTCGGTCGTTTCAGGCACAACCTCCGTAGGTTCTTCGTACAACGGTGTTTCCACAGGTGCTTCGGTCACATGCAAGGTGACAACCTGTTCGACCTCAACCGGTTCTTCGATGGGCTCTGCCGTCAAAACTTCTGTCGGTGTATCATCTTCTTCGGAGCTGCCCTCAGCGAAGATCGACTCCACTGGTTCTTCCGCACTTTCGGCCTCGGCCTTGTCGAACTCGGGCATTTTCTCTTCGGGGATCAGCTCATCCGTTTCCTCATAGGATTCGGACGTCATGTTCCCACCCGCCAATGCGGCACGCAGTGCGTTGAAATCCGCAATTGGCTCCTGCTTTTCTTCTTCGGTCGCGGGGCCGTCTACTGCGGTTGTGTTCTCAGCAACATCTTCTTCTTTGGATTTGCCGGCACCTTCGAGAAGCCGGCTCAGAGGGCTTTTGTATTTGAACATGGTGTCGACACCTTCGAATTATTGGCACAGATAGACTGTGCCGTGGGCTGCAACTTTCTCTGTGCATCAACACAGAGACACTCAATGGTTACTCATGGAAACTGGTACATTCTGCGGCGGGCCGGTTCCCGCCGGAGTGGCAAAAAAAGGACGCCACCCTCAACAAACACACACTGGCAAATCACATACGAACCGGTCAGATCACTCCTGTGCAAGCTGCATTATCGCAGCCGTCTCGGCCCCGTTGCGCAACACTGTCAAATTTGCTTCGGGTTGCTCGTTTGAAACAAGTGCGGCCAGCGTCTCATCAAGACTTTCCGAGCTATCAAATGTCGCGCCGGTTTGGTCTTCGCTCAGCAGAACATCCCCCTTCTGCAGATTTCCCGCCGCTTCCACCGGAACCGCGTTCACCTTTGTTTGCCATCCGCCGTCACCATCGCTGCTGACGGTAAAGGCGTAGCCGTTTTCCAAACCCACTGACCGCATGACGGGAAGGGCCAGAAGACCGTTTTGCGCCCGGGTTTGACCCAGCGGGCGATAGCGGGCCGCAACCCGGGTGAACCCGTCGGAGTCGACGTTCAAATTGTCCAGAACCTGTGCGGCGAAGGGCGCGTCCTGACGTACCGGCTTGCCATTCAGGGTAAAGATGACTGCGCCACGCTGCACCCAATCACCAATCACGCTCATGTCTTGGTCAGCGTCCACCCCTGTAACCGCAATTGTGGCACCGGTTGACCCGCGACGGCGGGAAGTCTGGAATGGGATCTCGACATCCCAGTGGGTAAAGGACACTTGCTGATCCGCCGGAACCCCGGCGTCTGCAATAGCTTCGGTTGCAGGCTCTTCGATCTCCGGTTCTGCAGCAACATCAGAAGCGACCGCCAATTGCGATTGAACCTCAGAAGGTTCAGTGTCTGCGGAGGCTGTTTCTGTGGCAGCTGGCTCCGCAGGTACTGGTAATGCCCGCTCGACAGGCTCTTCTGGTTTAGCTTCAGGCGCGGCAGCCACTTCAGGCTCCGGCTCGAGTGTCTCTGTGGCGGAAGTCTCCGTGACGGCCGACCCTGCCTCTGCGGATTGCACTTCCGCTGCGGGCTGCACAACAGGTGTCTCTGCCTGTTTTTCAGCCTTGTCGCCGGACATCACAAGGAAACCACCAGCGGCCAAAGCAACTGCAACAACCGCCACTCCGGCGACGAGCTTGCCACTGCCACCTGAACCGCTCTGGACGACGGTATCCACAGCTACAGCAGGTTCTTCTTTCGCTGAGATTTTGGCCAGGTCGTCATCTTTTTTGTCGTCGTTGCCAAGAACAATATCTGAATTCCCTGCCAAAAGGGCAGTCACGACCGCTTCTGCGTTTTCACTCTCTGCTTTGATCCGGGCCCTTTCTTCCTCTTTGTCCTTCCGGTCCATACCAACAATCACGGACACTGGACGATACGCAAAAGTATCGAACATGACGCCAGGCCCACGGAACATGCGCAACCAGTCCAATGCGGATTGCAGACGATCCGTTGCGTGTACTTCCATTGCTCTGTCGATCGCTTCCAGGAACCCCTTGGGGTATCCTTCGAAACGGCCAGCCAAAGGCGTGTAGGGGTCATCCTGGCCATTGTTGAATGCGTTCAGCCGGGTTTGGCCGTCGATTGGCCGCTCGCCACTGATTGCGTGATAAAGAGTAGCTGCCAGAACATAGAGGTCACTGCTGGGGCCTTGATCGGCGCCGCGAACATAGAATTCGTGCGGTGAGTATCCATCCTTGATGACACGCAGGGTGAGCAGAGCCGCCGACTTGTTTGCTGCTTGTTCACGCGCGGCCCCGAAATCGATCAGAACCGGATCTCCGTTTTCATCAATCAGGATGTTGTCCGGCGAAATGTCCCGGTGCAACATGCCACTTTGGTGAATGAACGAAACCGCAGACAGCATCTTTTCGGTGACCTGAACGATGAAATTAGGGCCCCCGTCGTTTTCCGGGTTTTCGACGTAGTCCAACAGATCGCAACCGCGGATCAAATCCATTGCGATATATGCTGTGTCGTTGTCTTCGAACACCTGATGCACATCGACAATGTTCGGATGTACCAGACGCGCATGATTGCGTGCTTCTTGAATGAACAGATCAATGATGGCGCGCAAGTCGTCCTTGTAGGAGGGGTCATTCGGCTCGACCAGATCACCGTTGCGGCGACACAGCGCACCGGGGAAGCACTCTTTGATCACAACGTCACGCTCCAGGCTGTCGCGCGCCAGATAGGTGATCCCAAATCCACCGTTGCTAAGATAGCGGAGAATTTCATATTGCCCGCGCAACAGTTTTGCGCCTGGCTGCAATCCCTCGATTTTTGGTTCGTCGTGCGTCGCACCGACAGCCTGGTTGTGGCTCATTTCATTCCGCCCGTTCTTTTCATTTTGCGGCTTAGAAAAATCGGGCCGACAGCCCACGAACTCACAACCAAAACAACCGCAGGACACTTGAGAACGGTTAGACGTTTCAAATTTGACTTTAATGGGGCCGCCTGATGGCTTCACTATGGACTGAATTTTTGAAAACGGCACATATTGTGCTAGGCGCCCATTGATAAGCTAGATATTGATTTGCAACGTGAAGAAATTGAAAACTGAACCGCCAATTTTGGTCACTTGGTATACGAATTCGAAACAATAAAGGGCCGATTCCTCGACCCTTCGAATCGCTGCAATGCAGCTCAATCTTGACGGGAAAGCGTCAGGTTCCGGTTTTGGGCTGCGCCGCTGCAACAGTGCTACCGGCCCATGCAAGGTTGTCACCCAACTGCGCCAGAATGCTGATTGCGTCCTTCAAAGGGGTATCCCCGCTTTCGAATTGTAACAGCAGCAACAAGTCGGTCGCCTTTTCGAACTCAGCTGGAATCCAATCAGCATCAGGGTCGATTTCGCCACCTTGCTCAAGCCGTTCCGCGAAGTCTTCTACTATCTCCTGGCAACTTTGCAAAAAAGCTGCTGGCTCGATGTCAGAGGTTTCACGCAAGTCTTCGTAGATGCTTGCAATCGCGGCCAGCCAGTCTTCGAGAATGGGATTGTTCAGCAGGGGCAGGGCAGAACCCAGCGTTGACTGCATAGATGAAGCGTCATTTGAAGCAGGCTCTGGCTCAGGGCCGTGTAGTGCCTCAAGGTAAGGCCGGAATTCCTGCTGCAAATCCCTCCGAGCGGCGTCAAGATCGCTGTGCCGTCGGTTAGACGCCGCCTCCAGGACATGCTCTGCAAGGTTTTGGCCACCGCAGGTTTCCCAAAGCGCAAAGTCAGGTTCGGGTTCCTGTGCCATGGCACGCACCGCGACCGGAGTACCAATTGGCACAACAGCGCGGAACAATCCTTCTTTTTCCTTGTTCAGCCGTGCAAGGACACGATCCAATGCGCCTTGAACGGGCGGCAGGTCGGCATGAGTGACAGCCAACAGGCTATTGGCTCGCAACTCTGATGGAACCTGAGACCACAGATGACGCTCTGTCTCTCGCCAGGCATTCGTTCCGTTGGTGCACCAGATGGCACAATCGACGAATTTCAAAAGATCCAACGTAGGCTTGTAAGTATCATCCAGAGCACCCGACCCCGGAAGGTCAAATAACGAGATCTCCTTCAGCGCGGGTGTGTTGATACCAACCGAGATGAAATCCGGTTCATCCGCAGCCGCTTTTTCAAGCGCGATCCCTGAATAGGTCTTTGGTTCCTTGTCCCACCAGCCGACAATTGTTTCGGGCGTGTCCGCATAGGCCACGATCACAAGCGGCAGTTTCAAATGCTGCGGGCCAGTCGGAAGAATATCCGCACCAGCCAGCATATTGGCCAGACTCGATTTCCCAGCGCCAAATTCTCCCGCGAAACCGATATTGACCGCATTTGACAGACGTTCGGCATGGGCCAGAGCCCGTGCGCGCATATCCTCTAACGCCGCGTCAGACGGCAGGTTTTCAGTCGCGGTCAGGAAACGCTCTAACTGGCGCACTTCCTGTTCGGTTCCGGGAAATTCAATCATTCCGCAGCCTTTGCTTGTCTTTCATCGGCATTGCTTGTTCCAAGGACAGTCTCCAGCTCATCTGCAATACGGCGAGCCCGGTCGAATGCGCTTTGCGCTTTGGCCTGAGCGTTTAATTCACCTGCGCCTGATCGATGCTCGAGATGACCTGCCAGCAGCGCCACATAGTGATCCAGAACCGTGTTCAGCCGTTCCAGTAGATTGTCACGCGTGGTGTCGATCAGATCATCGCCAATCAGTTCGAATTCCTGCACGATCATTCGTTCGGCTCGCGCCACAACGCTGTTGCGAGAGATCAGGCGCGAAAGCCAGTTTACACGCAATTCGACCGTAATGCCACGGGTCAGCGCCGTGGTGTCCGGGCGGAACCAGCGCACGGCGCTGGTGTTCATGCGATTGTCGACCGGCTCTTGCCACCCGGGCAAAGCCCGCAAAGCAGCATTGCTTTGCATGTCGATCGCGTAAAGCTCGCTCAGCATGCGCTGTCGAACCACTTGCGATGCCCCTTGAACCAATTCCCGCATACGTTCGCGCAACGGGGTAAAGTTCAGCTCGGTTTCACTGCCCTTTGCCAGCAGTGGTGATTGACCATCTGGCCCGCGCACGACGACAGAGACGGATTCAGCAACAGTGTCATCCATGACCCCGCGCAGATTTGACAGGACATCATCCATGTCACGGGTGATCTCTTGCATCTTGTCTGCAACCAGTTTGCGCAATTCACCAAGCGTCTTGTCGCTTTCATCTGCACACCGGACATCTGAGCCGTCTTCCTCTTGCAGAGCACGCAAATGTACCTGGGATCGCTCAAGCTCTCCTCGCGCGAAACTGTCGAGATGCTGCCAAGCCATCCGCAATTGTTCATTGATAGGCCCGTCCGTCAAAGCCTGAGTAACATGACGGCGCAAATCCGGCAGGCCGGACGCGATCATCGCGGCAAAACGCAGAACCGCTTCACGACTGATCGGTCCCGGGCCTTGTTTGATTTCGGCCACACCGCTCAGGTATTGCCGCATCTGCTCCGGGTGCGCGCGCAACCAAGCAAGAACATGGTCGTGGTTCAGTCCGGTCTCGTCACCGGTGAGTGCATAATGCGCCCATTGGGCGCTGCCCATAAGAACGTCGATATTCGAGTTGCCTAACGCTTTCTCAAGCCCGTCCAGAACATCCAGACGAATTTTGGCCGCGTCCTCGGCCCCTCCTCCCAGTTCATCCACGCGATTGATAAATACAACGATCTGCCCGAGCTCCAGCGCCTGCATCAACCGAAACAGCTTCAGATCTGCGCGCGACAGTGCTTGATGCGCAGACAGGACCACCACGAAAAAATCGGATTCCTTCAAATACTGCCGCGAAATCTCTTCGCGGATCAGCAGCGGGTCATTTACGCCGGGTGTGTCCGTGACCGTCAGTGGAAAAGGGAAATGGCCGATGTCAAAATAGACTTCAGCCTTGCGTGTGATATCACAGTAGAGCCCCCGGTCACTGCCGGGATCCATGGTTCCGTCTTCGGCAGGATCATCCCCGGCACATACGTAGCGGGCCAGATCATCCGATGTCAGTTCGTCAAGGTCATGGTGTTGCCCCAGTAGCTGTTCATAGCTGTCGCCAAGACGCCGACGCGCTCGGATTTTCATGGCCTCGACCTGTTCTTCGATCATCTCGCGCTTGTAGCTGTCCTCGTCATCCGGGAACATGTTGCGCAGATCTTCACCCTCGGCGATCAATGACTGCCATTGGTGGTTATCGAAGAAGTGGAATTCGGCACCCTCCGTCCGACCGGACGGATGCCCGAAATGCATATCGGTGATTACCGTCGTCCACGGGTTCACATCCGACGGCAGGTATTCCGCCTGACCTGTAAACCCGTTTATCAGACGCGATTTGCCTGCCTTTATTTGCCCGACAAAGGCAATCGACGGTTTCAGATTGTCTAGATCACCTATGATACGGGAAATGAACTGACGGGTTTCATCATTGCTCGTCTCGTTCATGTCTTCTGCGATGCGAATAAGCTCGCGGCGATGTATTTCACTCATTACTCGTTACCCTGGCTACAAAATTAAACACATTGAATTAGTCGAAAATTTGAATGCTACGGAGGCAATCATTTCTGTGGCTCCTGCAAAGACGTCCACAGGTTTACAACTGCCCCCAATTTGCGGGCGTCGTGAACGGCCACCGCAATCTGATTACTGTCGCTCAATACAGCCAACCCAGCGCCTTTGCCTCCCGTGGGCCTCATGACGATCAACTGCGGGCCTTCAAACTCTTCCCGCGTATCGTCGACCCAACCTGCAAGATCAGCAGCGAAACGTGTTAACATGTCCTGATCTGGATGCACTCTTTCGGACGGCTTGCACATACCTTCAAAAAGCGGTGCAGTATTCATCGTATTATCCGCCAGGATACGGCCTGTGGTGAAACGGCCGGCTCCGTCAAAAAACTGTCGCGCCAAGGTCACGGCGTCATCGGATGACACCACTGGGTCAGGGACGTTTTCGGAAAGTTCTTCGGCGGTCGGAACGACAGAAATGATCGGCTCGGTCGAAAGCTCTATGGCCGTACAGGCATTTTCGATTTCACTGAACGTGAGTCCAACATCATCCGCTTCTAGCGTTGTGTTCGGTTTACCGGACATCAACTCAAGCGGGGCAGGGGCAGCGGATATGTCGGAAACCAAACCGGCCAGTTTCTCGATCAGCTCGACACGTGCCTCTGTTTCAAAGTCCGGGATCTGCCCTGTCGGCACAGTAAATACATCCGTGATCCGAGAGCTGTTCACCTCAATAGCAAGGCAATCCCCATTTGCCGCAGTGAATTCCAGACGGCGAGGCAAAACCGTGCCGCGGATAGCGTGCAGTACAGCGGTCCGACGGGCCGTTGCAGTTTCTCCTGCGATCGTCACAGCCGGTGAAAGCCGGGCGACCGAAGATCGCCCGATATCTTCGAGCATTCCGAGAATGTCAGTATCCATCATGCCGTGACCCCCTCTGGTCCCGTTCAAACTGCAGCCGTGACCGGCCCCAGACTGAGATGTGATTTCGTGAGCGCCAGCCCGACATTCGCGCTGTTGCGACAGATATAGCAGACCACATGATCAGGATATTCCCTGGTCCGCAAAAAGATGTTCAGCCGATCCTTCGAAAAAACTGCGATTTCCCCAAACCCAGCATTTTCTTCGTCGGCATTTCCAACCTGACGCAAGAGTGCGTCAAAAGCGGCGACCCCGCGCCCCTGAAAAAGATTAGCAACAGCAATTGCCAAGGTATCCAAAGACTCCGCGCAGTCAGGATCAGAGAGGCTGCTGCCTAATAGCATCCCTGTTTCCATATCGACATACCCGGCTGCGATACAGTCGGGTATTGTTTCGATGGCGGTGGTTAATGCATCCTGGATAGGCATCTAATTCCTTGTTTTACCTTACTGTTTAGCCACTATTCCAATTCGGAAAGGCCTACAATACATGCCATTCCGCGCCACTGTTTTCTTTGGCTTTCGGAATGGACTGATGAACTTCCTTAGTTTGTTTTGCGCTGTGCTCAATGGCGATCTGGTCAAACTCGGCCAGAAAGGCCTTGAACACATTCTTAAGCCCGTCTGCATCCTGAGGCAGGTCTTCGTTCTTTGAAATTTCCTGCCACATGTCCGACGCGCTGAGCGTCGAACCTCCAGCAACTTCAGGCAGATCACCAAGCGCGTCGAGATTGATTTCCACTGCATCAATCTGCTCGGAGCCCGCAGCTTCAATCAAGCCGTTGGTCTCTGGTTCGGGCTCATAGTCGTCAGCGCCGTTTAGAGGTTGAGCAGCCATCAGAGCAGTAATCGAGGAAACCGAGACTTCGATGCCATGATCTTCCGGTTTGTCGTTTTGCTCGGGCAGATTGTCCGCCGTGTCCAGCTTTGCCGGAGTCTCTTGCAAGGTTGTGTTCAGCGAGGCAAGCACGTCATCAGAACTGTCAACGGCCGCAAGAGGCGGACGATCGTTTTTGGTATCGTCTAGATCACTCAGCGCGTCGTCGATATCATCCTCAAGGTTTGCGTCGCCCAACAAGTCAAACTCATCTACGTCTTCCTCTAGGCCAGCAACCTTTGCCAGCTCCAAAGGATCATTCGAGGTGTCTTTGAAGAAAGCACGCAGATCATCGCCGGTATCGGGCTCATCGGGCATCGTTTCCGGTTCCGAAGCCATCTCTGCACGCAACCGGTCAGCCTCTTCCGCGTTGATGCGCACCCGCTCAGCCTCGTCAGAGCGCCGCTCAACTCGTGCAGGTCTGACCGGGAAGCTGGTAACGACGGCTGCGTCTTCAATAGTCGACTGCCCGTCGGCCTCCAGCGGATTTACCAATCTCAGTGGTGCAGCTTCTGGTTGGTCCGCCTGCACTACCGGCTCGTCTGACGATCGGGCAGGGCGTTTAGGCTTAATTTGGGGTGCGTCGGTCTCGGTTTTGTCGATCTGGTACCGCGCCAGCTGATCAGCGCGGTTGTCCATAATCTGTTCCGTAATTTCCAGAAAGCTGTCGATCATCTTGCCGCCGCCGCTGCGCGACCACATTTCGGCGTCACCTGTCTTGTCCCGGGCTGTAATCGCGTCGCGAGCAGAGAACAGGATGGACCGGTTGAAGAAGTGTCCAGCTTCACGGTTAACACGGCGTAGTACTTTTTGGCGGTCTTTGAGGCTCAATGCATCGGCTCGTGTCACCAAAAGTAGGGAATTGTGCTGCAAACGCTCGGGCAAGGAAACCCATGTCGCACGCTCGGTTTCGCGCCAGGCCTGGGTGGCGTGGGTACACCACAAGACACCATTTGCCTGACCTACTGCGCGTTGCCAGACATCCGTCGAGATTTTAGGGTCCGAAATGCCCGGCGTATCGATCAGATCGACGGCTTCCAGAATATCGGCCTCGAGGAAGATACGAATGAACTGAGCGTCATTGACGCCAACAGTTTCAAGCTGATCCAACTCGATAAGCTCAATGCTCCCGTCATGTCGCTTGATATAAGGCGATTGATTGCCCCAGCTGAACCATACAGGTGGCAATTGGGTCGCTGTTACCTGCGTCGGCAAAGTCTGCGTTCGCAGCAAAAAGTTCATCAGCGTAGACTTGCCTGCGCTGAATTCGCCCATCAAAGCAAATACCGGCTTGCGGCGGGACCACTGCTCGATGCGTTCCCATGCCTTCGGAGAAACAAAGCGTGTTTGTGTATCTTTTGCCATTTTTTCTACTTATGCCGCTTCGTTGCTTAGGTCTTTCAGGATGTCGCCCAGAATCTCGTCCCGGGACTTTTGAGGTTGTAAACCTGCCATTGCTGCTGCGGTCTGGCCTGCATTTTTGTCCGCTGACGATGAGATGCTCAGCAGAGTTTCCTTCTGCTCCCGCATGAAATCCGTCAGAATTGCGCGAACGTTCTCCAGTACAGCTGCAATTTGGTTTTCCTCGATATCCTTGGTGATCGAATTCGCCTCGGACGCGATCAGGCGCGTGTAGTCCGCAGCATAGGCCTCAAAGCCCTTTCGCCTTTGCCACCAGCGCCGCCACCAGGTGCTTTGCAGGTCCAGGGCGATTGTCCGGCCGATGCCCAGCGGTGGTGGCACACGGGGAACAATGGGCGCCTCGATGCTGAATTCGCCAAGATGGTTGCCAAGGATCTTTTGATATAGCGCTTCCACATCCGCAGCAGCAGTCGCGTACAACGCTCCGGCATCTTTGCGCATGGCGCGGGCAAAGCTGAAATAAGCGGCCTTTTGCAAGGTCCGCAAACCCGCTGGGTCGTATTGCCAGGTGCCTTGTTCGCCATTCTTCTCGAGATGCGCAATCAAAGAGTCTGTTGCGCGTTTGACAAAACTGGCCTCGGCAGAATTCAGACGTTCCAGCACCTTGTCACGCAGGGCATTTGTCAGGTCGGCGGCTTTCTTTTCATATTCCGTAGACATGGTCGCAATTGCTTCTTCAGGCGACACGCCGTCCAGATCCCGAGCGACCCCTTCACCTTCAGACAGATGCTTGGCGACTGCGGTCGCGCGGATCTGGCTGGCAATGTTGCGGGCCCGGTGACGAACGCGGTCCATCAGTCGAGCTCCGGAACCTTCAGCAATACGTTCGTTCATGGCCAGCAAGAGATCCGGCAGACCCGAAAGCGCCCAGATCTTATCAAGCGAGGGTGCCTGATCACCAAATCCGGCGGCCAGGTAGAAGGTGTTCAGTGCCTGACGCGATTCTTCGGTTAGGATATCCGGATTCCCGGTCAACGCCGCTTCGGCCCAGAGGGCGCTGCCAAACACGACACTGGTATTAGTGTCGATATTGTTCTGTTTCAGAGTATCCTGAATGCGGTCGCGGATTTCCGGAACTTGATTCACCGGATCGGACAGCTCGTCAATCCGGTTGACGAACAAGATGATCTGTCGATTCTCGAACTGCGCGATGATGCGCATCAGGGCCATGTCCATGGTCGTCAGGGCTTGGCTTGCTGCCAATACCACAACACAAACCTCGGAACCACGCAGGCTGCGCAGAGTGATTTGTTCACGTACCATGAACGTATCGTTGACACCCGGCGTATCGCAAAGTTTCAGCGCGACGGGATACTGCGGAATGTCCATGAACAGCTCTGCCGACTTTGTCACATCGGCGAAGCGGCCTGTTTTGCGATCGATATCCGGATCATCTTCATCGCCCAGGCAGACATACCGCTGAATCAACTCTTCATCGAAATGATCATATTGATGGCTTTGGCCAAGGATCAGGTCAAAGTGTTTGCCAAGGCGTTCCTCGGACTTGGCCTTCATCTCACCAATCTGACGGCGAATGTCCTCCATCTCATCATCTGCACCTGAGCGGTTGGCCAACTCACCCAGACGACCGCCGCCAACCATCAGGTTGTCCCATTCTTCCTGCTCAAAGAAGGTGAACTTTGCCTTGGTATCACCCGGCGGGCGCGTATTGATGTTCAGGGTTGTCACTACCGACGTCCACGGGTTGACGTCCGATGGCAGCAGGGCAGGGTGCCCTGCGAGGATGTTGACGATCGAGGATTTTCCGGCCTTCACCTGACCAACCATAGTGACACTGGCGGTAAAGTTCTCCATCCGCGTCTTAAGTGTGGCCAGACGTGCCGAGGAGCGCGCATCAGCCACCTCAGTCAATTGATCGATCTGTGCCGTCAACGAAGACATGGCTGAAGTCATCGGTGCCAGCGCTTCGTTGCCCACAGACAAAAGGTGATCGTTGCGCGCCATGCTTAACCTCCGGTTCCCGTTGCAGCAATCTGGGGCACATGCGCAACACGGCTCACCGGAATGCTTGTAAGGGTGTCAATACGTGCGATCAGATCCAGGGCATTGCCCAGAATATCGGCCTCTGCTCGGGGTGAAATGGTTTCGTAAGATATGGAATCCGCCAGCACTTCAATCGAGCTGAAACGGTCTCCGTTCTCCAAGCATGCGACACGACGCCCGGTTGGGAAGCCTTCGGATTTGGCGACCGGTAAAGGCATACGTGCGTTTGCCAGCAGGTAATGTTCACCCGAATGAGTGCGGAGCGAAATACCAAAGCCGGTGTTCGGATGGTCGTGATTCAGAGTCTTGAGCTCACCTAGGAAGCTCTCACGAGCGAAGAAGACAGCTTCTTGCTCGGCGGCAGCGGATGGATTCAGATCGGTCACAACAGAAAGCCTTGTACTGGAGTTGAGCAGGAAACTCGCACAGATGCCAAAGTGGCAAAAAAGACTCATTAACTCCTGTCAAACAACAAGGACCTTCAAGGCGGTGTTATTTTGGCGCGAATAAGATTTTTTGGCGGTTGAATTGTGGCAGCTTTGTGATGGCTCCAATCTAGGAAAGCCTCAACCTTTGCGGGAATTATAGGAGATGTTCGTGTTTTGCGGTGACGAGCGAAGAGATTTGAGCGGTAGACCCGATAAAATACCCGATTCCGATAAGCCGCAAGTTTTCTGAGGCAATACCGGCTGTGATCGAGGTCGTTCTTCGATTGTCACTGTTATCTTTTATTTATTTTACAACTACTTAAGGGTTTCTTCAGGAGACTTCTGGCGCATGCACCTTTGCGGTGATCATGCCAGACGGCACCAATTGATCGCCATGAGGATGGCAAAATGGATCCAACTTGCTCAATTGTTGATCCTACATTTCGTCGATTTTATTGTTTGCCCAGGAGTGACCCAGCCTTCGACTTGGGTGTTTACTCAACGTAAGCGCGTTGTCTCATCTGACTGGCAGATCGGGTTTTGTTTTGCAAGAAATTGGAGAAATACTGCAGATCAACGCTTTCGATTACCTTTAAAACCGGGTCTGAAAAGACTTTGCGCGATATTCGATCAACTACCCTTAAACCACTTTATGACGCATTCACACCTGCAACATGAAGCCTCGCCAAGGGGAACTTCTCGACAGGAAATAAACTTCGTTTCCGTCGAATTTTACCTCTCGCACTCGGCAGCAAGCTTTGTTATTGAACGCTTCATTCCAGCGCGAAAGCGCAGGGTCGCGGGTGTGGCGAAATTGGTAGACGCACCAGATTTAGGTTCTGGCGCCGCAAGGCGTGGGGGTTCAAGTCCCTCCACCCGCACCAAAATAGTTGTATAACTAATTGTTTTATATCGCTTTAGCATATGAGTGATTTCTACAGCCCCCCAATTAGCCCTCCAGATCAATCATCACTGGGCTCGCGCCCCTCGATCCAGTCGCACACCTCTGACACTTTTAAAAATGACTTGCCAGCCCGCTTGTGAATCCTGATTTCGTCTCGCGCCACTGCCCGATACAAGGTTTGCCAGGACAGCGAGAAGAACTTCTGAGAAACCGTGATCGGGACATAGATTGCTTCGTCGCTCACGCTCAGCTTCATTTGTTTTGTGAGTGGATGAAACGATTTGCAGACCTCTATGCACGTGGTTGGTAGCCTGATCTGAATGTTCCTGGCTGATTGTTGGTGTACGACTGGCCTCAGTTCCATCGGGATTATGGTTTCAGGTGCCGGTGGTCTGTAGCCAAATGCGTTTTGGGGCCGCGTCCCAAGTCAGTGGAAAGAACCGTAGCCAGTAGTGCCGACTAATCAGATTCCAAGTTTATATTGCCGAATCTATCCTGTGAAACCTTGAGCGAAAACGGCTGCTCGTCGATCTCTTGTTGGCGCTGGAGCCGCGCCCTGACTACTTGGGCTTCGTCATTATTGCCGTCGCGTTCTAGCTCACTCGCCATGGTGGCGAGCAGCATCTGCCGTTGCTGAGGAAGATATGCCGACTGCAACCCGCGTTCGTAAAGTTCGATATTTTCCTCTGACCGGCCTTCCTTGTCGTTGAGTTGGCTGAGCTTGATCAGCGCCTGTAGTTCCTGTGGTGAGCCGTTGAGCTGCGCATAATGCTGGATCGAGCGTTCCAGAAAGCTACGCGCAAGCTCGGGTGAATCGCGGGTTTCGACCGCGAGGTCATAACGTTCCTCGAAAAGTTGCCCGCGTTTAGAGTATTGCTGGACATGGCTAGTGTTTTCTAGAACCTCGTCAAGCATCTGTTTCGCAGCCTCTAGGTCATGTTTGGACTTTAGGTCATCCAGGACGTTGGTCGCGGCGATTAGGTAGCCCTTGAAATTCTTGCGCGCCAACAGAGCCTGCATCAACTCAGCACAGCGCGCGCCGTCGATCTTACCGGACTTTTTCTTAATGACCTGTTCAATGTGGAGCGCGATTCCGTGTACCGCATCCTCGCGCCCATGCTGCCGCGCCATCTCTTTCGCACGGCCATAGATTTAATGGCGCGTTCGTAATCCCCGTTTGCTTCTAGTGCGATGCCGAGAGAATTGAAATAAGAGAAGTTACCAGGGTTGGAGCCGAGTAGCGCGATGGCTGCTTCGAGAATGCCTATGGCCTTGGGCGCCATCCCCTTACCGAAGGCCGCCACCAGCATATCTGCATAGGATGCCTTGATCACTGGGCTGTCGCCACCGCGCAACAATCGCGGGATACAGTTTATGGCGGCGTTTGCCTTTTCGATTGCGTCGAGCGCTTCCATCGGTTCGTTCACGTCACTATAGACTTGGCTGATGTTCTTCCAGATCGCTGCCCGCGTGCCGTGGTCGAGCCGACGCAGGAGGCTGTCGGCCTCCATCAACATATCGAGCGCTTGCTGAGCCGCTCCCGTTCGCAAGAGGACGTGCGCCTGATTGCGCAGGCCCTCGATCCGCTGGCTTCGGCGGCGTAGATTCGTGCCGTAGGATTCCTGCAGCTCGGCCGCCATTAACGCAAACATCGGCGTCATCATCGGGGCGGCGATCTTATAATGAGCGTCGAAAAAGACTATAAGGTGTTTCGAGGCGAGCCGGTCGTAGGCATTGCTTTTGCGCTCGACCGCCTCTCGCGACAGCGCCGAAACGCAGCCGTAAAGTGAGTGCATCACGCAGATCGTGAAGGCATCGTCAGTGCCCTCTTGTGCCACGCGGTACTGCGCATAGTCGCGCCACAGCGACCGCCCCGCGAGCATCTGGCTCAGGCGACTCCGCAAAGTTCGTCATGAAGGACTTAGGCGGAAACATCGTAGTGAATTCCAACGCTGTGTCGCTTGATCAAGGGCAAAACAGTTTGACCTACGCCTGGTCCACCGGCGACACAGCTCTTGCAGGGATTTTCCTTGCTGAAGTCGAGGTTACCTTGGCGGCTGGTGGAAAAACCACAATCCCGAACGAAGGGTACTACAAAATCCACATTGATGCCGATTTGGACGGCGCTTAATCCCGGCGCCGGGGTGCGGCGCATAGAGCGAAAGGAGGACAGTCCTGCGTTAACATCCAAAATTCCGTTGGTTTTTTCCTTACCCGGCCCTTGTGGTCGGGCTTTTTTGTTTTTGGGAACATAGTATTAACAAACTTACAGAATCCAATTTAAAATAGAGTGCTTAGTTTATGACATTTGGTGAATTTTTTAGCCTTGTTGCTGCTTTGGGTACTTGTATTGCTGCAATCGCGGCATGGCGTGCAGCCGTTTCCTCACAAAAGATGGTCGAAGAGGCTCAACTTTCGAGGAAACTGGAAACAAAACCTCGAGTTTTTCTGGATAGGAGTTTTCAGCGGCTTAGAATGCTAAGGCCCCCAAAAAGTGAGGTTGAGGCTTTTCCTTCCCTTATTGTGGATTCAGCCGAAACAGGTAGTTCGAACGTCCAACCTACTTTTTTCTTCGTGAATAGCGGGGGTGGACCTGCACTAGAGCCCGATTTCAATTTTGAGTTTCATGACGGTGATGAGGAGATTGTTTTTCCAGAAGGATTTCCGATCCCTGAAGCTATCGAGGATGTGCCGAGAGTCCGGTTAGAGTACATTCCCGCCAAAGAAGATCATCCGGAGTTCAATCTCATCCACTTCATTTCCGCAAAAAATGAAGAGATGACTTTAGAGCATCAATCTACGTGGCACCAATACAGGCACAAATTGCTTGAGGGCGAAACCGTCGAGGTTAAGTTTCCGCGTGACATTTGGGCGCGCATATTTCTTCGGGGAATACAGCGCTGGAATCCACCCGGTGAAGATAAGGGCCCATTGATTAAGCGGCAGACTGCATTGCTGGAAATTACTGCGCGATACCGCACTATCGATGGAGAAACGGTCTCAGACGTGTTCAAGTATGAAATTCGATTTAGAGGCACGCGCGGGTCGCCGATCGATATTGATATAGAACTTACTGAGTTGCCTTTGTACGATAAGGAGCGACCGTGACCGAAGATCAGAAAATCAAGCTTCGCCAAAAAATCAAAGAATGGCGCTCGGTAGCGGAGCCCGTCGGATCTCAGTACGCACTGTGGGATCAGATTTTTGATGCGGAGGCACTACTTGTGGGGCGCGCAACGATTCTGCCTGTGAGTGAGATTTTGGCGCTGGCAGAACGTCCATAATAAGGGCACATTATGGAAATTGGTCTGCCACTGATATTTTTGCTTGTCGCGGTTCTGCTGACCTGTCTGGTTTTCTCGATCGTCGGGGACATGGCCAAGGCGCGGGGTCATAGCCCGTGGCCGTGGTGGATCATATCACTTTGCTGGTCGCCGTTCGGCTGGACAATTAATCAGAGATTATTCCTGAGTTTAAAGGGAAATTCGGACATTGTGCAACCGCGTGAAACGCGGATAAAGCTCCCTCCACCCGCACCACTATAAATTTACCATAATCATTGTTATGAGGCTAATGTTTGTAGCCGGGGCACATTGTCAGAGTACGTACATAATGGGGTTGAATTATCGAGACTCGCTTCCCATTGAATTCAACACCTTAAGAATTCTGCGCTTTTTGAATGTCTCGACGGTTGAAGCGCTTCAAGTCGACGTTAAACAGAAAGCCAATGAGTCTTGAAACTTCTACGGCGCGCTACCCTGAAGCCCAATAAGAGCCGCGCTTCGGGTATGGCTCAAAACTTGCAAAGTTAGAATATCCCACATTGGCAAAGTAGAAATGGCGCACTTCCTTGTCGAGCAGCCCGGATTGCAATGCAGCCTTGGGTTGGTTGTCATGAGCGAAGGCAAACAGAACCGGATTGTAGCTCTGAACCGGGGCAACTAAGGGTCGGATGATAGCGGTTTCCGCCGCCAGTGTTTTGAACCTAAACCTGAGGTAAGTTCGACGTCTGCTGAGGGTTTTTCAGACTGATGGCCCGACGGCGCTCCGATACAAGGCGCGGGAGAGCTTCGGGGATCGGAATGACGACTTGATGATTTTTCAACGCATGATTGGCAAGATGAAAGCCGGCTCGCTGGTCGAACGCAAGAGTCGTTTCGCCACTCTGTTCCGCAACAACGCAACCCGACCCAAATCATGAAAAAGCCGCCGGGCGCGATCAAGCCCCTGCCCCAGAAGTAATGTGAAACGAGGAACGTCAATCTAAGCAGACGCCAAATCCTTGATCGTCGGTCTTGCTCCCCTGCCCGTCAACATCCGTCACTCGACTGCTCCGATTGCGGTGCCGAATCCTCGAAATGACAAGGACTATAGGTTGGGACCATAGCCTGCGGTTGGTTTTTGCGATCTCAGACTTAGCGGCAAGAAAGGCGCAGGCGAGGAAATTCAAAACCAACTGATGTAAAATGAAAAATCAGAAGAACATGATCAATTTGAACTCACGCGTGAGTAAAACATCAACAGGCGTACAGTGGCCCTTGTCTGCGTGTGCAGTTATGAGACAATTCGATCATTGAAAAAAACGGCCACTTGAAACATGGTCGATACTTATGTTTCCAAGAGATTGGCGCACAAAGGCATGTCACAAAAAAAACTATTTAAACGTGCATCTGAGCGCAATCTAGATTTCTGAGGCTTAAGGCTGAGCAATGCTTACTACGACTGCAATCCCCAAACCCCCATCATCTTCTCCACTCAGTGCGATACAAGGTACGTGGGCTTACGGCGACGGAGACCCTTCGACACTGACCGTGATTACTTATCACTTCGAACAGTACTCCGGCACACAAGCGTGGACTGCGGAATACAAGGCAGAATTCCGTGCGGCCTTATCCGCGATAGAGGCGGTAGCAAATGTGAGTTTTGTTGAATCCAGCAGTGCTTCGGCAGACCTGGTCGAAATTATTGCTCCGGGTTCATTTTTTGGTAACCCACAAACGCTTGGTTACCACTACACGCCATCAAGCCTTCCTTCTGAAGGTGCGTTCAATACCGCCTACTGGACAGCGGGTGCTGGTGGAAACGGAGACCCGGGGGGGTTTTTCTTTACGACTCTGGTCCACGAACTGGGTCATGCGCTTGGTTTGGGTCACCCGCACGATACCGGTCTGGGAACAACAATCTTGAGCGGCGTCACGTCGCCGTTTGACTCGTTTGGTACCGGGAGCCTCAATCAGGGTGTCTACACCGTGATGTCGTATAATGATGGCTGGACCTCACAGAACGGAACTCTCGCAGTAGGCGCAACTTATGGTGGCTCAACGGGGCTTGGCGCTTTGGACATCGCTGCGCTGCAAGCAATGTATGGCGCGAATACTACGCAAAACTCTGGCAACAACACCTATACTATTCCGTCCGCAAACGTCGCGGGAACCGGCTATCAGTCTATTTGGGATACAGGTGGAAATGATACGATCCAGCATCTTGGCAGTTCGACTGCATGGATCGACCTCCGAGCGGCAACGTTGGATTACTCCGATACCGGCGGTGGGGTTGTGTCTTATGCTGCCGGAGTACAGGGCGGCTTTACAATTGCGCATGGCGTTGTGATTGAAAACGCGATTGGCGGGACGGGTGAGGATGTGCTTGTTGGGAACACTGCACAGAATGTTCTAAATGGTAACCACGGAAACGATAGAATTTATTCGGTGTCCGACGGTACAAACAACAACACGATTTATGGTGGCTTGGGGAACGATACCATCTATCTGGCGAACGGATCTGGTGCCGACCAGGTATTCGGGGGTCAAGGCAGCGATTGGGCCATTGTGACAAACAATGCAGGTTCGTTTTCCGGAGGAAGCGGCACTGATACGGTCAGATTTGTCAGCGCCATCAGCAACTACCTGTTCTTCAAAAACGGCACTACGTACGAATTTCTCGACGCTGTCACGCGTGTCACTTTCACGATCACTGACGACGTAGAGGCGATTGAATTCCTGAACGGATTACAAGCGTATGATCGTTCGAATATCGAAACCGCCATGCAGCTTTCGGATATCGATACGGTCGGCACGACACTGAAACATGCAAGCCAGGGTATCTACGTGCTGGATGCAGGCAGCTCGAATATTGCGGTAATATTTAATGGTCAGGCTGCCGGTCAAAATACGATCGCAGGCTGGCAGGCTATTCAGGCCGAGGCATCGGGCGGCGGTTATAAAGTGCTGTGGAAAAATGTGGACGGGACGTATGGCGAATGGACCATCGATGCCAATGGTCAGTTCCTCAGCAGTACCAGCATTACCAATGTCGCAGATGTCGAAGTCTTCTATAGCGCCGATGTGAATGGTGACGGGCTAACCGGTCACGGTACAGTTAACATTGAATCCAATGGCGCCACAACGCTCGCGTCCTCAAGCCAAGGTTGGTATTTGATCAACGGCAGCATCGATCTGACACTCAATGGTGTCAAAGCCGGACCCAACAGTTTCCCGGGCTGGCAGGCCATTCATGCCGAGGCATCGGGCGGTGGCTACAGAGTGCTATGGCAACATACAGACGGGACGCTTGGTGAATGGATCACGGATTCCAATGGTGATTTCGTCAGCAGCAGCACGGTCGACAATGTTGTTGCAGCTGAAAGCACCTATAGCGCAGACCTGAACAATGACATGCAAATCGGTGATGTCATAACCAGTATCGAGAGCAATGGCACCGCGACGCTCGGATCGTCAATCCGCGGTGTATATGTAATTGATGGCAACATCGACTTGACGCTCAACAACGCTAATGCCGGGCCTGGCAGCTTTCCAGGCTGGCAGGCCATTCATGCCGAGGCATCAGGCGGGGGCTACCGGGTGCTGTGGCAACATACAGACGGGACGTATGGTGAATGGGTCACGGGTGGCACTGGTCAATTCGTCAGCAGCAGCACGATAAACAACGTCGCCGACGTTGAGATCTTCTATGGCACCGATATTAATGGTGACGGGCTGACAGGTCATGGCACGGTCAACCTTGAATCCAATGGCTCCACGTCGCTCGGGGCGACAACTCAAGGTGAATATCTGATCAACGGCACCGTTGCGCTGACATTCAGCGGCGCCACTGTCGGACCCGACAGTTTCCCTGGCTGGCAGGCCATTCATGCCGAGCCATCAGGCGGGGGCTACCGGGTGCTGTGGCAACATACAGACGGATCTTATGGTGAATGGGTAACCGATTCCACTGGTCAATTCGTTAGTACCAACACTGTCCCCGATGTTGTGGATGTCGAGAGCTTCTATGGCTACGATATCAACGGCAGTGGGACCGTGGGGCACGCACTGCCTAAACTCGGCAGGCTTTCAACGACCGAGCAAAACACGTCACCGGTAGAAGATGTTTTGGGCGTGTCCGATTGGGACGAAACGGTAGATCAGCTGGAGTTTGTTCCTGATCTGGGTGTTCGCGAAGACGCAGATGACATCTACGCACTGCTAAGCTTGCATCAAGCTCGGGACATGTTGCTCCCTGTTTCTGAGGATCTGATGGTTACCGTGTTGGATGTTAACCCGGACACCGAAGAAGACGAGACCAATCCGACAATTGCATCGCTGTTGGAAGAAGACAGCTTTTTGATTTAAAAAGCTGACGCGCTGGAGACGGTCTATTCACTGACGCTGAGATGGCCGTTTCCAGTGCAATTCGCAGAATATTGTGGTGTGCCCGATTGGGCACCCTAGCCTGACTGCTCCGGCTGCACTCCTTGTACGTGACCAACCTCTGGGCCAAACGTCGAGCGGCGGCGTTCAGTCGGCTGATGATCCTAAAGTGGACAAAAGCATGAGTGAGCGCCGCTGCCCGGCCCTTCCGTTGCAACGGATTCCTGAACCCTTTTGGCCTCAAACGGATTGTCGAATCGACCCAACCGGAACTTCAGATTCAGGATACGTCGAACCGAAGTGTCGATCTGTACGATTGAAAGGATGCGCGTGCGCGAAAAAAAGATGCGCCTTGGGGGTCTATCGGATTTCATAGTCCGCAGTAAATTCAATCCGAAACAGAGCGCCGTCTTCGCTCGGTTCAGCTTCAATACGCGCATTAATCTGTTTCAACACTGCGGCGACAATTGCCAACCCCATACCCGTACCTCCGGCATCCCGCTTGGTCGTAAAGAAGGGTACAGCGATCCGGTCTTGATTTCGCTTGGAAATGGCTGTCCCGTTGTCTTTGTTCAGCAAACTGTCAGTTTCGGCAACATATGTGATGTCTATCTGCGTTGCCGCATCTTGGCGGGCATTACGCAGCAAGTGATGCATGCGATCTGACACTGATCAAACACCTAGACAGGAGTGCCAAGGCAAATTTGGTTCGCTAAAAATCAACAGGTCGCCGGAGTGCAAATGATAAAACTGTGTGTCATCCGAAAGGTGGCTAAAAAGCGCTTTCTCCGGCCAGAGGTCTGCGGTTTCTTGCTCAAAAAAACGTGTGCAAACTTGGCAATGGTGAACTAACTTTCTAAATGCAGCGATGCTTCCCCGAATGATGTGGATTGAAAACTGTGAAACCTCAACACCGCGGATCAGCGGCTCCTCGCCATGAATTGCGAAACGTACGCAATCAAGGCATTGCGTTCCTGGCCTTAGCGTTTTTGTTCAGCATCTTCGTCAACTTGCTTATGCTGACAGGTCCTCTGTTCATGCTGCAGGTATATGACCGGGTTCTCGGCTCGCGAGCTGTTGAAACTCTGACCGCTCTGTTTTTGCTTGTGGCAATGCTTTATGCGTTGATGGCAATGCTCGACTATGCGCGGGGACGTATTGTTGCGCGGTTCGGTGCGCGGTTTCAGTCTCAACTGGATGAACGGGTATTTGAAGCGACACTGCGCCGCTCTCTTGTACCCAAGGTGCGATCGGCCCCTGCAACGGCCCTGCGAGATCTGGAATCCATTCGCAACCTGTGCTCGTCACCTGTTTTGCTGGCGGTGATGGACATACCATGGACGCCGGTCTTTTTGGGTGCCATTTTCCTGTTTCACCCGCTACTTGGCTGGTTGGCAGTGACAAGTGGTGCCGTGCTCGTCGTGATAGCACTGCTCAATCAGGCCCTGACCAGCCGAAAGGTTGCCGAAGCGCAATCTGCAGCGGCACGGGCGAACGCCTTTTCCGAGCAAGCGCGGCAAGCCGCTGAAGTTGTGCGCTCGCAGGGTATGCAGGCAGATGTGACGAAACGGTGGCTGAACCAGCGCTCGGATGCTTTGCGCCAGAGCATTTCGGCCAGCGACTGGACTGGAAGCTTTACGTCACTGACCAAATCGCTGCGGTTGTTTCTTCAATCGGCCATGCTCGCACTGGGCGCGTGGTTGGTTCTGCAAAATGAAATGACGCCTGGTGCGATGATCGCAGGCTCGATCCTGTTGGGACGGGCGCTGGCCCCGGTCGAGCAGGCCGTTGGACAATGGGGTTTGATCGAACGTGCGCGAACGGCGTGGGGCTCGCTGAGCCGGTTTCTAGACCAGACGCCGCCAGAAGAGCAGCGGATTCGCTTGCCTATCCCCAAGTCGCAATTGGAAGCCAAGTCTCTGACCGTAATTCCGCCAGGCGTTTCGACACCGACATTGCGGAATGTGAACCTGCAACTTCAACCGGGTAAGGCCCTTGGTGTTATCGGAAAAAGCGGGTCGGGCAAGACAACGTTGGCCAAGGCATTGCTTGGGCTTTGGCGACCAGCGGCCGGTGAGATTCGATTGGGTGGTGCCACTTTGGATCAATACGACTCAAACGATCTGGGCAGCCATATAGGATACTTGCCGCAGCAAGTGACACTGTTCAACGGAACCGTTGCCGAGAATATTGCTCGGATGTCCGAAAATCCGGATTCCGAAGCTGTCGTCGCTGCGGCCAAAAAGGCCAATGCGCATGAACTGATCCTGTCTTTGGAAAAGGGCTATGGCACTTTCCTTGAGGGCAACGATAGCCAGTTGTCAGGCGGTCAAAAGCAACGGATTGCGCTGGCCCGGGCACTGTATGGCGACCCTGTTCTGCTTATTCTGGACGAACCGAATTCAGCGCTGGACGCTGATGGAACCGAGGCATTGAATGCAGCTGTTCGGGGTCTAAAGGAGGCGGGTAAGGGAGCGATCATCATGACCCACCGGCCGCAAGCCATTTCGGAATGCGATGATCTGGCTGTTGTCGAAAAGGGGCAAGTGGTGAAATTCGGCAGCCGAGACGAAGTGTTGAATGCAATGGTGCAGAATGCGGGCGCGATCAAGCGCAAGCTCAGCCCCGTAGGTGAATAATGGCAAAAACGACTTCCAAAAAATCGGCGCCCGCCTGGGGTATTAAAGTCCCCGCGTTTGTCGGATTTGCGGCCCTAGTCCTTTTGGTTGGCGGTTTGGGCTTGTGGGCCGTGAAAACGCGGTTGGCCGGGGCTATCGTATCTTCTGGTGTGATTGAAGTGCAAAGCAACCGGCAGGTGGTGGAACATCCAGATGGCGGTGTGGTCGGTGAGATTTTCGTGCGTGACGGTGACGTGGTCGCGTCTGGTGAATTGCTATTACGGTTGGATGACACGTTCCTTTCTTCCGAACAAACCATCGTAGAAGCGCAGCTTTTTGACTTGCTGGCTCGTCGCGCTCGGCTTGAGGCTGAACGGGATGGAATGACGTCAGAAGAACTGGTTGTGCGTTTGCGCGAGGTTCAACTGGAGAACAACATTGATCCGGATCTTATCGCAGGTCAAAACAACTTGTTTGATGCTCGGCTCGAGACACTGTCAAAGCAAGATGAGCAATTGAGCAAGCAATTGGTTCAGATCAATAGTGAGATTGCAGGCACCGAGGCCCAGTTGGTTTCATTGCGCCGCCAGGTCGAACTTATCGAGGATGAACTGGAAGATCAGCAAAGCCTTTTGAATAGGGGTTTGACACAAACCAGCCGTGTGCTCGCATTGCAGCGGGAGGAGGCCAGTCTGACTGGCGAAATTGGCAGGCTTGAAGCAGCCGTTGCGCGGTTGAAGGGGCAGATCGCGTCAACCGAAATCCAGATTGTCGAGCTTACGGCAACCCGGCGAGAAGAGGCGATCACCACGTTGCGGGATGTGCAGGCACAGGTCTCGGAACTGTCCGAGCGGAGGTTATCCCTTTCAGAGCGTTTGACAAGGTTGGATATCCGTGCACCCGTCAGCGGAACCGTTTACGGAAGCCAGGTCTTCGCCCTGCAGTCTGTCATTCAGCCGGGAGAACCCATGATGTACGTGGTTCCGCAGGATACACCCCTTTTGGTCGCCGCCCGTGTCGAAGCCATTCACGTGGATCAGTTGCATGTCGGTCAACCCGTGACCCTCCGGTTTTCGGCGTTCAATCAGCGTGAGACCCCCGAGCTGGATGGTCAGGTCAACAATGTGTCTGCCGACACATTCACGGACGAGCAGTCCGGTTTTTCCTTCTACCGCGCCGAAGTGGTTTTAAATGACGGTCAAGTAGAGCGCTTGAATGGCCAGGAACTTTTGCCTGGTATGCCGGTGGAGGCATTGATCAAGACTGACGAACGCACGCCTTTGTCTTATCTTGTCAAACCGATGGCAGATTACTTCAATCGCGCGTTTCGAGAATGAAGAGATCGCGGTTATCTCTGGATAACCGCGTTTTCCCATTCGGTCAGAAAGCGGCGGCGTTTCAACCGGTCCAAAAATGTCATGAGAGCTGGGTCCAACCCTATCGTTTCTCGTTCTGTGCGTGTTTCATAAGGGGCCAATGGTGGGAGCGCAAAGGCGTCCTCTGACCGCCCGGATCGGTTCGAAACCAGGTGCCCGAGAAATTCGGCGGCGGCATTCGGGTGGGCGGTTCCGTTTAGTACCATAGCTGTCCGCATCATGGTCGTTTGAAAATCCGACGGCAGAATAATTTCCAATGTATCTTTGCTTCCGGTACGGGCGTCTGCATAGCTGCCCAAGACGTTGTAGGCCACAGCGATTTCCCCGTTGACAAGATCATCAATCATGTCGGCCGAACAGCAGTAGAGGCGTACATCAAGACCACCCATCACTTCCATAAGCCGCCAATAGGTCTCGGATGCGCGGGCATCCTGCGTTGCAAATAGATAACCAAGGCCGGATTTGCGTATGTCGTATGTGCCAACCCGCCCTCGAAAGTCATCCGGTCGCAGACGCAGGATTTCGATCAGTTGCTGTCGGGTCTCTGGAACGAGACCGTTGGCAAAGGCTGCACGGTTCACAACGATTGTCGCCGGTTCGGAAGTAAAGGCAAATAGGCTTTGATGCCATTGCGCCCAGGATGGCAGCGAGATGTCGTCGATGACGCGCCCAAATCCATCATTTGCAAGCTTCAGTTGCAAATCCATCGCGCTGGAAATGACGACATCGAAATCTTCAGGCGCAGCACGGACAATACGGTCGATGTCTGCGGTGCCGGTCACCATGTATTCGACCGAAATGCCGGGATTTTCTCTAATAAACTCGGCAATCAGGGGCTCAAAGAGAAAGGTGTCCGTGCTTGAGATGACACGAATATGCGCCTCTTCTGCTGCGGCATTGAATATCTGCCTGTCTTCCCAGGTTTGCGCGGCAGCCATGACGGGAAGGCTGAAGAAAATTAAAGCGATAACGTAACGCACGCACCACCCCCTTGCCGATTTGCGAGTTCAAGCGTCCCGCCATGTGCCGTTGCGACGTCCTGAACAATAGTCAGGCCCAATCCCGACCCGATGGTACCGCTTGCGTTCTTTCCGCGCTCGAATCGCCGCGTCAGGGTGTCGATTTCGTTCAGGGGGAAACCGGGCCCACGGTCTTTTACACGGATCTGAATATGTGGTTGTGATGTGATCTCAATGCGGACTGAACTGTCAGCGGGGGCATATTTTAGCGCGTTGTCGATCATGTTGCGCACAGCATTCTGAAGGAGAATGGGATCACCCGAATATGAAACCTGTGGATCGCCGCTCAGGTATAAAGACAAGTCCTTCATCTCGGCTATTGGCGTCAGACGCTGCACCAGATCACGGATCAAGGCGTTCAGATCAATGTCTTCCCGCTCCAGGTGGTCGGCCCGGAATGTGATCATCGCGTGATCCAGCAATTGCCCCGCCGCGCGGGAGCTTTCATCAATCGCCCGCACCATCGAGCGCAAAGCCTCGCGATTTTCTTCCTTTTCGACTCTCTGCAAAGTGGCATCAGCGTAAGATCTGACGGTTGCCAGCGGGGTGCGTACCCGATGGGCAGCCTCAGCGATGAAATCCTCTGACTGGCTCAATGACTGATCCAGTCGCCCCATCAATGAGTTCAGCGACGCCACCAACGGGGCCATTTCGCGGGGTACCGGCTTTTTGAATGGGCTAAGATCCTGCGGGCCACGACGAGTGACAGAGGTCGTTAGCCTGTTCAATTGCCCAATGGTGGATGATGTTGCCCAAAAGGACAGAGCTGTGGCCAGGGCGAAGAACCCGATGCCCAAAATCGCCGCGTTCCGCGAAATCTGGTCCAGTGTTTCCGCCAGCGCGTCCTGAGTCTGACCCAATGCGACCTCGATAACGGTTTGCCTGTTCAGGCCCACAAGGGTTCGGCTGGCGCTAACCTGACGGATTGACTCGCCCCGTATCTGACTGGACTGAAAGCTCCACTTGCTGTTGAATTGCCCTTTGATCGGCGGCAGGTCTTCATATCCGGACAGAAATTCCCCATCTTGAAAGATCGCGTAGAAAACCCGATCATCGGACGGAGTGCTCAGCATAGCAAAGGCGCCATAAGGAATATCGACCTCCAACTCACCTTCGCGCAGAGCTGCCGCATCCAGAATCGATGTTACGGATGCCCCAAGAATATTGTCCTGCCCCTGTTGCGCGACCTGAGCGGCATAGTTTCGAACCGCGATGAACAAAAGGAACGCAAGGATCGCCGCACCCCCGATCAACGTCAGAACCAGCCTGTTCCGGAGCGAACCTGACACATAGGGATCAGGAGGCATGATCCAGCCTGTATCCAAGGCCGCGAAGCGTAGTGATTTTCAGATCCGAAGGCTCAAGATGTTTGCGAAGACGGCCAACATAGACCTCGATAGCGTTGTCCGAGACATCGTCGTCATATGCAAAAAGCCGGTCCGTGAGTTTTTGTTTTGAAAACACCTGACCGGGAGCGTTGATGAACAATTCCAGAAGGCGCAGTTCCCGGTTGCGCAACGAAACGGTTTCATCCCCTACAGTCAGATGACCCGCCAAAGGATCAAAGACAATGCCCCCCACCTCGATCGTTGTCTTGGCGTTTCCGGATTTGCGACGCAGAACAGCGCGGCACCGGGCTTCGAGTTCGGCGTGATCGAAAGGTTTGGTGACGTAGTCATCGGCCCCCAGATCGAGTGATCCGATTCGATCTGAAACCTGACTGCGGGCCGTCAAAACGATCACGGGTGTGTCCAGATGGCTTGCGCGATGCCGTTTCAGAAAGTCGCGACCGTCCCCATCCGGCAGCATGATGTCCAGCAGGATCAAATCGTATTCCTGTGTTGCGACAAAGGCAGTTGCGTCGTCCAGTTTTGATGCATGATCAATTACATGTCCGTCTAACCTCATGCGTGAGCAGACGGCGTTGGCCAGATCAATATTGTCTTCCACTAGCAGGAATTTCATGGGGTTTCCGCAGTATTTTCGCGCGTGACAGGTTGATGTCAGGTTGATGTGATTTTGTTCCACCCAATCTGAGCCGCCATGCGGCCGGTTGTCAAACGGGAGGACATCATGACGACATTTACACTGGGCCGTCGGGCCCTGATCGCAGCTGTGGCTGCATTTGGTCTGGCAGGACCATCTCTGGCTGAAGATCAGGTTTTGGACAGCATCCACTTTCTGATTCCCGGCGGCGCCGGCGGTGGCTGGGACGGCACTGCCCGCGGCACTGGCGAAGCGCTGACAAACGCAGGCCTTGTGGGCACTGCTTCCTATGAAAACATGTCGGGTGGCGGTGGCGGTAAAGCCATCGGGTTCCTGATCGAAAACGCGGACAGCAACCACGGAACGCTGATGGTGAACTCCACGCCAATCGTTATCCGTTCGTTGACAGGTGTGTTCCCGCACAATTTCCGCGATCTGACATTGGTGTCGGGCACTATCGGAGATTATGCGGCCATCGTTGTAGGCAAGGACAGTCCGATCAATTCGATGGATGATCTGCTTGCTGCGTTTGATGCCGACCCGGGCAGCACAGCAATTGGCGGCGGCTCTGTTCCGGGCGGCATGGATCATCTGGTCGCTGCGATGGTGATGGAAGCGGCTGGCAAAGACGCTCTTGGGGTAAAATACATCCCGTATGACGCTGGCGGTAAGGCCATGGCAGCGCTGCTATCGGGTGAAATCGCAGCTTTGTCTACCGGTTTCTCGGAAGCTGTGGATCTGTCGAATGCGGGTGAAGTCAAGATCATTGGCGTTACCTCGGACGAGCGCGTTGACGCTGCCCCTGATGCGAAAACCATGAAAGAACAGGGCATTGATACGACCTTCGTGAACTGGCGCGGCTTTTTCGGAGCCCCAGGCCTGCCTGAAGACAAAATTGTTGCCTATCAGGACGCGATTGCCAAGATGTACGATACCCCGGAATGGGAAGAGGTTCGTGCGCGTAACGGTTGGGTCAACATCCACAACTCGGGCGCTGACTTCCAGTCGTTCCTGGAGCAGCAAGAACAGCAGATCGGCGATCTGATGAAAAAGCTGGGCTTCCTCTAAAGCCAGTTCTGGCAGAGCGGATCGCCGCTCTGCCATCCCCAATGACAAAAAAAGGAGAGGGCCTCATGGCGCTGGATCGCTGGATCGCGCTCGTTCTTCTGGGTGTTTGTTTAACATATGGCTACGCTGCGTGGTTCACGATGGATAGCGGCCTTCCCCCCTTCATGCAGCGAAACCCTATCTGGCCAAGCACATTCCCAAAAGTGCTGTCTGTTTTGGGTATCATCACCACTACGATCATTTTGCTGGGTTTCGAAAAAGCGGAACCCAAAGAAGCCGACATCGATTACCGACGCTTGGGTGAATACCATCTGAGTCAGGCGCTGATGCTCTTGGGCCTTATGGTTGTCTACGCGCTCTGCCTGCGTCCCGTTGGTTTTCTGATCTCGACCTCGGCCTTCCTGATCCTCGGAGCTTTCATTCTGGGTGAACGCAAATGGCACATCATGCTGCCTGTCGCACTGATCGCCGCCGGCTCGGTCTGGTATCTGGTTCAGGAAGTTCTTGGCATCTACATGCGCCCCTTGCCGGGCATTTTCGGAGGCTGACATGCTTGAAGGACTTCTGATCGGCCTGCAAACGGCATTCTCCATACAAAACCTTCTGATGGTAATCGCAGGTTGCCTGATCGGCACATTCATTGGAATGCTGCCGGGTCTTGGACCGATGTCGATCATCGCCATCATGATCCCGGTCGCGATTTCCATGGGGGATCCTTCAGCAGCGCTGATCCTGCTGGCCGGTGTATATTACGGAGCCATATTTGGCGGCTCTACCTCTTCCATCCTGCTGAATGCGCCGGGGGTCGCGGGTACTGTCGCCTCCAGCTTTGACGGATACCCAATGGCCCGCCAGGGCAAAGCAGGAAAAGCGTTGACCATTGCTGCAATCGCAAGTTTTGCAGGCGGTACAATTGGTGCCATTTTGCTGATGGTCTTCGCCCCTGCCCTGTCCTCTGTCGCTCTGTTGTTCCACTCGGCTGAATACTTCGCGCTTATGGTCGTGGGCCTGTCGGCCATCGCCGCCTTTGCAGGAACAGGACAAGTTGCCAAAGCGGTCATTATGACGCTTCTCGGGCTGATCATGGCAACCGTGGGCGAAGGCGCATTGTTCAACTTGCCGAGATTCACCATGGGTATCATGGACCTGCAGTCCGGATTTGGGTTCATCACCTTGGCAATGGCCATGTTCGCCTTGCCAGAAGCGCTGTTTCTGGTGCTCAAACCAAAAGACCTTCAAGGAGATGATGGCGAGATCAAAGACCTGCGGATATCTGGCAGTGAAGCCAAGGCTATCGCACCTGTGATTGGTCGCCAATCGATACAAGGGTTCTTCATCGGCGTCCTGCCCGGTGCAGGCGCTACGATTGCAAGTTTCCTCGGCTATGCGGTCGAACGCAACATCGCCCCGAAAGACGAACAGGAAGAATTCGGCAAAGGCTCAATCAAGGGTCTTGCGGCTCCTGAATCGGCAAACAATGCGGCTTGCACCGGGTCTTTCGTGCCGCTGCTGACGCTGGGTATCCCGGGGTCTGGCACTACCGCGATCCTTCTTGGCGCTCTGATCGCATTGAACGTAACGCCGGGCCCGCGCCTGATGCTGGACGAGCCGCAAATCTTCTGGGCAGTTATCATGTCGATGTTCATCGGCAACCTCGTGCTGCTGATCCTTAACCTGCCCTTGATCCCGTATATCGCCAAAGTGCTGTCTGTTCCGCGTAATTACCTGATCCCCTTCATTTTGTTCTTCACCCTGATGGGGGCCTATATCGGCCAGAACAATGCAACTGAACTGTTGATACTTGTTGGCTTCGGTGTCTGCGCGACGGCCTTGAAGTTTGCCGATTATCCGCTGGCACCGCTTCTGATCGGATTCATCCTGGGCGGCATGATGGAAGATAACTTCGCCCGGTCGATGCAGCTTTATGACGGCATCGCGTTCATCTGGGAACGTCCGATGACGCTGGGTCTGTTGGCTATCGCGGTGCTGCTTGTGCTGCTGCCCAGCTATCGTGCGGGCCGCGCTCGGGCACGGGCTGCAGGGGTTGCAGAAGGTGACTGAACCTCTGGCAGGAATACGGGTCCTCGATCTGACAAATGTCCTCGCGGGTCCGTATTGCTGCTACCAACTGGCCCTGATGGGGGCCGAAGTGATCAAGGTCGAACGCCCCGGTGGCGGCGACCTTGCCCGCGTTTTGGGCGCTGACCCGGTCCGAAACACAGCGGGCATGGGGATCAGTTTTCTGGCGCAAAATGCCGAGAAGAAATCTGTCACGTTAGACATGAAGTCCGACAAGGGCAAAGCGTTGCTGAAACACCTTGTCCAAACGGCTGATGTTTTGGTCGAGAACTTCCGGCCTGGTGTCATGGATCGTTTGGGTCTTGGCTACGACGTTCTGCGGGACGTCAATCCCAACCTGATCTACTGCGCCGTCAGCGGGTTCGGTCAAGATGGTCCCCGTCGAGGCGATCCTGCTTATGATCAAATCGTTCAGGGTATTAGTGGCGTGATGTCGATTACCGGAGACCCCGACACTGCGCCCTATCGCGTGGGCTATCCTTTGGCGGACACAGTCGGAGGGATGACCGCCGCCTTTGCAGTCGCTGCAGCATTGAACGCCAACCCACGTGGAACGTATCTGGATGTTGCAATGTCCGAAGCCGTGATCTCGACAATGGGGTGGGTTGTGTCGAACTATCTGGTGGGTGACGTCATGCCGGGGGCGCATGGAAACGAAAATATCACCTCTGCCCCCTCAGGTACATTTGCAACGCTTGATGGCCCGATCAATATTGCGGCCAACCGAGACGAGCAATGGCAGACTCTTGCCCGTCATCTGGGGCGGCCTGAACTGTTGAACAATCCCGGTTATGCAACGCGGGAAGACCGTAAACGAAACCGCCACGCCCTTCGCGAGGAGCTTGAGCAAACACTGCAAACCAAATCAGCGGCAGACTGGGTTAGGGAACTCAATGCCATTGGTGTCCCTACCGGGCAGGTTCTTTCCGTGCCCGAAGCGCTTGCTGACGAACAGCTCTCAGGTCGCGGCCTGATTGGATCTTTAAAGGTTCAGGGCGAAGACATGAAGCTTGCAGGCAGTCCCGTTGTGATGGATGGCGTGCGGCGAATGCCACATACTGCCCCACCAAAGCTCGGGGCCGATAACACAGCTATCTGGTCTGAAATCGGATTGTCCGGCGCCGAGATTGACGCGTTGAGCAAGGAAGGCGTCATATGAGCGATGTGTCCAATTGGTGGACAACATCCATCATCGATATGGAACCTGGTCGGATCGACCTGCGAGGTGAACCGATCCAGAATCTGATCGGACATCTCAGCTTTGCGGAAATGATTTGGTTCATGGTGCGCGGTGATCACCCATCTGAGGCGCAGGCACGTCTGTTCGAGGCGGCCTTGGTCGCAGCCGTTGATCACGGGCCTCAAGCGCCGTCAATCGCAACTGCGCGTATGGCCGTGACCTGTGGCCTGCCCCTCAACAACGCGATGGCGAGCGCTGTGAATATGCTGGGGAACATTCATGGTGGGGCTGGTGAGCAGGCCGTCACCCTATACCACTTCGTAACGGAACATCCTGGCCGGTTGGAACAGGCGCTGGATGACTGGATCGATAGCGAAGGAAAGATATTGCCGGGTTTTGGTCATCGATTCCACACCCCTATAGATCCCCGTGCCCCGCGCCTGATGGCGCTGGTCACCGAAGCTGTGAAAGACGGAGCTTGTGGTGGTCGTTTCGCGCGGACCGGGCAAGCCATAGAAGCAGAGTTGGCGAGGCGCAAAGGGAAGCCCGTGCCGATGAATATAGATGGTGCCACGGCAGTTATCTATGCCGAGCTCGGCTTTGCGCCTCCACTGGCACGCGGCCTCTTCTGCCTGTCCCGATCTGTAGGAATTCTCGCCCATGCGTGGGAACAGATGCAGCAAGGCGGTCGGAACAAAGGACCGACCCCGCCTGTCTATCGCTGGACCTACAAGGCGACCTGAGCACTCTCTATGCGGTTTTTTGGTGCGGGCGTTCGGCCAACAGATCAGCTGCTGCACGGGCAATGACCAGCTCTTCATTTGTTGGAATCGCCATGGTTACCACGCGGGACAGATCGGTTGAGATGATCAGGTCGTTATCTGCATTTGCATCCGGATTCAGCTCGATACCCAACCATCCCATCCCGGAACACACCCGTTCACGCACAAGGCGCGAGTTTTCTCCGATCCCGCCGGTGAACACCAAAGCATCGATTCCGCCGAGAATGGCCGCCATCGCACCAAGTTCACGACGAATACGGAAGGTGAAATAGCTGATGGCCTGACGGCTTTCGCGCGTATCCGCCTTTTCCAGGGTGCGCATATCGCTCGATAGCCCCGAAAGGCCCAACAACCCTGACTTCCGGAACAGAAGGTCCGAGATTTCGTCCGCGCTCAGCCCTTCCTGATCCATCAGATATAACACAACGCCCGGATCCAACTGGCCGCAACGCGAACCCATCGGCAATCCGTCCAGGGCCGAGAACCCCATTGTTGAGCCCACGGATCGCCCCCCTATCATTGCGCACATCGACGCGCCGTTGCCCAGATGGGCCACTACCACTCGCCCTTCGTGCAGCAGCGGCGCTGTTTTTGCCATATGATCCGAGATGTATTCATAACTGAGCCCGTGAAAGCCATAGCGCCGAACGCCTTTGTCGTAATACTCGCGCGGCAAGGCGAATACATCATTTTCCCAAGGGTGATTGCGGTGAAAGGCTGTATCGAAACAGGCGATTTGAACGGCGTTTGGAAAGCGCTTCATCGCGGCCTTTGCCCCTGCCAGATTGTGCGGCTGATGTAACGGGGCGAACGGCGACAGCTTATCCAGCGCTTCAATGGAAGCCTGTGTCAATGGCAGCGGCGCGTCGATCTCAGGCCCACCGTGAACAACACGGTGTCCTACCGCAGTCACGTCGCTATTTGGGAAGGAGCGAGCCAGCAGGTTCAAAACCCAGTCCAGGGCTTCAGCGTGATCATGTATTTCGCCCGCAGAGCCGCTTGCAAGGACACTGCCATCGGAAGACTTCGCTTTAACAAGCGGTTCCTGTTCTCCAATCCGCTCGACCGCCCCGGTGCAAACCATGATAGGATCGTCTTCGGTCAGCTTAAACAGACCAAATTTCATCGAAGACGATCCGGCGTTCAGTGTCACGACATGCGTCATGTGGGCTCTCCGGTGTGCGATTGAGTGAAGGCATCGTGCAGAGCCGCCACGGCGCAGGACGCCAGTCGGGCCTTATCGTCATCTGCTCGGCTGGTCAGAATGATGGGTGCTTTGGCCCCCATGACCACACCAGCCCCTTCTGCATTCGCGATATAGGTCAGTTGCTTGGCCATCATGTTCCCGGCATCCAGATTGGGCACCACCAGAATATCCGTTTTGCCTGCGACATCCGAAACAATCCCCTTGGACCGGGCAGCAGCAAGGCTGACCGCATTGTCCATGGCAAGAGGGCCGTCGACCAGCCCGCCGGTAATCTGGCCGCGTTCTGCCATTTTCGACAGCAGTGCCGCATCAACCGAAGATCGGATGGCCGGATTGACTGTTTCGATGGCAGAAAGGATGCCAGCCCTGGGGTTATCGATCCCCAGCGAACGGGCCAGATTGATTGCGTTTTGGACAATATCAATCTTTGTTTCCAGATCCGGTTCGATGTTGATCGCCGCGTCTGTCACCAAAAGCGGTCTGGGTTGTCCGGGGATGTCCATGACAAAGACGTGGGTAAAGCGCCGACCGGCGCGCAGGCCATTTTCTCGCCTCAACGCGGCCTTTAGCAGCTCGTCCGTGCGCAATTGCCCTTTCATGAGCGCTTTCACTCTACCTTCTGCAACGAGGTCGACCGCTGTGTTGGCCGCACTGAAGTGATCGTTCTGCGGCACAATTTCAAACCCATCCAGCGAGGTGCCGAGTTCAGCGGCAGCATTCGCGATTTTGTCAGGGTCACCGATCAGAATGGGGGTAATGATTGTTTCATGTGCGGCCAACAGGGCTCCACCCAAGGAATTAGGCTCTTCCGGGGCCACAACAGCAGTAGGCATAGGCGGCAGTGGGCGCACCTTTTCCAGCATGGCATCAAAGTGACGATGACGTTTGACCACAAGCCCAGGCACCTCCAACTCAGCAAATACCATCTCTTTATCCGGCGCGACCACAACAGCCTGTCCGCTAACAATTACAGCACCATCTAATGGGCGCGTAACGACCGTATCAAAGACGACTTCGCGGTTCGGCCGCTTCTCGGAAACGGTGACTTTGGACACCAGCTCGTCACCCGCATGTGCCCTTTCAACAAAGTCAAAGCGCTGCGATTTATAGAGCGTCCCTGCCCCCGGTAGAACGTTGCCTAAAACGGCCGAGATCAGAGCCCCCACAAACATGGCAGGTGCGACCGCTTCGTTGACGTGGTCGCCGTCGCCATCCTCGCTGGCCAGATGGAGCGGATTGTGGTTGCCCGAATTGTTGGCGAACACATAAAAATCGTCGACCGAGCAGATGCGGACCAACTCAGCCGTATCGCCAACCTGAAGCTTGTCATAGGGCTTGTTGTGGAAGTGCATTATGTTTCGTTTCCGCTCAGGTGTGTAGGTCGGGTGCTGCGTACTCACTTGCTGATATCCAGTTCAACACATAATGAAAACAACGCAAAAGGGTCGCCCGAGTTGATCGACACGTTAATTCCGATATGCATGGCCTTCATGTCGTTGCGCCCGGAAAGGGAGCACTTTGCGGATCAGGCGCGCCCCTTCCCGCCGCCGCCCTGTTTGCGCATCGAAAGACCGATTCGTTTTCTCGGCACATCCACCTCTACAACGCGGACTTTTACAACTTGCCCAGCTTTAACGACCTCATGTGGATCTTTGACAAAGCGGTCGGCCAGCTGGCTGACATGAACCAGCCCATCCTGATGAACGCCTACATCCACAAATGCCCCAAATGCGGCCACGTTTGTCACAGTGCCTTCCAGAATCATCCCGGGCTTCAAATCGGTGATCTCTTCGACGCCATCGGCAAACGAAGCCGTGACAAAGCTGGGCCGGGGGTCTCGTCCGGGTTTTTCAAGCTCGGCAAAGATATCCCGAATCGTAGGCAGACCAAAGTCTTGGGTTACGAATTGCTGTGCCTGCAATCCTTTCAAAGCCCCTTCATGGCCCATGATGCGTCGGATATCGCGCCCACAGGCAGATATGACACCTCGGGCAACGTCATATGCTTCGGGGTGCACCGACGAAGCATCCAGCGGTTCCACCCCATCACGAATGCGCAGAAAGCCGGCGCACTGTTCAAACGCACGCGGACCCAGCCGAGCGACAGATAGTAAGTCTTTGCGCGATCGGAACGGCCCGTTCAGATCGCGGTGTGTGACTATGGCTTCGGCCTGTGCCGGGCCCAGACCGGAAACACGCGACAGCAACGGAGCTGATGCAGTGTTCAGATCGACACCGACCGCGTTCACCACATCCTCAATCGCAGAATCCAGTGATTGTGACAGGCGGTGCTGGTCCACGTCATGCTGGTATTGACCAACACCAATGGATTTCGGTTCGATTTTGACCAGTTCCGCCAAAGGGTCCTGCAATCGCCGCGCAATGGAAACCGCGCCGCGCAACGAAACATCCAGGTCGGGAAACTCACGTGCGGCCAGTTCAGAGGCTGAATAGACCGAGGCGCCGGCCTCGGACACCACCACCTTGGTTGGCGCTTTCACTGTCTTTGGCAGCAGGGCCAGCGTGTCTGCGACCAACCGTTCGGTTTCACGGCTTGCTGTCCCATTCCCGATGGCGATCAGTTCTATCTGGTGGGTCGAGATCAGATTGAGGATGGTCGCCTGTGCGCCGCGCACGTTGTTCTTTGGTTGAAACGGATAGAGCGTGTCGGTGGCGACAACCTTACCGGTAGCATCAACCACTGCCGCCTTCACACCGGTGCGGATACCCGGATCGAGACCCAGAGTGGCCTTGGCTCCTGCTGGAGCAGCAAAGAGCAAATCCTTGAGGTTGCGCGAAAAAACCTGAATGGCCTCGTCCTGTGCGCGACTGCGCAGGTCGGCCATCAGCTCAACCATCATGGACAGCGACAGTTTAACCCGCCACGTCCAGCCTGCGGCTTTGCGCAACCAGGCATCACCCGGTCCTTGACCACGTGTCTGCAAATGTGCGGCGACAATCGTCTCAGCCCGCGCAGCGCCGAATTCCGGCTCCGGTGCGATGTCCAGCGTAGCAATACCTTCTTTCGAAGCGCGTAGCATCGCCAGCGCCCGATGGGATGGCACATCCGCCCAAAGCTCGGAATGGTCGAAGTAATCGCTAAATTTTGCGCCTTCCTTTTCTTTCCCTTCGATGACCTTGGCGCTGAACATCGCCTCGCGCTGCATGAACGCGCGCAGCTCACCCAGCAGTGTTGCGTTTTCCGTCAATCGTTCAGTCAGGATGTCCCGCGCGCCGTTTAATGCATCCCGATGCGTGGGAACAGCTTCGGTCAGATAGGCCTCGGCCAGTGTTTCTGGCTCAGCATTGCGATCGGCCAGTATGGCGTCGGCCAAGGGTTCCAGCCCGTTTTCGCGCGCAATCATCGCCTTTGTGCGCCGCTTGGGCTTGTAAGGCAGATAGATATCTTCCAGCTGTGCCTTGGTTTCCGCCTTGGCTATCGATATGCCCAAATCTTCGGTCAGTTTTCCCTGATCCCTGATCGAGTTCAGGATTGTTTCGCGCCGTGCCTCAAGTTCGCGTAGATAGGTCAGACGCTCGGACAGACGGCGCAATTGGGTATCATCCAGACCACCGGTCGCTTCTTTCCGGTAGCGGGCGACAAAGGGCACTGTTGCACCGTCGTCCAACAGCTTGATCGCTGCATCAACCTGATTGGAACGTGCGTTGATTTCGGTGGCGATAGTGCGAGCAATACGGTCCAATGGGGCCTCCTGAAACGACGGTGGAAGGACTTCTTAACCACCCGCTCCGGCAAGGGAAAGGCCCTTGTCCTTGTCTGTCTTCTAGAGCCAGCGGACAGCCGCAAGGACCTGCGGCAATCCGACTTTTTTAGTCAGGCGGCAAACAGGTTCTGCCTCAGATCCTGATCCAGTTGCGTGTCGCTCTCGATCAGGGCCTGAATCGCAGGGCGCGCCAGAACGCGTTGGCGATAGGCTTCGATATTCGGATAAGTGGCATGATCCACCTGGGCGTACCTGGACAGAACAAAGAACCAGGTCAGATACGTATCTGCGGCCGAATATCTGCCTCCCAGCAGAAAGTCACGCCCGGTCAGGTGGTTTTCCAGAACGTCGAACCGCAGTGGCGCCAGGGCGCGGACACGGTCTTTCACTTCATCTGTGGCCTCCTGATAGAAGATGACGCGGAACAGACCCTTGTGCAGCTCAGTGGCGCAAAAGGCCAGCCAGCGCAGCATCTGAAAGTAGTCCGCGCTGGAGGGATCGATACGAAAATCCGCGTTCGTTGACTGCGCCTGTATCCAGGCAATCACGGTAGAGGTTTCGGTTAGCAGGGAGCCATCTTTCAGCTTCAGAACCGACACCTGACCCAGCGTGTTGACATCATAAAGTGATCCGCCAGACGCCAACTGCTTGGTAGCCAGATTGAGGGGTGCAATATTCAGATCAACCCCACCCTCAGCCGCTGCAAAACACGCAGCCAGAGAACATGTGAGGGGCGCATGGTAAAGTGTAGCCATGTGTTTTTCCGTCCTGTCAAGCTCTTACGCGGCAGCCAGATAGTCGGCGGTGGTCACGACTTTGGCATAAGCAAAACCCAGCGCCGACATATAAGCTCTGTGTACCTGCTCTGCCGGGATGACTTCACCGTTGAATTCAAGATCGCGCGAGGAACAAGCATCCTCGACCACAGTGACGTTCAGGCCGATATCTGCGGCGTTACGTGCGGCGGCATCGATGCACATATGGCTCATGTCGCCCGCAATTGTCACGTCGGTCACGCCGTTTTCTTCCAGCAATGCTTGCAGGTTGGTGTCACGAAACGCGTTAACATGGTGTTTGAGAACCTTGTGTTCGCCTTCTTTCGGCGTCACCAGAGCGTGAATCTCTGCGCCCGGGGTGTTCGGCTCAAAGAAAGGTGGGCTTTCGATCTGAAACTCGTGATGCACATGCACGATCATCTGGTCTGCTGTGCGGGCCTGCTCCAACAGACTGGCAGCGTTTGCAGCACTCTCTTCGATCTTGTGCAATTCCCATTCGCCACCGGGAAAATAGTCGTTCTGAATGTCGATCAGGATCAGGGCAGATTTTGTCATCGTGGTCTCCGTTACTGGCTGAGTATGACCGGGAAATAAGCTATGCAGCGCCATAACGTGACTGGCGCATCGGACATAAAAGATGCTAGATCGGACAAATGACCCCGATGCGAGATGCCATCACAATTGGTTTGGCCGCCTATCCCGAGTCTCAAAGCTCTGCAATCCACGGATTGCAGGATTTGTTTACGGTCGCAAACCGGTTTCAGGAAAAGTACTCCGACCACCTACGCCCGATTGATACACGAATTGTTCGCAGTTTCCCAAAAGACGAAAACCATCTGGACGCGCTGATTTTGCCTCCCTCAATGGGGCCACGGATTGCGAGCGCGAAAGAACAAGGCGTGATCAACTGGGTCCGGCAACATCACCAGCAGGGCGCGCTTGTATGTTCGATCTGCGCCGGAGCGTTCCCGCTTGCTGCATCCGGCCTGTTGGACGGTCGGAAAGCAACCACCCATTGGGCATTGGCATCAGAATTCGCCACCAAATTCCCACAGGTTCACCTGCAAGCCGACCGGGTGTTGATCGATGATGGTGACATCGTCACGGCAGGTGGATTGATGGCGTGGACGGACTTGGGCTTGCGCCTGATCGCCCGGTTTATGAGCCCGGCACTTATGCTTGAAGTTGCGCGGTTTTTCCTGATCGACCCTGGCGAGCGGGCGCAGAGCTTCTACAGTTCGTTTTCGCCTAACCTGACCCATGGTGACAAGGCGATACTTCGGGTCCAGCATTGGATACAGACCAAATATTCTGAACAATTGAGTGTTTCGGACATGGCGCATTGCGCACGACTTGAACTGCGTACGTTTGGACGCAGGTTCCACACGGCGACCGGGCTCAGCCCATCTGAGTACCTGCAGCAGCTCCGTATCGGGAAAGCCAGAGAGCAGTTGGAGCTGTCAAAGACCAGTGTCGAAACGATAGCCCGAGAAGTGGGATATATGGACATATCGGCTTTCCGGCGCATGTTTCAGAAAGTCGTCGGTTTGACGCCCGGCGAATACCGAAACCGGTTTTCGCCAGCTCAGTTACCCGAAACATCAACGCGCGGAAGGCACGACAGCATCAACCCCAGGGCATAAGCCCACCGTATCCGGTACGCGTGCTCACTGTATGTGCCATCTGTGCCAGTGTCGTCAGGTCAAAAACCGGTAATTTCAACTCTTCCTGAATACGGGCTGCGTAAGGCGGTAGGTCGGTGCATTCCAAAACCAGGGATCGTATTTCAGGCGTGTTGCGTTTCAGTTTGCGCACAGCGTCCAGAACTTCGGCTTCGATCAGATCAGTGTCCATGCGGGTGCGCGTATTGCGCAGGATTACCTCTGCGAACTCACTGGTATGCTCCAGGCCTTGCACGGCCACTGGTATATCCCCTGCACCGACGCCATCGAAATGGCGTTGTGTCAGTGCTGAGGCATCGGCGGTAATCACTCCGACCGGCGCGCTGGCCCCGGTCATGTGATAAGCCAGAGGTACCTGTATCAGGCTTGAGGCAAAAATGGGCACCGTCACGGCGGCTGCCAGCTCTTTCTGGAACAGTGCGAGAAATCCGCAGCTGCCGGTGATGGCTCGCACGCCTTCAGCCTCAAGCCGTTGTGCGCCCTTGATAAACGGGTCAAGCAATTCAGGCGTCGGATTGTTCAGCAGTGTCGGTACTGTGACACCATCTATCATTTCGTACAGCACCGGAAACGGCAGGCTGGATGGGTTCTTGATATGTCCGGGAGGTTTTGGGAAATAGCTTTCCAGACACAAAACCCCGATGGAGGCCCCGCAGATATTCTGTCCGCCCTGATAGATTGGCATGGTGTGGTGATCCTTTTTCGAAACGGCGCTTTGCGCGTGTTAGAACCGCGACAAGGCAAATGGGTCCAATGCTATGTTGAGGCGTCGCCCTGACACCAGGTCGGCCACGAGCTCTCCGGTTTTTGGGGCCATCATCAACCCGTAATGGGAATGGCCAAAAGCTCCAAACAGGCCCTTTTGACCTTCAATAGGTCCAATTGCGGGCAAACTGTCGGGGAAAGACGGGCGTCGGCCCATCCAGAACTGTGTGTCCGCGATGTTCAGATCCGGCATCATTGCCAGAGCCTGTTCTGTCAGAAGCGCCTGTTTGCGTGGATCCGGTGGCGCGTTGATGCTACCGAATTCCGCAGTACCCGCCACGCGCAGACCATCCTGCATGGAACTGGCAACAATTTTGGCGTCCACATCCATCACTGAATTCTCTAAGCCCATATTTGGCGTAGGGAATTGAACATGGTACCCGCGTTCAGCCACCAGTGGCACGGACAAGCCCAGTGGTTTCAGCAACCCGGCAGACCAAACTCCGGCGGCCAACACGACAGTATCTGCCTTAAGTGTGTCCTGCGGAGTTGCTATATGCCATTGTCCATCTTCTGTTCGGTTCAGCCCGGTGACTTCGGCTCGTACGAATTCAGCACCTTGATGGCGGGCCTTGTCGGCCAGAACCGCGCCGACCCGACCGGGTGAAGTGACCCGCGCCTGCCCCCTGATCAGGATCGCCGCTTTGAAATCTTTGGACAATGCAGGTTCAATCCGGCGCAGCTCGCTTCCGTCGATCCGCTCAAGTTGCCCGCCCTTTTCTTGCCGGATCAGATATCCCAGCGCCTTAAGGTCAGCCTGATCCGGTCGGCGAAATGCATGGATGTAGTTGGAATCAGCAATCAGATCTTCCTGCCCGGTATTCTGCAAATGTCGACGGTAGAGTTCTATCGAGGGTCGGCACAGCAGTTCCATCGCATCCGAGATATCGCGTACCGACTTCTCACCTGATTGCTTCAGGAACCGCAAACCCCAGGGCACCATCTTCGGCCAGAACGACGGTCTGACTGACAAGGCACTTTTGGGATTCAGCAGCATCTGTGGGATCGTTTTCCAGATACCGGGCATGGCCTGCGGGATCACTGACCAGGGTGAGACGACACCGGCGTTGCCAAATGAGGTCTCTTGCCCCGGTTCCCCTCGGTCGATCAGCCGCACGGCTGCGCCGCGCTCCTGCAAGGACAGCGCACAGCAGATGCCGACGATCCCGGCGCCGATAATGGTAACCTGTTCAGACATGTCAGGCCGTTGCTTGAGTCCGGGAGCGGGCGATCAATTGTGTGACAATGACCGGTGATGCCACCGCAAGTGCGATCAAGTCAGCTGTCAATGTTGGGGCCACAAAAATGATCCCGGCGATGGCCATCAGGATGCGCGAGATCATGTTGAGAGGTTGCAACCAGTAACCGACGACGGCCGCTGACAGGGCGATGACCCCGGCAATACAGCTGGATGCGGTATAGGTGAATTCCCATAGATCAAACCCGGTGGACGATACGAACAGCAGAACCGGGGCATAGACAAACGCCATCGGCGCGATCACCTTGCCCAACCCAAGCGTAAAGGCGGAAAGTCCGGTTCTAAACGGATTGGAATTCGCAATCGCTGCCGCTGCATAGGCCGACGTGCAGACCGGTGGGGTTATCTCGGACACCACGCCATAATACAACACGAACAGATGGCTCGCGATGGGTGGAACACCCAACTGCGCCAGCGCAGGCTGTGCGACTGATACCAGCATTATGTAAAGCGCGGTGGTGGGAATACCGGCCCCCATCAAGATGCAGACAATAGCGATGAAGACCAACGAGATGAACAGTTGCAGGTCTTCCATAGCAAACAGCTGGAAACTGCCGAACGAGATCATGTTGTAGAGATCCGCTGCCAGGTTGCCCGCGCCCTGTGTCACCATAAAGCCGATGCGGAAACCGATGCCGGTGGTGTTGATCACGCCCACTACGATGCCGACTGCAGCGGCAGCGGCGCCCACGGCCAGCGAGTATTTTACGCCCAGTTCCACTGCCTGAAGCATCTCGGGCACTTCGATACGTTTCTGCGGATTCAGCGAGGCGATCACCGACAGGCCGCACAGGATTGCGGTCATGGTCAGGTCAAAGCCGCCATCCGAAAACTTCCACAACACAAAGGCCAGGAAAGCTGCAGCATAGATCAATGTCGGAGGCTGCTTGATCCGTGACATACCGGCGATCACCGCCAGTGAAATGCCACAGAAGGCCGACATGAATGGCGTGTAACCTGTGAACAGGACCACCAGCAGGCCGATTAGCGGCACGATATTGGCCCAGCCTTCGGACCAGACAGCTTTGAGCTGCGGCAGCTGTTCTTTCGACAGACCTTTCAGGTTCAGCTTGCGCGCCATCAGGTGCACAACCGTAAATACACCGACATAGTGCAAGAGGGCTGGGAAGATCGCCGCAATCACGATGGTAGTGTAAGGCACCTCGAGAAACTCAGCCATGATGAAGGCTGCCGCTCCCATAATCGGTGGAGTGATCTGACCACCTGCCGAGGACGCGGCTTCGACCCCGCCCGCAAAATGGCCGGGATATCCAAGGCGCTTCATGTTGGGAATTGTCAGCGCGCCGGTCGAAACGGTGTTGGCCACCGAAGAGCCCGAGATCGTGCCGAAGAAGGCCGAGGATACCACCGACACTTTTGCCGGGCCGCCAGTATAGCGGCCCGCCAAAATGGTGGCGTTATCGATGAACAGTTGTCCCAAACCGGTACGCTGCGCGATGACGCCGAACAGGACGAAGTGAAAGACGATAGTCGAGACCACCCAAAGCGTGACGCCATAGATGCCTTCCTGCGGGAAATACATCGACGAAACGAAGGTTTTGAAGTTGACGCCAGGATGTTTCAACAAGCCGGGGAAGTAAGGCCCAAGCAGGGCGTATGAGATGAATACACAGATGATCAGCGGCAGCACCCAGCCCAACGTGCGGCGCGCGATGTCCAGCACCAGCAGGATAATGACGACGCCGAGGAATACATCATAGTTGTTCGGGTTGCCCATGCGGAACGTTTGTTCTTCGATCCCCAGGAACGGAATGCCGCGCCAGGCGAAGCCGACATACAGGGCCGCCATGATGCCGAACGCCATGAAAACCAGATCATAGAGAGGGATGTTGCCGATGCGGAACCGGCTTACTTTTAGCGCATAAAGGCTTTTGGCACTGATGATCGGGATGGTCGCATAGACCAAAATGAACAGGCCCGCCAGATAGATGCCCATATGCCAGTGATCGGCAGGCAGACCAAACCCGGCGGTCAGGAATTCATAGAAGGCAAAGATCAGGGCAACGACTCGTAGCACCTTGCCAGTTACAGGGGTGACCTGCCGGACGGCGGCGCCTTCGTCGAACTGCTCTTCGATGGCCGCCAATTCCTCGGCTGTCAGTTCATGGTCATCAAGTTTCTGAGTGTCGGACATGATGGCCCCCTGATTTCGCAAAATTCTAGTGTTCGGTGCCCCGAAAGGGGCACCGGAGGAAACGCTTAGACGCAGTTTCGATTATTGCAGAAGGCCTGCTTCTTTATAGAACTTCTCGGCACCCGGATGCAGCGGAACGCCAAGGGCCTGGACGCCATCTAATGCGGTATCCGCAGTAATCTGCTTACCTTTGGCATGACCGTTATCCAGCAGTTTGCGGGTATTGTCGTTCCACAGGGCCTTGGTCAGGCCATAAACCAGCTCATCCGACAGGTCCGAGGATACCACCAGCATGGCACTGACCGCAGGGGTCTTGGTTTCAGCATCGATACCTTCATACACACCGCCCGGTATGGCGGACGGAATATAGGCCGGAATAACCTCGTTGATCTTGGCCAGGTCTTCATCGCTGAAGGAATGGAGGTTCATACCTTTGGTCGAAGACAGTTGCACCATCGCGGCAACAGGCCAGCCCGCAGCGTAGAAATAGGCGTCCAGCTGACCATCGGCCAGTCTCTCTGCGCTTTGGCTGTTGTTCAACTCAGCCTCGTCCATGTTGTCACGGTTGACACCCCAAGCGTCCAACATTTGGAGCACGGCCACCTGTGTGCCGGAACCTGCCTGTGCGATACCTACGCGTTTGCCTTCCAGATCACTCAGATCGCTGATGGTCTGGCCCGCAGGCAGAACCAGATGCAAGTCTTCGGGGAACAGGTTGGCGACGATGCGCAGCTTGGGGTGGGGTTTTCCGTCGAACTTGCCTTCGCCCAGATACATCGAGCGCGTTACATCAGCCGCGGCCAGTCCGGCTTCAAGCTCGCCGTTCTGCACGGCAGCATTGTTAAAGACCGACGCTGTTGTCGATTGTGCAATCGCGATCAGGCCGGGTACGCCGCACTGTCCGCCCTCTTCACAGGGGCGCGATCCGGGAGGAGCCGAAATCCCGTTGGCGATGGTCCCGCCAATCGGGAAATAGGTGCCGCCAGCGCCGCCAGTGCCAATGCGGAAAAAGGTCGGGTCCTGTGCAAAAGCAGGCGCGGCCAGTGCGCCAGCCAAAGCCAAACCCGTAAGGCATTTCATCAGTTTCATCATATGCTCCCAGTTTTGGATCCTTGGATTCGGTTCGTTCGAACTCTGATCCATCCAGCCTATGGAGAATTATCATAAATACAAATTTGTTATATTTAACTATACAGAAGTTTTACTTATACTTTGAGTATGAATCTTACTCAATTGACCGTATTTCGTGAGGTGATGGAGACAGGCTCTATCTCTCAAACCGCAAAGAACCTGAACCGGACGCAACCGGCCATCAGCCTTGCAATCAAGAACCTGGAAAGAAGTCTTGGACTGACGCTATTTGAGCGGAAAGGGAGACGTTTGATCCCGGTGCCTGAGGCCCGTTATCTACTTGCCGAAACCACCGGCGTTCTTGACAGATTATCTATTATTTCCAGCACTATGCATGGGCTTCTTAAAGGAAGCTCCGGCAATCTGAATATTGCCGCTATGCCAGGGCCCTCCATTTTTGCCTTCCCTAATTTTATTAGTCGCTCGGTCGGTGGAAATCCGGACATTCGGGTCACACTTTCGACCCGCAGCTCGCCTCAGATTATGGAATTGGCGGGAACTCAGAACATCGATTTCGGGTTTGCCGATTTCGAGCATCCGGTTGGCAAAACACCACAATTCTCGGCAGAGATCATAAGTGGAGATTGCTTTTGCGCGATGGACAGAGACAATCCGTTAGCCCGAGAAAAGGCCCTGACGATTTCTGATCTCGATGGTGTTCCAATGGGTGGGTTATATGACACGCACCCTTTTCAGAAGAAAGTGCAGCGTGCTTTTCAGATGGTCTCGGCCACCTACACGCCAAACGTGACGTGCCAGTATTTCCTGCCACTCATTCCCTTCGTTGGATCGGGTCAATGCTGCACGATTGTCGATCCTTTGACAGTCGTGACAGAACGGAAGTTGAATATGTCCAACGGCCGTGTCGTTTTCCTGCCGTTCAAGGGCCCTCTCAGGTATGAATACGCGATCCTTTCGCCAAGCCATCGACCTCCTTCGCAGTTGGCGCTGAAGATCAAAGCGGGATGGAAGGCAGAAGTCTTATCGATGCTGGAGCAAATCAACGCCAATCCCCGGACAGAAGACATCTGAAAGTTCTGCGGCTAACCGAGATAACTGGTGCCGCTCAGGTGTCGCGTTATATCGAGCTTTCCAGTGTTGACCTGAGCAGTTGCGGATCAATCGGTTTATAGAGAAGAGGCAGCTTCGCCTGCTCGCACTGCTTAACAAGTTCGGGTGATCGGTTGGCTGAAATAATACAGCCGGGCAGATACCCATATTCTCGTGTCAGGGCGCGTATGGCATCGATCCCTGTTTTCCCATTGTTCAATTGAAAGTCGGCGACGACAAAGTCCGGGAGGATACCAATCTCGCGTAATAGATTGACCGCCTCTTTTTCGCTTTCACATTCCAGAACTTCAACACCCCAAGCTTCGATGGTCATGGTTAACGCGCTGCGCAGGTTTTCATCGTTTTCGATCAGCAACGCGATCGCGTTGCCAAGAAAGTCGGAACTTGGGTTATGTGATTCTGAAACGCTTGACACCGGGGTCGGTTCTGCCAGAGCCAAAGGAATTTCAACGGAAAACCCAGTTCCCTTTCCTACTTCCGAATGCAGTTGGATCGGATGCTGCAACAACCCGCAAGCGCGCTCGACGATTGCAAGGCCCAATCCCATGCCTTCTGCCGCGCTGGCATCGGAGTGTAGGCGCTGGAATTCTTGAAAAACGATGTCTCGTTGATCTGGTGCGATGCCGATGCCCGTATCCCAGACCTCGAGTGCTATTGCGGTCTTGCGCCGTCTGACACCAACCAAAACCTTTCCTGTTTCCGTGTACCGGATCGCGTTCGATAGCAGGTTTTGCAATATCCGCCGCAGATAGCTGGCATCGCTAGTGACCAGTGCCTTTGTGTCGACAAAACTCAAGTTCAGACCTTTGGCCTGAGCGACGGGCCGAAAGGCGTCCTCCATTTGAGAAAAAAGCTCGCCTACAGCCACCGTGGACAAATGAGCCTTGGCCCGCCCGGAATCCAGCTTTGAAATATCCAGCAAGGCTTCCAAAATGTGTTCGACGCTGTTCAGCGCGCTTTCAGCCTTTGTTGCGACGGTCTGAGCGTCGCATTTGTCCAAACCACTACCCAGTGACGCGACATAGAGTTTTGCAGCAGATAGGGGCTGCAGCAGATCGTGGCTGGCGGCCGCCACAAATCGCGATTTTGATGCATTCGCTCGTTCAGCCTCGTTCAGAGCATCCGCCAGTTCCATTGTGCGCGATGCCACTCGTTGCTCCAGAAGTTCCTTGGCTTCATACAAAGCCTGAGCGGACTTCCGTTCTGCCGTCACATCGGTAAACGAAATAACAAAGCCCCGGTCAGGCATTTCCTGGGCATAGACGGACAAGATTTTAGATCGCCCCCGGTGCATTTGGAATTGAAGGGGTCGGCGAGAGATTTGCCGACTGACCCAATCCAACAGATCCGCCTCGGTAATTCCTTTCTGAAAGCTGATATTGGCGCTGAGGCGATTGGATAGAGTCTCAAATCGCGTACCCATCTGAAACTGCGTGACCGGAATGGCCAAAAGCTCACTTGCACGGTTGTTCCAGCCGATCAGGCGGTGTTTGCTGTCAAAAATACAGACGCCCTGATCGATATGTTCAAGTGTGGCGCGGATCAGTCTTGCCTTGTCATCAAGAATTCGATCCCTTTCCTGCCGTTCGATCCGCATGATATCTGTCACGTCGGTTTGCAGGATCACAGTACCGCCGTCTGCTGTGCGGTGTTCGGACACTTGTGACCATCGATTGCCGGCGAGACGCACGTTAAACACAACATGGTCATCCGTGTGCCGGTCCAGTCGGCTTTTGGCCCAGTCCTGTGAAGACATAGTCTCAGGCAAGGACAGGAACCCGGATTGGCTGACCAGCTCAACATACTCGCTAAAGCGTAATCCGGGGCTGAGCCGTTCCTGTATGTCGGGCATGTGCAACCCAAAACGACTGTTGCACAGAACCAGCTCTTCATCACGATTGAACAGGGCGAACCCTTCTTGCACTGTTTCGATCGCGTTGGCCAGATTGGCCCGTGCCGCTTCGGTTTCCTTGTTGGCCTGCGCCAACCTTGCATTGGAGTCATTCAGAAGCTCAAGTGCACGTTCAAGGTCATCCGTTCGGGCGCGGACCTCTTGTTCCAACATCGCCGCGCGCTGAAACTGAGCATAAGCCGCGCCCGAGGCGTCGGTGGACTCTTCAACCCGCCGCATCAGCGCTTCGACGATCTTCCTCAGTTTTTCGTTCTGACGATCAACCGAGTCCGAGGGATCTGTGAGATGCTCGATCATGCTTTACTCTTTCTCGGGCGGGTAAATCGCAACACCGGTCAGGGTCTGGTTCACATGGATCGAATTGTACTGTTCCCCATAGGTCGAAAACCCGACGACGCGATTGCGGGACAGAATATCCGAAATATCCCGTGTCATCTGTTTTTCCTGCGCCTCCAACCGGCGAAGGATGCAGTCACAGCCCAGAATGGTGTCTGGTTGTCGTTTCTCCGTCAGTAGTCCGATCTCTTCCTGCAGATGTTCGACCATGTCCCGGGGCTCGGCCAAGGTCAGAACCAGCCCTTCGTCAATGGCCGAGAAAAAGACGAGATCCCCGTTACCAGCCACCTGCTGAATCGCGCGGACATGGTGCTGGCCGCCGATTTGCACAACGACCGGATGGGCCGCAAAGGTGAATGTCGTCAGTTGTTCCGGGTCCTTGCCCAGGATTCGGGCGTATTCGCGCGCAGCGGGTTCGGCATTGATTTCCTGAACGATGCGTTTGGCGGGGTCCGCTTTGGTCACCACCATACGACGCTCGGCCGGGACAAGATGATCTGTTTTGAACACTTTGATCGGGCAGCACGTGCGAACCTGGGTCAGGATAGCCGCATTGCTCCGCGCTTGTCCTTCGTGCAGAACATAAGTGCTCCCGAACCGGGTACCATCCCCCGCCGATCCACCGAACAAAGGTACCGGACCCAGGCCAACGGCCAATTCAGATGTCAATTTATCTTCTTTTGTCGACAACCCATCAATCATCAGAAACGTGAATTCATGGTACCATTCGGGCGAGGTTTCAATCATCGCGTTTCTGTTGTGGATCATCTCTTTGATGATGCTGTTGGCGTCAAAATCGTTCAGGTCTGAAACAAAGACCGTGCGCGTTGCGAAATGGGATTGCGGCAGGCCGATCGCGACGATCTGGTCTTCGCAATAGCCATTATCCGCCAGCTCTCCGGCGGTTGTGCAGCCGACGACAGGGGTCGGATGAAATGAGCTCTCGGCTTCGGCAATGATGGCGGACGCATCCGCGTTTGGACTGACAAACAGTATGACAAGCGCGAGCGGATCATCACCCAGCTGGCGTTCGAGCGTCTCGATTGACTGCCCGGTGTCGTACTGTGCAAAAGCCGTTTTAACGATGCCTGGCGCACGGGCCTGGGCTGCCGCCCACCCGACTGCTTGGTCCATCGTGCCTCCTCCCTAAAAGCGCGACGATGACGTGAGACTATGATGCTTAACCCTGATCTTGCAAGACACTGGCAAAAGACGCTTTCTTGGCGATTAAAACTGCTTGCGTGCGGCTTTGCACACCCAGTTTCCGCATGATTGCGGTCACATGTGCCTTAACCGTTGTTTCTGCGATCGAAAGGTCATAGGCGATCTGCTTGTTCAGTTTGCCTTCGCAGATCAGTTGCAGGATGCGGGCCTGCTGATTTGTCAGCGTTGCAAGCCGGTTGACCGCGTCGCTGTGTTCATCGACTTCTTCTGCGTCGATCAACACGCAACCTTCAGGCACAAAGATTTCACCAGAGTGAACCGTTTCGAACGCCGTACGGAACACTTCACGTTGGCTGTGTTTGGGGACATAACCCGACGCCCCAGCCTGTATCACCTGACTGATAACGCGGTTATCCGCCAGCGATGACACGACAATAACAGGAGCGTTAGCCGCAGCCTTCAGACGAACGAGGCCGTCCAGCCCGTCTACATCCGGCAAGTTCAGGTCCAGCATGACCGCATCGGGTTTTAACCCGCCCGCCAGCAAATCCATTGCGCCTTCCAACCGATCTGCCGTGTGAATTTCACCGATCCGGGCCACACTTTGCAGAGTCATTGAAAGGGCGTCGCAGAACAACGGATGGTCATCCACGATCAGCACATTTTCGAAATCGTTTCGTCCGGCGGATTCAGCAAGCATTAAGTTCAGCCTTTTGCGTTCAAATGGTCTCCAGCCTAACCAATCCTAGCAACCAAAGAAAACCACGCATACTGGCGGAAGGTCGTATAAAAACGCGCGCCCGGATCACAGGGCGCGCGTCGGAGTGTTGAATTGATTGGAGTCAGTTCGCCGAAGCCAGTTCCTTCGGCAGGCGGAAGGTCCACAACGTGCCGCCCTGGTTCAGGTAGTTGACTTTTTTGGCCACCTCACCGCCCCAAAGCGGAACCGCGCCTCCCCAGCCGGATATGACCGAGACATACTGTTCTCCATCCTGCTCCCACGTAACGGGTTGCCCAACGATGCCTGAGCCGGTCTGGAATGACCAAAGTTTTTCGCCGGTCTCGTCGTCCAACGCGATAAACTCACCTTCGGGCGTGCCAAAGAACACCAGCCCTCCGGCTGTTGTCATCACACCCGACCAAAGCGGTGCGTCGTTCTTGTATTCCCACTTCCATTCGCCGGTATCCGGATCAATAGCCTTGAGCGATCCAATGTGATCCTCGTAGTTTGGCTTGATGGTAAAGCCAGCGCCAAGATAAGCGGCCCCTTTTTTGTAGGTGATCGGCTCGTTCCAGATATCCATGCCCCATTCGTTGGACGGCACATAGAAGTTACCGGTACGTTGCGAGAAAGACATCGGCATCCAATTCTTGCCGCCCAGGAAAGAAGGCGACGCAAAGATCACTTCTCCCTTCTTGCCGTCTGCGGCCGATGTTGGATCGCCAGGGCGGTTGTCTTCGGCAAAGATTGGACGGCCGGTTTCATCCACGCCGGACGCCCAAGTAATGTCCTTGACGAACGGGTTTGCTGAAACAAAGGCGCCATCCTCGCGGTTCAGAACATAGAAATACCCGTTGCGATCAGCCGTGGCGTAACGTTTGTTTCCTTCACGGTCAGCATAGGCAACAACCTCGTTTACACCGTCATAGTCCCAACCTTCACGCGGTGTCGTTTGGAAGTACCACTTGATGTCGCCGGTCTTCGGGTCGATCCCAATGCGGCTGGCGGCATATAGGTTGTCGCCCGTATTCCCATCGGTCGGCGCCCCCGCGTCGCGCAACCATGAATTCCACGGCGCCGGGTTCCCTGCCCCGAAAACAAGCGTATCCGTGTCCGCGTCGTAAGAGCCACCCAGCCAGGTCGCGCCACCGCCTGTCTTCCACATGTCACCGGGCCAGGTTGCATTCAATTCGCCGGTCATGGTGCTTTCTTCACCATTGAGCGTACCCATATGGCCTTCAATCACCGGACGTTCCCACACCAGATCACCGGTGTTGACGTCGCGCGCCTGCACGGCGCCCACGATTCCGAATTCACCGCCGGAATTTCCTGTGATCACCAAACCATCAACGATCAGCGGAGCGGCTGTGTAGGAATACCCCGCCTTATAGTCCGCGATCTTGTCGCGCCATACCACGTCACCAGTGTCTTTGTTCAGGGCCACAATCCGCGCATCAAGTGTGCCGAAGATCACCGTGTCGCCATAAATCGCAGCGCCCCGGTTCACCACGTCGCAACACGGCAGAATACCTTCAGGCAGGCGTGCATCGTATTGCCAAACCTCTTTGCCGGTCTCCAGATCAATCGCATACAAACGCGAATACGACCCGGTGATATACATCATGCCGTCATAGATCAGAGGCTGGGTTTCCTGCCCACGCTGCTTTTCGCCGCCAAGGCTGAAAGCCCAGGCAGGCAACAGGTTTTTGACGTTATCCTTGTTCAGCATGTCCAGCGGGCTGTAGCGCTGTAAATGGCGCCCCATACCGTTCGTCACAATCTGAGTTGTGATCGTTTGGTCGTTGGCCAGATCGTCCTCGGTAACTTCCGCATAGGCCGCGCCTGCTGCAATTACACTTGCAACCGTTGCCATGATAAACCGGTTCATCGGTGTCCTCCCTAGACTTGTGTCTTCCCTCCACGCCGAATCCCCGACAGATCGGAGCTGTGGGCGTGGGTATTATTCGCAGGAGGGTCTTTCGGCGAAATTGCACAATGGTCGTAGGATGCACGTCACGGACTTCAACTGGTGTGACACATCTTTTTTAGCTCGGAGGGAACGATGCAGAAGACGCTCGCAGGGCTTATTGTATTCGGGTGGTCTGTTGGCCTGCCCGTCGGTGCCGATACGCTGAACGGGCAGAAGCAGGTTTCGCTAATCGATAATGAGAAAGGTAAAGCCTCGATAAGATACATTAGCTTTTTCTCAGAAGGCCTTACTGCCAATTATGAAATCTACCTCAACGCCGAACCGTTTTCTGAAAATTCCTGTCCATGCGCTCGTTTCGGTGTTTGGAAGGGCCCGACAAATATTGGTGCCATGTCCCTTACCCCTACGTGCTGCGACGCCAGGTGTCGGCCGATGATCTGACCGATCTGGAATACGATCTTTTGTTCATCCACACGGGCGCCACCGAGTACGGCATCGATATGTGGATCGGGATTTACTATCAACTTCAGACCGACGGTGATCGACCGGTCGGGCAGTTGCACGAGATGGATATGGGCCTGCTGGCAGTCCCGCCTGCTGAGGGTGACCTGAGGCCGGTCACCGACAAGGACATTCACGAGGCCGATCCGGACAGTCACTGGCTGCCGCAGCTTGTGATCGAATAGCCCTACTGAGACGGAAGGCTGCCCAGATATGCTAGGATGAAGTCCTGCACTGTGCGATCTACGATCCCGACATGGCGCATTTTTGTCCCAGGCATGAACCCATCGTTATCTTCCATCCAAGCTCGCAGGGCGGCGGGTGTCCAAACGATCCCGGACCCGGCCAGTGCTTCGGAATACTCATAGCCTTCGACCTTTCCCGCAACCCGGCCTACGATGTTGTCCAATGCTGGACCATAGCTGGGATCGGTGGAATCTGGTGCGTGGCAGCGCCTGCACTCTGAAAAGAACAAGGTTTCCCCTGCTTCGATCTTGATTTTTTCAAAGGTACTTTCAGCAAATGCCTGATGTGGCGAGACAGCAAATGCGGTCAAACCGAAAAAAAGGATGATGTGTTTCATGTGAACCTCCGACGTTTGCGCAAGGATACCCGTCGCACATCATGGGTCGGCTTGACGCACATCAAGCATTTAAGCGCCGCGCCTAATCCTTTGGTCGTAGAAATCTGAGGAAAATCGGGGTTTCAGAACAGTGGTGCGTATTTCCACTCGTCCGCATCAGGGGTCACTTCGTTCGGATCGTAACCCGATTCCTGCAGACGTTTTGCGATTTTCAACCCGTCCTGAGCCGCCTCGTCGACATAGGCCCGCCCAAGCCTTTGGTCTTTCGCAACACCATGCCCCCGCAGCAGATTGAGCCCATAGTTGAACTTGCCCACCGGGTCCCCCAGGTCAGCTGCGCGTTTATCCCACGCCGCAGCTGCGTCAGGATCATAGGGACCGCCTAAGCCGTTATTGTCCAATTGCCCTATCCAGGTCATTGCACCGGAATAGCCGGCCTCTGCGCAGGTTCTGAACAGGGTGCGCGCCATGTCGTGATGGCCGGACTTCGTCATGTAATACCCCGTCGCGCAGGTTGTCATATCGGTGACACCGTTTTCGATATTGCTCATGACTTTGCCCCACCCGGTGTCCTGCGGGTTAAGTGTGCCATACTCGTCCTCGACCGTCTGGGCCGAAACGGTTGAAGAAAAAAGCAGTGCAATAGTGGCGATGCGGAACATGACAAACCCTCTGTCTGGTGCGCACAATAACCCATCGGGCGCGGAAATTCACGCTTGCCGTAGTCGTAGATGCAATCATCCTTTGGGGCGTTTCATCCCGCGCGATGGGTCGTATCCCCACAGCGCCATGCCCAGAAACACAATTCCGGCAAGGATCGTCCATCCCAACGCCGATGCATTGAACTGCCCGTAAAGTGAAAAACGGATTAACTCGACCGCGTAAGTAAATGGATTTAAACTGCAAATATCGTTTAGAAAAGTTGAACTTTCAGCCATTTTTCAAAGCGGATAAAGGGCGGAAGACAGAAAGAACATCGGGAAGATGACGAAATTCATCACGCCCGCGAAATTCTCGAGTTGTTTGATCGCGGACGAAAGTGCAAGCCCAAGTGCACCCAGCATCAACCCGCTGACGATCAATGCGGGAAATACAAACAAATACCCGGTCCATAGCATATCAATTCCATAGACTGCGGCCACAGCCAAAAAGGTATAAACCTGCAGGATAGAGATCGTGGTGCTGGCCAGCAACCGACAAAACAGAAGCCACCACCGCGGTAACGGGCTGGTCAACAATAGGCGCATTGAGCCCATTTCGCGGTCATAAACTAGGCTAAGAGAGCTTTGCATCCCATAGAAAAGAATTATCATTTCGCAAAGGTCGGGTACGATATAAATCTCAAAAGTGATGTAGGTTTGATATGGCGGAGAGATCGACAGCCCCAGCGCGGCCCGGAACCCGGCAGCAAAGACAATTAACCAAACCAGCGGGCGCACCAATGCTGCAATAAACCGGCTGCGTTGACGGACGAAGCGCAAAGCTTCACGGATCAGGATGGCGCGTAGAGCGATCAACCCGGCACTCGCGTCGGTGCTCCGGTCATTGACAGGAACACTTGTTCCAAGGGCATTCCTCTTGTGATCTCGTCACAGGTGCCCTGCCGAAGAAGGCGACCCCGATGCAGGATAGCGACCTGATCTCTGGGCTCGATCTCGTCTGTCAGATGGGTGGCCCAGAGAACGGTCAAACCATCTCGAGCGGACAAATCATGCGCGTGCTTGGTGATCGCATGGCGTGCAGCGGCATCCAGACCGACAGTAGGTTCGTCCAACAGCAAAACAGAGGGTGAATGGATAAGGCAGCGTGCGATCTCCAACCGCCGTCGATGGCCGCCATTCAAATCACGCGCACGTTCATGCGCGCGTTCAACCATGTCTAATCTCTCCAACGCTGCGGTGATCCGAGTTTCGGCCTTTCCGCCTGACAGCCCGTGTAACGACGCAAAATAGCTGAGGTTTCGGTGTACGGTCAGATCCAGATCCAGCGTAGGCTGTTGAAAGGCTACTCCAATTCTCGCCAGCGCCTGACGCGGTTGTTTCGAGATGTCAAAGCCGGCGATTTCGATCGCTCCCTGCGCTGTGGTGAACAACTGCGTGAGCAGTGAAAACAGCGTTGACTTTCCCGCACCGTTAGGACCCAGAAGCGCGCAAAACGCGCCTTGCGGGACATGAAAGCTCACATCGTTAAGGGCGCGTTTTTCACCAAAGGTGTAGCTGACGTTTCGGACCGAAAGCCCTGTCAGTTAATGGTAATCTCCAGCCGCTGCGTTTCCCCGGTACTTCCCGGTACTTTCAAATAGTAGTTGCCGGGCTTGATCGCGACAAAGCCTATTTCCATCTCACCAGCCTCGTCGAATTCAACCGAATCCAGACCCAGGGGACGGATTTCCAGACCTTCAACGACGATTTCGTCGATCCAGATAGCCCGAAAGAACTCGGACCCCACCAGAGCCAGTTCCTGACTGCCATCACCTTGAATTTCGAATTCATAATACGTGCCTGACTTCAGCTCCCAAGGGGCCTCGGTCAGAGGTACACCGGCTGACAAAGTAATCGGCGGCAAGTCTTCTTTGTTTTTGGCTGAGAGAATGCCAGCAAGACCAAAGTTATTATCGTCGTCAGCCAGCGCCAAATTGGGCAACGCCACAGCCAGCACGGCGACTAGGCGGGTTAACTGTTTCATTCTCGCGTCTCCTGAAAGTCTTAATTCGTCGGTCGGAAGGCTGCACCCCAAGGGAAGCGCCCGACCTTGATCGTTTTGATGGGTTCGCGTTTGGCGACGTCTATTACAGTAACATCACCGGACACGCCGTTTGTGGTGAACAACAGCGACTTGTCCGCGTTGAAATCCATGTGCCAGACACGACGTCCGACCAGGATGTAGTCTTCGACCTCATAGGTTTCGGCATCCACCGCCGCGACATGGTTCGAAGGGCCCAGAGCGACAAAGGCTGTTTCATCCCCGGTAGACAATTCGAACCCGACCGGCTGAACCCGATCGGGGTGGACGCCGTCCACCTCGAACTCGATTTTGGCTTTCTCGGTTTGTGTCGCGACGTCAAAAACGGTGATCGTGCCGCCGATTTCAGAGCTGACCCAAAGCTCGGTTCCATCTTTGACGAATTCAGCGTGGCGAGGCCGCGAGTCGACCAGAGTGTTGGCGAATAACTCCTGCGTTTCGGTATCAATCCAGTGGGCCATATTGGTGGTCTCGGATGTGGTAATTGCGATCTTGCCATCGGGCGAAACCGCCATTCCTTCCGGTTCGATGCCCACGTCAATCTGGGCGATCACAGTTCGCAATTGCGTATCGACGACGGTTGTGATCGCGTCGTCTTCGTTGGCGATATACAGGTGTCGATCGTTGGGGTGCAGCACGAATTGTTCAGGGTCCTCGCCCGACGGCAGATCGTGCAGGATTTTTCCGGTTTCGGGGTCCATAACTTGTACCGAGTCACTGTCTGACGCGCAGACATAGAGAACCGAGTAATCTTTTGAAAAAGCGATCCCGCGTGGGCGTTCGCCGGTTTCAATGGTGCGGATCACTTCAAGTGTTTCGATGTCGATCACGCTGAGCGTGTCGTCTTTTTCGTTGCTCACCCAGATTTCATCTGCGACGGCCGGAGCGCAAAGCGCCGTTGCAGCCCAAAGAGTGGCTAACCTCATCTTTATCCCTCCTTAAACGCAGTGCACCGGCTTTCGGCCTCGTCTATGCCCAACGTGTCCAGTTCGGTTCGTTGGTGCAGGAAGCCTTCAAGCGGCGCCATGGCCACGACGGCCCGATTGGTCACCAAAGGGATCGGCTGACGCAGCTGACCATTCCAGGCCCGAAAGCTCATTGCTCTGCCCTTGAACCCTGCCAATTCAAACGCATCGGACAGGATGTAATCCCGCAATACTGCCGGATCGTCTGATTGCGTCCTTGTCACAGCCTCACCTAGTGACCGATAGGCTGCCCAAGCAGCGTAATCCTTTGACTTCATCGATCGACCGTTCTGGTCGAAGAACCGGTTCTGCATTTGAACTGCGCCCCACTGTTCCACCACGCGTGACCACGTAACCGGCTGCAACCCTTCTGACCCGGCGACCGGGCGTGCCTCCCACGTATTGAACGGGATATAGCGGGCGAAATCATCCAGTTCGTCGGCGACCAACAAAACGTCGTAGTCTCCAAATTCCTGAGTGAACAAAGGCACTTCTTGCGCAGCGTTTCGCCTCAGATCGGCATCAAAGCGCCATGTCTTTTCCGCCTGCAGTTTCATCCCGAACTTGGTCAGTGACCGTTCTATCGCCTCAGCAAACGCCAGATCTCCGGGGTGTTCTCCGGCAATCAGCACCAGATCATCCCAACGCCGCTTGACCAGAAACTGCGCCAGAGCATCGGTGCGCATCGCGCCTGACGGCAATGTGTGCAGCAGGTTGGCACGGCACGTCTCATCCCGGATCGCCAGATCGGGCGCAGAAACGTTGAACAGAACGGCCCCCGCAGCTTCGGGTAGATCAGCGACCTGCAACTGCGATTGTGCCGGCGCGTCAAGGATCAGGAAAGGTGTTTCAGACAGGACCCGCCGCGCGGCGTCCAACCAGTCACCGTTTTCAGGAACGGTCGTCACCTTCAGCTTATACTTGTGCCCCAGGAACTTGGCCGTTGTCAGATTGTCTGCCAATGCCAGTTCGGCACCTGCCAAACCGAGATCTTGGGGCTCTGGATCAAGATTGGATAGAACTGGAGGGCGCTCAACCTGTTGTTGCAGATAGGCGACAGACACCGCTACCTCAGCCACTGCACCCGCTGGGAACAGAACAAACGCCGCAAGAATGCGAAAAAACACGGTCATGTTTGCTCCTCTTCCCATGCCGCTCCAGTAAAATCGGTCCTTGGCTGGCATAGCCATTCGACCTTAGTCGCAAGCCGGGAGCCATCTGCAACCAAGGTCGAATTTCGCGGCGATTCTGGCTGGGTTATGACCGATGCAAGCATCAGAAGGAGGAGACGATGCGTCTTGGTTTATACAGCGTGGCGCTGGCTGCCCTGACCGTAGGTGGCATGGCACTTGCGCATGGAGATGTTGCCCCGCAACCCGTGGATACCGATGCTTTGCCCGATGTTGGTGAAGATTGGCTGATTGAAAACCCCTACCGCGATGAAGGTGAGGACGTTTGGAAAGCAGCCATTGAGATCGGCGACTCTGGCTATAACCAAAACTGCGCGCGTTGCCACGGGTTGGGTGTGGTTTCTGGCGGATTGGCGCCTGACTTGCGCTATCTCGAGGCAGAAGAATACGGCGACGAATGGTACATGGAACGGTTCCGCGAGGGTTATACCCAGAACGGGATCACCAAGATGCCGGCCTTCGGAGAGCTTTTGGGTCAAAAGGCCGCCTGGGCCATTCGCACCTATATTGAAACGCGCCCCGATGACGGTGCGCTGGACGATCATAGTGACCGCCTGAAGGAAATCCGCGATCTGCTTGCCGCCATGGCAGACGGAGGTGAAGGCGATGCTGCCGCCCTTCAGTCCGAACTCAGCGAGATTGCCAGCACCATTGAAACAGGATCGGGTGCCCCTGTGGCTGACAGTGTGGCCTTCCGTGCCGCTGTTCTGATCTCAGGCGACAGCCCCAATTTCGCAGAAGCGGCCGAACAACTGACAATTGGATTGTCTGCTGCGCAATAGAACGGCAGACTGAGACACATGATCGGACGCACATTTTTTTTCTCCCTGTTGGCTGCCACCCTTTCAACTGGAATGGCGATGGCCAGATGCGAAGATCATGTGCCTCAACCCAAACCACAAAACGCCAGCCGGGATATCGTCGGCGCTGATCTCGATACCATTGTCGAGCGTGGCTATATCGAATTCGCGGCTTACGAAGATTTCGCACCCTGGTCCCATGAGAAGGACGGCAGGATTCAGGGCGTGGATATCGACATCGGCGCATTAATTGCCGAGGAACTGGGTGTTGAGGCGCGTTTCAATCTGGTGGCGGCGGGGGAAAATCTGGAAGCTGATCTGCGCAATTGGATCTGGAAGGGACCTTTGGTCAATGGACGGGTGGCGAACGTGATGTTGCACGTCCCATATGACAGCGAGTTCGCCTGCCGCGTCGAGCAGGTGGTTTTCACCGGGCAATACCATGACGAGGAAATCTCTATTGCGTATAGCCGCGATGCCTATCCCGAAGACCCACCGGTTCCGGCCTTTTTCCGGTTCGACACTGTTGCAGTCGAAAACGATTCGATTGCTGACTTCTATCTGTCAGCATTTCCCGGCGGTCAATTGATCCAAAATATGCGCAGATATCCCACCGCTGCTGAGGCAATGCAGGCGCTTGCCAGTGGTGAGACCATGGCGGCCATGGGTCCACGCGCTCAGCTTGAGACCGGGCTGACCCCCGAGCTGGACATACATACCCCGCCCCTGCCCGGTTTTGCAGTGAGTTCATGGACCAGCGGTGTGGCAGTGCATTTCGCCTATCGCGGCCTCAGCTATGCCATCGATGACGTCATCGATGCCGCGTTGCAGGATGGGCGCATTGCCGAAATCTTTGAACGCCATGGCCTTACGCATTCGCCGCCCGCGCTGAGGTAACTACACCCAAGGTCTTATAGGCAGGGCGGCGAACACCGCGTAGCGTAACGAAAAATACTTGGAGAAGTGCAATGCAACTCAGTGACAGCCGCGTCATCGCCGCGCCGCGATCCAAGGTCTGGGACTCGCTTTTGTCGGCCGAGGTTCTGAAAGAATGCGTGCCGGGATGCCAGGAAATGACAGGCTCGATCGAAGATGGGTTTGAGGCCACCGTCGTGCAAAAAGTGGGCCCGGTCAAAGCGACTTTCAAAGGTGTTGTGTCCCTTTCCGATCTCGTGGCGCTTGAAAGCGTGAAGTTATCGGGTGAAGGTAAGGGAGGAGCCGCCGGTTTTGCAAAAGGCGCGGCCGACGTCACTTTGTCGGATGCGCCGGAAGGCACGCTGCTGACCTACGAGGTCGATGCACGAGTCGGCGGCAAACTGGCTCAGTTGGGGGGGCGAGTCATCGATGGGGTGGCCAGAAAAATGGCCGATCAGTTCTTTGAGAACTTCCAGAATGCGGTCGAGCCTCAGGATGCATCCCAGCCCGAAACCTCGGACGAAGGCGAGGCCGGGGATGAAAAGAAAGGTTGGTTCAAGCGCGTGTTAGGCGGTTGAACCTTTGGAATTCAGGGAGGAGAAAGTCATGAAGATTTCCATGACCGTGAACGGCAAAGCTGTGAGCGGAGACGTCGAGGGCCGGACATTGCTGTCCGGTTTTCTGCGCGATCATCTATCTTTGACGGGCACACATGTCGGTTGCGACACAGCGCAGTGTGGTGCTTGCGTGGTACATGTGAATGGCGAAGCGGTGAAATCGTGCAACATGCTTGCTGCCGAAGCTGACGGAGCCGATGTAGGTACTATCGAAGGTCAGGCAACAGCGGATGGGTCACTGAACGTGATCCAACAGGCCTTTCAGGATCACCACGGTCTTCAATGCGGGTTCTGCACGCCGGGAATGGTGATGAGCGCGGCAGCGCTGCTGAAAGAGAACCCGCGGCCGTCAGAGGCGGAGATCCGGAAATATCTGGAGGGCAACCTGTGCCGCTGCACCGGGTACCACAACATCGTCAAGGCGATCATGGCCGCATCTGGTCAGGACGTGGGTAGCATAGCTGCTGAATAGCATGAAGCGAGTAAAGAACATCTTTCCTTTCATCACTATCGCGCTCGTTTGTGTGGTGTTTTTACAGGGATGGAATGTGATTGTGGAGTGGATAAGCCCGCAACCACACAATCTACAGATGTGGATGCTTTTGGGAAAGTTGATCGTATTGGCTTTTGCTGCCTTGGCCGGGTTCTTGGCTCGGAAAGGCAAGGCCGGAATTGTCGGAAATGACTGACGGTTCCGTTATTCGAGATTTAGGGAGGAGAACAAGCAATGCCCAAAGACAGTGGCATCGGAGCCAGTTCCAAGCGGCGTGAAGACGTACGCTTTCTGACCGGAGCGGGTAATTACACCGACGACATCAACGTACATGGACAAACCTATGTGCATTTTCTGCGGTCTGATATCGCGCATGGCCGGATCAAAAGTTTGGACACTTCGACGGCTGAGGCCATGCCCGGGGTCGTAAAGGTCTTTACCGGCAAAGACTTCGAAGGCGTGGGCGGAATGCCCTGTGGCTGGGAAGTGACCGACAAGCACGGCGCACCGATGCAGGAACCGCCGCACCCCATTCTGGCGCAAGGCAAAGTTCGTCATGTGGGCGATCCCATCGCGGCCGTGGTGGCCGACAGTTTGGAACAAGCGCGCGACGCGGCTGAGGCAATCGATGTAGATATCGAGGAGTTGCCTGCTGTGATCGACATGAAGGCAGCCGCGCAGGATGGCGCGACGCTGGTTCATGACGATCTGAAGAACAATGTCTGCTATGACTGGCAGTTGGGCGAGACCGACGATGCAAAGGTGAATGAAGTATTTGCCAACGCGGCCCACGTCACTACTCTGGATCTGGTGAACAACCGTCTGGTTGCCAACCCGATGGAGCCGCGCGTCGCCGTAGGCGAATACAAGCGCGGCACGGATGAGTACACTCTGTTCACCACGTCGCAGAACCCGCATGTGATCCGCCTGCTGATGTGCGCCTTTGTTCTGGGCTTGCCCGAGCATAAGGTGCGCGTGGTGGCCCCGGATGTGGGTGGTGGTTTTGGCACCAAGATCTTTCATTACGCAGAAGAAGCGTTCTGCACCTTTGCCGCCAAGGCTTGCAACCGCCCAGTCAAGTGGACCTCCAGCCGGTCTGAGGCATTCATGTCGGACGCCCATGGTCGCGATCATGTCAGCAAGATCGAGTTGGCGCTGGATGCGGACAATAACTTCATCGGTCTGCGCACCAACACCTTCGCCAATCTGGGTGCTTACCTGTCGACCTTCTCCAGCTCGGTTCCGACCTGGCTTCACGGTACGCTGATGGCAGGAAACTATAAGACGCCAGTCATTCAGGTGAATGTGAAGGCGATGTTCACCAATACAGTGCCTGTGGACGCCTATCGCGGCGCTGGTCGCCCCGAGGCGACCTATCAGCTAGAGCGTGTGGTGGACAAGGCCGCACGTGAACTGGGCGTCGATCCGATCGCCCTGCGCCGCCAGAACTTCATCACCCAGTTCCCCTATGACACGCCGGTGGCGCTGACTTATGACACGGGAAATTACAACGGGACTATGGACAAGCTTGAGGCTGCTGCCGATCTGGCAGGCTTTGCAGCGCGGCGCGCACAAAGCGAGACCAAGGGCAAGCTGCGCGGTCTTGGTATCAACTGCTATATCGAAGCTTGCGGTATCGCGCCGTCGAACATCGTTGGCATGCTGGGGGCCCGGGCTGGTCTGTATGATGCGGCGACAGTTCGGGTGAATGCCACTGGTTCGATCAGCGTCATGGTCGGTGCACACAGCCACGGTCAAGGGCATGAGACGGCCTTCCCGCAGGTTGTGGCCGACATGATTGGCATTGACGAGTCGATGATCGAGATTGTGCATGGCGACACCTCGAAGATCCCGTTTGGCATGGGTACTTATGGCTCACGCTCTCTGGCGGTTTGTGGCTCAGCGATGGTCAAAGCGACCGAAAAGGTGATTGACAAGGCGAAGAAAATCGCGGCTCACCTGCTGGAAGCGTCCGAGGCGGATATCGAGCTGAAGGACGGTCAGTTCAGCGTCGCGGGCACTGACAAATCTGTGGCTTGGGGCGATGTGACCCTGACGGCATATGTGCCTCATAACTATCCGCTGGAAGTTGAGCCGGGGCTGGAGGAAACCGCGTTCTATGACCCGGCCAACTTCACCTTCCCATCCGGAGCTTATGCTTGTGAGGTCGAGGTTGATCCCGAGACTGGTAAAGTCAGCATCGAGGCCTTCACCGCCGCCGATGACTTCGGCAACATCGTTAACCCGATGATCGTGGATGGTCAGGTCCATGGCGGTATTGGCCAGGGTATCGGTCAGGCGCTTCTTGAGAACTGCGCCTATGACGAGAATGGACAGCTTCTGAGTGCGTCCTTCATGGATTACGCCATGCCGCGTGCCGATGATGTACCGTTCTATGGGGTCGATCACTCCAGTCAGACGCCGTGCACGCACAATCCGTTGGGCGTGAAGGGTTGTGGTGAGGCCGGCGCGATTGGCTCACCGCCTGCGGTGGTTAATGCGGTTCTGGATGCGCTGAATTCAGGCGGCAAGGCGGTGGATCACATCGATATGCCGGTGAGCCCATCGCGCGTCTGGGCGGCGATGAACGGTTGAGTGGAGAGGGCGGACCGGGGGCCAACCCCCGGACCCCCGAGATATTAATAGCCAGATGAAGGGCGGATCCGCGCCTTTCGGAAAGGGAAAGCGAAATGTACAGTTTCGAGTTTGAGAAACCCTCGACCATTGCAGATGCGGTTGCCGCATTGGCGACCGAGGAAGCGCAGGCGTTGGGAGGCGGGCAGACCCTGATACCAACATTGAAGCAGCGGTTGGCCGCGCCATCCAAACTGGTATCGATGAGCGGAATTCCCGAGATGCACGGTGTGTGTGTCGAGGATGATGGCTCTGTGTCGATTGGCGGGGCGACATCGCACGCTACTGTGGCGCGCGAAGCAGCTGGATCGTACTCTGCGCTGGCGGCGCTGGCCGGGCAGATCGGTGATCCGGCGGTTCGCAACCGCGGGACCATTGGCGGTTCGGTTGCCAACAACGATCCCGCAGCCTGTTACCCGGCAGGTGTATTGGGATCTGGAGCAACCGTCGTAACCAACACGCGCCAGATCGCTGCGGACGATTTTTTCCAGGGAATGTTCGCCACCTCATTGGATGAAGGCGAGATCATCACTTCGATCCGTTTCCCGGTTCCGCAGGCGGCGAGCTATCAGAAATTCCTGCAGCCGGCGTCGCGTTTTGCGCTGGTTGGGGTTTATCTGGCCCGCTTTGCAGGCGGTGTCCGCGTAGCGGTAACTGGCGCGAGCGAGGACGGCGTTTTTCGGTGGTCTGAGGCGGAACAAGCACTGAACAAAGAGTTCCGTTCTGACGCATTGACGGGCCTTCGGGTGAACCCGGCGAACATGATCGCCGACCTGCATGGCAGCAAGGAATACCGCGCGCATCTCGTTTCGGTCATGACCAAACGAGCGATCGAGGCCTGCATCTAGGTATTTCTCTGAAAAAGTTGAAAAGCCTCGGTGCGAACCGGGGCTTTTTATCCGTGTAGGGTGGTTACTTTTCCGTTTGGTCGAACACAGATGGCGCTGTACGCACCAGTAGCTCGCGAGAGGGTTGCTGCGATTTCAGTCTCAGTTGCATAACAGAAAGCCGTGGAAAGCGCGTCTGCGGTTGTCGCGTCCGGTGCCTGTACGCTGATTGTTGACCAAAGCGGTTCGTTTTCACTCGTCGGGTCGAGAATATGTGAGCCGCCAGACTGCAGGTGCATTGCCCCGGGACTGGACGTAGCGATGGCGCGATTTCTCAACTGCGCTGTGCCAACAAGGCCGTGCGCCGGATCAGATACACCCAGCGTCCATTGACGACCGCCTGCAAAATACTCTCCGATATTGACCAGAACCTTTTCCCATCCTGCTTGGCGCAGAGCAAGAGCAACCAGATCAGTTGCAAAGCCCTGAGCAATTCCATTCAGAGTCAGGGCCTGGTCTTGGTCCAGTTGAATTCGTTCGGCTGAAAGGCGCACGCGGTGCCATCCAATCAAGCCTCGGGCGTGTACTGTCTCGTGCTCGGAAGTGGCTGCCCAGAGCGGCTGGACAGTTGGATCGAAGCGGCCATTCGTCAGGTCGTGAGCTTTGCTGCACGCCTGCAAAAGGCTCAAGAAGGCAGGGTCGGGGATCTTTAGATATCCGGCGCGATTGAGTTCCGATAGGGCGGAGTTCGTGCGATAAAGACTGAAGAGCGCTTCGCATTCTTCCAGAATAGTGCGAAGCTTGGCAATCGCGGGATCGGCCGACGCTGGGTCGGCATCCAGTGTCAGACTGACCTCGGCACCCATAGCATAGCCCCTCCAAATAGCAGGCTGCGCATGAGAGGGGGATGCCAGTGCGGCGGCAGAAATAGCCAGAAAGCGGCGACGATTCATCATTCGGCGGCAACCTCTCTGGTGTTACGGCGGGCAGCGACGATCAGGGGAACGCACCGTTTGCGATCGTCATGTATGGCGACACAGTCGAGACACTGGAAACACTCATCATACTGGATTTGTCCGGTTTGCTTGATAGCGCCGTATTTGCATTTGACCTTGCACAACTGACAGGGTGAGCCACACTCGGCGCGGCGCTCAATCCAGTCGCGGCCACGTACCATTCCGCCGACAGCCAAAAGAGCGCCCAACGGGCAAACATATCGGCAAAAACCCTTGAAAAGAACCATGCCCAGCACCAGCCAGAAAACGGCGTAGGCTACATAGTACCATTCGCGGACAAAGAAGGTTGTTATTGCAGTTTTAAAGGGTTCAACCTCTGCTGCTTTGTCGACCTGATCAGGCGCAGCAAAGACCACCGCAAGCAACGCCGTCAGAATGACGTATTTCAGCCATTTCAAACGATTGTCCCACTTTGGCGACGGTTCGATCTGAGGAATGCGAAGGGCATTGCCGAAATGGTGCGCGAATTCCTGAAGCGCGCCGAACGGGCAGAGCCATCCGCAAAACAATCCCCTGCCCCACGCGATCAAACCCACAAGGGTCACAGCCCAAATCAGCAAGGAGAACGGATCATAAAGCAGGAAGGCAAAACTACCGCCATCCATTGCGGTGCGCAGGATTCCCAAGGCCGTCACGATCGACAGTTGCCCTTGACCCCACCAACCCACAAAAACTGTGACAAAAGCCAGAATGCCAAGACGCACAGGGGTGAATAGTGATTGCGCGGCAAGTGCATTCATTCGCAGGGCCAAGACGATCGACAGAACGGTCAGAAACAAACCCAGAACGATCAGGTCAGATTGGCGGTTTCGTATGGCTTCAAGCCAAGGCGGTACAGGCGCAATTTGCTCGGGGCGGTCAAAGAACCTTTCCGGAGTAGCGTGCGGAACGTCCAGCGTGACAGAGCCTGTTTCCGGCTGGAACATGCCATGTTCGCGAACCGCGAGGACCTTTAGTACCCACTCCCGAGACGGATCGAAGCCCAACCGCCGGTCTGTGCGTAGTATCATGGCGACACCATCAGGCATGTCATCGGCCAACTCGACCAACAGATCGGCATCACGCAAAGCCACTGGCAATCCGCCTTGTTCTGCCGAAATCCAGTCGGGCGCGGTATTGCGTACGAAGTTTTCGCTGACAAGACCATGACGGGCCGTTTCGATCAGAAGGATCGGCTCATCATTGCCAGAGATCTCCAAAAAGCTCTGCAGCTCGTCATAGCTGTCCTCGGATAAGGCCGCACGGGCAATGGATTTGGGGCCTAGATCCACAACCCAGAGATCCAGGTAGAGTTCATCAGGGAAATCCTTTGCATCAGGATCGTCATCTTCCCAAAGAGTGCCGTCGAAAAGCGCGTCGACCTCTGCGTTGGTGTAAACCCTGCGCGTGGCGATGCCCTGATCGATCAGATCCTGCCAGACGAGTTTCTCTTCATAGTCGGGATTCGGAAATGCGGGCGGTGTGGTTGCCAATCCCTGCATTTTCTCGCGTGCAACGGCCAAAGCGGCGCCCATGACCGTTTCATGCGCGATCCGCACACTTGCTGTCGCCTTTGTGACCCCGTCCAGGTAAACTAAAGACGACCCGCTTGCTGCATCTCCGTATGGTGTACCAACAACGATGGAATCTGAAATCGACAGGCCCCCGTACTGCTCGAAAAACCTGTGAAACGGGGCCTCTCCCAGCCCTGAAACAAATATCGGCTCGTTATGCTCAATCAGCTGTACGTCAAGGAAGCGCCCCTCAAGATCCAGCACGATCAGCATATTGATCGGTGCGCCCGAGAAACCGGGCAGCGCTGCTAAAGATTCGGACTCAAAGACATATCCCGATTCGGCCCCGCCAGAGTTCAGCAGGCTGTAGACTCCGTTTTCGTTCAACACTTCGCCCAATGAAAATGGCGCACGGATGTAAGGTTCGATGTCTTCACGCGGCAAAGGCTCGGCCAAAACCGTCAGACTGTTGAACAGCAACATAAGAATACCCAGAAGCGCGCGCATGGTCGAAAGACTAGCTTTCCGCCACTAAGTGGGACATTCGACGAAAGTCCTAAGCGCCCGATCTACGACCCAAAGACAATTGACGCATAGACGCGCCAAGCCGACTGTTGGTGATGATCCTACGACCAAAGCAGCATTTTTCGATGCGGGCACCAGTTGTAGGGTTCTAATCGACATCAGTCATACTTGGGAGGACACCATGACCTGGAGCGCACCAAAACTGAAAGAAGTGAACTGCGGGATGGAGATCAACATGTATTCTCCGTCCGAAGATGAAGGCCGCGAGCACGAGCGCGACCTGTTTTGATCACCTGAACTCCGCGGAGGCCCAAAGTGCATTTTCTGGTTCTTGGGGCTTCTGCAGGTGGTGGACTGCCACAATGGAACTGTGGGTGTCGGAACTGCGTCGATGCCAGCAATGGGGTCATTCCCCCGTCCGGTCAGTCTTCGTTGGCTGTGTCACCTGATGGTGAGCGCTGGAGTATCCTGAACGCCTCACCTGATATCCGGCAGCAGATGCTGGACAATCTCCAATTACATCCCCGAGCGCTTCGTGACACGCCCGTTGCGTCGGTTCTTTTGACCAATGGTGATATCGATCATATCGCTGGTCTTCTGAGCCTGCGGGAGCAGACCCCTTTCACTTTGTTTGCGACAAAAGACATTCAGGAAGTTTTGTCGGAAAATCGGATCTTCGACGCGGTGAATCGTGAGAAGGTGGATCGTCAGGATATCGCCCTCGGTCAGGACTTTACCTTGCAAAAAGGCTTGCAGGCCCGGTTGTTCGCTGTACCGGGAAAAGTGCCTTTATTCATGGAAGGCGACACGGTTCAGACAGATCTGATCGGAGGACAGACCGTAGGAGTGCGCCTGACGACCGGAGACAAAGTAGCATATTACATTCCCGGTTGCGCACAGGTGACGGAAGCACTGCTGGATCAGATCGCAGATGCTGACCAGCTGTTTTTCGATGGCACCCTTTGGGATGACAATGAGATGATCCGCACTGGTACCGGTATCAAAACCGGACAACGGATGGGTCATATCTCGGTCAGCGGGCCCGAGGGTTCGATTGCGCAATTGCAAGGCATTCGCGCAGCAAAAACCTTTATCCATATCAACAACACCAATCCAATGCTGCAACCGGACGGGCCGGAACGCGCCTTTGTGGAAAATGCCGGTTGGACCATCGCCTGTGACGGCCAGGAGATCACGATATGAGCCGGGAAACTCTCGAAACCCGTCTGCGCCAGATCGGTAAGGAACGTTATCACGACAGACACCCGTTTCATCATAAGCTGCATAGTGGGCAGTGCACTGCAGATCAGGTGCGGGCCTGGGTGATCAATCGCTGGGCTTATCAGGCGGCCATCCCGATGAAGGATGCAGCCTTTATGTCACGATGCACCGATCCTGATATCCGGAGGGAATGGCGCTCGCGTATCGAAGATCATGATGGTGGTGCTGATAACGGGGGAGGTATCCGACGCTGGCTTAAATTGGCTGACGCTGTCGGGTTGGATCCGGACTATGTTGCTTCGGGTCAAGGTGTACTGCCCGCCACGCAATTCGCCGTGGATGCGTATGTGCATTACGTGCGCGAAAAGCCTTTGCTACAGGCCGTCGCCTCATCCCTGACAGAACTGTTTGCCCCAAAAATCCACGAGCAACGGATTGAAGGATTGTTGGCTCATTATGACTTCGCCAATTCTGACAGTTTGTCCTATTTCCGCAAGCGCCTGACCGAAGCCCCAAAGGATGTGGCCTTTGGTCTGAACTGGGTTCTGGATCACGCCGATACACCTGAAAAAGAGGATATGGCCTGCGCGGCATTGATTTTCAAAACCAACGTCTTGTGGGCACAGCTGGATGCACTGTGGGTCGCATATGTAGAACCCGGGCGTATCCCACCGGACGCTTGGACGCCGGGGGATGGTATGAAATGACGCTGGAATTGCGCAATGAAGACCGCCCATATCTGCCGCGTGGCGTCCGTATGCAGCGTGATGAGGTGCGCGGCCGAATGGTTCTGGTGGCACCCGAAAAGGTGATCGAACTGGACGACATCGGTGCCGCGATCCTGTTGCGTGTCGATGGCATGGCCCGGTTCGATCAGATTGTTGCGGATCTCGCAAGCACCTATAACGCCCCGGCTGAAATGATCGCGCAGGATGTTCAGCAGTTTCTGCAAACCCTGCGCGGTCGGCTCTACCTGATGGTGCAGGCATGAGCGTCCCGCCCCCAATCGCCATGTTGGCTGAACTGACTCATCGTTGCCCTCTCAGTTGTCCCTATTGCAGCAACCCGGTCCAGCTGGAACGAAAAGAAACAGAGTTAGGCACAGAAGCTTGGACAGACGTATTCCAGCAGGCACATGCAATGGGCGTTTTGCAGCTTCACCTATCTGGTGGTGAGCCTGCTTCGCGCCGGGATCTGGAAGACCTGACAGAAGCTGCAGCAGGGATCGGGCTCTACACCAATCTGATCACGTCGGGAATCGGGTTGACGCCCAGGCGTTTGGACCGACTAGAAGCGGTGGGGCTGGACCACGTTCAGCTATCTCTGCAAGGCACCACTGCCAAGTTGGCGGACAGGATCGGAGGTTATCGGGGTGGCTTCGATCGAAAGATGGCCATCGCGAAAGAGATCAGCGCAAGAGGTATTCCACTGACGTTGAACGCGGTGATGCATCGGCAAAACCTGGATGACCTGGATCGAACAATTGAAATGGCTGTCGAATTGGGAGCGCGTAGGCTCGAGGTCGCATGTGTCCAATTCCATGGCTGGGCCATGTCCAACCGCGCGGCTCTGCTGCCGACACGTCAACAAACAATGGCCGTCAAACAAACGGTTGCAGGGGCCGCGCAGAGATTGCAGGGCGTATTGGCCTTCGATTTCGTACCGCCCGACTATTATGCTGACTACCCCAAAGCGTGTATGGGTGGTTGGGGGTCTTCTGGGCTGAACGTGACGCCAAACGGAACTGTCCTGCCCTGTCATGCAGCACAGACGATTCCCCATCTTGCGTTCGAAAATGTGCGTGAAAAGCCGTTGCTGGATATCTGGCGGGCCAGTTCAGCGTTCAATGCTTACCGTGGAACCGAGTGGTTGCCAGAGCCTTGTAAAAGTTGCGAGCGAAAGGAAACCGATTTCGGTGGGTGCCGCTGTCAGGCGCTGGCCCTTGCAGGCGATGCCGGTGTTACCGACCCGATCTGCAAGAAGTCACCGAAACACAAAGAGGTGGTAAAAGTTCTGCTGGAACGACGTTTCGAAGAGGATCAGACGCTTCTGCACCGCTCGTTCTAGCACCGTTTGACCGTTAGGCGCCGTTTGGGGCGTTCGCTTCGATGCCGATGGTCAAAAAAATCAGGCCGTCCATTTTGGACGGCCTGACCAATTTATTGGTTCATGCTTTATTCAGCAGCTTGCGTGCTTGATTCAGCGTGCTTGTCGCGCTGACCATCACGGTAAAGAGCCTTGGTCAGTGAGACCATCATCAGACCCATCACCATGGTAAATGGCAGTGCCCCGATGATCATCGCGTTACGCAGCGCGTTCATCGGATTGTTTTCACCCGCCGCAAGGATCAGCGCCCCGATCACGGCTGTCAGGATTACACCCCAGATGATGCGGTGCTTGACGCCGGTTTCCTGGCTACCACCGGACATGATGGTGTTCATTACCAGAATACCCGAGTCCGCAGACGTGACCAGGAAGGTCATGATCAGGATCACGCACATGACGTTCAGCATGGACAGCAGTCCGCCGTCAATCATGTAGGACAGGGTCACGAACAGTTTGTTGGTGTTCGATGCGCCGATGATCGCGCCTTCTGCTGCACCTGCCAGTTCCAGATCGATCGCGGTGCCGCCCAGTACTGTCATCCACGCAAAGCAGACCAGTGCCGGTGCAAACACACAGCCCAGGATGAACTCACGTACAGAACGACCTTTGGAGATGCGCGCCAGGAACAGACCCACGAAAGGCGAGAACGCAATCCACCAGGCCCAATAGAAGGTGGTCCAGCCAGACTGCCATCCGAACTGACGACCTTGCTCACCCGCTGCATAAGCCGCGGCCAGAGTCGCTTCGTCCAATTCGGCAGCTGCGCCTTCCAGACCGCTCTTGAAGCCGTCAAAGCTGCCCCAGGCGTTGGTTGCGCCACCAATCAGGGCGTCGGCATGCGCCTGTGCTTCAGCCGGAAGTGCCGTGGCAAAAGCTTCGGTCGACAACGGACCATATGCACCAAAGCTCAGCGAGAGGAAGTGCAGAAGGTAATCAACCAGCGCTGTACCATAGGTGGTCATGGCAAAGACGAATGATCCGAAGATCACGAACGTGCCCAGCAGGATGATCGACAGAACAAGGTTCAGGTTTGACAGGTATTTAACGCCGCGGCCAACACCCGAGACCGCCGAAATGATCGACAGACCCATGATGACAACCAGACCTGCGATCAGACCAACTTTGCTTGGGGTGGGAACTTCACCACCGAAATCCATGATCCATTCCATGCCGGTAATTGCATAGAGACCATCGATGAACTGGCTGACACCAAATCCGATAGTGACGGACACACCGAGGATCGTTGCAACAACGCCCAGTACGTCAACCACATGGCCAAGGAACCCGTTCATCAGACGACCAAACAGCGGCGTGAGGGCAGCGCGTATAGTTAGGGGCATGTCACGGGTATAGGCGTAATAGGCCAGCGACAAGCCGGTCACCACGTAAATCGCCCAAGCATGGAAACCATAGTGGAGGAAGGTATAGCGATACGCGGACTGAATGGAATCTGGATCGTTACCCGCAACTGCGCCTGCCACAACTTCGGGGTTCGATCCCCACAGACCCAGCGGTTCTGCGGTTGCAAAGACCATGAGGCCAACACCCAGCCCCGCACCGAACATCATCGAGAACCAGGAGAAATTTGAGAATTCAGGCTTTTCGCCCGGCGTTCCCATAACCCGCTTTCCAGTCGACGGGAGGGCTGCCACAATTACAAGGAAGACGACAAACAGGCCAACAATGACAACGTAGAAGCTGTTGAATACTTCCAATATCATGCCATTCCAGCTGCCAAGTGTGCTGTTGGCATTGGCTGGGAAGACGAGCGCCCACAATACAAGGGCAACCATAATGCCCTTACTGATCAATGCGATCGGGACGCTGTAATTTTCATAGAAACCGGCATCGGCCGTTTCTATCTCTAGGTCCGTAAACGGTTCGGGTATCGACATGTTGCGTTTCCTCCATGAGTGTGCCGTTCTTATTCTTCCAGATAGAATCTGGAAGCCATCGCGCGCTACGGCGTCAATTAACGTGCGCGATGCACCTGGTTGTGAGTGAGTTGCGAACAGCTCAGCGGTAAGTTGCGAAAACTGTGCTCTGTTCCGTAGCACAGTAGGTCGCCGATTTCCTCCCGGTTTTCACCGCTTCCAAGTGGCGTTTAGCTCTAAGCGGCAGACTAACCTACTGTAGAACCTGATCGTAGTATTGCGTGAAGTGACTGCGTCTTTCAATTTGGAAAAACCTATATCGATGGTGAAGAGTGCTCACTCGAGAATCCGACACTTATTTTATGCGAAACGACCAACGCATACACTCCTTGTAGATGTTAGCGAGAACAGGATTGGCATGCGATTGGTGATGATCACGCCTCAGTTCAAAGTTTCAGAACCAGTTTTTCGGATTTGGCACGCGACACGCAGGTGCACAGGAATTCGTGGGTTTCCTGCTCTTGTGGGGTAAGAATCCCGTCGCGGTGATCAACCTCACCAGACACGACATCCACGATGCAGGATCCGCACAGCCCTTCCGAGCAACCGAAATCAACCTGTACACCATTGGTCTGCAGAACTCCGAGAATGGTCTCATCCTTGCGGACAGGATAGATCGCGCCGGTTGACTGGATTTCGATTTCAAATTCGGCGTTTGGGGCATGCTCGATATCTGATGCGGTCGCAAAACGTTCGAAATGAATCGCACCGCCGCGCAGCGCAGCACCAGCTTCGAGAACGGCATTCAGCATCGGTTCTGGTCCGCAGGTATAAACATCCGCACCCATAGGCATCGATTGCATGACCGATGCCAGACCAAATTGCCCGTCTGTGTCGTCGCAGTGCAAATGATACCATTCATCCAGTCCCAGCGCCCGGAACTGCGTATCCATTGCGGCGTATTCTTTCGAACGCACAAGGTAATAAACCCGAAAACCCTGCCCCCGGTTCAGCAATTCCCGGGCCATTGCAACCAGCGGTGTGGCCCCGATGCCGCCGGCTATCAGCGTGATGTGCCGATCATGGCTTTCGAGTTTGAAATGGTTTCGAGGCCCACCGATTTCGACCACTGCTTCATCCTGCAAAGAATGCATGGCCAAAGAGCCGCCGCGCCCGTCGTCCTCACGTTTGACGGCTACATTGATCAGGCGACCGTCCTGGCTCCAGCTCCACAACGAATACTGCCGCACCAGATCATCGGTCAGATGGATATCGACATGCGCACCGGGTTCGAGACCTGTGAAGCGGCCGTTTTCGATTTCAAAGCAAAAATCGGATGTGTCCGGGCTCAACCGTGTCTTACGCACGAGGCGGGCAACTTGTGTTTCCATCACATGTCCAGTTCGGTCTCAATCGGTGCTGATCGGGCAGTTGGCAGCAAACAGCAGGAAAAAAGATGGATTTCAATTGCAAAATTTCTCACATTCGGATGAATAGAGCTCACCTTTAGCCTGTAAACAACGCGGCAATCATGTCACGACGTCACTATAATCTTCCTCCGCTCACGACATTATCGGCCTTTGAAGCCGCCGCACGGCATCTCAGTTTCAAGGACGCTGCGGGCGAACTTTCCGTGACGCCGGGTGCCGTCAGCCATCAAATAAAGGCGCTGGAAGGTGAATTGGGTGAAGCGCTTTTTATCCGAAAGCATCGGGGCGTCGAGCTGACCGAGGATGGCCAGGACTTGTTTGAAGCGCTCGGCTCGTCCTTTCGGCAGATTTCGAAGGTGTTGGAAAAGATTCGCAGTGGCGATTCCGAGAATCATGTCACCGTTGGATCGACCACCGCCGTTGCGGCGTTGTGGCTATCTCCGTCCGTTATCCGGTTCTGGCAGGACTATCCGCACGTAAAAGTGAACCAGATGGCACAGGACAAGGCGCTTACAGATCGGCCGGATATCGACTTTTTCATCCGCTACGGGCGCGACGTGAATTCGCAGCTTACCCATACCAAACTGTATCGCGATATCCTGACTCCGGTTTGCAGTCCCGACATGGCAGCCGAATTGAAAGGCGCGAACCTAGAGGACCTTGTCGCGCGTCGTCTGATCCATCTTGAAACGCAGGATAACACGTGGACGACATGGCCTTCCTGGTTTCATGATCTGGGATATTCAGGTGTTGTACCAGTGCAATCGCGCGTGAACAGCTATGCGCTGGCATTGCAGGTGGCCCGGAAAGGGGCTGGGCTTGCATTGGGATGGAAACGCCTGATTCAGCCCATGCTGGCCACTGGAAAACTTGTTGCGCTGGAAGAGTTCAGCATCCCTGCCCCGAACAATTTTTATCTCGTCGGGCGCCCGGACGACCAGCTGACAGAAGGTGCCATTGCGTTGAAGAATTGGTTGCTGGATGAGTTATCTGATGGTTCGGTTTAGCTTGCCTCAATTGGCCATTAGGTTTTTTCATATTGAATGAAGCGGGCTCAACCGGCCTATGGGAAGCAACACAATCGCATTCCGGATTATTCAGGAGTTACCGATGAACAAGCACGCATCGCTTTCGTCCGTTCTGACCCCAGTCAACACCGCAAAGGGGTTGCCGAACGAACATTATGTCGACCCCGTGGTCTTTGCCGAGGAACGGGATGCGGTTTTGTTTGCAAACTGGTCCGGCATCGGTTTCGGCAAAGACATTCCCGAAGCGGGGGATGCTTACCCGATCGATTTCCTTGGTACGCCGCTGTTGATGGTGCGCGATCGTGACGGCCAGATCGGTGTATTCCAGAACACCTGCCGTCATCGTGGAATGATTCTGGTCGACAAACCGCAGAAAATCCGCGGCGCGATCCGTTGCCCTTATCACAGCTGGTGCTATGGCCTGAATGGCGAGTTGCGCACGGCCCCCCATGTCGGCGGACCCGGCCGGAACACGCATGAGGATCTGGATTTCGCCGAATTGAGTCTGGTCCGTATCCGGGCATATGTCTGGCGGGATGTTGTCTTCGTCAACGTCGATGGCAACGCCCCGGAATTCGAGGAAGTTCATGGCGAGCTGATGGAGCGCTGGAAAGACTTCGACCAGCCGATGCATCACGGCGGCACAGGTGCGTCTGTCCGTTTGGAGTTGGATTCGAACTGGAAACTGGCGGTCGAGAACTTCTGTGAAAGCTATCACCTGCCTTGGGTTCACCCGGGTCTGAACAGCTATTCGCGTCTGGAGGACCACTACAATATCAACGAGCTGGGCAAATATTCGGGTCAGGGCACACATGTCTATCGCCAGTTCGAAGGACAGGACGGCGAAAAGCTGGATGATTTCCAAAACCTGAGCGAACAGTGGATCGAAGGTGCGGAATACATCGTTGTGTATCCGAACACTCTGCTGGGCGTTCAGCGTGACCACGGCTTTGCCTTCATCATCGATCCGATCACCCATGAAAGGTCGAACGAGCGGATTGAGCTGTATTATGTCAAAAAGCCCGAAGACGCGCCCGAGCACGAAGCGTTGCGCGCCAAGAACGCGCAGCTTTGGAAAACCGTTTTCGAAGAAGATTTGTTCGTGGTTGAGGGCATGCAGAAAGGCCGTCACGGCGTCAAATTCGATGGTGGTCGTTTCTCGCCGATGATGGATGGTCCAACGCATTGTTTCCACCATTGGGTGGCCACTCAGATCGAACAGGCCCGCGAAAAGGCATGAGCAACTTTCTGCAGCACGGTCTGGCCCGGTCCCATTTGGTGGCGCACATGCCGAGGGCGGGTCAGGTCTTTAACAGCGAATGTTTGCTGGTGAAGTCCCACCCCCGTTCGGTGGTGCCGGAAAATCCGGTTTCAGGCGCAAAAAAGGACTGGAAGCGTTGTATAACTACGTGCGTATCAAAAACACCGCGATTTCGCTGAAAGGCTGACCGTGGACCTGCAAGAACTCGATAAGCGACTGCTGCAGGCCCATGCGGATCACGATGTACCGACATTGATCCGACTGTACCACGAGGCAGCAAGCCAGGCCGAGCAACGCAAGGACCACGACGCGGCCTGTTTTTACCTGACACATGCGTTCGTATTCGCACTGGAATACGGTGCGCCCGAAGCGGATGAATTGAACCGTAAACTCTACGAACGCGGTCGCGCTCAACGTTTGGCGTTCTGACGAAATCAGTGTAACTGGGTTATTGCGCTGGCAAAGAGACAAAGCATGACCCATTTCACCTTTTTATGTCTCGACGATTTCCCGGTTGCTGCCCTGTCCATGGCCATCGACCCGCTGCGCGTGTCCAACGAAATCAGTCGTAAGGATGATCTTGGCTGGACCGTCGTATCGGAAGACGGTCAACCGGTCATGTCCAGCTCGCGCCTCAGCATCAATCCCGACAAGGCATTGTCCGAGGTGAACGAGACGGACGTGCTGTTGGTCTTTGCTGGGGCCTCGACGCGTTTCCGGGATCGCAAAGCGTCGGGCGGTGCCCTGCGGCGCCTTCTGTCCCATGGTGCGCGGATCGGATCCGTGAGCGGATCGCTCTTTGCGTTAGCGGAAGAAAAGTTCTTTGATGGTTACAGTTGTAGTGCTCATTTCTGCTATACTGCTGCTTTGAAAGAGCAATTCGACAAGGTCACCTTGTGCGATACGCTCTATACCATTGATCGAAACCGGATGTCTTTTGCCGGGACCTCGGCGGTGTTCGAATTCATGTTAGGTGTGATTGCGGACCAGGTGTCCGATGCGGTTGCCATTGAAACGGCCTGCTGGTTCCAATACGCGACTTTGCGCGATGCAGATACTTTGCAGGTTCTACCGGGCTATAGCAAAGATCAGACCCGCAATGGCCTGCCCCGCCCGGTTCGACGCGCCATTGAGTTGTTTGCAAACAACATCGAGAACAAGGTCTCAATCGAGCAGATCTCGAAACTTGTTGGTATGTCCATGCGGCAACTGGAACGGCACTTCAAAAAAGAAACCGGGATCAGTCCCGGAGGGTACTATCGCAGATTGCGGCTGGATGCGGCCCGGCAGAAGCTGCTTTATACCGACCAGTCCTTGCAGGAAATCGCGCTGTCGGTTGGCTATGACAGCGCCAGTTCGTTCTCAAGCAACTATCGTCGCGAGTTTGGCTTGCCGCCCACGCAAGAGCGCAAGGAAAGAAGCCGCGGTGCAAGACACGCGGCTTTGTCCCTTGGCCAACCCTCGTCACAGGGCCTTGGCCACCTCGATCAGCGCGTGGTGAACTGAAATCGCATAGCTGCGCGGCGCGTAGACCGAGAAATCCGCGCCCGCTTCATTACACCGCAAAAGGCATCCCACGTGATGGATAGCACTGCGGTTAAAGGCTCCGGCCTGCATCTGCTCGACATCCAGAACTGTCAGGCGTTGCAACAGGTCGATGGCACCCGGCCCGGTCATGTCGATGCGTGTGAACACGTCCGACTGATCGGTGACGGATGCGATGCCATCCAGCTCGGTTGCCATTCTCCGGGCCAGCTCCAATGGGCCTGTATAGGCCTCTTCGCACAGGTACTGATCTGGACCCAGCCAGTGCAGACTGCTGGTTTCACCCTTTTTCCACTGTCCGGCGTCAGGCGCTGCGATTCCACAAACGGAGTGAAGCTTGGTCTTCAGAGCTTCTTCTTGCCCCGGGCGGGCCGAGACAGACGCCAACGCCACATCCTCGCGTTCCTGAAAGGTCAGAGTTCCAACCACGTCCTGTTTGGGTTCGGTGCCACCAATGGCGGTCTTGGCAACAAAATCACGCACGGAGCCGTTCTCCTTCTGGGTCAACGAAATGCGCGCTGACAAGCGTCGCTTTGATGTTGGAGTCATCCACCGGACTGACGATGTGTACGGTTTCTCCCAATCGCTGCGCCCCGCGTTTGACTAAGGCCAGTCCGATGCTGCTGGACAAATTGGGCGAATAGGCTGCTGAGGTTACATAACCCAGATCGTTTTCCGGCAGGTGCTGGGCATTCTCGTCAAAAACGTGACCACCTGCCAACACGATTTCGGTATTGTTAACCGGCTGGATGCCGACCAGTGACAGACCATCGGGGTCCGATAGAGCCTCACGCGCACTGAGCGTTGAACCGATGCTGTCTTTCTTGGTCGAGACCATACGCCCCATTCCCAGGTTATGGGCGCTGGTGGTGCCGTTCAGTTCATTGCCGGTCGCATGACCCTTTTCTATTCTGAGCACGCCAAGCGCTTCGGTTCCATATGGGGTAATACCCATAGGCTTCCCAACCTCCATCAAATGTCGGATCAGCGCGTCGCCGTACCGGGTGGGAACGGCCAATTCATAGGCCAACTCGCCCGAGAACGAGATACGGAACAGCCGTGCGGGGATGCCATTCGCAATAGTGACCTCTCCGCATGCCATGAAGGGGAAACCCTCATTGCTTATGTCAATATTGTCATCGACGATCTTCTGTAACAACTCACGCGATTTCGGACCCGCAATTGCATATTGTGCCCACGCGTCTGTGGTCGAGATCATCTGCACATCCATGTCCGGGAACAGGCACTGATGCACAAATTCCATGTGGCGATAGACACCAACCGCGTTGGCGGTTGTTGTGGTGACCACAAAGTTATCTTCGGCCAGGCGGGCGGCAGTACCGTCATCCATGGCAATACCGTCTTCGCGCAGCATCAGGCCATAGCGGGTCTTGCCCACTGGTAGTTTGGCAAAGCCGTTGCAATAGATCTTGTTGAGGAACACTGCCGCATCCGCGCCCTGCACGTCGATTTTGCCAAGCGTGGTCACGTCGCAGACGCCGACACCACTGCGCACTGCCAGAACCTCACGGTCAACAGACTCGCGCCAATGGGTCTCACCTGCCTTGGGGAACCATTGTGCGCGTAGCCAAGGACCTACCTCGACGAACACTGCGCCCTGTTCTTCGGCCCATTGGTGGCTGGGGGTCAGTCGGGTGGGTTTGAACTCTTTGCCAACCGAACGCCCGGCCCAGGCTCCCATCGCCACCGGCGTATAAGGTGGTCGGAAGATGGTTGTGCCGGTTTCGGGAATGCTCTTGCCGGTAACCTCGGCCATCACGGCCAACGCGCCGACATTTGCGGTCTTGCCCTGATCTGTCGCCATGCCCAGCGTGGTATAGCGTTTCAGGTGCTCGACGCTGCGGAAGCCTTCCTGTTCGGCCAGTTTGACGTCTTTGACGGTCACGTCATTCTGAAAATCCAGCCAGGCGCGGCCCTTGCCGGGCACGTGCCAGAACGGCATGATACTGATCGCATTATCCTCACCTTTCGGCAGGTCAACCGGGCAGGCCTTGATTCCCAGCCCGTCAAGCGCCGCAAGGGCTGCGTTGGTGCCCGAGGCGATTGCCCCAAAACTGGTCAGGTTACCAGCGGCGGCACCGGCAGCGACCATTCCTGTTGGCATCTCTGCAGGCGGAATAAAGGCTGCAAGCGGCTCGAACCATTGCGGGCGACCGCGTTGATGACAGGTCAGTTGCACATTCGGGTTCCATCCCCCCGAAACGCCCAGACCGCCGACCTCAATCGGTCGGGTCTGGCCGTCGGCCATCTGCACGGTGATTGATTTCAGCCCCAGACGGCCCTGCGCGTCGGTGACTTGCGCACCTGCCAACAATTCGCACTCGGCAATGCGCGGTGCGTCGCCGCGCGGATCGATCACAGCGACAACTTTGACACCGGCCTGGATCAGATCTTGTGCAGCGCGGTGGCCTTCATCGTTGTTGGTGAAGATTGCCACGCGTTTGCCCGGCGTCACCGCCCAGCGGTTGGCATACGCCCGCATTGCACCTGCAAGCATAATACCCGGGCGGTCGTTGTTTTCGAAGGCAATCGGGCGCTCTGTAGCCCCCGCACACAGCACCGATTGTTTCGAGTAAATGCGCCACAGGATCTGGCGTGGTTTACCTGCTTCCGGCACCGCCAGGTGATCTGAAACTCGTTCGAGCGCGCCGTGAATACCATGATCGTAGGCACCGAACACCGTGGTGCGCGTCAACAGGCGCACGTTGTCCATGGACGCCAGCTCGCCCAGCGTCTGCGCGACCCAATCGGCGTTAGAGACACCCTCGAACCTGTTGCAATCGGCCAGCAGACGACCACCCATCTGGCTGTCTTCATCTGCCAGAATGACCCGCGCGCCAGACCGTGCAGCGGTCAGTGCTGCGATCAGCCCTGAAGGCCCCGCGCCGATGACCAGCACGTCGCAATGCAGATAGCCTTTGTCATAGATGTCCGGATCAGCTTCTTGGCTCAGTCTTCCCAAACCGGCGGCCTTTCGGATCATCGGCTCATAGAGCTTTTCCCAGAATGCCTTGGGCCACATAAAGGTTTTGTAGTAGAAACCCGCCGTCAGAAACGGTGAAAACCGGTCATTGATCGACAGCGCATCGAATGCCAGCGAGGGCCAGCGGTTTTGCGATGTTGCCTCGAGCCCGTCGAACAGCTCAATCGTCGTCGCGCGCGTATTGGGCTCCTGCCGGTTGCCCGAACGCAGCTCGACCAGTGCGTTGGGCTCTTCCGAGCCCGAGGCCAGTACACCACGCGGACGGTGGTATTTGAACGATCGCCCAACCAACCGTACGTCGTTGGCCATTAGCGCCGAAGCCAGCGTGTCGCCCTGATAGCCTTCGTAGGATTTGCCATCGAAGGTAAAGCGCAGCTTTTTGGAGCGGTCGATCAGACCGCCTTGCAAACGATTGTTCTGGGTCATTTTCCCCGTCCTGTCTTGCGGGCTACATCCCGCGCCAATTCCGTTGCCAGAATTTCGTGGGTCAGCGTGTTGCGCGTCACCACCAGCCACGAGCGGTCACCCTGCTCGTGGAACCACAACTCACGATGGGTGCCTGCGGGGTTGTCGCGCAGGTAGAGATAGTCGTGAAACTCTGGTGCGGCCGTGTCGGATTGCCAGTCGGGTCGATTGATCAGGCTCGCGTCGCCCAGATAGGTGAATTCGGATGTGTCACGCGGGCCAAGCAATGGGTGATTGATAATCATGTCCGGGCCTCCTCAGTGCAGGTTGGGCTGTGCGCCCATGCCTTTTTCGTCGATCATCCGCCCGGTTTTGAACCGGTCCAGTCGAAAAGCGGTTGCAACCTCATGTGGGCGCTCCGTGGCCATCAGATGTGCAAAACAAAAACCCGAAGCAGGCGTTGCCTTGAAGCCGCCATAGCACCAGCCACCGTTGAAAAAGAGCCCGTCAATGCCGGTGCGATCAATGAACGGCGAGCCGTCCATCGACATGTCCATCACCCCGCCCCACATCCGCAGCAGGCGCGCGCGACCGATCATCGGCATCAGGGACATGCCGCCTTCGGCCACGTCCTCGACCACCGGCAAGTTGCCGCGTTGTGCATAGGTGTTGTAGCCGTCGATATCGCCGCCAAAGACCAGACCGCCCTTGTCCGACTGGCTGACATAGAAATGTCCGGCGCCATATGTGATCACACCGTCCAGGACCGGTTTCAACCCTTCTGACACAAAAGCTTGCAGCACGTGGCTTTCAATCGGCAGGCGCATCCCGGCCTGGGCCATCACGCGACCCGAAGAACCAGCAACCGCAACGCCAACCTTTTTGGCGCCGATGTAGCCACGCGTGGTTTCAACGCCCAGAACCTTGCCGTTTTCGATACGGAAGCCTTTGACTTCGCAATTCTGGATGATGTCGACGCCTCTTTGATCCGCAGCGCGGGCATAGCCCCAGGCGACCCCGTCATGTCGTGCCGTTCCACCCCGGCGATGTAACAGACCACCTTTGATCGGAAAGCGGGCGTCGTCAAAGTTGAGGTACGGATACATCGCCCGAACGCCTTCGGTATCCAGCAATTCAGCACCGGACCCAGTGAACATCATCGCATTGCCGCGGCGGCGATAGGCGTCACGCTGCGCATCCGTGTGACACAGATTCAGAATGCCGCGCTGACTGACCATCGCATTGTAGTTCAGGTCCTGCTCCAGGTTCTCCCACAGCTTCAGCGACAGCTCATAGAAAGGCTGATTGCCATCCAGCATGTAATTGGCGCGGATAATCGTCGTGTTACGACCGACATTGCCGCCGCCGATCCAGCCCTTTTCCAGAACGGCAACTCTGGCGGCTTTGTGCTCACTGGCCAGATAGTATGCCGTCGCCAGGCCGTGACCGCCGCCGCCGATTACAATGAAATCATAGTTCGATTGCGGCTCGGGATCGCGCCACGCCGGCGTCCAGCCCCGGTGCCCGTTCAGAACCTGCCGCATAATCGCGAGTGCCGAATACCGCATATGGATGAGTCCTTAACCCTTTGTGCGTCGATGCACCTTGAGCCACCTGGAAGGTCATAGTCACGACGTAATCCGTCACGGAGTTTATCAGTTACGACAATTTTTTGGGGGGTATGCGGGCTTCATACGATCTCGAATTATGACGACATGTCGATTGGGCCGCGTTCATGAAAAATTTTGCGCGACTAAAAAATGCACAAGCTGGCAAAACGCGTGCTGACGCTAAGGCCACCATCAACGACAGAGGCGTGACCGAGTGCTCGATCCGTAACCATTTGACTGAACAGGGATGGTCGAATGTTGTTTTCTGGACAAATCGAATGGGCTTCGGGTGCTTCCTGGCACGCTGTGGCGCACCTTCACGAGCTGCACGACAGCACCAGTATCAGCCGCATCCGGCGTTATACGATGACCCTGAATAATTCGCTGGACGCCTGGGCCGGCCCAAGCCGCAGTGTATTCCAACCCGGATTTCTGTATCTGGCCCGGAATTCGGAACATAAGCACCAGCCGAAGCCGCAAGCCGTCAATGTGTAGCCTTCCGGTATGAACTTCCAGAAAATCAGCTTCAAAGAGGCGCAAAGGCTCAACCGGTATGTAAATTATGACGACATCCATTGCATACTGTTCGAGCCAGATCGTAGCGCAGGATATTGCGGACGGGATCAGCAGGGTTGACGATCTGCGGGCAGGACACCGTCGGTTCGACGATTGCTTTTGGCGGGATCGCTCGTCTGAGGGCTACAAGGCCCGAGCGTTCTTTCCGCTGCATTCTGGATCGCCGTGACATGGTCACACTCAAAGCCGTTAAGTGCGATGCGCCAGCACAAGATGGGGGTGCCGTCGTACCGAATGCGTCCGGGTCTGGGTATCACCGCAAACCGTTCCGTTCTGGGTGAGTCCGCTATTGCCTGGTAAGCAGATCAGCCCGCAGGTTTACGCGCAATTTGACTGACATACGACATGTAGCCAAAGAACCGGTTTTGCGACACGCGCGCGTGCGCTTCGGCCTTAAGAGCTTCTGCGGTTGTAGCCTGAAGGACGCCTGTCTCGGCCATCCGGTCCGCGCCCCGATCAATGACCGTCAGAAAATAGGTGGCGTCACCCTCTGCCACATAGCCATGGCCCCTTCGACGGCCCAGTTCGAACCCGGAACGAGTCAGAAGGCCACCGATTTGTCGCATGATCCATAGGTTGGTGACATTCTGGTTGATCATGAACCGAACGAGTTGATCCAGAGGGTCAAAATCGGCGATCTGAGCCGTCGCGGTGTCATAGTCACCATCGCAAATCGCAAAAACTCCGCCGGGCTTCAAAATGCGATAAACCTCGGAGATTACATCCTCCGGACCGGGAACGTGACACAGCAGAGTATGCGCGACCACAAGATCGACAGAGTCGTCTGCAAGCCCGGTTTCCTTGGCGTCACCTACGTCGAAACGAAGCCGATGATCCGCCGCGAAAGTCTCATTCGCGCGTTCCACCATGATCGGAGAGGGCTCAATCCCCAAAGCCGAGCTTGCCCCGGCCAATGTCACCAATTCCTGTGTGATGTAGCCTGTGCCTGATCCCAACTCGACTGCGAATGCATCTTGCGCCAAATTGAAGTCTGACAGGTAACCGGATCGTATTTCCATCTGCGCAGAATCCTGACACCTTGCGTCGATTGCATCGGCAATGCGTTCCTGAAGCGCCGTATCCTGTGCGGCCAGATCAGAATAAGGATCGGACATAATGCGCCTCCTGCCTGCAATGGGAAATCCTAGCGCGTCTGCGCTGTTTCTGCAAAGTCAGCAATAAAGAGGCGTTCCGGCAGGCAAATCGGCTTGGTATAGGCCGTTTGCTCAGGGGGCAACTCCGGTTCCTCAGCCGCCGGGTTGTTCTTCGATTGCTGCAAAAGAACTGACGATGCATTTACGGTTTCGATAAACGTGGAGCGGTCAGGTCTGGTTCGAATTTCTCTTGCCGTCCCAGAACAAACACATCAATCGTCCGTTAGCTCAGCACGATTTCAGGATTTTGACTTGCCACGCCACACGCATGGCGCGGCGTGACGTGATCAGAACCTCAACAATTCAAGCATATGCCCTTCAGGAAGTTCCTCGACCTCTGCCGGTATGATTGCCAACCCGTCTGCTTGCGCCAGCAAAGCCACACGACCGCTGTAGGACGGTGCCATCAGACGCAATCTGGGAAGGCCGGATGACGAGTTGCCGTCAACCTGAACCGGGCGATATTCCTGTCGACCCGCGCGGCGACGCAGGGGTTCGGCCAGAACGGCCTGCACAGGTATTTGAGGACTGTGATCCAGGCCCGCGCGGCGCGCCATCATCTGAGATCCGATGATCTGCCATGTTACGTAGGCCGAAACCGGATTGCCGGGCAGCCCAATGTATAGTGCGCTTGCACGCCGTCCGAACATGATGGGCTTGCCTGGTTTCATCGCCACCTTCATCACATCGGTTTCACCGCCAATTTCGGTGAACAGCCGCGGCATGTGGTCTTCATCTCCAACGGACACGCCTCCGGTTGTTACGATCAAGTCCGACGTCTCACACGCTTCGCGCAACACCTTTTCCAGCCGCGCCGGATCATCTTCGACCGACCCCCGATCGGTCAGGTCGATCCAGGGTTTCTGCAAAAGAGCAAGCAGCGTGTAGCGGTTTGAGTTATAGATTTGCCCCGGTCCAAGAGGATCACCGGGTTGGCGCAGTTCGCTGCCCGTGGAAAAGATCGTAACCTTCAGCTTTCGGTACACTACGACCCGGCCGTATCCGGCCGAGGCCAGCGCTGCCATCTCGCGAGGCCCAATCTCGCAGCCACGGCGCAAGATCGGGCCTCCAACGCACAGGTCTTCGCCCGCGCGCCGGATATGCTGTCCGGGTTTGGGGCGCCGACTGAATTGGATGCAGTTGATCAGAAAATCGCAATCTTCCTGCATCAGTACGGCATCGAAATCGGGCGGCACAGGGGCGCCCGTAAAGATGCGTAAAGCGCTGCCTTCAGGTGCGTCATGATCACCACAGTCGCCAGCGGCCATGCGCCCTGCCACGGGCAGTTGGAACACAGGCCCCTCGCCCAGATCACGGGTACAGACAGCATATCCATCCATGGCAGAGTTATCGAAAGCGGGCATATCCACCTTGCTCTTGCAATCCTCGGCCAGCACCCGACCTATCGCTTGTGTCAGTGGCAAAGTCTCGGTGTCCACAAGGGGATCTGCAACTGACAGACCACGCTTAAGGGCGTCATCCACACTCAGATACATTTGGGCGTGCCCATCGCAGGCGCATCCATCAGCCATTTTGAGCCTCCAAGTACGCAAAGAGCTCCTCGAAACCGGCGCGCTCAGCATCGCCGAGTTTGGGCAAATAGGCCTTGGCCTCCTTCAGATTCGAACTGGGATCGCCAACGACCAGCAGCATGACCATGCCATGCCGACCATGCACGCGGCAGCGGATGCCATAAACGCCCTCTTTCTCAAAGGTCAGATTCAGCTCGGGTTTGCCGCGAATCTCAAATGCGCGCGCGCCGACGGGAATCATGCGTAGGATGGACGTCACGGTGTGCCGCCCGGTTGAGCCCTTGAAGCGTACGGTGGCTCCTGCGGGGACCTGCAGGTACTTGGGTTCAAATCGAAACGCGTGTGCTGGCGTGTCTGCATTCAGGTCGATGATCTGATGCACGACGGCGACCTCGGGGATGTCTTCGGCCTGTGCGACAGGGACAAATGCCATTGTCCCCGCCAGGATTACAGCACTTAGTTTCAGCGAAGTCGTCATCTGTCCCTCCGGGTTCAGGCCGCCCGAGAGGTGTCTCCCAGAAGATCGGCCAGCGCGCTGATCATCACCGGCCATTGCGCGCGGCGACTCTCGTCGCGCAGCTCAGCCAAAAGTTCGCGCCCAATGGACAGCACCACAGGCGTACTGTCATTGACATAGGTCACGATCCTCTGTTCGGGATTGGCCACTAGAAAGGGCACGATGGCCGCCGCCGCCTGTTCCGGCGCGGTTTCCGACAAGAGACACATTGCCGCCTGACGCACCGGGGCGGAAATGTCATCAAGCTGACTGCGGGCAACGTCGGGTGTGTCGTTCCACTTTGTCAGAATGCGCATGGCGTCGATGCGAAACGGTGTGTCACCGGTTTTCAGCATTGCCCGAAGCTTTCCACGCATAGCGTCCTGAGGTGGCAGGTCTGACTGTTGCAGCAGTTTGAGAGCCTGCAGGGACAAGGTCGAATCTGTGTGTGACAAGCCTGCCGAGATCAGTTCGATCAGTTGGCTGTCACTCAGCTCCGCCCCATGCTTCGCGATCGAGATGCTCAACGCCGCGAGGGCCTGCGCTGCGATATCGACCTCAGTGTCCTGCGCGATCCGGGCCAGCATGATCTGCATTCCAGACACTTCGCCCAACAGTCGAATAGCGGACACGCGGGTCTCGCGCTCCAACGCTTCGGCATTGTCATCAAGCGCCACACGGCGGCGTTTGGGATGACGGGTAGCCTTGGCCAACAGTGCCTGTTCCCGCGGTGTCAGTGGCTGCATCTCTTCAACCTCGGCCTCTTGTGTCATCTCTGCTGCAATCGCGTCATGACCAAGGATCGCACCCAGACTTGACGTCGGGCCGTTGTTGCCGCCGTCCGAGACATCCAGCCCGGCTTCTTCCAACGCGGCAATGTCAGTTCGCGGGGCCGGTTCTTCGGGTTCTTCCCCGGTCAAGACCGGTATTGAGGCAAGTGCGAAGGACAGCAGCAATTCGCGGCCCTGCTGCTGGTTCGCATGCGGGCGGCTTTCATCCGTCACGATCATCGCCAGCGACGCTACGGCCTTGAGCCGCACCGACCGGAACGGAGACCGGCAGGCCATTTGCAGCCACTCTGCCGCCTCGTGCAGGGGAGAGGTTGCCAGTGCATCGACGAAGGCCCATTGCAAGCGCTCGGCCTTCAAATCATCCACTTCGACCGAAAACAGTGCGTTCAGGCGATCTGTGACCACTGCGGGCGCAAGTGCTGCCAGCAGGCCAAAAGCCTGCGCGGACACTTCGGGTTGCTGGCCGGTGGCCAGATAATCCAGCACCTGCCAGCGCAGATCGTCGGTGTCAACGATTGGGGTGCCACGCTCCAGCCGCTCGATCAAGGCCAGTTGAACCTTAGCCCCGGGATCGCGCATCATTCGGTCCAGCAGTTCAGGTTCCGAAAAACCCGCCAGGATCAGCGCCGCGATGCGGATCTCTTCGGCGCCGTCGGTCAGAGCTTGTTCGACCAATGCCGGGTCGTTTGGCATCAGCGCCTCATAAGCAATTAGTCGAACCGCGTCATCCTTGTCCTTCAACGCTTTGCGTAAAATGGCGTCGGCCTCGGCCTCGCCAATCTCGGCGAGTGTCCGCAATGCACGTTGGCGCAGTCGGCGGTTCGAAGATTGGGTGAACACACCCAGCGCCGGCACCGCAGGCTGACCGATCCGGCCCAGTGCCTCGCAGGCGACATCGCCCAGTTCCTGCCCGTCTTCGTCCATCAGGGCCAGAACGATGGGCTCAATCGCTGTTTCGTCGCCCATCCTGCCAAGTGCCTTGATTGCAACGATCTGAGTATCCAGCCAATCGTCCCATTCATCCTGATGCAGCTCGTCTTCATCCCACGTAATCTCGTCGCCGCGTCCAGTTACAAGTGCTCTCAAATAAGGCGCAGCATCCTTGGCCTTCAGTTCAGCCAGCGCTGTCACGCAGGCCAGTTTCACCTCACCGCAGGGATCGTTAATCAGGTTCTCCAATAGTTGCGGCACCGCTTCCCGAACGCTCAAATCTCCCAGTGCCTGGGCTGCGTCTTGCCGGACATCTTCATCATCGTCCAGCAAAGCCTCGACCAGGGCGGGGCTGTTCTTAGCCCCAATCGCGGCTAGAGCCTGAATGGCACGCAGACGGATCACGTCAAATTCGGATTTGGCGAATTCGGAAAACAGGAAGGTGGCCTCATCGCGCAGGGCCGTGACGGAGTGAATGTTCATATCAAGCTGCCGTGTTGCGGTTGGGCGGGTTGGGTGAAAGTGGAAGGCAGGTTTCCCAACCGATACCTGCCTTCCAGTGAGCTGGGGACGCCCGGCCCAAGGTCCCTTCTGCAGTGGGACCGATCCGGGGGCCGACATGGCGTGCGTCCCCCGGAAACTTCTACATCAGGCGATGTCGCGCGGTGCAAAGGACATGGTGCGGAACGAGGTCTTGTAGGGGCTCGGCCCCAGTTTGCGAACCTTGGCAACGCCCATCTTGTAATTGTAGTTGCCGCTGATCCAGTCGACGATCCGGCCCTCAAGCGCATTTGCAGGCTGCTGCATGTGCAGGAAGTCCATGTAAACCACGCTTTTCTTGATGGCGGGCGTGACCATAGCCACGGCGGTGATCGCCGCCTTGGTCAACTCGATATGCCCGTTCTCCATCAGTTTCGAGAACTGGAAGTCATCACCTTCCACACCCAGCAGCGTGTGTTTGTTGCCCGGAACGCGTTCCGAATAGACCATCACATAGTCACCGCTTTCGATGCCACGCTCGACCGCGTCGTCGGGGTGAATTTCGACCCAGTTTTCTGGCCAGCGCTGCACGATATACGGGCGGCGGCGGTCATCGAAACCGGACTGCCAACGTTCGTTGATCCGGCCCGACGTCGCCCACAGCTCGCCTTCGTCCTTGTTCGGGCTCAGCCATTCCCAATAGTCCGAGAACAGGCCCCAAGGCGATTTCTGGATGTTGCACTTGCCGGTTTGGCTGTTGAAGTGCGTCAATTTCTTGTTGAACACATCTTTGCCGGCCGCACCGGTATCAGGCAGCGTGCGGGTCGTGTCGTGCAGGCGCTTGGTTTCGATCAGCGTGACACCGTCGGCATCTAGCATGACCGGGCACTGCACCCCATCGGTGCCGAATTCACGGACCTTCTGGTGCAGATCTTTGCCTTCTTTCTTGGCCAGACGATAGACGGCGTGGAAGTCCTTGCGCGACCCACGGGTAAAGCGCACGGCCTCTTCGGCGACCTCGTTCGAATTCTGCCAGTCGAATCCGTCAAAGCCCATCCGTGTGGCAAGCTGCGCAATGATCCACCAGTCGGGCTTCGCCGCACCGGGGGCATCATAGAACTTCTGGTACAGACGCAGGCGCCGTTCGCCGTTGGCCCGCAAGAAGTCTTCTTCGCCCCAGGTGGCTGCCGGGAACACGATGTCGGCGTAGCGGTTGCCGATCGGGTCCTGCAGGTAGATGTCCTGATTAATCACCACCATGCCGCCGCTGTCGGCGCGGGCCTTCAGCGTGTCGATCATTTCTTGCTTGTCGAAAGAGGCAATCTGATGCGGGTTGCGGACGGTCAGTTCCTCAAATTTGTCGGCCAGTTGCTGGCTGCCGCACATGGATTGAATCCAGGTGGTGCCGATTACATGGGCCATTCGGGTATGACCTGCGATCAGATACCGGTCGGTATCCATGGCGCGGCGACGGCGACCCGGCAGTTTCTCGGGCGATTTGTTGCGCGGGTATTTCCCGCCCTTGACGCCGCCCCGTTGGTGGCCACCGGCCCGGCCAATGACCTGACCCGGACGTCCACCACAGCCGCAGATGATACCCAAAGCCGAGATCGCCTGTGTGTTGCCGGTGTTGTTCGACCAATAGAACCCTTTCTCGATCATGATCGAAGTTTTCGGGCGCGAGCCATCATCCTTGGGTTTCGCCAGCCATTCGGCAGCCGTATAGATCTTCTGCACGTCGATCTCGGCTGTGGCCGCAGCAGTCTCAGGCGCGAATTCGTCCTGCGCCAGCAGCCACTCTTTCCAGTCCTTGAAACCCTTGGTCTGGAACTTGCCCCAGGTCGTGCGCCACTGCCATGGCGTGTTGCGAGTACCCTGACCAAAGCCCGACGAGCTTTCCCACTTGTTGTTGACCCATTTCTGGATCCAGTCGCTGTCTTCCCAGCCATTTTCCACAATGACGCGGGCGATGGCGTTGACGACCAGAAGGTCAGTACCGGGCAGTACGTCGATATGCAGACCACCCATCTTCTCGGCATGGGCCACACCGGCCGAACGGCGCGGGATCAGATAAATCTCTTTCTGACCGTTCTGCATCCCCTTCATCATCCATTGGGTATAGAGGATGGTCTTGGTCTCATACGGGTCGGTGCCGCAGACCAGCAACGTCTCTGCATCGCGCCAGTCTTCATACGACGGGCCGAAATTGTCGAAACCCGCATCCCGGAAACCAGGGGTCGAGGTCACATCGGACGGCGTGTCGTGGAAGGTGAAGTTCGCGGTGTTGATATGGCGTAGCGCGTATTTCGAGATCGCATAGGTGTTCTCGATATACTGGTAGCTGAAGGTCTTTACGCCATAGGCATTGGTGCCGTGCTTGGCGATCACGTAGTTGCCCACCTCAGCCGCCACATCCAGTGCCAGATCCCACGGAACCGGCATCAAGGTGCCATAGATCCGCAACAGTGGCGTCTTTAGACGGTCGCGTGTGGGCGTTTGCGGGTTATAGCATTTCTGCGCGATACACCCGCCCCGCAAGGAGCTGTCGCCGTCGGTGTTGACGGTTTTGTTGTCTTTGTCGGGGATAATCACGACGTGGTGCGGCTGGCCTTTGTGCAGCACGATATTGTGCTGGTTCGGAGCCACCCATGCGCCCAGCGGTGCGACAGGGAAATCCTCGCCAAAGGCGTTTTCATCCGCGCCGGGCCCACCGGATTTGGCCGTCACGGGCCAGCGGTAGACTTTGTAACCACAGGCCACGATGCAATAGTCGCAGGCGGTCGAGATGACCTCGGCGCCCTTGGGCGGCAGCGGGACGTTGGTTTCGGGTACGTAATACGGGGTTGCCATGATTCCGTTTCCCTTTATGCAATGAGGTTGTCGTAGCGGCCGTAGATCAGGCCAAACATGCCGACGGCGTAGATATCGTCACCATCGAGTTCCAGAAGGACTTGCGGCAGCGACTGATACGCCTGACCGGAGACCAGAATGCCGTGCCGAGTCACGTCGTAGGTCGACAGGTGCAGCGGGCATGGGCCCAGCACCTTATGTTCACCCTTGTACGTGTCGTAAAGCGATCCGCCCTGATGCGTACACGTCAGGTTGAACGCCACCACGTCCTTTTGCGGGCCGATGCCACCCCCACTTTCCACGCCGGTCTTGACCAGAATCGAGTCCGAATAATCGCCCTCATCCGGGTAGTAGAATTCGACCGGAACATCCTGTTCCAACTCAGAGAGTTTGCCGATCAGCTTGCGCGGATAGGTGGACACAAGGGCAGGAACCTGTTCGGCCTGACCGTGGCGGGTGGGCATGGCCACCATCACGGCAAAGGTCGTGGCACCCGAGGCGAACAGGAATTGGCGGCGATTCACGGTGCAGGCTTTCTTGGCTTCACCCGAACAACTGCATCCGGTTGCGTTATGATCAGTCATGACGCTTACTCCTCTGCTGCAACCGCAGGAAGCGGCTGATAATCCGGCAGGTCGGGTTCTTCGATCAGAAGTTCCTCGCCGGACAGGGATTTCAGGAAGGCCACCAAATCCGTCTTTTCTTGATCATTCAGACCAAGGGGTTGGATCAGCTGGGATTTATTCGCTGAGAATTCGTTCTCGCCGCCGCCCTGGTTGTAGAATTCGACCACATCCTCGAGCGTCTCCAGCATGCCGTTGTGCATGTAGGGTTCGGTATAAAGGGTGTAACGCAGGCTTGGCGTGCGGAACTTTCCCTTGTCGACCTTTTCCTTGGTGCGGAAATAGAAGCCGGGGTCATCCTTGGTGTGGCGATACATCTCTTCGGTCGAGCCTTTGGCATAAAGTTCGTACCGGAAGGTAACTTGCGCCAGACCATCATCCTGCCAACCGTCATAGGCGGGCACGCCGGTGTTGTAGTACTTCTCATCCGACAGTAGCGCACCGTTGTGGCATTCGGAACACTGCGCCTTGCCGGCGAACAACTCCAGCCCGCGTTTCTGTTCCTCGGTCAGTGCCGCATCGTCCCCGCGCAGATAGTTGTCGAAGGGCGTGTCGGTCTGAACGATGGTCCGTTCAAACGCTGCAATGGCCCGCCATGCGTTGCCGATGCGCGGCCGATGATCCCCAAAGACGTCGTTGAACCGCTGGACATATTCGGGAACGAAGGCCAGACGGGCCTCCATCATGTCAGCCTCACCGTTACCGGCAACTGCACCGCCCGCAGCGGATTTGGCCTGGCTTTCAAGGCTCTTGGATGAGCCCGCCCAGAACAGTTTGCCGTAATAGGCTGAATTCACGATGGTCTGGCTGTTGCGCCAGTGGGTTGTACCGGGATAGCCGAACGAGATCGGGGCCTCGACGTCCCAGCCGACATCCGGCAGGTGGCAGGCGGAACAAGGCGTCGATGGGTTGCCACCCAGACGCGGATCGAAGAACAGCATCTTGCCAAGCTCAATCTTGGCTTCGGTTTGCGGGTTGTCCAGCGGAATTGGAGGCTCGCCCAGAGCCACCAGTGGCGCATCAGGATCGGGATCTGACCCGCCGATACCGGCCTCAATCTCCATACTGGTTTCCGCAGCGGCCTGCGAGCCAAGAACGGCAAACAGGGCAGCGGTGGCGATTGTGCCTTTGAGATAAGACGAAAGGTCTTTCATGGGTCCACTCCTCAGTTTGTCGCGTCTTGCCAGTTTTCGATCGGCTCGTAGAAGGTATCGACCTCCTCGGCGACGAATTCGGGGCCGGTCAGTGGATCGCCGGACAGCGCCTTGAGGAAAGCCACCAATTGCGCTTGCTCGGTCTCGTTCAGGTTCAGCGGCTTGATGCGCGGATCCTTGTTTTCATCGTCACCGCCACCTGCGTTGTAGAAGGCCACCACATCTTCAAGCGTTTCCAGCGTACCGTTGTGCATATACGGCGCAGTAAAGGTCAGCTCGCGCAGCGTAGGGGTCATGAAGGTGCCGAAGGTATCGGCGGTGTGGGTGCGGATATAGGCGCCCGGATCAGCGCGTAGGTTCATGTAGTTTTCGACACCCAGGAACTTCATCATGGTCACAAAGGTGATGTGACGTTCCGGGGTCGCCCAGATTTCGGGGTTGTCACCCACACCGATATTGTGCGGCAGGTCGTCGGTGAACCGCTCGCCCGAATGGCACGAGTTGCAGCCGCTGGCATTGAACAGCTCATACCCGGCCTTAGCTTCTTCTGACATCTCACCGGTGTCAAACAGAGCCCCGCGCGAGATCAGCGTTTTCAGGTATTCCGGGATCGCATTGCGGACACCACCGTTAGAGGGCTCGCCAAATCCGGCTGCTTCGAACATCTCGACATAGACCGGATCCTGCTTGATGCGTTCCTGCATCAGGCGCATGTCCATGTTCATGGAATACGTCTCGGTGATGCTTTCGCGGGTCACGTCGTTAAGGTTGGTGCCAATTCGCCCGTCATGAAACCACGCCGCGCGCTTGGCGCTGTTGATCAGCGTGGGCACGTTGCGGAAATGCAAGCTGCCGGCATAGGCGTCCGACAAGGCCTGTCCGTCAGTAAAGCCGTTTTCCGGCTGGTGGCAACTGGCGCAGGACAACTCGGTGTCGCCGGACAGTCGCGGATCAAAAAACAAACGTTTGCCAAGGGCCGCTTTGGCAGGATCAAACTCTATGGGTTCTACCGGGCTCGGCTCTTGCGCCTGGGCCTGGTGAACCGGGTAAGCAACGCCCATCGACAGCAATGAAACTGTAGACAGCGCCGAGAACCATGTTCTGGCTTTGGTCATCATCTAAGTGCCTCTTTTCGCAAATCCGGTCTCCCCGGATGGCCAGGGACCGATATCGTGAATTATAAAGGCAGCTGCTTTCTGATGATTTGATCGAGGTTAAATTATTGGAAGAAATATTAAAAATGTTCTGGAGTAAAAGTCATTTTGGACCTGATTGTTCAGGCAAGAGTTTGAACATCCAATGGTTTCTGTGTCCCGGTCCGTGATGCTTGTTTGACCGAGCAAAATTGCGCGAACACCGGCGCAGGCTGTCTTCTTCAGACGATTCTAACTGAATGCCAGACATTCTTAACGGTCATGTAATTCTCAAGGCCCTCGGTTCCGCCTTCCCGGCCATAGCCGCTGGATTTCACCCCTCCGAACGGTGTTTCCGGCATCGAGGCCTCAAGTGTGTTGATCGACAGGTTGCCGACCTCGACCTCGTCGATAAGACGATCGATATAATCGGCTCTGTTGGTGAAGGCGTACCCGGCCAGCCCGTAGGGAACGGAATTCGCCTGCGCGATCGCATCATCCAGCGATGCCACAGGATTGATGACCGCAACCGGGCCAAATGGTTCCTCTTGCATGATCCGCGCCGTTTTCGGCACGTTCAAAAGAACGGTGGGTTCGAAGAAATACCCCCTGTCACCAATGCGCGAGCCACCTGTGGCCAAAGTTGCGCCCTGTGCCACAGCGTCTTTTACCAGTTCGGTTAGCGCGGGCACACGTCGGTCGTTGGCCGTAGGGCCCATTTCGACTGCTGCATCTAAGCCATTTCCGACGATTGTGACCCTGGCGCGCGCGACAAAGTCAGCTGCATAGGCGTCAAAGATGCCCTCATGCGCAAAAAACCGCGTTGGCGACGTGCAGACCTGACCGGCGTTGCGCATCTTTCGTACCGCGCTGGAAACGGCTGCTGTTTGTACATCCGTATCTTCGCAAACGATAACCGGTGCATGGCCGCCCAGTTCCATCAGCACCCGGGTGTCATGTTGGGCCGCCAGGGTAGTCAAATGCCGACCAACGGTGGTCGAACCTGTGAAGGCTACCAAACGTACGGGGTCCTGCGGGATCAGGTGACCGGAAATCTCGGAAGGTTCGCCGAACACCAAATTCAGAACACCCGCGGGCAGACCAGCATCTTCGAACGCTTTTACAATATGCATCGCTCCGGCAGGTGTTTCTTCGGCCGCCTTCAGGATCACCGAGCAGCCCGAGGCCAACGCACCGGCGATTTTTCGGGCAGGTTGGCTCATCGGGAAGTTCCACGGTGAAAACGCAGCGACAACACCGATGGGTTGGTGATGCACTGCGAATTTGTGACCCTGAGCTGCCGGAATGATCCGCCCATAAGTCCGCATCGCCTCGCCCGCATCCCATTCAAAGAACTCGGCCCCCCGGATGACCTCAAGCCGGGCTTGTTTCAAAGGTTTGCCATGTTCCAAAGTGATAGAGCGCGCAATTTCGTCCTGACGTTCACGCATCAGGGCTGCCGCCCGCAGGATCGTATCAGCACGTTCGCGCGGAGAGATTCGGCTCCACAATCGGAGACCTTTGACGGCAGCCTCCAACGCGTCATCGAGGTCTATCACTGATGCGCAGGGCAGCCGCCCGAGCTCTTCTTCGGTTGCTGGGTTGAGAACCGGGATGCCCCGGTTGGTTTTCCGCCACGTGCCGTCGATGAACAGCTTAAGCTCTGGATACATAAAACCGGTGCCTCCACTTGCCTTGTTTTCAGATCGCGCAATGCTTCGTATTACTTCAAGCGAATTGAACAAATACGGGTATCAATTTGACGAATAGCTGGTTTGTTTGCCCTGCGCCGCCCGATGCAAAGCCGTTTTGAAAGCCCGTCCTGCTGGCGACAGATCATCGTCCGCGCGGAAGGATACCCCAATTGGCCCCTGCCCAAAGGGGACTGCCCAGGCAAGCCGGACAAGGTGCTCGTTTTTGATATCCTGCGCGACGACCTCGGCAGGCATAAGGCCGATCAGATCACGCGATTGCAGCAACGTGCGGTTCGTCAGATAAGACACAGATTCGATCATGACCGGCGGCACATATTGCTGCTGGCCAACAAAGAAATGATCGACCTGACGCCGCAATGTGGTCTCTTGCGGAGGAAGAATCCATCCAAAGGGTTTGGTTTGGGCAAACGTCACGTCTTTGCGACTGGCCAGCGGGTGTTGAGGGCCAACAACGGCTAAGATTCGATCCTCGAACAGTTTTTCCTGACGGATCTTGTCGCGATGCCGATGCGAGGGCAGACGACCCACAACCATGTCGATCTCTCCCGACAGCAGCCGAGGCATCAGCACTTCATTGGTGCCTTCGCTGATCTTGACCGCCACACTTGGGCGGCCTTCCAACAGCAGTTCAATGGCCGCAGGCAAAAGGCTGGTCGACGCAGCAAGCAATGTGCCCACCACGACGCGACCCGAGTTACCCTCGTTCAGGTCGTCCAGTTCCTGTGCCGCGTTCGACACCTGCGCAAAGATCAATTTGCCATGGCGGATCAGGGTTTCGCCAAAGACCGTCGGTACAACACCACGATTGGTGCGGGTGAATAATTTGACTTCGAAGTCCAGCTCAAGATCCTGAATCATCTTGGTTGCCGCGGGTTGAGAGATACCCAACTCGCGCGCGGCATTCTGGATATTTCCATGCGCGCCTACAGCAACCAGCAGACGCAGTTGGCGCAGCTTCAACCGGGTCAAAGCACGATCAACGATGCGAGAGTGACGCCCAACCATTGCTACAGCACAATCGGTTTGCAAAGCTGGTCAAGCTTGGACAGCACGCTCATGGCGGCCAATGCCGAGCTGCGCGGATTGTCGGGCAATGCGGTGCCGCTGATCCGAAACTGAAAGGTACCAAAATCGCCTTCGGCCTCGACCTCGTGAATGTTCTTGTGAATCGTCGGGTCGGCGATCAGACGAACCTGAGTGTCGTCAAACCCCACACCTGCCAATGCCACCGCCGCCGCTACGTTGGCATTCTTGGGGTATGCCAACGCGGCCTCTCGCGCAGAGCCCTGAAAGTGCGTTTCAGCGGCACTGATGCGACTTAGATCAAGACGATGTTCAGCCAGTGACCCTTTCCACCCCGCAGGTGGTTTGCGCCCCACATAGGTAACGGACTTGAGAGGACCGACTGCCGCAGCGCTCAAGCAATCCAACCCGCCGATGGCGCCGCTTGCCAGATGCAAACGCCCCCCACCCTGTCGCGCCGCGCTTTCCAACCGATCCGCTATTTTCTGGTCCGCCAACGCACCTACAGAAACGCTAATGATATCCATGCCATTTGCCAGGATGTCCGGCCCCAGACCCGCCAAAGCCTCGTGCCCTGCGCAATCCAGAACCATGTCGATCCCGGCCGGCAGGTCGTCAATTGAACCGACTGACAGGGGCATTTTTGAAGCAACGCGGTGCGGCCTGACCAGAATGGCCGCCAATTCATGCCCATGCTCTGGCAGTGCGCGCTGCACATATTGCGCAATTGCGCCGGTTCCGATGACTGCGGTTTTCATGCCTGAACTCTAGACCAGCATTGAAAAAACCTGAATTGATAAGTTGATGATATAATTTTTTCAGATAGCCATTTCCCTGAAATCCCGCTGGATCGACCGTGTCAATGTGCTTTTCATTGGGTCAAAGCCACAGGGACCGCGCAAAAAATGAAATACACAAAAGACGACGCAAAAAATTATGCCCGCGAAAACATGACGGGGATCTGGGCCGCAGCGTTGAATCCGTTCAACGAAGATCTGTCGCTGGATGAGATCGGGCTGCGTGCAAACATCCGCCATTGGATCGACGATCTGGAAATTCAAGGCCTGTTCGTCGCTGGCAAACAGGGCGAGTTCTTTTCAATGAGTATCGAAGAGCGCAAACGGAATTTCGAAATTGCCGTCGACGAATGCGCAGGCAAGGCCGGGGTTATAGTCTCGGTCTCGGATCAGAACATGAATACGGCGTTGGAATTGGCCCATCATGCCCAGAATTGCGGTGCCGATTACATTGTGCTTCACGCCCCGGTTCTGAGTTTCGTGCAGGATCGCGGCGAAGTTTTATATCAGTATTACAAACGGTTCTGCGATGAGCTGGATATCGGTATCGCCATGTGGAGCCATCCTGACAGCGGCTATTTGATGCAACCCGAAGAATGCGCACGTATCGCGGAATTGCCAAATATCGTGGCAATCAAATATTCGGTCCCGCGTGAGATGTATGTTAAGCTGACCCATATGGTTGGTGACAAGATCCATGTCTCGACTTCGGCCGAACACGAGTGGCTGGATAACATCCTGGAACTTGACTGGAAGCTTTATCTTTGCTCGTCTCCGCCTTATCAGCTGCAAAGCAAGGTCGATCAGCGGATGAACGAATACACGCGCCTGGCGTTTGCCGGAAAGGCGGATGAAGCGCGACGTGTCTTTGACAGCCTCAACCCCGTTCGCGATGCGATGAAACGCGCGCGTCCGGCAGGAAAACCAACGTCCTTTGGAAAATATTGGCAAGAGTTGCTGGGTCAGGTTGGTGGCCGCGTACGCCCGCCGATGCTGGAATTAAGCGACGCCGAAAAAACGATCATTCGCAAAGCGTTCGACGAATGCGGTCTGCGTGTCTGAGCCGGCCCCGCGCATGGCACTATAAAGAAATCTGATAGCTAGATGCTGATAAATTCTTTGCTGTTATGGAAAAACGCGCCAAACTTTCGGCGATAGGGAGTGGGACATGTCAAAACTGAAAGCGTTCAACTTTAAGGCCTGGATCGACGAACACCGCCATCTGCTCAAGCCACCTGTAGGCAATCGCCAGGTCTGGGAAGATGCCGATCTGATGGTTACGGTTGTTGGCGGGCCGAACAAGCGAACCGATTACCACGACGATCCGGTGGAAGAGTTCTTCTATCAACTTGAAGGCGACATGGTGCTGAAAATCTATGACGGAGAGGAATTCTATGATGTTCCCATCCGTGAAGGCGAGGTTTTCCTGCTGCCGCCGCATGTGCGCCATTCCCCGCAACGCCCACAGGAAGGTTCGATCGGGCTTGTAATCGAACCCAAGCGCCAGACCGGAGAGCTGGATGCCATTGAATGGTATTGCTTTGAATGCGGAACACTGGTGCATCGAGCGGAAATGCAGCTAAAGTCCATCGTTGATGACCTGCCTCCGGTTTACCAGAAGTTCTATGCGTCTGAAGAGGATCGCACATGTCCCAACTGCCGGGCGGTGCATCCGGGCAAGGAACCGCCCGAGGGTTGGGTCACGTTGTAAAAAAAAGATCGAACAGGGGAAGTTATGAAACATTTTACAAAAATCGCCGCCTCTGCGGCTGTTCTGGCAATGTCATCCGTGGTCGTTCAGGCCGAGGAATTCCGGCTGGGTCTGATCACGCCACCACCTCATATCTGGACCAAAGCCGCCGAGGCGTTTGGGACCGAGCTGAACGAAGCCAGTGATGGCGCGCATTCGGTGTCGGTTTTCCCGGCGCGCCAGTTGGGGAACGAAGCCGAAATGCTTCAGCAATTGCAGACTGGCGCGTTGGATATGGCCTTCATGACCGTGGCCGAAGTTTCAAACCGCGCGCCCGAGTTGGGCGCGTTTTACGCCCCTTATCTGGCAGATGATATTGGCCATGCGGGGCGCATTCTGCGGTCCGACACGGCCATTTCCATGCTGGAACCACTGCCAGGTCAGGTCGGTGTTGTGGGCTTGGGATATGGCATGGCTGGTCTTCGCCAGATCGTCAGTCGCGGTGAGGTTTCTTCCGCCGAGGACCTGTCAGGCCTGAAACTGCGGATCACGCCCTTCACGCCCATCCTTGATTTCTACAATGCAGTGGGGGCAGCGCCCACCCCAATGCCATTGCCTGCGGTCTATGATGCTTTGGCCAACGGCCAGGTCGATGCTATCGACATGGATGCCGAGCTGATCTGGGTTCTGAAATACTATGAGCACGCCGACACAATCGTGCAATCGGATCACATGATGTTCCCCATGGTCGGGCTTGTATCAGCCAAGGTCTGGGCCGGTTTGTCTGAAGAAGACCGGGCCATGATTGCTGAACTGATGGCCAAACATGTCGACAGCACGATCGATGCGTATGTCGAAAACGATGCCAAATGGCTGGAACAGATCGAAGGCACGGGCAAGGCCTATAAAAAGGTCGACGCCTCGTTCTTTGGCGATGCGATTGAAGAGTGGAACGGGATCTGGTCTGAAAAGACCTCTTCGCTTGACGCTTTGCGGCAGACTGCGGCAGAAACAAAATAACGAAAACGGCATGACGAAAAGGGCGCAGGTCGATCCTGCGCCCTTTTTCACGGGAGAACAGCGATGTTGTATCGGCTGTCGGCTGGCTTGGCGCGGGTCGAATTGTGGTGCGCCGCCTTTCTGGCGGTCTGCATAACGGCTTTGATCTTGCTGAACGTCGTGACGCGCACGGCGGGCAACGCCCTGTTTTGGGTTGATGAGCTGGCGATTTACGCCATGGTCTGGATGACTTTTCTGGGGGCGTCCGCCGCATTGCACCATCGCAGTTCGGTGTCGATCTCCATTATTTCCGACATCGTGCCGGATCGCGTGAAACGACTGATCCGCAAGATTGTGGATGTGGTCGTATTCGCCTTTTCCCTGGCGATGCTGTGGTTCTGCTGGCGCTGGTTCCTCCCTTTGGACATTACCCGCAGCGGCTTTGACATCGAGGCCTTTCAGGGTCAGACATTCAATTTCATCTATGCCGAGCCGACGCTTACCCTTGGCCTGCCGAAATACCTGTTCTGGGTGGTCATGTGGATTTTTGCTCTTGGCGCGACGTTGCATTCAACCATGCATCTGCTGAGCACCCCGGCGCAGGGGACGCAGCCATGAGCCCCGTTGTCTTTCTCGCCACCTTGCTTCTGTCTGTACCGGTGGCAATCGTGCTGACCATCACGGCCATCTGGTACATTTGGGAAAGCGGCAACACGGTTCTTTATGACAGCTTTGCGCAGAAGATGTTCAGTGGGCTTGAGAATTACGGCCTTCTGGCGATTCCGCTTTTCATGCTGACAGGCGAATTGATGAACGAAGGCGGTATGACCCGACGCCTTGTCGCGCTGGCCCGGGTGTTCGTCGGCGGGTTTCGCGGCGGGCTGGCCTATATCAACTTGCTGGCAAACATGTTCATGGCGGCAATCATCGGGTCTGCGACGGCGCAGATCGCGGTGATGTCGCGCGCCATGGTTCCCGCGATGGAAGAGGAAGGCTACGACAAAGGCTTCGCTGCTGCAACAACTGCCGCAGGCGGGCTTCTGGCCCCGGTGATCCCACCGTCGATGATGTTTGTGATCTTCGGGGTTTTGGCACAGATTCCGATTGGTGACATGTTCATTGCCGGAATCCTGCCCGGTTTGATCCTCGCCTGTGCTTTTGCTCTGGTCATCACCTTGATTGGGTGGCGGCAACAATTCCCAAAGGGGAGATGGATGACGCGCGGCGAAGCCGTACACGCGCTGGTCAGCGCGGTCCCTGCCCTGTTGATCCCAATGTCGATCATAGGCGGCATTCTGTTCGGGATCGCCACGCCAACTGAATCCGCCGCCATTGCATCCCTGATCGCATTTCTGGTGGGCTGGCTTGTCTATGGCGACTTGAAACCGCGGAATCTGCCAGAGATGTTCAAACGCACTGCGGCCAATGCCTCGATGATCCTGTTCATGATCGCCGCAGCCGGTGTGTTTGGCTGGGTCATCATCTATGAGGAGATACCACAGCAACTGGCCGGGTTGATCACGTCTGTCACCTCGGACCCGTTTGTGTTTCTTTTGATCGTGAACCTTGCGTTGTTGCTGGTTGGAATGGTGATTGATGGCATCGCCGCGATTATCCTGATCACACCGATCCTGTTGCCCATCGCAACCGGCTCATACGACATCAGCCCCTATCAGTTCGGCATCGTTGCCTGCCTGAACCTTGTGCTTGGGCTGCTGACACCCCCGGTCGGGATCGGATTGTACATCGCCTCATCCATGAGCGGCACAACACCCGGATCGATCCTGAAATCGCTCTGGCCATTTCTGATCGCGGTAACTTTGGTGTTGTTTTTGCTCAGCTATTATCCAAGTCTGTCAACGCTGCTCATCTGAAGGTGGGGCGCAACTCTGTGCTCATGCTGTGTACCGCGCTGCTTTCACACGCAGCTGAACGGCAGTTGTAAGAAAATCGGCAAAAGCGTTGACCCGTCGGGGCTGAGCACGCGCCGGAGGGAACAACATCTGCAATGGCGTCGGCGGCGGTGAATACTCTGACAGGACCTCTTCCAGACGACCAAAGCGAATGTCCTCACCCACATCCAACTGGGATTTCAGGATAATGCCATGCCCGTCCAGCGCCCATTGTCGGACCAACGCACCATCATTGGCGACGCGATCCCCGTGAACGGTGACGGCTTGTGCTTTGGTACCGGAACCAAATCTCCAGACATTATCAAGTTGGGTGCCAAAGCGCATGACGAGGCAGTTGTGATTTTTCAAATCCAGCGGCGTCGCAGGGCGTCCAGCCCGGTCAAAATAGTCAGGCGTCGCACAAATCACCCGACGAACTGACGTTAGTCGACGCGTCCGCAACGTGCTGTCTTCGACCTGGCCGAAGCGCAACGCTATGTCAAAGCCTTCCCCGACAACATCGATAAACCCATCAGACAGAAATAATTCGACGGAAATGGCCAAGTGGGCCTTCACGAACTCGGCGATTGCAGGCGACACGACAGAACGACCCAAGTCGCTTGGTGCGGAGATTCGTATCGGCCCCGTCAGCGTCTGGGCCCCCAATCGTATTCGGGTGTCCAGATCCTGGACCTCGGTCAAAACGCTGTGCGCGCCCTCAATCAATGTGCGACCTTCCTCGGTCAGGCTGATTGAACGCGTGGTCCGGTTCAGCAGAACCACACCATAATGTGCTTCAAGCGCCGCAAGACGCTCGGACACTGTTGTCGCCGACAGTCCGGTGGACCGGGCGGCAGCGGTCAAAGAGCCTTTTTCGACGATTTGCAAAAACAGGGAAATGTTATCCAGCAGCATTATCCGGTTCTACCGGATTATAAATCCGATTGTCCAATGTTTATCCGGCTTAGTCTTTGGAATAGATACAAGGCAACAAAATTAACAGGAATATCTGACATGTCCAAACTGACCATTGTTGCGAACATCAAAGCCAACCCGGACCAGATCGATCTGGTCAAGGCAGAGCTGATCAAGCTGATCGAGATCACCCGTGCCGAAGAAGGCTGCATCAACTATGATCTGCATCAGGACAACGACAACCCCGCACATTTTCTATTCCATGAAAACTGGGAAAGCCGCGACCTGTGGCAGGCACATATGGGGAATCAGCATCTGGCAGACTATCTGAATGCGACAGAAGGCGCGGTAGCAGAGTTCACGCTCAACGAAATGACGGTTATCGGCTAAACTGGTCGAACTGACATTGCCCTTCTATCCCCCCCAGGACAGGCGCTGGCAACCTTACTCTAAGTACGAGATTGAACATGCTGCTCGACACTCCAATTTGCGATTATGGCTGGAAAGCCCCGGACTTCACGCTGAAAGACCCGAATGGTCAATCTTTTACCATGTCCGACCATCTGTCGAACGGCTTGCTCATCGCCTTCATTTGCAACCACTGCCCTTATGTCAGAACCATCGCGGACCGGTTGGCGCAGGACATGGACCTGCTGATGTCGAAAGGAATTGGTGTACTGGCAGTCATGTCTAACGATTATCGCGACTACGCAGAAGATGCCCCGCCCAGAATGCTGGAATTCGCGCGCAGTAACGGGTTCACTTTCCCCTACCTCGTGGACGAGGACCAAACCGTGGGCCAGGCATATGGCGCGGTGTGCACGCCTGATTTCTTCGGGCTGAACTCTGAAGGGATGCTGCAATACCGGGGCCGTCTGGAGAATCTGGGCCCCGGCCTAGCAGGTGAGCGTCAACCGGAACTGGTCAATGCGATGCTGCAAATTGCCGAAACCGGGCGCGGTCCCCAAGATCAGATTCCATCTATGGGATGTTCGATCAAATGGACACGAGGGTAGACCATGGGGATTGCTTCGCTTGATCATGTCAACCTGCGCACCACACGTCTTGACGAGATGATTGAATGGTATGGCGATGTGCTGGGGATGGCGGTCGGTCCACGCCCGCCCTTCCCTTTCCCCGGAGCCTGGCTGTATGCCGGTGAACGCGCCTGCGTGCATCTTGTTGGCGTCGAGGCCGAGGCCACAGGATCGGAGACCGAACTGAAGCTCGAGCATTTCGCCTTTTCAGCGAACGGATTGGATCGCTTCGAAGCGCATCTCGAAACAAGCGGCATTTCCTATCGTCGCGTGGATGTACCGGCAGTCAATGTCATTCAGGTGAACGTTTGGGATCCGGATGGCAATCACATCCACATCGACTTTCCGTCTGACGAATAAATTCGAGAGGCTCGGATACCGTTTCAGGCAAAGAAGTAATTGGTCCCGGAATTTGAAGGCTTGACCGGAATTGCCCGGTCGTCCTTGATAGGATTGAGGTTTCTCGGACTACTCCCGGGTAAAATGTATTGACCAAAAGGGAATGGGAATGCATGGCATCGCGACGTCGCCGACCTGCATGGCAGTCACATGACTGATGTAAAGGACTGGTTGGTCAGACACGGCTTGATCAAGTATGTCGATGCCTTTTCCCGACACGAGATCGAGCTGGGCGATCTGCCGGAACTAAGTGACGCCGACCTTGTCACAATTGGCCTGCCCCTTGGGCCAAGGCGCCGATTTCTGAAAGCCATACGGGAAGAAGCCGGAGGGCACGCAGGATCACAGCGCGCGATTCAGGAACCCAATATTGTTGCTGAGCGCAGACAGCTGACGGTCATGTTCATTGATCTTGTCGGCTCGACGGCCATATCGCAGAAGCTGGATCCCGAAGATCTGGCCGAGGTATTGAGACTGTTCAAAGAAACCTGCGCCGCTGCGGTCGCCGCTTTCGATGGTCATATCGCCAGCTATTACGGCGACGGTATCATGGTGTTTTTCGGCTTTCCGCACGCGCATGAGGATGATCCGGAGCGCGCCATTCATGCGGGTCTTCGAATTGTTCGTGAAATTCCTGAAATCCGCACGCACGCACATCTTGAAGTCCGCATTGGGATTGCAACTGGCCTGGTTGTCGTCGGCGACCTTCGCGGAGAGAAGATGTTCGAAGATGGCACAGCCATGGGCGAGACCCCGAATCTTGCCGCACGGCTACAATCCATGGCCGATCCGAGCACTATGATTGTCGCACCGACGACACAGGAACTGGCGGGCGAAACCTTCGAGTATGTGCGCCGGGGGACGTTTCAATTGAAAGGTTTCGCCAAGGAAGTCGAAGCCTGGCAGGTTACCGGCACGCGCCAGACGTTCAGTCGCTTCCTTGCGACAGATGATGTTACGATGAGTTCATTGGTCGGGCGGACACTGGAACACGAAACCCTTCAAAGCAAGTGGACGCTGGCGTGTCAGGGCCAGGGTCAGGTGGCGCTGGTGTCGGGTGAGGCGGGTATCGGAAAGTCCAGGCTGATCGAAGAGCTTCGCCGTACGATCCCGGACGCAAAGCACCGGCAACTTCGTTTTCAGTGTTCACCTTTCCATGACGCAAGCGCGCTGTACCCGGTTATTCGCCAGCTTGAAACCGCAGCCGAGCTGCGGGCCAATGACAGTGCAAAGGACAAACTGGGCAAGATTTCCCACATCCTCGGTGATCCGTCTGAAGTTACATTGAAACTGGCGGCGACGCTTCTGTCGGTCCCTTTTGAGGATAGGCTCGGCCCGCTGGATCTGACATCTGAACAGATCATGAAGCAGACGCTGGAGATGCTGGTCGATCATATGATTGAAGCAGCACGGAAAACCCCGATCCTGTTGCTTTTCGAAGATGCGCATTGGATCGACCCAACGACAAAGACGCTGCTTGACCGGCTCGTGGACCGAATTGAGGACGCGCCCCTGCTGATGGTGATGAGCTATCGCACGGGCTTTGATCCGGGCTGGGCACACACACCCAGCCTAATGCACGTCGCGCTTCAACAACTGGACTTCGCACAAGTCAAAGAGATTGTGAACGACGTAGCCAAAGGCAAAACCGTCCCGGATGAAGTCTACCATCTGATCGCTGCCAGATCCAACGGCGTCCCGCTTTATGTCGAAGAAGTAACGAAGGATCTGTTGGAATCCGATCTTCTGACGGAACGCGCCGACGCCTATACGATGGATCGGACGTCGCCCTCGCCTTCTGTGCCGAAAACCTTGCACGATGCGCTAATGGCCCGCCTTGACCGATTGAGCTCGGCCAAGGAAGTGGCGCAGATCGGAGCTGTTATCGGCCCGCAATTCTCGTATCCGATGATCGCAAGCGTTTCCCGTTTTGATGAACGGGCATTACGTTCCGGCCTGGATTTGTTGGTTGATGCTGGGATCGTGAATATCTCGGACACCGAGCCCGAGGAAACCTTCAGATACCGTCACGCGCTTATTCGGGACACCGCTTATAACAGCCTGCTAAAACGCGAACGGCGAACGCTTCATGCTCGGGTTGTCGAAGCATTGAACCATTCGTCGCCACATGACCATTCTGCAGGCCCTGAAATTCTGGCTCATCATTATACGATGGCAGACATGCCGGACGAGGCGATTGAGCATTGGTATCTGGCCGGTCAGCGCGCTGTTGAACGTTCAGCCGGAATCGAAGCGGCAACACAGCTGGGCCGCGCCATCGCGTTGTTGGAGCAGCAGGACGACTCCGTTGACCGTGACCGCAAGGAAACCAAAATCCAAACCTTGCGAGCTGGCGTTCTTCGCTCGACAGCTGGCATTGCGGCCGATGAAACGGGGGCGGTTTACGCCCGGATTCGGGATTTGTGCAACCAGTTGGGCGAAACCGAGCAGTTGTTCCCTGTGTTGAATGGACTCTACGCATATCATCTGGTCCGCGGTGAATACGACCTTGCCAAGAACGTCGCGGCGCAGTTGCTGGAACTGGCCAAGCTGACCGAGAAAACGCACCACACCATGATTGCCCACCGGGCCATGGGCGCCGTCTTATTGCATATCGGACATCAGGACTCCTCCTATGATCACCTGCGGCGGGCGTTGCAATTATATGATCCCCAGCAACACAGCCGTCTTGCTTTTGTTTATGGAACGGATCATGCGGCCATCACCTCGTGCTTTCTAAGCATGACGGTCTGGTTGCGCGGTGAACCGGATCGCGCGCTCGAGATTCAGCATCAGGCAATCTCGGCGGCACAGGATCTGCAACATGCACATAGTCTGGCTCAGACCCTGACGTATCTGTGTATGCTTCATCTGTTACGGCGTGAGCCTGAAAAAGTTTACGACGTTGTCGTTCGCCTTGAAGAATTGGCGACCAAACACGCGTTCCCGTTCATGAAGTTGACGGCGAACGTATGGCGATGCTGGGCAGACGTTCAGATCACACCTTGTCCTGAATCAATCCGCGCAATGAGAGAGGCTGCAGAAGCTTGGTGGGCCAGCGGGGCTGGAAACTATAAGCCACTGTTCTTGACGATTCTTGCAGAAGCGTCATTGGAAGCGAATGAACCAGAGGCCGCACAGCGCCTGTTGGACGAAGCACGCGAACAGCAGGTTCTGACCAATGAAGGTTGGGCTCAGGCGGAAACGGATAGAATTCAGGCATTGGTGCGGTCAACCGAGGCTCCATCCGATGATCTGTTCGTCCTCGCCCTGCGAACCGCACGCGGGCAGCAAGCCAGAATGTTCGAACTGCGAACGGCCGTGGATTACGTCCAAACTTGCAATCGCTTCGGGTGTACTCCGTCGCTGCCGGATCTCGGTGGTGTTCTGGAAACGATCATTGGCGGCAAGCAAACCCGTGATATCGCGACGGCTTTGTCCCTGCTCAATAAGGCAAAGGCGTCCTAGGATACTTTGTTTGCCAATTTCGGTGACCTGATGCCCTCTGTCCATTCGTACTTTCCGAAAACATGGACGCGTTGTGTTTCACCGTTTCAACTCGGTTGCAGTTCATCCTGATATCCAAACAACGCCGGTTGCCCGCCTGTATGCAACAGAACAACTTTTTGGCCTTTTCGGACGACGCCTTCTTCAAGCAACCCCAGAAGCCCGGCAAAGGTCTTGGCGGAATAGACCGGGTCTAAAAAGATTCCTTCGGTACGCGCCATCAGGGTCAGTGCTTCGCGGGTTGATTGACCAATCCGACCATATCCCGGGGCCAAGGCGCCATCCCATGTGTGGACATCATCCATGACCAAAGCGGGGTCAAAACCCATCATGTTTGCCAGTCGTCCCAAAACCTTTTGCAAACGCGCTCGCTGCTGGTTCCGATCGCGGCGAACGCATATGCCGTAGACAGGTGCGGGTTGTCCCGCTAGACGCAACCCGGTCAGGAACCCTCCATGCGTTGAACCGCTGCCGGATGGCATCACCACTGCGTCAAAATCGCTGATCTGCGCATTCAATTCCGCTGCCCCCGCCACATAACCCAATGCCCCCAACGGAGGATGACCGATACCCAGATGGATCACATATGGTTTTCGACCCTCAGCAAGAAGTTGATCGGCGCGTTCGTGAAGGGCGTTATCGGCGCCCGCCTCGTCCTCGCCCTTTGGGTAGCTCATGTGTTCAGCGCCAAGAAGCTGCGCCAGAAGAACATTGCCGGATTGATGGTAGTATTCCCCCATATCCGCAACTCGTTCTTCCAGTTGAAGGACGGATGACATTCCCAGTTTTGTCGCCGCTGCGGCTGCCGTGCGTACAAAATTTGACTGAACGGCGCCGGTGATCAGGATGGTGTCAGCGCCCTGCTGCAGTGCCTCACCCATGTAGAATTCGAGCTGACGGGTCTTGTTTCCGCCGAAGCTGAGACCGGTCAGGTCGTCACGCTTGATCCACAGATCCAGCCCGAGACGGTTAGACAGACGTTCAAGCCGTTCTACCGGTGTGACGGATGTCATCAGCCTCGCACGGGGAAAGTTTGAAAGCACCTCGTCAATCATCATCCTTGTGCCCTCACATTCATGCACGCGACTCGGCCGAACACCGGCACTGTAAGCGAGGATAAAGATGATACAGCCGTCGTGGAAGACAGCTGATCAAGCCCACCAGGACTGATCGCGCGCAATTTACTGCATGCAGTTGGGAAAGACGTTGCGCTTGGAAACTAACACGCCTATCGGTGCGCCCCGCCGGTCGCAGCCTACCCGGCTAACAAAACAAGGACTGATAAAATGAAAACTGCTTTGGTCTGCTCTGGCGGGCTTGATTCCGTGTCTTTGGCGCATGTTTTAGCGGCCGAAGGAAATCTGTCGCGCCTGGTCTCATTTGACTACGGCCAGCGTCACACCAAAGAGCTGGAGTTTGCGGCCAAATGCGCCGACCGGCTGGGTGTACCGCACCGCGTGATTGATCTGCGTTCGGTCGGGGCATCGCTGACCGGATCTGCTCTGACCGACGATCTGGAAATACCTGACGGGCATTACGAAGAAGAGACCATGAAGGCCACCTCCGTGCCCAATCGTAATGCGATCATGCTGACCGTCGCCTATGGCATCGCGGCTGCAAATTGCGACGATGCGGTGGCGACGGCCGTGCACGGCGGCGACCACTTCATTTATCCCGATTGCCGCCCGGCTTTCACTGACGCCTTTGACGCCATGCAGCGCGCAGCACTGGATGGATATGCGGATATCTCGCTGCATGTTCCCTTCGTGCATCACTCCAAAGCCGATATCGTTGCCCAAGGGGCGCGGGTGAACACACCCTTTGCCAATACGTGGTCTTGTTACAAAGGCGGCGACCTGCATTGCGGGCGCTGCGGTACCTGCGTCGAACGGCGCGAGGCGTTTGATTTGGCCGGTGTCAAGGATCCGACCACTTACGAGGACCCTGAATTCTGGCGTCACGCGGTGGAAAGGAAGCAGGGTTGATGTTCCGGATTAGCAAAGAATTCCACTTCTCGGCATCGCACCAGCTGACCCACCTACCGGACAATCACCAATGTGCACGGCTACATGGTCATAACTACATCGTCGTGGTCGAACTGGCATCAGCTGATTTAAACCATGATGGGTTTGTGCGGGATTATCATGAGCTGAAACCGCTCAAGGCCTATATTGACGACGCATTCGACCATCGGCACCTGAATGATGTAATGAACTGCGTGACCACCGCAGAGAACATGGCGCGCCATTTTTATGATTGGTGCGCCGCGCGCTGGCCCGAAACGGCTGCCGTGAAAGTGTCAGAAACGCCCAAGACATGGGCCGAGTACCGGCCATGACACTGCGCATTGCCGAGATATTCGGCCCCACTGTTCAGGGCGAAGGTTCGCTGATCGGCCATCCCACTGTATTCGTGCGCACGGGAGGTTGCGATTTTCGCTGTTCGTGGTGTGACAGCCTGCATGCGGTTGACAGCGCGTTCCGCCACAACTGGCAAGCAATGAACGCTGATGCGGTCTGGGCCGAGGTTCAGCGTTTGTCTGGTGGACGACCGCTGACCGTGTCCCTGTCTGGTGGCAACCCGGCCATTCAGGACTTTGCCCCACTGATCCGACTGGGTGTGCAGGAAGGCTATAGCTTTGCCTGCGAAACCCAGGGGTCGGTGGCCAAGCCATGGTTTGCCGATCTGGCGACGCTTGTGCTCAGCCCCAAACCGCCCAGCAGCGGCGAGGTGATGGATTGGAACGTGTTCGACGCCTGTCTGGCGGTTCGCCCCGCGCAGACCGCACTGAAAATCGTTGTCTTTGATGACGCCGATTTTCAATGGGCGCAACATGTGTCCTCGCGGTATCCCGACCTGCCGCTATACCTGCAACCAGGCAATCCGGAAACCGATCCCGACCTGCCTGTTGATCTGCAGCAGGCCACCAGACGGCTGGAATGGCTGATCGACAAGACCCTCGGCATCGGGTGGTTCACCCCTCGAATCCTGCCCCAGCTTCATGTTCTGGTCTGGGGTAACAAACGCGGCGTCTGACCAGAAGGAGACAGACATGAGCGCCATCTATAGCAATCTAACGCAATTGGGTAGCGACACAGCCCTGCCCACCACCCCTGATGAAGCGGTTCTGGAACGTGTTCAAAACCCGCAATCTGACGTGGATTACAATGTGCGTTTCACAGCGCCCGAATTCACCTCGCTTTGCCCGATGACCGGGCAGCCGGATTTTGCCCATCTGGTCATTGACTATGTGCCGGGCGGCTGGCTGGTGGAAAGCAAATCCCTGAAGTTGTTCCTGGGATCGTTCCGCAATCACGGAGCATTCCACGAAGATTGCACCATTTCCATCGCCCGCCGTCTGCAGGAGTTTCTGGACCCCCGCTGGCTGCGCATCGGTGGCTACTGGTACCCGCGCGGCGGTATTCCGATCGATGTGTTCTGGCAAACGGGTCCCCTGCCCGAAGGTGTCTGGATACCCGATCAGGGCGTCCCGCCGTATCGCGGGCGCGGCTGAACAAGGTACAGGATCCAGGCGGGCTTATTTCTCGCTTGGATCACTTTCCGCGTAGTTACGCAAAACGTCCATATCAGCGATACCTGCGTGATTTCTGTCGATCCTGACACCTATCGGTTTCAACCGGGAAAACGCGCGGCTCAGGCTTTCGGGTTTCATCCCCAGACGTCCGGCGATCAGCATCTTGTCGTAGGGCAATTCCACCTCGCATTGACCGGAATCGCAATCGCACAAGTTCAGCAGGAACTCCGCAACGCGTTGCGCCCCCGTCTGTGCCTTCAGCTGCTCTAACTGCGCCACCAGAGAATGCAGGTGCGTAAAGGTGGCCGCCAGTATCGATACGCCGATTTCCGGGTCTTCCTTCATGAGTGACAACAGGACCGGGCTGGGGATGTGCATCACTTCACACGGCGAAACGGCTTCGGCAGACACGGGATAGGGCACATTGCGCAGCGCCACGGCCTCACCAAAGCTTTCGCCGCGGGTGAAAACGCTCACTACGGCTTCCGCTCCGGTCGGAGAAATGCGGAACAGCTTGACCCAACCCGCCAGCACGACATGAACGGCCTTGGCTTCTTCCTCCTGCAGAAAGATTGTCTCGCCTCGATCATATTGTCGCCAGATCGCTTGCCGCAGCAGCGTATCGACATGCTGGTCCGGCAGGCTGCGCAGAAGCAGCGACTGGCGCGCAATCGCCTTTTGTGCCTCGTGTGGCATGAAGGCATCCCCTTATTTGTCCGGTCCGGGCATTGGCCCGGGAATCCACCCCTGTTTCATGCTATGCCAAAGCCCACGCAGGGGTACCAGCTTTTTTCTTGCACTCAAACTTGACAATTGTCATGTCCTAGCCCGCAGCGCTGACTTAAATTCACTTCCAAAGCCAGTTATCCGGGGAGCATTTCAGATGGATTTCGAGCGATTTTTCAGCCAGAGCCTCGCTGCTTTGAAGGATGAAGGGAACTACCGGGTATTCATCGACTTGCAACGGCGTTGCGGGGCGTTTCCGAATGCGCGCCAGACCGACGGGCCCGTGCAGCGGGACGTTCGCATCTGGTGTTCCAATGACTATCTGGGCATGGGACAACACCCTTCCGTAATCGGAGCCATGCATGACGCATTGGAGCGTTGCGGCGCTGGAGCGGGTGGTACGCGCAATATCTCAGGTACCACGCATGACCACGTTTTGCTTGAGGCTGAGCTGGCTGACCTGCACGGAAAAGAAGCTGCGTTGCTGTTCACCTCGGGCTATGTATCCAATTGGGCTGCGTTGGGGACGCTGGCCGCGAAGATCCCGGATCTGATTGTTTTCTCTGATGCGCTGAACCATGCTTCTATGATCGAAGGCATCCGCCACTCACGGGCGCAGAAGGTGATCTGGAAACATAACGACCTTGAAGATCTGGAGGCCAAACTGGCCGCCGCCAACCCCGACGCGCCCAAGATGATCGCATTTGAGTCGGTCTATTCCATGGATGGTGATATCGCACCGATCAAAGAGATTTGCGATCTGGCCGACAAATACGGCGCGATGACCTATCTGGACGAAGTGCATGCTGTCGGGCTGTATGGTCCGCGCGGTGGTGGCATCGCCGAACGCGAAGGCCTGATGGAACGCCTGACCGTGATCGAAGGCACATTGGGAAAAGCGTTTGGTGTGGTCGGCGGATACATCGCGGCCTCGGCGGCCTTGTGCGATTTCGTACGCAGCTTTGCCAGTGGCTTCATCTTTACCACTGCCCTGCCCCCGTCGATCGCAGCCGGTGCCGCCGCATCAATCCAGCATCTGAAACAATCAAGCGCAGAGCGCAATTTGCAAAAGGCTCGTGTGGCACAGGTGCGCGCGCTCCTGGATGAGGAAGGCATTCCACATTTGCCCAACCCCAGCCATATCATCCCGGTGATGGTGGGGGACCCGGTGAAGTGCAAATTCATATCCGACACGCTGCTCGAGGAATTCGGCATCTATATCCAGCCGATCAACTATCCCACAGTTCCCAAAGGGACCGAACGATTGCGGATCACACCGTCGCCGGTCCACACCGATGAGGATATCGATCATCTGATTGGTGCCTTGTCGGCTCTATGGCAACGCTGTCAGATCGCGCGGATTCCACAGGCCGCTCAATAACCAAAGCACCCCTTTGCTTGGAAAACTGCCGCCCTTCGGGGTGGCTTTTTTACGTTTCAGACTAGATATAGCGCGAAGATCACCGCGGAAAATCCCGTTAGAACCATGGTGAACCCGCGCATCCAGCTTGGGCTGTCGGCCAAATCCAGATAGTACTTCAAGATTATGCGGGTCTTAATCAACGCCAGAAACACGATACCGCCTGCAATGGCGGTACTTGGCGCTTGTATCAGGGTCAGCAGCGCTGATCCGGCGCTGAGAGCCAAGAGTCCAAGCCAAGCGCGGGTAAGAGGGTTTGGGCGCCTCTGGCGGGAGTATTTGTGAAAAGGTGAAGCTGTGGGCATTGCTTTTATCCCAGCAGGTAGATCACTGGAAACAACATGATCCAGACCAGATCGACCATATGCCAGAACTGCGCTCCTGCTTCTATGTTGCCCGGGTCATCGCGCCATGCGACCAGTAATAGAATACCAACCCCGGCCAATACATGCGCGGCATGAAAGCCCGTCAGCAAATAGTAGAACAAGAAGAACGGATGCGTTTCGTAACTAATCCCTTGCGACGCCTTGTCTGCATACTCTGCGACCTTGATGATCAGGAAAACCACACCCAGCAGTGCGGCACAGACCAACGTCAGGCGGGCTAAAACACGCTGCATGTTTCGTTGCCAGTTTAGCGCCTGAGCGGCTAGATAGCCCGATGTCACCAAGACCACAGTGTTCAACGCCGCGCCCGTGCGATGAAGATGTGATTGCGCCTCTGCAAAACCTGCAGGATCGGTCAGCCGCACGCCCATGAAAGCGATCATCCCCGCTCCGAAAACCAACAGTTCGGAAATAATCAGAACCCACATCAGAAATTCGCCCGGAAGCTCGTCGATCAGTGTGGCGTCGCTCATGCGCCGACCAGCTGCCGGTAAATCTGCGGTAACGCCATGGTCAGGCGATGCGGATCCGGAATGACCGCGAAACCACCCTGCCCGAACATACGCGGAAACCAGCTTTTGCCTGTTTTGTCGATTGTGACACCAAAAACCGATTGCCCGGCACGGCGCGCTTCGCGCACAGCCATATAGGTGTCTTCGATACCGTGGCGCCCCTCATAATGGTCAAGATCGTTGGGTTTGCCATCGGTGATCACCAGAAGCAGCCGGCGCTTGCGGGTCTGTCTCGCCAGATCCGCTGAACAGTGCCGAATAGCGGCGCCCAACCTAGTATAGTGTCCGGGGCGCAGCGACGCGATGCGCTGTTCAACTTTGGTACCCATGGGTTCATCAAACCGTTTGCATCGCTGCACATAGACGCGCTGACGCTTCAGTGAGCTGAACGCATGAATGGCGAATTCGTCGCCACAGGCGTTCAGGCCCCAGGCGAGCGCGGCTAGCGCCTCGCGCTCGATGTCGATCACGGCGCGGCCGGTGACGGCACTTTCGGTCGAGCGGCTGACATCCAGCAGGATCGACACGGCCAGATCCCGCGCCTCGGGACGGGATTGCAGCCAGATACGTTCCGTGCCTTCGCCGTTTGCGCAGCGGTCGACCTGTGCCCGCACTGCGGCCTCGATATCCAGTTGGTCGCCGTCCAGATGGCCCCGCGTCATTACACGACCTGGGCGCAGCGCTTCAAACTGTCGTTTCACAGCGCGGATGCGACGGGCGGTGGCAGGATCCTTACCAAATTCGGCGGCCTCCTCGCGGATATCGGCATCTGATAGCAGAACGTTGACGTGGTCGGGCAGATATTGCCCCGTGCGCACATCCCATTCTGGATAGAGGATCCGGCCCGACAACCGCTCGCGGTTCACATCCTCGGGCGCGAGGTCCAGATGAAGTTTTAACCGTGTTGGGGGAGCTTTTGAAATTTGCCCCAACCCGATTTCTTCCTGATCATCGGCGGCCTTTTTGGCGTTGTCGGGATCATCGTCGTCAACGCGGCGGTTCAGGTTCAAGAATTCCGCCCAGCTCAGGATCGCCTCGAACTTGTGCAGAATGAGACTGTCGTTGCGTTCGGCCTGATCGGATTTGCGGCGGCGGGCCCGGTGGGTTTTTTCCCCGGATTCTTCTGACTCACCTTCGGTCTCCGGGTTTTCAACCTCGGTATGTTCGGAGAACCCGACAGGACGCAGCTCGGGCCACAGCGGAACGGGACGGAAGTGCTGATACCCCCGTGGGGCAGCAAGATCGCCGTCGAATGACAGGAACTGTTGGGCCCTAGTCGAAAGCGGAGCTTCATCGCCAAGCATATGGCGGACAAGCTCTTCAACAGCTTCTTCGGCAGAGGGCAAATTGGGGATATTGCGCTGGTACAGAATGCCTTTGCAAAGTTCCGAATAAAGCGGGCGCAATCCGGGAGCATCTGCCAGCGTAGACTCGACCATCTGACGGGCGGCCACCAGCGCGTGCAGATCGGCACGCAAAGGATCACCTTGATCAATTCGGGTTCCGGCATGGGCAGCGGCAGCAGCCAGCCAGACATAAAGCGCGCCATTTGCTTCACGCGCAGGAAAAACCGCCAGCCGGTCTGGCAGACGCAACACTTCTCCGTCGAATGACGCGCGTGGCATCAGTTCGACCTCCGTCGCCAGACGGCGGCGCCAGCCAAGGCGGTGGCGCGAAACCTCGGGCGAGACCGGGCGCAATTCTACGCCCGGACTACCCCCAAGCCCTCTGAAAAGGACTGCCAGCCGCCCCGCGACCTCAGAGAGGTCTACCGCGGCTCCAACATGCACCTCAGGTGCATCGAGGCGGCTGGCAAGGGTGTGCCACAGTTTCCCGATCGTTTCTTCGGGTTCCCATGGCTCAAAATCGATCTTGACCATCGGCCGGCCTCACCCAAAGACAGCCGTGACAAGATCGAGGAGCCCGCGTTTGATATCCTCGTCGTCAGTCAGCGGTTCGACCATCGCCGCAAGAATGGCGCGGTCAGTGGACATGCCTTGCGCGATCAGCGTCGCGGCATAGACGACTAGGCGGGTGGAAACACCTTCTTCCAGATCCTGCCCTTTGAGCCCGCGCAACTTGCCGGCAAGGCGCACCAGCGGTTTGCAACGTTCCAACGGCAGACCACTTTCCTGCGCGACAACTTTGGCCTCCATATTGGGCGACGGGAAGTCGAATTCCAGCGAGATAAAGCGCTGCCGGGTCGAGGGTTTCAGGGTTTTCAGGATGTTTTGGTAACCGGGGTTGTACGAGGCCACCAGCATGAAGCCGGGCGCGGCCTCAAGCTCTTCGCCGGTGCGGTCGATCGGCAGGATGCGCCGGTCGTCGGTCAGCGGGTGCAACACAACGGTGACGTCCTTGCGGGCCTCGACCACCTCGTCAAGGTAGCAGATGGCGCCTTCGCGCACCGCGCGGGTCAGCGGGCCATCGACCCAGACGGTTTCGCCACCTTTCAGCAGATAGCGACCGATCAGGTCGGCGGCGGCCAGATCGTCGTGGCAGGCCACGGTATAGAGCGGGCGACCAAGGCTGGCGGCCATATGGGCCACAAAGCGGGTCTTGCCGCAGCCTGTCGGGCCTTTCAGCAAAACAGGCAGGTTGTTGGTGTAGGCGGCGGCGAACACATCGCATTCGTCGCCTTGCGCCAGGTAGAAGGGGGCGTCAGCCGCCCCCTTTTGCAGTTCCAAAGAGCCGTCCATATCCATCACTCCGCAGGGGTTTCGGCTGCACCTGGTTCAATGATCTCTTTCCGGGGAACCCAGATCGAGTAAATGAACAGCAGGGCGCCAAGGACCACAATCAGACCAGAGCCAAGGCGCATCCAGTAGAAGATCGCAACCTGATCCTGCACATCCATGAAGTAGTCTCCGACCACCCGCTGCATGTGAGTCTGAACGGTACCCGCGAAGGTCAGCACGAAAGTCATGAAGACCATGCCGCTGGTCATCAACCAGAAGCTCGCCATGTTCAGAACCTGATTATACGGATCGCGGTTCTTCAGGATCGGCATCGCGTAGCTGAAGATCGCCAGGTTGAGGCAGACATAGGCGCCATAGAAGGCCAGGTGACCGTGCGCCGCAGTGATCTGCGTGCCGTGGGTGTAATAGTTCACACCATGCAGCGTATGCAGGAAGCCCCAGACACCGGCCCCGAAGAAAGCGAGCGTGGCACAGCCCAGTGACCACAGCAGCGCGGCTTTGTTGGGGTGGTCACGGCGACCCTTCCAGACCATGACGAAGGCAAAGGCCATCATCGCAAAGAACGGGATCACTTCGAGGCTTGAGAAGATCGACCCGATCCACTGCCAGTACGCAGGCGTACCGATCCAATAATAGTGGTGGCCGGTGCCCAGGATACCCGAGAACAGCGCGGCGGCGACGATGACGTAGAGCCATTTTTCGACCACCTCACGGTCCACGCCGGTCAGCTTCAGCATCAGATAGGCGAGGATCGAGGCCATGATCAGTTCCCACACGCCTTCGACCCACAGGTGGACGACATACCACCAGTATTGCTTGTCGAGCGACAGGTTGCCCGGGTTGTAGAAGGCAAACAGGAACAGCAGCGCCAGACCCCACAGGCCCAGAACAAGGATGTTCGAAATGGCAGTTTTCTTGCCCTTCAGCACCGTCATCGTGACGTTGTAAAGGAACATCAGCGCGGCCACGACGATACCCGCCTTGACCCATTTGGGTTGCTCAAGGAACTCGCGGCCTTCTTTGCCAAGCAGCCAGTTGCCTTCGAACAGGTTGAAGACATACGTCAGAACCACGCCCAGCGTGCCGACCACAAGAATGATCAGTTGCAGGTAGGCCAGCTTGGGTGAATGAATCTCACGTTCCGCCTCTTCCGGGATCAGAAAATAGGCGGCACCGAAGAAGCCCAGCAACAGCCAGACAATCAGAGAGTTGGTGTGCAGCATCCGCACGATGTTGAACGGCAGAAGCTCGCTCAGGAAGTTCGGGAATACATAGATGAAACCGGCCAGAAGGCCGCCAATCACCTGTATCGCGAACAGGGCCATGGCTACCGCAAAGTAGGCATAGGCGATTTTTTGGGTTTCGTATTTCATTGCTCCGTTCCCCTTCTCAGCCTGCCTCGTTGGGCGGCCAGCCCTGCGCGTCGATATTATCCGTCCAGATCAGGAAGTTGGTCAGATCACGGATTTCTTCGTCGCTGAGGTTGAATTGCGGCATCTGCCGACGACCGGGAATGCCGGTAGGCTGCGCCTCCATCCAGCCTTTGAGGGATTCAAAGGCCGATTCCGGGTCGTCCAGGACGCCCCAGCGGGTCATCACATTTGCGACTTCTGGGGCAAAGTAGGCCCCTTCGCCCAGAATTGTGTGGCAGTTGATACAGGCGTGTTTTTCCCAGACATGTTTGCCCCGCACCACGCTGTCATCAAGCTTCGCCGAATTCTCGGAATTGACGATATACCAGTGGGAGTGGGCCGAAAGGGCCAGAAAGATGAGAATGAAGAACAATGACCCGCCATAAAAAATATTGCGGGCCATGCTCTTTGTCAGGACGTCTCGCATCGCGCTCTCCTTTGCGCAGATTAGCTAGTGTGGGCAACATGACGTGAGGGTCACAGGACTGCCTTAACGAAAGTCAAGACTTCAAAAGTTTGCTAACACTTGAGATCAGATGTCTGACAAACAACGAGAACCACGAAAAAGCCTTGGGTTCGCCTTGAAATCCAAAACAAAAGCGAGCATCTTCAGCGTCAAATTTTTTGGTATGATGGGCTTGTTCAAGCATCTGAAAATTCAGGTGCAAGTACTGTGTCAAAGAGTGATGGGCAAAAATGGCGAATTATTCCTATATCGGTTACACGCCTGGTGTAATCACAGTGAATACTATCGGACCGGACACGGTTACGTTGGATGTCAACTATGACCCGGATACCGATCGCCGCTTGTTCAGCGTGCAGGACGCAGCGGGGGGGTTCATTCAAAACGGTGGTGGGCCGCCTATCGCCGATACGGGCGATGTGTTCAACGGTGACCGCTTTGATAACGAAGACGGCGATGACCTGACGCAGACCGGTACCGTCACCACGCTCGATGGTTCAACCACTTTCTTAAGTGGCTCAATTTATCTGGAAGAATCCTACATTCTGTCCAAACCGGGCGGAGGAACGATCACAGTTTATCGCGTGGAAGTTGACGGGAGTCTGGGCGGGTACATAACGTCTGAACCTCTTGTTCCCGGCACGACGTATTCAATGAACATTGTGAACGTCACGCCGACCAACGCCCCCGATACAACTGATCCGAATGCGATTATTGATGTGCCTTGCTTTGTCGCCGGTACTCTTATCCGGACACCGGATGGCGATGTGGCTATCGAAACACTTTCCGCCGGAGACGAGGTTCTGACGCTGGATCACGGCATCCAACGTATACGCTGGATCGGCGCGCGATCGCTGGATGCGTCTGACTTGGCCAAAAAACCAATGCTGTGCCCAATCCGGATTGCGGCGGGAAGCCTTGGATGTAATCTTCCGAACCGGGATTTGTTGGTTTCGCCACAGCACCGAATGATGTTACGCTCCTCTATCGCAGTGCGCATGTTCGACAGCGAAGAAGTTCTGGTACCTGCCCGCAAGCTTGTTAGCATCCCAGGCATTTCGGTTGAGGAAACAGTGCAAGATGTCACCTACTACCACATACTGTTTGAACAACATGAGATAGTATTCGCCGAAGGTGCACCTTCGGAAAGCCTTTATACAGGTGCGCAAGCTCTTAAGGGTTTTCATCCCGAAGCGCTGGCTGAAATTGCAGCCCTCTTCCCGGAACTGACTTCGCCCGATCACAACCCGGTCTCAGCACGACCAATTCCGAAGCGTGGAAAACAAATCCTCTCTTTGATGCGTCGGCATATTAAAAACGACAAGGCATTGATCCGACCCTCGTGACCTGAAACTATTGACCCGGTTTCCTCAGGACGCAATGCGCGGCCCTGTCAAAGCGGGCCACATTGCAATCAGGTAAAGCGCGATGGCACTGACCCATAGGCCGTCCGAAGCAAGCATAAATACCAGATACCCTTCATCAAACCCCGAACCAATCCAACGAAAAACGGCCGCTGCCGCCATCAACCCATAAGCCGTGACCATTGGCGGAGGTGCAACAAGAGAGCGACCACTATGGCCAAGGGCAGCGCGGCTCATGACTGCAAGGGTCATGCCTCCGACACATCCGATTCCCAGGATGTGCAATGCGCCAATTTCACTTCCCAGACCGATGACAGCCATCCCCCACAAAATCAGCCCCAAAGCCAACATACCCAGGCCCAGATGAAGGGCAATGAGGATAGGTTGGCGCATGGCCCATCCTGCCCTCCAACGCGCCATGCGCATCATTTGAACACTGCCCAGCATCAGGGCGCAGATACCTGTTATGGAACCGGATCCCAGTGTCAGAACAAGCAAAGGCAGCAACAGGGCCAAAATCATCGTTGCTTTGTCCAGAACAGCCACCGAAACAGGCCAGCTGGATTCGGGCAAGCCTGCCCGCTTCATTGCGTTGCGCGTAAAAGCGGGCGTGATCCGACCACCCAGAATTGCAATCATTGAGCACAACCCCAACAAACCCGTACGCACACCGGTATTCAGCGTGTCTGTTGTCATGTCTGTCCATTCCAGGTGAGCCATCAGATTGGCGATCCAGATCAGGGTCAGAAGGTAAAGGAACACCATATTTTGCGGTTTTGGGCGGAGGATCAATTGGCTTGTCACCTTGAAGGCCAGGATCGGAACAAAGCTCAGGTCAATAATTGCGACGACCACAGGGTTTAAGGCCCCCGAAAACCATACCGCCACGCGCCCGGCCACCCAGATCACCGCGACAACGGTGACAAAACGCGCCCGCGCTTCCGGTGCACCAGTCCAGTTAGGAACGGCTGTCAGAAAAAAGCCTCCCAACGCGGCGGTCGCATATCCGAAGATCATCTCATGCGCATGCCACATTGCCGGAGGCATCGCATAGCTTGGTTCAGCGTAAGGTAGAAGCTCGTCCAGCGACGCCAACCACACCCCCCAGACTATACCAACGAACACACCATACAGACCCGCAGAAAGGAAAAAGATCCGGAACCCCTCACTGAAAACGCGTGCGATTGCAGCTGACATGCCTGCTCTCCATAGCTTCTCCTGCCTTTAAGCAATGCCTAGTTCCGACAGAAGTCTGTGCCCTTAACCGAAATCAAGACTGGGAAAAACATGCAGCAGAAACACAGGAATTATTGCTGATTTTAGCCCTGGTTTTCCGTTCAAAGCGTTCAGTCTGCGTCCTTGCCGTTGACTTTGGTCAAGGATGACATCCTTGTGATGTTCCACTCTCGGCGGTGCCTCACCACGCAAATGGAGAGTGATCATGTCACTTGGAATCAGCTACAACAAAACCGGCCGCGCTTTTGGGGTCGGATTGGCAATGTTGTTGGGCAGCGTCGCTGCTCCGACTTTCGCCGAAGAGCCAACACTAAGCGAGGAAGCTTTTGAAGCATCCAAGCAGCTTTATTTTGAACAATGCGCGGGCTGCCACGGTGTGCTGCGCAAAGGCGCTACGGGCAAAAGCCTTGAACCTCATTGGAAAAAGACTGCAGCCGATGGCACCATAACCGAAGGCGGCACCTTGCAACTGGGGCAGGAACGTCTTGAAAAGATCATCGCCTGGGGTACCGAAGGCGGTATGAACAACTTCTCGGACATTATGACCGAGCAGGAAATCAAGGATATGGCGACTTATATCCAGATGGAGGCACCCAAGCCACCGGAAATGTCGCTGGAACAGATGATGGCGACCCGCAAGGTCTATGTCGAGGAAGAGGATTACCCGACCGAGCCGCTGCATGGCCGCAACTGGGAAAATTTCTTTGTCGTCATCGAACGTGACGTGGGCAAGGTGGCCGTGATCGACGGCGACACCAAAGAAGTGCTGACACATATTCCGACCGGCTATGCGGTGCACGTTCTGAAAGCGTCCGAGCACCATTCGATCACCGAACCGGAAAATCCCGGCCGCTTCTGGTACACCATGGGCCGCGACGGCAAGATGACCAAGATCGACCTCTGGCAGACGCCCGAGAACATGTTGGTTTCCGAAGTCAAGATTGCCTATGACGCACGCGACGTTGCCGTTTCCGGCGACGGGAAATACGTCATAGGTGGGGGTTACTGGCCGCCACATTTTGCAATCGTCGACGCACAGACAATGGAACCGGTCAAAGTCGTTTCGACCCGTGGCACCAATGTGGATGGCGAGTATGTGGAAGAAGCCCGTGTGGCCGCAATCTACACCACGCCAAACGAACCCACCTGGATCGTTGCCGTGAAAGAGCTGGGGCAGCTGTGGCAGGTTGACTATACCGACCTCGACAACCTGCGGATCGACAAGATCAACTCGGCCAAGTTCCTGCATGACGGGTTCTTCGACCCGACAGGCCGCTACTTCCAGATCGCCGCCAACGCGTCGAACAAGATGGTTGTTGTCGATACCGAAACCCACAAGCTTGAAGCGATGATCGACACTGCGGCCCTGCCGCACCCCGGACCGGGCGCCAACTGGGTCGACCCGAATTGTGGACCAGTGGCCGGCACGACCCACCTTGGTGTCGGTACCGTGACCGTCTGGGGCAACGATCCTGAAAACCGCCCGGATGACGCTTGGAAGGTTTGCTACGAAGTGGAAACCGACGGCCCCGGCCTGTTTGTCCGCACCCACCCGAATTCGGACTATATCTGGGCTGACCAGACCAAGCATCCCGAGCCGGAAGTGCAGCAATCGGTACAGGTCATCTCCAAAGAAACCGGCGAGATCGTGAAAACGATCCAGATCACCGAAGACGAAGGCAGCGCTGCAGTTCACTTCGAATTCAACGCTGACGGGACCGAGGTCTGGGTTTCCAAATGGAACCTGTCGGACTCGAAAGAACCGAACGGTCAGATCGTGATCTTCGACGCCAAGACGCTGGAAGAGATCGGTCGTATCGAAGGACTGTACGCTCCGACCGGCAAGTTCAACGTCTACAACCGGTCGAACCACGTCACCTGACGGGTTCGCATCCAACATCGGAAAGGGCGGGCCCCTCGCCCGCCCTTTCTTTGTTTAAGACATCAGCCAAACTCACCGGCCTGCCACCCAAGGCCAGACAAGACAGCCAAAACGGAGCCCGGATATGACCTCCGAACCGGATAAGAAAAAACCGATCTGGCGCCGGTATTTCCTGTGGGGAATGCCTGTGGCCGGTATCGCCGGGGCCTTTGCCGCCGGCATCATCTTCTGGGGCGGGTTCAACACCGCCATGGAAGCCACAAACACCAAGGATTTCTGTATTTCGTGCCACGAGATGCGCGATTTCGTTTACGAGGAATACACCGGTACAATTCACGACGTGAACCGTTCGGGCGTGGGCGCTGTCTGTTCCGACTGCCACGTGCCCAAAGACTGGACCCACAAGATGATCCGCAAGATCAAGGCGTCCAAAGAGCTGTATGGCAAGATGGTCGGAACCATCAACACCCGCGAAAAGTTCGAAGCCAAGCGTGTGCATCTGGCCATGAACGAATGGGAGCGGATGAAGTCCACCGACTCGCGCGAATGTCGCAACTGTCATGATTTCGAATCCATGATGCCCGAGTTCCAGAAGCCCCGCGCGCGTCAGCAGCACCTGAACGCTATGGAGATCGGCCAGACCTGTATCGACTGTCACAAGGGGATCGCACACTCGGATGCCCGCGACCGGGCAGAAGAAGAATACCTGGAAAAGCTTGAGGCCCCTAATCCGGCCTTTATCCGCCCGATTCCACCCGAATACATGGCCAGTCTTGAGCGGATCGAAGCTAAGGAAGCTGCTGAGGCCGAGGCCGAAAAAGCCGCCAAAAAAGCTCAGCAAGAGGCGGTGCAGGCGCAAATTGCAGCAGCAGTTGACGCGGCAGTGGCCGAAGAACGCGCCAATACCTCTGGCGATGCTGCCGCAGCGCCGGCAGGTGGTGGCAGTGATGTCGGTTCAGATATCGACTGGAATGCCGTCGCCAGTGCGGATCTGAAACTGTTCTACCCCGGCCAGGCCTCGTTTGAATGGGTACAGAATGGTAAATTCCACGGCGGGGCGCGTCCATTGACCAAAGGTGGTGATCAGTGCACAACCTGCCACGCCAAGGAACTGGACACGATCGGCAACAAAATCGTTGCTGGTGGCGAACTGGAGCCGACTCCGATCCCCGGAAAACGTGGCATCATCGATGCAACCGTTCAGGCTGCGCATGACGACGAAAACCTGTACATCCGTCTGCAATGGCCGGATGCGGGTCACAACCCGGCCCCGTTTGTTGATGGCGGCAAGATGGACCCCGACAACCAGATCAAGGTCGCGATGATGATCACTGGCACCGGCATCGAGCTGGGCGATCAAGTTGGCTGCTGGGCCTCGTGCCACGCAGACAATACCTATATGCCATTCGCCCCCGAGGCGGACGCGGTTGCTGCCAATGGCGACGTCGCGGGGCGTATGACAGCGCAAGACACAGTGACCAAATACATCAGCGAAAGCCGAACGGATGTCGAAGTCAAAGGCCGCCGTGGCAAGGCGCTGGGTGGCTGGGACAAGCTGCAGGCCGCTGAGCAGATCGAGCAGTATCTGGCCGATGGCACCTATCTTGATCTGATGCGTGTCTATGCCGATGGCAGCGCCACCAACGGCTATCTGTTGGAACAGCGCGTGGTCAACGATGGAGAGATTGCAGCTTCGGCCAACCTATCGGGCGGCATGTGGACAGTTGTGTTCGCCCGCCCACTGAACTCGGGTGCGCCGGGCGATGTACCGCTTGAGGCGGGTCAGTCCTACACTGTCGGCTTTGCGATCCACGACGATTTTTCCGCCGCCCGGTTCCACCACGTGACGCTGAACACCAGCCTCGCACTGGATGATGACGGCGCCGCGATCAACGTGGTCAAACAATAATGGATCGGGGCCGGATCACCCGGCCCCTGTCACTTTTGGAAAGGAGACATGGACCATGAAGCCCCAACGCCTTCTTCCCGCGCTGTTGTTTTTGGCCGCGCCCGCCTGGTCGGATGAAGTTTCTGAAATTTGCACCGAGGCGGAAGAGCGCTATGTCGAGCTGTTCGGTCAACCTTCGTCCACTGTCGAAGATGCCGAAGTGGTGTTGATGTATAAATATAATTTCTGCCCGTTCGAACTGACCGTGAAAGCGGGCACAACCGTCCGCTGGGTAAATGTCGACAAACGCACCAGCCATTCGGTTCTATTGAAGGACGGAAGCGAACCCGAAAGTGATCGTCTGTTCCCAGAGGAAGCGGTTGACCTGACCTTCCTCACACCCGGCCCACAGGACTATCTGTGCGGCCCGCATTGGGAGACACAGAACATGATCGGAATGGTCACCGTCGAACCCTGAAACAAGGTAAAATACGGGCAGGAAAAAAGGGGCGTGGGAGCAAATCCCGCGCTCCTTAACTTATGTCAAGGAGGTTGGTTTTCGATTGGGTCAATCTGCCCTCATGACACGCCCGGCTCACCCAGCAACGTCCTGCAAACACAGCGGATCTGCGCGAAATTGTCGGGTCTCGAAGACTTTCAGACCAAGCGAGTTTGCACATGAGCGGTAAGGTTTTTCTGATAGGAGCTGGTCCCGGCGATCCTGAGTTGATGACCCTTCGCGCACTGCGGATGCTGCAAGAAGCGGATGTAGTCGTTTATGACCGGCTGGTGTCTGCCGACATTCTGAATTTGCACGCGGACGGCGCGCGGCTGATCCCTGTCGGCAAAGCCCCCAAATGTCACACCGTCCCACAGGACCGCATCAACGAAATTCTGCTCGAAGAAGCCAGTGCAGGTCACACAGTTGCTCGGTTGAAGGGCGGCGATCCGATGATTTTTGGGCGAGGCTCGGAAGAGGCCGCCTATCTGATGGCCCACGGTGTTGCCGTCGAATACGCGCCGGGCATAACCGCAGCCCAGGGGGCATCTTGTTCGACAGGTGTACCACTGACCCATCGCGGACTGGCAACCTCGGTGCAATATGTCACCGGGCATCGGCAGGCTGACAAGGTGCTGGATCTGGATTGGAAACGTCTGGCCGATCCGGATTCGACGTTGGTGGTTTATATGGGTGTCGCCAACATAGGTCAGATCGCCATGGGCCTGATGACTGAAAACCTGCCAGGATCGACGCCGGTTCTGGCGGTGGGCAAAGCCACAACACTTGATGAACGTCGTCTTGTGTCACGGCTGGATCAACTGGCCACAGATGTACGCGCAGCCGAGCTTAAAGCGCCAACACTGTTTATCATCGGCAAGGTGGTTTCGCTTTGCGCGGATCGACCAGTGGCGGAGCTTCTGGAACAGGCCCATGGCTAAGCTCGGAAGAAGAGATCGAGGAATTGGTCCGACGCGTGCCGACAGGACGCCCGGACACTCGGGATGGGTCGCGCGAACTTTACTGACAACTGCAGTTCTGGCCGCAACCTCCGCTTTCGCGGCTGATGTTATCGACCCCGATACCCTGAAAAGACTTGTGCATCAGGATTGCGGTTCCTGTCATGGCTTATCCCTGAAAGGTGGTCTCGGTCCCGACCTGCGTAGCAAGACACTTGAACACTACGATGCAGACGTTTTGACCAACGTCATCCTCGACGGCATTCCGGACACGGCCATGCCCCCGTGGCGGCCCCTGATCAGCGAAGAAGAGGCCGAGTGGATTGCCCGTTACCTGCTGGAACAGGAGGCACAATGAAACATTTCATCCTTGGTCTTGCAGCCACACTGTTGATGACCACAGCTCAGGCTGAACCCACCGCGACAGGCGACCTTGGCCTTGTCATCGAACGCGCCAAAGGCTCGGTTCTGCTGGTGGATCAATCCGACCGTGCAGCTCTGGCCCGTATCGAAGGGTTGGGCGATCTGTCTCATGCTTCTCTGGTCTATTCACCCGATGAACGCTTTGCTTATGTCTTTGGACGCGACGGTGGGCTGACCAAGGTTGACATCGTCACCCGTCAAATCGTGAACCGTGTTGTGCAGGCAGGTAACGCTATTGGCGGAGCGATCTCGGACGATGGTACGCTTGTGGCTGTGTCGAACTATGAACCCGGTGGTGTACGCGTGTTTGGCGCGGACACACTGGAAATGATCGCCGACATCCCCACCGACAGTAAAACCATTGGTCTGGTCGATGCGCCGGGTCGGCGGTTCGTTTTCACCATGTGGGACACAGGTGAAACCTGGATTGCCGATTTCGCCAAAGGCGATCCCGAGATCACCAAAATTCCTGACATGGGCAAGAACCCTTATGACGCACTGATCACCGCCAACGGTCGCACCTATATCACCGGCCTGTTTGGCGAGGACGGCCTGACCGCGCTTGATCTGTGGTCGGACGATCCAGAACCCATCCGTGTTCTTCCCGATTACGGGCGTGGGCAGGAAGAAATGCCCGTCTACAAGATGCCCCATCTGGAAGGCTGGGCGCTGACCGGGCGCGAGTTTGTTCTGCCCGCCGTTGGCCATCACGAGGTTCTGTGGATCGACGCGGACACCCTGTCCGAAACCGGGCGCACCAAAACTCATGGTCAGCCGGTCTTTGCTATGGCACGTCCCGACGGGCGGCAGGTTTGGGTGAATTTTGCACACCCGCTGAACGATACGATTCAGGTGATCGACAGTGTCAGCAAAGAGATCATCCACGAATTCAAGCCCGGCCCCGCAGTCTTGCACATGGAGTTCACGCCGCGCGGGCATGAGGTCTGGATCAGCGTACGCGACGCCAACAAGGTCATGGTCTACGACACGCATAGCTTTGAAAAACTGCGCGAGATCGATGCAGACAGCCCATCAGGCATTTTCTTCACGGCTCGCGCCCACAGAACAGGGCTGTAGCGGATGCAACATATCACCGACCCGATCGACCGCCGCCTGCTGGATGAATTCCAACGCGACTTTCCAGTCATCGAGCGTCCATTTCAAGTTCTCGGAAACGCACTTGGGTTGGACGAAGCCGAAGTCATCCATCGCCTGTCCCGAATGCGTCATACCGGCCGCATCACGCGGGTCGGTGCCACCATCACGCCCGGCGCGGTCACCGCCAGCACTCTGGCAGCCGTGTCGGCTCCGGAAGATCGGTTGGAGGAGATCGCTGCCCTGATCGACGCTGAACCCGGCGTGAATCACAATTATCAACGCGAAGATGCTTGGAACCTCTGGTTTGTTGCGACGGGACCGGATCGAGCGCATGTCAACGATACCCTTGCGCGGATCAGCCGGTCCACTGGGTTGCAAGTGCTGGATTTGCGGTTGGTGCGCCCTTTCAACGTGGACCTTGGTTTTCGCATGACTGGAGGCGCCAAAAACGTGCCCACAGCGCGAAAGGTCGATACATCGGTCATGCGCGAAGGTGATCGTTGCCTGCTGCAGACTCTAAGCTCCGGGTTGACGCTGGTCACGAAACCTTACGCGGCGCTGGCCCGTTCGTTGAACAGAAATGCCGACGACGTGATGGCGCGGGTCGTTGCTTTGCACGCCGCAGGGATCATCTCGCGGCTTGGCGTCATCGTGCGTCACCGGGCGCTTGGCTGGTCGGCAAATGCGATGGTGGTCTGGGATCTGCCGACGGAGCAGATCGACACCGCCGGACCCGCTTTGGCCGCCTATCCCGGAGTGACATTGTGCTACGAGCGCAACCCGGTTCCAGATGTCTGGCCATATCGCCTTTATTCCATGATCCACGCCCGGACCCGCAACGAGGCTCAGGACGTTCTGGCCGGAGCGATTGCTCTGCCCGAACTGGCCGGGGCGCGGAATAAGGTCCTTTTCTCAACCCGCTGTTTCAAACAAACCGGTGCGCTGATTCAAGCCAAGGAGGCCGCTGCATGATGCTGGACCAAACTGACCGTGCGATCCTGAATCGTGTACAAGACGATCTGCCACTGACTTCGCATCCTTACGCGGCGGTGGCTGAAGAGCTTGGCCTGTCTGAGGCCGAATTGCTGACGCGCCTGACACGCATGAAAGAAGACCGTGTCATCACGCGCTTTGGTCCGTTTTTCGACGCTGCTGCCATGGGCGGGGCCTTCTGCCTGTGTGCCATGGCTGTTCCGGCCGAGAGTTTTGAAACCGTCCTGACCAAAGTCAATGCGCATCCCGAGGTGGCCCATAATTATGAACGCACGCATCGGCTGAACATGTGGTTCGTGCTGGCCACCGAAACGCCCGAGGGGATCAAAGGCACTGCCGATGCCATCGAACAGGAAACGGGGATCAAGGTTCTCTGTTTCCCCAAACTTCAGGAATTCTTTATCGGTTTCCGGGTGGCGGCATGATCGACGCAACAGACAGACAGATAATTCGGGCGCTGCAGGGGGGACTGCCCCTGACCCCAACCCCGTATGCTCAGGTCGCCTATGATCTGGGACTTCTGGAATCTGACCTGCTTGAAAGGCTCGCAGCCCTCAAAACACGCGGTGTGATCCGCCGCATTGCTGCGGCACCCAACCACTACAAACTTGGCATGACCTCGAACGGCATGACTGTCTGGGATGTAGAAGATGCCAGCATCACCAAGCTGGGTGCAAAGATCGGCGCCCTGCCCTTCGTGACCCATTGCTACCAACGGCCCCGCGCATTGCCGGATTGGCCGTATAATCTGTTTGCTATGGTACATGGCACCGACAGAACCGAAGTCGAAGAAAAACGGGCCGAGATTGCCGCCATTCTGGGCGATGCCTGCCGAGCCAAAGATATCCTTTATTCCACGCGCATTCTGAAAAAGACCGGGCTGCGCCTGAAACAGAAAGGCTGAGACATGTTCCGCCTGACCGAATACATGCACCAGTTGGTCAAACCTACACCGGTGCGCAAACGCCGCCCGGGACCGGTGAAGCCTGTGGTGATCTGGAACCTGACGCGGCGCTGTAATCTGAAATGCCGCCATTGCTATACCGTCTCGGCGGATGTCGCGTTCCCGGGTGAGCTCAGCCATGAGCAAGCCATGGTAACCCTTGAGGATCTTGGCCAATTTCGCGTCCCGGCCTTGATCCTCTCGGGTGGGGAACCTCTGGACCGGTTCGATTTTTTTGACATTGCAAAACGCGCGCGCGAACTGGTGCCGATGCTGGCCTTGTCGACCAACGGCACACGTATTTACGACGAAACCGCCGACATGATTGCCGATGTGGGTTTCAACTATGTTGGCATTTCTCTCGACGGGATTGGGGCCACGAATGATTGGTTCCGCGGTGTCGAGGGTGCCTTTGCCGACGCCCTGCGTGGCGTGCGTGAATGCAAGAAACGTGGCATCAAGGTCGGCCTGCGGTTCTGCCTGACCGAGGGCACGCAGCATCACTTGCCGGATCTGTTGAAGCTTTGTGATGTTGAAGGCGTCGACAAGTTCTACCTGTCTCATCTTGTCTATGCCGGGCGTGGTGACAAGAACCGGGGTGAAGACGCCGAGCATCTGCGCACCCGCAAAGGTCTTGACCTGCTGCTGGAGCGTGCGTGGGAAGCCGCATCAGGTGGTCGTCCATTGGACATAGTGACTGGAAACAACGACGCTGACGCGGGATATTTCCTGAACTGGATCCGCGCGCATTTCGACGCTGAAAAAGCAGCGCACGTACGCGAGCATCTGGCCGCATGGGGCGGAAATTCCAGCGGTTTGGGCGTTGCCAATATCGACAATCTTGGCCGGGTCCACCCTGACACGTATTGGTCCGATTACACGGTCGGTAATGTAAAGACTAAACCGTTTTCCGATCTTTGGACCAGCGATGATCCGATGCTCGTTATGCTCCGCACTCGGCCACGCCCGCTGAAGGGTCGCTGTGGTGCCTGCGACTTGAAGGACGTTTGCGGAGGCAATACCCGCATACGCGCCTTGCAATTGACCGGTGACCCATGGGCCGAGGACCCGGCCTGCTACTTGTCAAACGAAGAAATCGGTGTGGATGACGCAGGAGAACGCCTGAAAGTCACACCGTTCCGGGGGAAAAGCCATGATCCGGCGCATCAGTTCTTTTGATAGCCCGTCCCAGTTCCGTCAAATCGTGACCCCTGTGGCGCGTGCAGGAGCCTCCGGCGGGAGTATTTGGAAAAAGTTGAAGATCGGGCTGATGTGTTCAGTTCTGAGCATTGGCGCGGCCTGGGCTGATGCGCCCTCGGATTACGCTGAACACTGCGCTTCGTGCCACGGAGAGAACCGCTTGGGCGGCGTTGGGCCGGCTTTGATCCCCGAGACTTTGAAGCGGATGCGGGGGCCGCGGGTTGCGGCGGTGATCGCCGAGGGCCGCACTGCGACGCAGATGCCTGCGTTTTCACATGAACTCGACGCGTTGCAGATCGAGGAACTGGCGGGGTGGCTGAAATCTCCGCTCGAGAGCAACCCAGAATGGGGCGAATCTGACATCATGGCCAGCCGCACTCTGGACGAGGATTACGCCCCGGTCGGAGCACCCGTGTGGGACAGTGACCCGATGAACATCACACTGGTGGTTGAGACTGGCGACCATCATGTCAGCGTTCTGGACGGCGACACGTTTGAAGTGCTCGACCGGTTCGAGACCCCCTTTGCCGTTCATGGCGGGCCGAAATTCAGCCCCGATGGCCGGTACGTCTTTATCATGTCCCGCGATGGCTGGGTCCAGAAATACGACATCTGGGCGTTGAAACAGGTTGGACGTGTGCGCGCGGGCCTCAACAGCCGCAACATTGCCATGTCAGGTGACGGAAAATGGGTCGCCGTTGCGAATTACCTGCCCAACAGCCTGACCCTGCTGTCGACCGAGGACCTATCGGTAGCCACCGTCATTGAAGTCAAAAGCAAGAAAGGAGTGCCCAGCCGTGTGTCTGCCGTGTATCAGGCACCGCCACGGGAAAGCTTTGTGCTGGCGTTGAAAGATGTGCCAGAGATCTGGGAAGTATTCTACGGGGCCAACCCGCCGCAATTTGGTATCGGGCACGATTTCCGTATCGAAGGTCAGTTCAAGAATCCCGACCCCTTCCCAGTGCGCAAAATCACCACACCAGACTATCTGGACGATTTCTTCTTCGACCAGAGCTATGAATACGTCATGGGTGCGTCGCGCGACGGCAAAGGCGGCCAAGTGATCGATCTGGTGATCGGTCAAAAAATTGCTGATCTGGACCTTCCGGGGATGCCGCACCTGGGCTCGGGTATCACATGGGAACATGGTGATACGACCGTGATGGCGACGCCACACCTGACCGATGGCACTGTGTCGGTGATCGACATGGAAAGCTGGGAGACTGTCAAGAGGATCAAGACCGAAGGACCTGGATTCTTCATGCGCAGCCATGAGAATTCGTCTTATGTCTGGGCCGATGTCTTCTTCGGCCCCAACAAGGACGCCATGCACGTCATCGACAAGCAAAGCCTTGAAATCGTGAAAACTCTGCGCCCCGCCCCCGGTAAAACCGTGGCTCACGTGGAGTTCACCATGGATGGCAGCCATGCGCTGGTTTCGATCTGGGAAGATGATGGTGCGGTGATCGTCTATGACGCGCAAACACTGGAAGAAGTGCGCCGCCTGCCGATGCGCAAACCTTCGGGGAAATATAATGTCTGGAACAAAATCACCTTCTCGGAAGGAACCAGCCACTGATGGCAAGTGGCCGGTTTGGAAACTGGCCATCTTGCTGTACCCGGCCACGGCGCTAACCGTGGCCATCAACTTGTTTTTGCTGGGTCTGATACTGCACAGCGCCGGGTTTGGCGTGATCCGACCGGTTCCGGCGATCCTGTGGTCGATTCCGCTGGGAATTCCAGCTACTTGGCTGGCTGGCCGGTGGGTGCGTGGACTGATGGACGAGGCCGACGGATAGGGGCGATTTTTCAAGTACCTGACCTAAGTCAAGTCTCCGCCTGAGAGAATCCCATAGGGTCCGGGAAAGAACGCCGAGTTGGATTCTCAATGCCTGCCTTCCGCCCTCCGCATAACCTGTTTGATCGCGTGTCCCGCGCGGTGTGCGGCTTGGTGGGCATATTCCTGCTGCTTATGCAAATGCTTGGCCCGGTGCTGGCGAGTCCCGGGGACAGCATGTGGATTGAGATCTGCTCGGAGGCAGGGGCGGTCTGGGTCGAAGTTGATCTTGAGGAAGACACCAATGACCCGACCGCGCCCTGTCCGAAATGCGCCGATTGTGCGCTATGCGCGGTTACCACGGCAGCACCGCTGCCTGACCTGCATCAGTTGGCACAAGCCGGAAATGTGCAGATCGCACCCTCTGCAAACAGAGGTCTGTGCGTTTTGTACAACTCGAAACGACTGTGGCCCGAAACCCGAGGGCCCCCGTTCGCGACCCAAGATGAATCTGAACGCGCCCTGCGCGCGTCCGTGGCGTTCACCCAAGTAATCGGAGGTGCGCCGTGGTCGTAAGACGCGCAATCCATTTCCTGCTGGCTTTCACTCTGTCCTGCCTGATGGCGATCAGCGCCCATGCCGACAGCCTGGCCAGTTTCCTGCCCGACATTGAACCCGCCGACCTGGCCCCCGGTGCCGATGCCTTTGGGCCGGTGCGGGATGACGTGAAAGTCGCGCCCGTCCTGAAGAGTGGCGAGACCATTGCCTGGGCGTTCCTGACATCTGATTTTGTCGGTACAACCGGGTATTCGGGCAAGCCTATTCACGTGGTCGCCGCCATTGATGACGAGGCTATTTTAACCGGCGTGCAACTGGTCAAACACTCGGAACCCATCGTTCTGATCGGCATACCCAATTCCCGTATGGTTGAATTGACCGAAGGCTATGCCGGGCTCGACCTCAAGCGTGAGGCCGAAACCGGCGGCGAAGGGCATGATCTTGACATCATCTCGGGCGCGACGGTCACGATCATGGTGATTGATGACAGTCTTGTGCGTGGCGGCATCAAGGTGGCGCGCGCGCTGGGTCTGGGAGGCCTGTCGCCGTTGCTGGCCGATGGGCCGAAACGCGAAGTCGATATGGCGCAGGATGGCGTATTTGACTGGTCCACCCTGTCGGGTGATGGATCGGTGCGGCGGCTGACGCTGGATATCGGTCAGGTCAATGCCGCGTTCGAGGCGACAGGCGATCAGCGCGCCATCAACCGCCCCGAACCGGGTGAGCCTGATGACACCTTTATCGACATGCATATGGCGCTGGTCTCGGTTCCATCAATCGGCAAATCCCTGCTGGGCGAGGCCGAGTATCAAAACCTGACCGAGTGGCTGGAAGAAGGCGAACAAGCCATTCTGGTGCTGGGACGCGGAGCTTATAGTTTTAAAGGATCTGGCTATGTGCGCGGCGGAATTTTTGACCGTATTCAGCTGATTCAAGGCGACAATTCGGTGCGGTTCTTCGACAAGCAGCAAGAGCGTCTTGGCAAAGTCGCGGCCCCTGATGCGCCAAGTTTCACCGAACTGGATATCTTCAAGATCCCCGTCGATGCCGAGTTCAACCCGGCTGAGCCCTTCCGTCTGCAACTTCTGGTTCAACGGGCCGTCGGAGCGGTTGAGAAAACCTTTCTGACCTTCGATCTGGGCTATAAACTGCCCGAGCAGTACCTGCTGCCCGTTACAGCCCCGGCTGTGGTGAACGATGCAACCGGCGAAGCTGCGGCCAAGGCCGCCTTGTGGCAACGCATCTGGAAGGACCGCACGGTTGAGATCGGCGTTCTTGGCGTCATGCTTCTGGTGCTGAGTGCGACGTTCTTCTTCCAGTTCCACGCCACGATGAATGCGCGGTTCTTCTACTGGTTCCGCATTGGCTATCTGACCATGACCCTGTTCTTCATCGGCTGGTACGCCAATGCGCAGCTGAGCGTGGTGAACCTGATGGCGTTGGCGGGTAGCTTGCGCAGCGGATTTAGCTGGGACGCATTCCTGCTGGACCCGCTGGTCTTTATCCAGTGGTTCGCCGTCGCGGCCGCGCTGCTGTTCTGGGGACGCGGCGCCTACTGCGGCTGGCTGTGCCCGTTTGGTGCCTTGCAGGAACTGACCAACAAGATCGCGCGTGCGCTGAAAGTGCCGCAATGGACCCTACCCTGGGGCCTGAACGAACGCCTCTGGCCCGCAAAATACATGATCTTCCTTGGGCTTTTCGGTCTCAGCTTTGTCTCGATCCCGCTGGCCGAGAAATATGCAGAGATCGAGCCGTTCAAGACCGCGATCATTCTGAAATTCATGCGCGACTGGCCTTTCGTGGTCTTTGCGCTGCTCCTGCTGGGGATCGGGCTGTTCATCGAACGGTTCTATTGCCGCTATCTCTGCCCGCTGGGTGGAGCTTTGGCGATCCCTGCCCGCATGCGCATGTTCGACTGGCTGCGCCGCTACAAGGATTGCGGCACCCCCTGTCAGACCTGCGCCAATGAATGCCCCGTTCAGGCGATCCACCCCACAGGTGAGATCAATCCGAACGAGTGCGTCACCTGCCTGCATTGTCAGGTGCTCTACCAGTCCGAGGACAAATGTCCCGTCGTTATCCGCCAGTTGAAACGGCGGGCCAAGACAGGGTCGGTCGATCTCAAGACCCCCCTCGGACAGCCACCGGCGAACCATCCGAACGCCAAACCGCAATCCGTTTCCTAAAAGGAGGAACGATCATGTCGGAACATGACAAGAAACTAACCGTCACACGCCGAGGGATGCTGGGTGCAACAGCAACCGGCGCCGTATTGGCCGGGACCGGTCTGGGCTCGACCCTGATGACTGCGAAAGAGGCCAGCGCTGCCGCCAATGCCAATTTGCAGCCCGGTGAACTGGACGAATATTACGGCTTCTGGTCTTCAGGTCAGACCGGCGAATTGCGCATCCTGGGTTTCCCGTCCATGCGCGAGCTGATGCGCGTACCGGTGTTTAACCGCTGCTCGGCCACTGGTTGGGGTCAGACCAACGAATCGCTGAAGATCATGACCGACGGTCTTCTGCCTGAAACCAAAGAGTTTCTCGCCAAGCGCGGCATGAAAACCTATGATAACGGCGACCTTCACCACCCGCATATGTCGTTCACCGACGGCACCTATGATGGCCGTTACCTGTTCATGAATGACAAGGCCAACACCCGCGTTGCTCGTGTGCGTTGCGACGTGATGAAATGCGACAAGATCACCGAGATTCCGAACGCCAAGGCGATCCACGGTCTGCGTCCGCAAAAATTCCCGCGTACCGGTTATGTCTTTGCCAATGGTGAAGATGAAACGCCTCTGGTCAATGACGGCAGCGTGCTGGATGATCCGTCGCAATACGTGAACATCTTCACCGCGCTGGACGGCGACACCATGGAAGTCGCGTGGCAGGTGATCGTTTCGGGGAACCTCGACAACACCGACTGTGATTATCAGGGTAAATACGCCTATTCGACCTCGTACAACTCGGAAATGGGTATGAACCTGGCCGAGATGACCGAGAATGAACTGGACCACGTCGTTGTCTTCAACCTCGCGGAAATCGAAGCGGGTATCGAAGCCGGCGACTATCAGGAACTGAAAGGCGTCAAGGTTCTGGACGGCCGTAAGGGTCAGAACAAGAAGTACACCCGCTACATCCCGATCCCGAACTCGCCTCACGGCATTAACACTGCGCCCGACGGCAAGCACGTCTGCATCAATGGTAAGCTGTCGCCGACCGTGTCGATCATGGATGTGACCAAGCTGGACGCGTTGTTCGAAAGCGATGCCGACCCGCGGTCGTGCATCGTGGGTGAACCGCAGCTGGGTCTTGGCCCGCTTCACACTGCTTATGACGGTCAGGGCAATGCGTTCACCACACTGTTCCTCGACAGTCAGATCGTTAAGTGGAATCTCGACAAGGCAATCGAGGCTTACGGCGGCGCTGATGTGGACCCGATCATCTCGAAGGTCGATGTGCATTATCAACCGGGCCACAACTCGACCACCATGGGTGAAACCAAGGAGGCAGATGGCAAGTGGCTGATTTCGATGAACAAGTTCTCGAAAGACCGGTTCCTGAACACGGGTCCGCTCAAGCCTGAGAACGAGCAGTTGATCGATATCTCATCGAACGAGATGAAAGTGGTGCACGACGGCCCAACCTTTGCCGAGCCGCATGACTCGATCATGGTTCGTGCTGACATCGTTAATCCGGTCAACGTGTGGGATCGGAACGATGTCACGTGGGAAGACGCCCGGAAACAGGCCGAGGCAGATGGCATCGATCTGGAAGAAGGCGCCGAGGAACCGATCCGGGATGGCAACAAGGTGCGGGTCTACATGACTTCGCAGGCACCGACCTTCAGCCTTGAGAAGTTCACCGTCAAACAGGGTGACGAGGTGACTGTTTACATCACCAACCTGGATGACGTGGACGATGTGACCCACGGTTTCTGCCTGGGTAACTACGGTATCGCAATGGAAGTTGCACCGCTGGCAACCGCCTCGGTCACCTTCACCGCTGACCGTCCGGGCGTACACTGGTTCTATTGCCAGTGGTTCTGCCACGCGCTGCACATGGAAATGCGCGGCCGGATGCTGGTCGAACCGCAGGGAGCATAACCCATGCGTTGGTCCCTGCTCATACCGCTCCTGCTCGGCTCGCCCCTTTGGGCGGCGGACTGGGATGTGCCCAACCGGGCGGGGGCCATCACCGAAATACTGGCGCAGGCGGCGGATGGAGACACCCTTCGCCTGAGCCCCGGCGTCTACACCGAAACGCTTGTACTGGACCGGCCCGTCACCATCGACGGGCTGGGACAGGCCACGATTGACGGCCAAAGCGCGGGCAGCGTCATCACCGTGACCGGGCCGGGCGTGACGGTGCGCGGGTTGACGGTGATCGGATCAGGTTCCAGCCATGACGGGATCGACAGCGGTATCCAGCTGACCAAAACGGCCACCGCGCCAGTGATCGAGGATAACGTGCTGCTGGGCAACCTCTATGGCATCGATATCCACGGGGCCAAGGACAGCATCGTGCGGCGCAACCGGATCGAAGGGCGGCAGGACCGCCACATGAACGCGCGCGGCAATGGTGTCTATGTCTGGAACGCGCCAGGTGCGGTGGTTGAAGGTAACGACATCCGCTACGGGCGCGACGGGATCTTTGTGAACTCGTCCAAGAAGAATACCTTCACTGGAAATCTGTTCCGCGATTTGCGATTTGCCGTGCATTACATGTATGCCGACGACTCGGTCGTCAGCGACAACGTCTCGATCGACAACGATCTGGGCTATGCGGTAATGTTCACGACCAATGTGACGGTGGCCAACAATGTCTCGATCGGCGACCGTGAACATGGCGTTATGCTGAACTACGCCAACAAGAGCACCATCACCGGGAATGTGGTGAAAGGCGCGAAAGAGAAATGCACCTTCCTCTATAATTCCAACAAGAACGAATTCACCGATAACTGGTTCCAGGGATGCGGCATCGGCATCCACTTTACCGCTGGCAGCGAACGCAACCGCATTGTCGGCAATGCCTTCATCGGCAACCGGACGCAGGTGAAATATGTCTCGACCAAATGGGTCGAGTGGTCTGAAGACGGGCGCGGCAATTACTGGTCCGACTTCGCCGCTTATGATGTGGATGGCAACGGCATCGCCGATGCCCCCTATCGCCCCAATGACTCGATGGACCATGTGCTGTGGACCCAACCCGCAGCCAAATTGCTGCTCGGCTCCCCTGCCGTGCAGCTGGTACGCTGGTCGCAATCGGCCTTCCCGGCGCTGTTGCCGGGCGGTGTTATGGACAGCAATCCACTGATGCAAGCCCCTGAACCCCCAGCTATGGAAAAGGTGCCTCATGACGGATAAGGCCCTGTCAATTGACCATGTTCTCAAGGACCGAGGGAAAACCCGCGTTCTTGACGATATCACCCTGTCCCTTGCCCCTGGCCAGCGCGTGGCGCTGCTGGGCCATAACGGCGCGGGCAAGTCGACCCTGATCAAAACCATCCTCGGCCTGACGTCGATCCACGGCGGAGCCATTCGGATCGGCGACGCAACCCCCGGCAGCGCACAGGCGCGGCGCGAAACGGCCTATCTGCCCGAGGCGGTGTCGTTTCATCCGGCGTTAACAGGGCGAGAACAGTTGACCCTTTTCGCCAAGTTGTCCGGCGCAAAGGCCGATGTGCCCGGCCTGTTGGAACGCGTTGGCCTCAGCGATGCTTTGGACCGCCGGATCGGCGCTTATTCCAAAGGGATGCGGCAACGTCTGGGTCTGGCGCAGGTTTTGCTGGGCCAGCCGAAAGTGGCGCTACTGGACGAGCCAACCTCGGGCCTGGACCCGATCTCGCGGCAGGATCTCTATGCCATCATTGACGAACTGGCCGGGCAAGGCACCGCCGTCCTGATCGCCAGCCACGCCCTGACCGAGGTCGAGGCCCGCACCGACCGCATCGCCATCATGCGCAAGGGCCGGATGGTTGCCGATGACACGCTGACCAACCTGTCAGCGCTGGCCGGGCTGCCGATCCGCCTGAAGGTGCGCGCCAGCGCCAATCCCGATGAGCTGGCCGCCGAACTGGGTGGCAACCGGATCAACGGGACATCCGTGGAGCTGCTCTGCACCCCTGAAGACAAGATGGAGGCCCTGCGCCGGGTTGCCGGATTAGGCGATGCCGTGGCGGATGTTGAAATGACACCGCCCAAGCTGGAAGACCTCTATCGCCATTACGCACAGGAGGATTTGCAATGACCCGCTTCCTCGCCATCACCCGCACCGAAATGCTGATCCTGCGCCGCAACCGCTGGCTGCTGGTCGCCACCTTGATCATGGTGCTGTTTGCTTTGGCGCTGACCTTTGCAGGCAGCGCTCCAACTGGTACGCTCGGTGTCGATATGTTGACCGTTTCGGTTGCATCAATGACCACGCTGTCGGTCTATCTTGCGCCGCTGCTGGCGCTGATGATCGCTTTCGACGCCATCGCAGGCGACGTAGACCGGGGCAGTCTGTCGCTGCTGCTGTCCTACCCGGCGGGACGCGGAGAAATCCTGTTGGGCAAGTTCACCGCCCATCTGGCGGCGCTGGCCTTCGCCATGACCATCGGTTTCGGCACTGCAGGCGCGGTGGCCGCCTTCTTTGGTGGTGCTGGGCCGGAAAGCTTGATGGCTCTGGTCCGCCTCATCCTCACCTCGATTCTGTTGGGCGCTGTGTTTCTGGCGCTGGGATACCTGCTGTCCGCTCTGGCGAGGGGCGCTACGGCGGCGGCAGGTCTGTCGGCCGGGCTTTGGCTGGTTTTTGTCGTCCTCTATGATCTGGGCCTGTTGGGGGCTGTCGTCATGGACAAGGGCGGCACCTTCACCCAATCCGTCTTTCCATGGGTGATGGTGGCCAACCCGGCCGACGCATTCCGTCTGTGGAACATCGCCGCCACCGAGGGCGTCGCGATGGCATCAGGCATGACCGGGGCTGCGCAGGCGCTGCCGGTCTGGGCCGCGCCTGCATCGCTGCTGATCTGGCCGGTAATTGGCTTTGCCCTTGCCCGGGCCGCTTTCCGGAGGGTCGAGCCATGAAACGCCTTGCCCTGATCGCATTGATCGCATTGGCGGCCTGTAAAGAAGAGTTCGCGGAGGCCCCTGACCCCATCGATCTGACCCCGGACGCGCTGAGCTTTTTCTGCCAGATGAACATAGCCGAACACGGCGGTCCCAAAGGCCAGATCCATCTGGAGGGGTATCCCGCACCGCTGTTCTTTGCGCAGGTGCGCGACATGGTGGCATACCTCAAAAGCCCGGAGCGCGATGCGGATATCACCGCCGTCTATGTCAGCGATATGGGTGTCGCGCCCAGCTGGCGACAGCCCGGTATCTCGAACTGGATCGCTGCTGATGGCGCGACCTTCGTGGTCGGCGCCGATGTGGCTGGCGGCATGGGTGCGCGCGAAGTGGTGCCATTTTCTGATCCAGCCGATGCTCAGGCATTTGTTGATACCTATGGCGGGACCACAATGCGCTTGCCCGACATTCCCGATACCGAAGTGCTTGGCCCTATCGATCTTGATCTGATGTTGGAGACCCCCGTATGACCGCCCTGTCGCGCCGCCGTTTCCTGATCATCTCGGCCGCTTGTGCTGCGGCCACACCGGCTGCAGCCTCTGACGCGCGCTGGCAGGGGACTGCGCTGGGCGCTGCTGCAAGTCTGCGGCTGGTTGGGCTTACGGACGCTGAAGCCGCCCCCATCATCGGAGCCGTGGAGACAGAGGTTTCCAGGCTGGAGGACATCTTCAGCTTGTATCGCCCTAAGTCGCAGCTCACCCGTTTGAATCGCGACGGTGTTCTGACAGCGCCGGCCCCTGAATTGTTGAACGTGTTGAGCCTGTGCTCCGCATTGCATCAGGCCTCAGACGGTGCATTTGATCCGAGCATTCAGCCCCTGTGGCACGCATTGGCCACGGGAACCCGTCCTGAGGATTTGATTGAGGTTTACCGGGTAATCGGTTGGGAGCAGGTGTTTTTCAACGCTTCGACCGTACGCCTGCCGGTTCCCGGTCAGTCAGCCTTGACGCTGAACGGCATCGCGCAGGGCGCGATCACGGATCGGATCGCCGCATTGCTGCGCGGCTTCGGTTTGCGCGACATTCTGGTTGATATGGGAGAAGTTGCCGCATTGGGCGCTCGGGGCGATGGCTCGTCTTGGAAGGTTGGGCTGGCAGTACCGGATCAGACGGTTCTGAAGCGAATTGAATTGCGTGATCGTGCGGTCGCGACATCGTCTTCCCTGGGCAGTCAACTGAGCCAGGGCTTCGGTCACATCATTACTCCGGATGGGCCGGCAACCCGTGACAGAACGGTTTCGGTTTCTGCCCCGGAAGCTGCAATTGCGGATGGATTGTCCACTGCACTTTGTGCGGCATCTGCCGACAAGGCGGGAGAGATCGCAGGACGTTTTCCCGAAGCCCGTGTCGAAATGAACGTGTGACCCAGGATTGCAATCCTCGAAACGAACAAAATAAATTTGCAACAAATATGATATAGGTCAATTCGTGCGCGGTTTCAGATCGCTAGGAAGTAAGGACGCGAACCTATCTATCCACATTCGAGTCGACAGCTATGAGCCAGATGACGAGCAGACGCGCTTTTCTAAGCGCGCATATCCTGCGGGAGGACCGCAATGCGATTCGTCCGCCTGGGGCAGTTGCATCTGGCTTCAGCGATCTGTGCACACATTGCGAAGATTGCGCCGGAGCCTGCCCAGAAGACATCATCACATTCGACGACAGCGGTTTTCCCGTTCTGGACCTGTCCGCCGGTGGCTGCACAATGTGTGGTGACTGCGCTGAAGTGTGCCCAACCCCCGCATTGTTGCCTGAGCGTGTGGCCGAGTGGCCATGGCGCGCACAGATCGACGCCGCAAGTTGCCTGTCGATGAACGGGGTGAGCTGCCGCCTGTGTCAGGATAATTGCGAGCAGGATGCCATCCGCTTTCGCCTGCAACTGGGCGGACGCGCTGAACCGGCGCTTGAAACTGAAACCTGCATCGGATGCGGCAGTTGTTCCGCCGCCTGCCCCGCCGGGGCTATTGCGATGCACCGCCCCGCCCCACAACACCCGGAGGTGACCAAATGAATATCTGTGGCTGTCTAGTCCACATCGCCCCCGATCACACCGACGCCGCACGCGCGGTGATGACCGGCACCCAAGGCGTCGAGCTTCATGCCGAAGCCGAAGATGGCCGGTTTGTGGTGGTTGTCGAGGATACGGCCGACCGGCTGGCCTCGGACACTATCATGGATCTGCACCAGATCCCCGGCGTGATCTCTCTGGCGCTGACTTATCACCATTTCGAAGATCTCGCGGAGACAGCTCCGCGCCCTGACGCTCCAAGCCAACCGTCCAGCAGGAGGCCCATGCAATGACCATCTCTGAATCCCGTCGTACGTTCCTTAAAGCGTCTGCAGCTGCGGCCACTGCCTCGGCTGCAGGCATTCCCATGGCCACAGGTCAGGCCAACGCTCAGGCCGCTGCGCCTGATATTCGCTGGGACAAAGCCGCCTGCCGGTTCTGCGGTACAGGCTGTTCCGTTCTGGTCGGCACAAAAGATGGCCGCGTTGTGGCCACGCAGGGCGATCCTGACGCGCCGGTGAACCGCGGACTGAACTGCATCAAAGGCTATTTCCTGTCCAAGATCATGTACGGCAAGGACCGCCTGACCACGCCTCTGCTGCGCAAGACCAATGGCGAGTACGACAAGAATGGCGAATTCGAGCCGGTCAGCTGGGATGAAGCCTTTGACGTGATGGCCGCCAAGTGGAAAGAAGCCCTGGCCAAGAAAGGCCCGACCAGTGTGGGCATGTTCGGTTCGGGCCAGTGGACAGTCTGGGAAGGCTATGCCGCTGCCAAGATGATGAAGGCAGGCTTCCGCTCCAACAACATCGACCCCAACGCGCGGCACTGCATGGCCTCGGCGGTTGTTGGCTTTATGCGCTCTTTCGGTATTGATGAGCCGATGGGCTGCTATGACGACTTCGAGCACGCAGATACCTTCGTGCTTTGGGGGTCGAACATGGCCGAGATGCACCCCATCCTGTGGTCGCGCCTGACCGACACCCGCCTGACCAAGCCAGGCTCTGAGGTGCATGTTCTGTCAACCTATGAGCACCGCTCGTTCGAGCTGGCCGACAATGGCATGGTCTTTGCGCCGCAGACCGATCTGGCGATCCTGAACTATATCGCCAACTACATCATCCAGAATGGCGCGGTGAACGAAGAGTTCGTCAACAAGCACGTCAACATCACCAAAACTGCAACCGACATCGGCTATGGTCTGCGGGACAACAACCCACTGCAACAAGAGGCTGAAAACCCGAACTCGGGCAAGATGGAACCGATCAGCTTCGAAGAATATGCCGAGGCCGTTTCGGAATACACGCTGGAATACACTTCCGAACTGTCCGGTGTTCCGGCTGACAAGCTGGAACGTCTGGCTCAGCAATATGCCGATCCCAACCGTAAGGTTATGAGCCTGTGGACCATGGGCTTCAACCAGCACACCCGCGGCTCGTGGGTGAACTCGCTGATGTACAACGTGCACCTGCTGGTAGGCAAAATTTCGGAACCCGGCAATTCGCCCTTCTCGCTGACCGGTCAGCCATCGGCCTGTGGTACCGCGCGCGAGGTTGGCACCTTTGCCCACCGTCTGCCTGCGGACATGGTGGTGATGAACGACAAGCACCGCGAGATTTGTGAAACAGCCTGGAACGTGCCTGCCGGCACTATTCCGGCCAAGCCCGGCTTCCACGCCGTGCTGCAGCACCGCAAGCTGAAGGATGGCGATCTGAACGCCTATTGGGTTCAGTGCACCAACAACATGCAGGCCGCGCCGAACATCAACGAAGAAGGGTATCCCGGTTATCGCAACCCAGAAAATTTCATCACTGTTTCGGACCCCTATCCAACAGTAACCGCCGTTTCCGCTGACCTGATCCTTCCCACCGCCATGTGGGTCGAAAAGGAAGGCGCCTATGGCAACGCCGAGCGCCGCACCCAGTTCTGGCGCCAGCAGGTGAAAGCCCCAGGCGAGGCGAAATCGGACGTCTGGCAGGTGATGGAATTCTCGAAACGCTTCACAGTTGAAGAAGTCTGGGGCGAAGAGTTGCTGGCCACCATGCCGGAACACCGTGGCAAGACCATGTATGACGTTCTGTTCACCAACGGCAGCATTGATAAATTCCCGCTGTCAGAAACCGCCGAAGGCTTTGACAACGACGAATCCGAGCATTTCGGATACTACGTGCAGAAGGGCCTGTTCGAGGAATATGCCGACTTCGGACGCGGCCACGCGCACGATCTGGCGCCGTTTGAAACCTATCATCAGGCCCGTGGCCTGCGCTGGCCGGTCGTCGACGGCAAGGAAACGCTCTATCGATTCCGAGAAGGCTATGACCCTTATGTATCGGAGGGTGCTGGTGTTGAGTTCTATGGCCACAAAGATGGTAAAGCCAAGATTATCTTCGCGCCATATGAACCTGCCCCAGAAGAGCCGGATGCGGAATTCGATCTGTGGCTGTGCACCGGTCGCGTGCTCGAGCATTGGCATTCAGGTTCGATGACTCGCCGAGTACCAGAGCTGCACCGCGCCTATCCCGCTGCCGTGGTTTATATGCACCCGCAGGACGCCAAGGATCGCGGTTTGCGCCGAGGACAAGAGATTGTTATGTCCACCCGTCGCGGCGAAGTCACCAGCCGGGTTGAAACCCGAGGTCGGAACAAGGTGCCACGCGGTTTGGTCTTCATGCCGTGGTTCGATGAGCACCAGCTGACCAACAAGCTGACGCTGGACGCAACCTGCCCGCTGTCGAAAGAGACCGACTTCAAGAAGTGCGCCTGCAAGGTCGAGCGCGCGTAACCAGCAAAGATCGTACGGGTCGTTTCCCATGTCTCTTGCCGATAAACCCCTCTCACCGCAGCGGCGCCGGTTCCTGCAGGACTCGGCGCGGGCGGCAGGCGGCTGCGTGGTCGCCGGGACAGTGCTGGCCTATCTGGCCCGCGACGCCCGGGCCCTGCCCGCCGAGGCCTTGCGCCCTCCCGGCGCATTGCCAGAGAAGGAGTTCCTGTCGGCCTGCATTCGTTGCGGTTTGTGCGTGCGGGACTGCCCTTACGATACCCTGAAACTGGCCGAGCTTGGTTCGGATGGGGTGGCGACGGGAACACCGTTTTTCACCGCCCGGGACATTCCCTGCGAAATGTGCGACGACATTCCGTGTGTCGCCGCATGTCCGACCGGGGCATTGGACCCTGGCCTGGACAATATCGACGATGCGGAGATGGGCGTTGCTGTGCTTGTCGATCAGGAAAACTGTCTGAATTTCCTCGGCCTGCGTTGCGACGTCTGTTATCGCGTTTGCCCCGTCATTGACGAGGCGATCACATTAGAAACCGCGCATAACACCCGGTCGGGTCATCATGCGTTGTTCATTCCGACAGTACATGCCGACCGCTGTACCGGTTGTGGCATGTGTGAAAAAAGCTGTGTTCTACCCGAGGCCGCCATCAAGGTTTTGCCTACCCGGCTGGCGCGTGGCAGTTCGGCAGAGCATTACCGTAGAGGCTGGGAAGAAAAGGCTGCCAAGGGTGCACCGGTGGTCGAGGGGATCATCGATCTGCCCGATCGTTTGCCCGGACCGGGTACCGACAATCTTGTCACTCCCGGTGGCTTTGCCCCGGGATATGATCTGCCGGGGGCCGGACAATGAGCGCCCGCACACACATGCCCATAGGCCAGGAGGCCGTTGACAGTAAAGGCTGGGTTGGCGCGCATCGTTATCTGCTGATGCGCCGCGCAAGTCAGGTGTTCTTTCTGGCTCTGTTTCTACTGGGCCCGTGGTTCGGCATCTGGATTGTTGAAGGCACTCTGGCCGGGTCACTGACGCTGGGTGTGTTGCCTTTAACCGATCCGTTCATCCTGTTACAAAGCTTCGTCGCGGGTCATTGGCCCGAGATGACGGCGCTGATCGGCGGACTAATCGTTCTGGTGACCTATGCGCTGATTGGCGGTCGGGTCTATTGTTCCTGGGTTTGTCCCATCAATCCGGTGACGGATGCGGCCAACTGGGTGCACCGCAAGCTGGACCTGCCGAAAGGCTGGCAACCCAAACGCGGCACCCGCCTGTGGATCCTCGCAGCCATCCTGCTTGTTTCGGGGCTGAGCGGCGTGATCGCGTGGGAACTGATCAACCCGATCACCATGCTGCATCGCGGGCTTGTTTTCGGTATGGGCTTTGTCTGGGCTATGATCGCGTCCATCTTCGTCTTTGACGTTGTCGTCTCGCGCCACGGATGGTGCGGACATCTGTGCCCCGTTGGAGCGTTTTATGGCCTGATCGGGTCAAAAAGCCTGCTGCGAGTCAGCGCCACAAATCGCGCGGCCTGTGACGATTGCATGGATTGCTATGCGGTCTGCCCGGAAAATCAAGTGATCTCACCCGCGCTGAAAGGCAAGCCGGGGACCACACCACTGATTCTGTCACCCGACTGCACCAATTGCGGACGCTGCATCGATGTCTGCGCGGTCGACGTTTTTAACTTTACTCACCGGTTCGACGACCATGTCGTCCAACCTTCCGATCCAGTTGCCGCGCCTGAGCCGCGCGCCGCCAGACCTATCTAGGGGAGTGCCAAGATGAAAAGAACAATCGTTACAGGCGGAATTGCCCTTCTACCCGTATTGTTGCTGAGCGGATGGGCCCTTGCGCAATCCGCTCAGGTTGAATCCCTGCGCGGGGCCGAAGTTGATGAACCTGTGCCGCTGGATCAAATCCACCGCAACGTCGAAGGACGGCAGCAGCGAAATTATCGCCAACAGCCGCCGTTGATCCCGCATTCTGTGGAACAATACCAGATCGACATTCGCACCAACCAATGCCTGTCCTGCCATGACTGGACAAAGGCGGGTGAGCGCAACGCGCCGACCCTGTCGATGACCCACTATCTGGATCGCGATGGCAACGAGTTGGATCAAATTGCCGGAACCCGGTATTTCTGCAACCAGTGCCACGTTCCGCAGGCTGACGCGCCGCCGCTGGTTGACAACGTGTTCCAACCCTCCGCCGGCAACTGATCCAACGCAAGATTGAAAGGAGCACCCATATGGCAGACTCCCCTGAAAAACGCGGCTTGCTTGGTCGTCTCTGGAACGCGATCTGGACACCGGCAGTGATGTTCAGTTCGGGCTTTCTGATCCTCGCCGGCTTTCTCGCCGGTATCCTGTTCTGGGGTGGATTTCACTGGACCCTGGAACTGACCAACACTGAAGAGTTTTGCGTGTCGTGCCACACGATGGAAACGAACCTGGGCGAATATCGTGAGACGATCCACTACAACAACCGTTCGGGCTCGCGCGCAATCTGTTCCGATTGCCACGTTCCGGACGAGTGGAATCATAAGATCAAGGCCAAAATCATGGCCGTGAAAGATGTCTATCACGAGCTTGCCGGAACCATCAGCACACCTGAGAAATACGAGGATCACCGTCTGGCGATGGCTTCTGCTGTGTGGAAGAAAATGAAAGCGTCCGACAGTCGGGAGTGCCGCAACTGTCACAACTTTGACTATATGGATTTCACCGTTCAGGAGACCCGCGCCGCGTCGGAACATCAGCGCGCCATCGATAGTGGTATGACATGCATTGATTGCCATCAGGGCATCGCGCACAGTCTGCCGCCCAATTATCTGGAAGAGTACCAGAAGGTAAGCGAGGCCATTGAAGGTGAGGTTCTGCAGGAACACGCAGCCGCCACTGGTGACGACATCCGCGATTTCCTGAACAACAGCTCGAAATGATGTGGGGGCGGAGATGTTAGAGATACTTGGAACCATTGGCGGCAACATCCTGAGCCTGCCTGGCATACTTGGTTTAGCGCTTGGCATGATGACTCGCAAGCTGTGGCTGGGTGCGGCACTGGGCGGCGCAGTGGGGGTTTTTGAACCGCTGGTTTTCGCAGGCTTCCGGTTTGCACATGTGGAGCCGCTGGACCTGATCATCGCCGTTGTAGTCGGCGTTTGCGCAGGCAGTTTGGGCACCGCCATTCGCATCAAAGGCGCGACAGCCTGAAAGACAGCCGGTTTCACTGTTTAGGTGGAACCGGATTGTCCCGCCGGGCCGGACAGAATTGTCAAAAATCTACTGATTCTCTGCTTGTGTTCTCGGGTCCGCGATCACCAGTTCCGCGTCTCCGGGCAACGAACGGAACGATGCGGGTAGCTTGCGGTCAGTGATGAGGACGTCATCCTCAGTCAATGCGGGCAGCCGCAAAGCAGGGCTTGTCTGGGCGTCGTTGAATTTTGTTGAATCAACGGCCATGAAGGTTTGGTCAGCGATATCAGTCATCGCACGGGCCATGTCGGCCTCGCATTGATCATAAACCATGAAGCCCTTGGTGGGATGCGCCAGAGATGCCGACAATATGGCCGTCCGGGCCGAAAACCCCGCAATGACATCATAGGCGGCTCGGTCAAAGGCGGCTCCATCGTGGTTGCGCAATTGCGTTCCCGCCATGAAGACCCTGTTGCCGTCTTCCATCGATAACGTGGCGGCGATGAAGGCCGAGTTGGTGACCACTGTGAGGTTTCTGCGCGCCCGAAGGGCCTGAGCAATGAAACCTGAGGTCGAACCAGTGTCGATGGCAATAGCCGACCCATCAGGTATCCGCCCGGCAACGGCATCGGCGATTGCTACCTTTGCTGCACGGTTCTGCGCCATGCGGGCCAGAAACGGCGGATCCAGAACGTTCTGCGTGCTGACCAGTGCACCGTGCACCTTGGACAAGCTTCCTTTTGCAACCATCGGTTTCACGATGCGTCGTACGGTCTGGTCCGAAACCCGCAGGATTCGTGCTAGCTCCATGACCGAAATCCGCCCGTGCAGATTTACCGTGTTGAGTATGTCTTGCTCGTATTTCGACATAAAACGCCGCGATATTTGTTGATTTCCTTAGGGTAAGGGTAAGTTTGGCGCCATACAAGCGACAAAAAACAACAAACATGAAAAAAATATGTTGATTATTGGCGTTTTGAGGGATTTGATGAATCCATAGCATTCGCAGTGGATAGGCGCATGACAACGCATTCGGCCAGACATCTTATTATTGGCGGCGGCATCATTGGATGTTCCATCGCTTATCACCTTGCACGATCGGGCGAGACGGATGTGGTTCTTCTGGAAAAGGCGTCTCTGACCGAAGGGGCCACCTGGCATGCGGCTGGGTTGGTCGGGCAGTTGCGGTCTTCACGAAATACAACACGGATGCTGAAACGTTCGGTGGCGCTGTATGATCGGCTGGCCGAAGAAACTGGGCTGGAGTTCGACTGGAAAAAGGTCGGCAGCCTGCGCCTTGCGGCAACCAAAGAGCGGCTTCTGGAGGCCAGGCGCCTGGCAACAATGGCGCGCAGCTTTGATCTGGAGATGGAGGTGGTTTCCGCGACCGAGGCCAAGGCATTGTTTCCCTTTATCGACGCGGACGGGTTGGAGGGCGCGGCCTTTATTCCTTCGGACGGCCATGTCGATCCTGCGGGCCTGTGTCAGGCAATCGCTTCGGGTGCCCGGATGCATGGCGCGCAAATCCGCCAATCTGTGCAGGTCACGGATTTCGAAATTCATAACAACCGCATCACCAAAGTGATGACCTCGGGCGGGGACTACGAAGCAGACACCGTGGTCGTGGCCGCAGGGATGTGGAGCCGCGAGTTGGCTGAGAAGCTGGGAGTCGTTGTCCCGGCCTGTGCCGTCGAGCATCAGTATATCGTCACCGAACCCCTGCCCGACCCCAAACTTGTTAAAGGCCTGCCAACCCTGCGCGACCCCGAGCGGCTGGTGTATTATAAACCTGACGCGGGCGGACGGCTTGTGATCGGGGGATATGAGGACAACACGTTGCCGTTTGGCGACAGGGGTATTCCAGGCGAGTTCGTTCGACAGTTGTTGCCCGACAATCTGGACCGATTTGCCCCGCTTGCGGAACTGGCGGGTCAGGTAACCCCGGTCGTCAACACGGTTGGCATCCGGCAGGTCATCAACGGCCCTATCCCCTATTCCGCCGATGGCGATTTTGTCATGGGTTGGGCGCCAGAGTTGCGAAACCTGATGCTGGCGACAGGGTTCCTGTATGGCATCGCCGCAGGTGGTGGTGCGGGGGAGATGATCGCAGAGTGGATTGTCGATGGCCGTCCGAGCCTTGATCTCTGGCCGCTGGATGTGCGCCGGTTCAGCCCGCACCACGCCACGCGCGCTTTCATGTACCCCCGTGCGGTCGAGCATTATGCGCATCACTACAAGATGCGCTATCCGGGCCAGGAGGCGGAAACGGCCAGAAACCTGCGCCTGTCGCCGCTGCATGACCGGCTGAAGCAGCACGGTGCGGTTTTCGGATCAAAGAACGGCTGGGAAAGGCCGCTTTGGTTTGCTCCGGCAGGCGTGGATCCGGTGGATCAGCTGGATTTTTTGGCCCCGGGTTGGAAAACTTTTGCCGAACAGGAACATAACGCCGCACGCGAGGGTGTTGTTGTGATCGATCAGAGCAGTTTTTCCAAGTTCGAACTGATCGGCCCCGGTGCGCTGGAGGCGCTTCAAAACCTTGCCGTTTCAAACATGGATAGGCCGGATGGCTCGGTGATTTACACGCAATTGTGCAATGATCGCGGTGGTGTTGAGGCTGATATCACCGTCACCCGGTTGGCACGTGACCACTTCTATATCGTGACCGGGTCTGGATTTGGTGTGCATGACGCGGATTGGATTCGTCGTCACCTTCCCGGAGATTGGTCGGCGCAACTGATCGACATGACGTCAGCAAGGGCCGTGATCAATATCTGCGGCCCAAAAACGCGGGATGTGCTGCAGGCGGTTGCAGAAGAGGATACTTCAAACTCGGCGTTTCCCTTTGCAACTGCCCGAGAGATCACACTGGGGGCAGCAAAGGTCCGTGCGATCCGCATAGGTTACGTGGGAGAACTAGGGTGGGAGTTGCACATTCCAACCGAGTTTGCCCTGCACGTCTATGACCTGCTGTGGCAAGCCGGTCAGAGCCATGGCATCCGTGATATCGGGTACCGTACGATCGAGTCCTTGCGACTGGAAAAAGGATATCTTTACTGGAGTGCCGACATTACCCCCGACTATTCGCCCATCGAAGCGGGCCTTGGGTCGCGGGTGCATCTGAAATCCAAACAGGACTTCATCGGACGACCGGTGTTAGACGCGCAGAAAGCAACCGGGCCCGATCGGCATCTCTGTACATTCATAACGAATGAGCGGCTGCCGATCACCGGAGGGGAGACCATACTGCGTTCCGGCAAAACGGTCTCGCTGGCGTGTAGTGGTGGCTATGGGTTTACCGTCGGCAAGACCATCCTCTACGGTTATCTTCCCGTGAAACTGGCAGAAGAATCTGAGTTTGAAGTGGAGCTGTTCGGGGAACGCCACGCCATCCGTCGGGTGGATGGACCGCTCTATGACCCCGCAAATGACCGATTGAAAGCCTGAGGGAGGGATTGATGCAGAACGAGCCAAAAAATGAGGTTATTCAGGCCCTTCGCAATGTGACGGGGTTCGAAACCGTCGCTGAGGTCGACATTCGCACTCAGCGGCTGGGCGGGTTGACCAATTTGGTCTACCGCGTCGAAGGCGGGCCAAGGACGGTGATTGTGCGCATCCCGGGCGAAGGGACCGAAACCTATATCGACCGCGCGGTTGAAATTCACAACGCACGGGTGGCGGCGAAAACCGGGGTCGGACCCGAAGTTTTATGGGCAGATGCGTCATCAGGTGTGATGATCAGCGATTGCGTTCCTGACATCGTCACCATGACACCCGAGATGTTTGCGACGCGTCCGGGATCTGCTGCCCGGGCAGGCCGGGCCCTGAAGCAGCTTCACGAGGCCCCGGAGCCGTTCGAGTTCCGGTTCGAGTTGTTTTCGATGATCAGTGAATACAGGAACGTGCTTGCGGAAAAAAACGCAACCCTGCCTGAAGGTTACGCGGATGTTGTGGCTGAAGCGGCCCCGATCCGGGGACTGCTGCGAGACAAACCCGGGACACTGGCCCCCAGCCATTGCGATCCTTTGTGTGAGAATTTTCTGGATGACGGGCAGCGCATGTGGATCGTCGATTATGAATATTCAGGCATGAATGATGCGCTTTGGGATCTGGGTGACCTTTCAGTCGAAGCCGGGCTGACCGAAGAACAGGAACTTGAGATGCTGACGGCCTATTTCGGTGGCCCGCCGAGTGAAGCGCAGATCGGGCGTATGGTGATCTATAAAGCCATGTGCGATCTGCTCTGGACGCTATGGGGGCTGATCCAACACGCGGATGAAAACCCAGCCGAGGACTTCTGGGCCTATGCCACCAACCGGTTCGAGCGGTGCAAGACTCTGATGCTGGCCCCGTCCTTTGCGGTGCATTTGAGCGCTGTAGCACGGGAATAGAAATTGGGCACTGCCACCGAAAATCGCAAAGCCGGTGGCGAGTTCATGGCGTGCCGAAAGTCTTCCAAAAGTGCGTTCATATCGAACGGACAGCGTGATGGTCGGTTGATCGCCGTTCTGGATGTCGTCCACCGCCAACAAGGCGACCCGGATTTAGTAAGAGGAAATGCCGGTCCGGAAACGGGATATGTTCTTGATCGTCTTCCTGATCGACCTGATCGTGACAGGTCTCGTTGAACAAAAATTCGGTCTGCTCATTCGGTTGCCATACCAGACATCGAGGATGTTGGCGCGGATTCAGAGAGTATGATGCCAGTCCGGTCCGGATCGCAATCTACAAACCGACGGGAATCTGCTGGCACCCGTGATTCCCGGCGTACAGGCATCAGTTCGGCTATGTCTTTGGGCGGAGGTTGGGAAGATCGGCGAAAAAAGCCCGCTACGAAGGATTCCGCGGGTTTTCCATGTCCGACGCAGCGTTGTCCTAAATCCTCTTGCCCTTACGTCACATCAGGCATAGAGCGCTCGGCTTGGCGTTTCGCTTGCTCAGAAACCTTGCGGGAAAAATCAAATTGAAACTGGAACCCAATGATTTGGCAGGAAAAATACGTGACGGCGTGACAATTCTGACATATATTTGCCAATCAATGTAACAAGTTAACAATGCTGCCCATACCTTGGTATGGATTCAGCACAAAATCCTCTCTACTTTTGGCATAAACCTATACAATATGTAATGAGGGGAAAAACAGGGGGACAGATATGGGCGGAGTCGCAGAACAATGACGCGAGTCCTTGAGGCATCACCACGCATTTCAAAAGTCCTTCATCTGGCAGATCTGAAAGACCATGCCACTTTGTTTCAAAGAGAAGGTGTGGACGACAACATTCTGGACGAGTTGACGGACCCGGAACTGCGTGATCTGGGTTTGACGGTTGGCGAAAGAAAACGGTTTCGGAAGGCGCAGGCCAAGCTGAAATCACGGGAAGCCTCGTCGCAGTACGAAGTCCAGTCGAAGGCTGAACGTCGGCAACTTACCCTGGTTTTCTGCGATCTTGTGGGGTCAACACGGCTGGCGCAGCGGTATGATCCGGAAGATCTTATGCAGATCATGAATCTGTATCTGGATACGGCGATCGGCACCCTGCAACAACACGGCTGCCATCTGGCCTATCGGCAGGGCGACGGTATCATGATGTATTTCGGGTATCCGAAGGCCATGGAAGATGATGCCGAACGCGCCGTGCGGGCCGTATTGGAAACCATTGAGGCCGTGCAGAACCTTGAAAACGAGTTCGGAGAGAAGCTCGACCTGAGGGCGGGTATTGCGACCGGCATGGTCGTTGTGGGCGTGGTGTCTTCGAAAAGCCTTGGGTCCCAGGATTTCCTGGTGGGGGAAACGGCGAACCTTGCGTCTCGTCTTCAGGGGCTGGCTGAACCGGGCGAGGTGGTCGTTTCTTCAGAGACCTGGCAGCTGACCCAGGGCACCTTTGAATTCGAACCCCGTGGCAGCCACGAGCTGAAGGGCTTTGACAATCAGCGTACCGTGTACCGTGTAGTGTCCGAAATTATGTCCACCAGTCGGTTCGACGCCCGTGTGGGGCAATCTGCCGTCGACCTTGTCGCCCGTCATGACGATCTTTCAACCCTGACCCAGCTTTGGGATGAAGCACAAGAAGGGTCAGGCAGGCTGGCGCTTGTCGGGGGTGCGGCAGGTATCGGCAAGTCTAGGCTGATAAAATCGCTGTCTGAATCGATTGGGGTCAAACCCTTTACGTTGCAATGTATCCCGCACCTGACCAGTCTTCCTCTGCACCCGGTTGTAGGTGAGTTGAGACGCGTTTCAGGTGATAAATCAGACAACAGCATCAAGGCTGCAATTTCCGACTTTGTGCAAACGGCGTCTCGCCTGAGTGAAGCAGACTTGCCTGTTCTTCTAGATCTGGCTGGCGTGGACTCTGGCGCGCCAGCAGAGCCGGATCCACTGAAAAAAGCTCGCAAATCCCTGGATGTGTTGCTGCGCAGCCTCGGAAGCCTGTGTGACAGGCGCGGCACGTTGTTGTTGGTGGTCGAAGACGTTCATTGGGCAGATGCGACGACATTGGACGTCTTGGAAGCTCTGGCGTCATCTTTGAGCAATTTCCCGATACTCGTGGTTCTGTCGCATCGACCTGAATATGAGCCACCAGAACATTATGAGAGTCGAGCGGCGAGCATTGATCTGTCTCCGCTTGGCAGTTCTGAAGCATCTGAACTGGTCCGGCGTGTGGCCGAGCCGTATAGCTTGCCTGTCATCCTGATCAGGCAGATCATCGAGAAGGCGGATGGCGTGCCGCTTTATATCGAAGAAATGACCAAGGCGGTTTTGGACCAGCTGCCCCAAGACGCCCCGATCAATGCCGAGGTTCTGGATGCGTTGAGTGTACCGGCGACCCTTCAGGACTCGTTGATGTCGCGTCTTGACCGGATGGAAAACGCCAAGCCAATTGCCCAGCTCGGATCGGTTATCGGACGCAGCTTTACCTCTCAGATGATCCACGCGGTCGCGCATGAAGAAATGGATGTAGAAAGCGCCCTTATGCAGCTTATGGCCGCGGGCGTTGTGTTGATTACCAGCGATTCAGGATCAGCAACCTATACGTTCAACCACGCACTGGTTCAGGATACGGCCTACAATTCTTTGCTGCGGGAAGACCGGCAGAAGGTGCATCTGAAAATTGCCAGAGCCTTGCTGTCGGGCCACAACGCTTTTGGAAGCCCGGCCCCTGATACCGTTGCGCATCACTGCGATCTTGGCGGGTTGAAAGATGAGGCCGTGGCCAATTGGGTCACCGCCGGTGAGCTGGCTTTATCCCGGTTGGCGAACCTGCCCGCGATTTCCGCCTTCCGAGCCGCCCTTCGCAATATCGGAACAATGAAGGACAACGTGGAGCGCGACGGTTTCGAGCTTCGGGTGCAGATGAATATTCTGCCTGCTTACATGGCGATCTACGGCTGGTCGGCCGATCAGGTCGGAGAAACTGCTGCCCGGGCGATGGAACTGGCCCAGGCTTTGGGCGACGGCGAGACACTTTTCGCAGCAACTTTCTGCCGCTGGACCAACTTTTTTGTTGGCGGTCAGATGAACCGGGCGATGGAAATGGGGCATGCACTGGACATGATGGCTGGCATGTCCGAAGACCCTGTCGCCAATGTTCTTGCGGCGCGCGCCCTGAGCTTTAACCATTATTTCCGCGGCGAGTTTTCGGAATGCGAGCAACAGCTGGAACGTGCATTCGCTCTGATCACGCCGGAACTGGACATGGCTATGATGCCCATGACCCAATCTTCCACAATCGCATCGTTGCTGGCGATTCAGGGTTGCCTGCTGTGGCAGCAAGGGAAATTCGAAAAAGCCGAGGCCGCGCGTCTGGAAGCCATTGAGGTTAGCAGGGCGCTGAACCATGCACCCAACCTTGTCTATATCATGGGGGCGTGCAGCATGTTCCTGCCTTACGCAGGCGAATGGGACCGCCTTGACGTGACGATGAAGGAAGCCCGGAAAATCGCAGATGAGGAAGGGTTCCTTTACCTTCATGCCATGCAAGACATCTATATGGGTCTTGCGCAGGCTGGGAAAGGCAATATCGCAGGTGTCCCGGAGCGCGTCGAGGCGTGCATGAACCTGATTTCGAAATCTGGTGGAAACTTTACTTTTCCGCAGAATCAGATTGTTCTGTCTGAATTGATGATTGATCACGGCGACATTGATCAGGCTTTGGCCCGGCTGGAAACCGTCTGCATTCCCGGCTGGGAACGAGGCGAGATGCTCAACAAGCCTGAATATCACCGTGTGCGGGCAAAGGTACTTGCCGCAAGGGGGGATTTGGGCGCTGCGATTACCGAAGCGGAACAAGCACTTGCGCTTGCCAATAGTAGTGGCGCAATTGTTCAGGAACAGCGTGCCGGCGAACTGCTAGCCAGATTGAACGAAACAAGTTGAACGAGATCGATTGCCCTGTCGAATTGGGCAGCAGCACCGAGAGGGATTTGAAATGACAGACGCATTGGATTGGAATGAAGAACAGTGGAGTGCCGTGAACAAGGCCGTCCATGATGAGGCGCTTCGCGCACGGGTGGCAGCAAGCTTCCTGCCGCTGTACGGTCCGTTGCCTGCGGACACCCAATCGGTTCCTCTGAACAAGCTCGATCTGGTCGCCAATTCATCCGGTTCACCCGAAAAACGTCTTGAAGTGATCGACTATGACACCCTGCGCCTCACAACCGTTTCGGTGAACGTGTACCTGAAAGGCGCACAGGTGGCTGATCCGGAACTGGCGGCGGCTCAGATCATGTTTCGCCGTGCCGCCGCTGTTGTGGCCCGGGTCGAGGACGACATCATTTTCAACGGTCAACCCGGCACCGGATTGGCCCCGAAACACGCCAGTGGCGCGCCTGCCTCATTGCCGCCGATCTACACCGTCAGCGGTGGCGGCAAATATCCGGGATTGGTGGAAGCAGGTGAAGACCCGTCCGCTTCTACCGCGGCAAAGAAGAAAACCTGCACGGGTACCGAAGTATTCGAGGCTGTCGTCGCGGGCATCAACAAGCTGGAATCGCATGGCTATCTGGGCCCTTATGCCTGTGTGATGGGCAATGGTCTGTTCCAAGCCGTCACGACGCCATTGCCAAACTCGATGGTGCTGCCGCGTGACAGCATTCTTCCGTTCCTGGATGGGCCGTTGTTGCGTTCCAGCACCCTGCCCGCAAACAAAGCGGTGTTGGTGTCCCTGCAAGGAGCGCCGGTTGAAATCGTCGTGCCCTCGGATATCGCGGTGAAGTATCTGCAAACCTCTGCCGAGGGCGAGCACGTCTTCCGCGTACAGCAGAAATTCCATCTCAGGATCAAGGAAGCCCAGGCCATTTGCACCATAACGTGCTGACCGGAGATCGGGTCGTGCGCGAGTTTACAGACCGGGGCGTTACCCTGCGTTGGTCCGAGGCGATCAACGCAAACGGGCTCAATCGGGTTCTGATCGAAGCGGGTCCCGCTGTGTCATCGCATGACACAGTGCGCCTGATCTGTTCGGAAAACGGTGGCCCCGAACGCGCCATTCGCGGATGGCCTTTGTCGCGTGATGCGCAAACCGGGTTTCAACAATTCGCAGCAATCCTGCCGACGGTGAAACAGGAAAAATCACTGTCCTGGCGTCCGGTCCTGACTTCGGCTGGTCGAGAGTTTGACCCCGGGTTCGAAAATGCGCCTGAAGCAGCCCCGCCGGAACCAAAAAAACCATCGGCACAATCACTGGGCCTGGAACATGTCGCCAAATTTACGGTGCCATTCGAAAGTAACTTCCACCCCTCGGGTGAGACGCCGGATGGGGTCTGGCTGCATTTCACCATTAAAGAGGGCGGTGTCGTCGAAGGCCCAAATCTGAAAGGGACGATCGAACCGGTTGGCGGGGATTGGATGCGCGTGCGCCCCGATGGTGTTGGTCTTCTTCATGCAAGAGCGCTGATCAATCCGGCCACGGGGGGCGCGCCGATCTTTTTTGAAGATACCGGCGTGTGTGACTTCGGACCCGATGGCTACGCCGCGCTGTCAAAGGGCAACCTGCCCACCTCGGCTCCGGTACGGCTTGCCCCGCGTTACCTTACGTCGAACCCAAACTTTACCTGGATGAACAGGGTGCAGGGTTTCGGCATTGGCGAAGCCAGCCTGCTGGACATCACCCTTCACTTTGACGTCTATTCCGCGAAAGGAACTTCCGATGCCTGAAAAGGTTGTCATTCTAGGGGGTGGCGTGGCCGGCATGAGTGCCGCGCATGAACTGATTGAGCGCGGGTTCGAGGTGGAGGTCCACGAACGCCAACTGATCCCGGGTGGTAAGGCGCGCAGCATCCCGGTGATGAAGGGCGAAGGGGATCACGGCTCAAAAGCGAAACACATCAAGGCGCTTGAAACATGGGCCGAGATGGATGGGGCGAATTATCCGCCCGGCGTGAAACGCCCATGGTTGCCCGGCGAGCATGGATTCCGTTTCTTTCCGAACTTTTACCGGCATATTACGGACACGATGGCACGCACGCCGTACTATGACAAAGGTACATGTTTCGATAATCTTGTCCCGACCACTCAGGTTCTGGTTAGCCAGCTCGACAAACCCGGCATTGTTGTCCCGGAACGATTTCCCCGCACGCTCAAGGATGTTGCGGATACGTTCAAGACAATTGCCTTCGCGCTTTCGCCCCGGGATCAGATTGCGTATGAGGATGTCGAGCATTTTGTAGCCTGTATGTGGCGGATCGCGACTTCCTGCAAGGAACGTCGTTTTGACGAATATGAACGCATTGGCTGGTGGGATTTCATCGGCGCGGAAGAACGCTCGGAAGCTTATCAGAAATTCCTTGCCATCGGCCTGACCCGTTCGCTGGTGGCTGCAAAGGCAACGACGGCCAGCACAAAGACCGTGGGGGACATTGCTGTTCAGCTTCAGCTGGGCATTGCCACACCAGAGCCGCATTGCAACAGATTGCTGAACGGGCCAACCAACCTTGTCTGGATACAGCCGTGGCTGGATTACCTGACAAACAAGGGGGTCGTTTACAAGTTTGACTCGAAAGTCACTGGAATCGAGTGCCAGAACGGGCGGATCGTTGGCGCAACGATCGAACAGGACGGCGAAGAAAAACAGGTCACCGGAGATTGGTTTATCAGCGCGATGCCGATTGAACGCATTGCTCCGCTTGTGACCTCGGAAATGATAGCGGTCGATCCGGCCCTTGCCAAGTTGTCTCTGCTGGCCGAAGACGTGCAATGGATGAACGGCATTCAGTTCTATCTGACCAAGGAAGTTGAACTGATCCACGGCCACGTCATCTTTATCGACAGCCCGTGGGCCTTGACCGCTGTGTCGCAAAAACAGTTCTGGCACCAGATTGATTTCGCCAACTGGGCCGAAGGAAAAACCAAGGGCCTGCTGTCGATAGATATATCCGAATGGGACAAGCCGGGTTTGAACGGGAAAACAGCGCGCGATTGCAGCAGGGAGGAGATTGCAAGCGAGGTTTGGGAACAGCTCAAGCGCAGCGTCAACGTGGATGGGAAAACCGTTCTGAGGGACGAGGACATGCATTACTGGTTTCTCGATCCCGATATCGTTCAGGATCCCGCCGATCCCAAACGGCAAAGCAATGTGGAACCATTGCTGGTCAACCGCATCAACAGCTGGCGGTTGCGCCCCGATGCGGCCACGTTGATCCCGAATTTCTTCCTGGCATCGGATTACGTGCGCACGTTCACCGACCTTGCCACCATGGAAGGGGCGAACGAAGCCGCGCGCCGGGCCGTCAACGCGATCCTTCAGCGCAGCGGTTCTGATGCACAGCCCTGCCAGATCTGGGATCTGCACGAGCCGGATATCCTGAAACCGTTGCGGGCTTATGATTACGCCCGGTATCAGGCGGGCCTGCCGTGGGACAACCGGTTCGCGGTTGCCGTCGAAGCGGCGCTGAAAATGGGTCAGGACTCGGCTGGTATCGATCGTGGCGGTGATGGTCCCCTTGCCCTGATTGGAGAACCGGCAACCGAATATTCAAAGCCCGGCGGCATCACCGAGGACCCCGCCATTGCCGAAGCGCTACGAATGATATGCCCTCCGAAAGAGCTGTTCGACCTGATTGCGAATTACGAGCCCACTGCAGATCTACCGATCCCAGGGGACGAGCTTGCAGAAGATGTCGCGTATGATCTTGGTCGCGACAGCGGTCAATCAGAGGTCTTGTCCAGAGCGATACCTATGACGGCTGCGCCGCTTTCCTCTTTCGGCGCCGGTCCTGATCCGTCGGGCAGGCAAGAAAACAGAAGTCGCGTGATTATCACCCAGAAGGGCTGACCCAGTGAAATCCGGAACTGCGCATCTGGATCCTGCGGCACAGCAGGATTTTCTGAAAACGCTGACCTCCTATGGGGATCGGGCGCGCGAAACGCTTTTGGACCTTTTGCCAACGGGTGAACCGCAGGCTTATTTGTATGGTCCGATGCGAGATTATATCGAAACGTCCGGCAAAGGGCTGCGGCCTGCCCTGTTGCTGGCCACATGCGAGGCCTTCGGCGGCAACAGCGAGGATGCACACGTTTCAGCCGCAGTACTTGAGTTACTGCACAATGCCTTCCTGATCCACGATGACATCGAAGATCAAAGCGATTTCAGACGCGGACGCGAATGTATGCACAAGCGGCTTGGGGTTCCCTTGGCGATCAATACCGGCGACGGGATGCAATCGCTAGCCCTGCGCCTGCTGCGTCAGAACCTGGGACCGCTTGGACTGGAAACCGGTATGCGCGTGGTTGACGAGTTCGACCATCTGTTACAGCAATCCATCGAAGGTCAGGCGCTGGAGCTTGGATGGATACGCGACAACCGGCTGAACGTCGATGCGTCAGACTATCTGAGGATGTGTCTGAAAAAGACCTGTTGGTACAGCTTCATTCACCCGATGCGCATCGGCGCGCTGATAGCCCGTCCACAGGATGTCGCGTCCGGCGCGCTAAATCTGGATGATTTCAATGAGTTCGGTTTCTTTCTGGGCGCTGCCTTTCAAATTCAGGACGACGTTCTGAACCTCGTAGGCTCGCAGGACAAGTATGGGAAAGAGATCGGCGGCGATGTTTACGAAGGCAAACGCACGCTGATGCTGGGGCAGCTTAGTTTGCAGGCAGATGAGCCGGAACAAGCACGGCTGGCGGATATGCTTTCAAACGCTCGCGACAGCCGGTCGACACAGGATGTCGGCTGGGTTTTGGATCGCATGAATCACTATGGATGTATTCGTTATGCGCAAGACGCCGCAAATGACCTGCTGGCCTCGGCCCGACAGGAGTTTGGTCGGGTATTTGCAGGGACCAAAGAGGCTCCGCGTGCGTTTCTTGGGCAGTTCATGGACTATCTCGTGACCCGTCAAGTCTGAACGCCCGCCACCTCAAAAATCACGACAAGCGAGGTCTGGTCTGTACCGGTGCAGGCGATCCGGCCATGATATTCACCGGGTTCTGTGAGATCGGGCACGGTCACAGTGACAGCAACATCCGAGGCTTCACCCGGGCCCAGCCGGATTTGAGGCGGAATAACATTGATCCGGTTCGCGGGCAGAATGTCACCGTTCGGGTTGGTCAGATCACCCGGTTCGAACTGCATCTGAACAGGGGTCGCGTCTTGAGGCGCCGCGAGCGACAGCACAATGGTGGCGGTGCCGCCGGAATGGCAGGTTTTGCGGCACCTGAACGGCCCATCAAGGTGTTTTTGAGCGCCCTGCTCCGTGTCCAGAACGCGGCGCGCAATATCGGAAATCGGCTGTTGGTCCAGCTGCGGCACTATCGGGCTGATTGCGCGCGGCACATTAACGTATGGTTTTCGCTCGAAATAAGGCATGCCTAACTGTGCACGCGCAGCGCGGATCAGTAAATGGCAAACTTGTCCAATATGACTGAAGAAAACGCCGTTTCGTTATTTCCCTTTCCAGACCGGATCGCGTTTCTCAGCGAATGCGCGCGCGCCTTCCAGCTGATCTTCGCTGGCATAAAGGACGTCCACACTGCGCAGCTGACGCTTGGTGATGCGGTTCATGGCATCCTGAAACCTGGCGTCTTCGGCATCACGCACGATTTCCTTGATTGCGGCGTAAACCAATGGCGGGCCCGAAGCCAGAAGGCGGGCCAGTTCCCACGCGCGGGCCATGAGTTGATCTGCAGCAACAATCTCGTTCACCAGGCCCCAGCGATTGGCTTCTTCGGCATCGAACCAGCGGCCCGTCAGCAGCAGCTCCATCGCGATGTGATAGGGGATGCGCTTGGGCAGTTTGACGCTGGCCGCATCCGCAACTGTTCCTGACCGGATTTCCGGCAGCGCGAATGTGGCATGGTCGGCTGCAAGGATCATGTCAGCCGAAAGGGCCAGTTCCAGCCCGCCGCCACAGGCGATTCCGTTGACGGCCGCAATCACGGGTTTGTTCAGGTCGCGCAGCTCCTGCAGGCCTCCGAACCCGCCGACGCCATAGTCCCCGTCTACCGCGTCACCATCAGCGGCGGCTTTCAGGTCCCAGCCGGGGCAAAAGAATTTCTCACCAGCACCGGTTAGAATGGCGACGCGTAGGTCCGGGTCGTCGCGAAACTCGGCAAAGACCTCGCCCATTCTGCGGCTTGTGACCAGATCGATGGCATTGGCCTTGGGCCGGTCGAGCGTTATCTCAAGGATCGTTCCGTCGCGGCGGGATTTGATCGGGTCCATTTCTCAGGCCTTTCTAATCAGAGCATCCACGGCAACGGCCTTGTCCGGCGTGCACAGGAGCGGGTTAATCTCGACCTCGCCAAGCGTGTCGGCATTTTGCATGACGTAGGCCTGAACAGCCTCGACTGCGGCAATGATCGCATCCATATCAGCCCCCGGTTGACCGCGATAGCCCGCCAGCAAGGGCGCAATCTTCAATTTTCCGAGGGCGGTGCGGATGTCTTCGGGCGCGCAGGGTACAAGCAGGGAAACCGTGTCGCGCAGAACTTCGGTCAGCACGCCCCCTGCCCCCAACGTCAGAACAAAACCATGCGCAGGATCGCGGACAACGCCGACCAGAAGTTCAGCGACGGTTCCGATGATCATCTCTTCGATCAGGATGTCTTCAGTGCCGATGTCGGCTGCTACACTGGCGACATCTTCAGCTTGGATGCCCAACCGAACGGCGGCGTGTTCGGATTTATGGGCCAACCCAACGCCTTTTACGGCAAAGGGGGCTTCCATGTTCTGCGCTGCCGCATGCGCTGCCGTTGGCCCGGAAACCGTGCGGTTTTGCGGGATGCGCAGGCCGCATTCGGCCAACGCCTGTTTCGAAACGCCTTCGGTCAAGGTTTGGTTCGCCTCGACTGTTCCCGGCAAACAGACAGGGTGCGCAGAAGGGGCCGAGACCTGACCCGCCGCGCGGGTGGCCGACAGCGCTTCGCGCAGACCCATGAATGGCACAACACCACCGGCCATCAAATCCTGTGCAACGTCTTCAGGTAGTAGTTCAGGCAGCGTTGCAACAATTGCGAATCGAGCACCGGTGTCCTCTCGCACCTTCAATGCTGCTTGGGTCGCGCAGCTCCAGTCGGTGGCGTCAGTGGTTGGATAATCGACAATTGAGTATGTCAGGTCGATATCCTCACCCGTCATTCCGGACCATGCCTGTGCCATCGCCTCTTCGTCGCGCCAGATATAGGTGTGATAGTCCAGCGGGTTATTCAGTGCGACCATGGGGCCGAGCGCGTCACGCAGGCGCGATTTTTTTTCATCGCTCAGCCGAGGGAAGGTCAGGCCGGTGTTGATAGCCATGTCTGCGATCAAGCTCGCTTCACCCCCGGAACAACTGATCGAGGCGATGTTGCTGCCGGGGAGTGGCCCATAGCAGTGCAACAGTTTCAACGTTTCGAGGAAATCCGGAAGCGCAGACAGGCGCGGGATGCCAAGCCGATCTAACAACGCTTGTGCGCCCGCATCGCTGCCCGCCAGAGACGCGGTATGCGATATGGTCGCGGCCTGCGCCTGTACCGATGCGCCGACTTTGAGGGCGACCAGCGGAATGCCCTTTGCGTACGCCTTGGCGGCCAGTGCCTCCCATTCCCGGGCGTCCTTGAAGCCTTCGATATGCAGGCCCACGGCTGTCACGCGCGGATCATCAAGCAGGGCAGCAGCGATCTGTGCTTGACTTGTCTGAGCCATATTTCCGCAGGTCACCATGTAGGCAATCGGCAAACCGCGTTTCTGCATAGTCAGGTTGATCGAGATATTCGAGCTTTGCGTCAGGATCGCCACGCCCTTGTCCACAGCGGTCGTCCCGTGCTGGTCCGGCCACAGCAGCGCTCCGTCCAGTGCGTTGATGAAACCATAACAGTTCGGGCCAAGGATAGGCATGTCACCGGCCGCAGTAATCAGCTGATCCTGCAAATCCCTGCCGCTGTCATCTTCTGCGACGGCCTCGGAAAAGCCCGACGCAAAACACACCGCCCCGCCCGCGCCCATGCTGGATAAGACATGAACCGCCTCAATCGTGGCGTGACGGTTGATGCCGATGAAAACCGCATCCGGGGCTTCGGGCAGGTCTTCTATTTGGCCAAAGACTCTGTGTCCCGCGATTTCCGAAGCTTTGGGGTGCACCGCCCAGATTTGACCTGCATAGCCCATACGTTCAGATTGCCGAATAACCTGCTGACACCAGGCACCACCGCCAATTACAGCGATGGTCTTCGGGCGAAGCAGCCGGGTGAGGTCTTTGTTCATGGTCAGGCGCCCAGTGGACGCAGAAGATCACGGCTGATGATGTGACGTTGAATCTCGCTTGTGCCGTCCCAGATGCGTTCAACCCGGGCATCGCGCCAGAACCGTTCGATCGGAAAATCATCCATCAGACCCATGCCGCCAAAAATCTGCAGCGTGGTATCGGTGACCCGCGCCAGCGTTTCCGAAGCATAGAGCTTGGCCGAGGCGATCTCGCGGTTCGATGGCAGGTTCTGATCCAGGCGCCATGCGGCGGCAAGGGTCAGCCAGTCGGCGGCGTCGATTTCTGTGATCATATCGGCGATTTGAAAGCCGACGCCTTGAAATTTGCCGATGGGCTGGCCAAACTGCTTGCGCTCGGCCGCGTAGTTCAACGCATAGTCAAAACAGCGCCGCGCGCGCCCGACCGAGAATGCCGCGACCGTCAGACGGGTTGCGTAGAGCCATTCGTTCATCACCGCAAAACCGCCATCGACCTCACCCAGAACCTGAGCGTCGGGCAATCGGCAATTGTCGAAATACAGGATATAGTTCTTGTAGCCCTTGTGGCTGACCGAGTTATAGCCCTCGCGCACTTCAAACCCCGGGGTGCCACGATCCACCAGGAAGGTGGTGATGCGCTTTTTAGGTCCTTTTGGGGTTTCGTCCACGCCGGTTGCGATGAAGACAATGAAGAAATCCGCGTGTTCGGCGCCCGAGATGAAGTGTTTCGAGCCGTTGACGATCCAATCGCCGCCGTTCCGTGCTGCCTGACATTTCATGCCGCGCACGTCCGACCCGGCATCCGGTTCCGTCATCGCCAGAGCGTCCATCTTTTCGCCACGCACCGCTGGAAAAAGGTAGCGTTCGCGTTGTGCATCATTGCAGGCCATCAGGATGTTTTGCGGACGACCAAAGAAATGCGTCAGCGCCATCGAGCCGCGGCCAAGTTCGCGCTCAACCAAGGTGAAATCCAGATGCGACAGGCCTGCGCCGCCGACCTCCTCGGGGAAATTACAGGCATAAAATCCCAGATCGATGCATTTCTGCTTTATCTCGTTGCCCAACTCCACCGGGACCGTTCCGGCGCGCTCTACCGCGTCTTCATTCGGGTAGATTTCGTTTTCAACAAAGCTTCGGACCGTCGAGACGATCATGTCCTGTTCTTCTGTCAGACCAAACTGCATGGCGCGTGTTCCCTGGATCGGTGGTTGACCAACCAAACGCCATCACTCATGGTCGCGACATGCAAAGTTGATACCAGATCATGCCAAATTCGAAAATTTTATTACAGCAATACAACATCCTGCTCTTCAACGGGTTTTCGAACCACTGCCTTGCAAACATGGTTGAGCCGCTCAGAGCGGCAAATAACCTGTCCAGGCAGTCACTGTACACGTGGCGCTTTTGTTCCATCGACGGAGAACCTGTTCACAGTTCCAGCGGCCTTGTTGTCATTCCGTATGGTGCAATCTCTGATCACCAAGGAGATGTATTGGTTGTCATGCCTTCTTACGGCTATCTCAAGCTGGACACGCGTTCGACCACACGCGCTGTGCTTGCCGCGTCCAGAAGGCACCGACAAGTGGCTGGTTTGGACACCGGAAGCTGGCTGCTTGCCCGGGCCGGATTGCTGGATGATCATCGGGCGACCATTCACTGGGACGAACTGTCCCGGTTCGAAGAGAGTTTTCCGGCGGTCGACGTGGTGCAGGAACGTTTTGTCATCGACCGCAATCGATTGACCTGTTCTGGCGCCATGGCCGCGTTTGATCTGGCATCGGCCCTCATACGGCGGGATCACGGCCCACTTTTGTTCATGGAAGTTGCGCATCTGCTGATGAGCCGAAATGGACGAGATCATTATGCCCTGCCTTTGAAATCCGAAGACACTTTGGTCAATCGTGCACTGACTATCATGCAAGCCAACCTAGAAACGCCGCTGTCGATCAGGGATTTGGCCCGAAATATCGGGTGCTCGCAAAAGCGGATCGAAACGCGTGTTCAGGTGGAACTCAAAACCACACCACAAGCGCTGTATCGTCGGCTACGCCTGAACCTGGCGCGCAATCTGGCAGAAGACACCGAGCAATCCATCGCCGAGATCGCTGGACGCTGTGGGTACGAAAACGCCAGCGCAATGACACGGGCGTTCAAGGCGGAGTTTGGTCAGACACCGACCGCGTTTCGAAACGGGAGCTCGTCTGATAGCTGAAGCGCTTAAACAATATGCAAATGCGCCGCACCTGTTCACTCATGGCCAATAAGGTATCATGAGATGAAAGCAGATGTCATTCCAGCGAAACCCACAGCACCTGAGCGTCCTCTTCACTGGTCGAGATACAGCCATGACCCATGCCACTGTCATAATAGAGTGAGTCGCCCGCCTTCATCGACAAAGGACGGTAGTGTTCAGAAACAAAGATGAGTTCACCGCTGAGCACATACATGAACTCTTCTCCGGAATGTCGAATCCAGGTCTCGAACTCTGACAGGTCGCGCGCCTTGATTGTCGCGATATAGGGCAACATCCGCTTGCTGGTCAGTTCGGGGCACAGCAACTCATGCAGGTAGGTGGGCGTAGTTTTGATTTCCCCCTCGCCTTTCGGGGTAAAATCGCGGCGACCAGAAATGCCTGACTGACCTGATTGCAGAAACAGCTGCGGGGTGCTCATATCAAGTGCCTGGGTCAGGCGCCGTACGATGTCAAAGCTTGGCCGGGTTTGATTGTTTTCGATCTTGGACAGCGTGGACCGTCCGATTCCCGCAGCGCGGCCAGCCTCTTCCAGCGTCCACCCTTTTGTGCGCCGTGCGTCACGAATGGAACGGCCTAATGCCTCGCCATCATCCGGTTCTTCCTGTCCGGAAACATCTTTTCGGCTTTCCTCGCCCATGAAATTCCCCCTGTTTTATCAAAGGTTACAGGTTTCCCGTTAAACACGCAACTTATTGAATAAGAGATTTTTGTTGCTTTATGCGCACGTTTTCCACTATAGGAAACAAAGTTTCGTGCTGAGGATTCGAGACAAGAGGAGGAGACTATGTTCAAAACGTCGCTGACTGAGGCAGATCCGGTAATCGCTGCGTCCATCTCTCGTGAGGGTGCGCGCCAGGCGGAACAGATCGAACTGATCGCTTCTGAAAACACTGTCTCGAAGGCTGTAATCGAAGCCCAGGGCTCGGTGCTGACCAACAAATATGCCGAAGGCTATCCGGGGCGCCGCTATTATGGCGGATGCGAATATGTCGATGAGGTCGAAGTTGAGGCCATCGAGCGTCTCAAGCAGCTGTTCGGCTGTGAATATGCCAACGTTCAGCCCCATTCCGGGGCTCAGGCCAATGGTGCTGTCAAACTGGCATTGCTGAGCCCGGGCGATACCATTCTTGGCATGTCGCTGGATGCAGGTGGCCACCTGACCCATGGCGCAAAACCAGCCCAGTCCGGTAAATGGTTCCGGCCGGTACAGTACGGCCTGACTGATGCGGGTCTGATCGATTTTGATCAGGTTGCAGAATTGGCGCGGGTTGAAAAACCCAAGCTGATCATTGCAGGTGCGTCGGCCTATTCCCAGAAGATCGACTTTGCCAAGTTCCGCGAAATCGCGGATGAGGTCGGCGCATGGCTGCTGGCCGATATGGCCCATATTGCCGGGTTGGTGGCGACAGGCCTTCACCCCTCGCCCGTTGGGCATGCCCATATCGTAACCTCGACAACGCATAAAACTCTGCGCGGACCCCGTGGCGGCATTATTTTGACCAACGACGAAGCGCTGGCGAAAAAGATCAATTCTGCCGTGTTCCCCGGATTGCAGGGTGGCCCGCTGATGCACGTGATCGCGGGCAAGGCAGTTGCTTTTGGCGAGGCACTGAAGCCTGAGTTCAAGGAGTACATGCAGCGCGTTGTCGACAGCGCAGCGGCTTTGGCGAACGTCATGATGGCGCGCGGATGTGACATCGTTTCTGGCGGAACCGAGAACCACCTTATGCTGGTAGACCTGCGCCCTGTCGGCGTTACCGGCAAGGATGCCGAAGCGGCACTGGAACGTGCTGGGTTCACCTGCAACAAAAACAGCGTTCCTGGCGACCCAGAGAAACCCACCATCACTAGCGGTATCCGACTGGGCACTGCCGCCGGTTGTAGCCGCGGCTTTGGACCGGAAGAATTCAAGCGGATCGGTCATTTGATCGGTGATGTTCTGGACGCTCTCGCACAGACGCCCGAAGGTGACGAAACCGTCGAAAAGGCAACTCGCGAGCAGGTTCGCGCGCTCTGCGCAAGCCACCCCATCTACTGAAAGTACGCGAAATGAACACCTACGATCTGATTGTCATTGGGGGCGGACCGGGCGGTTATGTCGCTGCGATCCGTGCGGCTCAGCTGGGCCTGAAAGTTGCTTGTGTCGAAGGACGCGGCGCTCTTGGCGGCACCTGTCTGAACGTAGGGTGCATCCCCTCCAAAGCGTTGCTGACCTCTTCGGCCAAATATGCCGAAATTGCACATCTCTCCTCCCACGGCATTGCGGTCGAGGGGGCCAGCATCGACATTGGCGCGATGATGGGGCGCAAGGACAAGATCGTCGGTGACTTGACGAAGGGCATCGCGTTCCTATTCAAGAAAAACGGTGTCGATCTGATCGAAGGTTGGGCCAGCATTCCCGCTGCAGGGCAGGTCAAAGTGGGTGAAAACATCCATGAGACCAAGAATATCCTGATCGCCACCGGGTCCGAACCGACCTCTCTGCCGGGGATCGAGATCGATGAACAGGAAATCCTCAGCTCGACCGGAGCGATTGAGCTGGACAGTGTGCCCGAGCATCTGGTGGTGATCGGCGCAGGTGTGATCGGTTTGGAGCTTGGTCAGGTCTGGGCACGCCTGGGCGCCAAGGTCACTGTGGTCGAATACCTGGACCGCGTTCTGCCCGGTATTGATGGCGAGATCGCCAAGCTGGCGCAGCGTGCCCTGTCCAAGCGCGGGTTGAAATTCCAGCTGGGCCGCGCGCTGAAATCGGTCGACAAGACCGGTGCGGGCCTGACCCTGACTGTTGATCGCGTCGGCAAGGACAAAGAAGAAGTGATCGAGGCCGATAAGGTTCTGATCGCCGTTGGCCGCCGTCCTGTCACCCGTGGGCTCGGACTGGAAGACCTCGGCGTTACCATAAATCCACGCGGATTTATCGAGGTGGACGGTACTTTCCAGACTTCGGTTCCCGGCATCTATGCCATAGGCGACTGTGTGCCCGGCCCGATGTTGGCGCACAAGGCCGAAGAAGACGGCGTTGCTTGCGTGGAAACTCTGGCAGGGCAAGCGGGCCATGTGGATTACAACACCGTTCCTGGCGTGGTCTACACCGACCCCGAAGTCGCATCGGTCGGGCTGACCGAAGAAGCGCTAAAAGAGTCCGGTACCGAGTATTCGGTCGGAAAATTCGCCTTCATGGCCAACTCGCGCGCCCGTTCGACGGGTGAAACCGACGGTGCGGTCAAAGTTTTGGCTGACGCGGACGGCAATATCCTGGGTGCGCATATCTGCGGTGCCCACGGCGGTGATCTGATCGCCGAACTGGTTCTGGCGATGACCAAGGGGGCCACTGTTGCCGAGGTCGCGGCGACCTGTCATGCTCATCCGGCAATGGGAGAGGCGGTAAAAGAAGCCTGCCTCGATGCCATGGGCCGGGCGATCCACGCATAACGAGGGACAGCCAGATGACAATCCAGCTTCGACCACGTCACCCGGAAAAGGCCAAGAAGGCTGACAGCGTCATCCCGCGCAAACCCAAGTGGATTCGCAAGAAAAAGGGCGACAGCGCCGCGTATTATGAAACCCGGCGCCTGATGCGTGATCACAATCTGGCGACGGTGTGCGAAGAGGCCGCCTGCCCCAATATCGGCGAATGCTGGTCCAAGCGTCACGCGACCATGATGATCATGGGCGAAGTCTGCACCCGCGGTTGTTCTTTCTGCAATGTGGCCACCGGCCGTCCTGATGCACTGGACGCGTTTGAACCCGGTCGCGTGGCGGTTGCGGTGAAAAAGCTGGGCCTGCGCCATGTGGTGATCACCTCGGTCGACCGCGATGATCTGGCAGATGGCGGGGCCGAGCATATCGCTCAGACTATCCGTGCGGTACGCCATCAGAACCCCGGCACCACGGTCGAGGTTCTGACCCCCGATTTTCTGGGCAAAGGCGATGCGGCAGACATCGTGTTCGAAGCCGCACCGGACGTGTTCAACCACAATCTGGAAACCGTCCCGCACCTCTATCCGACAGTCCGCCCCGGCGCGCGCTATTATGCTTCGCTGCGGTTGCTGGATGACGCCAAGCGCGCCAATCCCGAAATCTTTACCAAGTCCGGTCTGATGGTTGGGTTGGGAGAAACCCTGAACGACGTGCGTCAGGTGATGGATGACCTACGCGCCGCACAAGTCGATTTTCTGACGGTCGGTCAGTACCTGCAACCGACCGCGAAACACCACCCGATTGATTGTTTCTGGTCACTGGACGAATTCGCCCAGCTGGAGCAAATCGCGCGCTCCAAGGGCTTTCTGCACGTGTCGGCTACGCCGTTGACCCGTTCCTCGTTCCACGCGGACGAAGACTTTACCGCCCTCAAGCAGGCTCGCCAGCGGGCCATCGCCAACGGGGCATAATCTAAACGCAAATGGGAGGGAAACCATGGAAGCGTTAAATTCAATCGTAGGGGCCATTAATGGCGTCGTGTGGGGGCCGCTGATGCTGGTCCTCATTCTCGGCGTTGGCTTCTTCCTGCAGGTGGGGCTGAAATTCATGCCGATCCTGCGCATTGGCACCGGCTTCAAGCTGTTGTTTGCAGGCCGTGAAGGTCAGGGCGACGGACAAATCAGCCCGTTCAATGCGCTGATGACCTCGCTGTCGGCGACCATCGGTACGGGTAACATCGCCGGTGTGGCCACTGCTGTCTTCCTGGGCGGTCCGGGCGCTTTGTTCTGGATGTGGATGACCGCCCTGGTGGGCATGGCCACCAAATATGCCGAAGCCGTTCTGGCCGTGAAATACCGCGAAAAAGACGAGCTGGGCAATTTTGTAGGCGGCCCGATGTACTACATCAAAAACGGCCTTGGGGCGAAATGGGCCTGGCTGGGCGTTGCATTTGCCCTGTTCGGTGCGGTTGCAGCTTTCGGCATCGGCAACGGCGTACAGGCCAATGGTGTGGCACAGGTTCTGGAAGCGAACTTCGGTCTGAACACCTCGGTCACTGGCGTTGTTCTGATGGTTCTGACCGCCGCCGTAATTCTGGGTGGCATCACCCGCATCGGTGCGGTCGCCGGTAAACTGGTTCCGTTCATGGCGATTGCCTACATCATCGCTGGTCTGCTGGTCTTGCTGATTAACATGGGCAACATCGGCAATGCTCTGTCGCTGGTCTTCACCTACGCGTTCACCCCGTCAGCCGCCGAAGGTGGTTTCGCCGGAGCAGCTGTCTGGGCAGCGATCCGCTTCGGTGTGGCACGTGGTGTGTTCTCGAACGAGGCCGGTCTGGGTTCCGCTCCGATCGCACACGCAGCAGCCGAGACCAAAGGTCCGGTCAACCAGGGCCTGATCGCGATGCTGGGTACCTTCATCGACACCATCATCGTCTGCTCGATCACCGGTCTGGCAATCATCTCGTCAGGAGCCTGGACATCGGGTGAATCCGGCGCTGCACTGACCAGCCACGCGTTCGAACTGTCGCTGCCGGGTGTCGGTGGGTATCTGATCGCCATCGCTCTGTCGATCTTTGCCTTCACCACCATCCTCGGCTGGTCGTTCTACGGCGAGAAATGCGTCGAGTTCCTGCTGGGCGTCAAATCCCTGCTGCCCTACCGCGTCCTGTGGATCGTCATGATCTATTTCGGCGCAACAGCAGATCTGGGCTTCATCTGGCTGCTGGCGGATACGCTGAACGCCATGATGGCTATCCCGAACCTGATCGCCCTGGCCCTGCTGAGCCCGATCGTCTTCAAACTGACGAAAGAGTTCTTCGCCTCGGGCGGCAAATCGGAAGAGCCCGGTGGCTCACCCGCCGAATAATCCGGCCCTGCGAAAAACGGGGGGCCATCCCGGCCCCCCGCCTTTGAAACAGAATTCAATATCTCGAGGAGAGACGTGATGGCCACGAAAATCCTGCTGCCCATTGATCACACCGACGACCGCTCGTGGAAGAATGCCCTGCCGCTCGCGCTGGAACAGGCCAAGTTCTACGGTGCCGAACTGCATGCAGTTGCCGTCATCCCCGAGATCATCCAGCTGCCGAACCTGCCCGCCAACTATGGCGCAGGCGCCAAAGAGCACGTGCGAAACGCGATTCAAGCTATCCTGGACAACGGCAATGCCTCGGATGTCGCAATCCACATCGAAGAAGGCAGCGTCTATCGCGAAATTCTGAAGCTTGCCTACAAGGAAGGCTTCGATCTGATCGTCATGGCATCCACCAAGGGCGATTTCCCCAACTATGAGATTGGCCCGAACCTGGCTCGTGTCGTGCGTAACGCGCATTGCACCGTGACCGTTGTTCGCGACCAGTCGCGCTGATCGAAAGGTTGAAATGATGACCGATATTAAACGCACGCCCCTTTACTCATTGCATGTTGAGTTGGGTGGTAAGCTGGTTGATTTTGCTGGTTGGGAGATGCCTGT
>NZ_CANMFF010000005.1 GCF_947497005.1 uncultured Ruegeria sp. | reverse complement strand
ATCTTCGCGCCGATTTCCTGAATCGGTTTCTTGTTCGCTTCGCGGGCGATTTCGATGTCGGATTTGTAGCTCATTGGCCGGGGTCCTTGATTGAATACCGTGCAAAACCGACGCAGAACGCCGGCGCTGCGCATTCCATACCCTTGTGTACAATCACATTAGCCATGGATTCCGACATTCTGGTGTCGTGAAGCGTCGTAAGGTCATTTCAGAGGTTTCTAATCGGAAACCTACACGGTTTCGTGAGCCCAGGCAGGTTGGTCCGGCACAAATAGCTTCAGCCGATCCCCCAGTTGAACGCGCCCCGGATGTTCGACCCATCCCGTTATGCCCCGACGTCCGACCGCCGCAGGTTTGAAAGCGGCGCCATGCCCTGGCTGATCTGCTTCGATCTCGCGCCCTGGCAGAACACAAGGGGCGTTTTCCATGTCCACTGTTATCGTCATCCCATTCGCGGCCTGAAGACGCGAAGACGGGGGAATATGCGAGAAATCCGGAATCCCGTGCAACACGATGGACGCGCCAAGATAAGACGGGTCAAGTCGATCCAGCCCTATGTCCTGTGCGATTTGCTGCAGTTCTTCCGTGGACAGCACTGACAGCTGACGCACATTGCGAATTTCAGTGCCTTTTGGATAGAGGTTCGAGACACGGACACAAGACGCGCGATTTGACCCCTCGTGCCGCTCTCCGGCTACTCCGTTGAACCCCAAATCCAACGCTTCAACCGCCCTGGCCCGCAAAGACCCTTCGGCGGGAACATGGCCGAGCCAGGTTATTTCGGCGGAAAATTCAGTTTCGCGTAGAAATGGCATGGCCTTCCCTCCTCATTCTTTTTCTTGCGGTCATAATGCCCAGCAAGACCCTGATGAAAAGAGAAAAGACCCGAAGCAGGCTCCGGGTCTTTTTCTGATTATGTGGTAGGTTCAGGTTCCATCCCGCCATCATCGGGAGGAGACTTCTTGGCCTTTGTCTTGGGAATGGCCGTGACACTGGGCGCACTACCCTCATCCGGCTTGTCGCCTTCGTCGTCGCCTTCGGTCGGCGATTCGCCATTCATGACGCGCTTGATCTCCTCGCCGGTCAGAGTTTCATACTCCAGCAGGCCCTGTGCCAAACGCTCCCATTCCTCATTCTTTTCGGTGAGAATCTGATGCGCGCGCTCATATCCTTGCTGGATCAGGCGCTTAACCTCTTCCTCAATCATTTCCTTCGTGTTGGCGGAAACCGAGAAACCGGCGGTATTGCCTGAATAGCCCTCATGCGCCTCGGCATAGTCGATATTGCCGACTTTGTCGGACATACCCCAGCGCATCACCATGGCACGCGACAACTGGCTGGCCTGCATGATGTCACCAGCCGGACCGTTCGAGACGTGATCTTCACCGTATCTGATAACTTCGGCGGCCTTACCGGCCATCGTCATTGCCAGCTTTTGCTCGCACTCATCACGGTGGTAGTTCAACTGATCCATTTCAGGCAGGCTGACAACCATGCCCAGCGCACCGCCACGCGGAATGATCGTCGCCTTGTAGACCGGATCGCACAGCGGCAGGGACATACCAACAACGGCATGACCAGCTTCGTGATAGGCGGTCTTTTCTTTTTGGTCCTGTGTCAGCACCATCGAGCGCCGCTCGGCCCCCATCATCACCTTGTCTTTGGCGTTCTCAAAGTCTTCCATAGTGACAAAACGACGACCCACGCGTGCGGCCATCAGTGCAGCCTCGTTCACGAGGTTGGCCAGATCAGCACCCGAGAAGCCCGGCGTACCACGGGCGATAATACGAAGATCGACATCAGGGCCCAGAGGTGTCTTGCGCGCGTGAACGCCCAGGATTTTTTCACGGCCTTTGATGTCGGGATTGCCAACGGTCACGTTGCGGTCAAAGCGGCCCGGACGCAGCAGCGCGGGGTCCAGAACATCCTTACGGTTGGTCGCGGCCAGAATGATCACGCCTTCATTCGCCTCGAACCCGTCCATCTCGACCAGCAGCTGGTTGAGGGTCTGTTCGCGTTCGTCGTTACCACCGCCATAACCGGCACCACGATGGCGACCCACGGCGTCGATCTCGTCGATGAACACTATACACGGCGCGTTCTTCTTGGCCTGTTCGAACATGTCGCGCACACGCGATGCACCGACACCAACAAACATCTCGACAAAGTCGGAACCCGAAATGGTGAAGAAGGGCACACCCGCCTCACCCGCAATTGCGCGGGCCAGCAGCGTCTTACCGGTACCCGGAGGACCCACAAGCAGTGCACCTTTTGGAATCTTACCGCCAAGACGCGAGAATTTCTGCGGATTACGCAGGAATTCGACGATCTCTTCCAGCTCTTCCTTGGCTTCGTCAATGCCTGCTACGTCGTCAAACGTCACGCGGCCATGCTTTTCGGTCAGCATCTTGGCCTTGGATTTGCCAAAGCCCATCGCACCGCCTTTGCCGCCACCCTGCATCCGGTTCATGAAATAAACCCAGACACCGATAAGCAGAAGGAAGGGCAGCAAGGTGATCAGGAAAGATTGGAAGCCCGACTGCTGCTGCTTGACCGCCTGAACGGGGATGTTCTCTTCGATCAGCAGCTTGGTCACTTCGGCGTCGGTGGGTTTGATCGTGACATAGCTTGCACCGCTTTGGGTGGAATAGCGAATCTGTTCACCATCCAGAGTCACGTTCTTGACTTCACCGCTTTGAACGGCGCCGACAAAGTCGGAATAGGTTCTTTCATTGCTCTGAAGCGTTCCGCCCGGTCCACTGAACAGATTGAACAGTGCAAGGATGAGCAAGAACAGAACGACCCAAAACGCGATATTGCGAGCGTTGCCCAAGGAAATTCTCCCAAAAGTTCCGGCAGGTGAGGAGCTGCCAAGTTACCTCTTAAAATAGAGAGGATTGTGGTATGTTCAATGCGATAAAAAAGATGCGTAAAACTCGGGCCAATCTGGTGTCATGTCGACCCGCCATCCATTTGCAAAACCGGCAAGCGGAGCAGCCAGCACTGCTTCCCCCGCCCAAACCGCAGGCGATGCGGTCAAAGCAAGCCTTGGTCGTCTTGTTTCGCGCCATTCGGATACCTGTCGCAGCCCTTCCTCGCCCAAAGCACGGATTTCAGCATTTGAAATTTCGGGACCACTAAAGCACCATTTGCGATCCCATACTTCGTCGGGCGCGACAATCTGAGCCTCTACGGCCTTAAATTCCCTGCAAATCCAGACACTCTCGGCTTTTGGCACCAAAAGACAGCCAGCAACCGACCCGGTTCGTCCCTTCGACAATGCGTCCATCGCCTGCTCGACTGCGGTCTGTCGCGGGGGATAGCCCTGCCCCGCGATCCAGGCGAGGATTCCAACCAGTACGCGGCGTCGGATTTCTTTGGGCAGCGCGGTGAAACCGGCCCGATCCACCTTCACATCACCTTGATCGACCTGCGCCACATTCCTTGCGGATTCCTGCGCAAACGCGCCCAACGCCGTATGCGCCTGGGCCAGATTGTCCGCTGAGCGCGACAAAGAAAGCGCATTAATTCCCAAAGGTTCGAGGCCATGCAGGGCCTTCCGGGCCTTGATCCGGTCGAAACGTGTGTCCTGATTCGAAGGATCGTCGACCCATGACACGCCAATATCGGTCAGGTAGGCACGCAGGTCTTCTCGGGTGATAGCCAACATAGGTCGCAGCAACGTCAGCCCTTCCTGTTGCCGGCTTGCCGACATGCCAGATAAGCCCGTTACACCTGATGATCGCCCCAGGCGCATCAATAGCGTTTCCGCCTGATCATCTGCCGTATGCCCCAACGCGATGGCATCAATTTCACGATCTCGCGCCCAGTCGGACAGCAAGGCATACCGAGCCTGACGCGCCTGATCCTGCAAGTTGCCAGCCCCATCCCAGCCCGTCCAACGCAGCGTCTCATGGGGTAACCCCAATGCCTCGGCCTGACGGGATACGGCCGCAGCCTCCTGCGAGGCTTCTGGTCGCAATCCATGATCAACGGTGACAACATAAAGATTGATCGCCTCGGTTTGCGCGACCTCATGCAAGAGGTGCATCAGGGCGGCAGAATCGCCGCCACCCGAAACCGCCACACCCAATTTGCGCGGCAGGCTTTCGGGCAACCGGACACGAAGTTCTGCAAGCAACCTGTCGGTGTGGCGACTCAAGAACACCCCAACGCGGACATCTCTTGTGTCGCATTCGCAAACGCCGGTGCAGATGGAAAGCGGACGCCTACTTCATTGAGCGTGATACAGGCCTGATCGGTCTGCCCCAGACGCCCCAGCGCCGCGCCCAGCTCATAAAGTGCCTCGGGGGCAAATACGCCCTCAGAATCTCCGGTAAAGCTGGCCAGGAACGCACGTGCCGCTTCACGGGTGTCACCAATACCTTCAAGCGCATGACCGCGTTTCAGGTTGGCTTCGGGGGCAAGAGGGCTGCCGGGATAGGATGTTTCGAATTGCGCAAGCAGGTCAGCTGCAGTCTGAAAATCGCCGTCGGACAAAGCTTGAGATGCGGCGTCGAAATCCGCACGCTCACCAACGGCCAGTTCGCCCTGATCCGTTGCCGGGGGTGTTACAACGGTCGCAGCGCCTGTTTCCGGGGCCACTGTGTCACCACCCAGCGTCGAGGTCTCTCCCAGCGTTGATAAATCGCCGCCTTCCAGTTCGACCAGCCGGAATTCCAGATCACCAATGCGGTTGGTGCCATCAGTGACCACGTTCTGCACGCGCTGGTTCAACTGTTCGGTCTGGCGGGTCAGACGCTGCAATTCGGCTTCGATGGCATCAACCCGCTCAAGAATCGAACTGCCGGACAGGTTCGGCGCGGGCGACCCCGTAGTCGAGAACTCGCGTTTCAGACGCTGAACTTCCACATGCAGCACTGTCAGCTCCTGACGAATATCCGCCAGGGTCTGCTGATCCTGTGCCTGTGCAACACCAACCGTCGCCATGACTGCCGTCAAAACCCATCCTGCAATACGCATTATCTTACCCCAGAGTTGACCCGGTCAGCACAGTCACCGCCCGGCGGTTCTTGGAATAGCATTCCTCAATGCTGCAAATCTCGATCGGGCGTTCCTTGCCGTAGCTGACAGTGTTGAGGCGGTTACCCGCAACACCACGCGAAATCAGGTATTCGCGCGCAGCGTTTGCCCGGCGTGCACCCAGCGCAAGGTTATATTCACGCGTGCCCTGCTCATCCGCGTGGCCTTCGATATTCGCAACAAAATCCGGGTTGGCCAGCAGCCACTCTGCTTGACCTTGCAGCACGGTCTGTGCCTGAGACGACAGGGTCGACTGATCCACGGCAAACAGCACCCGATCACCTACGGTCTGCTGGAAATACGCGGGTGAACGCGGATCGCTTGGCGAGCCCGCCACGATCGCGCCGGTGCCGCCAGCACCGCCACCGCCTAATGCAGAGGGGTCATTATTTGTACAGGCGGCGATCACACTTAGCGCGCCCAACGCCAAGACTTTGCTCAATACATTCATTTCAAGTGCCTCGTGTTTTGATTATTGCCGCCTGTCTACCACAGCGACGATTCGTTGTGAACTTTGCTGCGATCAATTCTGCAAAGGCCCCCATGACGGGTCACTGCCGCCATCCGGTGTGCGCACCGGACGCAGGTTGCGGCCCGAAATATCGACAGAATACAGCGATGCGCGACCACTGGCCCCCTGCGTTTCGCGGGTGAACATGATGACGCGGCCATTGGGCGACCAGGTCGGACCCTCATCAAGGAACGAGGCGGTCAGCAGACGCTCCTCAGACCCGTCCGTGCGCATCACGCCAATGTGGAACCGGCCCTGATTTTGCTTGGTGAATGCAATCAGATCCCCACGCGGTGACCAGACCGGTGTACCATAACGCCCTGCGCCAAAGCTGATCCGCGTGGCCTCGCCCCCATTTGCGGGCATCACGTAAAGCTGCGGTGTACCCGAACGGTCGCTTTCAAACACGATTTGGCTGCCATCGGGCGAATAGCTTGGCGCGGTTTCGATCGCTGGCGTGTTGGTCAGACGCGTGCTTTGCCCCGAGGCCAGATCCATTTTCCACAGATCCGTATTGCCGCCCTGAATCAAAGAATACACAATCGACCGGCCATCCGGCGAAAAGCGGGGCGAGAAGCTCATGGTTCCGTCCTGCGTCTTCAGTTCCTGCCGTTTTACGCGGCCTACATCCAGTACATAGATGCGCGGGCTGCCGCTTTCGTAACTGGTGTACAGCAACCGGTCACCGGTCGGTGAAAAGCGTGGTGCCAGAACGATTGCGGCACTGTCGGTCATGTATTGGACGTTCGCACCGTCATAATCCATGATCGCCAATCGCTTTAGTCGCTGGTTTTTTGGCCCGCTTTCCGAAACGAAGGCCACGCGGCTGTCGAAGTACCCGCCCTCACCTGTAATCCGGCTGTAAACCTGATCGGCCACCTTATGCGCCATGCGGCGCCAGCCCTCGGTAGTACCTGCCAATTGAAGCCCGTTACCCAGTTCCTGACCCGAGAACACATCCCACACCCGAAACCGAACCGTGAGGGTCTTACCCGAGACATTGACCGCACCCGTGATCAGCGCGTCGGCGTTGATCGCTTTCCAGTCGGCAAACTGTACCGGAGCCTCAAAACTGCTGACACGGCTGATAAACGCATCCGAGGCGATTTCGCGGAACAACCCGGTCCCGGTCAGGTCAGCCGCCACCACGCGCGAGATATCTTGCGCGTATTGCGTCGCAGAAGGACCATCAGGCACAAAGCTCGGCACGGCAAAGGGCAAGGGTTCGATAATCCCTTCGTCCAATTCGAGCCGTAGAGGCCCGCTCTGCGCAAAAACCGGCGCAGACATCAGTGTCAGGCCGACAAAGAGGCTGGTCAGAAGTTTCATCATTTGATCCGCATCCTCTCGGGATTGAATGTAATCTCAACATCCTGCCACTGAGCGTATTTGTCAGCAGGCAAGTCATATCCTTTGGCTCCGCAGCGCAAAATCGCACGCCGGGCAGCCTGATAGGCCTGATTGGCGGCGCCAGAAGATCCCCCAGTACTGTCCAGCATCCGAATGCTGCCACCTACAACTGTACCATCGCGGTTTAGCGAAAACGCAACAACCACCACTGTGTTCAGCGCATCGGTGGACAAGGAACCCACGTTCCAGCATCTGGAAACAGCCAATCGCATCGCGTCCTTCTCTCCGCTGGTCAGCGGTGGGCCGGAAGGCTCCGTCCCGCCACCCAGGGCTTCGGCCAGAGCGTCATTGATCGCAGCCTCATCGGCTTGTGCTTCAGGTTCAGGGGTCTCTTCGGGCGCTTCAGCAATCTCGGGTTCAGGCGGTGGGCTAGGCCGGTTCGGACGTACGCGTGGGCGAGGTGACGTCAAGGGAGATATCTCCTTGGTTTCCTCTGCCTCGGTTACAATCTCAGGGGCCGCCTCTTCTGGCACGGTCTGGTCCTGTTGTTCCTGCTGAACTTCTGCACCCTCATCCAGAGACACAGGCGGGGTTTCGAAATCATCCGGTTTCGCCTCGGGCGGCGGCGGCGCAATTGGATCGGGTGCGACACGGTCCGCAGGGCGCGGCTGCGCCTCGGGGCCCGGTGGCACAGGCTGTGCTGCGGGTTCAATCTCTGGCTCTGTCAGAGAGGGCGGTTCAAGCGGCACCTCGGGTTCTGGCGGCGCTTCGACAATAACCGGCGCAGGCTCCGGTTCCGGTTCGGCGGGTGCAACAGGTTCGGGGCGCGGCTGTTCCTCGACTACAGGTTCCGGCGGCTTGGTTTCAGCCTCCGGCTCGGGCGGTTGTTGCAATGCCGTCGGCACTTCGGGGATATCAGGCGCATCCCGCTGGGCCGTCATGGCCGTGAACTGTTCAGCGGTGATCACGGATACATCCTGCACGGCCATCGGCAACGGCTCGGACCGGAAGGTGCCGCCGAACAGCGCCACTCCGATCAGGCTGACATGCGCAATCGCTGAAATCTTGGTGCCGGTATCCACCGTGCGACCTCACTCTCCACCGTCGTCCAGCGTCGGCCCGCCAGTATCGGTCACCAGGCCAACGTTGGAAAACCCGCCCGCGTTCAGCGCGCCCATGACCTGCATCACCTGCGCGTAGGGGATCGCACCATCGGCCCGCAGGAAAACCCGGTCACTGGTCCGCTCAGCCGCAATAGCGCGCAGTTTGCCAATCAACTCTTCGCGCAAAACATCAGTGGTCTGGATTTGCACCCGGCCCTCTGCCGTCAAGGTCACGGTCAACGGTTCTTCGTTGTCACCGGGCAACGCGCTGGCGGCGGTCTTAGGCAGATCCACCGGAACACCGACAGTCAATAATGGCGCGGCTACCATGAAGATGATCAGCAAAACCAACATGACGTCCACAAAGGGTGTCACGTTAATCTCGGCCATGGGTTGCGCGCGACCGCGCCGCCGTCCGCGTCTGCGCCCGTTTCCACCCGAGGATTGCTGAACCGCCGCGCCCATTGTCAGCTGTCCACCTGGCGCGACAGGATGGTGGCAAACTCATCGGCAAAGGCCTCGTACCCGCCAACGATCCGATCACAATCCGCACTGAGCTTGTTGTAGAAAATAACCGCCGGGATCGCGGCCAGCAAACCCAGCCCCGTGGCCAACAGCGCCTCGGCAATGCCGGGTGCGACAACCGCCAAGTTTGTATTTTGTTGTTCGGCAATCTCGATGAAGGCGTTCATGATACCCCAGACGGTTCCGAACAGGCCGATAAACGGCGCGGTTGAGCCGACCGTGGCCAGAATGGGCAGACCCTTTTGAAGAGTTTCAGCCTCTTTCGCGATGGCGACATCCATCGACCGGTCGATCCGCGCGGTCGCTCCGGCGATCAAACCACCATCGTTACGATGCGACCTTCGCCATTCGATCATGCCCGCCGCAAAAATCTTTTCAGAACTGCCATCTGGCTGGGTACCGGTCTGTTCGAACAACTCATCCAAGGGGTTGCCGGACCAAAAGCTTTCGTCGAAAACCTGCGCCTCGCGCCGGGCCGCCCGATAGTTGATCAGCTTTTGTATGATGATCCCCCAGGACCAGATGGATGCGCCGATCAGCATCAACATCACCAATTTGACGACAAAGGTCGCGCGGGCATACAGCCCCCACATGGAGAAATCGATCTCCTGCGCCAGCGCCAGCGTTTCAGCTTCCATGAACCTGCTCTTTGTTTTGCCTGACGGCCGTTTGTTTGGCCTTGTTTTGCCAAACGCTATCGCAGTTGGGGCTGAAATGCCAACAGAACCACCCCTGGCTTACAAATTGTTACATCAATGCGCGAATCTCTGCCGGAAGACGGATCGGCTTGCCGTCCTTGTTGATGCAAACAGCCGTGACCAAGGCGCGAAATATCTCGGTCTCACCGCGCCGAACCAACTGCGCCATGGTCAGGCGCACGCCCGAGATTTCTGTGACTTCGGTTTCCACGATGAGTTCGTCATCGAATCTGGCAGGCGAGAGGTAATCAGCTTCGACCCGTCGCACGACCCACACTATGCCCTCTTCCCGCATGGCGTTCTGATCATTGCCCAGATTGCGCACCCAATCCGAGCGCGCCCGTTCGATGTACCGCAAGTAATTCGCGTGATAAACGACACCGCCCATGTCGGTATCTTCGTAATAAACGCGAACCGGGTACGTGTGCTTCATTGCGATGGCTCCAGCCGGGCAAACAACCTGAGTGCATGAGACGCATCCTGCGCCGCGCCCGGCAAAACCGGATCATATGCAGCCCGGATCAGAGCGGCAATGTCGGGGCGCAGGATCGTCGCCTCACGCGCGACAGCCAGCGGCGATTGCTTCCGAAACGCTGTATCGGACCAAAGCAGAACGGTCTGCACCACCTGGCCCAACGCAAGCGTTTCCGCCGGAACTTTGGACAATTCCCTATCCATCCGCAGAAACACAAAGGCTGCGCGGATTGCGCCATCTTCTTCGAACCGGAATATGCGGTACTGATTGGCATCTGCAGCCACCAGACGCCCGACCAAAGGCTCAAGATCCGGGACCAACCGATCCAGATCAGGCACTTCCAGCAGTTCCTGCCAGTCCCGGAAAAAGAAAACCATGCAATTGGCGCCAAGCTCAGGATCGGTCTCGGCCATCTTATGTCCAGCCAGAGTGACAACGGCCTCAAATGCGCCTTTCACCGTGGCCAGCGTCTCGTCTTCGACACCAAACACGACCGGCACGATAGGCCGCGCCCAACGGGCAAACAGAAACTCGCCGCTCTCGCGCGTGAATAGCGCCTCGATCTCTTCCGGTGTCACGCCCAGCCCTTCATCTTTTCAAAAACATTCTCGCCGAAGGCTTAGAATCTCTGGACGCAGGCTTCAACCAAACAGATCGCTCTGCCGTTTGGGCGCAGTCATGCCCAAATGCGTCCACGCCTTCTGCGCCAACATCCGTCCACGCGGGGTTCGCTGAATCAATCCCTGCTGCAACAGATATGGCTCAATCACTTCCTCCAGCGAGTCGCGGCTTTCTGACAAAGCAGCCGAAAGGGTTTCAATTCCAACCGGGCCGCCTGCGTAATTCTCGGCGATCAACTTCAGATACCGGCGGTCCGCACCGTCCAGTCCCAGATGGTCCACACCCAGCCGTGTCAAGGCTCCGTCAGCCAGTTCGCGGGTAATCCGACCGTCGCCTTCAACGATAGCGAAATCCACCACCCGCCGCAGCAACCGCCCCGCAATCCGGGGTGTCCCACGTGACCTACGCGCAATCTCGCGCGCGCCATCATTATCCGCAGGCGCGCCCAGTTTCCGCGCGTTGCGGGTAACGATCTCGTGCAATTCATCGACGGTATAAAACAGCAATCTGGTGGGAATACCGAACCGGTCGCGCAGTGGTGTTGTCAGCAATCCCATCCGCGTGGTGGCCCCCACCAGCGTGAATGGCTGCAATTCAATCCGCACGGTTCTGGCCGCCGGGCCCTCGCCGATCACCAGATCCAGCTCGAAATCCTCCATCGCGGGGTAAAGCACCTCTTCCACCGCAGGGTTCAGTCTGTGAATCTCGTCGATGAACAGCACATCGCGCGCTTCCAGATTGGTCAGAATCGCCGCCAAATCGCCCGCCTTGGCCAGAACAGGGCCAGAGGTCATGCGGAAATTCACCCCCAACTCACGCGCCATGATCTGTGCGAGGGTCGTTTTACCCAATCCCGGAGGTCCATGGAACAATGTGTGATCCATCGCCTCGCCCCGTTGGCGGGCGGATTGGATGAATATACGCAAGTTGGCACGCGCTTCGGCCTGACCGATGAATTCGTCCAGCCCCTGTGGGCGCAAGGCGCGGTCGTTGTCCTCGGGCAGCGGGTCCGGGCGCACAGTGGGATCAGCGTCTACCATTCTCTTAGCCTTTCGGAGCCAACAATCTGAGCGCTGCACGGATCAAGTCAGTCTCGCCTGCATCCTGTTGGCTGGCAGCCGCCTCAGCCACTGCTGCTGCTGCGTCAGACGGCCCATATCCAAGATTTGCCAACGCCGACAATGCTCCGGCAGATGCAGCAGCCGCGCCGGATGGCGGTCTCGATGCCCGTTTGGGCGCAAGCGCAGGTTCGGCCAGTTCAACAACCTCAAGCTCGGGCCCGTCCATCGCCTCAGTGATTGTACCACCCATGGCCATGACCCCCGGCGCCTTGTCCTTGAGGTCCAACACGATCCGCTGCGCCGTTTTAGGCCCCACACCCTTGGCCGCCTTGACCGCGCCCCAATCGCCCAAAGCGATTGATCGGCTAACGCCATCTGGCCCCAACGCGCTGAGAATGGCCAGCGATACCTTCGCTCCTACACCCTGAACCGAGCACAAAAGACGATGCCACTCCTTTTCAACCAGAGACAGGAACCCATAAAGCTGCATCAGGTCCTCGCGAACGACCATGTCGGTGTAGATCGAGACGGCCTCGCCCACGCCCGGCAGCGCCGCCATGGTCCGATCCGAACAATAGACGATATAACCCACGCCCCGGACATCGATCAGCACGTGATCTGCCGCGCGGTAATCCAGCCGTCCTGTCAGTTTGCCAATCATGCCCGCACCTCTTTCACACGCGTCTGTTGTGTCTTTCCGTAATAGGCATGACAAATGGCAATCGCCAGCGCATCTGCGGCGTCGGCCCCCATTGGCAAACAGCCCGGCAATTGCAGTTTGACCATGTGCAGCACCTGCGCTTTCTCGGCATGGCCCACGCCGACCACGGTCTTCTTGACCCGGTTAGGTGCGTATTCCCCCACCGGCAATCCCGCCTGCGCCAGCGTCAGCAGCGCAACCCCCCGCGCCTGACCCAGTTTGAGCGTACCCGCCCCATCCTTGTTCACAAAGGTCTGTTCGATGGCGGCCTGATCCGGTTGATGATCCGCTATCACTTCGACAATCTGGTTGTGCAGCGACAGTAGCCGCTCTCCCAGATCGTCTCCATCCGACTTGCACAAGCCGTTAGCCACATGGCTCAGGCGACTGCCATTTGATTCGATGACGCCCCATCCCAGGGTCCTAAGCCCCGGATCGATGCCCAGAATTCGCATGTTTTGCCTCGGCCTGCTCGGGTTTTGTGATCTTTTTTCAACGCCTAGCACGAAGCGTGAACATTTTCCAAGCGAATTGGCCCAAAGGCTGAAAACGACAGACGTGTCTCAGGGGCGACCTCTTGGGCGATTTGCGACTTCGGAAAGTCTGATTTCGACACTCTTATTAACGCATTTTCACCAATTATTTAAGGGGATTACAGCTTCGTGAAGCATTGCAGAAAATGCATAGGACACATGCAAAAATTGGACTTGTGCAGGTGATTTGGCAGCACTAGATGCCGCTCAGATCGCAAGATTGCAAATTGAACACTAACCAGAAGGAAACAGGATATGGCTGCACTAGACACAACCCGCTTCGCAACCACTGGCTCATTCGGCCTCGTTGGCCGTATCGGCGCATTTTTCGCATCGGTGGTCAACGCCGCTGTCGAATGGAACGACGCCCGCGTGACCCGCAACGCGCTGACCGGTCTGAGCGACCGCGAACTGGAAGATATCGGCCTGTGCCGTGGCGACATCGACGTCATCGCCGAGGGTCGCCAGTAACACCGGCCACCACTCTCATTCGCCACTCCTCCCTTGAGCGGCAAACAGAAACACCGCGCGCCCCAAAGCACGCGGTGTTTTTTTGTCCTAAGATTGGATCAGTAGAAAACTTTGTTCAGCTGAACCGCCAGCGCTTGCGACACCGGGTCGATCTGCATCACCCATGCACCGGCTTGCTCAACCGATGTACCTTCGTTCAAGCTGTCGATCCGGTATTGATACCCCGTCGGGCCAAGATGAGACAAAAGAAATGCTTTGAACGCGAAGACACCTAGAAGCGTCAACAGCAGCACCTTCGCAGGCACAGCAGAACTTACCCGCTGCGGTTTCATCACGACCAGGCCATCCTTGCGCATCGTCGCGCGATAGCCGCGGCCCATCTTTTGATGTTTCTTGTTCAGGCGATTAACGCGCTGATTGAACTCCAGTTGTTTACCCGTCATGGCAGCCTCCAAAAACCGCCCCCCTCGACTTCAGTCAGAAAACGGTAAGAAGAGATTGCGACAAAAGCGTGGCAAAAATCCACAAAACTCCCGCAAATGGCCTAATTCGCGCCCTGTTTGGTTAAGATTAGGGTCGTCCATTCACCAATCTCACTTCTGTGAGACAGATTGAACTCATTTTGGGAATAAACGGAAACCACATCATCGGCCTGTTCATTAAGGATTCCCGATAGGATCGCGCAGCCTCCAGGGCGCAGATTCGCTGCGATTTCGGGTGACAGCGCCACAAGGGGACCCTTGAGGATGTTGGCAAAGATCAGATCATACGGCGCGTGTGCCTTGAGATCGGGATGATCGAACCCTGCGGCTTCGACACACTGAACCGCACCGGACATACCGTTTGCCTTCAAATTGGCTTCAGCCACATCCACGGCCACTTCATCGATGTCGCTTGCGATGATTTCGCCGTCCCAAACCCGGGCCGCTGCCATGGCCAAAACGGCAGTGCCGCAACCGATATCGGCCACTTTCGACGCGGTGAACCCTTCGTCCAGAAGCTTGTCAAAGGCCTTCAGGCAACCCAGCGTGGTGCCATGGTGCCCGGTACCAAAGGCCATTGCGGCCTCTATCAGCAAAGGAATTCGGCCTTCGGGCAGGTTGTCAGCATCATGGCTGCCGTAAACAAAGAAGCGGCCCGCTTCGACCGGAGCAAGCTCGCGTCGGACATGCGCGACCCAGTCGGTTTCCGGCAGCTCTGAAACAACAAACGGTTTTGCATCGAAAGCTGCAGCCAGAACGGCCAATGCGGTCTCATCCGGGGCTTCGGTGAAGTATCCGCCGATCTCCCACAGGCCCGAGCCGTCTTCGACCTCGAACACACCAACGCCGGTTGGTTCCGGCTCCAGACGCTCCATCGCTTCGCCCAGACCTTCGGCGGCTTTCTTACCAGACAACGTGGTCAGCGCGGTGAATGTGGGCATTTTGGGCCTCCTGTCTCAATTGAAACTGCGCCTAGGACGCCGTGCTGCCAAGGTCAAGCGTTGAGGCCTATTCTGCAGGAGCTGGCGCGTATTTGGTCAGGATGGTCTCGTTGCCCGGCTCGGGATGGCGCGGGATCAGCAATGACAGCAACAGAGAAACAACGGCCATCGCCGTGGCCAGGCCAAACACCGCCCCCGGCGACACGACCCAAAGCAAACCCAGCAAAGCGGGCAGGAAAACAGCGGCGATGTGGTTGATTGTGAAAGCCACCGCCGCCGTAGGCGCAATGTCCGCAGGATCGGCGATTTTCTGAAAATAAGTCTTCAAGGCCAGCGCCAGCGCAAACAGCACATGGTCAATCACATATAGGATTGCTGCCAGCAGCACGCCCCAGCCGAACCAGTATATGCCACCATAGGCGGCGAACACGATGGCCAGACCGGTATATTCGAAGATCAGTGTGCGCCGCTCGCCAAACTTTGCCACTGCTTTACCTAACAACGGCGCGGCGATCATGTTTATCATCAGGTTAATCAGGTAAAGGCTGGTCAACTCATGAACTTCAAAACCGAATTTCTCGACCATCATGAACCCGGCAAAAACCACAAAGATCTGCCGCCGAGCGCCCGCCATGAACTGTAGCGCGTAATACAGCCAATACCGACGCCGCAGGATCAGTTTCTTTGTCTGTGGCGTCGGTGCATCAAACTGCGGATAGGCAAACAGGCAAAATAGCGCCAGCAAAGCGGTTACTCCACCCGCTGCCATGAAGACAGAGTTGTAAGACAGATCAAAGCGGTCCCAGGTCAAAACGATCAGCCCGTACACCACCATGGTTGCGGCTGACCCCATCGCAACCAGCCATCCCAACATCTGCGGCGCGCGATCTTTGGGCAGCCATTGCAACTGAAGCGACTGGTTCACAGTCTCGTAATAGTGAAACCCGATCGAGCTGAACAGGGTCACGAAAAGCAATCCACCCAAGCTGGGGAACCAGGCGGTCACAGCCGTGGCCACGCCAAGCATCATCAGCGAGATCATCGCCAGAACCTGCTCGCGGATGAAAATAATGACGGCAATCACGCCAACCGCCAGAAACCCCGGAATCTCGCGCACTGTGTGCAACAGGCCGATATCAGCTCCGTCAAAGCTTGCCACCTCGATAACGAAATTGTTCAGCAACGCGCTCCATGCGTTGAACGCAATGGGCATGGTTAGCGCCATCATGAACAAGAGCGTGATGGGTCGGCGCCAGAACGGAAGGCTCTGCGCCTCAGCAAGGGGCATTGGTTTCAGCATGAGAGTCGTCTACGCCCATTTCCGCGTTTTGGCGAGAGGCAAGCTGCCCGCGCACAGTCACCCTGCGTGAATGCAGAGATCAATAGAAGCTTTGCGGATCTATGTCGACGGTTATGCGGATATCCCCTTTCAGGCGCAAAGGCGCGATCCAGCGGGCAATGGCATCCTGAATTGGCGCACCCTTGGGGGCTTTGACCAGCAAACGCACCCGGTGCCGCCCGCGAATACGGGCAATGGGCGCTGGTGCAGGGCCGAAAACCTGCCCACCGATCTGGGTCAGCGGCGCATCGTTGCGCGCCATGGCATTGCCGATATCAAAGACAGGCCCAACTTCAGGCCCTGACAACACGATCCCAGCCATGCGACCATAGGGCGGCACTCCTGCCGCCTGCCGGCCGGCAGCTTCGGCCTTCCAGAACCCTTCTTCATCGCCCGACAGAATGGCCCGGATCACCGGGTGTTCCGGCTGGAACGTCTGCAACAACGCCTGCCCCGGCATTTCCGCCCGTCCCGCGCGCCCAGCTACTTGCCGCATCAGTTGAAACGTGCGCTCTGCCGCGCGCAGGTCCGACCCGTGCAGTGACAGATCAGCATCTATCACGCCCACCAATGTGAGTTTGGGAAAGTTATGCCCCTTGGCAACCAACTGAGTGCCGATGACGATGTCGGCATCTCCTGCAGCGATCTCTTCTATCTTGGCCTTCAAAGCTCGCGCTGAGCCGAACAGATCAGAGCTTAGCATAACGATGTTGGCGTCTGGGAAAGTCGCCTCTGCCTCCTCAGCCAGCCGCTCGATTCCCGGACCCACCGGAGCCAACTTGCCCTCAACCGCACAGGAGGGGCAGGCTTCGGGCACCGGCTTGGTTTCACCGCATTGATGGCACATCAGCCGCTTCAGAAACCGGTGCTCGACCATACGTGCGTCGCAATGATCACAAGCGATCTGTTCTCCGCACGCGCGGCACAAGGTAACCGGGGCATAGCCACGCCGATTGATGAACAGCAGCGATTGCTCGCTTTTCTCGATCCGTTGCTGCACCGCCTGCCGCAAAGACGGTGATATCCACGTCCCCGGCTGCATCTGCTCGGCCCGCATGTCGATGGGTTTCATCTCGGGCAATATCGCCGCGCCAAAGCGCGATTTCAGATCGAGCCGTTCATATTTGCCTGCTTCAGCATTGGCCCAGCTTTCCAGCGAAGGCGTTGCGCTGGCCAGAATTACCCGCGCGCCACAGATGGCGGATCGCAGAACCGCCATGTCGCGCGCACTGTAATGCACGCCGTCTTCCTGTTTGTACGAGGTGTCGTGTTCCTCGTCGACAACCACCAGACCCAAATCACGGAACGGCAAAAACAGCGCCGACCGTGCACCCACTACCAGCTGCGCATCCCCTTGCCCGACCATGCGCCAGACCCGGCGCCGTTCCGTCACGGTCGCGCCAGAATGCCACTCTGCCGGGAGTGCGCCGAACCGCGCCTCGACCCGGTTCAGAAATTCTGCGGTCAGGGCAATCTCTGGCAACAAAACCAAAGCCTGACGGCCCAACCTCAGCGCTTCGGCCACCGCTTCCAGATAAACCTCGGTCTTGCCCGAACCGGTCACCCCTTTCAGCAAGGTCGTCCCATAATCTCCGGTTCTCTGCCCGGTCTGCAGGCGTGCCACGGCGGCAGCCTGGTCCTCGGTCAGGTCTTTCCCCGGCAAATCTGGATCAAGATGCGGATAAGGCAGATCCCGCGGGCTGTCTTCTTCCCGCGCCGCGCCTTGCTTGACCAAACCTTTGACAACAGACGAGGTCACACCTGCCTGTTCCGCCAGTTCTTTTAGCGTGAATGCCAACCCGCCATAATCGCGCAACACATCCAGAACACGGGTCCGCGCGTCAGTCATCCGATCCGGTTCCCGGTCGCCCAACCGGTAAATCTTGCGCATCGACGGCGGATCACCCAACCCCGGCGCGCGTGTCGCCAAACGCAGCATCGCGGGCATCGGCGTCAGGGTGTAGTCAGCGACCTTTCCCAGAAACACACGCATCTCTTCGCGCATCGGCGCGACTTCCAGCACCCGGATCACCGACCGCGCCTTGGTCAGATCAAAGCCGCCCTGCCCCGGCCCCCAAACCACCCCCAGCACCTTGCGCGGCCCAAGTGGCACCTCGACGAAAGCCCCCAGAAAACACCCACCCTCGGGCGCTTTATAGTCCAGCGTCCGGTCCAATGGCTGGGTGGTGAGCACTGCCACCAGCTCTCCGTGATCGAAATACTCCTGAACGCTCAAAGCATATCCTTAGCAGGGGGTTTCAGCATGGGTCTCTTTGAGGTAAAGCCATCCGCGACCAAGGCCAACCCATCAAAGGACTGCCCTCATGAAATTCTTCGTAGACACAGCCGAGATCGACGCCATCGCAGAACTGAACGATCTGGGCATGGTGGACGGCGTAACCACCAACCCTTCACTGATCCTGAAATCGGGCCGCGATATTCTGGAAGTGACGAAAGAAATCTGCGATCTGGTCGACGGCCCCGTTTCCGCCGAAGTTGTCGCCACCGATGCCGATGACATGATCGCCGAAGGCCGCAAGCTGGCCAAGATCGCGCCGAATATCGCCGTAAAGGTTCCGCTGACATGGGCTGGCCTGAAAACCTGCAAAACGCTCAGCGATGAAGGTCAGATGGTCAACGTTACATTGTGCTTCTCGACCAATCAGGCATTGTTGGCGGCTAAGGCAGGTGCAACCTTCATCTCGCCCTTCATCGGCCGTCTGGACGACATTAACCTCGACGGCATGGATTTGATCGCAGACATCCGTCAGGTCTATGACAACTACGGTTTCGAAACCGAGATCCTTGCCGCCTCGATCCGCACCGTCAACCACGTGACCGACAGCGCACGCATCGGTGCCGATGTCATCACCGCACCGCCCGCCGTGATCAAGAAGCTGGCCGATCACCCGCTGACCGATAAAGGTCTTGAAACCTTCCTGGCTGATTGGGCCAAGACCGGTCAGAAAATCCTTTGATCCATAGCGCAACCGCGCGGCGCCGACAGGTGCCGCGCCCGGCCCAACGGCCTTAAGCCTGATCTGTGATCAGGTGTGGCGGGCGGGAGCATCTCCGCCACAGCACGCAAGGAAATCCGCCTATGCGTGCATTTTTCCCAAGGCAAATCCGGTCCGGCATGTTATAAGCCGCCACAACAAAAAAAGACCGGACGGGACATGAGCAGCAACCCCAAACTCGAGGATAACCTCCGCGCGGCAATTCTGGCCGAGCCGGACGTCGTGCTGGACGACAAGGACCTGATGCAGGCGCTTGTTACTGCTAACGAGCAGGCGCGCGGTGACAATGTCATTGATCTGCGCGGTATCGCCATGCAGCGGCTGGAGGCACGGCTGGATCGGCTGGAAGACACCCACCGTTCCGTCATCGCCGCGGCTTATGAAAACCTCGCGGGTACCAATCAGGTCCACCGCGCCATTCTGCGCCTTCTGGAACCTGTCGAGTTCGAAGACTTCCTGCGCGCTCTGGGCGCTGACGTGGCAGACATCCTTCGCGTCGATAGCGTAACGCTGGTTCTGGAAACCACCGTAGTTCAGAACGATCCTGCGATTGACACGTTGGGCGGTGTCCTGACGATTGCAGAACCCGGTTTCATCGACCGGTATCTGACCATTGATCGCGGCGGCCCTGCGCGGGATGTCATCTTGCGGGAAATCCATCAACCCAGCCGACGCATTTTCGGCTCACAGGCTGATCAGTTGCGCTCTGAGGCCTGCCTGAAACTTAACCTCGGCCCCGGCCGCCTGCCAGGCATGATCGTTATGGCAGCCCGCGACCCGCGGCACTTTACACCGCAGCTTGGCACCGATCTTCTGACCTTTTTTGCCGGCGTATTCGAACGCTCGATGCGCCACTGGCTGTCGTGAACCTGATCTCACCTGCCTGCCGCGATGCGCTCCAGCATTGGCTGGACAGTCTGGGCGCGCTGGCAGGACGATCGGAAAACACGCAAACTGCCTATCGCGGCGATATCACCGAGTTCCTGTCGTTCATGACACTGCACTATGCGGAACGACAGGGATTGAAAGCGATTGAACGGATCACGGTGTCAGATATGCGCGCCTGGATGGCGGATCAGCGCGGAAGAGACGTAAGCGCGCGGTCGTTGGCGCGTAAGTTGTCAGCGGTCAAGAGCTTCTACCGCTGGCTGGCCGAGCGTAAGGGGTTCGAACCCACTGCGGTTCTGTCGACCCGCGCGCCGAAATTCACCCAGAAACTGCCCCGCCCTCTGGCCGAAGACGCCGCGCGCGCCATGATCGATACGGTCGAACTGCAATCCACATCCGACTGGGTCGCGGCCAGAGATGTCGCGGTTGTCACGCTGCTTTATGGCTGCGGCCTGCGCATTTCCGAAGCACTGTCGCTGACCGGGGCGGACGCGCCTTTGCCAGCCACGCTGCGCATTATCGGGAAAGGTGACAAAGAACGGATCGTGCCGGTTCTGCCAGCCGCCCAAGAAGCGGTCGACCGGTACTTGCAGCTCTGTCCACACCCACAAACACAGGACGCGGCTATGTTCCGGGGCGTTCGTGGCGGGCCACTGAACCCGCGGGCGATCCAGGGCGTCATGGCCACGGCCCGCATGCAACTGGGCCTGCCCTCTACCGCAACGCCCCACGCCATGCGGCACAGCTTTGCAACCCATCTGCTTTCAGCCGGAGGGGATCTGCGGGCCATTCAGGAATTGCTGGGTCACGCCTCTTTGTCGACGACGCAGGCTTATACCGCTGTGGACACCGCGCGGTTGATGGAAGTCTATAACCGCGCGCATCCCAAAGCCTGACACACATACATCCATCGGAACCGCGGGCTTTTGGTTTGCATCTGTGGCGCGCATCGGTCATGACGCTTGCATGACACTCAGATTCAAAGCTCTTTCCGTTCATCTTTTCACTGCAACAGGCGCCGTTTTTGCCATGCTGGCCATGCTGGCCGCCGTCGAAGAAAAATGGAGCCTTATGTATCTTTGGCTGGTGGTGTCCTTCATCGTAGACGGTATCGATGGCCCACTGGCACGACACTATCACGTCAAACACAACGCCCCCGAGTTTGACGGCGTTTTGCTGGATCTGATCATCGACTATCTGACTTATGTCTTCATACCGGCCTTTGCCCTGTTCAAGTCGGGGCTGATGGACGGCTGGACCGGTTGGTTTGCAATCATTGTCATCACCTTCGCCAGCGCAATGTATTTTGCAGATACACGTATGAAGACCAAGGACAATTCGTTTTCCGGCTTTCCCGGGTGCTGGAACATGTTCGTCATTGTGATTTTCGCACTAGAGCCGAATTTCTGGATCATCCTGCTGCTGGTCACGCTGCTGTCGCTGGCCATGTTCCTGCCGCTGAAATTCGTCCATCCCGTCCGCACAGAGCGCTGGCGTAACCTGACTTTGCCGATGGCATTGGCGTGGACGTTCTTCGCAGGTTGGGCCGCATGGGTCGATTTTCACCCCGAAAGCTGGGCGCATTGGGGGCTGGTGATCACCAGCTTGTACCTGACCTTTGCAGGCATTGCCCAACAGGTTGTTCCGCAGCGCCGCGCCTGACGCAGCGCTGCCTGAACCGATTTACAGAACTTCCTGCACCTCGAACTCGGTGCCGTTATGGGTGAAAACGTCGCCCTCTTGCAGGCCAGCCATAGCCAGATAAATCGGGCTTTGGGTTGAGATTCCCATATAGGTTTTGCCATCCACTTCAAACCGCGTTGTCGAGACACACACAACAAATCTGCGGTTGTTGAACTTGATCACCGATCCCGGTTTGACCGTATCGGCCAGACTGAAATCGGTGTTTTCGATCACATCAATCTTGGCGTGATGCGCGTGGACAGGCGCATCAAAGGCGGCCGCCAGATCGGCATTCTCGCGCGATGCGGCGATGTCATCCTTGTCGTGACCTTCCCGGTCATCCAACTGAGCGTCCTTCAAAAACGCGTCATAATGGGCCTGCGCTGTTGCAAGCTCTTGCGCTTCGAGCGACATCAACCGGTCGATAATGGCCTTCTTGCGGGCTGCACGGTCTTGTTCAGTAGTCATGCAATGCGGTCCTTTGAATTCAGCAACTGATATAAGTTGAGCCCGCAGTAAGCGGATTGCAACCGAATTTCGTGGCTCAGATCAAAAGGCCCGCCGCGCGCTCATGCCGCAAGAGCGCAACTTTTGTCTCAACGCCACCATCGCCTGAAAAACCGCCCAGGCCACTGGCGGCCAGAACCCGGTGGCAGGGAATAATCACGGGGATCGGATTTGCACCGCAGGCCTGGCCAACCGGCTGCGCAGGTTGCCCCAACTCCTTGGCGATTTCGCCATAGGTACGTGTTTCCCCAAGCGGAATGGCATACATAAGGTCACAGACCTGCTTCTGAAACTTTGATCCGTCAATGCGATATGGCAGATCGAAACGGTCAAGTTTCCCTTCATCATAGGCCATTAACTGCGCCGCGGCTTCGCGCAGCAGCGCGGTCGGCTCCCCGTCATCCCTGCCGTTCCAGAAAAGCCGTGTAAGGGCGCCGTCTGTTTCTTCTACACCAAGTCGCCCGAACTGAGTTTCAACGGAAATCATCGCCATGGCTCGACGGTTTCAGATCAAACCGCCAAGCACAAGCCCAGAAGCGTTCAAAACGGTGCAATGCGCCTGTTTTGGGTTTTGGCGCCATTCATGATACGCTTGTGCCATTACTTTAAGGAATTTTGGAGAACGCAATGGGTCGTCATTTGATCCTTACAGTTCATGGAATCGGAGAACAAAAACCCGGTGAAACCGTCGATCAGGTGGTCGGTGCCGCAACAACCTGGCTGGATGGAAAATCCAGGCCACCGATCGAAGTCGAACGCGGAATGATCGAGCTGGCCGAGTCGACCTTCGACGGAAGCCCGCGAAACGCGGAGCTATTCGAAGTCAATCTGCGCAAAGTGTCGAAACCGTCTGCACCGCAAGACGAAGCCATGTTTGCAGAAGTTTTTTGGGCCGATCGCTCTCCGGCTCCGAAGGGGACCATCAAAACTGTTCTCGACCTGATCTGGGTTGTTTTGGCACTGGGTTATCTGGCGATGGACAACGCCGAGCAAACCCATAGCCGCAAAGGCGTGGCATCCGACCAGCCCAATGGAAGATACACACTGGCGGCGCAACTGGTTCACCTTTTCACGTGGATCTTCTTCGGTGCGGTCGCGACCCTGAACGCCTATTTATTGATCGGCGCCGCAGCGGTGATGACCGACCGGATCCCTGTCGCGTTCTTCGCGAACCCAGCCCTGTTATTTTGGCTTCTTTTGGCACTTTATGCGGGTGGGGCCATAGCTGGGCTGAGGCGGATCCAGTCTGCGCCGACCTATCTCAGACGGGTCTTCTGGCGCGGAATATCCGGTGTGGGTGCGGTACTGACACTGTGCCTTGTCATAGGACCACTTGGTCTGGGCATCCGGGCCTGTGTCCCTTCCGACACAATAACCTGCCCACCGGCTCTGGAGCAGTTTGTGGCTTTTCAGATTTTTCTGCTGTCCGTCTTCTGGGCTGCGCTTATCCTTCTGACGGTTATTCTTTACATCCTGTCTGCGACGAAACTGGAGATCAGTGACACGCTGACGGAACACAGGCGCCTGTACCCCAGCATATGCGCGGGAATGCTTGTCTTCTGGATGTTTTTCATTTCCGGCCTCTGGCTGACGATTGAGCAATTGCTGGCAACCGTGCCCGGATTGTCCGGCGGTCAGTTGCAACGTCTTTTTGATAACAACCTGCGCGAATCCATTGAAACGCTCAGCGTGGCTTTCGTGGCCATTGTTCTGTTGGGGGTTGTTGGCGTCGGGCTTTTTGCAGGCCGCAAGACGTACAAATCCAACCTGCATACCCGCAACGGCCTAATCAGCCGCGCGATCGTGAACCGGTTGGCGCAATGGGTCTTTCTGTTTGGCGCCATCGTGTTGGTTCTGGTCACGATCCGTGAGATCGCGACCAACCAGCAATTTGAGGCCACATGTAACATCGGGATAAATGAGACCAACCTGATCGCTTGGGCATTAGACAGGTTGGCTTGTTCGCAAGGTGAGATCGGCCTGATTGTCCTTGGCGCTACTGCGCTGATGTACCGTTTCTCGAGCTTTGTCGCCGCCGGGCTGGGCGTGGCACGGGATATCGTTACATATGCCATTCGCGACAAATGCTTCTTGAGAAAAGATTTAGAAACGAGGCAACGCAACTATCCGGACCGCAAGGCGATTGACGAGCGTTTCTATCGCACATTGCACTACGTTCTGGATATCTTTCCGGCGGATCATGTCACGGTGATTTCACATTCTCAGGGAACCGTGATTGCCACACAGATGCTTGCCGACCCACGAGTCCAAAAGCGCATTGGCAACCGGACTCTGACACTCATCACGATGGGGTGCCCGGTCACCCACATATACCAACGCTATTTTCCCGAGATGTTTACCGTCACGGCCAGCCAGTTGAACGCAGCATGGTTCAATATCTTCCGGCAGGATGATTTCGTTGGAACAGAAATCGAGGGCGGGTTGATTTTTGCGAACCGAAACATCCCGGTCGATCCCGGGGGCCACACCGGTTACTTTACGGACTATCAGGTTTGGAAAGCGCTGACAGACCCTGCTATTGGCTTCGACCTGTTCAATCCGACACCGCAGACCAAGCAGACATGATCTGGCATTCAGCCCCCCCAATGATCTCGAGGGGGCTGATTGATTTAGCTCAGCGCCTCATTGCAGCGTCCGCAGACACCCGCGTGGGTGTGACGGCCCACATCAGGCAGGATTTTCCAGCAGCGGTGGCATTTCTCGCCTTCAGCTTTTTCGAACACCACCGCAACGCCTTCGATCTCCGGTACACGGAACGCCTCGGCCGGGGCCGGATCGCCGGTCACGGTCAGGCCTGAGGTGATGCACATGTCGTCCACGTCGAACGTGGCCAGCAGATCACGGGTTTCGCCATCCTCGACGTGCACAATGGGTGCCGCTTCGAGGCTGGAGCCGATAACCTTATCCTGACGCTGGATCTCAAGCGCAGCGGTGACCGCACGACGGACACGGCGCACCTTGGCCATATTGGTTTCCAGTTCAGCGTTGCGCCAGTCTACGGGCGTGTCCGGGAAGTCCACCAGATGGACCGAGCCGTCATCGCCCGGGAACCGTTCCAGCCAGACCTCTTCCATGGTGAATACCAGAACAGGGGCCAGCCATGTCGTCAGGCGATGGAACAGGATGTCCAACACGGTCCGCGCAGCGCGTCGGCGCAGGTTGTCGCCGTCACAATACAGCGCGTCCTTGCGAACGTCGAAATAGAAGGACGACAGATCAACGGTCGCAAAGGTGAAGACCGCACTGAAAACACCCTGGAAGTCGAAGGACGCATAGCCTTTGCGCACCTGCTCATCCAACTCGGCCAGACGGCTGAGAACCCAGCGTTCCAGACGCGGCATATCCTCGGGTGCAACCCGATCAGCCTCAGAGAAATCGGCCAGCGAGCCCAGCATGAACCGCATGGTGTTGCGCAAACGGCGATAGCTATCGGCGGTGCCTTTCAGGATCTCCGGCCCGATCCGCTGGTCTGCGGTATAATCGGTCTGCGCCACCCACAGGCGCAGGATGTCGGCACCGTATTGCTTGATGACCTCTTCCGGCACGATGGTATTGCCCAGCGATTTGGACATTTTGTTGCCCTTGGCATCCAGAGTGAAGCCGTGGGTCACCACGTTGCGGTACGGCGCACGACCCTTGGTACCGCAGGCCTGCAGCATGGACGAATGGAACCAGCCACGATGCTGGTCGGTGCCTTCCATGTAGACATCCGCGATGCCGTCCTCGGTCCCGTCCTCGCGGTCGCGCAGAACGAAGGCATGGGTCGAGCCAGAATCAAACCATACGTCCAGCACGTCGAACACCTGATCGTAGTCATCGGGGTTGGCGATGCCGTCGAGGATCTTCTCTTTGAAGCCGTCGGTGTACCAGATATCCGCGCCGTCTGCCTCGAACGCCGCCTTAATGCGGGCATTGAGATCTTCGTTGCGCAGCAGGTAATCCGCGTCGGTGGGCAGAGCGCCCTTCTTGGTGAAGCAGGTCAGCGGCACGCCCCAGGCGCGCTGGCGTGACAGAACCCAGTCCGGGCGTGCTTCGATCATCGAATACAAACGGTTGCGGCCGGTCTGCGGCGTCCACTTCACCAACTCGTCGATGGACCGCAGGGCGCGTTCGCGGATGGTGTCGCCCATTTCGCCCATGCCGTCGTCCAGCTTACGGTCGACGGATGCAAACCACTGAGGCGTGTTGCGGTAGATGATCGGCGCCTTCGAGCGCCACGAATGCGGATAGCTGTGCTTGATCTTGCCACGCGCCAGCAGCCCGCCGACCTCAGCCAGCTTGTCGATCACGGCTTTGTTGACATCCCCTTCGCCGCCCTTGCGGGACAGGATGTACTTGCCGCCAAAGAACGGCAGATCGGCACGGAACGACCCATCGTCCATCACGTTGTAGGTGATGACCTGCTCGAGCATGCCCAGATCGCGGTACAACTCGAATTCTTCCATACCGTGCGAGGGCGCGCAGTGGACAAAGCCCGTACCTTCGGTGTCGGTCACGAAGTCAGCCGCGCGGAAATCGCGGATGTCGTCCCATTCGCCATTACCACCCTCGGCCCCGGCCAGCGGGTGGGTCAGGCCAATGCCTTCCAGTTCATCCACAGTTACGTCACGGACGCGAGCCCACTGGTCGTCGTTGAGACGCGCACGACCCAATACGTCAGCGGCCAGATTGTCGGCCAACAAGAATTTATCGCCGACACTTGCCCAGCATTCGTCCGGTGTGTCTGTGACTTCATAAAGGCCGTACGAGATGTCTTTACCGTAAACGACGGCTTTGTTCGACGGCATGGTCCACGGGGTCGTCGTCCAGATCACCACAAAGGCGTCATCCAGATCCCCCGCATTCACAACTTTGAACTTCACCCAGATAGTGAAGCTTTCCTTGTCGTGATACTCAACCTCGGCCTCGGCCAACGCGGTCTTTTCAACCGGCGACCACATCACGGGTTTCGAACCCTGATACAATGTGCCGTTCATCAGGAACTTCATGAACTCGTCCGCGATCACCGCCTCGGCGTGATAGTCCATGGTGATATAAGGATCGGGCCAGTTGCCGGTGATGCCAAGGCGCTTGAACTCTTCGCGCTGGATGTCGATCCAGCCCTCGGCGAACTTGCGGCATTCCTGACGGAAGTCGACGATGTTCACTTCGTCCTTGTTCTTGCCCTTCTTGCGGTACTGCTCTTCGATTTTCCATTCGATCGGCAGGCCGTGGCAATCCCACCCGGGCACATAGCGCGCGTCATGACCCATCATCTGATGGCTGCGCACGATCATATCCTTGATGGTCTTGTTCAGCGCGTGGCCGATATGCAAGTGGCCGTTGGCGTAGGGCGGGCCGTCATGCAAGGTAAAGGGCGTGCGGCCTTCTTTCTCGCGCAGGCGGTCATAGACGCCAATGGTTTCCCAACGGTCCAGCCATGCGGGTTCGCGCTTGGGCAGTCCGGCGCGCATTGGGAAATCGGTTTTGGGCAGGTTCAGCGTGTCTTTGTAATCAGGTGTTTGGGTCGTGTCGGCGCACATTGGGGGCGTCCTCAGGATGAACTGGCGTGTATGGATCGAAGCGGTCAGTGCGAAGTCTCAAGCACCTTTGCCCGGCGTCTCGCGATATCAGAGCGCCGGGGATATAATTCGAATAATGATGGCCAGACGGTCATACATGGCCGCGCTTATAGGACGCCCACGCCTAATGGTCCAGAGGGTCCGCCTGCTGCGGCGAATGGCGCAGTTTGGCCCACCGGTTCAGCCAGGCAAGACCAGCCAGTGCCAGCCCAAGCGCAAGCAGCGAAAACACCCGGATCAAGCCACCCAGACCGGCAATGTCGATCATAAACACTTTGGCCACGGCCAGCCCGATCACAACCAGTCCCGCCTTGCGCATCAGATCCGATCCACGCGCCAGTGACTGATAGAACAGCGCGGCTCCGATCAGCAGCAGAACCAATGTATAGGTGTACAGCTCTGGCTGGGTGACGCCGTTGCTTTCATGCATGCCCGCGGCGCCCTGCCAGAAGTGCCGGGTGGCCAACCCAAGCCAAACCGCGGCCAACGCCCCTGCAATGCCATAACAGACCTGTCTGCCCAGCTTCGGCATTTCCGTGATCCGCCACGCTGAACCCCCGATGGCCAGCGCAGGCAACAGATAGGCAATGGCAAGCGTATTGAGAACCGGCGGCCCGAGCACCGGGTCGGCGTTCGGATTCAATAATGGGTTCTGGTCCGTCAATGCCAACATCAGATAAAAAAGACCATGAGCTGCAAAGAACAGAGCCAGCAGGTATCGGAGGTAATTCAGCTTACCGCCCAGCCCGAACCTCTGGACCTGCGCAAACGCAAGCAGCAGCCAGATGATGGCCAGCAGACTCAGACCCCAATGGCTGTTGTCGGCACCGCCCTCGCCAAAGCCTTCGAGCCAGCGCAGCAACAGCAGTGACAGCAGAATGCCTGCTGTCGCCCAGGCCGCGCTTTCAAGCAACAATGCCGCCAAGGGGCGTTTTAAGGGGCGCAGCAACCACCATCCCACTATGAATCCAAGCGTGGCTGAAGCATAGACCATCGCCATCTCGGGCAGTGGGGCAGAATTGGCCCAGTCCAGCCCCGGATCAAGCACCAAACGCACAGTAACGGTAAAGACGCCGGCCCAGATAAACCAGCTCATTGGCGGCAACGTGAACCTACGATCCAACGCCGCCGCGACCACAACGCTGGCCACCAGTGCTATCGTCAACGCCGCAGAGCTGAGTACGATGACACAGGCAAACACCAGACAGGACAGCATGGATAGCGTGGCGAGAGCTGCACGCATCCGGTCATCACCGTCGGCGCGGGCAAAGCGTTCGGCCAGAACCACCATCAATACAGCAAGTGAGATTGCGTGCAGTGCCCATGGGTAGGCTCCGATAACCGCAGCCGGGTGCCAACCTATTTCCAGCGCGATGGCCAGTGCGGGTGCAAAAAGCGCGGCTCCTCCGGCCCAGACTGCGCGATACTGGCTTGCCGTGAAGGACCGCCAGGCCATCAGCGCTGACATCACCCCTCCCAAGGCGACCAGAACAGTGACCACCATCGGGTAGTCGGCCTCGGGTGTTTCCGCATAGGTGGCAGAAAAACTGCGCAGAACTGCGCCATACTCCAGCCCGTGGGAGGCGACAAAAAACACCAGACCTGTTGCTGGCAGGACGGTCAAGTCCTGGAGGGCTGGAGCATCCTTGGCCCAAAGGAGCAGAGCCAGAATCAAGACGGATAGCAGGGTGACGCCCAACCAGAATTCAGCCTCAGTGTCCGCCCAGTGCCAGGACAGGATCACCGTACTTGCCGCAATGGCTCCGGCGGCCAGCCGGGCTGGGAATTCGGGCCATGGGCGAGTCTTGGGATGACGGATCATCTGAGACAGCATCGGGCCAGCATGATCCGGCCAGAGGCACCGCGCGGGAATGGCGACTGCCAAAAGCGCTAGCACCATTGCAGCGATCAGATAACCCGGTTCCGTATTCGGGGCTCCGGTCACCAAAAGCAGGTTCGCCGCATAAGCCCCGAACAATGTCAGGACCGAGATCCATGCCCAGCGCCGAACCGTGTCGATGCCCAGCCCCAAAACAGTGGCCAGCAGAAAATAGGCGTAGAGCCATGAGGGATCATCGGATGCGCCTCCGACCACGAAGGGAGCAGCGAAGGCTCCGATCAGACCAACCGCAGCCAGCAGCGGGCCGTGAAACCACCCCAGAACAAGGCCAATCAACGCGACGGCGACCATCCCTGTCAGGGCCGCCTCGGCCCCGATCAGGTTGTACAACTGGCGCGCAGACAGGATAGCTCCGAACAGGGTAACAAGACCGGCCCCGGAAAAGACCGAGGGCAAATAGGCAGTGGCCGCAGCCTCGTCGTCCCCGAACTTCCGCCGCAGGAATTCTCCTGCGAGGATCAGAACAGAGCCGAAACAGAGCGCCGCAACTACGCGAGCCGCCGGAGGCAGCAAGCCGTTTTCCACGCCGTATTGCACGAGGAATATCCCGGCCAATGCCAGTGACAGGGCCGAAACCACGTAAAACCAGTTCTCGCGCAGCCATGCGCCAAGCGCTGCAAACCTGTCGGAGCGAAACACAATGGCGGGTGGTGACGTGTCCGTATCCTCGACATCGACGCGCGCGTCTTCTTGGCGCTTTGGCACTGCCCATGGCCCTGGCCTGCGAACCTGCTTTTCAGCAACTGGTTGCGGTGAGGGCGCATCCTGCTCGGGTTGCAGCGGAACCGTCGCGTCGCCTGAGATCAGGGCGCCAATCTGCGTTTCCAATTGCTCCACCCGGCGACGCAATCGGGAATGTCCGACCAAAAGTGCGATCAATGTCACCGGGATGGCCAGCACAACCAGGCCAACAAGAACAAGCAGCGATTCCAACTGAGTCTCCGATCTTTGTCTGCGGTCAGGCTATCTTGGGTTGTCAGGCAGCAACAGTCTGGAAAGCCGCCAGCGAGGTTAAAACACGGATATTGCCGGGCGCGCGATCATCAGCCAGAGGATGGTCAGTACCACCAGAAAGGCCGGCAAACCACAGGCAAACCAGAATCGGAACAAACGGTAATAGTTGGCAGGAAGCGGGGCGCCTTGCTCTGCCGCTGTTTTCGCATAGTTCCGCAAACGGATCTGGACCCAAACCACTGGTAACCAGAACAGGCCAGTCAATCCGTACAATGCCAGAGACAGCGCAATCCATCCTTCGCTCAACGACCAACCAATCCGCCAGGCCAACCACGCTCCGGTTATGGGCTGCAGGATCACGGCCGTTGTGGTGAACAGAAGATCGGCCAACACCACGATGCCCGCCGTGTGGGCGATAACACGCGGATCCTTGCTGCGATGTGCCATCAGCATGAAAAAAGCAATCCCTGCCCCTGTCCCCAGCAACACGCAAGCGCCGATGACATGCAGCCATCGCAGAATAAGGTCCGGGTCCATCATCGGCTGTCCAACATTGGCAGGGCCACAAGGGACAAGATCATTGCAGGCAGGATCTTAACCAACGGCCCCAGAGGGTCCAACCACAATTCAGGCGTCGTGATGGATGCCGCAATCAAATAGAACAGAGCCACGGCAATTTGTGCAACACAAACGCGCGCGGCCCATGGGCGCCACAAGATGGCCAAGCCAAGCGCGATATCAATCAGGGACCAGAACACAACGCTGGTGGTGGCCAGAGGTGCTGACCACCCCGCCCGGATCAAGATGTCAGATGCCGGGGGCACGCCCACCAAACCCAACACGCCCGACAACAACCAGAACAGGCAAAGCGTGACCACGACCACGGGCATCAACAGTGTCATCCGCGCTGTCAGCCGATGTTCGCGGGCACAGGGAAGCGTGGCGTAGATGTCGGGCAACGGTGCAACCCCATGCCCTGATGCCGCCTTGTAGGGCGTAGGGTCGCCGGTCACACCATCTGCCATCACCGTCATCGCCGTACTGCGCAGGGGGGATCGCCATCCCAACCATGCCAATCCATCCGCCAGCGCAGCAATGACCTTGGTCAGGACCTGTGGCAGGATTAGGCTGAAGCGTGCGGCAGGAAACCCCAGCCAGTGTCGAGTGCTACGCACGACGTCCGACAGTTCGTGCGGTGTATCCTCAACCAGATCAAACGTGCCCTCTGGCAACCGACCCGCCACGGCCGATGTCACGGCCTTGCACAGATCAGGCATCCCTACACATTGAACTGGTGTTTCGGGGTATGCCAAGGGCTGAACCCAGGGTATGGCCGCCAACATTCGCAACAGCGCGGTTCCACCATAATCCGTCTGCCCCATCACAAGCCCCGGCTTCAGCACCCAAAGCCGAACGCCAGAGGCGCGCAAAGCTGCATCTCCCGCAGCTTTGCTGCGCAGGAAATCTGTGCTTGCATCCGGTTCCGCCCCAATGGCGGATATCTGGATGATGTCAGTACCCTTGAGCGCGCACGCTTCTGCGAGGGCTGAAATGGACGTATGATGGACGGCTCCGAGATCATCCTTGGCGTTGTCCTGCAATGCGCCGGCGCAATTCACCACGACATCGACGCCGACAAGCAATTCCTGCCAGTCTTCCTTGCGCAGCAACTGACGCAGGTCACCTTGTCTCAAGGCCACATCCGGCAAAACTCTTTTGCCCTGAAAAAGATCGCGGACCAACCCGGTAACCTTGGCACCGGTGGTCAGAAGCGCACGTGCTACCGCAGCGCCAATGAACCCGTAAGCGCCAAGCACCAAAACACTTTTCTCAGGAATTTTGTGATAAGACATCGTCACGCGAACCGGTTTTTTGGGATCACTCTATCCGACTGCGGGACGCTGACCAGTTGTGACAGTCTGGCTGCGACAATTAGGGATGGAACAGGGACCCAACCAGATACGCGATCAGCGCAGCCAACCCGCCAATCAAAAGCGTTTCAATTCCCGAACGCCACCATGCGGCCAACGACCAACGACTTTTGAGCGCACCAATCGCGAAAAACACACCCATCGTCATCCATGCAGACTTTGCAAACGCATTCTGAGCCGACATCAAAAAGGGAAGAAGTGGGATCATCCCTGCGACGAGAAAGGCAAAAAACGTGGCCAGAGCGGCCTTCATCGGATGCGGATCAACGCTGCCCAACCCGTATTCGCCCTCGATCATCAGGTTGATCCAGTTTTCGTGGCTGGATGTGATCTCCACCGTGGCTTCGTTCAAAACGTCGCCCGAAAGCCCTTTTTGCGCGAGGATCTCCCGCACTTCCTCCCGCTCACCATCCGGGTAAAGCGCAATGTGACGTTCCTCGACCGCCCGGATCCGCCGCATGTTGTCCAGTTCGGCCTTGGTTCCTGAATAGTTTCCGGCTGCCATGGAGAACCCGTCAGCCAGTACGTTCGCCAACCCCAGCGCCACAATGACAAATGAGGAAAGGCCCGCCCCCGCAACACCAGCGACGATGGCGAATGTGGTCACTGAACCGTCGATGCCACCGTAAACCACGTCGCGCAAAACGCCCCTACCGGGCGGTGCATTGATCCGGGCGGCAATTTCCTGCGGGCTGTGACCGTGATCCGACATGGCTGGTTCCTCCGACACAATCAATGTGCCGAAGGGTGTGCCCGGACGCTTTGCTTTGGATCAACCCTTGGAGAACAGTCCTTGCAGGGCGCGTTTGATGATGCCACGCGTTGACGGTTTATGCCGGTCCGAGAACGACAGCGGGCGACAGACCTCCATCGCGGCCACGCCGACGCGAGCACTGAGGGCTCCGTTGACCAGACCCTCTCCGAACCGGCGTGACAGTTTGCTGAGAACGGAACCACCCAGAACAGGTTCCAACAGATCATCGCCTACTGCCACTGCCCCTGTTGCCACCAGGTGCACAAAGACAGTGCGGGTCAGGCGCCAGCCCCCCAGTGTACCTGCGCGCCCGCCATAGATTTCCGCAACCCGGCGGATCATCCGCAACGACGCGGCCAATGCAGTTACCACATCCGCAAGCGCCAATGGCACCAATGCGGTCACGGTCGCAACTTGCCGGGCTGCGGCCTCGACCTCCCGGCTGGCGGCTTCGTCCAGCGGGGCCAGCAGCTCATCTTCAGCGAGCCCGAGCAGAGCTGAAGCATCGAACTGATCCGCCATGCGCTCGGCCAAGCGTTCACGTCCCCAGCGTGTATCCTCACGCCCTTTGTAGAATGCGATGATACGATTTGTAACGGCGCGGGCCTGAGCCAGATCGTCGTCCGCCAATGCGGTATCTGCGGCGCGACGTAGGCCATCTACGCGGGACAATCGCCCCAATGCAGCCAATTCACGGATAGCAATCATCAGCGCCACAAGAACCAGAGCGATGATCAATCCGGTGACGACCCAACCCAGGACAGGTGTCCGCGCCACCAGAGCGGTTGCAAAATCCCACGCGGCCACTGATATTGCGGCCCCAACCACTGCCAGGGCAAGCCCCCAGAACCAGCGCGCAAGGACCGAAGGTTTACGGGCCGCCAGCCGCGCCGCGCTTTGCATTGCTTGCCCCTGAGGTTGCGCGATGTCCGGCACCGGCGGGGCCTTCGCGACATCAGCGGCGGGCTCATCCATTTCAAGATCGATCAAAACCGGGCCTTTAGCCATGGATCACACCCTCACTGCGCCAGACAAACCGTATGTCGGGCAAGTTTTCATCGTTATCCGCCCCATCGCTGCGGGCCACCTCGGCAAAACCGTTTCGTTCATAAAACCGACAGGCTCGGGCATTGTCCTGAAACGCGGACAAGCTCAGTTCTGAGCGGCCCGATTTGGCGTGATCCAGCAATTGCTGACCAATCCCCCGCCCCCGAACCGGTGCATCCAGATAAAGCGAATGGATTTCACGACCGTTGAGCGCCAAGAAACCTACAACACCGGCCTCAGCTTCGGCCACAGTAACCCATTCCTGATCAATCATTCGCCCACAGAAGGCGATCGTCTCGGCGCAGCTGTGCAATTCAGGCATCCAGTCGTTTTCCAGGGTGAAACTATGCAGGATTGTCCCGATGGTGCCTGCATCCGTTGGGCGTGCGGGACGCAGAAGTACCGTCACAACCGATCTCCAATCAAAAACTGGGCGGCACGATCAAGCCGGATATGCGGCGGGCCGTCACCGGGTTTCATGGTTAACTGGGCCGGGGCAAAGGCCATGAAGCCGTAGTCTTCGCCCAACCACGCATCAGCCCCATTTCGGGCCGGGCCCAACAGATGCGCTGGATCCTCGGGCAATTCACCGGGGTAGAAGGCAGCCTGTTTCCCACTATCCAACAAGGTACCCCGAACGCATGGCAATTCTGTCCCGTTGTGATTGCGCACCTCTTCGGTCGTCGCGCGCAGCGATGCTAGAGACAGGGCCTCGGTCCGGGCCCCGGCGAAATTCGCCCGATCGCGCGCCTCCCGCGTCAATGCTTCAATGATCGCGGTGAGGCGGGGATGCTGCGTGTGGTGCAGGTGGTCCGCTTTTGTCGCCGCAAACAAAATGCGTTCGACCCGTTTTCCCAACAGCAATTGGCTGAGCCACGCATTTCGGCCGGGGCGAAAGGCCGACAGGATATCAGCCATGGCGCGGCGCATATCCTCGACCGCCTGCGGACCCTTATGAATAGCGCCCAGCGCGTCAACCAGAACCACCTGTCGGTCGATCCGCGAGAAGTGATCCCGAAAAAACGGTTTCACGACCTGAGCTTTGTAAGCTTCGTATCGCCGTTCCATCTCGCGCTGAAGCGTTCTGCGCCGCGACGGGCCAGACGCCACCAACGGCGCAAATGTCAGGACCGGAGAGCCTGCCAGATCCCCCGGCAACAGGAACCGTCCAGGGGTACAGTCGTAATACCCGGCTTCACGTGCCTGATTGAGGTAGGTCGTAAATGACGATGCCAGCGCCTGCGCGGTCGGCTCGTCATGTGCCCCGGACGAGTCTGCGCCGTTGACCTGGGCCAGATATCCGGCAGCCTCCGAACGGGTCTCGATACGTGTCAGTGTTTCCTGAGACCAGTCTGAATACGACTTGTCCAGCAAGGCCAGATCCAGAAGCCATTCTCCGGGGTAATCGACAATGTCCAGATGAACGGTGCGCGGTCCCTGCAAGCCAGCAAGCAAGCCGGCTGGGCGGGCTTTGAAGGACAGGCGCAGTTCTGAAACCGCGCGCGTGCTGTCTGGCCAGTGCGGTGTCGGACCGGTCAGGGCGGACAGGTGCGTTTCATAATCGAAACGGGGCACAGTGTCATCCGGCTGCGGTTGCAAATAAGCGGCGTTGATCCGACCTTCTTGCCGCGCAACCAACCCGGTCATGCGTCCCCGATCCAGCAGGTTCGCCACCAGCGAAGTGATGAAAACCGTTTTGCCCGACCGCGCCAACCCAGTGACACCCAGGCGGATGACAGGCTCAAAAAACGTCTCGGATACGCTGTCGCCTATGGTTTCGACGCCGCGCACAAGGCTGTCTGCCAGTGATGAGATGACCAATCTGCCGCCCCGCAATTATCGTTTCACCCAAGATAGGTAGAGGGTACGGCACATACCAGCGCTTTCGCCCCCTTGCCCGTTCCCGCGCTGCGCTGTACCAGCGGCACATGCCCAGATACGCGTTGAAAGTTGAATACCAGGGGGAACCGTTTGCCGGATGGCAGCGGCAGAAGGATCAACCGTCCGTTCAGGGGGCAATCGAACAGGCCCTGTCCCGTATCCAGCCGGGTGCGCATACGATTGCTGCCGCAGGGCGCACCGATGCCGGGGTCCATGCGTTGGGCCAGGTCGCCCATTGCGACATGGTCAAGGAATGGGACCCGTTCCGCCTGTCCGAGGCGCTGAACTATCACCTCAAACCGCAGCCGGTGGCGATCGTGGACGCCGCGCGCGTGACTGACGATTGGCACGCGCGGTTTTCGGCGGTCGAACGGCAATACCTGTTTCGCATCCTGATGCGACGCGCGCCTGCAACCCATGACAGGGGGCAGGTTTGGCAGATCAATCATCCGCTGGATATCGAGGCCATGCAGGACGGGGCAAACATGCTGTTGGGGTGGCATGATTTCACCACGTTCCGGTCTTCGATCTGTCAGGCGGCCAGCCCGCTCAAGACACTGGATGAGTTGCGGGTCGAACAGGTTCAGGGCTTTTCCGGCCCCGAGGTTCATTTCCACGTGCGCGCCCGATCCTTCTTGCACAATCAGGTGCGCAGTTTCGTTGGCACTCTGGAGCGTGTCGGTGCCGGAGCGTGGACCCCTGAAGATGTGCGTGACGCTCTAGAAGCTGCCGACCGTGCGGCCTGCGGGCCAGTATGCCCGCCGCAGGGGCTGTATCTGGCGCGGGTTGGTTACCCTGATCCGGTGTTCGACTGATCTAAATCGCGCGCAGCAGCAGACCACTTGCGATCACGGTAATGATCAACCCCGCAACCAGTTCGATGGTCGGGGCCAGCACGGACGCAAACCGTGTGGCCGAGGCTGAGGCCAACAGGCCTCCGCGCAAACCCAAGGACGTCCACCCGACCAGCGTGGTCACTGTCGCCGTGCCCAGCGCCATGGCAAATGCACCGGCAATGCCAACCATCGCAATGCCCATCTGCCAAGTCAGGATCAGAACAAACAAAGCTCCCGTGCAAGGCCGCGCGGCGATACCCGCAATCAGGATCAGGGCCTCGCGAAAAGAGCCCACATTTGCGACTTCTTGTGTTGTTGGTCCGTGGCGGTGACCGCAATCTGAACAGACCTCTCCATCGTGGTGGTGATGATCATGATGATGGTGATCATGGTTCGATGTGTTTTTCTGTCGTCTTGCAAAACTGCGCAAAGCCCGGACCACCAGCCAAAGACCAATAAGAGCGATTGCACCGTAGCTGATCGGGGCCATGACCTGTTCTGTTGTGCCCACAAGGCTTTCGCGGGACATCTGGAACACCAACACCCCGGCGTAGACCAATACGACCGCAGTTACCGCCTGCCCAAGGCTGGACAATACACTGATCGCCGATAGTCGCCAGAAGGCAATGCGCCGACCCAATCCGTACCCACCGATCAAAACCTTGCCGTGGCCGGGGCCGATAGCATGAAAGAACCCGTAGGCGAAACAGACAGTTAGCAATGTTGCCACCGCCTCGGGTTGCTCGGCTCGCGCGGCACGCAAAGACCGGGCAATCTGGTTCTGGAATTCCCGTTGCTCCCCCGCAGCCCAGGCCGCAAGACTGTCAAAGCCGCCACTGCCCCAGAACCAGAGCAGCAGACCACAGGCAAGAGCAACCGGAACAATCAGGTAGCGGGACATGAAATACGGATCTCGGTCGCGAAGCTTTCACCGACCAGAGGAATATCGTTTTCCTCAAGGTCATAGTCTGCGTCCAGGGTCAGCAGGAACGCCTGCATCTGCGCAAGTTGCCCGTCTATGTCCGGATCAAACCGGTCCATATGACACGTGGCAGGGCCCGTTACGGTCACAGGTCGTGTTACTTCGTAAGCGGTATAAAACGTCTCATCAAAGGCCTTCGCGGACAGCGCCGTGGCAGGCACGGCGCCAGCTTCCACTGCCCTGAGATGCGTGGTTACAATGCGCCCGTCTTCGGCTGTCGCATACGCCTCCATCGGGCCCGAAAGTGCAACTGGATTTCCGTCTGCAGTAACGACAAGATCGCCGTTATACCCTTCGACCCATTGCGTATCAAACCCGGTCAGTACCTTTTCTTCGCTTTCTGTCAGAAAACCGTCGGCATCCTGATCCAGCTTCATTTCTTCCAGAACCAGCAACGAATAGAATTCGTCATAAGCCCAGGTCACGCGGACATGGGTCAGTTGACCGGCTTCATCCACAATGAACTCCAGCCCCGTATCAATGAAGACATGCGGGTGGGCGTTGGTCTGCATCGGCAAGCAAAAAACCAGAGTGGTTATAAGGTAACGCATAGGCGCAAGATAGTTCTCCTGCCCCGTGGCGGCAACGGCAATTTCGTTCCCGATGCAAAAACCAGCCGGCCCTCAGGTCGGCGGAAACAGAACCAGTGTTTGCAGCCCTGTACCTACAGGACCCTGCGTATCGAAGAGCACAGACTGAGACATTCCGATGCCGGAAGACTGCCAATGCGAAACCGACTCGGACGCCAGCCAATCCGAAACCGGTTCCCGATGGATGTTTACTGTCAGATCGGTGTTCATGAACCCCATTTCCGTGGTCGGCGCATTCCAAGAGATACCGTTGCCACAGTCCGCCAACGGGCACAGGGCCTGAATGGGCGACTGATCCTCGCCCTGCAAAAGTTGCGGCGTGCGCATCCAAATTGTTTTGGGTCCGGCACCCTGCTTGCCGCCAGCGGGGTAGAGAATATCGCTGAAATTGGCAAACCCAGGCAGATCATGGCGAATCTCTCCGATTGGAAATGGGCCGTCGACAACGTCCTCTATCCTCGGCGCATTTATCCCGACATTCGGCACCTGCCCCAGATCGCGCCGCACCAAATGCATGGTGGTCGCCGTGGCACAGAGCGTGTCATCCAAATCGTGCACGGTGACCCGTGCGGTTGCTAAGGTCTTGGTGTGCCGCGTGGTTTCTGCAGCGACCCGCAGCCCTGTCAATGGCAAAGGGCGCAGCAGATCGACTGTCAGTCGGGTCAACATCTTCTCGGGGCCAATTTCGGTTTCTGCGGCGCGTACGATCAACCCGCTCACTGGCCCGGCATGACAATGAGCGGCAGACCACGGCCCGCGCGCCGGATCGTTCCCGACAAACGCCCCATCCTCGCGTTGGTGAAAATAAGCCTTGCCTGTAAAATCGAGCGCTGCTGCCATAATTTCCTCAAATCTCTTCTGGCTTAAGCCGTTTCAACTTACCCATGCCAAAATGTCCGAACGTATTTGTGTTTTCTGAGCGAGTGACAGTACAGGTACAAATCCCCGGATTCGCGATTGCCTTCGAGGAAATCCACATGTTCGCATCCCAAGTCTTATCGCTAACATGTTGCAGTTGAACATGGTTTCCTGTGCGAGGATTTACTGACATATCGGCGGAAGTATCCTTCTTAAGCACCGATATCGGGCTATACTTTTGACGCTAGGATGGCTTAACTGCCCAAGCCCTGTCCACCATAGTGACGGGACGTCACCGCATTAAACCTATGCAGGAGCCGCACTTGGCATTGTTGATTGAAACCGGGTTGTCAGATTGGATAAGTGATGCTGGGATTGCCAGCAGTTTGCAGGCCGTATTGCCGGATGCGGATATCCGCACACCCCAAACGATAGGGAATCCTGACGACATCACAATGCTGGCTGTCGTCGACATGCAACGTGACCATCCGGCGCGCCTGCCCAACTTGAAACTGGTTCAAAAACTGGGCGCCGGGGTAGAGACTATTGTGAGTCACCCTGATCTGCCCGATCACGTGCGCATCGCCCGTCTGAAACCAGACGCACCTGCGCAGGGCATTGCCGAGTGGTTTCTGGCCTATATCCTGCGCGCCCAGCGGCACATGAGGTTTCACCAGGAAGCTCAAACGCGCGCCGAGTGGTCTCCATGCGCGCCTGTTTTCACCCCGGACACCGTCGTCGGTGTTCTGGGCCTTGGTCACATCGGAGCCCGCACCGCACGAATGCTGCATGCCGTTGGTTTTCAGGTGATGGGCTGGAGCCGATCTCCCAAAGCGATTGAAGGCGTGACATGCCTGCATGGACAGGATGCTTTGCCCAAGCTTCTTGGCCAATGTGACTATGTCTGTTCAATCCTACCGTCGACCCCGCAAACCGTTGGCCTGTTTGATGCCCAGATGCTTGCGGCAATGAAACCCGGCAGTCAGTTACTGAACGCAGGACGCGGAAATCTGATTGATGAGACTGCTCTGATTGCTGCGCTGGACGCAGGCTCACCGGGACATGCCGTGTTGGACGTCACCTCGCAGGAACCCCTGCCACAAGACAACCCTCTGTGGCGGCATCCCGCGGTGACAATCACACCGCATGTATCTGGATGGCATCTGGGCGATGCGCTGTCAGATGTGGCCGAGAACTTCCAAAGGCTCAACTCTGGTACGCCCTTGTTGCATGAAGTGAGCCGGGATCAGGGATACTGATCCGGTGATCAGGGTGTGAGGATCCAGTTGCCATTGCCGTCATTGCATCGGCGGGTTCGGATTTCCCGGCTCTGATCACCACCGTCCGGCTGAATAACGTGCTGCAGGCTGACGCAGCTTCCCTGCACATTTCGCACGCGGATCGTACCTTTTGAACCGGTGTCGTCGTTCTTCCATGATTGCTTTTGACCCACAGATGGCGTGCCACTGGTCAAAAGCGCATTTGAGGCCGCGTTGACCACTTCGAAATCCGCTGGCGACAATCCCATCTCGGCAATGATTCGGGAAAGTGGCTTGGCCTCGGCCACATTGGTCATCAAAAGGACGCCGCAGGCGGCAATTGCGGTCAAAATCTTGGCTTTCATGGCGGTCTCACAAAACTGAAATCATTTGCGGTCAAGGATATACCCCTGATCCGGCAGGGCCAAGCCCCTGACACAAACCTATCTGCACGACGTCTGTCCGCAAGCCTGTAATACAGGCGATCCGGGACGGTTCAGATATCTGCTGCACAGGGGCTTCAACCGACCTATACCTTCGTCTCGGCCTCGCCGGTAACAGCAATCTGGCAAGGTTGCGCCGCGAATTTATGACCTTGGGGCTTCACACGCAGGCCGGAATTTGCTGAAATCCAAGTAAATTCTGATTTTGAGCATTGGAGATTGTTCCATGAAACTGCGCCCTGCCCTGCTGACCATTGTTGCACTTGCTGCATCTGCGACCCTGTACACCTCTCCCATTTCGGCAAAGGAAGAGACCAAATCCGTCTTCGTCATGAGCCGCACCTGGGCGGTGACACAGGTCGCAGACACGCCGGTCATTTATCGCGCCACGCGTGACAACAACAACCTGAACCCGTTTGGCCCCCCGCCGCGCCTGCGTACGATTCAGGCCATTGCAGCGATTCAGCAGGCAACCGGATGCAAACCGATCGTGGCCAGTATGTATCAGAACATCTCGGGCCAGTTCTTCTCGCAAGTCAGCTGTAACTGACGCGGTATCGATCGGGCATTGAGATCGCCCGACCGGACTGCCATAGCTTGCCCATGAAACTCGCGATTAACGGATTCGGCCGCATCGGCCGCACGATCCTGCGGCAGGTTCTGGCCCTGCCGGGAGGGTCAGATATCGAGCTGGTGCTGATCAATGACATCGCGCCGCTGGAAACCTGCGCTTACCTGTTCAAATACGACAGCACCTTCGGCCCCTATCCCGGCGATGTGTCCGAGGGGGACGCTGCGCTGATCGTGGATGGGCAAACGATTCCCCTGACCCACAGCGCCGATCTGACCCGCGTTGATCTGTCAGGCGTTGACGTCATGCTGGATTGTACAGGTATCGCCCGCAGCTCCGACGTTGCGCGACGCGGGTTGTCTGCGGGTGCGGGTAAAGTGCTGATCTCAGGCCCCTCACCCGCTGCCGATGTGACCATCGTTCTGGGGGCAAACGAAGATCAGTTGGGCAGCGCCCGGATCGTGTCGAACGCTTCCTGCACCACCAATGGGCTCGTGCCGCTGGTCAAGGTCATCGACGATATCGGTGGCGTCGCGTCGGGGCACATGACGACGATCCATTGCTACACAAACAGCCAGCCTATGGTCGACGCCCCGCGCGGCGACCTCGCCCGTTCCCGGGCAGGAGCACTGTCGATGGTGCCGACCACGTCAAGTGCGATGCACCTGATCGATGTCGTCCTGCCGCATCTGACCGGGCGTGTCTCGGGGGCTGCAGTCCGTGTGCCGACGGCCAGTGTGTCAGCCGTGGACCTCGTGGTCACTTTGCAGCGCGGCACGACTGCCGAAGCTTTCGATCATGCTCTGAAACAGGCGGTTGCCGCGTCTCCTGTACTTGGCTGGACAGATATGCCGCTGGTCTCGTCCGACCTGCGCGCCCGTCCGGAATCGTTGGTTATAGCCGGGCCTGAAACCCGTATGGTCGGTGAAAATCAAGTTCGGGTCTTTGGTTGGTATGACAACGAATGGGGCTTCTCCGCCCGAATGCTGGACGTTGCCCGCCTGATGGCCACCGAGTAGCGCGACCACGGTACGAACGTGGGTTCGCGATCTGGCATTACGCTGATTTTTCTGACCGGGCAGGCCTCGCGTGAGGGCCCAAGGGTACGTTTTTTTGGAAACAACCGCCTACATCCTAAAAACCGCACCGCAGATTATTTGCAAGCCAATGTCAGCCACGCGGTAAAGTCCGAAGACTGCCAAGCCATCATCCACCACATCCGCAACGCCGGGCAGTTGCATCGCCACAATCTGGTCGAAATTTTCGCATCCCGCGTTTAATCCCTTTTCCCAACTGCTTTCAGATGTTCTAACCTGAATTCAAATGGCTGTGCATGGCACGCACAAGAGATCTGGAATTGGGACAGTTGGGGCAATTCATGCGAGGGAGCACGCCGCAAGGCCGTCTGAGGTGCTGGCTGATGGCCGTCGTTGTGGCTTTGGCCCCAACGACACTGGCGGCATTGGAAACAACTCTGACTGCCCCGGGTGCCTCCAAAGAACTGGTCGAGCGCCTGAAAGAGACGTCCTCGGTTACGACAGCCGAGAAACGCGGCCTGGACACCCCGCTTGAGATCCTGTCAGCGGCCTTGTCAGATTACCGCACACTTGTACAAATCCTGTATGATGAAGGGTATTTCAGCCCGGTCGTCAGCATCAAGCTTGACGGGCAGGAAGCCGCCGAACTGAGTTCCCTCTCAGTGCCCGTTCAAATCAAGCGGGCCGCGATCACCATTGAAACCGGGCCAAGTTTCAAATTCGGCGCCGCCACCGTTCAACCCCTTGCCGCTGACACAGAGTTGCCAGAAGCATTCGCAACCGGGAAACTGGCAACAACCGGCGCCATTCAACAGGCTGCTTCAGCTGGGGTGCAGGGATGGAGAGACGCGGGCCACGCAAAAGCCGACGTTGCGGGCCAGACCGTTATCGCGCGCCACGCGCAGGCTCGGCTGGACGCCCAGATCGATCTTGATCCAGGACGCAGGCTGACTTTTGGCAAGATGTTCATCAAGGGCGACACGGATGTGCGTCACAGGTCTATTGAAAAGATCGCCGGTTTCCCAAGCGGAGACGTCTATTCGCCTGAAAAAATCCAGAAAGTCGGAACTCGGTTGCGCCGGACAGGCACGTTCAACGTTGTCTCGCTGCAGGAACGTGAGACGGCAAATCCTGATGGCACACTAGATTTCGATGCCACGTTTGAAGACCTGCCCAAACGTCGCCTGACCTTTGGGGTCGAACTAGCCTCTCGCGATGGTGTCGATGTGACCGCGACCTGGACCCATCGCAACATGTTCAGACGCGCTGAACGTCTGCGCTTTGAGGCGGCAATACGAAATATCGGCGGTGCCGAGGATATCGATGGCCGGATCGGGTTACGCCTGGATCAGCCGGATCGACTTGGCCCGGACGACAACACATTCTGGAGCGCCTTGCTGGAGCGCCGCAACACCGAAAACTATAACGTGACGCTCGCCTCGTTGGCCTATGGTGCGCGCCGTACCTTTTCGGACAACCTGTACGCGGAAGCGTCGGCCGGATTTCAGTGGTCGGATGCCGATGATGCCTATGGAAGCGGTAGAAAATTCAGATACTTTATCGTGCCATTCCGTTCGGAATGGGACAAACGTGACAGCAAAGTAAGCGCTACGCGCGGCTTCTATCTGGACTCGCAGGTGATGCCCTTTGTCGGATTTTCTGGCACCGACACTGGCATTCGCCTGTTCTTTGATAGCCGCGCCTACACCAGCCTTGGCACCGGCGGCCGGCTGGTACTGGCAGGGCGGGCGCAACTGGGATCAGTCATTGGGCCGCCCGCAGATGGCGTCACACCCGATTTTCTGTTCTTTTCCGGCGGAGCGGGAACCGTGCGCGGGCAACCCTTTGAGAGCCTTGGTATTCCCGTCGGAACCGGCATCGCGGGCGGCAAGTCATTTATTGGCTTGTCCGGCGAAATCCGAGGCAAGGTTACGGACAGCCTGTCGCTGGTCGGGTTTTATGACTACGGTGTCGTCGACACGTCTTCCTTCATAGGCAGCGGTGCGGAAGACCACTCTGGCGCTGGTATAGGCGTAAGATATGATCTGGGTGGGTTTGGCCCACTGCGCTTTGATCTCGCTTATCCGGTTAGCGGCCCCACTGGGGACGGGCTCCAGTTTTACATCGGGATCGGACAGGCATTTTGAGACGACATCTTTCATCCCCTCTGCTGATCGGCACGCTGATATTTGTGCCTGTGGCCGGGCATCCGCAAGAGGATGAAGGCGGCAGCATGATCGAACGGTTCCTGCAGGATACGCTGTCGGGCGACGATCAGAACGTTACAGTCACAGGCCTGCAAGGGGCGCTGAGTTCACGCGCCACAATTGCAGAGATCACGATCGCCGACGACGAAGGCGTCTGGCTGACCATCAAGGATGCCGAACTGGACTGGAACCGGCTTGCCCTGATCCGTGGACGATTTTCGGTCAACGCACTGACCGCGCAGGAAATCGACGTGGCCCGCGCACCGGGCACCACCACAAAGGATGTACCACCCCCGTCCGCCGAGACCCAGGCCTTTCAACTGCCTGAACTGCCCGTCGCCATTGAAATCGGTGAAATTCGAATTGACGAACTGGCTTTGGGCGAACCGCTGATAGGCGTGGCTGCCGAATTGGCGGTCAATGGCAACCTGTCCCTGGCCGACGGGACGCTGGATACCAACCTGGACATCACGCGGATCGATCGGGCTGGTGATGAAATCAAGTTGACCGCGGGCTTTCAGAATTCAGACAGCCAAATCGATCTGGACCTTCAGGTGACAGAAGCCGCGGGCGGCCTGATCTCCACCGCTCTGAAAATCCCGGGCAGCCCCCCGATCGGATTGACGGCAAAAGGGTCCGGGCCAGTGACCGACTTTACGGCAGATATTGGCCTCAGCAGCGATGGTCAGCCACGGGTGACCGGGCAGGTTCGGTTGCGCTCGGCGCCGACTGCCGCAGCAAGCGCGAACGAGGGCATTGCCTTTACAGCCGATCTGGGCGGCGATCTGACACCCTTTGTTGCCGACAATATGGATACGTTTTTTGGCACCAAAACACAGCTGTTTGTGGATGGGCGGACCCAGCCCGAAGGCGCGTTGGACATCAGTGATCTCGAGCTCACGTCGCAAGCACTGAACCTGAAAGGGGCATTGCAGTTGGCGGCAGGGGGTCGGTTGCAACTGGCGGCCCTTCAGGGGCGCATTACGCCACCAGAAGGGGAAAGCGTTGTTCTGCCTGTCTCGGGCGGGGGCACGTCTATTGAGGCTGCACAGATTTCCGCGCTGTTTGACGAGAAGAACGGCAATCTCTGGGATCTGAGTTTGACGGCGAACGCCGTGAAGACCCAGCAACTTGATCTGCAGCGCGCGCAGATTTCGGCACAGGGGACCCTTGAGCAGGGTAGCGCACTGAAACTCGACGGCGATCTGCAGGCCGCCCTGGACGGTATTGATCTGGCTGACGATGCCTTGAACGCGGCTGTTGGCGACCGCATTACTCTGGACGGAACGTTCGAATACGGCAGCGATCAGACCCTGAACCTGTCTGGATTCGAATTGGTTGGTTCGGATTACGAACTGGGCATCGATGCATTGATCAGCGGTCTGTCCAGCGGGCTGGCCATTGACGGCACAGCCACACTGGACGCGACAGACCTGTCCCGGTTTTCGGAGCTGGCGCAGTTGGATCTGGGCGGTCAGGCCTCTGCCCGGCTAACGGGTCAGGGCTCCCCTCTGGAACGCAGTTTCGATGGCAAACTGGAGGTCGAAGGAAATGACCTGTCTACCGGGCGTGACGACATCGATCCGGTGATCCGAGGCAAGACAACAATTACACTGGACGCCAAGCGCGGCGAAGATGGCGTAACTGTCCGCAACTTCACCTTGATCGGTGATACCTTGCGCGCGCAGGTCGATGGCACTGTAACGACCCCTGATGGCAACGTGACCATAGATGGACAAGCCACGGTCAATTCCCGCGACCTTTCAGTGTTCTCGGGCCTTGCCAAACGCGAACTAAGCGGCGCTGTGCAAGCGAAGCTGAACGGCAAAGGAACTGTTCAGACGCTTGAATTTGACGGCACGGCCAGCGTGTCGGGTCGGGATATCAAAACTGGCCTGACCGAGATCGATCCTCTGCTGGCCGGTCGAAACGAGATCACGTTCGATGGCGCACTGAGCCAGGAACAGATTGTGATCCGCGACGCCACGGTGAACGGCTCGGCCCTGACGGCTAAAGCCTCTGTTACGATAGACGACCCGACGAGTGCTTTGGCGATAGACGGACAAGCCAATCTGAACGTCCCGGATCTGTCATTGTTTTCGGGGCTTGCTCAGCGCGAACTGGCAGGCGCGATCCGTGCAGATGTCGCTGGCAAAGGAGCGGTCGGCATCAAAGCGTTCGACGTAAAAGGCAATTTGGCTGCGGACGATATCAAAACCGGGATCGACGCGGTTGACGCCTTGATCCAGGGACGAACGAACCTGACCGTGGACGCGGTGAATAACGACGAAGGCCTGAACATCCGTACGTTCCAGCTGATCGGAACCGCCCTGTCGGCAAATGCATCAGGAAAGCTGGACCGTGACGCAGGTGGCTTGGACTTTTCCGCCAAGTTGGATGACGTCGGACGCCTGTCGCAAACCTTGTCCGGGCCCCTCATCCTGAAAGGAAATATTGCTCCGACTGGCTCAGGTTTGGAAGGCACCGCCCGTCTGGATGGACCTGACAGCTCATACGCCGGCCTGAAAGGAACAGTGAGCCAGAATGGGGCGGCCGATGTTGAATTCGACGCCAAACTAAACCGGATCGAGCGGTTCGTGCCTGAATTTCCCGGGACAGTTGCAGCCACAGGGACGGCTAAGCGCGACAATGGCATTTGGACAATCGACACAAAGGCGCAAGGGCCTGCGGACATAAGCACCACCGTGGCGGGCACCTTTGATGAAAGCAGCGGCGAGGCCGACCTGACGGCACAGGGCGGCATCAACCTTGGAGTCGCAAACGTCTTTATCACTCCGAACAAGATCGATGGCGCAGCGCGGTTCAATCTGGCCCTCAAAGGTGCACCTGCGCTGGAATCGCTGAGCGGATCGATCACCACCTCCGGTACGTCCCTTGCCATTCCGGATGCAGGTCAGACCATCACCGGGATCAGCGGTCAGGTGGATCTGGCGCAAAGCCGTGCAACCATCACCCTGAACGGCGGAATGCGCGCGGGTGGCAGCTTTGGTGTCAATGGACCTGTGGACCTGACCCCTCCGTTCAACGCCCAGATCACCACTACCTTGAACAGCCTCGTGCTGACGGATCAGCTGCTGTATGAAACCACGCTGAATGGTCAGATTGCAATGACCGGGGCCTTGGCCGGAAACAGTTCGCTGGCCGGACAGATTACCTTTGACGAGACCAATATCAACCTTGCGGCCGCATCGGGAGCCGTAGGCGCGGCGCCGATCCCGGACATTCAGCACATCAATGAAAGCCGTGCCGGTTTCATCACCCGAGAGCGTGCCGGATTGGTCGCGTCCGAGGGCGCAGCGAAAAGCGCCTCCAGAATTGCGCTGGATATCAGTCTGCTGGCACCGAAGGCAGTATTCGTCCGGGGGCGCGGTGTGAATGCCGAACTGGGCGGTCGGATTTTCATCGGCGGCACCACAACCTCTGTTGTTCCGTCCGGTCAGATCGAACTGATCCGGGGGAATTTCGACATTCTGGGTCGCAGGCTGGCGCTGACCAAGGGCATCGTCACATTGCAGGGTGACCTGACGCCGTATATCGAATTTGAATCTTCGGCCAGCACCTCGGATGGTACGGCGACAATCGAAATTGCAGGTCCGCTGGATTCTCCTGAGGTAGATGTGTTTTCCGATCCCGAACGTCCGGCCGAAGAAGCGCTGGCGATGTTGCTATTCGGGAACCGGTTCTCTGAAATCTCTCCTTTCCTGATCGCGCAAATGGCCGCTTCACTGGCGCAGCTCAGCGGTGCGGGCGGCGATGTAACCAAGGGTCTGCGCGACTCCACCGGTGTGGATACGATCGACATAGGTGCATCGGAAGGCGGCGCGGGCCGGTTGGGCGCAGGCGCGTATCTGGGTGAAAACCTCTATACCGATTTCACTGTGAACACCGAGGGCGACACCGAAGTGAACCTGAACCTCGATGTCACTGACAATTTCACGGTCCGCGGTACAGTCGACGGCCGTGGCGAGACAGGCGTGGGATTATTCTTCGAACGCGACTACTAACCGACTGTTTAAGCGAAATAAAGCTTAGAAATACCGTTCATGCGACACGAACAGCATGTGGTTATTCATGATGTATTTGCGACGGTTCGTTCCAATCCTGTTGTTGGTCACGCCGCCTTTTATCATAAAGGATTCAGCATCGAAGTTTGTGTGGTGCTGTAACTAGTAAGAAGCTTAACGAGTATCCAACGAGCGAATGTGTAACGAGTAGTCCCTTGTTTTTTCAAAATGAAATTCAGATCGGGGAAATTAGTAAAGACATAGCTACATCTTATTTCACAACGAAATGATTTTTCTTTTCGCCTCTCCGTGTTTTGTCAGCCCAAATGCTGGCAATCACGGGGAGGTGAATGTCTTTTCGAACCCGATACCGGATCTCTGGCAGAAATCCATGATCCGAAACGCCTGGGTGAACAGTGCGCAGGCAGTCAAGAATGCTGATCAGGTTGTTTTTGCCGAAATTGCAGATAACGCGCGATTATCAGGTATTCGCGGCCATATCCGTCAGCCAGGCCCTCACGGCGCTTTGGCGGCTGCGCGCGACTGCAATCCGCGTACCACAGGTCAAAACAATTGAATCTGGATCGTTCAGGCTGCTGGCAAGGTCAACACCCCGTCTGGACACCCAAAAAGACCTGTGCACCTGCAGCCCGCGCCCACAGGGTATCTGAGACAGAATCCCCTTGAATGTGGACCGCACCAGGGCTTCCTTTTCATCTAACCGGACAGTCACGTAATGCTGATTGGCCTGAACATAGAGAATATCCTTTACCAGGAAACTCTGCCCATTCGCCGACACGACACCGCCTGAATTGATGGCGGTTGGGGCCTGCTCAATCTGTTCCGGGACACCGGCACGGGAACGGGACAAAAACGCAGGCAGAACCCAGACGATCACAATCAGTTCCACGCCGAGTATCAGGCAGTACTGCGGCAGAAACAGCGGCATATAGACGAAGTTCAAAGAAAAGATCGTATTAAAAACCTCAGTCGCGGCGTGTTCCGCAAACTGCGTTCCACCGTATGCGATGGGCAGGCACGTCAATGGCGTGAAAAACCTGTCAAAACCCAGATAGGTGCTGCACGCAGCCTGGCTTGTCAGCATCACGAATGCCAGGGCCAAATAGCCCAACAAGCAAAACACCCAATATATGGCTCGCCCCATCCCATCCAGCGGCATGGCGAACAGGGAAGGCGTCGCGCCGGACAGCATCAACATCAAAGGGGCCAGAAACAGAAAGAAGTTTCGGGACAAAAAGAAACTGAATACTTCATGAAGAGTCAGTGTGGTTGATATGCCCGGTAAAACCACAAACGTTATCTCTGCTTGCTGCAACCGTAGATACACGTCTTTTAGTTTCATGCAGTCCTGGTTCTACTACTCTGGTTTGTTATCCCGAGACCTGAGGTCAGATTCATTAACCTCTGATCCGATTAGCCTGTGCTTCGTAGACCAGAGATTCAATAACCCTAATTTCTAGCTTTTCTGCCGTGCAAGTAAAACTCCTGTCCTCACGTCAACGGTCACAATATGCTGAGCACAGGTTCATCAATTGCAGCGATGTCACCTCGCCCTACGGGCGGAACTGGGTCTTGGAGTGAATGATGTACGCCCATAAAAAAGAGCGGCCTCACTAGTGGCCGCTCTTAACACTTTAGCAAAAGAAATTACTCTGCCGCGATCGCATCCCCGATCTTTTCGACACGAATGGCCGAGAATTTGAACTCGGGGATCTTGCCATAGGGGTCGATGGCCGAGTTGGTCAGAATATTCGCCGCCGCCTCAACATAGGCAAACGGGATGAACACCATGTCTTCGGCAATGGCCCGGTCAGCGCGCACCATGATCTCGATCGAACCACGACGCGTGGTCAGGCGGATCATTTCGCCCGGCTCGATCCCCATCAGTTTGAGGGTACGTGGATTCATCGAGCAGTTGGCCTCGGGTTCGACCGCATCAAGCACCTTGGCGCGGCGGGTCATCGATCCGGTGTGCCAATGCTCCAACTGACGGCCGGTGGTGGCAATCATTGGATATTCATCGTCCGGAGCTTCATCCGGTGGGATGACACTGGCTGGGGTGAACCTTGCCTTGCCATCCGCGCGGGGGAAGCCATCTCCGAATACGATCGACTGGCCCGGATCGGTCTCGGACAACGACGGGTAAGTAATCGTCTCGGTCTCCAGCCGTTCCCAGGTGATGTTATCAAGCGAATTCATGGTCAGCTTCATCTCGGCAAAGACCTGGGACACATCAGTGTAATCCCAGTTTAGCCCGATGCGCTGCGCCAGTTCGACCGTGATCTTCCAATCCTCGCGCGCCTCACCCGGCGGCGTTACGGCAGGGCGCACGCGCTGGACCTGACGGTTGGTGTTCGACACCGTGCCGTTCTTTTCATACAGCGCCGAAGCCGGCAGGATGATGTCGGCATAGTTCGCCGTCTCGGTCAGGAAGATGTCCTGAACGATCATCAAGTCCAGCTTGGCCAAGGCTTCACGCGCGTGGTTCACATCCGGGTCAGACATGGCCGGGTTTTCGCCCAGAATGTACATCCCTTTGATGTTACGGGCGTAGATCTGGTCGATGATCTCGGTGACGGTCAGGCCCTTCTCATTCGAGAAATCATCCGACTTCCAGACATCGGCGAACTGCGCGCGGATATTGTCATCCGTGACAGTTTTGTAGTCCGGCAGGAACATTGGGATCAGACCTGCGTCGGAGGCACCCTGTACGTTGTTCTGCCCCCGCAACGGGTGCAGACCCGCGCCGGGTTTGCCTACGTTACCGGTCATCAGAGCCAGCGAGATCAGGCAGCGCGAGTTATCGGTGCCGTGGATGTGCTGACTGACGCCCATGCCCCAGAAGATCAGACCAGCCTTGGCCTGTGCAAAGATACGCGCAACACGGCGCAGTTGATCGGGTTCGATGCCGCAGATCGGCGACATCGCCTCGGGCGTGAACTGGCGCAGGTGCTCTTTCTCGGCCTCCCAGTTCTCGGTCCAGCGGTGAATGTACTGGCTGTCATAAAGCTCTTCCTCAACGATCACATTCATGATCGCGTTGAGCATCGAGACATCGGCACCAGGACGGAACTGCAGCATTTCGTCGGCAAACTTGCGCATCCCGACGCCGCGAGGGTCCATAACAATCAGTTTGCCGCCACGTTTGGTGAACTGCTTGAAGTAGGTCGCAGCCACCGGGTGATTCTCGATCGGGTTCGAGCCGATGATGATGACCACATCCGAGTTCTCGACTTCGTTGAAGGTCGCAGTCACAGCGCCCGAACCGACGTTCTCGATCAGTGCTGCCACCGAGGACGCGTGGCACAGGCGGGTGCAGTGGTCGACGTTGTTGTGCTTGAACCCCTGACGAATGAACTTCTGAAACAGGTACGCTTCTTCGTTGGTGCATTTGGCTGAGCCAAAACCGGCCACATTGCGAGGGTCATCCTCGCGCAGTGCTTTCAGCTTGGTGGCGGCCAGATCCATCGCCTCTTCCCAAGTTGCCTCGCGGAAATGGGTGTCCAGATTGCCCGGATCGACGTTCAGCCCCTTTTCAGGCGCATCCTCGCGCCGGATCAGCGGCTTGGTCAGGCGGTGCGGGTGGTGGATGTAATCGAACCCGAAGCGGCCTTTGACGCACAGACGACCTTCGTTTGCCGGGCCGTTGATGCCCTCGACATATTTCACCTTGCCGTCCTTGACCTTCAGCGAAACCTTGCAGCCCACGCCGCAGAACGGACAGACGCTTTCGGTTTCAGAGTCGTAGTCCTTGCTGTCGCCCTGCTGCTGGTCGTCCAGCACGGTCGCGGGCATCAGCGCGCCGGTCGGGCAGGCCTGAACACATTCACCACAGGCCACGCAGGTTGATGCGCCCATGGGGTCGTTCTGATCGAACACCACCTGCGAAGTATGACCGCGACCGGCCATGCCGATCACGTCGTTGACCTGCACGTCGCGGCAGGCCCGGACGCAGAGGTTGCAGTTGATGCAGGCATCCAGATTGACGCGCATCGCGACGTGGCTGTCATCCAGCAGTGGAATCTTCTCGGCCTCTTTCGCCGGGAAACGACTATCGTTGACGTCGCTCAACTTGGCCATGTCCCAGAAATGGCTGGAGGTATCGTGCGCCTCCGCGGGCTGGTCGGTCACCAGTAGCTCCATCACCATCGCGCGCGACTTCTCGGCGCGGTCGGTGTCGGTTTTCACCACCATCCCCTCAGCCGCCGGACGGATACACGAGGCGACCAGAGTGCGCTCGCCTTCCACCTCGACCATACAGGCGCGGCAGTTGCCGTCGGGTTTGTAGCCGGGTGCCGGTTTGTGGCAAAGGTGCGGGATTACCAGTCCACAGCCGTTGGCCGCGTCCCAGATCGTGGTGCCCTCGGGCACGGTGACGTCATCGCCGTTCAGATTGAAGGTGACGGTCTTGGTTGGGCTTGCATCAAGCATGGCTCTGTCTCCCTTCAGATTTCGTCAGCGAAGTGTTTCATGACCAGACGGATCGGGTTCGGGGCCGCCTGCCCCAGACCGCAGATCGAGGCGTCGCCCATGACCTGACACAGATCTTCCAGCAGATCCTGATCCCATTTATCGGCCTGCATCAGCTTCACCGCCTTTTCGCAGCCCGCCCGGCAGGGCGTGCACTGACCGCAGCTTTCATCCTCAAAAAACCGCAGCATGTTCAACGCCGCATCACGGGCGGTGTCCTGATCGGACAGCACCACAACCGCAGCAGAGCCGATGAAGGTGCCATGCGGTTGCAGGGTGTCGAAATCCAGCGGGATATCGTCCATCGACGCAGGCAACAGACCTGAGGACGGACCACCCGGCTGATAGGCTTTAAACGTCTGGCCCTCGGCCATACCCCCAGCCGCTTCGATCACGTCCAGAATGGTCGATCCCGCAGGCAGCAGGTAAACCCCCGGCTTCGCCACCCGGCCCGAGACCGAATAGCTGCGCAGGCCCTTGCGGCCGTTCTTTTCGGTGCTGCTCAGGCATTCCGGCCCCTCGCGGCAGACTTTGGTGACCCAATGCAGCGTCTCGACATTGTGCACGAGCGTCGGGCGGTTAAAGACCCCAACCTGCGCTACGAACGGAGGACGGTGGCGCGGCAGGCCTTTTTTGCCTTCAATCGACTCGATCATCGCGGATTCTTCACCACAGATGTAAGCGCCAGCACCCCGGCGTAGGTCGATATAGCCCGGCTCAACAATCCCAGCCTGTTCCAGCGCGGTGATCTCACGGGCGAGGATTTCCAGAACCGCCGGGTATTCGTCGCGCATATAGATGAAGCAGGTCTCGGCCTCCACCGCCCATGCGGCGATCAGCATGCCTTCGAGGAAGACATGCGGCATACGCTCCAGATAGTAGCGGTCCTTGAACGTGCCCGGCTCGCCTTCGTCTCCATTCACAGCCAGATAACGTGGGCCTTCATTCATGCGAACAAAGCCCCACTTCTTGCCGGATGGGAAGCCGGCGCCGCCCAGACCGCGGAGGCCCGAGGACAGGACGTCTTCCTGCACCTTCTCCCAATCGCCGCTGTCGCGCAGCTCTTTCAGCTTGGCATAACCGCCATTTGCTTCATAGGCGGCGAAAGCTTCGTAGTCGGGCAGATGGGCATGGGTGTCACCTGCAGCAATCGCAGCCCGTACCTTTTCGGGGGTCGCATGGTCGATATGGTTGTGACCGATCTCAAGCACAGGGGCCGTGTCGCAGCGCCCCATGCAGGGCGCGCGAAGCACACGTACTTGCGACGCGTCCAGCCCATCTTCAAGTGCCTTCTGCAACTTCTGCGCACCGGCCATTTCGCAGGACAAAGAATCGCAAACCCGGATGGTCAACGCGGGCGGAGGTGTCTCGCCCTCTTTCACCACATCGAAATGGGCATAGAAGGTCGCAGTTTCATAGATTTCAGCCTGACCGACCCGCATTTCAACCGCCAGTGCGGCGATGTGGTCGGCACTGATATGGCCGTGTTCGTCCTGAATTAAGTGCAGAAATTCGATCAACAGGTCGCGGCGACGCGGGCGATCCCCCAACAGGCGCGCAACCTCGGCCTGTGCTTCATCCGTGAACTGACGGCCCTTGGGTGTGTGCCGCCCCTTGCCTTTACCTGACTTCCAGACGCCCTTGGGTGCGCCTGATGGCTTGGTATCTAATGGTGCCATGATGCCCTCCGATTAAGGCCCCGTGTCTCATCAGACTATCATATCGTCAAATCGCTTTTGGCAATCGCACGATAACGACATCTTATCACCGCAAAGACGTCACCACAGCGCGCAGCGCCTGTACTGTGGGCAATTCCGGATCCCGGCTCAGGGTCGCCAGACAAATCGGCTTGCTGACAACTGGATCAATCAGAGGTAACACCTTTGTTCCCTTCAACTCGCCCAGCGCCCTTATGAGAACACGGGGGACAACCGTGGCTGCCAGCCCTTCTCGTGCCATAACCATCGAAGCGGTAAACCCGCTTGTTTCTGCAACCACGTCCGGGTGCAGCCCCTGTTCGGCAAAAATGCGATCCAGAATACGCCTATTTTGCATCTGCGGCTCAAGAAGGCTGAGCGGGAATTCCGCTACGCGCGCCCAGGGCATCGGACCGGTCTCATCGGTCATATGCGACGGGATCAGCAGGACGTAGGTTTCCTCGTACAATGGCTGCACCTGCCGCAGGTCAGTTCCGATGCTGTCGCCATACGTTACTCCGGCGTCCAGGCTTCCTTCGTCCAGCCGGTGTTGGATGGCAGTGGCCGACATGGTTTCGATGCGCGTAACGATGCGCGGATGCGCCTGACGCAACCGTTTGGTGAGCCGTCCGGTAAAGGCAATGGCGGTTGGGATCACCCCCAGGACCAGCGTTCCGGTGATCTCGCCCTTGGCAGCCAGCACCTGCTGCTCCAGTGCCTTGGTGTCGTCGAGGATACGCCGTGCCCGCTGGACGATTAACTCACCCTCTTCCGTCAACCCCTGAAACCGGTTGGCACGCCGAACGATCGAGACGCCCAGCCGATCCTCGAGATTGCGGATTCGCATGGAGAAGGCGGGTTGCGAAATTCCGCATTCCTCGGCCGCCTTGGCAAAATGCCGATGCCGCGCAAGGGCGCTGAGCAGTTGGAGGTCGCGAATTTCGATCATTTTGCAGGTGTCTCGAATGGCAGGTTGAAAACTACACTACCGGGGTTTGCGCCAAAGAGCACAGCATGAGTTTGAAAAGAGATGTTCGGTGGTTTCGGACCTGATTTGTCCAATATCCGGTTCACTCACTCGCGCTCAAGGCAACTTTCCTTGCAATCGTTCCAGCCGACTTGAAACTTCATTCTCTTTCGAAAGCGCCAAGCCACAACGACCAAACATCAATCCCACGCAAATAAGATACCAGCGAAAAAACCACGGCGCTATGACAGCCAGTCCCGTTATCCCGACGACCGATGCGATAACTGCACCAAACACAACTGCGTGCTCAAGCAATATGATGACGAGAATCCCGATCGGGATCATTGGCAAAAAGAACCAGACCCATAACGTCCCGAACACGAAGAGACTCAGAAAGGGCACTTTTCTTGCGGCTTTCAGCACCCACGCTTCATGACGTGCCAAACGCAACTTCAAGGAAACACACAGGCTTCGGACAAGACTGGAACGGCACGATGTAGTTTCGTCAGTTTCAGCCATAAATTTGACCGTGCCCTTAAGTATTAAACAAGAAATGCATCACATCGCCGTCCTTGACGATGTAGCCTTTGCCCTCGGCCCGCATCTTGCCTGCCTCCTTCGCGGCCTGCTCGCCGTTGGCCGCAATAAAGTCGTCATAAGCGATGGTTTCGGCGCGGATGAAACCCTTTTCGAAATCCCCGTGGATCACTCCAGCGGCCTGCGGTGCAGCGGTGCCGGTGCGGATGGTCCAGGCGCGGGCTTCTTTCGGGCCGACGGTGAAATAGGTTTCCAGTTTTAGCAGGTCGTAACCGGCTTTGATCAGGCGGTCGAGGCCGGGCTCTTCCAGACCCATCTCCTCAAGGAACATCTGCGCTTCTTCGTCTTCCAGCAAGCTGATCTCTTCTTCGATCTTGGCGCTGATGATAACGTGGGCATTGCCCTGAGCAGCGGCCATCTCGGCAACTTTGGCTGAATACTCGTTGCCTTCGGCGGCTTCTTCCTCGGACACGTTGCAGACATAGAGCACCGGCTTGGTGGTCAGCAACTGCAGCATCTTCCACGCCTTGGCATCTTCGTCCGACACTTCAACAAGGCGCGCGGGCTTGCCGTTTTCCAGCATTTCCTGTGCGACAGCCAGCAAGCGTTCCTGCTGCTGCGCTTCTTTGTCGTTGCCCTTCAACTTACGCACAAGGTTAGCACGACGCTTTTCGATGCTTTCCAGATCAGCCAGCATCAGCTCGGTCTCGATAGTGTCGGCATCAGCCACCGGATCGACACGGCCGTCAACATGAGTCACGTCGCCATCTTCGAAACAACGAAGTACATGGGCGATGGCGTCGGTCTCACGAATATTGGCCAGAAACTGGTTGCCCAGCCCCTCACCTTTCGACGCGCCTTTCACCAGGCCGGCAATATCCACGAATGTCATTCGCGTCGGGATGATCTGTTTCGACGCGGCAATTGCTGCCAGCTTGTCCAGCCGATCATCCGGCACCGCCACGTCGCCAACGTTGGGCTCGATGGTGCAAAACGGGAAGTTCGCAGCTTGCGCAGCGGCGGTTTTGGTCAGCGCATTAAACAGGGTCGACTTACCCACATTCGGCAGACCCACGATTCCCATTTTAAAGCCCATCACGGCCTCCTGCATAGAATACGAACGCAGCTTCTATGCAGGTCCGCATAAATGCGCAAGTGATTGCTGGATGCACTTTTGTTGAGACCCTTTCGCCACATCACAAAAACGTTCGAAAATCGTGTTCTTGTCGGAATTGAAAAAATGACCCTAGAATAACCAGTTAGCGTAGCACCACCAATTTTAATGGTAGAAAATAATGAAACAGCTTCTTCTTGCGACCGTGTTGACGGTCTCGGCCAGTGTGACAGGCAATGCTCAGACCGTTGTTTTCGGCGCAGGTTATGCGGACTTCTCCGATGATGCGTCCGAGGATCAGGGCCTGATTTCGCTCGAATATCAGCATAGCCCGTTTCATCAGGCAGCGCGGTTCAGTGCTGGCTGGGGGGCTGCCCTGTCGGTTCATGAAAATGGGGACACGCATATCGGCGCAGGCCTGATCGGACTGTATTCGCTGAACGAACGCTGGTTCATCGAAGGCAGTGTCATGCCTGGTTACTTCAATGCCAACGATGATGAAAACGATCTGGGCGGAGAATTCCAGATCCGCAGCCTTTTGGGTCTTGGATACAGCCTGAACAACGGCAACAGCGTTTCGGTTGCGATCACTCACAAATCCAACGCCAGCACCAATGACGATAACCCCGGTGTAAACGCGGTGCTGCTGCGGTATCATCTGGGCTTCTGACCTATTCCTGCGTCGGCGGGATTGATTTTCGGTCAAAGTTTCTGCACACGGGTCGAAACCCGAGTGCAAGGACATCCGATGACCCGTATCGACGCTAAGTTTGCCGCCCTGAAAGCCGAAGGAAAGAAGGCCTTTGTTGCCTATATCATGGCCGGAGACCCCGACTATGACACTTCGCTTGAAGTGGTCAAGGGCCTGCCGAGCGCTGGTGTGGACGTGATCGAGCTGGGTTTGCCGTTCACCGACCCCATGGCGGATGGCCCCACTATTCAGGCGGCGGGCCAACGTGCACTGGATGGCGGCATGACATTGCAACGTACGTTGGATCTGGCACGCGCGTTTCGGGAAACCGACGACACGACGCCTATTGTCCTGATGGGGTACTACAATCCGATTTACAGCCAGGGCGTCGACGCGTTTCTGGCCGACGCCAAAAACGCGGGCATTGACGGGCTGATCGTTGTGGATCTGCCACCCGAAGAAGACGAGGAGCTTTGCCTACCCGCCCAAGCGGCAGGTCTGAACTTTGTTCGTCTGGCAACCCCTACCACAGATGACAAACGCCTGCCGCGCGTCCTGCAGAACACGTCAGGCTTCGTTTACTACGTTTCGATCACCGGGATTACCGGTGCAGCCGAGGCGCAGGCTACAGACGTTGGCCCCGAAGTCGCACGTATTAAAGCTGCGACCGACCTGCCGGTGATCGTGGGCTTTGGCATCAACACACCCGAAAAGTCCCGCAATATCGCTTCGGTGTCGGACGGCGCCGTGGTCGGATCTGCGATCGTCAGTCAGATTGGCGCGGGCAAACCAGTGACCGAAGTGCTGGATTTTGTAAAAACCCTATCGGATGGCGCGCATAGCGTTTAATCCCTCGCGCACATCAAAATAATTGAAAGATCCGCCGCAGATAACACTGCGACGGATTTTTTGATTGCCAGGCGCACAGTCAGATCATTGCACGCTTGGAAATGGGTTGATAAGCAAAACTAACCAGCGAAGCCCGGAGGTCTGCAATCGTGCCCGTGATTACCAATATTGAAGACCTCAGGCGCCTTTATGAACGCCGCGTACCCCGGATGTTCTATGATTACACCGAAAGTGGCAGTTGGACGGAACAGACCTTTCGCGAAAACAGCAGCGACTTTGAAGAGATCCGCCTGCGCCAGCGGGTGGCGGTTGATATGTCCGGACGTTCTACTGCCTCGAAGATGATCGGCGAGGATGTCTCGATGCCCGTCGCGTTAGCTCCGGTTGGGTTGACCGGAATGCAGCATGCAGATGGAGAGATGAAGGCCGCCAAAGCAGCTGAAGAGTTTGGCGTACCTTTTACTCTCTCAACCATGTCGATCAACTCGATCGAAGACGTGGCTGAACATACCGGCAAGCCGTTCTGGTTCCAGCTCTACACCATGAAGGACACCGACTACGTCAACCGCCTGATTCAGAGGGCCAAAGACGCCAGATGTTCGGCGCTGGTCATCACCTTGGATCTGCAGATTCTGGGCCAACGGCACAAGGACCTCAAGAACGGTCTGTCAGCTCCGCCCAAACTGACCGCAAAGACCGTCGCAAACCTGATGACTAAATGGGCCTGGGGGATAGAAATGCTGCGGGCCAAGCGACGAGAATTCGGCAATATCGTGGGGCATGTGCATGGTATCTCGGACGCATCCTCTCTGGGGGCCTGGACCGCAGAACAGTTCGACCCCAGCCTGGATTGGTCCAAGGTTGAAAAGCTGATGGAGCAATGGGGCGGCAAGGTAATCCTGAAAGGTATCCTTGATGCGGACGATGCGAAAATGGCGGCCAAGCTGGGCGCAGATGCCATCGTGGTGTCAAACCACGGCGGGCGGCAGCTTGATGGCGCGCTTAGTTCGATCCGCGTCCTGCCGGAAATTATGGACGTCGTCGGCAATGACATCGAAGTGCATCTGGACAGCGGCATCCGGTCAGGTCAGGACGCACTCAAAGCGCTGGCTCTGGGGGCCAAGGGGACGTATATCGGCCGCGCATTTGTCTACGGCTTGGGCGCGATGGGTCAGAAAGGCGTCACCACCGCGCTGGAGGTGATCCAGAAGGAGCTCGACACAACAATGGCGCTTTGCGGTGAGAAAAATATCGATGGGCTGGGACGGCATAACCTTCTTGTACCAGATGATTTCGGCGGTTGCTGGCAAGACTGACTCCCCCGCGTCCTAGGGGCACTGCCCCCGTCGCCCGTTCCGGGCGCCTCCCCCGAGGTATTTTTGGCCAGATGAACCAAGGGATCTGTTCTTCATCTGGCTCTAAATACCTCGGAGCGCGGCGCAGAGCCTCGCAAAATATTAGGGTATGAATTACCCCTTTCCAAATCCGGTGAATCGAGATAAGGACGCGGCTTCACGCGGGTATACAGCCTTGGAGGATACCCGCCCTAACATTGGAGAATTATCATGGCTGGAGAGATTCCTGATCTCGTAGCTCTGGAACGGACGGGGACAGGCAAGGGCGCCGCTCGTAAAACACGCCGCGAAGGCATGGTTCCGGGTGTTGTATTTGGCGGCGACAAAGATCCGCTGGCGATTCAGATCCCGTTCAACGAACTGTTCAAGCGCCTGAAAGCCGGTCGCTTCAAGTCAACCCTGTGGAACCTGAAGGTCGAAGGTCACGAAGACGTTCGCGTCATCTGCCGCGACGTTCAGCGTGATATCGTCAAAGACCTGCCGACCCACCTGGACCTGATGCGCCTGCGTCGCACCACCAAGATCGCGCTGTTCATCCCGGTTGAATTCATCAACGAGGAAGAAGCGCCCGGCATCAAAAAGGGCGGCGTTCTGACCGTTGTCCGTCCGGAAGTCGAATTGCTGTGCACCGCAGGTGACATTCCTGAGAAGATCACTGTTGACGTGACCGGAATGAACATCAACGACGTTGTCACCATTTCGTCGGTTGACCTGCCCGAAGGCACCAAGCCGACCATCGACCGTGATTTCGTGATTGCAAACGTCTCGGCACCAACAGGTCTGTCCACAAGCGACGACGAAGAAGGTGAAGAGGGCGAAGTTGCAGTCGATGAAGTTGAAGTCGTCGGCAAAGAAGAAGAATAAATCTGGACCAGATTTCTGGATTTTGGAACGGGGCCCTTCAGGGTCCCGTTTTTTTTGCGTGTAGATCCATCCGGGCTGACTGGATTTTCCAAGCGTTTCCGTGCATGAAAACGCCTAACGGCTACAAGGGCGGAGCAACATCATGAAACTCTTTGTCGGATTGGGGAACCCAGGGCAGAAATACGCCCGCAACCGGCACAATATCGGGTTCATGGCCGTGGACCGGATTGCAGAGGACCACGGGTTTGGCCCGTGGAAGTCCAAGTTTCAGGGCGAGCTTTCGGAAGGTCGATTGGGCAGCGAAAAGGTTATGCTGCTGAAACCACAGACCTTCATGAACCGATCCGGCCAATCCGTCGGTGAAGCGATGCGGTTCTACAAGCTTGATTCAACTGATGTCGTTGTCTTCCACGACGAGCTGGACCTTGCCCCCTGCAAAGTGCGCGTCAAGGCGGGCGGTGGACATGCCGGACACAACGGCTTGCGTTCGATCCATGACCATATCGGAGCCGCCTATGACCGCGTGCGCCTTGGAATTGGGCATCCCGGTCGCAAGGAAATGGTGTCAGCCTACGTTTTGAACGATTTTGCCAAGTCCGAGGCTGACTGGTTAGATGATGTGCTGCGTGGCATTTCGGACGGGGCAGCTTACTTGGCCCAAGACGAAGGCGGGAAATTCATGAATGCGGTCGCGCTGCGCACCGCTCCACCGCGCTCCTCGAAGACACCTGCCCCGAAAACCGAGGCGAAACCCAAAACATCGACAGAACCCGAAGTGGATAACCGCTCTGCCATGCAGAAGCTGTTGGACAAATTCAAATAGCAGATCCGGCACATTCCGTTACGTAGTCATTGCAGAATGAAAGCGTCCGCGATCCAATACCGAGGAACAAGGGAGGCTATGCGATGAGATCCATCTTGAAGTGGGTGCTGCGCATCGTTGTGGCGCTGGCTCTGGCTGCCGTTGTCGTTGGGCTGTGGAAACGCGAAGAGTTGCAGCGCCTGATGGCTGTGAACTCGCTGTTTTCCGAAGAAAAGATCGTTCACAATTTTTCGCACATGAACGAAGCTTTTCTGACCGTTGATCTGCCCCGTGGCAACGGCCCGACGTGGGAGCTGCCTTACGGCGAAGGGTTCGACCTGCCCGATGGCACCGACAAATGGATCGATGAACGCTCTGTCACCTCGCTGTTGGTCATGCAGGACGGCGATATCCGGTTCGAGGAGTATTATCTGGGTACCAGCCCAAATGACCGTCGAATTTCTTGGTCGGTGGCCAAAAGCTATCTTTCAGCGCTTTTTGGGATTTTGCTGAATGAGGGCGCGATCGAGTCACTGGACGACCCGGCAATCAAATACGCCCCGAAGCTAAAGGGAAGCGCTTATGAGGCCGCGACAATCCGCAATGTGTTGAACATGGCCAGCGGTGTCACGTTTGACGAAGATTATCTGGACCCGAACTCTGACATCAACCGCATGGGTCGCGTCATCGCCTTAGGTGGCGAGTTGGACGATTTTGCAGCGTCCTTGCAAGACAGCTTTGCGACGCCGGGCGAAACCTGGCAATACGTTTCAATCGATACGCACGTCTTAGGCATGGTCATACGCGGCGCAACCGGACGCAGCGTGGCCGAGCTGTTGACCGATAAGATCATACAACCCCTGGGACTGGAGCATGACGGATACTATGTCACGGACGGTGCCGGTGTTGCTTTTGTGTTGGCTGGCCTGAACTTCACCACGCGTGACTTTGCACGGTTCGGACAAATGATCCTGCAGGACGGCAAAGTGGATGGGCAACAACTGGTTCCTGCCGAATGGATATTCGAGGCCACGCAACCCAGCGCCCCGACGGCGCAAGGCAAGATCGGCTATGGCTATCAATGGTGGATACCCCGTGGTGCGCACGAAGGCGAGTTTCTGGCCCGTGGCATTTACGGTCAGTATATCTATTTCAATCAGCCCCGAGGTGTTTTGATTGTCTCAACCGGCGCAGACCGTCTGTTTCTTGAACCCGGCGTGAATGATCAGAACATCGAAATGTTCCGAAAGATCGCAGAAAGCCTGTAAGGTAACTTCATGCAAAAGCAAGACAGTATCAACGTACTTGGTGGCGTTCTGGTGCCCTGCTCACGCGATCCCCTGACCGGGTTTTTCCGGGACGGCGCGTGCAATACCTGCCCCGAGGATCAGGGCAGCCATACCGTGTGTGCTGTGATGACGGCCGAGTTTCTGGCGTATTCGAAATACGTCGGCAATGACCTGAGCACCGCGCGGCCCGAGTTCGATTTCCCGGGCCTCAAGCCCGGTGACAGTTGGTGTTTATGTGCCAGCCGGTTTCTACAAGCCCATGACGAAGGATGCGCCCCAAAGGTTCATCTGGAAGCAACGCATCAACGTGCGCTGGAAATTGTGCCGCTCAACATCTTGTGTCAGAACAAAGCGAAAGGCTGACCGGCATCGCGCCTTGGCGAGACCTGATCCGATCTCGCCATTGGTTCAGAAAGCCATTTGCCAGATCAGGCTGATGCTGTAGTTTTCAAAACCGCTTTCACCAATGCCGTCATAGAACACATTTGCCGCAAGCAGGCTGTTGTTTTCCAACCGGTAATCGATTCCCAGGTCAGCGCGGGCACGGGCAGTGTCGCCAATCGGCGTCACGCCGGGAGCAGTTCCGGTGCCAGAGGTCGTGCTCCAAATCCCTGACAGGCCACCAGTCAGCATCATCTCACCACGTGACACCTGAAGCGGATGGCTGAAATCCATACCCAGCCGTGCCGTTGTCAGGCTGAAATCCTGTTGTGGGATCAGGTTTCCCAGACTGTCGGTATAAGTTTCCTGATCATCACTGGCATAGCTCACGTCCAGCAATGGCATGAGTGTCAGGGCTCCACGCTTTATCTCACCGGTCACGCGCGACTGGACCAGCCAGCGCTCACTGTCGAAACCGTCCTCATAAGTGCCGAACGGAGAGATATTATTATCGGCTTGCCCGTAAAGAACGCGCCCCTCGAAATACACCGGCTGATTGGGCAGTTTGGCCACCACATAGGGACCAACCAGCCAGCCCGTACCGTCCACGCTGGCCGGGCCGTTTTCGGTCTCGGCATAATCGAACTGGAGCATGGCGCCTATCAACAGATTGGAACTGATCCGACGATGAGCTCCGACCACGGCCAACGCATAGGAGCTGTCAAAATCGTCTTGCGAGCTCCAGTTGCCGGTCACATTGAACCAGACCGGCTGCGACGGATCGCTGGCAAAGTTCAGATAACCCGAGCCCTGCGTGACAGAGGAATCCAGCACCCCCGATCCCGAACGCTGCAGAAACTGGGTCAGTTTCGGCTGGTTTGTCACAAGGCTGTTGGCCCGGGCATTCTGAAACGCCTGAATCTGACGTTGTGTATTTGTCACCGCCTGAAGCGTGCTGACCCTGTTGGATTCCGGGTTCAGATTGCCCGCCGCATCCGAAAACGCACCTGCGGGGATGAAGAGTTCGATAGTACCGTTGTTCTGGGGCGTCAGAATTGCGACGTAGCTGGTGCCCGACCCTGTCAGAGTAGCCGTTGCATTCGTGACCGACAGGTCGCCTACAGTGAAGTCGGTACTTGGCTCGCTCAGAGTGATCGTTGCCTGAAAAGTTCCACTACCGGTTGGCGTCAATGCTCCGATCGTTGCCGTGGGCTGGGTCGTATCCACCAGAACACGGGTGTTGATGATCTGCGTATTTGTGACACCAGACAGCGCGATCTCATAGCGATAAAGCGGCCCCCCGACTGTTTCACGCGCGGTAAACGTAATCCCAAGATACCCGTCTGCCGCATATGTGGAATCCGCGCCATCCTGACTGATAATGTTCGCGCCAATATAGCCCAAGGACGCCAGTCCTGCAGGTGTAATGGCAGCCTGGTTCAGAACGCCATTGTTAAAATAGAAGCTACCGCCGGGAACCTGCCCGGACCCTCCCAGCGATACAAATGCAGTGCCAGTCGCTGCGATATTGTTAAAAAAGATACTACCGCCGTTCGGCGTCGGAGCCGAGGTTACAATAAACCCCCCGCCAAGGGCGGCACCCTCTTTGGCGCTTCCGATCATGAGTGCTGAAGCCAGAAAAAAGAGGCACGACAGCCTCGAAATCGCGGACCTAACCATTTTACCTCCTACAGCACCGCGAGGGTGCCAAACACCAGGGTGCCCGGAGAGAATACCTTGTCCCGAGCCGCGTCTTCCGTTGTCCCATCTACGTCGAGACTTCCCCTGAACCGGCCACAACAACGCCAGTTGCCAAAAAGTTAAATCAATTCAGAGTCGCTGTATAGAATTGGAAATGATTCAACTTCGGCGTGCAGGTCACATATCTGTGCACAATCAACCGGGCTCGGACGATTCGACCCCATAAGCACTCTGCAAAAACCGTGATTTTAGGGCGTCTTCACTGTGAAGCCGCGCTTTGAATGTCGAGTGTGCGAAACGGAACCCCCAAGAAGCCACTGCCATAAAACCTTCAATCACACGGTAATTTCGCAACAGTCGGATGTTTTCTGCGGGACTGATTGCCAGAAGGAAACGCACATATGCAAAGCGGCTCGAACGACACCACGAATCCTGTGCCTCTTGTTTTGCTTTTGATTGCGCTTGTCAGTGTTCGCCCCGCCGGACCTTCCTTGGGGTCTCAGGCCGTTTCACCAAGGATCATGCAAAAAGTATATGACTTCCGGGGCGTGCGTGCTGCAAGACGTGGCAGAAAATAATCGGGGCACGTGGCCCCGGCTTTTTATCAACCGGCCGTCCGACCTTCGGTATCTGACATGTCGAAGTTCAGATATTTCGCCACTGTCTGAACGTCCTTGTCCCCGCGACCACACATGTTCATGCAGATCAGGTGATCCTTGGGCAGTTCCGGAGCAATCTTCATCACATGAGCCAGCGCATGGCTCGGCTCCAGCGCCGGGATAATCCCCTCGGTCGAGCAGCATAGCTGGAATGCCTCCAGCGCTTCCGTGTCAGTAATCGAGACATAATTCGCGCGGCCAATCTCGTGCAGCCAGGAATGTTCAGGCCCGATGCCCGGATAGTCCAAACCAGCCGAGATCGAGTAGCCTTCAAGAATCTGGCCATCGTCATCCTGCAGCAGATAGGTCCGGTTGCCATGCAGCACGCCCGGACGACCGCCTGTAAGAGAAGCGCAATGCTCCATCTTCTCGTTCACGCCCTTACCACCGGCTTCGACGCCGATGATGTTGACGTCCTTGTCGTCGAGGAACGGGTAGAACAGACCCATTGCGTTCGATCCACCGCCGATCGCCGCGATGATCGTGTCAGGCAGACGGCCCTCGGCCTTCATCATCTGCTCTTTCGCTTCCTTGCCGATGATCGACTGGAAATCACGTACCATTGCCGGGTAAGGATGTGGCCCGGCCACAGTCCCGATGCAATAGAACGTGTCACGCACATTGGTCACCCAGTCGCGCAGCGCATCGTTCATCGCGTCTTTCAAAGTGCCACGACCCGAGGTCACGGGGATCACTTCTGCACCCAACAGGCGCATACGGAATACGTTCGGGGCCTGACGCTGTACGTCATGGGCACCCATGTAGACGATGCATTTCAGACCGAATTTGGCGCAGACGGTGGCAGTGGCCACGCCGTGCTGCCCTGCCCCGGTCTCAGCAATGATCCGGGTCTTACCCATCCGCCGCGCCAGGATAATTTGGCCCAGCACGTTGTTGATCTTGTGTGCGCCAGTGTGGTTCAGTTCATCCCGTTTCAGATAGATCTTTGCGCCGCCCAGATGCTCGGTCAGGCGTTCCGCAAAATACAATGGCGAGGGACGGCCAACATAGTTAGCCCACAGATCATCCATCTCGGCCCAGAAGTCGGGATCATCCTTGGCTTTGTCATATTCCTCTTCCAGCGCCAGGATCAGCGGCATCAGTGTTTCACTGACAAAACGTCCGCCGAAGATGCCAAAGCGTCCCTGTTCGTCAGGGCCGGACATGAAGGAATTGAAAAGATCGTTGGCCATGGGTGTCTCCCTCGTCGTATCCGTTGTTCATAGGTGGTGGCGACAGGATATGCCATGGGCAAAACGCATCATTCCGCAACCTGCGTGTTCTGACGCCAGACCTGAATTGCCTGTTCCGGGGTGGGCACGCCGATGCAAGGAAAATGGTGGAACCTGTTCACCTGCGCCAGACGGTCTGCCGCCAACATGACACGTCTGTGCGGGCCGGATTGGGAAAAAGTCAGCATCGCCTCGATGTCATGCCAGACACTCAGTGAAAAATAGAGGCCATCCTGCCTGAACATGGTAGCGTGCAGGCACAATGGGTCGCCTTTCGCCTGCCAATATACCTGCCCAGCGCGCCAGAAAAACTCCGGCGCGTTGTACCAGTTTCTCAAGGAAACACCCCCGATTGCTGCCAACATACTGCATCCCTCCGTATCGAGGGATACGCAGCAATATCAGTATCAGATCACCTGAGAGCAGCCGCAAAGTCGCGGATCAGGGCCGCGTCTTTCACGCCCGGTGCGCTTTCAACGCCGGATGAAACGTCAACTTGCCGCGCACCGGTCATACGAACGGCCTCAGCAACATTCTGAGGAGTAAGGCCACCTGCCAGCATCCACGGACGGCGCCAATACTTCCGCCCAGCCAACAGCCGCCAATCAAAGGCCAGCCCATTGCCACCTGGCAATTCCGATTCTCTGGGCGGTTTCGCATCGATCAACACTTGGTCGGCCACCTCAGAGTAAAGATCAATAGCCTCAAGATCTTCGACCTCGGCTACTCCGATGGCCTTCATCACCGGCAGGCCAAACCGTTCCCTGATTTCCGCAACTCGTTCGGGCGATTCCTTACCGTGCAGTTGAAGCATGTCGAGCGGTACAGTCGAAACGATATGGTCCAGTTCTTCGTCGGTGGTATTTACGACCAAAGCCACCTTGGCAACGCCGGCAGGGACCAGATGCGCCAGCTCTGTCGCATGCACGACGTCCAGATGACGCGGCGATTTTGGAAAGAAAACGAACCCAACATAGCCTGCCCCGGCCTCAACAGCGGTGCGCACGTGATCGGGTACGGTCAGGCCGCAGATTTTGAACCGAACATCAGACATAGCGTGTAGGCTCAGCTTGCCTCATCCAGAAGCGCCAGAACTTCGTCTTTGCCTTCGTTCTGCTTTTTCTTGAGCTTTTTGACTTCTCGCTCAAGCTTGCGCACTTCGCCTGTCTTCGTGGTCGCATCGCGGCGGTGTTTGTGTTCCCGCAACCATTCCCACATGAAGCCAATAACCAAGCCTGCCACCACGCCACCCAAAACCACCAGAAACAGCGGCAGGGACGTGCTGAGGTTAAAGCCCAGAAGCTCGGCCAGAGCATCAGGCATCAGTTTCAGTTCAACGGATTGAACATTGGCAAGCGACACGGAAATCAGGATGATCCCGAGCGCCGCCAGAAAAGCATATCGAAGGTAACGCATCATAATGTTAGGCTTTACCGTTCAATCGATCCCTGAGCAACTTGCCAGTTTTAAAAAACGGTACACATTTTTCCTCAACCTGAACCGTTTCACCGGTGCGCGGGTTGCGGCCGACGCGAGCATCGCGTTTTTTAACTGAAAACGCACCGAAACCACGCAGTTCCACACGGTCTCCGCGCGCCATGGCATCGGTGACTTCCTCGAATACGGTGTTCACGATCCGCTCGACATCACGCTGATAGAGATGTGGATTTTCGTCAGCGATTTTCTGAATCAGTTCTGAACGGATCATGCGTGATACCCTCCCAGGCAGCCGGTGTGACAGGTCTACTGTTTTGACAGTATAGGAAAAAACCCGGAAAGGGGGAACGGATACTCTGCGTCTTGAGGCTTTATTTTGCCACATTCTCACGCAAAATTTCACTTGTCAGGTCAAATTCCACACTTATTGCGCGAACAATCCCCCGATTAACCCGACTGATCAGAACATATTGATTCGCAACAAAAACGGCCCCGCACTGTCGTGCGAGGCCGAAATTCATGATCGGGATGCTGCCCGGACTTAATCGCCCGATTTCAACGCCGCACCCAGGATATCGCCCAGCGATGCACCCGAATCGGAAGAACCGTACTGTTCCACGGCCTCTTTTTCTTCGGCAATCTCGCGTGCCTTGATCGACAGGCCCAGACGGCGGGTCTTGCTGTCGACATTGGTGACGCGAACATCGATCTTGTCGCTGACCGAGAAACGCTCAGGGCGCTGCTCTGCACGATCACGCGACAGGTCCGAACGGCGGATGAAGGATTTCATACCTTCGTATTCCACCTCGATGCCGCCATCTTCAATCGCGGTCACTTCGACGGTCACGATCGAGCCACGCTTCACGCCGCCCACGGCTTCGGCGAACTTGTCACCGCCCAGGGCTTTGATCGACAGCGAGATACGCTCTTTGTCCACATCGACTTCCGAGACAACGGCCGAAACCATGTCGCCTTTGCGGTAGTTCTGGATCGCATCCTCGCCACGCTCGTCCCAGGACAGGTCGGACAGGTGAACCATGCCGTCGATGTCGCCTTCGAGACCAATGAACAGACCGAATTCGGTGATGTTTTTGACTTCGCCTTCGACCTCGGTGCCCTCGGGGTGTGTTTCTGCAAACACTTCCCACGGGTTGCGCTGAGTCTGCTTCAGGCCCAGGGATACGCGACGCTTGGCGCCGTCGATTTCCAGAACCATGACGTCGACTTCTTGGCTGGTCGAAACGATCTTGCCGGGGTGGACGTTTTTCTTGGTCCAGGACATCTCGGACACGTGCACCAGACCTTCGACACCGGCTTCCAGCTCGACGAACGCGCCGTAGTCGGTGATGTTGGTGACGCGACCCTGATGGACCGAGCTCAGCGGGTATTTAGCAGCAACCAGATCCCATGGATCTTCCTGCAGCTGCTTCATGCCCAGGCTGATGCGGTGGGTCTCTTTGTTGATCTTGATGACCTGAACCTTGATGGTTTCGCCGATCGTCAGAATCTCGGACGGGTGGTTCACACGGCGCCATGCCATGTCGGTGACGTGCAGCAGGCCGTCAACGCCGCCCAGATCAACAAATGCACCGTATTCGGTGATGTTTTTGACGACACCCTCGACGGTTTGACCTTCGGACAGGTTGCCGATGACTTCGGCACGCTGTTCGGCACGTGATTCTTCAAGGATTGCGCGACGCGAAACAACAATGTTGCCACGGCGGCGGTCCATTTTCAGAATCTGGAATGGCTGCTTCAGACCCATCAGCGGGCCAGCGTCGCGCACGGGGCGAACATCAACCTGCGAGCCGGGCAGGAACGCAACTGCGCCACCCAGATCGACAGTGAAGCCACCTTTAACGCGGCCAAAGATAGCACCTTCGACGCGCTGGTCGTCAGCATATGCTTTTTCCAGACGGTCCCATGCCTCTTCACGGCGGGCCATCTCGCGAGAGATGACAGCTTCGCCACGGGCGTTTTCTGCAGCGCGTAGGTAAACTTCGACCTCGTCGCCAACAGCAATATCAGGGGCTTCGCCGGGATTTGCGAATTCTTTCAGATCAACGCGGCCTTCCATTTTGTAGCCGACGTCGATGATGGCCTGGCCCGCTTCAATCGCGAGAACCTTGCCTTTGACAACAGAACCCTCTTCGGGCGTGTCCATTTCGAAGCTTTCGTTCAGGAGGGCTTCGAATTCCTCCATGGTTGTATCAGCCATCTGGCAGTGTTTTCCTTTACATAACGTTTTTACTGGCCGAGCGGTTGTCTCCGCCGGTCTTGTTTCATGATGTCTTCAGGCGTGACCCGGTACGCCGCTGAGCAAACAAACACAAAGGGCCGAGGTGACCCGGCCCTGCTCAGAAACGTCATCCGGACGTTGACCGCCCTTGTATCGACAGCGCGCGTATAGGCGGATTCCCCGATATGTGCAAGGGCAAAGCCCATGTTTTCAAGGTTCGGCAGGTCTTTGCGAGTGCTCGGTTCAGCTTTTGGCACCCCAAACCCCGGCATCGCGCTGTAGCATGGCCTGTTCGATTTCATCCAGACGCATCCGTGCGGCGGACGGGTCCCGCGCGCCGCCTACCCGGTTCCAGATCTTCTGAGCCGAGACAGGGCTCCACGGCAAGCTGGCGGCGGCCAGCCACTGCCGCAACCCTGGTGGCAGAGAGTCATACACCTGCATCGGCGCAGTCTGTCGTCTCCGACGCTTGAGACTGCTATGCAAATTCCGCCCAACTTTGCGGCCTTGTCCAAACTGACCCTGCAATGCGTATGTTCCTCACCAAATCTAAATGTAATTACATTACATTTACGCAACGCACAAGACTGCTTGTGAAGGACGCAAAGCCCATAAATATCCCAAAGAAGGCTATTGAGACGGGGATGTATTTAACCCCCCGCCCTTCATTTGTTTCCAAATAACCCCGGCATGGAGCACGGAGTACTTTTAGAACAACTGCAAATCCTTCTTACCGCTTTGGATTTCAGCAAAATTCGGCATGTTCTCGACCACCACGGGGGCCGGTGCCGCGCCCGGCATCGCCACTGTAGGCTTCATTGCCGCCGCCATACCAAAGGTGGGTTGCTCAAGCTCCCCTCGGATATCGCGTAGTAGCGTTTTATGATCCGGCATAGTTTTGACGATCTTCACCAAGTCCATTTTCGCACGCTTCATACCCTGAAACCAAATCGGTTTCTTCAATGGCCGAAGACGGTCGCGGATGCCAGCGCCGTAGCCTGTATCATAGACCTGTTTGCCCAAAAGAACGGTCTGATACACGCGGCTGTCAAACAGTGTAGCGAACTCGATATCGTGGTCCATCGGCAAGCGGTACTGCCATAACTCAAGGTTTTCGGCCAACCGGTCCGGCACCTTCATCTCAGTTCGCGCATCGATCCAGTATTGATCATCGGTACGATTGCCCAACCGATAGTGCAGACAGATGAACTCCAGAACCTCGTTATAGAGCTTGTCCATCTGCCGGTTATATCTGTCACGAAGTGATGGCTCGATATCCCGGGTGGGCAAGTGCTCGGCGAACCAACGTATCGCATGGTCGATCATATGGATCGCGGTACTTTCAAGTGGTTCAATAAACCCGCCAGACAGACCAATCGCTACACAGTTCTTGACCCAGGCATTGCGCACGCGCCCGACGCGCATCGGGATTACACGTGGTGTCAGACCCTTGCCGCTGTCACCCAACCATTCGAGATATTCGTCTGCCGCCTGATCATCTGTTCGGTGCGCGGACGAATAAACATAGCCCGTACCCACGCGGTTATAAAGCGGTACCCGCCAAGTCCAGCCTGCGCCCAGAGCGGTTGACCGTGTAGCGCTTTCAATCTTTTCCGGGTCGGGATGCTCGATCTGCAACGCCAGGGCCCGATCATTCGGCAGATAGTCCGAGTAATCCAAAAACGGCTCACCGAGTGCCTTATTGATGATCAATCCCCGGAACCCGGTGCAATCCACGACCATCTCGATGTCATGGCGGCCCTTGGCCTCCAACATGAGATGGCTGACATTGCCCTGTTCGTCCAGTTCAACCGATTTCACCTCATCCTGAATATGTTCCACGCCGCGCTTGGTGCAGATCTTGGTGAGCATGCCTGCAAATTTCACAGCATCCAGATGATAGGCATAGCCAAACCGTTGCTCGAATTCAGGCTGACCCAGCTGCCGCGCGCCCTTGCACAGACGGGCCAGATCATCATGCGGAGAGATGGATTGTGTGAAATCCCGATCCCCATTGCCAAAGCGCAAGAAATACTCGGCAGTCTCCAACCCTTCCAACATCTGACCGTGGGCAAAGGGGTTCATGTAATCGATGCGATTGCCCTTGGCGTCATTATTCCAATTGCAAAACTTCACACCCAGCTTGAATGATGCGTTGGTCTCGCGGAAGAAACTTCGTTCTGAAATGCCCGCCTGACGGAGCGTGACCGGCATGCGCGGCACAGTAGCCTCACCCACACCCACGGTAGAGATATTGGGGCTCTCGATCAGGCAAATTTGCGGGCGATCCTTGGGCCCTGACGTGCGGGAAAACACCATGTCCAGGAGCAGTGCGGTCATCCACCCAGCCGTACCCCCACCCACGATGGTGATTTTTCTCAAACGATTATTCATGTAGTTTTGTCCCTGTTGGCTTGGGGGATTGTTTAGCTGCGTCCCTTTTTTGGGCTTGTATCGCAGCTTTCCCTTTTCGCTTGCGAGGAACTATAGCAGCTTTCCTGCGTCCATCTAGGGTCTATGACGACCCAACCCGCATGGCCGACCGCAGACCCTGCACACTACAAAAACTGACTTGCCCGCGGTCACTGGCATCGCAACATCTGCGAGACCGGCGTGCATCACGGCAAGCGCTATGTTCGGACGTCCGTCAGATTTCCTCGCCTTTCTTCAGCAACTCTTCAATCAGAGCGCGCTGCAGATCAGTGCTGTCACCCCCTCCGAATTCCGCTGCACCGCCGGAATACAGCGTGCCATATGTCGTGGCGATGTTCACAGTCTGGGCCAGCCCCGAGATCAACTGGTCTTTTTCCAAAAGAGACAACGGGTGAATGAACGCAGCCCATAAAGTGCCATTGGCAATCGCGTAACGCGCGTCCAGCGTGCTGTCGAAATTGGCTTGCATCATACGGACCAGATCCTCGTCGGACAGTGCCTCGGCGCTGCGGATCGGGACCATGGCGCGCATCCGGTCAGCGTTGATGTCAGTGATCACCAAAACCTGTACGCCCGCTACCGTCATTTGGAATCCGGGGCCACTCGGCTCGGCTCCGGGATCGAGCGCAAAGAGAATATTGCCCAAACGTTCGTAGGTCATCGGCGGCTCCGCTTCGGGAGTCTGCGGCACCGCCTCTTGTGCGGAAAGGCTTCCGGCGGCGAAAATCAGAAAGAAGACTAATCGGATCATGAGGTCACTCCTGCAGACGCTCTTTCATCATACGAACAGAAATTCACACTGACCAAACAAAGCTTAGTGAACGCATTATTCACACCATTCAGCAGCTTGTACGATCTGCAAAATTTGATGGCTTATCTGCGATTACACGTCCGAAATTCACCACCTAACTATGTTTCATCGGTCGACGATCCGGTTGACCTGAACCCAGTACCAAAAGGAAACACGTAATGAAATCTATCGTCTTCACCGCCCTGACAGTCGCCATCGCCCTGTCCACACCGGCCTTTGCGGCCGACGAAATCAACGTGTCCAACGGCATCTCGGCCGCAGGCGCACCGCTGGCCGCACACGGGGTCGATCTGGTTGCATTGGTCAATGATGGTAACCCGGTCGAAGGCTTCGCCACCCATTCGGCGACGTATGACGGCGCATCCTATTACTTCGCCTCCGCTGCGAACCTTGAATCGTTCGAGGCGAACCCAGCGGCTTATCTGCCGCAGCATGGCGGGTTCTGCTCGTTCGGCGTGTCGGTCGGCAAGAAGTTTGACGGCGACCCGGATCAGTACCTGGTTGCAGATGGCAAGCTGTATCTGTTCCTGAACGCCGAAACCCGCGCGGCCTTCCTGAAAGACGTTCCCGCCACCGCAAAAACGGCGGACGATCAGTGGGCGAATATCAAGAGCGTCGCCGTAGGCGAGCTGTAAGCTCTAACCCCCTTGCCCGTGGCGTCAGCGCGTCGCGGGCAATTTCGTGTTGATGACTTCAAACGCCTTGGCCAATGCGGCCTCAATGCTCAGATCGGTAGTATCCAGCAGCACCGCATCGTCGGCAGGCTTCATCGGAGCGGTACTGCGCTCTGCGTCCCGCGCATCCCGCTCTCTTACATCTGCCAGAACCTGATCGCGCGTCACATCGGCACCTTTGGCGCTGAGTTCAAGAAACCGGCGTTCAGCACGCACTTCGGCGCTGGCCGTCACAAACAGTTTCACGTCGGCATTGGGGCAGATCACCGTGCCAATATCCCGCCCGTCCAGTACAGCCCCGCCTGCCCTGCGGGCAAAGGCACGCTGAAAATCCACCAGGGCGGCGCGCACTTCGGGAATAACCGCTACTTTGGACGCCGCCTGCGCGATTTCAGCGGTTCGCAAATCTCCCTGCTCAAGCACTTCGGCTGTCAGGGCCTGCGCGGCTTCAAGCGCACCAAACCCTTCGAGGGTACGCCGCCCAACAGCGCGGTACAGCAAGCCGGTGTCCAGATGAGCAAACTCAAAATGAGACGCTACTCCTTTTGAGATCGTTCCCTTGCCCGCAGCGGCTGGGCCATCAATTGCGATTGTGAAGGGCGCGCCTGACATCAAACCGACCGATTGTTCCTAAGCAGCTTGGCACCCAATCTGGCCATCAGTGGTTCAAAAATTGGGAAAGACGTGGCGATCGGACCGGCATCGTCGACGGTGACGCCTTTCTCGGCGCCCATCCCCAAAATCATGAACGACATGGCAATGCGATGATCCAGGAAGCTTTCGCAGGTGCCGCCACCTGGAACGTTGCCGATGCCGAGCCCTTCGACCGACCACCATTCGTCACCCTCGGCAACGGTAACACCGTTCGCACGCAGGCCACGGGCCATAGCGTCGATGCGGTCGCTTTCTTTCACCCGCAGCTCTTTCACGCCGCCCATCATCGTGGTGCCCGTGGCGTTTGCAGCCATCACAGACAAAACCGGATATTCATCAATCATTGATGCCGCGCGTTCCGGAGGAACATTGATCCCCTTCATGTTGGGCGAGTATTTTGCACGCAGATCAGCCACCGGCTCGCCGCCCTCTTCGCGCTCATTCTCATAGGTCAGATCCGCACCCATCTCGCGCAAAGTGATAAAGAGGCCCGCGCGGGTCGGGTTCAGGCCGATGCCAGGCACCAAGACGTCCGATCCGGGTGTGATCAGTGCCGCACAAACAGGGAAGGCCGCGCTGGACGGATCACGCGGGACGGCGATGACCTGCGGCTTCAACTCGGGGCGGCCCGTCAGAGTGATGACTCGGCCTTCATCGGTATCTTCCACCGTGATCTCAGCGCCGAACCCGGCCAGCATCCGCTCAGAGTGGTCGCGCGTTGCCTCTTTCTCGATCACAACAGTTTTGCCGGGCGCATTCAGCCCCGCCAACAGCACGGCGGATTTCACCTGAGCCGACGGAACCGGAACTTCGTACCGCACCGGGGTCGGGTCTGCCGCACCGACGATAGTCATCGGCAAACGCCCACCTGACCGCCCAACCGACTGTGTACCAAACAGCGCCAACGGATCAGTCACCCGTGCCATGGGGCGTTTGTTCAGGCTGGCATCACCCGTAAAGGTCGCTGTGATCGGACAGGTCGCCATCGCGCCCATGATCAATCGTACCCCAGTGCCGGAGTTACCACAGTCAATCACCTGACCAGGTTCCGCAAACCCACCGACACCGACGCCCAGCACTGTCCATTCGCCGCCGCCGTGATCTGTCACCTCAGCCCCAAAGGCCCGCATCGCCTTGGCAGTGTCCAGAACGTCTTCACCTTCCAGCAGGCCCGAAATCCTGGTCTCGCCTACGGCCATCGCGCCCAGGATCAACGACCGGTGCGAGATCGACTTGTCGCCAGGCACCTCTGCCGTGCCCGTCAGCGGGCCGCAGGGATGCGAGATCATCGGGATGGGCGTGCCGTGTCCGGACATGGGGGCTCCTTTTGCGCTATCAGTGCCCAAGCCGATTAGCGAATTGGAGCCGGTTGGTCCAGCGGCAATCAGTCCTTGCGGCGGAAGGTCAGGTAATGGGGTGTCCGGCCTTCGCGCAACGCCTTCTGTTCGTAGCGTGTGGAAATCCAGTCATCCCACGGTTCGCGCCAATCCGAGGGGCCTTCCGCCAACCATTCAAACCCTGCACGTGGAACTTCCTCCAGCGTCTGTCGCACATAGTCGGGAATGTCGGTGGCAACCCGGAAGATCGATCCGGGCTTCAGCACTTTTGCCAATGGCTCAAGATGCTCTTGCGTGACAAAACGGCGGCGGTGGTGCCGTGTTTTGGGCCACGGATCGGGATAAAGAAGGAACGCACGCGAAATGCTGGCTTCGGGCAAAACGTCAAAAAGATCCCGCGCATCACCGGGATGCACGGCAAGGTTCTCAACGCCCGCTTTCCGGATTTTGCCCAGCAGCATGGCAACCCCGTTAATATAAGGCTCGGCCCCGATGATGCCGATATCGGAGTTGTTTTCCGCCTGATGCACCAGATGCTCGCCGCCACCAAAGCCGACCTCCAACCAAACCGGTTTGCCACCAAACAGCTTGTCTAAGTCCAGCGGATTGCGTTCAGGGTTGGCCTCCCAATCCACCGCTCCGGGCGCAAGAGAGGCCAGATCTTCGTTCAGATATGTCTTCTGACTGGGCTTCAGAGTCTTGCCCTTGAAGCGGCCATAGAAGTTCCTGCGCGGGCGTTTTGGGGTCTCGGTGCTCATGGCGGTCGCCATACTGCGCGCCAGAGTACGTTGCAAGGGCGAGCGGCGCCCACAAAGCAAAAGCGCGCCCCGAAGGGCGCGCTTTGTGTTGTTCAGATCAGACTGCGGCCTTCAGCGCATCGACCAGATCGGTGCGTTCCCAGCTAAAGCCGCCATCGGCTTCGGGTTCGCGGCCGAAATGACCGTAAGCCGCTGTACGTTGATAGATCGGCTTGTTCATCTGCAGGTGCTGACGAATGCCGCGCGGTGTCAGATCCATGATCTCGCCCACGGCCTTTTCGATGATAGCGTCTGCTATCTGGCCCGTGCCATGCGTGTCAGCATAGATCGACAACGGCTTTGAGACGCCAATCGCATAGCTCAGCTGAATCGTGCAGCGCTCGGCCATACCGGCGGCCACTACGTTTTTTGCCAGATAGCGCGCGGCATAGGCTGCCGAACGGTCAACCTTGGTCGGGTCTTTGCCCGAGAATGCCCCGCCGCCATGCGGTGCTGCGCCACCATAGGTGTCTACGATGATTTTGCGCCCGGTCAGGCCCGCATCTCCATCCGGTCCGCCAATAACGAACTTGCCGGTCGGGTTGACGTGCCATTCGGTTTCAGCCGACAGCCAGCCTTCGGGCAGGGTTTCGCGGATATAGGGCTCAACGATGGCTCGGATGTCATCCGACGTCAGAGCCTCCTCCAGGTGCTGCGTCGACAAAACGATCGAGCTCACGCCGACCGGTTTGCCATCGCGGTACACGACCGACAACTGCGACTTTGCATCAGGTCCCAGCGCAGGCTCGGTACCGTTTTTACGCACTTCTGCCAGGCGCCGCAGGATTGCATGCGAATACTGAATAGGCGCAGGCATCAGCTCGGGTGTTTCGGTAGTGGCGTAGCCGAACATGATGCCCTGATCGCCAGCACCCTCGTCTTTGTCGGCGGCAGAATCAACGCCCTGCGCGATGTGGGCAGATTGTTCGTGCAGCAGGTTCGTCACCTCGACGGTTTCGTGGTGGAACTTATCCTGCTCGTATCCGATGTCTTTCACACAGTCGCGCGCGATCTGTTCGATGCGGCCCATGTAGTCGTGCAGTTTGTCTTGATCAGACAGGCCAACTTCGCCACCGATAACGACGCGGTTGGTCGTGGCAAAGGTTTCGCAAGCCACACGTGCTTCTGGTTCTTCATTCAGAAATGCGTCAAGGACAGCATCCGAGATACGGTCACAGACCTTGTCCGGGTGCCCTTCGGAAACTGATTCCGAGGTAAATGTATAGTTCTGTCGGGACATAAATGCGCTCCAATAGGGGTTTCTCCGCCACGTCAGGAAGCCGTTGTGACAGGTCACAGACGCATACGCGCAGCCAATGATGGGGTCAATCTCTAATTATTTCGGAAGCGGCGGACGCTGAACCACGCCGACGTGGTAAGAAACAATAACACTAGTAGAACGGGGCTATCCCCAATACGGGAATAAACAGTTGGCCGCTGCGGCAGCGGAAGGTTCGCGTCCACATATCCCGCTTTGCCCAAAGTCAACGAAGCGGTTATTTGCCCGAGCGGGTCAATCATGGCCGATATCCCGGTATTGGCCGAACGGATCATTGGGAGACCTTGTTCGATCGCCCGCATTCGGGCCTGCGCCAGATGTTGATACGGTCCCGAACGTGTTCCAAACCACGCGTCATTGGTGATCTGCAGCAGGAAATCCGACCGGCCGGGTGCCCCATTCACATCCTGCGCGAAAACTGCTTCGTAGCAGATCAAGGGCAACGCCTTACCCAGCTTACCAATGTCTAGAAGATCAGGACCTGCCCCCGCGCTGAACCCATGCCCGGTCGTGGCCGCCAGCCCGCGAATCCCAAAGCGACCTAGCAGATCACCGAACGGGACATACTCTCCGAATGGAGCCAGGTGGTGTTTGTCGTACAAACCGGCCCGCTGCCCGGTTTCGTCAAGATAGACCATCGAGTTGTAAATCCTTGGGCCGTCTCCACGTTGAATTCCAAGAACCACAGGTGTCCCCTGAGCGGCATCTGCAATGGCCTCCAGAAACGGTTGCGCACTGCCCAACCAAGCGGGCACCGCGGTCTCGGGCCAGACGATCAGATCCGGCTTGGGTAATGCGGCGGAAAAGTCAATCTGACGGGCGAAGAACAAGGGCGCATACGCCGGGTCCCACTTTTGATGCTGTGGCGCATTTGGCTGAATGACACGAACTGTGTGTGGACCTTCCTGAACCGGAGGCCGCGCTGACGCATAGCCCACAACCAAGATTGCAAACGCAAGTGCAAAGCCCATCGGCCCGGCCAACCTGTGCAAGGATATGTCCTGAAACAAGGCCGCCCCAATTGGTATTGTTATGGCGAAGGTCAGCGCATTCAGCCCGTAGGGCCCGACCAGAGACAACACTTGAACCACAGGTGTATCCACCCAGGCTTGCGAAACTCCGGCCCAGGGAAACCCGGTCAGCACATAGCCTCGGGCCAGCTCAGCCAGAGACAGAGTTGCGACCAGCAAAATGCCTTGGGGCAAGACGGTCGCCCCAACATGTCGTGACAGGCGAAAAGCGACGGCCCAGAACAGGGCCAGCCCGCCCGCCATAAAAACCAGCGCAAACGGTGCCATCCAGGCATGGCGCTGTGCGTCTACCTGAAATGGTTCGATAATCCAGCTGAGCGCGTGTGCAAAATAGCCGGTGGCGAAGAACCAGCCGACCCATCCCGCGCGTGCACGGGTTTCGCTGGCAAGGAACACCGGAGCGATCAGGATTAAAGCCAATACCGTAGCGATCCAATACCCATGCGGCGCCTGACCAAAAGCGCCAACCGCACCCAGAGCGGCAGCAGCAAATAGTCTCAGCGAAAAAGGCCAGCCCCTAAGAGGCGTCATGCAGCGACTTCCGGCAGCATGACACGCAACCGTTTGATGCGCCGCGGATCGGCTTCGATAACTTCGAATTCCGGGCCTTCAGGGTGGATCACGACCTCACCCCGTGCCGGTACGCGTCCGGACAACATGAACACGAGACCGCCAAGCGTATCTATTTCCTCTTCATCCACGTCCTCGTGGCTGGTCAGAGAACGGCCAATTTCGGCCTCAAAATCTTCAAGCGGCACGCGAGCCTGCACCACGTAACAGCCAGGCTTTTCCTGCACCCACAATTGATCTTCGGCTGCGTCGTGTTCGTCGGCGATCTCGCCCACAACCTGTTCGATCAGGTCTTCAATTGTCAGCAGGCCATCCACTCCGCCGTATTCATCAATCACCAACGCCATATGGCGCCGCTCGGTCTGCATCTTGGTCAGCAAGACACCGATAGGCATAGATGGCGGCACGAATAGCAGCGTACGCAACATTGAAATCAGGTCAAACTCGTCCGCACCGCCATTGAACCCATGGGTCAGCGCGAAATCTTTCAGGTGGATAAAGCCCAGCGGCGTATCCAGCGTACCTTCATAGACCGGGATTCTGGACAACCCACTACCCCGGAATACATCCGCCAATTCATCCTTTGAAATCGTCGATGGGACCGAGATTATCTCCGCCGTAGGAATGGCCACGTCTTCAACACGCATCCGGCGCAGGTTGATCATCCCGTGAGGCTCAGCCGCCGCTGAGCTGTGCCCGTTCACTACCGGGCTTTGCGGGGTCTCTTGACCCGAAAACGCATCGAAAATCCGAGAAATGAACCCGCTTTTCTCTTCAGTGTTATTGCTGCTGTCCTGAGGTTGCGCGCTTTGCGCCGCCCTAGAACTGCCGTCTGTATCGCCCATTACCTTATTCCAACTGATCGGGTCATCTGACCCACTTCATACACTATATGGGTCATCAATACCCAATTTGCCAAGTATCTCGACCTCAATCCCTTCCATCATAGCGGCATCGGGGTCACGAATGTGATCATAACCCAGCAAATGCAACGTTCCGTGAACGAGCAAATGTACGACGTGATCGTCTCTTGCCTTGCCAGCCTCGGCTGCCTCTCGTGCGCAAGTGTCATAGGAAATCGCAATATCGCCCAGTGGAATTTCTCCGGTGAAATCCGGCTCTGGCGGATGCGGCGCTCGTCCAACTTCATCCGGGGCCAGATCCTCGGCTGGCCAGCTCAGAACGTTGGTGGGGGTCGGCTTGCCGCGAAACTCAGCGTTCAGTTCCGAAATGCGCGCATCACCGCACCCCAGAACGCTGACCTCGCAAAGCTCGGGGTCCAGTCCGGCATACGCCAGAACGGCAGTGATCGCCTGCTGGGACAACGCCTCAAGCCCTTGCCACCGGTCGTCTTCAACAGTGAGTTCCAGATTCATCTTGTCGCACAACAGCCCTGAGGATGGGCCCTGCACTCAACTGGTTTCGTGGCCCGCATCGGCCTCATACGCCTCGATGATGGCGGCCACAAGCGGGTGGCGCACCACATCCTTCGAGGTGAAATAGTTGAAGCTGATATTGGGAATCGTTTTCAACAACCTCTCGGCATCCTGCAGTCCCGACTGTACGCCGCGCGGCAAGTCTACCTGAGACCTGTCACCGGTGATCACCATGCGGCTGCCCTCACCCAGGCGGGTCAGGAACATCTTCATCTGCATGGTCGTGGCATTTTGTGCTTCGTCCAGAACCACAAAGGCGTTGGCCAATGTCCGTCCGCGCATGAACGCCAGCGGAGCGATTTCGATTCGCTTCTCTTCAATCAGCTTGGCAAGTTGTTTGCCAGGCAGGAAGTCGTTCAGCGCATCGTAAAGCGGCTGCATGTAGGGGTCGACCTTGTCCTTCATGTCACCGGGCAGATAGCCGAGTTTTTCACCTGCTTCGACCGCTGGGCGGCTCAGGATGATTCGGTCCACATGTCCGCCGATAAACATCGAAACGCCGACAGCAACGGCCAGATAGGTTTTTCCTGTGCCGGCAGGCCCGATGCCAAAGGCAAGTTCGTTCTGGAACAAGGATTGGACATAAGCTTTCTGCGCATCCGTGCGCGGTTCGACCAGTTTCTTACGCGTCTTGATTTCGACCGAGCCGCCTTTGAACATTTCAAGCTGATCACCGTCGCGACTTCCGGTCTCTTGTTCCGAAGCACCCATTCTCAGTTCACGGTCCACGTCCGCGGCCTCAACGTCGCGCCCGCCTTCCAGCCGTGTGTAAAGCGATTGCAACACCTCGACAGCCTGTTTCTGGGCGTCTTCATCGCCCATCACAACAAGCTGATTACCACGGCGCACGATCTGGACGGAAAGCTTGCTTTCGATCTCGGCCAGGTTGCGGTCGTATTCGCCGCACAGGTCAATCAACAATCGGTTGTCGGGAAATTCTACAAACGCCTCGCGTTGGGGCATTTCATCTTGCGGTGGGGTCAGGGCACCGATGGCCAATCCGTTCTCCTGTCTTGGCAGTTCACCCCGACCGTAGACAACAAATCTTGGTGGGCGCAAGCCACAGTTTCAAAAATAAACCTGCTGATGACAAAAGCGCCAACCAGACAGGAAGAAAACGCCAGTCAGGTCAACGTCAGAATGTGTAGTTCAACCCGAACCGCAAACCGCTGAATTTCGGTGTGGACTTGGTAGAAAAGCCCGAGCTGAACTGAATGTCTTCTGATTGAAACTGGACGTATTCATATTCGCCGGTGATCGACCAGCTGTCGGTCAGCTTGTGTTCGGCCCCGATGCTCGCGGAATACCCGCTCCGGCGGTCCGACACAGAAAAGTTCTGCACTGAAGTTCCTGTTGCGATGCTATTGGTTGTTTCGACATCGCCCCATAGATAACCGACACTGAAAAAATACAGAACCCGGCCGCTTCGGTTTGTCAGGCCGCTTCGATACCTGAGGGTCAGAATGTCGGAAACATCCGTACCACCTTGAACATTCACACCGCTAATCTGTGCCCTGACACTGTCGTCCAAAGAACCGAAATCATATCCAATTTCAAAGCCATACACAAAATCGCGCCCTCCTTTGGCAGGCAGAACACCGCGCCAACCGCCACGAACGCCCCCGTAAGCTCCTGACACTTTCTGATCGCCGACATCAAACAGCCCAGCGGGCGTCGTCAGGCCAAAACGATCATCCCCGCCCGAGCCGTAGCCACCGGAAAGCCCCAGATAAAAGGCACCAACGTCGCTGCCAAATTTTTTGGGGCTAAGCACCGCCGGATCTGTTACATCGCCTTTCAGATCTCCGGCGATCGTCGCGCTGGCAAGAAGAGTGACCACCGAAGCCAAAGGCAATGTTCTCCTTAGGCTCAGGGTCCTGAAGTTCACTAGGATCGTCACTCGTACCTCCATCACTCCGATCTCAGGACCGGCACATAATCGTTTCATAGGCACAAAAACGGTTGCCTGAAAAAACATGGCTCCTCTCGGAGCATAGTTCCAAGCAATAAATCAAGGGTAAATTTTGGAAACAAATACCAACTATGGTGCGCAAACGGCTGAATCCCACCGACCTAGATCAACTCACCCGCCAAAGAGTTGGCGCCCGACGCGGTGATCCGAACTTCTTTCAGGTTACCAACGGCAATCTCGGGGCCTTTGACGTGCACCGAATGCAGATACTCGGATTTTCCGACCATCTGACCGGTCAGGCGACCCGGTTTTTCAAACAGAACGCGGACTGTGCGCCCCACCATGCCGTCCTGAATTTCCCTTTGGTGACGGGTTATAAGAGCCTGAAGCCGCTGTAACCGTTCATCCGCCGCCTGCGGATCGACCTGAGCCCGCTCGGCCGCCGGCGTTCCGGGACGTGTGGAGTATTTGAAAGAATAGGCGTAGCCGTATTTGACCTCTTCAACCAAATCCATTGTTGCCTGAAAATCCTCTTCCGTCTCCTCGGGGAAGCCGACGATGAAATCTCCTGACATCACAATGTCGGGGCGCGCCGCACGAATACGGTCAATCAAGCGCAGATAGCTTTCCGCCGTGTGACTGCGATTCATCCGCTTGAGAATACGATCCGAACCCGATTGAACCGGCAGGTGCAGATACGGCATCAACTTGTCGCAAGTACCGTGCGCCTCGATCAGATCATCGGCCATGTCATTGGGATGCGACGTAGTAAAGCGGATGCGTTCCAGCCCGTCGACCTTGTTCAGTTCCCAGATCAATCCCGCCAGTGTCATGTCACCGTTCGACCCGGCACCGTGGTATGCGTTGACGTTCTGACCCAAAAGCGTGATCTCGCGCACTCCGCGTTCGACCAGATCGTGGGCTTCACGGATGATGCGATCCGCCGGGCGGCTGACTTCGGCGCCACGGGTATACGGTACAACGCAAAAGGCGCAGAACTTGTCGCAGCCTTCCTGAACCGTCAGAAACGCCGTTGGACCGCGCTTGGCCTTGGGACGGTTTTTCAGTTTCTCGAATTTGTCTTCCTCGGGGAAATCCGTGTCCAGCGCCTTTTCACCCGCGCGGGTCTTGGCCTCCATCTCAGGCAGACGGTGATAGCTTTGCGGGCCAACCACCAGATCAACCAGCGGCTGGCGGCGCATGATCTCTTCACCTTCAGCCTGCGCGACACAACCCGCCACGCCGATTTTCAGGTCAGGCTTCTCGGCTTTCAGCCCTTTGAAGCGGCCGAGTTCCGAATACACTTTCTCTGCCGCCTTTTCACGAATGTGGCAGGTGTTCAGCAAGATCATATCCGCATCGCCAGGCGTCTTGGTTTCGACATACCCCTGCCCGCCCAGCGCCTCGGACATGCGTTCACTGTCATAGACATTCATCTGACAGCCATAGGTCTTGATAAACAGCTTTTTCGGTTCAGACATGAGACGGGCCTTTGCATTCGCTGGACCGGCGTCCTCTATATGTTTCGAACGCCGCTTGCAATGTGGGCGCAATTACCCGAATTTGGCGGGACTTTCCAGCAAGGCCGATCCGAAAACACCCGATGAAGCACGAATCCCTCGACCATTTCCTGAAATCGGGTCAGGCCGCATTGGCCAAAGGCCCCGTTGCCTTGATTTTTGCTGAGGACGACGTGGAGCTGGAAGGCACATTGCACCACCATCTGAAGCTGGGTTTCAAATCCGTCATTGCGTTTATGCCTAACGAATTTCAGTTGGAAACAGAGCTGTCGGATCAGGTGCACCGGGTCGCTTTGAAATGTGTTCCACGATCTGTGGTGTTTGAAACCATAAACAGGATTATCCAGTCCGCGCCTAACGTCTGGTTGTACTACTGTTACAACGCTGAATACCTGTTCTTTCCATTTTGCGAAACGCGCAGCGTGGGCGAAATGCTGGCCTTTCACAGCGAAGAACGTCGCAATGCGATGCTCGGCTATGTGATTGACCTCTATGCAGAGGATCTAAACGCATATCCCAACGGCGTCGCCCCCGACCAGGCCTTGTTCGACTGCGCCGGATATTACGCGCATGCCCGCCACGACCCAAGCGGGCAGCCGCTGGAAAGACAAGTAGATCTGTCAGGCGGGCTGCGATGGCGGTTCGAAGACCACGTGCCCTATGAACGGCGACGGATCGACCGCATTGCTCTGTTCAAGGCACAAAAAGACCTGGCGCTTAAACCCGATCACACGTTTAACGAACCGGAATACAACACCTATTCCTGCCCTTGGCATCACAACATGACTGCCGCTATTTGTTCTTTTCGGGCTGCAAAAGCCCTAAAGACAAATGCAGGGTCCACATTTGACATCCCCAGCTTTCTCTGGCGCAATTCAGTGCCGTTTGAATGGCATTCGCGCCAGCTGCTGGATCTGGGTCTGATCGAATCAGGTCAGTGGTTCTGAACCGCCTCAGCGCCGCAACAGCATGGGAAACCAATCTTCGCGCAGGCGCTGTCCCGGGGTCATGTCATGCCCGGGAAACGGGGGCGAGGTTCGGCCGGGGCGCTCCACATACCGGGCATCGTCACCCACAAGCCGCAGAGAAAAGGCGCGGCGGCGGCTGTCAGACTGGTTCCCACGCGCGCCATGCAGCGTGCGATAGTTGAAAGCCACCGCGTCGCCGGGCTCCATTTCGAATTCGACAACCTTCATGCCATCGGCATCCGGATCCGGCACTGGAATGTACTGACCTTCATCTGCGAAAAAGCCGTCCTCCGAAACCCAGCGCGTTGGCAGAACCTCTTTCTCCCAACGGTGTGATCCGGCAACGCAGCGCAAGGTAGCCTGTCGGACCGGATCCAACGGAGACCAGAAGCTGATCGTCTGTTGGCCTTCGACGAAGTAATAAGGGCCATCCTGATGCCACGGCGTGGCCATGGATGTTCCAGGCTCTTTGACCAGAACGTGATCATGGAACATCTGAATGCTTTTCGATTGCATCAGATCCGCAGCGACCTCGGCAGCAGGCGAGGTCTCAATCACTTCACGAAATTGTGGAATGCGGGTCCAGTTGCAATAGTCATCAAAGAACCGCCCAGTTTCCCCCGATTTCTTGTTTTCGGACGCATAGGGACCAGGATCGGCCATATTCGCGGCCACGCCATCCCGCAACTGTTCCACGTGATCGGCAAACAGCCCTTTGATCAGAACAACGCCATCTGCCTGGTAGGTATCGATCATCTCCTGAGAAACGAGAGGGTGTGGCATCAGAGTCTCCTTTGGCTTTTGCCTGTTTTGCTCCGAAAATTATATTCTGTTCAAATCATATCTTTCAAATCTACCATTAGGCTCATGTTATATGTTTCGCTACGCCAATATGAATATGTCTGCGCGGTCGGACGACGTGGCAGTCTGTCTGCGGCAGCCCAATATCTGAACGTTTCGCAACCGGCCCTTTCTACCGCGTTGACGCGTGTCGAGGCGCATCTGGGCTATCCCCTCTTCATCCGCCGCCGAGGTGCGACCATGGTGCTGACACCTCAGGGGCGCACGTTCATAGAACACGCTGAACTCCTACTGAAAGACGCAGCCCGAATCGAAGGCTCTGAAACATCGTCGCCAGAAACAACCCAGCTAAGGCTGGGCTGCTTTACCGACCTCGCTCCGTTCTTGTTGGCCCCAGCCCTTCAACATCTGCGCAATACCTTCCCAAGTGTCGCCGTCACTTATGTTGCCGGGTCCTTCGAGGGATTGCTGAACGGGTTAATTGATGGGCAGGTGGATATTGCGATTACATACGATCTTACAATGGACGCAGGGTTCGCCCGTAAGAAGTTGTTCGACAGCACGCCGAAAGCACTGATGTCCCCAGACCATCCTCTGGCGACAGCCAGCAATGTCACCTTGGCCGAGTTAGAAAGCTATCCGCTGATTCTGTCTGCGGAGGGCCTGTCCGCCCAACACATTCTTGGCCTGTTCCGGCAAAACGGCCTGCGCCCGACCGTCGCGCATCGGGCGGCATCCCTTGAAATTCAACGCAGCCTTGCCGCTCATGGTGAGGGGATCGGGATCAGCTATGCCAGCCCACCCAGTACCTTCAGCTATGACAAAAAGCGTCTGGTCAGTGTACCGATCACCGATCAGGATGCTGCAGAATCCGTTGTTCTTGCGCGGCATGGCACGGGCCCTGCTGACCCGATCATTGATCAGGCCGAGCGTGTATTGTCAGACAAGCTGAATGGCGCCTGAATCGTCACTTCTTGCGCAAGCGGATAACAACATCGACAGACGCAATCTCGACACCTTCCGGCGCTTCGGGAAGGCGCTGGATGACCAGTTGATCCGACGGCGCATCACTCAGCCTTGCGTCATCTTCCCAATAGAAATGTGGATGATCATGCGTATTCGTGTCGAAATAGCTCTTCGATCCGTCGACCGTGATTTCCTGCAGAACACCGGCGTCACAGAATGCGCGCAGGGTATTGTAGACCGTCGCCAAAGACACGGCATCCCCGTTTGTCTTAGCCGATTCAAACAGGCTTTCGGCGGTGACATGACGATGGCGGCCGTCGCCAACCAGAAGTTCAGCCAGCGCCACGCGCTGACGCGTCGGTCGTAAGCCGGCATTCACCAGCCAACCCGTTGCAATTTCGCGGCTCTGAGGTGTCATCGATCCGATACCCATAGTTGCTGCTATTATATATAGGGGCGCATCACCATCAATTTCAAATGAAATTCATTCGCAAAGAACACCGTATACACAACATGATGTGGCGCGCTGCTCTTGCAGGACCTTGCAAACGGGTGTTAGACGAGGCCAGATATAAAGACAGACCCCAGGCAGGAAAGGCGGCAGAATGGCCCAGTTCCCAAGCAGTTTTGACAAAAATGATCTGCTGAAATGCGCCCGCGGCGAATTATTCGGCCCTGGCAACGCGCAATTGCCCGCCCCGCCAATGCTAATGATGGATCGGATCACCGATATCTCGGGCGATGGTGGCCTGCACGGAAAAGGCCACGTTTTGGCTGAATTCGACATCACCCCTGACCTTTGGTTCTTTGACTGTCATTTTCCCGGCAACCCGATCATGCCAGGTTGTCTGGGCCTTGACGGGCTGTGGCAACTGACCGGATTCAACCTTGGTTGGCGTGGATGGCAGGGGCGTGGCATGGCCGTTGGCGTCGGCGAGGTGAAACTGACCGGCATGGTCCGTCCGGACCGCAAGATGCTGACATATAAAATTGATTTCAAGAAAGCGATTCAGACACGCCGCCTGACGATGGGTGTGGCAGATGGCATCGTCGAAGCCGATGGTGAGATGATTTATGATGTCAAAGACATGAAGGTCGTTCTTTCCGAGGCCTGAGCCTGACCGGCCCGAAACAAGGAGTGCGCACATGCGTCGAGTAGTCGTCACCGGTCTGGGGGTTGTGTCCTCGATCGGGAACAATGTCGAAGAGGTTCTGGCCTCACTCAAAGCCGGCAAATCCGGGATCGTGGCCAATGAGCAGATGGTCGAACATGGCTTTCGCAGCCAGATCGCCGGTACGCTCAAGATCGACGTAACCCAGCATGTAGACAAGCGCACGCTGCGCTTCATGGGCCCCGGCGCAGCCTATGCCCATATCGCCATGACTCAAGCGATTGCAGATTCCGGCCTGACTGAAGATCAGGTGGTTCACCCGCGCACAGGTTTGGTTGCCGGATCGGGTGGCCCATCGACAAGCGCCATGTTGACGGCGCATCAGACTGTGCTGAAAACAGGCGCGACCAAGCGGATCGGGCCGTTTGCGGTTCCGAAATGCATGTGCTCGACCATTTCTGCCAACCTGGCGACCGCATTCAAGATCAAAGGTATCAACTATTCGATCACCTCGGCCTGTTCGACTTCGCTGCATTGCATCGGCAATGCTGCAGAACAGATCATGCTGGGCAAACAAGACGTGATGTTCGCAGGCGGCGGCGAAGAGCTGGACTGGACACTGTCCTGTCTGTTCGACGCGATGGGCGCGATGTCGTCGAAATACAACGACACGCCGGAAAAGGCTTCACGCGCATTCGACGAAAACCGGGACGGGTTCGTGATTTCCGGCGGCGGCGGTATCGTTGTTCTGGAAGAGCTGGACCATGCGCTGGCCCGCGGCGCGAAAATTTACGCCGAAGTTACGGGTTACGCAGCAACGTCAGACGGTCACGACATGGTAGCCCCTTCAGGTGAGGGCGGTGAGCGCGCGATGCGTCTCGCCTTGGATACCCTGCCCGAGGGCCGCGAAGTCGGTTACATCAACGCCCACGGCACCTCGACCCCGGTCGGGGATGTAGGTGAGGTTGAGGCCGTGCGCCGTATCTTTGGCGAAGGCAAGGTACCACCGATTTCTTCGACCAAGTCGATGACCGGCCATGCACAGGGTGCGGCGGGCGCGCTTGAGGCGATCTTCTGTCTGCTGATGCTGGACAACGACTTTATTACACCGTCGATTAATGTCGACACTCTTGCCGACGGCATCGAGCCCGGTGAAATTGCAACTCAAGTGGTTGAAAACGCAGGATTGGACAGTGTCATGACCAACAGCTTCGGCTTTGGCGGCACCAACGGGTCCATGATTCTGTCAAAGTATAACGGGTGAATGTGATGTCGGATCTTCTCAAGGGTAAACGCGGCTTGATCATGGGCGTGGCCAATGACCGCTCGATTGCGTGGGGCATTGCCAAGGCCATGCACGAGGCCGGCGCCGAACTGGCTTTCACCTATCAGGGCGAAGCATTCGGCAAACGGCTGGAACCGTTGGCGCAGAGCCTGGGCAGCGACTTTATGGTCGATGCAGACGTCACCGACGACGAGTCGCTGGACCGCGCCTTTGGCGAATTGGCAGAGCGCTGGCCCACCATCGACTTCGTGGTTCATGCCATCGCTTATTCGGACAAGTCTGAACTGACAGGGCGGTTCCTGAATACCACGCGGGCAAACTTCAAACACTCGATGGATGTCTCGGCTTATTCTTTCATCGAAGTCGCGCGCCGCGCATATCCGATGATGAAGGATAATGGCGGCTCTTTGCTGACCCTGACCTATCAGGGGTCAAATCGGGTTGTTCCGAACTACAACGTTATGGGCGTTGCCAAAGCTGCGCTGGAATCGGCGACGCGCTATCTGGCCAATGATCTGGGACCCGATGGCATCCGCGTGAACGCCATTTCGCCGGGGCCCATGAAAACTCTCGCAGGTGCAGCGATTGGCGGTGCCCGCAGGACCTACAAATTCTGCGATCAGAACGCACCGATGCGGTCGAATGCAACACTTGAGGCAGTTGGCGGAACCGCTGTGTACCTGACTTCGGATGCCGGTACCTGCACATCGGGTGAAATCATCCGCGTCGACGGTGGTTTCCACGTACTCGGTATGCCCCAACCCGAAGCCATGTGACCATATCTTTCCCTGCCGCTGCCAAGATTTCACCATCTTTGCACGGCAGGACTTGCATATGAGCAAGTTAGATCAAATCATTGCAAACAATGCACGCGCAACGCAAAGCCGGCGTAAATCCGGTTTTCTCGGCCAACGGGCCAGAGTGCTGTTGCTTACTCTGACGACACTGTTGCTGGTGTTTGTCTTCTTCACTCAACCACAGGTGCGTGCCGCGATTGAATCCCTGACCGGCTGATGTCCGGGCCGGAAAATCGGCCCGAACCGCGTCTCAGTCGATTGAGACAACTTCGATCTCGAAAATCAGGTCTTGCCCTGCCAGCGGATGATTTGCGTCCAGCGTCACAGTTGCGTCGTTTGCGTCTACGACCGTTACCGGTACGGCCTGACCGTCCGGTGTCTGCATCTGCAACTGCGTACCGGGATCCAGCGGAATGTCGCCCGGAATGCCCTCGCGGGGAATTTCCTGCCTCATCGCTGGGTTGATCGGGCCGTAAGCGTCCGTGCAGGCAATTTCGACCCGTTTCTTATCCCCGGCGGACAGACCAGGCATGGCGCTGTCCAGACCCGGGATGATCTGACCCGATCCAACCACGAACTCCAGCGGATCGCGCCCGTCCGAGCTGTCAAAGACTTTGCCGTCCAGCAGCGTCCCGGTGTAGTGGATGCGAACCGTGTCGCCCTGTTTGATTTCGGTCATCGTGGCCTCCGGCCGTTCTAGGGAATTAGGCGGCCAACCCTAGAGGTTGACACAATGTTGTAAACCCTTGGCCCTTTCACCCCTTAACGCGTTGTGCCAACCTGCGCGCAATCAGAGGAGGATCATATGGCGATCACGACCTGCGTGTTCGATGCCTATGGAACACTATTCGACGTCGCGGCGGCCGCACGTCAAGCGGCAGACGAGCCGGGGTTTGAAGCCCTGAAGGAAAAATGGCCCGCCGTCGCAGGGCATTGGCGTCTGAAACAACTGCAATACACATGGCTCCGTGCCGTGGCAGATGCGCATGCGGATTTCTGGGACGTCACGCAAGACGGGCTGGATTGGGCGCTGGAGGTCGCAGGCTTGCAGGGCGATCCGAAGTTACGCCAGCGTCTGCTTGATCTGTATTGGGAATTGCAGGCCTATCCTGAAGTTCCCGCCATGTTGAAAGCCCTCAAGGATGGCAGGCTGCAGACAGCCATCCTGTCCAACGGCTCGCCCCCAATGCTGGACGGCGCTGTGCAATCCGCTGGTATTGGCGATGTATTGGATGATGTTCTGTCGGTTGAAAGCGTTGGGGTCTTCAAACCCCATTCGAGCGTCTATGATCTTGTACAGGACAGGTTTGGCTGCGCCCGCGACGAAGTGCTGTTCGTCAGTTCGAATGGTTGGGACGCCGCCGGTGCCAGTGGCTATGGCTTTGTGACCGCCTGGGTCAACCGGATCGGCGAACCGATGGATCGGCTGCCGTGGACACCTGCGCATGTCTTGTCCGATTTGACCTCGATTCCGAAACTGGCGGGCCTTTGATGCCAGACTTCACTACTTCGGACGGCAGGCGCGTCTATTACGAGGAGACCGGCACCGGTACACCGCTTCTATGCTTGGCCGGGCTAACCAGAAACAGCGGCGACTTTTCGTTCTTTGCTCCTCATGCCGTTGGTCTGCGCATGATTGCGATGGATTACAGGGGGCGCGGCCGTTCTGAATACGATCCCGATTTCATGAACTATAACATCTTTCGCGAATCTCATGACGCGATTGAGCTGTTGGATGTTCTGGGTATTGAAAAAGCGGTCATACTGGGCACTTCGCGCGGCGGGCTGATTGCCATGGCGCTGGCCGCAAGCCATCCCGAGCGTCTGGCCGGTGTGATCCTGAATGACGTTGGGCCGGTCATCGAGCCGTCGGGAATTGCAAAGATCATGGCTTATGTGGGCGCACAACCCAGTGCGAAAACCTATGACGAGGCTGCTGCCGTCCTGAAACACGTTATGGAGCCACAGTTCCCCGGAGTTCCGCTGGAAACCTGGCGCGAACAGGCTGAAAATCAGTACGAAAAGCTAGCCGACGGGCTGAAACTGCGGTACGACGCGGCACTGCGCAATGCTCTGATTGAGCAAGCTGCAAGCGGGGCGACGCCGGATTTATGGATGTTCTTCGAAGCTTTGCGCGACATTCCCACCGGCGTGATCCGGGGCGCGAATTCGGATGTTCTGGGCGTGGCAACCCTGGGTGAGATGCACAGCCGTCATCCGGGTCTGATCTCGGTCGACGTTCCCGATCGCGGACATGTTCCGTTTCTGAACGAACCCCAATCCCTGGACCTGATACAAAAGGTATTGAAGAACGCCGCATGAGTACAATCGAGATGATCGAAGCCGCCGCAGAACGGCTGAAGGGACATGCACGCGAAACGCCGATCCTGTCTTCTCCTTTTCTTGACACGCTTGCGGGGCGCCGGATTTGGATCAAACCGGAATGCCTGCAGCATACAGGCAGTTTCAAGTTTCGGGGGGCGTGGTCAGCTATTTCCGCTTTGGAAGAGGCCGATCGCAAGCGAGGTGTAATCGCCTATTCCTCGGGCAACCACGCGCAGGGCGTTGCGATGGCCGCATCGAAACACGGCATTGCCTCGGTCATTGTCATGCCGTCGGACGCGCCGCAATTAAAGATCGAAAATACGCGTGTGCTGGGCGGGGAAGTCGTTTTATACGATCGCGCAAATGAAAGCCGGGAAGAGATTGGTGAAGCCATCGCAGCCGAGCGTGGCCTGACTCTGATCCGCCCTTATGACGAACCCCAAGTCATCGCCGGGCAAGGCACGACTGGGCTCGAAATAGCCCGACAGGCTGCGGAACTTGGGGTTTCCCATGCGGATGTGCTAGTCTGTTGCGGTGGCGGAGGTCTGACCTCGGGCATCGCACTGGCGCTGGAAAAGCATGCACCCAACCTGCGGGCGCGTCCGTGTGAGCCAGAAGGGTTCGATGACGTCAAACGATCATTGGCATCCGGTCGAATTCAAAACAACAACGCGGCTTCGGGCAATATCTGCGATGCAATCCTGACACCGCAACCCGGCGACATTACATTTCCGATCCTCCACCGTCTTTGCGGACCGGGATTGTCGGTTACCGAAGAAGAAGCCTTGCACGCCATGGCGCTGGCCTTCCTGCGTCTGAAAATCGTATTGGAGCCCGGCGGTGCGGTGGCATTGGCCGCAGCCGTGTTTCGAGGCGACGAGATCGAGGGCGACGATGTGATCGTTGTCACATCGGGCGGGAATGTCGATCCGGGGATTTTTGCTAACGCGTTGGAATTCCTGACCTGACAGGCGCACCAAAGCTGTGCAAATTGCACCTTGAACACCATGACGACAAGGACCTGAGTCATGAAGATCGCTGATCTGGGCGACGTGAAACTGAATTATCGTATCGACGGCCCTGCGGACGGTGCACCATTGGTGTTTGCCAATTCCTTGGGAACCAACCTGCACCTTTGGGACACGGTGTTGCCGCACCTGCCCGACGGTCTGCGCATCATCCGATATGACAAGCGCGGTCACGGACAATCCTCGGTGCCGCCTGCGCCGTACTCCATGGGTGCGTTGATTCGCGATACCGAGACGCTGCTGGATTACCTGCAGGTTCGCGATAGCGTCTTTGTTGGTCTTTCCATTGGTGGGATGATTGCGCAAGGGCTTGCGGTCAAACGCATGGACCAAATCCGTGCTTTGGTTCTGTCGAACACAGCCGCCAAGATCGCCACGCCTTCGATTTGGGAAGAGAGAATTCAAGCCATCCGCAAAGGCGGGATCGAGGCTCTGGCCGATGCCACGATGGAACGTTGGTTTTCCCGTGAGTTCCGAAACGCCGAAAACCATATTCCATGGCGCGACATGATGGTCAGCCAACCGGTTGACGGGTATCTCGGTTGTTGCGCAGCTATCGCCGGCACCGACTTCTATACACCCACAAGCGGTCTGCGGCTGCCGACGCTTGGGATTGCCGGCAGCGAAGACGGATCGACGCCGCCCGACTTGATGCGCGAAACCGTTGATCTGATCCCCGGATCCCGGTTCGAGCTGATCCGCCGTGCCGGGCATTTGCCTTGCGTTGAAAAACCCACGGAATATGCAGCAATCCTGACCCGGTATCTGACCGAAATCGGACATGTCTGAAGGAGAACAGCAATGGCGTCCTTCCTGTTGATCCACGGTTCCTGTCACGGCGCCTGGTGCTGGCGCGATCTGATTCCCGCACTAGAGGCCCAAGGTCATACCGCCCGAGCAATCGACATGCCAAGCCATGGTGCAGACCCCACACCAGTGGCCGAGGTCACGCTGGAAAGCTGCCGCGATGCCATTTTGAACGCCTGCACGCCAGACACAATTGTCGTGGGCCACTCCTGGGGCGGCTATCCGATCAGTGCAGCTGCCGAAGCGCAGCCAGACGCCATGCACGCCCTGATTTACCTGTGCGCCTATGTCCCTCAGGATGGTCTTTCGATGGCTGAGATGCGCAGACGCGGGCCACAACAAACCATCGCTCACGCGGTAGAGAAATCTGCAGACGGGTTATCTTACACCGTGTCTGTGGATGCTATTCCGAAGCTGTTTTTTCACGATTGCTCGGACGATATCCTGCCATACGCGTATGCGCGACTGTGTCCGCAGGCCATCCGCCCACAGGAAACACCGCTGCCCGTCGGTCCGCGCTTTGCCAAAGTTGCTAAGGCCTATATCCGAACAACTGACGACCGCACGATCCCAACCGAATATCAGGCACAGATGAGCGCCTGCGTTCCTGAAAGTCTTCGACGCACAATCAATAGCTCACATTCACCGTTTTTTTCACATCCGCAGGAATTGGCAGGGCTTTTTACTGAACTGGCAAGCAAACTTTAGCGACCTGTCGCAACGGCATCGGGGATGATGGCGAACTCTCTCTTCCCTCATCTCCTCAGCATGCCTAGGGTGCCGCTCACAATTCACTTGTTCAGGTCCCATGCGTCTGCCGTTTTTCTTCATTCTCAGTATCGTCATGATCGACGCCATGGGTATTGGTCTTGTGATGCCGATCATGCCGCAACTGATTGTCGAAGTTCAGGGTGGCACATTGGCCAATGCCGCGATCTGGGGCGGCGTGCTGAGTACGGCGTTTGCCGCGATGCAGTTCGTCTTCGGGCCAATTCTGGGAAATCTGTCGGACGCTTACGGGCGCAGAACCGTATTGCTGGTGTCACTCTTCGTCATGGCGCTGGACTATATCGTCATGGCCGTGGCGGGCGGTATCTGGCTTTTACTTGTCGGTCGTATTGTTGGTGGCATCACGGCAGCTACTCATTCGACTGCGGCGGCTTTCATGGCAGACGTGTCCGATCCCAAAGATAAGGCCGCAAACTTTGGCCTTCTGGGCGCGGCTTTTGGCGTGGGTTTCGTCCTGGGGCCGGTGATCGGAGGATTGCTTAGCGAATATGGCACCCGTGCACCGTTCTGGGCGGCAGCAGGGCTAGCGGCGCTGACCTTTTGCGTTGGTTATTTCGTGATGCCCGAAACTGTCACTGACAAAAACCGGCGTGCTTTCAGTCTGCGGCGCGCAAACCCGGTGAACTCGCTTCGCGCCATTGCCGCTTTGCCCGGCATCCGGCCAATGCTGTGGGTGTATTTCCTGTATTCGGTTTCGATCTACGTCTATCCCGCAATCTGGTCTTACTTTACCACCGAGCGGTTCGGTTGGTCACCGCAGATGATCGGCCTGTCACTTGGTGTCTACGGTATTGGCATGGCCGTCGTGCAGGGCGGACTGATCCGCCCTGCCATCCGCTTACTGGGCGAGCGGGGCACCGTCATTTATGGAATGGTTTTTGAAATCATAAGTTTCGCCATTCTGGCCTTTCTGACCAACGGCCTTATTGCGCTGCTGCTCATCCCGATCACTGCCATCGGGGCGGTAATCACGCCGGCCCTTCAGGCAATGATGTCAAAGGCCACACCGGATTCGCAACAGGGGGAATTGCAGGGCGTCCTGACTGCGTTGCACGCTCTTTCCATGGTGATCTCGCCGTTGGTGATGACCAGCGTGTTCGCACAGTTTATTCGACCCGACACCCCGCTCTACCTGCCCGGAGCACCCTTCCTGCTGGCACTTGTATTGATGCTGGCGGGATTCCTGATGTTTCGCCGAACCCGGCCTGTCATAGCGTAACAACGACATACAAATGGCGATTTCGGCCTTGCGAGCCGCCTTTTCCCGCGCCACCGTGAACCCAACGGGAATGAGGGAAAACATGCAAACAATCAAAGCCGCAGTCTGCCGGGCATTTGGCGAGCCACTGGTGATCGAAGAGGTTCAGCTGGCACCCCCCGGCACGGGCGAGGTCGAAGTGACGCTGGACGCCGTGGCCATCTGTCATTCAGACATATCATTTGCCGAAGGGGCATGGGGTGGATTTCTGCCCGCCGTATACGGGCACGAGGCTGCAGGCGTGATCAGCGCAGTTGGAGAAGCCGCGGGAGATTTCAAAGTCGGTGACCCTGTAGTCGTGACTCTGATCCGTGCCTGCGGGTCTTGCCCTTCCTGCGCTGGCGGTCAGCCGACAATTTGCGAAACACCGTACGATACTGTCAAAGGCCCATTGAAAACCAGTGACGGCGGTCCGCTGGAGCAGGCGATGGCTTGTGGTGCCTTTGCGGAAAAAGTCGTGGTAAGCCATCGGCAGATCGTCAAAATTCCCGAATACCTGCCTAAAGAACTGGCCAGCCTACTGTCTTGCGGGGTGATCACCGGGATCGGTGCTGCGGTGAACGCGGCAGACCTGCGCCCCGGTCAGGACGTAGTGGTCATCGGCGCAGGCGGCGTTGGGCTGAACGCCATTCAGGGCGCGCGGATTGCAGGCGCACGGCGGATTGTGGCCGTAGACATGACCGAAGAAAAGCTTGAGATCGCCAAGGAGTTCGGCGCGACCCACGGTGTATTGGCCAGTTTGGATCAGCCATGGAAAGCCGCTTACAAGGCGCTTGGCGGGCGCGGCGCGGATGCGGTATTGATCACGGTCGGCGCGATCCCTGCCTATGACCAGGCCCCGCGCTATCTCGGCCGTGGCGGCAAGGCGATCATGATCGGGATGCCGCATTCTGGAGACATGGCCAGTTATGAACCCGTGGTGCTGGCAGCCCTTGGTCAGGGCGTGGTTGGATCGAAAATGGGCGATGTGGTTATCCAACGCGATATACCGTGGATGGTGGACCTGTATGAACAGGGGCGTTTGAAACTGGATGAGCTGATCTCGGGCCGCTGGTCACTGGATCAGATCAACGAGGCCATCGCCGACACCAAAACCGGATCGGCCAAGCGCAATGTGATCCTGTTCGACAGGACCTGACCCACCGAAAGGATTTGGGATGAAACTGCAGGATCTCGACATCATCGTTACTGCCCCGCCTGCTCCGGGCTGGGGTGGGCGCTACTGGATACTTGTCAAAGTGACAACAGATACCGGCATCACCGGCTGGGGCGAATGCTATGCCTCCTCTGTCGGGCCAGAGGCGATGCGCCACGTCATTCGGGATGTGTTTGAACGGCATATGCTGGGCGAGAACCCTGAAAACATCGAGCTCATGTTCCGTCGCGCCTATTCCAGTGGCTTTACGCAACGCCCTGACCTGACGGTGATGGGTGCATTCTCTGGGCTGGAAATCGCCTGTTGGGATATTCTGGGCAAAGATCGAAATCGACCGGTCTATGCTCTGCTGGGCGGCAGGATGAACAATCGCATCCGGGCCTATACTTACCTTTATCCCCTGGCCCAGCACAACCTGGACGAATTCTGGACCTCTCCCGAACAGGCGGGCGAATCGGCTGCCGAAATGGTACGCCGTGGTTACACCGCCGTGAAATTCGACCCGGCTGGCCCCTATACGATCCGTGGTGGCCACATGCCTGCGATGAGCGACATTTCCATGTCCGTCGCCTTCTGCAAGGCGATCCGCGAAGCAGTGGGCGACAAGGCCGATCTGTTGTTCGGCACACATGGTCAGTTCAACACCGCCGGAGCCATTCGGCTGGGGCAAGCGTTAGAGCCGCTCCAGCCGCTTTGGTTTGAAGAACCCACGCCGCCCGACATGATCGAAGATATGGCCCGCGTCGCCCGCAACGTCCGCATCCCGGTTGCTACCGGAGAACGGATGACCACAAAGGCCGAGTTTGGAGCCGTCCTACGCGCCGGAGCTGCCGAAATCCTGCAACCGGCGCTGGGCCGTGCAGGTGGAATTTGGGAGATGAAGAAAGTCGCGGCCATGGCCGAGATCTTCAATGCACAGATGGCACCGCATCTTTATGCCGGTCCTGTAGAATGGGCCGCCAATATCCATCTGGCAGCTTCAATTCCCAATCTGCTGCTTTTGGAAACCATCGAAACACCGTTCCATGATCAACTGATCAAGGGATCAATCCGAATCGAGGATGGGTTTGTCATTGCCCCGACCGCTCCGGGCCTTGGGATCGATGTCGACGAAGACCTGGCCCGTGCGCATCCATACAAGGGGAACGAGTTGCATCTGCAAATGCAGGAAGACCCGTGTGATTACGTTAACGGCAACGCATTTCAAGGAGGCGCTCCGGCAACCGAGGGGTGACAACACCCTTAGCTTTGATGCATATTAGCACCATAAAAAGCTGAATAACGGTCATAAAGTGGCACTCAGAGAAACCGATCCTCAGGCACATACCACGGACACCCTGTCAGACATGAAAGATAACGCTACCCGCGCGGCTGCGTTTCTCAAGACTCTGGCGCATGAGGGGCGCCTTATGATCTTGTGTCATCTCGGCAGCGGCGAGAAATCTGTAGGCCAACTAGAAGAATTGCTTCAGTTGCGGCAGGCCGCAGTCAGCCAGATGCTGGCCCGCTTGCGCGAGGAAGAGTTGGTTTCGACGCGCCGGGACGGCAAAACGATCTATTATTCTTTGCGCGATGGAAATACCGAACAGGTGATCGGTCTGCTCTATGATCTGTTCTGCAATCCGGACAACTGATCGCTAGTTGGACACATAGCCCGCAATAACCTGCAACAGCTTGAACGCGGTCGCGGCATCGTTTTCTACCACGGCCAGGAATTCTTCCTCACCGATCCGCAGGCAGGACAGCTGGGTTTCAGCTACCATGCTCAGCGCACGTGGTTCTTTTCGGATCAGACCCAACTCACCCACCAAAGCGCCGGGTCCGACCTTGGTGATCAATTGGTCCGCCCCTTGGTCCTGCGGCAGGTACAGGCCAGCTTCGCCCGCCAACACAACATAGGCGCCATCTGTCGGCTGATCGTCTTTCAAGAACACAACCTGCCCCGGTGCGGCATCGAACCAGCGGGCACCAAAAGCCAGCAGGCGCAGCTGTCGTCGGTCAAGACCCGAAAACAAAGGTGTCTGTTCCAATGCACGTAATTTCCGCGCCAAATCTGCCGAAGCTGCGCTGTCTTCCTCCACGTCCACGGGCCCCCCGTCCGAAACCACACGACCTTGTCTGACTTCCGCGAACATGTCGAATACATCCGGGTTTTCGAATTGATCATTCAGGTAGATGACCGTGGTTTCCGGCAATAGCTCGCGCAACTTTTTGTAAACGGCCACCTGCGTTTTCATGTCATAGCTGGCCAACGCGTTTTCCAGGATCAGAATATCCGGTTTCTTGATCGCTGCACGGGTAAAGGCCAGCGGTTCGGCGAACACCGCGGGAAGGTTCTGGCCACCCAATGCGACCGGTACATCATAGATCAATTCAGTGACCAACGGGCGCGCGCCGTTCTCGGCCAGCACGTCAACAATCAGCTTGCGAGCCTCATCCGAGCGGGCACCTCCAATCTGACTGACTTTTCCGAACAGCGCGTTTTCCATAACTGTCAAACCAGGTGCAAAGGCATTCGGGTCCAACGGAACAAAGACATCATGCAATCGCTCCAACAGCTTGGCGGAATGGGTGCGCCGCAGTTCGAGGATTCGATCTTTCAACTCGTCCGTGAATGCAGGCCCGATCTGCTCCGCCGAGATCACAAAGGGTACGGCCAGCATATTCGCCAGTTGTTCGTCATCCAGCCCCGATATGCCCTCTTTACGAGTGAGTTCAACCAGCTCTACCGCCGCCTCATAGGTCTTTGCATCAAGGCCAAGCTTGCGGAACAACGGATGATCTGTTCCGTCAAACCCAAAGATCTGGCGCAACATCTCGATCACGTCTCTGGTCAGGGCAATCAGTGTTTTGTCCAGTCCCAGCTCTCGTAATTGTCCCAAAAAGACCTTTTGCTGGGCAAGCAAAGCCTGTGTCACCGGCACACAGGGTGTTGCAAAAAGCAAGTTCTCGACAACAGGCAAGGCAGGGTTGTAATCGCCTCGATCAAAGATGAGAGCCTCTTGTTCAAGGCCAGCGTCTTGAACGGCTTGCCGCACAAGAGGGCGCAGTTCGATCAGTTTCTTTGCCAGATCGGCATGGTGTATCGCGTCAAAACTCTGCTCTGCACCACGTTGGAACAAGGCAGCGCCCGACCCCACGCCATCGATCAGTTGCAACCACCAATCCCGCAACCCGGCCTCATCCTGATACCCGGCCCGGGATGGATCCAGCCAATCAACCTTGAACGGATCGGCGCTATTGCCTGCCCGCAGAGTTTCCGGAAAGCCGGGGTCATCCACGGTGTCAGACAGCGGTTTGTACCGCATCGGCATCATTACGTTGTCGCCCAGTGTTCCCTGAAACATTACCGGGCGCGACGAGGCATATCCGATGCGCGCAGCAACGATACTCTGATGCAGTTCTGACAGGTTCACGTCACCGATCCGAACCCTGCCTGCACTGGGGAGAATTTCCCGCGTCAGGACCTCGCCAATGGCGCGTCGATCCTCTTCACTGGGAGCGGCGATGCCAATTGTTTTCCCGGCAGGAAAGATCAGGTCCAGGTCGTCCAGCACCTGATTGCCATCCATGTCACGCACCGAAACATGATCCAGCACAATATCGCCGCTCAGATGCGGCCGTTCGGCAGGTTCCCCTTCAAACAAGGATTCGTCCTGCATTCCGGCCGGAGCAAAACGGTCAACGACCACATCCCAGCGCAACGACATGTCCTGGGTCTGGTTGTAGTAGGTCAGCAGCTCTTTCCACGGAGAGCTGAGATCCTTGTAAGCCGCCAATGCGGCAACCAATGCCCCCAGAGAGACAGAGCCCTGCAGCACCAACAGACCGCCAATCAGATAGAACATGAACGGCGTCAGTTGCGAGATGAAGTTGTTTATGAATTTCATAAAGAACTTCTTTTGATAAATCTCAAAACGGATGCCGAACAGTCGTCCCAATTGGTCAGAGATCATCGACCGGCGATAGCGCCAGCCTCCATTGGTCCGCAAGGTGGACGCGCCTGCCGCATTCTCACCGATTTGTGCGGCCAGCACCCGAACCTCTTGAATACGCTTTTTGTTCAGTAGGTTGATCTGGCGCTGCAGCTTAGGGATCAACCAGGCCTGTAACGGAATTAGGGCCACAGCGGCCATCCCAAACCAGACACTTTGCAAAAACAGGAAGGACAGGATCGTGATCATTTGCCCGGCCTGCAGAACCGGCTGGCTGATCGCATCACCCATCAGGCCGCCCATCGGCTCGCTTTCGGCCGTGACCATCGAAACCATCTCTCCCTGGCTGACCCTCTCGAAATAGGGTTGAGGGAAACGCAGGGCCCGACTGATCAACTGATACCGAAGACGACGCAGCATCCGTTCGCTCAGCACACCTTTCATGGTGTTGATGCGCATCTTCATCAGGCCATGAGCCAGAACCGCAGCCAGGAAGGCAATACACAAAATGACCAAAAAATTTGTCTGGGACATGGTGAAGCCCCAGATCGTCACCTCAGTGGTGGATGACCCGATCGCATCGTTGATGATGCGTTTTGGCAATTCAAGCGTAAGATAGAGCAGCGGAAACAGCATTGATGTCACGGCCAGCAGGCTCAGCTGGTCGCGTTTAGAGTATTTCCAGATAAAGCGGAAGATCGTGCGTTCTATGGAATCTGCCCCTACTGCTGACCGACGATGCGGAGTGAACGTTATGCACGCAAATTCAACAGCATGAATCTAATATCATCCAGACAAGATACGCAATTTTTTTTCCTTTTGAGAAAATTCTTAATCTAATGTGAACTAGTTCATTTACGCATACCCGTTTTGTTGCCTAAGGTTGGCGGCAGAACGATATCGGGAGGGTTCTTTTGGCTGCCAGTTTTGGCGCAGTGTTTCTTATGCTTTGTCTTTTACTGATCAAGCATATGTTCGCTGACTACTACCTCCAGACTCCGAAAATGCTGTCCGGCCGGGGCGAGTATTTTCACTTGGGACGCGCGCAACATGCTGGTGTGCATGTTGTGGGCTCTGTTGTCGTTTTGTTGATGTTCGGCGCGCCTTTGCGTTTCATCCTGATCATCGCGGCACTGGAATGGATCATCCATTTCAACATCGATTTCGTCAAAGCCCGCTATTCAGACAAAAAGCGACTCGAGCCAACTCAAGCCGCATTCTGGCGTGCGGCGGGCCTGGATCAGTTGATGCACAACCTGACATATGTGGCGATGGTTTGGGCGTGGGTTACCTTTGCTGCCGCTTGAATGGTATTAGGTCGCGTTGTCCATGGCTCCGACCCGATAGGCCGACAGCCACTTCTGATCCAAGGCGTCAATCTCTTCGGGATCGAACCGGTGCTCAACTTCCCAGTACTGCCCCGATGCAACATAATATCCCAATTTGTTTTCAGTATGCAAAGCAGCACGCATGTCGGTAAATTCGAGCAGCGGGGTGGTAGTCAGGTCGGATAAGCTGGCTGATGGAAAGACTAGCCGGCTCGGCCCGCTGGACAACCGTACGGTTCTGCACCTCTGAGCAGCTGCAAAAAGTCCCAATCGTGCTGATTTCGCCTCAAGCGAGCGCAGTGTCACATCATCTCGCAACGGGTCCGCAGCTCCGTTTCCGTAAAAATGCGTTCGCCCTGAACCTGAGTACATCATATCACAGCCAAAAAACGCCAAAATATCAGGCTTTAAGGCTGACAGCGCCCAGTAACCGGCGGTAAAGGCCATCGTTCCACCGGCATAAACGAACCCACCAAAGTCATTCTGTCTGGGGACATATTCCTCAGCAGTGACGATGCGCTGAGAGGAAGACACCTCCGCCGGGCGACGCTCGGCTGGGAAATCCTCTGGATGGATCAGGTAATCCCAATCCCTTCTGATACGCCACGCGTTGTTGATGGCGACGATATGCGTGAAGCACTCGCGCGGCCACGTCCGTGCCACCAGCGCTGAAGGAGCGCTTCCAAGGATCAAGACACTGGTCTCTTGGCAGGTCATTGTGGGGCCACCCTCGTTACCAACCCCACATGACTTAGACTGTTCGTGTAACTGGGCTAGCCCAGAACCGAAAAACTGCTTTCTTCATTGATCGGACGTTTGCGCGAGTAGAAACCCACGTTGATGGTCCGCTTGATGTATGGCAGTTCGAACTGCAAAGGCTCTGCGTCGTGATCGGCCCCTTCTTCGCAATACCCGATCAGCGCAGCCATCATCTTGCCTGCAATTGGCGCGTTTTTGTACTGGTTCCCGCTGGAACCACAGGCCATGTAGAACCCAGGTAAGTTGGATTTGTCGTAGATCGGAATCCAGTCGGTCGAGGCATCATAAAGATCTACAACACCGCGTGTCTTTGAAGGAATGCCCAGGCTGGGAACACGCTGGGCGTATCGCATCGCCTGTGTCGTCCACTGATCTGTGAAATCGTGATTGTAGTTCACGTCATCCTCACACCACTGATGCGGATCACATTCCGGGTCTTCCGACCCGACTAGAATGTGATTGCCGTGTTCCGGGCGACAGTAACAGGCGATGTCGCTGTCCGAGACAATGGTTCCGTCATTTTCAAAGTCGAACCCTTCCGGGGCAGGAACATGCACGACCTCTTGCCGCAAGGGACGGGTTTTGATGGTCATATCATCCAGGACACCGGCCATCTCGTTGATGATCGCCGAACCGGGTCCGGCCACGTTGACGACAACCTTGGCACGGATTTCCTCACCCGTCGCCAGTTTGACACCAGACACGCGTCCGCTTTCAGTCAGAATTTCCGTAACTTCGGCTCCGGTACGCACTTCGGCCCCGCGCTGTTTCGCAGCATCCATCAGATTTTGCGCCGACAACGCCGGGTCGGTGACATACCCCGCCTGGGGCCAATATACGCCGCCCGTCATCTTGCGCCCGTTGGGTTGACCGAATTCCGGATCATCCATACGACGCGCCGGTGCAAAGCTGTCCAGCGAATAGACCGGCAAGCGTTCCACCACTTTTTCTCCCGACCATTCCTCGAACGGGCAATCCAAATCGGACGAATTTCGCATGTGCTTTTCCAACATGCCATTCGCTTCGGTTTTCATGACCAGGCAACCGGTTTCGCGGAACTGAGCAATGTCCGCATCTTCAGGCAAGCCAAGATACTCAGCCCAGTCGCGCCAGTAGTGGTAGCCTTCCCACGCAAACGCGGTTCCGTCGAAGGTGGAATAGTGCATTCTGATAATCGCGCAAGATCCGGCCGTTGAGCCGTGCCCGACCTGAGAGTTCCGGTCCAGTGACAGGGTTTTCCACCCCGCCTTGGACATCTCGAACGCAATGGCTGCGCCGATCACACCGGTGCCTATGATGATTGCGTCTGTTTGGCTCATGTCGGGGCTCCTTTCCAATGGCGCAGGGAATATGCACTGAACTCTTCAATTTCTTCGGGTTTCGGTTCGACGCCGGTAAAGGCGTAGAGATAATGCGGCACCATCGAGATCCGCGTCTCAATGGCTTCGTTCAATTGCGCCAGATCGTAACCAATCTGCATGTAGTACAGCACGCGTGCCCGGGTTTCGGCTTCGATCCCGGAATAGCCGAAGCGCGCGAACATGGCGTGCAGCGCCTCAAGCCTGCGTGTGTCCGATTGGTCCAGCGCCCGCCGCACTTTGCCTGATTTGCGCGCCCAATCGCGCACGGCAAAGTCCAGTGCAGTATCAAACAGATCGGTGTTCACCACACAGCGATGCACGTTACAAACGGCCGCCGTGATCGTCTCGGCCGGGGCTGCGGCCTGCGCAACCAAAGCAGCCGTGTTGGTCGCCTGCCAGCGGGCCAGCAGCGCATCCAGCAACTCCTGTCGGGATTTGAAGTACCAGTAGAAGGACGAGCGTGAAACGGCCATCCGTTCGGCCAGGTTCAAAACCTTGATCTGGTCTACTCCGTCCGAAATCAACACATCCATTGCCACATTCAGCCAGTCGTCACGAGTGACCTTAATGTTACCAATCAGCGGTTCAGCCTCAGGGTCATCACGATGAAGGATCGGTTTGGTATTCATTCAACTCTCCGGAGGTGCACCGCCCTCGGCGGTACGACGGGCAATGAAATCATGTAAGTCGCCTACTCGATCATTGTCGATGGCGGGCGCTTTGAATTCGTTCAGAATGCCCTTCCAAACATCTGTTGCCCGATGATTTGCGTCCACTGACCCACGTTCGGCCCATGTGCCGAAGTTGGCGTAATCATGGACATGTGGTTGATAGAACTCAGTGTTGTAGCGCTCCATTGTCTGGCTTGTGGCAAAGAAGTGACCGCTGGGATCAACCTCACGTAATGCGGTGTCAAAGCCAATCTCTGACGTACCCGCCTGCGCGCCCGAGCAGAGCTCCGCGACCATATTCAGCACTTCTGCATCGCAAACCAGCTTCTCAAACGACACGGTCAGTCCACCTTCCAACCAGCCAGCCGAGTGGATGATCACTGTGGCCCCGGCCATCAGGCATCCCCATAGGCCGAACTGGTTCTCATTCGCCGCTTGTACATCGTTGACATTCGATGCTGATCCGGCAGCCGACCGCCATGGCAAACCAAGATGCCGCGCCAATTGGCCCGCCGCCAGTGACGCCTGAAAATGCGATGGCGTCCCAAAGGCTGGTGCGCCGGACTTCATGTCCACATTGCTGGTGAACGTTCCATAGCAGACCGGGGCACCCGGCTTGGCCAGTTGCGTCAAAGTCAGTGCAGCAAGGGCCTCGGCATGGGACAAAGTAATCGCCCCGGCCACCGTAATCGGTGCCATCGCCCCCATCAGGGTAAACGGAGTGATGATCGACATCTGACCGTGACGGGCGAAATCGATCAGACCTTGTGCCATTGGAATATCCAACGTGCGCGGGCTATTGGTGTTGATGATCGTGTAGCAATGCGCGTTGGTGCGGAATTCATCATCCGAGAGGCCACGCGCTGTGGACAGCATCTCAAAGCAATCCATGACCTGCGGTGTTCCGCGCGAGAAGAAAAACGGGAACTTGTCCGTTAACTCCATCTGCGCCTGCGTTGTGAAGTAGTGGCGCAGATGGGTCGGCACGTCCTGCGGCTCGACCTGGGGCGAGATCATTTGGAAAACATCAAAATGATGCGTAAGTTTCAAAAACTCTAGATAATCCTGACCCGTCGCCGGTCGCCGACCGCGTTCAAGATCGGTGGCGTTCGGGGCGCCAGCCCCCGGTTGAAATACCAGAGAACCCAGTTCCAGAGTGAAATCCCGACGCCGCGCACCGGCGCGACAGGCGATGGATTTTGGGGCTGAGGCGACAGCGGCCTCGACCATATCACGCCCGATGAAGACCATTTCGCTGTCTTCATCCACCCGAGCACCGCCCAGCTTGAACAGTTTCCGCGCCTCGGGAAGCAGGGTTTTTACGCCCAAATCCTCTAACGTGCGCAAGGCGGTCTCATGCATGTCCGCGATTTGATCTGCCGGAAATACTTCCATCAACGGGAAAGGATTCCTGAGCTGGCGATAGTTCACATCGCGGCCGGGCGGCGGGGAGGCTTCAGCCCCCCGCCCTCGCCGTCGACGCCCTCGGTCTTGAGCTGTCATCATCAACCTCGCATTGCTTTGCCCTGTGGGTCATAGGGCGATGGCACAATCACGCGCGCCGGGCGTTCCACGCCAACCACGTGGACGGACAGTTCCGTGCCCGGTTCGGCTTTGTCGCGATCAATCAGGGCCATCGCCAGAGACTTGCCGATATAGTGCCCATAGCCACCCGAGGTTACGAACCCAACGCGTTCGCCATTGGCCCAGATCGGCTCATATCCACTGGCATCTGCGTCCAACGCATCAATTTCCAGTGTCGCTTGTACCTGCGCCGGACCGTTGCCATCACGCTCGGCAAGCGCGCCCTCCTTTCCAACAAAATCCTTGCCCCAGTCGATCCAGCGATCCATTCCGGTCATGCCCGGTGTGTAGGCCTGCGTGAATTCCGCCGACCATATACCAAAGCTTTTCTCAAGCCGTGTTGAGAGCATCGCATTGAAGCCACACTCGCGGATGCCTTCCTCGGCCCCGGCTTCCAGCAATATGCGGCGCAGCTTGATGTGGTCGCCATAACGGCAGTTGATCTCGTATCCTTTTTCGCCGGTCACCGACATGCGGGCAACGCGAGCCCGAACAAGGCCGATATCAAAATCGCCACAGCCCATAAACTTCAGGTCCGAGATATCCTGTTCAGCCAGTTTCTCGACCACCGCCTGTGATTTCGGCCCGACCACGGCAAAGCCGCAGTATTCCTCGCCCAAATCACGGATATTGACCCCGTCTACCATGTGGTCGTCGAACCAGCGCATATGCCAGGCGCGCAGATAGTAACTGCCCATGATCCACCAGGTCCCGTCGCCCCAATTGAGTACGGTCAGGTCACCTTTCAGACGGCCATCCTCACCCAGCATCGGGGCAAGCTTGGCGCGGCCCGGGCCGGGCAGTTTCGACGCCATGACATTGTCGAGCCAGGCTTCAACATTCGGGCCGGACACCTCGAACCGCGAAAACCCCGAGATATCCATCAGACCCACGCCTTCTCGGATTGTCCTGCATTCCTCGGCCACGATTTCATGCGCGTTCGATCGCTTGAGCGTTGGTGTTTCCTCGAACCCTTTCGGCGCAAAATACAAGGGCACTTCCAGGTCCCAGCTGACGCCCCATTTGCACCCCGCCTCGGTCATCGCATCATGCGCTGGCGCCATCTTCAGCGGGCGGCCAGCTGGCAATTGCTCGTTCGGATAGGTCATCACGAAACGGCGGGAGTAAAACTGCCCCGTAGTCTCGCGAATATACCGCTTATTTTGTGCAAAACCGCCATAGCGGGCCACGTCCATCGGCCAGGCATCGGCCTCAGGCTCGCCGTGGATCATCCATTCGGCCAGCGTCTTGCCAACGCCGCCGCCCTGCAGGAAGCCCGCCATGACCGCACAGGCCGTCCAGTAGCCGCGCTTGCCTGGGACAGGCCCCACCAGCGGGTTGCCGTCGGGCGAGAATGTAAACGCCCCATTCACCCATGTCTTGATGCCAACATTCTGGATCGAAGGGTAACGTTCAAAGCCCAGCGTCAACTCGTTCTCGATCCGGTCGAGCTGTTCCTGAAACAGCTCTTCCCCATAGTTCCAAGGCGCGCCGCCCATGGCCCAGTGTTCGTGATCGACTTCGTAAATGCCGACCAGAACGCCTTTCTGGTCCTGCCGCATATAGGTGAACCCTTCGAGGTCCACGGTCATCGGCATCTCGAAATCTGCCTGCGCAACTTCCGGCACGGTATCAGTGATCAGATAGTGGTGCTTCAAAGGCGAGACCGGCAGCTCGACCCCAGCCATGCGACCCACCTGCTTGGCCCACAGGCCTGCGGCGTTGACCACATGCTCACAAGAAATTGTGCCCTTGTCGGTCACAACCTGCCAGCCGTCATCGGTCTGGACCAGCTCCTCGACCTTGGTTTCTTCGTAATACTCCGCGCCACGCTTTTTGGCCGCTGTCGCATAAGCCTGAACTGTGCCGGTCGTATCGATATAGCCCTCACGGTCTGCCCACATCGCACCCAAAACACCATCCGTCGACATGATCGGGCAGCGCTTCTGCGCTTCTTCCGGCGACAGCAATTCGCAGTCGTCAATGCCGATGGACTGGAAGATGCGGTAGTTGGCCTGCAACCATTCCCAACGTTCGGGTGTTCCAGCCAACGTCAGGCCGCCAGTCATGTGTAAACCGATATTCTGGCCGGATTCCTTCTCAATCTCGCTGAGCAGGTCAATGGTGTAGGCCTGCAACGAGGCCATGTTCGGGTCAGCGTTCAAGGCATGAATGCCCCCCGCCGCGTGCCAGGACGAACCCGACGCCAACCGCCGCCGCTCTAGCATGACCACATCGGACCAACCGAACTTGGCCAGGTGATACAAAACCGAGGCACCTACGACGCCGCCTCCGATGACCACTACGCGATATTGGGATTTCATCCCGACCTCCCTGAAAAGATTCTAAGGAGACGCTAGTAGCACTGTTCAGTTCTGTCTAGACATTTCTGTACAGTGATGTCCACGGCACAGCAAGGCATGTTTACAGGTTTGCGCTAGGGCGAGACTGGATAGCCTGGAACCACTCCAGTGAAGCGGTGTTGTTTTCCGGGATCCGCATCTTGATGACGCGGGCGAAATCGACAAAAACGAAAGTCGAGATATCCGCCAAAGAAAAAACATCGCCCGCGATAAACGGGCTTTCTGTCAGACGCGTTTCAAGCATTTCAAAAAACGATGTTACACGCTTGCGCCCGCGCTGTGCCAGTTCGGGGATCTGCGTGTGATTAGACGGGCCGGGAATCGCCCGGTCCTTGAAGGCCGGATGGCTGTTGCGCAACGCTTCGCCTATGGGGGCACCACCCTGCTGCTCGACAATCGCGTTCCACATCAGAACCAACCCTTTTTCATCAGGGGTTCGGCCCATCAGAGGCGGTTCGGGAAACCGGGCTTCCAGAAAAGCCGCGATTGCCAGATTCTCAGTCAGAACGATGCCGCCATCCGTCACCAGAACCGGTACCGTCGCCCTTGGGTTCACAGCGCGAAAGCTCTCGCTCAATTGCTCGCCTTTGGCAATCGAGATTTCGCGCGTTTCGATGCCCAGCCCTTTTTCGGCAATGAACATCCGCGCACGGCGCGGGTTCGGAGCAGTGGAACAATCGTAGAAAATCATACCTGTGCCCCTTTGCGGTCAGCGGCGATAGATAAAGCAGCGCCCTTCAACGGCGCCATAGGGCAGCGGGAATTCGGTCAACTGCTCGAAATACATCCGGTCACTGGACACCATCAGACCACCCGGTGCGATCAAGGGCTCGATAAGTGGAGACACAAACCGTGCGAACTTGTCGTTCTTTTCGCGGTTGTGCCCGCCAAGATCAGCGTGGATCAGGCTGGCTGACGCGCCAAAACGCTCGACCGACGCAGGCAGGGTTTCCCGCACATCGCCCAGAATCACGCGATCCTCGGGCGGGGTCGAGTCGGGGTGCGAGGCCACTGCACGCTCAAACACATAGACCGGACGGTCATCCATATGCTGCACAAGATGGTGATAGGTGCGCCCGTTGCCCAGGCCCAGTTCGAACACCGGGCCAGACATGCCGGCCGTTTGCTCAATCGCGTGATCCAGACAGGCACGTTGCGATACCATGCGATCGATGAACAGATCAAGACGGCTTTGATTCTCGGACACCGGCAAATATCTCCTTGATACCAGTCGAAAGCATAGATGCGCCCGACGCAGCCCTTGATGACAAATTCTCAAGACTTTGTGTAGCGAGGAAGCCAAAAGTTTCACATTATCGCGACATTTCAGCCTAAGAACGGGTTTGACTAGACGGGCGGAACCGCGCGACACTGACGAAAAAATCACGGGGAGTTGAAATAGCCGATGTCATCGAACGGTCCAACGGGTGGAAAGCCCGCATGAGCGCGTTGTTGTCCGTGAGAGACCTCAGCATCGGCTTTGGTACGGGCAATTCCGTGGTCACGGGTGTCAACTTCGACGTGAAAGCCGGACAAACCCTGGCCCTGGTCGGTGAATCGGGGTCAGGTAAGACTATCACGTGCCGCGCAGCTTTACGTATCCTGCCCCGAACGGCACAGATCCGCAGCGGCTCGATTACCCTGACTGATTCCAAAGGCACATGTGACCTGACAACAGTGTCAGAACGTGAACTGCGCAAAATTCGCGGCAATCGGGTTTCGATGATCTTTCAGGAACCAATGCGGTCACTGTCCCCCCTTCACAAGATCGGCAATCAAGTCAGCGAGGTCCTGTGGCTGCATCGCGGGCTGTCCGAGTCTGAGGCACGCAAACAGGTTCTGACCCAATTTGAGCGCGTAGGCTTTCCTGACCCGCAACGCGCCTATGATTCCTATCCGTTCGAGCTGTCGGGCGGCATGCGCCAGCGCGCCATGATCGCCATGGCCATGGTTTCCAAGCCTGAGTTGCTGATCGCGGACGAACCAACCACCGCGCTGGACGTGACCACGCAAGCGCAGGTGCTTGGTCTGATCAAAGAACTGCAGCGCGAAACCGGCATGGCACTCATTCTGGTGACCCATGACTTGGGCGTGGTCGCCAACATGGCCGAGCAGGTCGTTGTGATGCACAAGGGTCGCATCATGGAGGCGGGCGCTGCCGCGCCAATCCTGACCGCCCCGGCGCACGCCTATACAAAGCAGCTGTTCGATGCCGCGCCGGAAATTCCGGATCAGGATGCCGTGGGCATCCCGATGCCGAACGAGGATCTGATCCTACAAATGAAGGGCGTGTCCAAGACATATACCATGCGGTCCAGCAAAGGGTGGCAGGCCGACAAAGCGATCTATGCATGTCGCGGCGTTGACTTGAACCTGGCTCGTGGCAAGACGCTGGCCATTGTTGGTGAAAGCGGATCAGGAAAGACGACAGCGGCCCGCATTGCATTGGGTGCTGAATTGCCCGACCCTGGGGGTGAAGTTCTGTTTCGAACTGCGCCCGACGCCGATCCGATCACGGTGCACAGCATGACCCGTGCTCAGCGCACAGCCTTTCAGCGCAAGGCGCAGATGGTGTTTCAGGACCCCTATAGCTCGCTCAGCCCCCGAATGCGCATTCAGGACGCCATGACCGAGCCGCTCGAGATCCACCGTATCGGCACAACTGCGGAACAACGCGACAAAGCCGCCGAGATGTTGCAGCGTGTCGGTTTGACAGAAGACATGTTGAAACGTTATCCGCACGCCTTTTCCGGCGGCCAGAGACAGCGCCTGTCCGTCGCACGCGCCATGATGCTGGACCCGCAATTGATCGTTTGTGACGAACCTACTTCGGCTCTGGACGTGTCGGTTCAGGAACAAATCCTGACATTGCTGGAAAACCTGCAGGACAGCCTGAACCTTTCCTATCTGTTCATTTCACACGATCTGGCCGTTGTGGCACGGATCGCTGATGAAGTTGCCGTCATGCGGCGTGGCCTGATTGTCGAACAGGCACCGCCCGAAACTCTTTTCTACAATCCGCGCCATCCTTACACCAAGGCGCTGATTGCCGCTCAACCCGAACCCGACATCAATCGCCCGATTGACCTGCAATTGGTTTCTCTGGGCGCCGGCGCGCCGGACAGTTGGGATGAAGCCTTTCGTTTCTCGGACACCGTGATACCCTCACTGGTGGAATTGGAACCGGGCCATAAGGTACGTTGCCATGTTTAAGACCACTTGCCCCTTGCTGCTGGCCGTTTCGCTGGCTTTATCCGGGATGCTGCCCGCGGCGGCGGAAACAATCCCGGCACCTCAGGAAAGCACCTTTTGGAGCGCCGAAGTTGAAAGCGGCAATCTTCCGCCCGTGCAGGAACGCTTGCCGAAGGATCCGTTGATTGTTGATCTATCCGCAAAAGGACGGGAATTCGGAACACCGGGTGGAACCCTGCGCACCATGGTCACACGATCCAAAGACATCCGACAGATGGTTGTTTATGGCTATGCCCGGCTGGTCGGCTTCAACCAGGATTACGAAATTATCCCCGACCTGCTGGCCTCGTTTGAAAATGAGGACAATCGCAGGTTCACCCTGAAACTGCGCGAAGGACACAAGTGGTCGGACGGCTCGCCCTTTACGTCGGAAGACTTCCGCTATTGGTGGGAAGATGTTGCCAATAACGAATTGCTCAGCCCGTCGGGCCCGCCTGATTTTCTGATCGTCGAAGGCAAGGCACCCAAAGTCACGTTCCCGGATGAAACCACGGTGATCTTCGAATGGGATGACCCAAACCCGGATTTCCTGCAATCACTGGCCCAGGCGCGACCGCCCTTTATTTACCGGCCGGCCGGGTTTCTGAAACAATATCACGAGAAATACGCAGACGCCGAAGAGCTTGCCTTTCAGGTTGACGATGCAAGGGTCAAAAGCTGGGCAGCGCTGCACAACAAGCTGGACAATCTGTATAAGTTCGACAACCACGAACTTCCGACGTTGCAGCCATGGCTAAACGCAAGCTCGGGCAAGAAGATCCGCCACAACTTTGTCCGGAACCCGTATTATCACCGCATCGACAGCAAGGGGGTACAACTTCCCTATATTGATGTGGTCGAGATGGAGATCGTCGCCTCTGGTCTTGTTGCCGCCAAAACCAACGCTGGTGAAAGCGATCTGCAAGGTCGCGGACTTGCTTTCCGGGATGCATCAATTCTGAAAAAAGGTGAAGCGCAAGGTGGATACAAGACGCTGTTGTGGAAAACCGGCGTAGCGTCGCAGATTGCGATCTATCCGAACCTCAACTTCGCCGATGACGCCTGGCGCAATGTGTTGCGTGACGTACGTGTGCGGCGCGCCTTGTCGCTGGCCATTGACCGGCAAACCATCAATCAGGCCCTGTACTTTAAACTTGCGCATCCTGGCGCGATGTCGGTTCTGCCCGCCTCGCCCTTCTATGATGAGGAGAATGCCAAGGCCTGGGCGCAGTACGATATCGATCAAGCCAATGCGCTTCTGGATGAGGCCGGTTTGGACCAGCGCGACAAAAACGGCATTCGCCTGTTGCCAGACGGTCGCCCGATGGAACTGGTGATCGAAACCGCAGGTGAGCGGCAGGAGGTCGAAAACGCCTTGCAAATCGTCACGGACACATGGCGCGAAATCGGCGTCAAACTGATCATGCGCCCGCTGGATCGCGATATCCTGCGCAACCGTGTTTTTGCGGGCAACTCGATGGCGTCCGTCTGGTTTGGTTGGGATGACGGGATTCCGCAGGCGCACACATCGCCAGCCTATCTGGCCCCAACAGATCAGGTCTTTCTGGCCTGGCCAAAATGGGGGCAGTACTATCAGACCGGTGGAGAAGTAGGCGAAGCCCCCGATTTGCCAGAAGCTGAACGTCTGATGGAGTTGGCGCATGAATGGCAAATCGCCAAGACCGATGAAGACCGCGAGGCTGTCTGGACCGAGATGTTGAACATCCATGCGGACCAGCTCTATGCCATCGGCATTTTGAACGGAGCACCGCAACCTGTTGTCGTGTCAAACCGCCTGCGCAATGTACCGGAACAAGCCATGTGGGCTTGGGAACCCGGTGCACATTTCGGCGTCCACCGCCCGGACGAGTTCTTTTTCGCCGACTAAGCAGGAGCAGCTAAATGGTCATGCTGCGCTATGCGGTGTATCGCTTTTTCACGATGCTGCTGACGTTGTTGGTGGTCTCGGTTCTGGTTTTTGTAATCATCAACCTTCCGCCCGGCGATTACCTGAGCAACCAGATCGCCGAACTTCAGGCCTCGGGTCAGTCGGCAGGCGTCGCAAAGGCAGAATTCCTGCGTGCTGAATACGCGCTGGATCGCCCCATGTGGGAACAGTATCTGATCTGGGCTGGCTTCTGGCCCGGGCCGCACGGGTTTTCCGGGTTGATTCAGGGCAATTATGGCTGGTCCTTCGAATTCGACCGCCCTGTATCCGAAATCGTCGGTGATACGCTTTGGCTGACAGTTGTCGTCAATCTGGCCGCAATCCTGTTTGTCTATGCCGTAGCCCTGCCCCTGGGCGTCCTGGCAGCAGCGCGGTCGCGGACATGGATCGACTATACCTCGGCTTTCGTGGGGTATCTGGGCTTGGCGACACCCAACTTTCTGCTGGCGCTGATCCTATTTTACTATGGCCACCAGTATTTCAACCTGCCAATCGGGGGCCTGATGGATCCCAGTTTTGAAGGTGAGCCGATGAGCTGGGCCAAGCTGAAATCCATTTTGATCCACCTGATCGTTCCAACCTTCGTCATTGGCACCTCGGGCGCATCGGCGATGATGCAGCGCCTGCGCGCGAATATGCTGGATGAGTTGGGAAAACCTTACGTGGAAACCGCCATTGCCAAGGGCATGGCCCCGTCGCGGATGCTGACCAAATACCCCCTGCGTGTGGCCTTCAACCCTTTCGTTGCGGACATCGGTAACTTGCTACCATCAATGGTCTCCGGCTCGGTTCTGGTCTCGGTTGTTCTGGGCCTGCAAACCATCGGCCCGACCCTGCTGACCGCACTGAAAACGCAGGATCAATTCCTGTCCGCGTTCATCCTGATGTTTGTCGCGCTATTGACGCTGATCGGCACGATGATCTCGGATATTCTGCTGGTGATGCTGGACCCACGCATTCGATATGAGGGGCGCGAAGCATGACCGACCGTCCTGACAACCGCTTCGTCGATGATGCGCCATTTGATCCGCAGGCCTCGATCCAGCAACTGGAGCGCGCCGATCTGGATGCCCCTAATTGGCTGCTGGTCTGGCGCAAGTTCCGTACACATAAACTGGGCCTGATCTCGGGCGTCTTCCTGTTTCTGTGCTATGTGATGTTGCCCTTTGCAGGTTTCATTGCTCCCTATGGGCCAAATGACCGCAACGGAGAACATCTTTACGCGCCGCCTCAATCCGTAAACTGGTTTTATGAAGGCAAGTTCGTCGGCCCCCATGTCTATCCAATCGTCGCAGAAGCGGATCTGGAAACGTTCCAGTGGAAGTTCGTCCCTGACACCGACGACCCACGTCCGATCAGGTTCTTTTGTGAAGGTTCTGAGTATCGTCTGGCCGGATTGGTCAAGGTAGACACGCATCTCTTTTGCGCACCGGACGGTGCCACCCTGTTCCTTTGGGGCTCTGACCGGTTGGGCCGCGACATCTTCAGTCGTATTCTCTATGGCGCACAGCTGTCTCTGACTGTGGGTTTGATCGGTATCTCGGTGTCTTTCTTTCTTGGCATCCTATTCGGTTCGGTGGCTGGCTATTTCGGCGGGCGTATCGACTGGACCATCAACCGGGTTATCGAAATCCTGCGTTCGCTGCCTGAATTGCCGCTGTGGCTGGCCCTGTCCGCCGCCGTGCCTTCGAACTGGAGCCCGGTCGCGGTATTTTTCATCATTTCGATCATCCTGGGCATCCTTGATTGGCCGGGGCTGGCGCGATCCGTACGCGCCAAATTCCTGTCGCTGCGTGAAGAGGAATATGTCCGCGCGGCCGAGATGATGGGCGCAAGCTCAGGTCGGGTGATCCGCAAGCATCTGCTGCCGAACTTCATGTCGCACCTGATCGCGTCGGCCACTTTGTCGATCCCAGCCATGATCCTTGGGGAAACCGCACTCAGTTTCCTTGGTCTCGGCTTGCGTGCGCCTGCCGTCAGCTGGGGTGTGATGCTGAACGACGCGCAGAACCTCGCTTCGATCGAGATCTACCCGTGGACGGCCATCCCGATGCTACCGATCATCGTCATTGTGTTGGCGTTCAACTTCCTGGGTGACGGGCTCCGCGACAGTCTGGACCCCTATCAGCAATGAGCCTTCTGGCCACTCTTCCCGCTGCCAACAGCTATCGCAGAAATGGCGCAGGCGCTCTGCCAAGCGTCTTCGCCGTTTCTGAACTGGCGACCGCGAGTTTTGCAACCGTGGGCCAGGAAATGGCCCGGCTGGTGCAGGCGCTCAACCTATCCTCAAAAACACCTGAGATCACCATTGATCACCGGTTGGCATCTTTATGGTTCGGCTATTCATTCAAACCGGACGGATGGGAAATGCCTAGCCTGTGGGATGCGGTCGCGGGCGATTACAAAGCTGCCGATGGCTGGATCAGGTTGCACACGAACCTGCCTCGTCATCGCGCTGCTGCACTGAAAGTCCTTGGCGCCCCGCCAGAGCGTGAGGCCGTGGCAAAAGCAGTCAGGTCCTGGGCAGTATCGAATCTGGAAACGGCAGTCATAGCCGAAGGTGGGGTCGCAGCGGCCATGCGCAGCCGGGCAGAGTGGCTCGATCATCCGCAAGGACGTGCCGTGTCGCGCGACCCGTTGATCGGCTGGCAAGGGCCACGTTATGTCAAACTGCGCGACAGGCCTCAGGCAACGGTTGAACGGCCTCTGGCAGGATTACGGGTGCTGGATCTGACACGAGTTCTGGCCGGCCCGGTTTCAACGCGTACATTGGCCGGTTTCGGGGCCGAGGTTTTGCGGATTGATCCACCCGGCTGGGATGAACCCGGGGTGATTCCGGACATCTCGCTGGGGAAACACTGCGCCTATCTCGACCTGAAATCAGAAGAAGGCCTCGGGCGTCTGCATGGGTTGATGTCGCAGGCGGATGTGTTCGTGCACGGGTACCGGCCCGGCGCGCTGGATGCTCTGGGTCTGACACGGGCCAAACGTGACGAGCTGGCTCCGAACCGGATCGAAGTCACACTGGATGCCTATGGCTGGCAAGGCCCATGGTCAACCCGGCGCGGGTTTGACAGCCTTGTCCAGATGAGCGCAGGTATCGCTCATGCCGGGATGGGTTGGGCTGGCGCGGACAAACCAACCCCCCTGCCTGTTCAGGCTCTGGATCACGCGACAGGATATCTGATGGCAGCCGCTGCGCTATCGGCACTGGCCGAGGCCGCAACGGGCAAGTCCGTAATGCACGCACATCTGTCCCTGGCCCGCACCGCCGAACTCCTGGCCGTACTTGGCAAGGACGATGTCGATGCAGCGCCCATCAGTCAGGTGAAGACAGATTACAACGGGGTGTCTGAGGCCTCTGGCTGGGGTCCCGGTCAGCGCCTCAACCCTGCTCTCCGGGTCGGAGCGACTGTCATGCACTGGGATTTGCCCTCGTCAAAACTGGGCACATCTGACCCTGTATGGCCCTTCCGGTCTGGCTGACCCGACCGCCGCGCGGGACGCGCGGCCTGGCCCAACGGTTTGGGCCGCGTCTCGTCAGAGACGCAATCCGAACCGGCGGGAGCGCCCCTAGCGGTCGTCGCCACCCGGCCCGATATCGTCCAGATAGTCCTCGTCAATCGCGGCCTGGGCTGCACCGGTCACGGCCTCACGCTGCTTCGGCGTCAAGTCTTCGGCTTCTTTGCCATCCGCTAACCTGACGGTGACTTCGCGATGCGCGAACCTGATGCCTTCCCGGGCAAACAACTCGCGAATATCCTGATAGACCTTCTTGCGGACCAGCCATTGATCACCCGGTTTGGTCATGAACTTGACCCGGATGATCATCGCGGAGTCCTGCATCTCGATCACACCCTGAGATTTCAGCGGCTGGATGAAATTATCCCCAATAACAGGATCGCTCAGCAGTTCCTGACCCAGCTTCTTGATCAGCTTGCGTACTTTTTCCACATCAGTGTCATAGGTCACGCGCAACGGCAGTTTCATGATCACCCAGTCACGGGAATAGTTCGTAAGGACTTTGATTTCACCAAAGGGAATCGTGTTCAGCGCACCAAGATGGTGGCGCAGTTGGAAAGACCGGACCGAGATTTTTTCGACGGTACCTTTGACATCCCCTATGTCGATGTATTCGCCTTTCCGGAAGGCATCGTCCATAAGGAAAAACGCCCCTGAAAAGATGTCTCGCACCAGGGTTTGTGATCCGAAGCCCACTGCCAGACCAACCACACCAGCGCCCGCGAATAACGGGCTGACATTGATGCCCAACTCCATGAGAACGATCAGCACGATCGTAACAACCACAACGGCCAAAATGGCGCCGCGGAACAATGGCAACAGCGTCGCCAAACGGCTTTGCCCGCCCTCACCGCCTTCGTCGCCCAGTTCGGCCTCAGTGCCGTCATCGGATTCTTCCGCGATCTTGCTGTCGATCCAGATGCGGAAGAAATGAAACAGAATGTAGCCGATAAATAAAATGACCATTACATCCAGCGCACGTTCCACCGGAAGATCCTGACTCCAGTCGGCTTCCGGATACCAAATTACAACAAGCGCATAGGCACCGATCACGAAGGCCAGAATCCCAGCCACCCGACGGGCCAGATCTTCGTAGGTCAGAAGATACTGTTTGCGTTGTTCGGCTTCGGGTGTTTCCACCGGCTCGAAATCTTCGTCCGAAGCCAAGGCTTCTTCGTTTAACTCGTCGATCATTCGGGAACGGTCAAAATACCGTTCCAGCAGATAATTCATCGCGCCATAGGCAATGACGACGGACATGAAAATCATATAGCTGCTCGCGATCAGCGGCAGCGGCGTCGGGTTCTCCAGCGCTAGATCAACGGCCAGACGGAACCAGCTGAATACGACATAGACGATGAGTGCAGGCGCCCAGCCGAAGGATAGGAACCGCGACAGCCACGAAACCTGATCGGATGGCCGCCCACCACGGATTGCGTTCGAGATCGCTCGCGCATTGAACAATATCATCAGAACATTGCCAAAGGCGCCCAGCATAGTCAGGCCGCCGTACACCATCGCGTAGACGTTGTAGTTCAGGCCAAAATCCGCAACCCAGGTCGAAAAAAGTACAACCGAAATGTCGTATGTCGCCAATGCCGAAGCCCAGATATACAATCGCTTGGCGTCCCGGTCCGAGAATGGCGGAAGGCGATATTGGCTGAGGAAAGGTGAGAGAACCATACGCCACAGATCCGAAACCGTGCGCGAAAGGAAATACGCGGTAAAGATCGCCGTTACTGTGAACTGGATCGATATATCTTCGGCTTCACCAAAGAACAGGTACCCGACAATCAGAGCCATCAACATGGCAAAAATCGTGCCCCCGATCCCCATCAGGAAGCGGAAAACAAGGAAAGGCATCTTTTCGCGATACCCTACCGGATCGTCTTTGACCCGGGCCACAACCCAACGCCGTGCAAAGCGCTTGCCATAGAGTTCGATAGAGAGCCAACGCCCAAGAAGCAGGAACAAGATGTTCCACGCCAATACCTCGGCATAGGTCTGGATGCGGCCATCTGGGCTGGTCTGGCGCAGAACATACTGCACCTCGAAGATCGAATAAGGCAGTGCCTCAAGCCGAGATAGCATCGACTCACGGAATTTCGAGAACCGTTCTTGCGCCTTCATCAACTGCGAACCGTCACCCATGGGATTGTTCGATTCGCTCGTGGCATCACCCGAGCCCGCACCCGCACCACCAGCCGTTGTCACAACCTGACCTGCGCTGTCGATGACAATCACATTTGCGCCCGCTTCGCTGGCCGCACGGATTGCGGCGGCCAGATCGCTTTCTTGCGAGGCTTCAGACGAGCTGCCCGTGCCATAGCCAGGAATCAGGGAAGTTTGCGCTGAAACGCCGACAGGAAACGCCAGAACAAAAGCCCATAAAGCCAGAAAGATTGCGGCCGGAAAGGATTGTTTCATAGGGTTTTGTATCCAGTTTTCTCGATAGCGGACAGATTACAGAAGCGTTTCAGACAGTTCAAACACTCCGGCGAAGTCACCTCAATATCCACGGTGGGCGTGTTCTTGACGCACTGCCTGGCCACAGATGTTTTCAATCTGGTAAAAATTGAATATGAACAAACGCAAGTTTCGGGCTCTGCCCTCTTTGCCAGTTTCCCGATCCTTATGCGATCATTCTCAAGTGTTGGTGCGATATGTCGCGAAGTTGTCAATATGCTGTTGCCAAATCGCAATGCTTGGAACATTTGCGGAAGCACAATTCCGCCTTTGGCAAGCGTGGCTGGGAAATATACGGTAACGCTTGCAAACGCGCGGATTTCGAACCGGGGTCAAGAAGACGGGCAACACTATGAGCCTAGGCAAAACCAATTCCAAACCGGACCGCGCGCCGCGTATCCTGTTTTACAGTCACGACACGTTTGGTCTGGGCCATCTGCGCCGGTCGCGCGCATTGGCTGCGGCGATCACAAGGGCAGATCAAAGTGCGTCGGCACTGATTCTGACTGGCTCGCCCGTGGCTGGCCGGTTTACGTTTCCCCGCCGTGTTGATCACGTGCGCCTGCCCGGTGTGACCAAGCGTGCGGACGGGTCCTATGCCGCACGCACAATCGGAATGGGTATCGAGGAAGTGACCGAATTGCGGTCGGGTCTGATTCAAACGGCTGTTCAGCAATTCGATCCCGATGTTCTGATCGTCGACAAGGAGCCAACGGGATTCCGCGGTGAGTTGCTGCCAACACTGAACTACCTGCAACATAACTGCGGAACGAAACTGGTGCTTGGGTTGCGCGATGTTCTAGACGAACCCGAAGTGTTGGCCGCCGAATGGGCGCGCAAGGAAGCCATTGACGCGACCGAGCGGTTCTATCACGAAATCTGGGTTTACGGGTTGCAGTCGATCTATGATCCGACGCAAGGGCTTCCACTAAGCGCGGCGGCGCAATCGCGCATTCACTGGACCGGCTATCTGCGCCGGGATCTCGGCCCCGTCGGAGGCCCCCCGGAACAGCCTTATATCCTGATCACGCCCGGCGGCGGAGGTGATGGCAAGGCGATGGTCAACCTCGTCCTGTCCGCGTATGAAAAGGACCCGGATCTCTCGCCACGTGCCGTTCTGGTCTATGGTCCGTTCCTGTCCGGCGAGCTGCGCGAAGATTTCGAAACCCGCGTTGCCGCGCTAAACGGTCGTGTGACGGCTGTCGGGTTCGAATCCCAGATCGAAACGTTATTTGCAGGGGCCGAAGGTGTTGTCTGCATGGGCGGCTACAACACGTTCTGCGAGGTACTGTCCTTCGACAAACGCGCCGTCATCGTCCCACGCACCACCCCCCGACTGGAACAATGGATTCGCGCATCGCGCGCAGAAGGGCTGGGCCTTGTCCGAATGCTGGATGAGACCCGGGATGGCCTGACGCCAGAATCAATGATCCGCGCCATTCGGGAACTGCCGCACCAATCCCTGCCGTCCCAGGCTATTCAGAGCGGATTGCTGGACGGGCTGGACTATGTCACCGACCGTATCGACAGCCTGCTGACCTGGGAACAGGAACGAGCCACCGGATGACTTCGCCCTCTTCTAACCTGGCGGTTGTGGTCAAAGGCTGGCCGCGACTGTCTGAAACGTTCATTGCGCAAGAGCTAGTCGCCTTGCAGGAAGCCGGGCATCGCTTTGACATCTGGTCTCTGCGCCACCCGACCGACACGAAACGCCACCCTCTGCACGACCGCTTCACAGGGCAGGTCCGGTACTTACCGGAATATCTTTATGACGAACCAAAACGGGTCTGGGCGGCACGCGCCGTCGCCCAATCGCTTCCCGGCTATGCCGAGGCCTATCGGATCTGGCGACAGGACCTGAAACGCGACCTGACGCCCAATCGCATCCGCAGGTTCGGACAGGCCTGCGTTCTGGCCGCCGAGTTGCCCGCCAGCGTGCAGGGGCTTTACGCACATTTCATGCACACACCGTCGTCGGTGGCCCGCTATGCCGCCATCATGCGCGGATTACCATGGAGCTTTTCTGCCCACGCCAAGGACATCTGGACTTCGCCGGTATGGGAAAAACGCGAAAAGCTGCAGGCTGCAACGCATGGGGCTGCGTTTGGGGCCACCTGCACAGAGATCGGGGCCGAACATCTGCGTGGCTTGGCAGATGATCCTTCCCGTATGGAGCTGATCTATCACGGTCTCGACCTGTCGCGGTTTCCGGAACCGCCGAAGCGCGCGTTGCGCGTAGCAGACGGCCCATTCCACATGATCTCGGTCGGGCGGCTGGTCGAAAAAAAAGGGTTTGACCGCCTGATCGCGTCTTTTGCTTTGCTGCCGGACAGGCTGGACTGGCATTGGACCCATATCGGTGGCGGTGGTCTGGGCGATCTCCTTCGGGAACAGGCACAGGATGCGGGTTTTGCGGACCGCATCACCTGGAAAGGGGCCTGTGATCAGCCCGAAGTGATCGAGGCGATGCGAAAGGCCGATCTGTTTGTCCTGCCCAGCCGCATCGCGGCGGATGGCGACCGCGACGGGTTGCCGAATGTGCTGATGGAGGCCGCGTCGCAGCTTTTGCCTATCCTGTCGACTCCTATATCTGCGATCCCTGAATTCATCAAAACCGGAACTCATGGCATCTTGTCCGATGACGAACCCAGCGCTCTGGCCGCAGCTATTGAAGATTTGGCAGCTGATCCGCAACAGGCAGCACAAATGGCGCGTGCGGCGCATGATCGACTGATTGCCGAGTTTCAGATGAACCCCGGCATTGCCCGCCTGTCGAAGCGCCTCAACGCCTTGTGTATGGAAACCGCATAATGGCACGGGTTGCGTTTTATGCACCAATGAAATCCCCCAACAGTCCGACCCCTTCGGGCGACCGCGAAATGGCGCGAAACCTGATCAGGGCACTCGCAGCAGAAGGCGACACCGTCGATCTTGTCTCGGATCTGCGGATATATGACAAAATCGGCGACAAGGATGTGCAGCTTTCTCTGCAGCGCGTGGCAGACAAGGAAGCGCAACGGCTGATGACCCGGCTGCCCTATGATACCGACCTGTGGGTGACCTATCACAACTATTACAAAGCCCCCGACCTACTTGGTCCTCAACTCTGCAAGGCGCGCGGCATTCCGTATGTGCAACTGGAAAGTACCCGCGCATCAAGCAGGCTGAACGGGCCCTGGGCCGACTTCGCCGCTGCGGCGCATCGCGCCTGCGACGCAGCCGACGTGATCTTTTTTCACACCGCCAATGACCTGATCACATTGAAACGAGACCGTTTTGGCGCGCAGGCTCTGATTGAACTGCCACCGTTCCTGCCGGTGTCCGAACTGCCCGCCGCCACTGCCGGCGATGGATCCATGCTGACAGTTGGCATGATGCGGCACGGGGACAAACTGTCCTCTTACCGGATACTCGCCGATGCGCTTTCTTATCTGACAGGCGACTGGCATCTGAACATCGCAGGCGACGGTCCGGCACGAACAGAGGTTGAAGCGCTGATGACGCCGTTCGGGCTTCGGGTCCAGTTTTTGGGCCAACTCGACCAGAAAGCAATGCAACGTATCTATCAACAGTCATCCCTGCTTGTATGGCCCGGTGTAAACGAGGCCTATGGTATGATTTACCTCGAAGCTCAGGCCGCGGGCCTGCCTGTGATCGCTCAGGATCGGCCCGGAGTGCGGGATGTGCTGGCCCCTACGGCCTATCCATCTGTTGATACCGGGGCCAAAGGCCTTGCCGGTCATATGCAAATACTGCTTGAGGATTCCACATTGCGCCATACGCTTGGCGATGCTGCACGCAGCCATATAGAGACGCGACATCTGTTGCCACTAGCGACAGAGCGCTTGTGGGCTACGCTCCGGCCCTTGTTGAAAAACGCATCATGACCCGGCTTGCACTGCTCCGCCACGGGCATACCTGTTGGAATCGCGCGGGACGGATACAGGGGCGTAGCGACATTCCGCTCGACGATGACGCGCGATCCGAATTGGCAGGCTATCGCCTGCCGGACGGGTGGGCAGGAGCCGAAATCTGGTCCAGCCCATTGCAGCGGGCTAGTAAAACGGCGCAGATTGTTTCTGGCCGTAGCCCAAAAACTACAGACGCACTAACCGAAATGAACTGGGGCGATTGGGAAGGTCTGCGCGGGGTCGACCTGATCGAAGACACCACAAGCGGTTACCGTCATATCGAAGATTGGAGCTGGAATTTCCGCCCGCCAAACGGCGAAAGCCCGGCCGATGTCCGGGACAGGTTGCGCCCTTGGGTGTCCGGACTGCGTCGCGATACAGTCGCTGTCTGCCATATCGGCATCATGCGCGTCATACTTGCGCAGGCGTGGGGCTGGAATTTTGACGGCCCTGCCCCCTTCAGGATCAAACGCAATCGACTGTATATCGTCGATATGGATACGATGATCGCCGACCCCGACCCCATTCGCCTGATCAAGCGCGAGGCTCTGCAATGAAGGTGATGATTGTCGTTACGCATCTGTTGGGGACCGGGCATCTCAGCCGGGCTCTGACGCTGGGGCGGGCATTTAGGGATGACGGCCACGACGTCATGGTCGTCACTGGTGGTATGTCGGCACCCCAACTGGACAGCCGCGGCATGACTTTGTTTGGCCTGCCGCCTCTCAGGTCGGACGGGACAAACTTCACCCGTTTATTGACCGAAAGTGGCGTAGAGGCTGACAATGCCTATCACACTGCACGCGTGACAGCCCTGGTAAAGGCGGTGGAGAGTTTCCAGCCGCAGGTCCTGATCACCGAGCTTTACCCCTTCGGCCGCCGATCGTTGGCTACAGAGTTTGATGCGGCCCTGAACGCGGCAAGCGCCTTGCCCAAGCGTCCTGTCATTCTCGGATCGATCCGGGACATTCTGGCACCGCCGTCGAAACCCGCTAAGGCAGAGCGCGCGGATGACATAGTGACCCATTTTTATGACGGCATTCTGGTTCATTCGACCGAAAGCGTGACACCCTTGTCGGTCAGTTGGCCGGTGTCGGAACGGTTGGCCAAACGGCTGCACTATACCGGCTTTGTTGCGCCGACATTACCTCAACCACACCCAGATGCGCTAGGTCAGGGTGAAATCCTGGTCAGCGCTGGCGGCGGCTCAGTTGGGCAGCCGATCTTTCGCGCGGCCATCGAGGCCGCCCGCCAGATGCCCAACAGGCGCTGGCGCCTGTTGGTAGGCGGAACGGACGCGGAAGCACGGATTGATGAGCTGTCTCGGCAGACTGAAGAGACCTCGGTGATTTTGGAACCTGTGCGACCGGACTTTCGCCAGATGTTGCCGCGCGCGGCGGCATCTGTCAGCATGTGCGGCTACAACACCGCCATGGATATTTTGCAAAGCGGAACCCCCGCAGTTTTTGTCCCGTTTGATGACGGTAAGGAGGTCGAGCAAGGCTTGCGTGGGCAGAGCCTGTCAGGCCTGTCCGCAATCGATGTCCTGGAAAGTCAGGCGTTGAGCGGGGACGCATTGGCCCAAGCGGTAGAGCGTGTCGTGGCTGACGGACCCCGTGCACAACAGGATTTCGGGTTTGACGGGGCCGCTCAAACCGTGCGCATCGCCAAACGCCTGCTGGAGCAGCGGACATGAACCCTGACTGGCACCCTTTGGACGCCGAACTGGACCACTGGCGCGCTGCAGGTTTGTCCCTGCCACTGTGGTGGCGTGATGATGACGCCGTCGCTCCGACACGACAGTTGGATCACCTGTCCGACCTGGCTGAAAATCTGAACCTGCCTGTTCATCTGGCGGTCATACCCCGCGACGCTACCGGTGCACTGGCCGAGTATGCTGAAGGGCGACCATCGCTCATCCCTGTGGTGCATGGGTGGGCACACACGAACCATGCGCTCAATGGTCAGAAGAAGGCCGAGTTTCGTCTAAATCGCACACTGGACGAGATGGTTGTGGATGCGCAGGTTGGGATGGCGCGGCTCGGCGCCCTCTTTGGGGACAATGTGAGACCTATGTTCGTTCCCCCATGGAACCGCATCGCGCCGGAATTGATCGAACAGCTTCCGAATCTGGGATACCGCATCTTGTCCACGGCGACACCGCGCAAAACGCGTCTGGTCGCATCGGGACTCGAGCAGGTCAACACTCATCTGGACCCGATTGACTGGCGTGGCACACGCGGTCTGATCTCGCCTGAAACCCTGATCGCGCAGACAGTCGAGCTGTTGCGGAACCGACGCCAAGGCCGCACGGACAACACCGAGCCATTTGGCGTCTTGACCCATCATCTGGTCCATGATCAGGACATCTGGGTCTTTACCGAGGTCTTGTTGCGCAAACTGCTGCGCGGCCCCGGCACGGCCTGGATCGCGCCGAAAAACAAATAAGGACATCACCATGAGCCGACTGGATTCCATGCTGCGCCGACTGACGGCCCAACGCGACGGATTGAATTGGGCAGCCGAGCAAATCAGCGGCCAGCCGGGTGATGTGCTGGACATGGGGTTGGGCAATGGTCGCACTTATGACCACCTGCGCGAAATCCTTGCAGCGCGCCGGATCTGGGTGATGGATCGGGTTCTGCAATGCCATCCGGACAGTACCCCACCGACCGAAAACTTCCTGCAAGGCGAGGCTGAGCCAATGCTTCAGAAGCTGGCGGCTGAAGGACGCAGGATCGCGCTGGCGCATTACGATTTCGGGCGTGGGATCAAACACGAAGATGTGGCTGAGGCGGCACTTCTCAGCCCGCTAATCGCGCGGGTTATGCAGCCCGGAGGATTACTGATTTCCGGTCAACCCCTCGTCGGCTTCAACCAGATCAAAGGGCCCGAGACCATCGCCCCGGACCGCTATCTGTTCTACACGGCCTGATCACGCAACCCGTCGACCACGCGACCAGACCGAGCTCAGAGCCGGTACACCTGCACGCATCCGAAAACGTATGACGTCTGCACGCGCACCTGCGCGCAATTCACCGCGATCTTCCAATCCTGCCGCTTGTGCTGGGGCCAGCGTCACCGTTTCGATCCCGCGCGCCATGTCGCCCCATATTTCGCCCAACATGGCCGCCGACAGCAGCAATGCCGACGGCACATAGTCCGAAGACATGATGTCCAGGTGTCCAAGCTCGGCCAACTCGCGGGCTGCTACATTGCCCGAATGCGACCCACCGCGAATAATGTTCGGCGCGCCCATCATCACCCGAATGCCGTTCTCGTGGCAGGCCCGCGCTGCCTCGACGGTGGTCGGGAATTCAGCCAGACGGATGCCATGGCCTGCGGACACTTTCACCTGATCTTCAGTCGTGTCGTCATGACTGGCCAAAACAGCTCCAAATCGGCGGGCCGCCTTGACGGTTTCGACCTCATGCACATCACCATTGCGATCCCGAAGACCTTTTAACTGGGCCACATGCTGAAAGAACGTATCATCGTCCATGGCATATTTACCCTTCAGATAAGATTCCAGCTTGTTCATGTCGCGGAACTGACGTTGGCCGGGTGTGTGATCCATTATGGAAACAAGACCAACCCTGTCCTTGGGTTCAAATTCATCCAGCTCTTCGAGCAGAGTTTCTGAACACACCTCAGCCCGCAGGTGCAGGAAGTGACTGATCTTAAGCGCATCCTGTTCACGCAGATCCCACAACTCTTGCGACAGGCCACGGGCGTATTTCCCATACCGACCCGCCCCGGATGGAATCGAACCCACCCGCATGGCGTCGAACACTGTTGTGATCCCGGTGCTGGCCAGTTCCGCGTCATGCGCAAGGATCGCAGCGGCATGTGGCCAGTCTACCTTGGGACGGGGCTGAATGTGACGCTCAAGGTTATCGGTGTGCAGCTCGACGAGGCCGGGGCTGACATAATCGCCCTCGCAATCAATCGCGCCGGCCGGAACCCCGTTTCCAGTGTCGATCTCGACAATAGTCTCTCCGACAATTCGGACTCTTCCGGTTACGGTTTCATTCGGCAACACAAGCGTAGCATTGGCAAGGATCAAGTCTTCTGTCATCTGAACTTCACGTATTTTGAGGTAGAGGAAGGCCACGCAATAGGAGGCCAATGTGACATTCACGCGATACGCGATCTATTTTGCGCCACCCGCTGGGGCGGAATGGACGAATTTTGCAACCAGTTGGCTGGGTTGGGACATGGAAACCGCAACGCGGGTTGCGCATCCGGACGTTAGGGGAATCGACGTTGCAGCGGTCACGGAAGTGCCGCGAAAATACGGGCTGCACGCGACCCTGAAGCCGCCGTTCCGACTGCGCGACGGACAAACGTTCGACGCCTTGCGCACAGCTTGCGGTCAACTCGCCTCCAGCCAGCCCCCTGTCATGCTGGATGGTCTTGAAACCACCCGGCTTGGCCGCTTTCTGGCTCTGCGCCCGTTGGGCGGGACTCAGGCGCTGAATACCTTGGCCAACGCCTGCGTTCAGGAGTTGGACGGTTTTCGCGAGGTAGTATCTGAGGCTGAACTGGCCCGCCGCCGCGCCGCCGGGCTGACCCCGGAACAGGACGCCAATCTGGTTCAGTGGGGATATCCTTACGTGCTGGACGAGTTTCGCTTTCACATAACGCTCAGCGGCAAGCTGGACAAACCGACCCTTAGGGCGACCCAGGAAGCGCTGCAGACCCATCTCGCCCCGTTGCTGCCGCAACCCCTTCAGATCATCGATTTGGCCCTGATGGGCGAGGCTGAAGATGGGCGGTTTCACCTGATCCATCGCTATGCGCTCTCCGGTTGAAGCCGCAAGAGGATCTCGGCGACCGTGTTTTTCAGCGCGCCGGAGTTGTCGACCTCGATGATCCGGTTCAAACCGTCGGGCAAAGGCGCTTTGGCTCGACCCAGCCGCCGCGCTTGTTCACCCGCGTTTTCCCGCCCTCTTAAGGACAGTCGTTGTGCCAGAACCCCGGCTTTGGCAGTCAGTGAGATCACGATCAGATCGCCAAAGACCTCCTGCGCCTGCACCAATACCGCACGAGACAGGTTGACCAGAACAGCGTCGGCCTCCTGCCGTTGCTGCGCAATCGCGTTTGGTACGCCGTAAAACAACCCATGCGCAGGCCAACTCAGCGCAAAAGCACCGTCTCGTTCCATCTGCTGAAATCTCTCGACAGAAACCCGGTCGAAATCCTCGCCCTCTTTCCCTTCGGGGCGGGTAATCACACGCCGCAAACGTTGGATGCCCGGTGCCTTTGCCACCAACGCCTGCATGACGCTGTCTTTACCGACGCCCGAGGGGCCGACAACGGCGATGACCGGGGCAAGCGTCATGCAGCCAACCCGGGTGTGAAATCCGAGACATTGACCTCTCGGTCACAGACCCGCTCACGCGCTTCAAGGTCGTGGAAAATCCCGACAATCGCAGCACCGCGGTGCTTTGCTTCTTCGATCAGGGACAGAACGGTTTCGCGGTTCTGTGCATCCAGGCTCGCCGTTGGCTCATCCAGCAACATCGCCGGATAGTCATGTGCAAAGCCGCGCGCGATGTTCACCCGCTGCTGTTCACCGCCAGAAAACGTCGTGGGGCTGAGGGTCCACAAACGCTCGCGGATATTCAGCCGTTCTAACAAACCGGCTGCCTTGCCCCGCGCCGCTTCGTTGTCACACCCGACCGCCAACAAGGGTTCTGCCACAACGTCCAGCGTCGGCACCCGAGGCACAACCCGCAGAAACTGGCTGACGTAACCCAACGTATCGCGACGCAATGACAGGATTTGGCGCGGTTCGGCCTTGGCCACGTCCACCCCCCCGACCAACACCTGACCAGAGGCAGCCAGATAATTGCCATAGATCACTCGCATCAGCGTCGATTTGCCTGCACCGGATGATCCGGTCAAAGCAATACACTCCCCCGGCTCAGCCTTCAGCGACGCGCCTTCCATCACCGGAATCACGACACCGCCCTGATTATGCAAGGTGAAGCTTTTGCTTACGTCGATCAGTTCAATCATCGCTTCATCTTTCCTCATTTACTCAAACTTGCAAAACGCTTGACACAAGCAGCTGCGTATAAGCGTGCTGCGGATCGTCCAGTACCTGATCGGTCAGTCCGGCTTCGACCACATGACCGTTTTTCATCACCATCAGGCGGTCTGCCAGCAGACGCACCACAGCCAGATCGTGGGTCACGATGATGGCGCTCAGCCCCATCTCGCGCACCAGCCCGCGCAGCAGGTCCAGCAGGCGCGCCTGAACGGAAACGTCCAGCCCTCCGGTCGGCTCATCCATGAACACCAGCCGAGGGCCCGTCACCAAGTTGCGCGCGATCTGCAGACGTTGCTGCATCCCGCCGGAAAACGCGCTGGGGCGATCATCCACGCGGGCTTCGTCAATTTCGACCCGGCCCAGCCAGTCGATCGCCTTATCCCGAATGTCACCATAGTGGCGGTCGCCAACTGCCATCAGCCGCTCACCGATATTGCCGCCCGCGCTGACAGACATCCGCAGCCCGTCGCGTGCGTGCTGATGCACGAAGGCCCAATCCGTGCGGCCCAGCATCCGGCGTTCGGGCTCGGACATGGTGACCGTATCCACCGGCCCGTCCACGCGGGTATCAAAGATCACTTGCCCCGCGTCCGGCTCCAGATGACCGGCCATGCAATTCAGCAAGGTCGACTTTCCCGACCCACTTTCACCAACGATCCCCATCACTTCTCCGGGGTAGAGATCGAAGTTCACATCCGTGCATCCGATCCGCGCGCCATAGCGTTTTTCGATGCCCTTGACTTGCAACAGGGGGGTCATGCCGCGTTCTCCTCGGCCAGTTGACCCACATGGCCTGCCTCGCGGCGCGACCGGCAGTAATCGGTATCGGAACAGACAAACATCCGGCTGCCCGCGTCATCCATGATGACCTCGTCCAGATAGCTGTCCTCGGCCCCGCACAGGTCACAGGGATGATCGGCCTTGGTTGCCTCGAACGGGTAATCCTCAAAATCGAGGCTCACGACCTTAGTGTGCGGGGGCACCGCATAAATGCGCTGCTCCCGCCCGGCACCGAACAGCTGAATCGCATCCATCTCAAGCTTTGGGTTGTCGAATTTCGGGATCGGAGACGGGTCCATCACATACCGGCCCGACACTTTCACGGGATAGGCATAAGCGGTCGAGATTGCTCCGTGCTGGCTGATATCCTCATACAGTTTCACATGCATCAGTCCGTATTCCTCAAGACTGTGCATCTTGCGCGTCTCGGTTTCGCGAGGTTCCAAGAAGCGCAGCGGCTCCGGGATCGGCACCTGATAGACGATGATCTGGTCTTCACGCAGCTTTGCCTCGGGGATGCGGTGTCGGGTCTGGATGACAGTGGCCTTTTCCGTCTCTTCCGTGGTGGCGACCCTGGCGGTGTTCTCAAAGAACTTGCGGATCGACACAGCATTCGTCGTGTCATCTGCCCCCTGATCAATCACCTTGAATGTGTCATCCGGCGTCAGTGTCGCGGCCGAGACCTGAACACCACCCGTACCCCAGCCGTAAGGCATGGGCATCTCGCGGCTGGCAAAGGGCACCTGATAACCCGGAACGGCCAGACCTTTCAGGATAGCCCGGCGGATCATCCGCTTGGTTTGTTCGTCCAGATAGGCGAAATTATACTCGCTCATAGGAGACCTCTTTCGATCAGCGCGCCTTCCAGCGCTTGAGGCGTCGTAAAATGGATGCCATCCATGCCAACGGCGCGCGCGCCTTCGACATTGTGAAGCCCGTCATCAATGAAAATGCAGCTCTCAGGGGGTAGACCGGCCCGCTCACATAATAGATGGAAAATCTCTGGTCGCGGTTTCAACAGCTTTTCCTGCCCGGACACGACGGTCACGCCAAAGACGTCGCCCAACTCCGGATGCGCGCCAACACCAACAGGCCATGTTTCCGCTGACCAATTGGTGATTGCATGAACCGGAGTACCTTGCTCTTTAAGACGGTAGAGCAATTGCCAAGTTCCCTCGATCTTGTTCGGAACGGTCGCTCCATAGCGCTCAACGTATACACTGAGGCGTTGCCGGTCTTCAGCGTCATCCAATTCGGCAGCAAGATCGGCGAACACCTCGCCGCCATCGGCCCGCAAGTTGCGTTCCAAGAAATCGATGCGCGTCAGGAATTCTGCCACCGCTTCGCGGCTACCCATCTCCTCCAGCCATGCCAGATGTGGATCCCACCGGATCAACACGTTTCCGATGTCAAAAACGACTGCCTTCATTCCGCTGCCTCCTTTGGAGCGATGCGTTCTTCGGCTTCACGGCGCAGCTTGCGGACCAGTTCTAGTTCGGACTGGAAATCCACGTAGTGCGGTAGCTTGATATGCTCGAGGAAGCCGGAAGCCTGAATGTTGTCTGCGTGGCTCAAGACAAATTCTTCATCCTGTGCAGGTGCACCCAGATTGTCCTCTCCCAGCTCTTCCCAACGCAGCGCACGATCAACCAGAGCCATCGCTATGGATTTTCGTTCCGACTGACCAAAGACCAATCCATAGCCGCGTGTAAACTGCGGCGGTTCGGTTTTGGAACCCTTGAACTGGTTCACCGTCTCGCACTCGGTCAGTTCGACCTCGCCGATATCAACGGCAAAACCCAGTTCGGGAATGTCCATTTCCACTTCAACCTTGCCGATCCGCAACTCACCCACAAAAGCGTGATTGCGGGCGTAACCGCGCTGGGTGGAATAGGCCATGCCCAGCACAAAGCCCTCATCCCCGCGCGTCAGCGACTGCAGGCGCAGGGGACGGTTGGACGGGAATTCCATCGGCTGGCGCGTCAGATCGCCTGGGGTTTCATCACACGCCGGTTCATCCTGAATGATGTCCTCACCCTTCAGAAATTCAGTAATATGGGGCGTCGGTTCCTGACGTGCAGGACCCTGAGGAGCCTCGGGGATTTCACCATCAGCTGCCAGCTTGAAGTCCAGCAAACGGTGCGTGTAATCAAATGTCGGCCCCAGAACCTGCCCCCCGGGCGCATCCTTGAACGTGGCCGAGATTCGGCGGTCGCAGGCCATCTCACCAGTTTCGACCGGATTGGAATAGCCAAATCGTGGCAGTGTCGTGCGATAAGCGCGGAAGAGGAAAATCGCCTCGATCAGATCGCCCCGCGCCTGTTTGATGGCCAGCGCGGCGAGATCGGGATCAAACAAAGACCCTTCGGCCATGACCCGGTTCACTGCCAGGCTCAATTGTTCGCGGATCTGTGCAATGCTCAGTTCCGCCACATCTGTTGCGCCCCTGCGTTCTTCGGCCAGCCACGCATGGGCGTTCTCGATGGCTTTTTCGCCCCCTTTTACAGCAACATACATCGCTTAGCCCCCTGTCCTGATCTGCGTGCTGCGCGGCATGGCCGCGACCTTGTCACCGCAGGTAAAGAAGAAATCACACCCTAACGGATAGAGCACTGCATTGCTCTGAAGTGCCGGAACACCCGGCAGAGACAACCTTGCAGTGTCCTTGATTCCCGGGCCGCTCAGAACAGCGCCGCTTTGTTCAAGCTGGTCGCATTCCACAATCAGGGTCGCAGACCGATCCGGGTAATCCGGCGTTCCGATGCTATATGCGTTAAGCGGGCTGAGCGCGTCCCACGCACCAACGGCGAAATCAGCGTGGCCCGCAGGCACAATCGGCGCACCCGTGTGGAAGGTCAGCCACTTGCGCACCGCATCGCAGTCAACATCACCCGCCAGATGGACCTTAGTTTCAGGATCGCACAGCGTCAGCAACAACGTGCCAGCTGCCATGGACAGGGGCGCAGGCGGCACACTACCTGACAGGCGGCGGATTTCACCCGGGCGCGCCATGACAGTCATGGCCGCCCGGAACGCATGGGCGGCCTGGACAGGTACGTTTTCAAAGCCACCGGAAAACTGTGTTTGTGCCGCCATCAGTCTTCCCCCCGAACCAGCGTGAAAAACTCGACCTTTGTGGCGGCTGCTTTGGCCGCACGCGCCGACCTGACCGCCTGCATTTGCTGCCGAAGCGGATTGAGCAATTGGGCCTGCAGATCATCCGCTGATGACGTCTGCATCAAGGCATCAATCAATGCCGCAGCTTCCGCCTTGGGTTTCGATCTGCCCTGAACATATCCATGACCGACCGTGCCATCCTGCAACACAACCGAGCAGCGCGTGACGGTCATTTCGCCCAGGTTGAACGGCGCTCCGGTAGCGCCGGTGCGTCCACGCACCATAACGCCTCCCACTTCGGGGCTGCGCAGCCACTCAAAACTCGGGCGATCCTGAATGCCGTCCCATAGCCTCATCAAGGCATCGTCCGGCGCACGGGCCAGCAGGCCCATCCATTCCTTCCGCGCCTCGGTCGTGATTTCTGTCTGATTTATCATCAAAGCCTCTTGGCCGGGTTGTCTACATGAACTATACAACTAGACAAATATTAGCCTTTAAGTTTCCGAGCCGCAATCCGCAACTGCGTGAAGATTTGATGACATGAGCAAAACGCCGATCTGGAAAAGCATCGCCCTGCGCCTGACCTCGGACATCGCCGAGGAGCGCTATCAAACCGGAGATCGCCTGCCGACCGAGGCGCAATTGGCCGCCACGTACGGCGTCAACCGCCACACGGTGCGGCGCGCATTGGCAGACATGTCTGAACAAGGACTGGTTCACGCCCGACGTGGCGCAGGTGTGTTTGTAGCAACGCGACCAACGGATTACCCGATCGGCAAAAGGGTGCGGTATCACAAGAACATCTCGGCCAGCGGTAAAATACCGGGCAAGAAAATCCTCGCGCTGACCACACGCGCCGCCGATGCAGCTGAGGCCGAAGCTCTGGGCCTGAGCAAAGGAGATACGGTGCACGTCTATGACGGATTGTCCTTGGCAGACGGGCAACCTATAGGCCTGTTTCAAAGCGTGTTCCCCGCAGAGCGTTTTCCCGACTTGTTGCAAACACTGACCGACACCCAGTCCGTGACCAAAGCCCTGCAAGCCTGCGGCATCGCAGATTATGTCCGCGTCTCGACTCGCGTGACCGCACGCGGTGCCACCGCAACACAGGCCCTTCATCTCCAATTGCCTGAAGGGGCTCCGGTTCTCTTCTCGGTAGGAGTGAACGCGGACCCGGACGGAAACCCTGTTGAATACGGCCGAACCGTTTTCGCGGGCGAACGTGTCACACTGACGCTGAACGAAGGATAGATCCGAAAGCTCTCCCGCCCGTCTTTGACCTCCTTGTGGAGGTCTCATCCCGTTGGGCATGGCGCCGCGCAACGCGCGGCGCCGGGCCCAAGGCCGCCAAGGTGCATTGGCGCAGCCGATGCTCCTGCGGGCGCGGGAGCACTGGCCGATTGAAGGGAAAACCTATTCGTATTTCTCCAGAAACGTTTCAGCTCGCATATTGCGAAAATCAGGCAGGGCTGCCCTCAGGCGCGCGTTCTCCCAACCCCAACAGGCCAGCTGCTCTATCCGTTCCGCTACGTCCTTTGGAAACCTCTGACGAATGGTGTGGGCGGCTACGCCAGAAACTATCGTATAGGGCGGAACATCTTTGGTCACGATCGCACCGGACTCCACGACCGCGCCGTTGCCAATTGTGACTTCGGGCTTGATGATCGCGGCATGCCCAATCCAGGTATCATGTCCGATCCGGGCCGTGCGACTGGCGCGGTGCGCGAACCAATCTGCATCATCTTCGGCGTCATCCCAGTAATCTGCCGAACGATAGTGGAAATGATGCAGAGATGCTTTTTCAGCGGGTGATCCGTGGCTCCTATCCGTGTGAAACTTGCGATATTCGCGAATTTTCCGATCTCTGCATTCGCGATGTCACATGTCCGGTCGCAATAAGAGTAATCCCCCCAGTTTGAATTAGCGACCCGACTACCGGCACTAACTTCTACGTACGCACCAAAGCTGCTGTTTGTGATCTGGCAGTCGGGATGGAGGAATGGTTGGTCCGCACGCAATCTCGCCATTTTCTTGACCTTCTCAATTCAGTTCAGGGCAGCAGAAACCGTTTGCGATTAGGGTCACGCGACCTGCGTTTTTTTCTCGTCCCACCTTGGATTAAACGTTTGCGCAACCAGCCCGAGAACCAATCCATCAGCATCACCATCAAGATGATCAGGATGATGTAATAGGCGACCTCTTCCCAGTCCTTTTGCGTGATGATCGCTTGCGTGAGCAGCAAACCAATCCCACCGCCTGTGATTGCGCCGATCACTGTCGCGCTGCGGGTGTTGGACTCAAGAAAGTAGAGTAGTTGACTGAGTAAAACAGGCGTGACCTGGGGGATCACCCCAAATCGATACCGTTGAGTGGCGTTTGCGCCCGTGGACTGCACGCCTTCGATTTGTTTCTGATCCACGTTCTCCAAAGCTTCCGAGAATATCTTGCCGAAGGTCCCCGTATCCGTAACAAGAATGGCGAATGCGCCGGTCAGCGGACCGGGACCAAAGGCGCGGGCCAGAACGACGGTCCAGATCAAAGCATCCACGCCGCGCACGAAATCGAAGACACGACGCGTTGCAAAGCGAATGGATTTCATCGGATTGAAATTGCGTGTCGCCAGGAAGGCCAGTGGCAGGGCCACCATGGCTGCGCCAAGCGTGCCCAGAAACGCCATCAGGATCGTCTCAAAGATGGCCCAAGCCACATCCTGGTGCCGCCACATCTTGTTGGTCCAGAAATCGTTGAAGATCGCACCGGCTTCACCCGACGCCGCGCGCCACGCCAATTCTGGGAACGACTGCCCATAGTAAGGGCTGTCGAGCGTGAACCAGAACAACTCCCAACCCGTGAAGTAGCGGAACACTTCTGAACGGTTGCGCGTGACAGTCAAGCGACCTGCATCAGTGGTGACCGTCAACCGGTTCTTGGATACGTTGATCCATTCCGGGACAACACCATCAGGCATCTCTGCCTGCACACCTGCTGCGCGCGTAGGCGTTGCGCGGATGGTGCCGTATCCGGGAATGTCATATTCAACCGTTTCCGGACCAAAGCGAACAACGTGACCGTCTTCGAGATCAATCACCGTTGTTTCACCAAGGGCTACCCAATCGGGGGCCTCACCGTCGGGATAGGCACCCTTGCGCTCACCTTCAATCGCGGCCGCAATCTCTCCTGTACGGTTGTCCCGCTCGATATGCGTCTTGTAACTGTAGCTGTCCGAAACCAGCGTCTTGCCGTTTTCCAAGTTCGCCCGCCCAGCCAGGCCGGGCACATCAAACGCGAAGTAAACGTAAATCAGATAGACCAGCACCAACGCAGGCAGCCCGAAATTCGTCAATCGTTTACGGCTGAACAGGCGATCTGCTTCAGCCTTGAGCTCTCCAATGGACAACTCAGTTGCGAAGGTGCTCATGCCGAAGCTCCTTTTTCCGACCCGTGGGTCAGACGGTCGCGCAGGATACCAGACAGCTGGTCGACCACGACGATTGTGACAAAAAGAAGGATGAAGATAGCCGCAGCCTCATCATAACGCCCCTGCCCCCAGGACATGGCATTGCGCAGCTCGTAGCCCAGACCACCAGCCCCAACGAAGCCTAGAATAGCCGAAGCGCGAATATTGATCTCAAAGCGCAATAGCGCGTAGCTGACATAGTTCGGCCCGACCTGTGGGATCACCCCCAGATACATACGCTGAGACCAGTTGGCGCCCACAGAATACAGCCCCTCGACCGGCTTAAGAGACGCATTTTCGTTGACCTCGGAGAACAGCTTGCCCAAAGCGCCCGCTGTGTGGATTGCAATCGCGATCATTGCCGGAACCGGACCACCGCCCAGAATGAAGATCAAAACCAAGGCAATCACGATTTCCGGTATGGCACGAAAGATGTCTGAAATTCGGCGAAACAGGGGGATCAATGACGGCCAGAGCGCCATTCCACGTGTCGACATCAGGGCCAGAAAGGTTCCGGCGATGGTGCCAACCAGCGTGGCGGCCGCCGCGATGTTGAGCGTCTCGATCAACGCGGGGAAAAACGTGACTAGATTGGCTGGCATTTCCGCAATCTTTTCCCACGCTTCAGAGAGAACCTCGGATGGGTAATCCAGAATGCGATGCCAGCCGTCGATAAAGCTGCCCGCATTGCGGTCGTCGGCCGTCCGAAACCCTGCGGCCATCAGGGCCACAAACAGAATCATGAGAATGCCACCATAGACCCGCTTGCGTCGTGTCATGCCTGTGTATTCGTCGCGGATCTGATCGACGGATAAGGACCCTGCAGTAAGGTCTGTCATGGAATGCTCCTGAGAGGAAAACAGGGTCCAGTACGGCACCGGACCCCGTTCATTGGATTGCAGACTCAGTTGGACTTCAGCTTGCGGGCTTCGATGATGATTTCGTAGGCGTCGTGCGTAATCGGCTCGAACGCTTTCGCTTCACCTGCGGCCACACCGTAGAAACACTCTTGGTCCTTCTCGTGAAGGCCAGCCATCAGGGCTGTCATCTTTTCCTTGACGTCCGCTGGCAGCGCGGTGCGCAGAACGACCGGACCTTCCGGGATCGGCTTGGACTGCCAGATCATAACCAGATCGTTCATGTCGACCAGACCGGCGTCAACGGCACGGCGTAAAGCGCCCGAGTTGAAGCCGTCTTCCCAATCACCCAAGCCGTCAGCCCAGGTTACGCCACCGTCAACGTCACCGTTGTTTACAGCAACGATGGTCTGCTCGTGACCACCAGTGAACTTCACTTCCCCGAAGTAATCACCCGAGTCCATGGTCGCACCAGTGGCCTGAGGGATTTCAATCGACGGGATCAGGTAGCCCGAAGTCGAGTTCGGGTCGCCGAATCCGAAGGCTTTGTCTTTCATGTCTTCCAGTGAGGCGATGCCGCTGTCCTTGCGGGCAAAACCGATCGAGTAGTAGCCGTAGCCGCCGTCAGTGTTGACCTTGACCAGAACCGGCTCAACTGCCTCAGGGTCGCTCAGATAGGTTTTTGCATAGCCCGACGCGCCCAGCCAGGCCATGTCAATGGTCCCGCCCAACAGGCCCTGAATTACACCGTTATAATCGGCAGGGGCGAACAGCTTGGTTTCAACGCCCAGCTCTTCTTCGGTGTACTGACGCAGACATTCGTTGTTGTTCAAACGGTCCTGAGCGTTTTCGCCGCCCAGGATGCCGATGCGAAATGCGCTGATTTCTTCTGCCATGACCGGTGCGGCCAGTGCTGAAGTCGCCACCAGGGCAGCAATCAATTTTTTCATCTGTTTCTCTCCAGGTTGATGTCCCGGGCCTCTCATCGGGCCGGGCGATGAAAGGGGTTGGGGTGGCTCAGATGGTGGCTTCTACTTCCATCAGAGCCTTCTGGGTCGCATTGAGCGTTTCAATTTCGGTCGATGTCGCCTCTTCCGAGAAACTGGCATTAGCGCCATAGATCTCGCGTGCGACGCCTGTGGTCAGTTGTTCCGGCAAACCGTCGAAAACGATGCGCCCGTCGCGCATACCAACCACGCGGTCGCAATAACGGCGCGCGGTATCCAGCGTGTGCAGGTTGGCGATGACAGTACGGCCATCCTCTTCGTGGATGCGGCGCAGAGCCTGCATCACCATCTGGGCGTTCATCGGGTCCAAGGACGCGATCGGTTCGTCCGCCAAAATAGTTTTCGGGTCCTGCATCAGAGCGCGTGCAATGGCGACGCGTTGCTGTTGGCCACCCGACAAGGCCTCGGCGCGTTTAGGCGCATGTTCCGCAATGCCAAGACGATCCAGAATGTCGATGGCACGATGGATCTCTTCCATAGGAAAAAGATTGAACATGGTTGCCAGCGTGGAATGACGATTCAACGTGCCGTGCAGCACGTTCGAGACCACGTCCATGCGCGGCACCAAATTGAACTGTTGGAAGATCATTGCACAATCCGCCTGCCAGGCCCGTTTCTCGCGCCCTTTCAACCGGGTGATGTCGCGCCCTTCGAACAGAACCTGACCGTCGCTGGATTCCGTCAGGCAATTGATCATCCGCAAAAGGGTGGATTTACCCGCGCCTGACCGACCAATGATCCCGATCATGCAAGGCTTGTCCACTTCCAGCGTCGCAGCATCCACGGCAACGTTGTCGCCAAAGCGCCTAGTCAGTTTTTCGATACGCAGCACGTGCCACCCCCAATTCGTGTTGGCGGACTGCTATCGATGCCGTTCAACGGATATGTGTCAGCGTGGTGAAAGTTTTGTAACGACCCGGCGGTCGCAAGGGCTATCCATCCCCCTGCCCCACGGGTATACGCATCCGCGACTCTTCAGCTGATACGAGGCCAACATGAGCTTTGACCGGACCATCAAGATCGCGCCATCCATTTTGTCCGCCGATTTCGCCAATTTCGGGCAGGAAATTCAGGCCATCGAAGCGCAAGGTGCAGATTGGGTTCATGTGGACGTGATGGACGGCCATTTCGTTCCGAACCTCACCTTTGGCCCCCCGGCCGTCAAAGCCTTCCGCCCGCACGTGAAAACTGTGATGGATGTGCATCTAATGATCACGCCCGTCGATCCCTACATCCAGGCTTACGCCGATGCCGGAGCAGACATTTTGACCGCGCATATCGAAGCAGGCCCTCACACACATCGCACCCTGCAGGCCATCAGCGCCGCCGGTATGAAAGCTGGCGTTGCCCTGAACCCTGGCACCCCTGCCGAAGCGGTCGAGCATTTGCTGGATCTTACCGATCTGGTTTGCGTGATGACCGTAAACCCCGGGTTCGGAGGTCAGAAATTCATCGACATGACCAGCAAAGTCCGCAAGTTGCGTCAAATGATCGGCGACCGCCCGGTGCATATCGAAATCGATGGCGGAGTTGACCCGCAAACCGCTCCGCTGGTTGCAGCAGCAGGCGCAGATGTTTTGGTCGCCGGATCAGCTGTGTTCAAGGGTGGATCGGTTTCCACCCCAGAAGTTTACGGAGACAACATCCGTGCCGTCCGGGCAGCCGCTAATTCAGCATTGTCGCAATAGCATCTGAACCCGAGCATTCAGCCAGCAGCTAAAAGGGCTGCAGGCGAACAACAGAGCCCTTTTCGTAGCAAAGAGCTCTGGTTCAATAATCAATCAGCCCCGAACGCGCCGATATGCGACACGCCGCCGGCTCCGGTGGCCTGGAAGGTTCCGCCGACTTCCTCGGCGTTCGGACCATAAAACACTCCGTAAGCTTCACCACTTGTTCCAGGCCCTGCAATAGTCGCGTTAAAACCGGAATTCGAAATATTGCCTGTACCGCCGAAGTCCAGTTCAGGTGCAGCCCGATCCGGAACCCCAACCACCAAACTGTTCGCAGTCGTATTTGAGCTGGAAATTGTAGCCGTCGAAAAGTCGGTGGATACATTGATGTTTGAACTCGTTTGATATTGCAGACCGTCGTTCAAACGGGCAACACCGGTGCTTATGCCTTGGTAGGAAGCAGAGCGTCCACTTGGCATGCTTGCGGTCGGTGTAACCGATCCATATGATCCCGCAGCTGCCGTCCCGGTTGTTTGTTGGCGCCCCTGAATCCAGGTCCCGAAGGTCTGGTACTCAAAACGTGTTCGCGACGGATCCAGTAACAATGCTCCGTTGTCCCGATCCGGCGAATTGAAAACTGTCGTCACCGCCCCTTGCTGAACAATATCGCCAGTGCGGCTGTCCAACGTCACATTTGATCCCGTCGCGGAACCCGTCACAGCGATAATGTTTCCTGAGCTTGTCGTCAGGGTCACATTCGAATTCGAGGGCACTGACTGGCTTTGAACAGTGACTTGCTGGGTGCTCTGGTTTTTTGTGAAAGACTGGACAACCGCCCGGCCATTCAATGTTGCTGTACCATCCTGTGGCAAATTGATTTTCTGTGCGGGTGTCGTCGAAATCGGCCCCTGAAAACCTGATCCGCCCGAGGACGAATCACCGCCGCCGTCGAGATCAAAATCCAGCCCTGCGACACCACCACAGGCACTCAGCAGGGCAACAGGAACAAATGCTGCAATCCGGCAACTAATTTTGGTTTTCATAACTGCTCCATAGTCAATACTTTTGCGGCACATTAGATGTTCACCCATGTGGCGCAAGCCGAGTTACGAATTCAATCTAAAGGAATTTTCTGGTGTTGCCTCAAGTCCGACGAGTTCGTTTTAAGGGGCAAAATCACTACCGTTTGACGAGTGCGGGACTCATGGTCAAACCACCCGATCTTTTACCCTGCGTTCTGTGGCACTGCGGCAGCACGACCATAAGTTGAGAGGATTTGGCATGATCCGGATATTACTGGTTTTTGCCTGTATGTTTATCGTCGCCGGACCCGTTCATCCGGTAAAGGCCAAAGCAGACACAACTCAGCGCGTTTCTCAATCTGCGGATCAGTTCGAAATCGAAGCCCTGTTTCTGAGCGGCCTGACAGATCTGCAGAACGGTAGACCCGACGTTGCCATAGAAAAATTCTCATCCATTCTGGCCGCAAATCCGAACTTGGTCCGGGTTCGGCTTGAGCTGGCCCGCGCTTATTTCATGGCCCGCCAGTGGAATCGCGCGCGCAATGAGTTCTTCTCCGTTTTATCCGGTGATTTACCCGATCCTGTCCGAGCCCGCGTATTGGCGTTCATTCGTGAAATCGACGCACGTCGGGGATTTGATTGGGACCTCAGCCTTAGGTTCACAACCGTAGGCAATCCACGAAAATACGATACCGACGAAATCACACTCCGTTTCCTAGGCTTCAACCTGCCATTCACTCTCAACCGGGATACATCAACCGAGGTCGGGATTCGGGCAACGGGCGCCGCAAATTTCCGGCGGCCCGTCAATCTTGGGTTTTCCGACCTGCAAACGGTTGCGTTTGCGTCGTTCAACTTCGACGTTACCGAAGCGCGGACCTCGCGCTATGACGATTATGTCTTTGTAGGTCGATTTGGTCTGCGGACCCTGTCGCAATATACTACGGCTTCATTCGGACCGACCATCGGAACCCGGTTGATCGGTGGGCAGACCTATGAAAACCGCGTCTCGCTGGAGGGCGCCTTCGAACGGCGCAACCTGCTGGGCGGTTCGGTGTTTGGTGCTCTGAACGCCTCAAAGCTTCACAACCCCAGATCCAGCGCCCTTGACGGTCATTCCTTTGAGGGCGAGCTGGGCCTACGGCGGTCTGTAGGCGGTCGTGGTTTGATCGGTATCAGCGCTTTTTATCAGGACAAATCGGTTGAAGATGCCCTGGAGAATTATACCCGTAAAAGAGTGAGCGTGTTCGGGCGATACGACGCCCGTGGCGGCTTCACGTTCCGGCCATCCGTCTATCTGGAAAGCAAGTCTTTCAAGACACCCAGTCCGCTGCTCACCGCAAGCCCGGACGAGACCTCGTGGGGGTCAACTTTGCGGATCGAAAAGAACGATCTGTTCATAGGCAACGGGTTTTCCCCGTTTGGACTGATCGAATACAGCCGCGCGGATTCAGACATTCCCGCCTATAGCTTCTCTGAAACCAACTTTGAGCTTGGAATCGAAAGGCGGTTTTAGAACTGCATTGGATACTTAATAGACGGAAATTGCCCCGCCTTGACGTTCTTGGCGAGAATTCGCGCGACTCACAGGGATGAGAGGGCTTTGGCAAATACATAAAGCAATTGATGCCGCGATGTTAGATTTCCAAGGCAGTTTTTTGTTTCGCGACATTCAATATTGACCGAAGTAATGATCACTCTATAGCAGGGAAGCTTTTTTAGTAACCAAGGTTAACATTTTGACACTCAGATTGCATTTTATGATAATTGTGAATGTTTGAGTTCTTCGGTCCAGAGGTTTGAGACAGACAATGCGATTGCAGTTTTTTTTCCTAGCCCTGGCATTTTGCGCGACTTCCTCCGTCGCTACACCCTCAAACCCTAAATTGGTTTGTGTTCAAGAGAGGTTAAAGGAACTAGGCTATGATGCTGGCCCTTCCGATGGTCTTTGGGGTGGGAAAACTGCCCGCGCCTCACAGCGTTTGATATCGGAATTTGAGGTATTCGCGCCATTACCCTTGCCAGCCCTGACTGAGGCAAACACAAATGAATGGTGTGAATGGTTTGGTGGCGAAATAGTCTCCGGAGTATTGCTGGTTGAGTCTCTGGACGCTAAGAGCTTCACAAAGTTGATCGCGATAACAACGGGTAAAGCCGCTGAACTTCGTCTAGCAAAAAATATTTCTGGTGAAATCGCTGTTAATCTTCCGATTTTTTTTCATGGTGATGACCCCGAAAAGAAAATGGTGGATACAGATGCAATTTGGGTTCGGTATCGCCAATCGATCCCGATCAAATTTTCAGTGTCTACCCGTCCGTTCTCCAAAGATCGCAATGATTGGCGACAGCCTGAAGAATGGATGTACCATTCTGCCGTTATGGACGCTTTGAAAGAGAGATATTCTTGGGAAGGTTTCTCTCTATTTGGTCATTCTGGAGGCGGACATTTATCCATGGCGTTAGCTCAGCAACGTAATGACGTGTATTGTGTCGTGCTTGCGGCACCTAAACTGGCAGTACGTGAGCATTATCGCCAGCATGAAGGCGGGGTACCAAAAAGAGGGCAAAAGCAGTATGACCCACTTGATTACGACATTCCCTCGACAACAACGATTTCTGTCGCGTACGACCTGAATGATGATGTGGTAAAACAGGGTGGCGTATTACCTTTCGTTGCAAAAGCGGAGAATTCGACAGGGGTTCACAAAATCACATCTACAAAAGACGCCGTTAATCACGACTCGAGACTAACATATTTGGAGCAATCTGGATCGGTAGGAAGTGCGCATAATGCTCCAATACACAAGCTCAGCGCACTGTGGCGGAATACTTGCGTTTCAACGGACTAGTTTTTGGGTCTAGCGTGCTACTCTGTTTGTTTCTGAGCCAGGTAAGAGTTCGTAATTTGGGTCGCAAGTTAAAAAATTAGACATGAAGTGGTTCGAAGATAATCCGTTCTTCGAAAACCTTGACAAAAAGGCCGCCCCATGTGGGACGGCCTTCTTTAGTTCAACCGAGTGGGCTCTCATTGCTCTTTCAGAGCAACTGCCGCCCACCGCTTTCCAAAATTATTCTACAATTTTGGAAACAACGCCAGCGCCGACGGTGCGGCCGCCTTCGCGGATGGCGAAGCGCAGGCCGTTTTCCATCGCGATCGGGGCGATCAGTTCAACTTCGAACGACACGTTGTCGCCGGGCATGACCATCTCGGTGCCAGCTGCCAGGGTCACGGTGCCGGTCACGTCAGTGGTCCGGAAGTAGAACTGCGGACGGTAGTTCGCGAAGAACGGCGTGTGACGGCCACCCTCTTCCTTGGTCAGGATGTAGGCTTCGGCTTCGAACTTGGTGTGCGGTGTAACTGAGCCCGGCTTACACAGAACCTGGCCACGCTCAACGCCTTCACGGTCAACACCACGCAGCAGCGCGCCGATGTTGTCGCCCGCTTCACCGCGGTCCAGCAGCTTGCGGAACATTTCAACGCCGGTACAGGTTGTTTTCGAAGTGTCACGGATACCGACGATTTCGATCTCGTCGCCAACGTTGATCACGCCACGCTCAACACGACCGGTCACAACGGTACCACGACCCGAGATCGAGAACACGTCTTCGATCGGCATCAGGAACGGCTGGTCAACGGCACGCTCTGGGGTGTCGATATACTCATCAACAGCCGCCATCAGTTCGCGGATCTTCTCTTCGCCGATTTCAGGGTTGTTGCCTTCCATCGCGGCCAGAGCCGAACCGGCAATGATCGGAATGTCGTCGCCGGGGTAGTCATACGAAGACAGCAGCTCGCGGATTTCCATTTCCACCAGTTCCAGCAGCTCTTCGTCGTCAACCTGGTCCACTTTGTTCATGAATACGACCATCTTCGGGATGCCAACCTGGCGGCCCAGCAGAATGTGCTCACGCGTCTGCGGCATCGGGCCGTCAGCTGCGTTCACAACCAGGATCGCGCCGTCCATTTGCGCCGCACCGGTGATCATGTTCTTGACGTAGTCGGCGTGGCCGGGGCAATCGACATGCGCATAGTGGCGCGCGTCGGTCTCGTATTCCACGTGGGCGGTCGAGATGGTGATGCCACGAGCCTTTTCTTCAGGCGCACCGTCAATCTGGTCATACGCTTTGAAGTCACCGAAATACTTGGTGATTGCTGCGGTCAGCGTCGTTTTACCATGGTCAACGTGGCCAATCGTGCCGATGTTGACGTGCGGCTTATTACGCTCAAACTTTTCCTTTGCCATTCCTCAGGCGCCCTTTTGCGATTTGGGGGACCCTTGGTCCCGTGGTTACATCTGCGCGCGCGAGATATTTGGTTCAAAGCGGAAAATCAAGCACATCCTTGGGGAAATGCACCTATCCTGCCGGATTTTGCGTTAGTTCACTGGAATCGAGCGGTTGGATCAGGTTCGGGCGTTTGTCGAACCAGCCATTCTCGTCGTGTTCTTCGGCCAGCCATTCTTCGACACGGTCGGCAACTTTCAGGGCCAGACCACTCATCTGTTCTTCCTTGGTACGCTCGTGCCCGGACCCTTTCAATGCACTGCCACCTGTGGTGTCTTCCAGTACCTGAAACTGCTTTCCCTTGGCCAAAAACTCTTTTTTCTTCACATCATAGACGTTGACCAGCACAATCGCTGTGCTTTTGGGATTGTAGATCACTGGAATACCCGGAGGGGCCAGCATGTAGCCCTCAAGGCTTATACCGACGTCATATTCCTGCGCGCCCTCATAGCGCCCCAATCGAATATCAACCGCGTTCTGGATGGCTTTTGTCCATTCATCAGGTGTGGCGTCCCGGGATACCGGCCCCTGTACGGCTTTGTCCGCAAAGGCATAGTTTACGCGTAGCTTGAATTCCCCAAGGGACTCGGGCGGCTCGTAAACCTGCGTCTGGGTGCAAGCGGCCATTAGGGCCAGTCCGGTGATCAGCGTCAGAATGCGCAACATGTCTCGTCTCGATAGGCTTGTTTTTTATTGATCTAGCGCACTGATACGGCTTGTGCCAAGTCGTATCAGCAGAATTTCACCATCAGAGCGCCAGATCACGAGAACTTATAGTCCCGTGGGAAACCGTAAGGTGCTTTTTTTCCGACGCCTGCACGTTTTGCCAGCCATTGGGTCATATCTGCCTCATGCCGGGTTTTGTCACCGCCCATAAACCATTTCAGGCCCTCTTCCCAGTTGAAGGTGGTGATATCCGACAGACCGCCATCCAGCTCAAGCGTGCCCTGCCGACCACGCGCCATATTGTACTTCTGCAACCGCACCCCCTTGCCACGAGTCATCTCGGGCAGTTCCTCGGTTGGGAAAACGAGGAACTTGCCGTTTTGGGATACGACCGCCACGTGGTCGCCGTCGACCGGTTTGCAGATCATGGCCGTTTCGCTGCCTTTGACGTTCAGCACTTGCTTGCCATTTCGGGTCTGGGCCAACACGTCATCCTCGGGCACCATGAATCCGTTGCCCGCATCCGACGCCACCAGCAGTTTGCGTCCGGGCTTGTGGATCAGGATATCGATGATCTGCGCTTCGTTCGGAAGGTCAACCATCAGGCGCAACGGCTCACCCATACCGCGCCCGCCAGGCAGATTGGCGGCGCTGATAGTGTAAAATCGTCCGTTCGACGCAAACACCAGCAACCGGTCCGTCGTTTCCGCGTGGAATATGAAGCGCGGACCGTCGCCATCCTTGAACTTCAGCTCGCGCTTCAGGTCGATATGACCGGTCATGGCGCGAATCCAGCCCATCTGAGAGCAGACGACCGTGATCGGTTCCTTGTCGATCATCGCCTCAAGCGGCACTTCCTCGACCCGACCCGCCTCAGCGAATTGAGACCGGCGCGCGCCGCCTTCGTAGTCTTTGCCAAAGGTCTTCTTGGTCTCTTTCAGCTGCTCTGCAATCTTGGCCCATTGGAGGGCGGGATCGGCCAGCAGGTCTTCGAGGTTGGCGCGTTCCAGCATCAACTCATCGCGCTCTCGGACCAGTTCCATCTCTTCTAGACGACGCAGGCTGCGCAGGCGCATGTTGAGGATGGCGTCGACCTGAACCTCAGATAATTCGCCCTCGCCCGGTTTGGGCGTGATGTAGTCGGATTCGTCCGTGGCGCGGACGTGATCAATGCCCCAATCCTCGCGCATCAGCGCGGCTTTTGGATCGTCGTCGTAGCGGATGATGTCGATCACACGGTCAAGGTTCAGGAAGGCGACGATAAAGCCCTCCAACACCTCCAAGCGATGGTCGATCTTGGCCATGCGATGACGCGACCGGCGCAGCAGCACCTCTTGCCGGTGATCGAGGAAGGCACGCAGCACTTCCTTCATCGAGCAGACCTTGGGCGTCACCCCATCGATCAACACGTTCATGTTCAGGCTGAACCGCACCTCAAGGTCCGAGTTGCGATAGAGCATGCCCATCAGCACCTCGGGGTCCACGTTCTTGGAACGTGGTTCCAGGATCAGGCGAATGTCATCGGCGGATTCGTCACGCACATCGGCGAGGATCGGGATTTTCTTGGTCTGGATCAGTTCCGCGATCTTTTCGATCAGCTTGGATTTCTGAACCTGATAAGGGATCTCGGTAACGATGATCTGCCACTGGCCGCGGCCCAGATCCTCGACCTCGTATTTACAGCGAAGCCGGAACGAACCGCGCCCGGTGCGATAGGCCTGCGCGATATTCTCGGGCGATTCGACGATGACACCGCCGGTCGGGAAGTCCGGGCCGGGCACGTAGTTCAACAGCGTATCGTCGCGCGCGTCGGGCGTCTTGATCAAGTGCAGACAGGCGTCGCAAAGCTCGGCGATGTTGTGCGGTGGGATGTTCGTCGCCATACCCACCGCGATGCCGCTGGATCCGTTCGCCAGCAGATTCGGGAACTGCGCGGGCAGCACAACTGGCTCGGTCAGCGTGCCGTCATAGTTGTCGCGGAAGTCGACGGCATCCTCGTTCAGACCCTCAAGCAGCGCTTCGGCCACGATGGTCATCCGCGCCTCAGTGTATCGCGAGGCCGCCGGGTTATCGCCGTCGATATTGCCGAAGTTTCCCTGCCCGTCGACCAGCGGATAACGGACGTTGAAATCCTGCGCCAGACGCGCCATGGCGTCATAGATCGCAGCATCGCCATGCGGGTGGTAGTTGCCCATCACGTCGCCCGAAATCTTGGCGGACTTCCTGAAACCTCCGGTTGCACTGAGTCGCAACTCTCTCATCGCATAGAGGATTCGCCGGTGTACCGGCTTCAATCCGTCTCGCGCATCCGGCAGAGCGCGATGCATGATAGTGGACAGCGCATAGGTCAGATAACGCTCGCCTATCGCGCGGCGCAGCGGTTCAGCCACTTCGCCCCCGGTCTCAGGGGTCTCCATATTGGGGTCGTCGATCGTGTCATTCATATATGATGTGATACGACGCAAGCGCGGCCGGGTAAAGCAAGCAACAAATATTTAGCTGGGGAAAAGTCGCGCTTTTTGCAACAGGGGGAGACAGCCAGTTGATTTCCCCGGTTTTTCGACTCACCCGCAGAAATATGCTAGGCTCTCATCAATTGAATTGCTGCTTATTGTTGATGTTACGATTGCTTGGGGGATGCGCCATGACGCGCCTGATACTTGTTACTTTTGCCGCACTCGGCTGGACCTTTTACGTGATGAGCGGGGGCCCCGATTTTGAACCTCGTGGAGTTCGCACCGCAAAACCTGAACGCGTTGCCGCTGCACCGAAACCGGCGGCCCCGGTTGTCGAACCGGCGTCAGTTGAAGGGTTGGTTACGCGCGCCACAGTGAGACCTTCGGTCGTGGCTCCGCCCGTCACTGAAACCGTCGCCGAGCTGGGCGAAGACGAAACCAAAGCACTGCTTTCGCAGGTTGCGGCAGGCTTGAAGGCAAACCCTTCGCTGTTCAGCGACGAAAGCGTTACTTTGACCCTGGCGTCATTGGAACAAGGCGTGGCAGCTTTGGAACAGGTTACCACCGACGCTGAACTGCCAACAGTTGACTTGCCGCCACTTGCTGAACCCGCCAAGGATATCCGAGAGATATCCGGAACTCGCGTTAACCTTCGCGACGGACCGGGCACAATTTACCCGATTGTCGGCAAAGCCCGAATTGGCCAGCAGGTCGAGGTCTTTGGGGATTCGGGCACCGGCTGGTTGCGCCTGCGCGTGTTGCCAGGGCAACAGGTTGGGTGGATATCGGCATCACTTGTCCGGAAAACAACGAACTGACATCGAAGCGTCATTGCCCTGCCGCAAACCCCGCCATAGCTATTGGCGGGGATCAAGTTCGGAAGGTACATGCAGAAATCAATTCTTATTACGGGATGCTCGTCAGGCATCGGCCTGGACGCAGCACACGGTATGCGTGCGCGAGGTTGGCGCGTTTTCGCATCCTGCCGCCAGCAACGCGACTGTGATCGCTTGCGCGCTCAGGGGTTTGAGAGCCCAAGAATCGATTACACCGATGCCGACAGCATTTCTTCGGGATTGTCATATGTTCTTAAGGCGACGGGTGGCACACTGGACGCCCTTTTCAACAATGGCGCACATGGCTTGCCGGGCGCAGTTGAGGACGTACCAACAGACGGATTGCGCCATATCTTTGAAACCAATGTCTTTGGATGGCATGAACTGACTCGTCAGGTAATTCCCGTCATGCGGGAACAGGGCCAAGGCCGGATCGTGCAGTGTTCCTCGGTTCTGGGTCTTGTCGCCTTCCCATGGCGCGGCGCATATGTCGCCACCAAATACGCCATCGAAGGCCTGACCGACACGCTCAGGCTGGAGCTGCGGGACACCGGTATTCATGTCGTTCTGATCGAACCCGGTCCCATCACTTCGAAACTTCGGGAAAAAGCGATCCCGATGTTCGAAAAGTACATAGACTGGGAAAACTCGGCGCTGCGGGACAGATATGAAGGCTCACTGCTGAAACGCCTTTATGAAAGCAGCGGGCCAGACCGGTTTGAATTGCCCGCCTCTGCCGTTACAGACAAGCTGGCCCATGCGGTCGAGGCACGACGCCCCAAGCCACGCTATTACGTGACCACTCCGACATATATCGCAGGGGTCCTGCGCCGAATTCTGTCCACAAAAGCCACTGATCGCATCCTTTCGGATATCTGAGACGATATTTCCCGTTCGCTTTTCGACGCCCTGACGCTAGATGGGTGATAATCGAAAAAACCGGACGGTGACTTCAAATGGACCTTTTAATGGTCATACTGCTTTTGGCTATGGCGGCGGTTGTCGTTGTGTTGGCCCTGGGCATCGCGAATTTCGGCAAAGGCGGCATGGAAGCGGCAAAGAAAAGCAACAAGATGATGCGGCTGCGCATCCTCTTTCAGTTCATCGCCGTGTTGCTGATCATTCTTTTCGTATATTTGCGCGGACAAGGAGTTCAATAAATGGTCGTACTCAACAAAATCTACACGCGCACAGGCGATGGTGGGAAGACCGCTCTGGGCAATGGCGAACGCGTGGCAAAGTATTCAGGTCGTGTTGCTGCCTACGGCACTGTGGATGAATTGAACGCCTTTGTCGGCGTAGCACGGACCGAAGCCGAGAGCGTTGTCGAAGACGCCCTGTCGCGGATTCAAAATGATCTGTTCGATCTGGGTGCTGATTTCTGCCGCCCAGACATGGATAAGGATGCTGAAGCCGACTATACGCCCTTGCGTATCGTACACAGCCAGATCGACCGGCTGGAAACCGAGATTGACGCAATGAACGAAACGCTGGAACCGCTGCGCAGTTTCATCCTGCCCGGTGGCTCGCGTCTGGCAGCACAATTGCACGTGTGCCGCACTGTGTCGCGCCGGGCGGAACGGCTGGCGGTCGAACTGGCGAATATGGAGCCCGTCAACGATGTGGCAGTCAAATACCTCAATCGTCTCAGCGACTGGTTTTTTGTTGCCGCCCGATGCGCCAACAACAACGGCAAGAACGACGTTTTGTGGGTTCCGGGTGCGAACCGCTGATGACGGCGTGATGAAAGCTGGGGCTAAAGGCAATAATCTTTCGTTCCATTGCGTAAAAACAGCAAAACGCGACGTCCCGACACTATGACGTGACGATTTTGCTCTGTTGTGCCACGACAGCAAGCGCTATCTAGTCCGTCGAGAGCATTGGTGGAGTCGCTACGCGGCTTACCGTTTTTTTGAGGAGAAAGCGCTACAATGAAGGTACTGGTGCCTGTCAAACGCGTGATTGACTACAATGTGAAGGTCCGCGTGAAAGCGGACGGTAGCGGTGTTGATCTCGCCAATGTCAAAATGTCGATGAACCCGTTCGACGAAATTGCAGTTGAAGAGGCGATCCGCCTGAAAGAAGCAGGCAAGGCTGACGAAGTCGTTGTTGTTTCGATCGGTGTGAAGCAAGCGCAGGAAACCCTGCGTACCGCGCTGGCCATGGGAGCAGATCGCGCAATTCTGGTTGTTGCCGCTGATGATGTTCACACGGATATCGAGCCGCTGGCTGTTGCCAAAATCCTGGCCAAAGTGGTCGAGGAAGAACAGCCCGGTATCGTTCTTGCTGGCAAGCAGGCGATCGACAACGACATGAACGCAACCGGCCAGATGCTGTCGGCCCTGCTGGGCTGGTCGCAAGGCACTTTCGCGTCCGAACTGGACATCGATGGTGACAGCGCCAAGATCACCCGTGAAGTAGACGGCGGTCTGCAAACCATCAGCGTCAAGATGCCGACCATTGTCACTGTTGACCTGCGTCTGAATGAACCGCGCTATGCTTCGCTGCCCAACATCATGAAGGCGAAGAAAAAGCCGCTGGATGAAAAAACCGCCGCCGATTACGGCGTCGACGTCACTCCGCGTTTGGAAGTCGTCAAAACCGAAGAGCCGCCGGCACGTGCCGCCGGTATCATCGTAGGCTCTGTCGACGAGCTGGTTGAGAAACTCAAAGAAGTGGGGGCTGTGTAATGGCTGTACTTCTGCTTGCCGAAGTCAACAATGGCGAACTGGCGCTGGACGCGACCGCAAAGGCCGTGACCGCCGCAAAAGCACTGGGTGACATCACCGTTCTGGCCGCTGGTGGTTCCGCCGCCGCTGCCGGGGAAGCCGCCGCCAAGATCGACGGTGTCTCCAAGGTTCTGGTGGCCGAGGATGCTTCGCTGGGTCACCGCCTGGCGGAATCTACCGCGGCCCTGATCGTGGGTCTGGCCGATGGCTACGAGCACATCGTGGCGCCAGCCACCACCGACGCCAAGAACGTGATGCCGCGCGTGGCAGCCCTGTTGGACGCGATGGTGATCTCGGACGCCTCCGGCGTGGTTGACGGGTCGACCTTCGAGCGTCCGATCTACGCGGGCAACGCGATCCAGACCGTGAAATCGAACGACGCCAAGAAAGTCGTCACCATCCGGACCGCCAGCTTTGATGCCGCGGGCGAAGGTGGTTCCGCTCCAGTCGAGACCGTCGCAGTTGGCGAAAACCCGGGCCTGAGCTCGTGGGTTGAGGACAAGGTAGCCGAAAGCGACCGTCCGGAACTGACCTCGGCTGGCGTTGTTGTCTCGGGTGGCCGTGGTGTCGGCTCGGAAGAAGACTTCAAACTGATCGAAGGTCTGGCTGACAAGCTGGGCGCCGCCGTTGGCGCATCGCGCGCTGCCGTTGACTCGGGCTATGCCCCGAACGACTGGCAGGTGGGTCAGACCGGTAAGGTTGTTGCCCCGGACCTCTATGTCGCTGTCGGCATCTCGGGCGCGATTCAGCACTTGGCCGGTATGAAGGACAGCAAGGTCATCGTTGCGATCAACAAGGACGAAGAAGCGCCGATCTTCCAGGTTGCAGACTTCGGTCTGGTCGCCGACCTGTTCAACGCCGTGCCGGAACTGACCGAAAAACTCGGCTAATCCCAGTCAGACGTTTTCGACGACCAATCTTGCAAAGGCCCGCCCGGACGGCGGGCCTTTTCAATCCAGATCCCGCACTGCAGCCAACAGTTTCCCGGCAATCTCTCTATGTGCAGATGGGCCGATCATATGTTCAGCGAGCGGCAGTTGCAGCGTGCCGAACAACAGATCTTCAATCTCATCGGACTGGGCAGACACACAGACCGAACATTCCACTACATTGGCACATAGCGGTCGAAGTTGGTCGATCATGATGGCGTCCGGCAGGACAGGATCGCCATGAACACCATCCTGCCGTCGCACATGTAGCCAGAGAAGAATGACAGGAGGCTCGATTCGCCGTATCACCTCTGATGTGGTTCGAACCCATGCCTCTCGCAATTCCTGCGCGATGACTTCGAAACGCGCATCCTGCTTGGCCCGCAGCCGTTCCAGCAAATGTCTGACGAAGTGGATTTCCGTAAAGTCGACATCGGGGTAAAGCTGCAACAGGTCGCACGAAGGCTCAAGAAACCGATCATTGCGGCGCGGATGTACGCGATAAAATCGGTTCGACTGGCACGGCACATCCGGCACCTGCAACACGCATAGATCTGACCGATTGACCAGTTTCAGCACCCCCGGATCGGTGATTATCGCCTCGGCTCCGCAGAACAGGCTGCCGAAGTTGACACATTGGTGTCCCAACTGTTTCTCAAGCACTGCCGGAAAGGGATATCCTACGAAGCGGCCAAAGGTCTCTTCCCCGCCAAGGCAGGCCACAAAAGGCGCGTCCAGTGTGCCGGCTGGCCCTCGGAACCAGAGTTTGGAGCCCGCGTATTGACAGACAGCCTCTCCACCGCTGTTTGATTGATGAAAGCTCATATCAAGCCCCCCGTTTTTCACCCGGTTGCCATTTTGCGGCCTTAGGTATTGAGATTTTCCTAATGCGCGCATTTGAAGCGAAATTGACGGGTTCGATCCTCTTGCCGCCTGCCCCAGTCTGCCGATACTGTCGCGCTATCCTCCAGGGCAAAGGCAGCTGAACATGGAAGTTAAATCGGTCGGGGTGATTGGCGCGGGTCAAATGGGCAATGGCATTGCCCATGTCATGGCTTTGGCGGAATACGAAGTCTTGCTGCACGATGTCAGTCAGGATGCTCTGGACAGCGCAATTTCCACAATCGAGGGAAACCTGGCGCGACAGGCATCGCGCGGCAAGATTGCGGACGAAGCGATGCAGGCTGCCCTGAAGCGGATTACGACCACGCTGGAGCTTCCGCAACTGGGTCAAACTGATTTGGTTATTGAGGCCGCAACCGAGCGGGAAACGATCAAGCAGGCGATTTTCGAAGACCTCCTGCCGCACCTGCTACCTCATACGATTCTGACATCAAATACGTCGTCCATTTCGATCACACGCCTTGCAAGCCGCACAGACCGGCCCGAACGATTCATGGGGTTTCACTTCATGAACCCGGTGCCGGTAATGCAACTGGTGGAATTGATCCGGGGCATCGCCACGGATGAAGAAACCTTCAGCTCCTGCAAGGCAGTGGTGGACCGATTGGGAAAAACGGCTGCCAGTGCTGAAGATTTCCCGGCCTTCATCGTGAACCGTATCCTGATGCCGATGATCAATGAGGCGGTTTACACGCTGTATGAAGGTGTCGGAAACGTTCAATCCATCGACCAGTCTATGAAATTGGGTGCGAATCATCCCATGGGACCGCTTGAGTTGGCGGATTTCATCGGGCTGGACACCTGTCTGGCGATCATGAACGTGCTGCATGACGGGCTGGCCGACACCAAGTATCGCCCCTGTCCACTGTTAACAAAATATGTCGAGGCCGGGTGGCTGGGGCGTAAGACCGAGCGTGGCTTCTATGATTACAGGGGCGAGGTTCCGGTGCCGACGCGCTGAGGGGGTCAGCCCCTTCGCCCGGGTTATTCTTAGCCTGATGAAGACACAGATCAGGTCTGGTTCGGCTTGCCCAGAGACATTGTATGATCCCTAAGCCACGCCATGAAACCGCGCGGATCGCGTTCCAGTAGTTCCATGTCCTGATCCGAAATCGTGTCGCCAATGACCGGCGAGTGAGGTTTGTTGCAGGACTGGACGATCTCATGCAGCAGCAGACCCTGCCGCAGAATTGCCGAGATACGGTTGGCGATCTGATACCAGCGGGAATTGCTGCCCGGAAAGAAAATCGGCACAACACGCGCGCCCGAACGGCGGATCATCTTCGCCGTAAACACATTCCATTCACGCTCTATGGCGGGACCGAACCAGTCGTCAGATGACATCACAACACCGGATGGGAACAGTGCCACAACGCCACCATTTTTCAGGTGTTCCATTGCCTTACCCCGCATTTCCAGCATCTTGGCCTGTGCCTCGGGGTCGTGCGGAAATGGAACCGGGATCATGAAAGACGTCGCCGCTTCGTCCAGCCCTGTCAGGACCGAACGGGTCAGGATACGGTAATCACTGCGCACCTGGCCGATCAGCTCGGCCAGAATCATGCCATCCACCATGCCATGGGGGTGGTTGGCCACGACAACCACGGCGCCGGTTTCAGGAATGCGAGCAATCTGCTCCTGCGGAGTGGTCAGATCGATACCCATTGTCTTAAGCGCACCGCCCCAGAACCGCTGTCCACGGTAGTTTTCGTTCTTTTTTTCGAACTTGTTGACCATGCGCAGAATGGTCAGCTTGCCTGTGCACCATTCGATCGCGCGAATGGCAGTCGAAGTCCAGACATCGTCGAACGAGTTCGCGTACGTCAGAGTTCTACGATCGTAGATCTCACCCTGATCTGCGGTCCCATCCACCACCGGGCTTGTCTTGGTCTCGTGCGTTGTTTCCGCCAATTCCTGGTCTTCCCGTTCTTTCTGTCCCGGCGGGGTGGCTTAGAACCCCTCTCCGAACTTGTCGTTCACAAGCGTTTCCAGAGCTTCTGCCAATGCCTCAGCATCCGGCCCGGACGTCTCGACGTCAATAGTTGTTCCACGCGAGGCTGCCAACATTAAAAGGCCCATAATACTGTCTCCGGATGCAGAAAGTCCGTCTTTTGAAACCTCAGCATATGCATCGAACCCTTCTACTACCTCAACCAGCTTTGCCGAGGCGCGCGCATGCAGGCCCTTTTCATTGATTATCTTCAGGCTTCGGTTAGTCATATTCAATAATCCGCTTTTAATCTAATGTCACATTCTGCGCATTGATATATTTCCGTCCAGCCTCCATCGCCTGGCGGACGGCATCACCAATGGGCAAGTGGCGGCTTTTGGCCAGTTTGATCAGCATCGGCAGGTTTGCTCCATATAGGATGCGCCGATCCTGAGGCGCGCAGGCACGCAGGCTGAGATTCGAGGGGCTGCCGCCAAAGAGATCGGTGACGACAACAACACCATCCCCCATGTCGACTTCGTCTGCGGCACGGCAGATTTCGGCCTGTTTATTGTCCCGGTCATGGTCCGCTTCAATCGCAATGGCCACAAGGTTGGGCTGCGGCCCGACCACATGCTGCGTGGCGGCCAGGTATTCCTGGGCCAATCCCCCATGCGCAACGATCACAATTCCGATCAATCCGACCTCACATTCAACGACCGACGTTCCATCTCGCGATGCCTAACTGCCACTTGCTGCCCGTCTTCCGCAAGAGCCTTTGCAACGGCTTCAGCCAAAGCGACAGATCTGTGTTGCCCACCCGTACACCCGAACGCCACGGAAAGATGCGCTTTACCCTCGGCCCGAAAGGCTGGCAGCAGCAGAATCAACAAGTCCAGCACACGTTCATAAAACGGTAAGTAGTTCGCGTCTGACTGCACATAGCCCGCGACGTCGGGGTGTCGACCGTCCGCCGCCCGAAGCTCGGTCCGCCAATAAGGGTTTGCCAGAAAACGGCAATCGAACACCATGTCCAACCCGCGTGGAAGACCGCGTTTATAGGAGAAGGATTCGACGGAAACCGCCAGATGTCGCCTGCCTTTGGGTGCAAACCAGTTCTCGACCTCATCCCGTAGCTGATGCACGTTCAGAAGGCTTGTATCGATCAGCGTATCCGCAATCTCACGTATAGGCGCCAGCAGCTCTTTTTCACGCTGGATACCGGTTTCCGGGCTGGCATTCCTGGCGACCGGATGCCGTCGTCGGGTTTCCGAAAATCGGCGCACCAGAACATCATCGCTGCAATCCAGATACAGAACCGTCAAATCGACCTGCGCCATGCGACCCAGCTTTTCGGCCAGTTCTATGAAACCGATGGTCGAGAAGTCGCGATTTCGGGCGTCTATACCCAAGGCCATCGGGCGATCACTGCCCGCACTTTCAAGCAGCCGCAACAAAAGCCCCATCGGCAGGTTGTCGATGGCCTCAAAACCTAAATCTTCCAACACATGAATGGCGGTCGATCTGCCAGCACCCGACGGGCCGGTCACCAATACGATCCGCCTTTGCGATATCATTCGTTCGGCCATTCCGGGGTCACACGCCCATCTCTTGAAAGCTGCATTAAAGCTGCTGCCAAATTGGGCACACCCGCGCCCCGAAGCAAGGGAACAGTTTGCCTCAGAACGGAAATAGTCGTCTGTTCCGGCAACCGCTTCGTCTCATTCTGAGACAAATCCACAACATAGCCCAAAGGGACCGGCCCGGAAACTTCTGCTTTGATCAAACCGACATACCGCGCCTCGATCAAACCACCTATCTGTGGCGCGGCATCTGCAAAAACCTGCTGCTGCCGCATCTCAAGTTGAACCCGGTCATCGGCAACCAGCTGCGCCCCGAAGGCCATCATTTGCAACGCCAGTCCGGATTTCCCCGAACCTGATGCACCGATGATCAACACACCGCACCCGGCCACTGACACGCACGAGGCATGGACGCAGGCATTGTCCTTTTTCCTGGCATCTGACAGCAATACGGCTTGCATGGATTATACAGGCAGCCCTACGACAAATCGCGCGCCCAGAGGGTCAGATGTGATGTCGGCTTCGGTCGGGCGGATGTTTTCCGCCCAGATCACACCGCCATGGGCTTCGACGATCTGCTTCGAGATGGCCAGCCCAAGGCCCGAGTTATTGCCGAAATGTTCTACCGGACGTTGTGAATAGAAACGCTTGAACACCTTGGTCAGCGCCTGTTCCGGAATACCGGGGCCAGTGTCTTCGACGACAACCAGCACACGGTTGTCGCGCTGACGAACCCAAACGCGGATTGCATCGTTTTCCTCGCAGAAGGAAATGGCATTGGTGATCAGGTTGACAAAGACCTGCGCCAGCCGCGCTTCCAGCCCATTGATTACAATCGGCTCGGATGGCAGGTCGGTGATGTAATCAATGCCTTTGGAACGGGCATCGTCACCCAGATACTGACCAAGATTACCCAGCAACTTGAGCAGGTCGAACGGCAGCTCTTCCTCTTTGACCAGTTCCGCATCCAGACGCGACGCGTTCGAGATGTCACTCACCAGCCGATCCAGACGCCGAACATCATGTTCAATCACATCCAGTAACTTGTTGCGTTGATCCTCGCGCTTGATCATGCGCAGTGTGCCGACAGCGGATTGCAGGCTAGCCAGTGGGTTTTTGATTTCATGGGCAACATCAGCGGCAAACTGTTCGTTTGCGTCGATCCGGTTATACAGCGCGGTCACCATACCTCGCAACGCTCGGCTGAGGCGTCCGATCTCGTCAGGGCGGGCACTGAGATCAGGGATGCGGATGCGTCCGGGATTGACCCCTGTACCCCTGTCTTTTCCCATCTCGGCGGCAGCCGCCAGTTCAGCCAGCGGGTTGGCGATGGTAGAGGCCAGCACAAGACTCAGGCCAACCGACACCAGTAATGCGACCACGAACATCTGAAGGATGCGCTCCTGCTCACGCCGTGCAAGAGCGTCGATTTCACCTGCCGGGCCAGTGATGGCTACGGCTCCGGCCGGGGCCTCGGCATAAAGGATTGGCGTAGCTGCCACGATTACGGTCTCACCCGCGCTGTCCTGCACTGCCTGAACCTGGTTCTGGCCTGCAAGCGCCCGTGGAATGATTGCCTGAACGCGCTGCGCCAGAGTTGGCGCTTCGACTTCCGTTGACCAATTTAGCGTGTTCGACAGGCCGGTCCAGACAGCATTCAGTATATCACTGATCACCGTGCTGCCCGTCTGCACTTCAGGATTTGGTCGCAGAAGCACGGGCATTTCCGACGCCTGCGGGGCGCCGCGGGTCCAGCCGATCAGGGTGCCGCTGGCATCATAGACAAAAACTTCTCCGCCTTCCGGCAGTGTCAGCCCCGAAAGTGTGTCCTTGACGTCCAGATTTCCGGCATTCTGCGCAGAGTTCTGCGCACCCTGACGCAGCTGGGTTTCAAAGACGTTGCTGACCAGTTGCGCGTCGCCAAGCAGGTTGCGCGCAGTCTGTTGCACCTTCTCTTTTCGAGAGTCGTCCAGATACAGCAATCCCGTAACCAGAATCACCAAGGCGATCAGATTGAAGGTGATGATCTTGCGTGCCAAAGGCGAGCCGCGCAGAGAAAACAGGTTCCTCCGGGATCGCTTTTCCCTCAGCTCCGCCGACTCGGGGTCCTGGGGGATGACCCAGTCATCCCCAAGTACGACGTCACCGTCGCGCATTTCGCTGGCTTGTTCGGTGTCGCGCACGAGACCCCATTACCTCTTGCAGGCGGCCGCGCCTATTCTTCGTTGTACCGGTAACCGATACCATACAAGGTTTCGATCGCCGAGAACTCAGAATCGGCCGCGCGCATTTTTTTCCGCAGGCGCTTGATGTGGCTGTCGATCGTTCGGTCGTCCACATAGACCTGATCGTCATAGGCGACATCCATTAGCTGGTCGCGGCTTTTGACGAAACCCGGACGTTGCGCCAGCGCCTGAAGCAGCAGGAACTCGGTCACTGTCAGGGACACATCATTCCCTTTCCAGCTGACCGCATGGCGCAGCGGATCCATCCGCAACTCACCACGGTCCATAACCTTGGTATCATTGCTGTTGGTCGCCACGGCATCGCCGCTTGTCGCTTCTTGCCGGCGCAGCAGAGCCCGGATGCGTTCGACCAGCAATCGTTGCGAGAAAGGCTTTTTCACATAGTCATCCGCGCCCATGCGCAGGCCCAGAACCTCGTCGATCTCATCGTCTTTAGAGGTCAGGAAGATCACTGGCATCTGCGTTTTCTGACGCAGCCGTTGCAGCAGATCCATGCCGTCCATGCGCGGCATTTTTATGTCCAGAACGGCCATGTCCGGCAGTTTCTTGTTGAACGCGTCCAACGCGGCCTGGCCATCATTATAAGTTTCAACCTCGAAACCTTCGGCTTCGAGTGTCATGGATACAGACGTCAGAATGTTTCTATCGTCATCCACAAGTGCAATCTTTGACATCGGGCTCACCCTTATTCCTGCTCACTCGCGCAATAATTCGCTTATTTGTAAGGCATTGTTGGCGGTTTTAAGACGCCGAATCAATCCGTAACTGCGAATCATGCCTTTGTTGCGGCAGGTCTGCGGCAAATTTGCCTTGTTGCCCGCAAAAATCTGCCTGCTTTTCCGACATTGAATTCGTGATGGCGCTAAACCCGGACTTGGTTGCGCTAACTGCGTCAAACCCGCCTGTTCATGCCCTGAATGACCGTGATAAGACGCGCCCAGCCGCCGGTTTTCCCGGCTCACTGCCCCAAAGGCGCAACGGACCAACGACCTTCGCGCCGCCACAGGAGAAGACACACATGACATCTGGACGGGTTAACCCGCAATTCCGCCTCGAAGATCAGGGCATCGAGGGTCTGGGCAATGTCTATTACAACTTCATGGAACCGGCGCTGATCGAAGAAGCGCTGAAGCGCGGCGAAGGCACACTTGGCAATGGTGGTGCGTTTCTGGTCACCACAGGCAAGTTCACTGGCCGGTCACCCAAGGACAAACACGTCGTCAAAACCGAAAGCGTTGCTGACACCATCTGGTGGGAAAATAACGCCGAGATGAGCCCCGAGGGCTTCGACGCACTGTACGAAGACATGCTGGTCCATATGAAAGGCCGCGACTATTTCGTGCAGGATCTGGTTGGTGGCGCGGACCCGGCTTACGCAATCAATGTACGTATGGTCACCGAGCTGGCCTGGCACAACCTGTTCATCCGCCATCTGTTGCGCCGCCCGGATCGCGAAGACCTGGACGACTTCACGGCAGACTTTACGGTTATCAACTGCCCAAGCTTTCAGGCCGACCCGGCCAAGCACGGTTGCCGCAGCGAAACGGTGATTGCGATGAACTTCGACCGCAAGCTGATCCTGATTGGTGGCACTGAGTATGCGGGCGAGAACAAGAAATCCGTATTCACCCTGCTGAATTACATGTTGCCCGAAAAAGGCGTGATGCCGATGCACTGCTCGGCCAACCATGCCGTTGGCAACCCGGTCGACACAGCCGTATTCTTTGGCCTGTCCGGCACTGGGAAGACCACCTTGTCCGCTGATCCGTCGCGTACGCTGATCGGGGATGACGAACATGGCTGGTCGGACCGTGGCACCTTCAATTTTGAAGGCGGCTGCTATGCAAAGACCATCAACCTGAATGCCGAGGCTGAACCGGAAATCTATGCAACCACCTCGAAATTCGGCACCGTAATCGAAAACATGGTTTTCGATCCGGAAACCAAAGAACTGGATTTCGACGACGACTCGCTAACTGCGAATATGCGCTGTGCCTATCCGCTCGAGTATATCTCGAACGCGTCCAAGAGCGCGCTGGGTGGTCACCCGAAGAATATCATCATGCTGACTTGCGATGCGTTTGGTGTTCTGCCGCCGATCGCGCGGCTGACCCCCGCACAGGCGATGTATCATTTCCTGTCGGGCTTCACGTCGAAAGTAGCGGGGACCGAACGTGGTGTAACCGAGCCTCAACCGACCTTCTCGACCTGCTTCGGCGCGCCGTTCATGCCGCGCCGCCCCGAGGAATATGGCAACTTGCTGCGTGACAAGATCGCTCAGCACGGCGCGACCTGCTGGTTGGTCAACACCGGCTGGACCGGCGGCGCCTATGGCGTGGGCAGCCGAATGCCGATCCGCGCAACCCGCGCGCTGCTGACCGCCGCGCTGGAAGGTTCGTTGCGCGATGCCGAGTTCCGCAAGGATGCCAATTTCGGCTTTGACGTTCCAGTCTCTGTCCCAGGCGTCGCCGAGGTTCTGTTGGACCCACGCCGCACTTGGGATGATCAGGCCGCGTTTGATAAACAGGCCGAGAAACTGGTGCAGATGTTCGCAGAGAACTTCGAACAGTACCTGCCCTTCATTGACGACGACATAAAAGCCGTCGCAATCGGATAAGATAAGAAAAGGGGCCACAGCGCCCCTTTTTTATTGCACCGATTAAGTGCGGTACATCCTGTGGTTGTTTGTCACAAAAAGCACATACAATTGCGTTGTTTCAAAATGCGATTTGCGTTAACCCTGCTAACCGCTGAGACGAAAAAACCCGGCACAATTGCGCCGGGCACTGAATGAAAGTACTTTGGGGCCGCTCATGTGCGCACACTCACAACGCTGGATTGAGCAACCTAATCACGCACCTAATCTAAGTAAATGGGGATGAGTGTCAACACGAGACTTGCTGATTTGCACGTTATTCAGCATGGCTCACATGGTCGCATTTTAGCGGCATATGGCACAGAAAGCTGTAGGTAACATTATGACTGAGATCTCGAAACTCACCGAACTGCGCAAACTGATGCAAAGCATGGAGCGTACGCTGGGCCTGGAGATACTATCTCCGGTTGAGCGTGATATTTACTACGCCGCCGAAGAACTTTCCAAATCCGATCATGAAGTCCGCACATTCGGCCTAATCGAACACACGCTGGTCCAGAGCGTTTCGCGCCCGACCTTCTTCCGCGCGCTGAAATCGCTTGTCGAAAAGGGCTATCTTTCTCAAAGCGGCAGCGCCAACCGGGGGCGGTACATCGTTAATGCGCCCAGATGACGCTTTGCACACTCGCAAGGAGCGGTGAGTTCTTTGCGCGCGTGGGCAATTGAAACGATACTGGCCTCTTTGGCCTATGTGCTGGCGTCGATCCTTACATTCGCCGTTCTGATGCCATTGCAAAACGTATTTTTCCCAGAATATCCAAGCCGGGCAAGCCTGCTGTTTCTGCCGCATGGTGTGCGGGTTCTGTCGGCCTGGCTGTTGGGATGGCGAGCTATTTTTGCTTTGCTTCCCGGCGTGTTCATCGTATTCGCCTATTTGGGTGGAACGGACGTGTTCATGCCCAGCCGTCTGATGGCCATCGCGATAGCGGTCCTGACTGTCCCGGCCGTTTTCTATCTGCTCAAGGCCATCGGGTGGGATTTGTTCCCCCGATCTGATCGCAAACCCTGCTGGATATGTGTGATGGGCGTAGGCATCATTACGTCTTTCCTTGTCTCGGGGTTGACCAATCTGGCCTTTGGCAGTGCAACGGTTGAATATATCGCGTTTCTGATCGGCGATATCTCTGGTCTGTTCTTCTTGATGCTTGGTTTGTACTTTGCCTTCCGCTTTGCTGACACGCGACGGGGTTGAAGCGTCACCCCACCAAACCGCGCCGCAGCAGGTTCAGACCCGCAACGAGCAACACGAACAAGGTTGCCTTGCGAAAGCTTGCTTGATCGATACGGTCCTGCAATTTCACACCGACCCACATCCCTGCCATTGCCGGAAGGATCAGGGCTGCAGAAAACGGTAGCGTTTCTGCACGCAGAATACCTGACCCAAGATGCGCGACCAGTAACAGAACCGCCCCAAGACCATAGATAACACCCTGAATGCGGATCTGTTCGGTCTTTGGAGTGTTCAGTGCCGTCAGATAGGTAACCGTCGGAGGCCCCCAAACACCTGACATGCCGCCAACAAACCCAGCCACACCACCGACCACGGCCTCAACGACATTCGACGGACGGTTCAGCGCCATTCTGAACCCCAGAACCTGTAACAGCGCGAAGACAGATACAAATCCACCTATCAACAACAGAAAGACAGAACCGGGGACCAAAGTGACCAGCTGTGCGCTCAACAGCAGAAAGAGGCCACCGACAATAAGGAAAACCCGAAACCGCCGAATGGAAGCAATCGCTGCGGTACCACCACCGCGAAGGGCCTGCAGCCCATTGGTCACCAGCGTCGGCAGAATAAGACCCGCCAAGGTCAGACCCGGCGGCAGAAACGAGTTCAGCCCCGACACCATAACCATAGGCATGGCAAAACCGACCATGCCTTTGATCCACCCAGCAGCAAACGCAATAGCCATGGCCAACAGCAGTTCCTGCGGGGAAAGAATGGAAAACAGGGTCATGTCCACTAGATATCATCTGGAATTTCTTCTGCACTGCAAAAATGTTCAGGTAATTTTTGAACTTTTTGGCGGCTTAATTAGTATTTTTGTTGCGCTGCACGTGCAGCATGATATGACCAGACGACCGAGGAAAGGACGCGATTCATGGCCCACGACGGACAGGATATGACCGAGATGACAACTGCTGCAGTTTTGCCTGATCTTCTGGATTTGACCCGGGCCGCCGTTCCCGCAGTAGAAGCGGTTTTTGAAAAAGCACGCGAGTCTGTGCGCGGCATGGTAACCGCAGACGACCGCATCTCTGGCGCCCTGATCGAGGCGAACCAGACCGCAGCGCATGGCCTGGCGTGGCTGGCCACCTACAATCAGTCGCTGCAACAGATGCAGCGCTGGGCCGAAGCACTGCAGGCCGAAGGCAAGTTCGGTGAACTCGAGCAGTTGCTGCACCAGATCGCTTTCGGTGAATACCTGCATCAGGTCGCAGGCGGCATCCCTATGAACCAGGGCGAGGTTGTGCGGCTTCAGGATTTGGGTCTTGGCTGGGACGCGCTGTCGGGCTTTCAATCGACCGAAGTGCAAACCCTGATGGCGCAAGCCAACACTCAGGCCGCACGCGTCCGTCTGGTCGAACTGATGCAGGATCAGGCCGGTGCCACCATGTTCGGGGCCTCGGGCCTGGACGACGAGCTTGAAATGATCCGCGATCAGTTCCGCCGCTATGCGCAGGAAAAGGTCGAACCTCACGCCCATGAATGGCACCTCAAGGACGAACTGATTCCGCTGGAAATCATCGAAGAACTGGCGGAAATGGGCGTTTTTGGCCTGACCATCCCCGAAGATTTCGGTGGATTCGGCCTGTCCAAAGCCTCGATGTGCGTTGTGTCCGAAGAGCTGTCGCGCGGTTATATCGGGGTGGGCTCGCTGGGTACACGTTCGGAAATCGCAGCCGAGCTGATCATCGCCGGCGGCACAGACGAGCAAAAGGCCAACTGGCTGCCTAAACTGGCCAGCGCCGAAATTCTGCCCACCGCTGTCTTCACTGAACCCAACACCGGATCTGACCTCGGCAGCCTGCGCGCGCGCGCCGTGAAGGACGAAAACGGTGATTACAAGATCACTGGCAACAAGACGTGGATCACCCACGCCGCACGCACCCATGTCATGACCCTGCTGGCGCGGACCAATCCTGACAGCACCGATCATCGCGGCCTGTCCATGTTCCTGGCGGAAAAGACGCCGGGCACAGACGAGAATCCCTTCCCGACCCCCGGCATGACCGGTGGCGAGATCGAGGTTCTGGGCTATCGCGGCATGAAAGAATACGAACTGGGTTTTGATGGCTTCCACGTCAAAGGGGAGAACCTGCTGGGCGGCGAAGAAGGTAAAGGTTTCAAGCAGTTGATGGAAACCTTCGAGAGCGCCCGCATCCAGACCGCCGCCCGTGCCATTGGCGTGGCACAAAGCGCGCTGGATATCGCCATGCAATATGCGATCGATCGCAAGCAGTTTGGCAAATCGCTGATCAACTTCCCGCGCGTGTCTGGCAAACTGGCGATGATGGCAGTCGAGATCATGATCGCGCGTCAGCTGACTTATTTCTCTGCGTGGGAAAAAGATCATGGCCAGCGCTGTGACCTTGAGGCCGGTATGGCCAAGCTGCTGGGCGCGCGAGTGGCTTGGGCTGCGGCCGATAACGGGCTGCAAATCCATGGCGGCAACGGCTTTGCGCTGGAATACAAGATCAGCCGCGTTCTGTGTGACGCACGTATTCTAAATATTTTCGAAGGGGCTGCCGAAATTCAGGCACAGGTCATCGCACGACGTCTGCTCGGGTGACCAAGTCCGGCAACCCTGTTTCCCCAACTGACCCGGCCCTTGCGCCGGGTCTTTTTCTTGCTTTGTGGGATTTGTACGCCTCCCACGCGTCGGACCTTACGTTTCATACAGGCCATATCGATGCCTCTGACCGTCCGGGCTCCAACCAGATGTGACCCGCACAAGTCCAAACTTCCCCCTTTGATCCCAGTCGTTTCGCAGTTAGAGCGTCAGCTGAACTTGACACACTCGATCAGCATTTTGGGACACCCTATGACCCGATCACTTTTTGCCCTTTGCGCCACTCTGGCGGCGCTCGTTCTTGCGGGCTGCACCACCTCCGCGCCGACGGCCAGTCAGAGCGATGTCAATGCGCTTGCTCAGTCGATCCGAATGCTCGGGCCGAATGTCGATCCGGTCGAAGCTCAGAAGGCAGCCACCATCGCCTACAGTTACTCGCAGCAGTTGGCGCAGGATTGGAATGTCACCGACTCAGCCATTGTCCATAATGCCAAGGTCATCAACGGTTTCCGCGAAAAAGGGTTATGCAATGATTGGGCCGAAGCCATGACCAAGCGCCTGCGGCAGGAAAATTTCCGAACACTTGATCTACACTGGGCCACGTCACCGCCGACGCCCTTCCGCATCATCCACCATTCGGCATCGATCAGTGCCAAAGGAGATCCGATGTATGACGGTATCATCCTGGATCCTTGGCGCAACAGCGGCGCGCTGTTCTGGGCACCGGTGCGCGAGGATACGCGATACAACTGGAAACCCCGGCTGGAAGTGCGCGAACAGCTGTTAAACGGGTCTCTGCCCTACTGACCGCTGTTTCACCGACAATCCCTATGCGTTAAGACCCAGACATGACTCGCCTGATCCTGACCCTGCCCCTGATGGCCCTGTTCCAATGCGACAAGGATGAAACTGTCGCCGCCTATGGCGCGGCAGACCAGACTTGGGTGCTGCAGGAGATCAACGGGCAGCCTTATGAGGCCAGCGCCCTGCTGCGGTTTCCTGAAGAAGGCAAGATAGCCGGGAACGCCCCCTGTAACAGCTACAACGGCACCCTGAACGCACCCTACCCGTGGTTCGAAATTCAGGGCCTTAGTGCCACGCGGGCCGCCTGCGCAGGGCTTGAGGCAGAAGGGTTCTACTTTGCCGCCCTTATGGCCATGACCCAATCCGAAGTGTCGGGCAATGTGCTGATCTTGCGCAATGAGGATGGGCACGAAATGGTGTTCACAACCGACGAGTGACCTGATCCACAAACCGCGCCCGCGCCTCGGGCAGTGGATTATGCCCCAGTGAAGGGGCGACACGGTGCTCGAGGAAATACCCGGTTGTGCGCAGGGCCTGCGCGATTTCGGCATCCGGTGCTGCGCCTTCCCCGCGCAGGCAGGGCGGCAGGGGCAGCAGCTTGTCCGCCCATACCCCCGCCCCTTTCGCACTGACGGCACGACCTGTCCTGGGCGACACGTAGATCAGCCCTTCGGTCATGCCGGTCACGGCACAGGTGGTCAGGTCAAGGCCAAAGCCAAGCTCGTCCAGCAATGCAAGTTCCCAGCGCAGATAGGCCAGCGGCCAGATCTCATCCTGCCCCAAGAGGTCCATCAATTGTTCGGTTCGCGTATAGAGCGCGGTGTGTGGCTCGCGCTCGGGCAGACAGAAGGACAAGAGTGACACAACCGCGTTCAGCCCGGACAGCGCCAGCCGCCCCGAAAACGCCGCCGCCGCGCGCGAACGCAGGGGCTCGACCTGAAACGTGCCGATATGCTCTTCCAGCCGCGCGCGCCACAGCACGTCCAGCTGCGCACCGGGTTGCAGGATCGGCGCGATCCTGCGGCTGGTTCCGCCACGCACAACCCCGGCATGGCGCCCGTGGCCTTCGGTGAAAACCTCAATGATCGCCGAGGTTTCACCATGGCGGCGAGAAGTCAGGAGTATTCCGTGATCGCGCCAATCCAAAACTCGGCCCCTTTATTGGTTGGGTTGGACGGCAGAAAATCCCAAGCGGGGTTGGCACGCAAGAGCGGAACCTCTTTTTATCCTCTTTCGGCGGGCGTTCTTTTTCCGAAGCCGCCATAGTTTTGTGACTTTGGGCCAGCTGACTTGTGCGCGTTTGCACGACCCCCACCTGCGTTTCGAACAGAAGGGGCCACGCAATGATCGATGACGAACCACAACCCGCCGCCTTTTACGACGAACACAAAATCTGGACGCCAGACCCGACGGCTGCAGACATGCAGGTCTATGAGACGTTTGCCGCGGCCGTCGTTGAGCTAGTGCAGGTGCTGGATGACAACAAGCCCATGTTATCGAGGGATGTCTATGCACGCTTTTTTGCGTCTTTGCTGCGGCTCTCGAGAACGTTGGGCGAGTATGAAGATGGGTGGAACGGAGGCAAATAGCACGCGATCCACGGCCGTGAAATATTCAAGGTACAACCGGTTCAGGCCGCCCATAAACTAATGGCTGCCGGATCGAAACCGAAGGTCGCCGGGTCAGACGATAGGAAGACGAGTTCGCGGCAATACTAAAATGGGTTGCGCGCGCGCCTTTTCGATCATAATGTTCTTGTTATGTTCGCATCAGGAGGACTCCCAAAATGTCTCTTAACTACGTCATGATCGGTTCAAACGATGTTGCTAATGCACGCACCTACTATGACGCGGTTGTATCCCGACTGGGGGGCAAAGTAGTCGCCGAATACATGCCACACGCCGTATGTTACGAACTGCGAGGCGGTGGATGCATGTGGGTCGCGACACCATTCAATCAGGAGGCGGCGACGGTTGGGAACGGCAACATGGTCGGCCTGTCATGCCAAAGCAAAGAGGAAGTGCAAAAGGCGCATGCAACTGCGCTGGCTCACGGGGGAACAAACGAAGGCGACCCGGGTGATCGTCCTCAGTATGGCCCAAGCTTTTTTGGCGCGTATGCTCGCGACCCGGATGGGAACAAAATGAGTTTTGTGTATCTTGGTGAAAGCAGTTAGACGCTCAGGCCGTCCGGGAACGGACTGTCATAGAGTTGGTTTGAACCATTACTCCAGCCCCTCTTCCCCCAGCAGGTGCCGCCCTTGCCGGTCTTCAACCTCAAGCACCCAGAGGTCGGGGTCAAAGCTGCGCTGGCGCTGGATGGCCTGATCTACGTCGGCTTCCGGACCAGACGAGAGTTCAATCCATTTCCGCTCACCACTCAACAGGTCAAAGCTGCGTTGGAACGCGGCGGCCCGCCCGTCCAGTGTGTTCAGCTTAACCAGAACTGCACCTGCGGTGTCATCGCCGTGGGCAACAACAAAGGCCGGGATGTCCTGAAACCGCAGCCGCGCCAGATAGGCGTGGACCCAGAAATCGGCCGTCAGTCGGGTCATGCGTTGCCGTCTTTGAAATCCAGACCCATTTCCGAGTAACGCTCGGATTCTTCCAGCCAGTTGGGCCGAACCTTCACTTGCAGGAACAGGTGGATCTTGCGGTCGAGGAATTCTTCCAGCTCGGCCCGTGCGGCCTGACTGACAGCCTTGATGGTCTCACCCTTTTTGCCCAGCACGATGCCCTTGTGGCCGTCGCGCATGACATAGATGATCTGATCGATCTTAGCGGAGCCGTCTTTGCGCTCTTCCCAGTTTTCGGTCTCGACGGTCAGCTGATACGGTAGTTCCTGATGCAGGCGCAGGGTCAGTTTCTCGCGCGTCATTTCGGCAGCGATCATGCGCAGCGGTAAATCGGCGATCTGGTCTTCAGGATAGAGCCAAGGGCCTTCGGGCAGTTCAGAGGCCAGCCATTTCCGCAGGTCGTCAACGCCGTGGCCTTTCTCGGCCGAGATCATGAAGGTTTCGGCAAACGGATAGCGCGCGTTCAACTCGCTGGTGAGCGCCAGCAGCTTCTCGGACGGGACCTTGTCGATCTTGTTGATGGCCAGCGCGATGGTACGGCCCTGCCCGATCTCTTCCAGACCTTCGAGGATGCGCTCAACCCCTTCGGTGATACCACGATGTGCTTCAACCATCAGGACAACGACATCAGCATCGGCAGCGCCGCCCCATGCGGCGGCCACCATGGCACGATCCAAACGACGGCGCGGTTTGAACAAACCGGGCGTGTCAACAAAGACCAGTTGTGCGTCGCCTTCCATCGCCACGCCGCGGATACGTGTGCGTGTGGTCTGCACCTTATGTGTCACGATCGAGACTTTGGCCCCAACCATGCGGTTCAGAAGGGTGGATTTGCCTGCGTTGGGCTCTCCGATCAGGGCGATAAATCCGGCGCGTGTGGTCATAAGTCTGGCGATCCTGTTTGCAAGTGCGCACCCCTATAGCAGAAAGGCCCGGCGGGCCAGAGGGATTTGTCGCATTGCAGCCATGCACGCAGGGTGGCAGGACGGACGCAGACGCCCAGCCATTCCCAGCCCGGCATCAGATCCGTTCAGTGAGGTTTTCATGAAACGTCGCGAGTTTCTTTTTGGAAGCGGTGCCGCCGCAAGTGTCATGGGATTGGGAGGATTGTCTCTGGCCGCAGGCGATCCGGCGCAGGAACTGGTTCTGCAATCCGCCAGCTATCGGTTGCTCGATCAGCTGACCACAGGGATGGTCAGCCTGTCCCCTGATGCGCCGCCACCGGTTCTGTACGGACAACAGGGCGAAGCAATGCGTCTGACGGTGCGCAATACCCTGCCCGATTATACCGCGATGCATTGGCACGGGCTGCGCATTCCCAACGAGATGGACGGGGTGCCCTACCTGACCCAGATGCCCATCGGCGAGGATGAGAGCTTTGTCTACGAGTTCACACCTCCGGATGCGGGCACGTATTGGTATCATCCCCATTGCATGACAATGGATCAGATGGCCCACGGGCTGACCGGTGTGATGGTGATTGCCGAGCCAGAAGACTCCGGGTTCGACGGTGAGCAGGTGATCAATCTGCGAGACTTCCGGTTGGACGAGGACGGTGCGTTTCTGCCGGCCTATACTGCGCGTGGTGCCGCACGGGCGGGCACGTTTGGTAATGTGCAGACCGCGAACTGGCAAAGCGAGGCGATATATGACCACGCCGCAGGCAGCCTGGTGCGGTTGCGCGTGGTCAATACAGACACGACCCGTATCTACAAGCTACACTTGGAAGAGGCCGAGGCCCGGATTATCGCATGGGACGGGCATCCGGTTGAGATTGATGTATCAATGCCCACAGCAGCCGAGCCGCTGTTGATGGGTCCCGGTCAACGGGTGGATTTTGCGTTGCGCATGCCGGACGATGAAGGACAATCCGCAGCGCTTGTTGGCAAGTTTCCCGGTCAGAAACATCGCGCCATGGCACAGTTGCGGGCCACAGGGCAATCGATTGCACGTGATCTGCGAGAGCTGCGCCCATTGAATTCAAACCCCGCAGCGCGGCCCGATCTGAATCAGGCCGAATTGCATGAATTCGTGTTCGGCTGGACCCCGGAAGGGGGTGCGCCCAATGACGGATTCTGCGGGTCGCTGGGCTACAGTTTCTGGTCCATTAACCGCACGCCGTGGCCCGGGGATGCAGTACAGGGAACCGGGCCGCTGGCCGTGCTGGAACGGGGCAAGAGTTATGTTCTGCGACTGCGCAATGAGTCTCCGAATCTGCACCCGATCCACCTGCACGGGCTTGCTTTTGTCCCGCTAAAGTCAAACCTACGCAAGCTGCCGCCGTTGGTAACCGATACGGTGCTTATGTTAAAAGACGAGATCATTGATATCGCGTTGGTTGCCGACAATCCCGGCGACTGGGCGTTTCATTGTCATGTGATCGAGCACCAGAAAACCGGGCTGGCCGGGTTCATCCGGGTGGTCTGACCTTAGCCCCGCGCTGAAATGTCTAACGCCAGAATGTGATTGGGATAGGCTTGGTCTGCGATATGGAAATCCGTGATGCCAACCTGCCGGAACCCTTTGGACAGATAGAAATCAATCGCGGCTGTATTCTCGGAATTTGTCGTCAGCCAAATCGCGTTCCGGCCTTTGGCCCGGCAGAAGTCAATCGCCACCTGCAACAGAGCTGAACCGATGCCCCTACCATGATGGCGCGGCTGCACGTAAAACGTCACAATCTCAAGATCGGACAGCCCGTCAACGGGCGGATCGCAACCTTCTGCCAGCCGAATGTAGCCGTCGACTCCATCGCGGTTTTCGGAGACGACCAGAAGGTCTTTCCCCTCGTCGAGAAGGGCTTCGAACCGTCGCGTTGTGAACTCGGACAATACAAACTCGGCGAAGAACGAACTCACGCCATATCGCAGGTAAGTGCCGATCCAGACTTCGATCGACAAAGCGGCCAGGCTGGCGGCATCTGCCTTCTGGGCTGGTCTGAGCTTCATGTCCTTAGGATGAACTGGCCGGGCTCAACTGCTCCAGCAGAGCCTTCGCCGCTGCCTGTTCGGCCTGACGTTTGGATCCGGCGGTAGCCTGTGCCTCGGCGCCGTCCTGCAGCCGCGCCGCAATGGTGAATATCGGCGCGTGGTCGGGGCCACTGCGTTTGACCTCAATATAAGAGGGCGGCTTTTGCCCACGGGCCTGTGCCCATTCCTGCAGCGCGGTTTTGGCGTCACGGGCGTCGGCCTCGACCGTGTGGACACGGTCCCCCCAAAGGGCGAGGATGACATCGCGGGCGGCCTCGAACCCTGCATCGCGGTAGATGGCGGCAATCACCGCCTCCATCGCGTCACCCAGCAGGGCCTGTTTGCGGCGGCCGCCGGACAGCATCTCGGACCGGCCCAGTTTCAGCACCGCGCCCAGATCGATCTGGCGGGCCACGTCAGCGCAGGCCTCTTTGCGGACCAGCGCATTGAACCGCGGGGCCAGCTGGCCTTCGGATGCTTTTTTGTCCGCTTCGAGCAGCGCGGTGGCCATGACAAGGCCCAGTACTCGGTCGCCCAGAAACTCCAGCCGCTGATTATCCGGCCGGGTGGTCGACGAGACTGAGCCATGGGTCAGCGCACGCACCAGCAGTTCAGCGTTGGCGAACTCATACCCCAAACGCTGCTGGAACGCCTTTATTTCAGCCGAAAGCTTCAATTGACCGCCTTGAAGAACCGATCTCCGCGCCAGGTCCAGAAGAACAGCATCGACCGGCCAGCGGACGAGAACATGATCCGGTCGGCGCGTCCGATCAGGTTTTCATACGGCACATAACCCACGCCACCCGCAGATTGCGGCAGGCGGCTGTCGCTGGAATTGTCGCGGTTATCACCCATGAAGAAATAGTGGCCTTCGGGCACGGTATAGATGCCGGTATTGTCCGATCCCTGATTGCCAATGTTCAGCACGTCATAGGACACACCATTGGGCAAGGTTTCGATCTGGCGCGACTTTTCGCAAGTGCCACCAATACCAACAGGGCCATTTTCACAGCGAGGGCGCAGACGTTGCGGGCCTTGCGGTTCGGCAACTTCGGTAAATACGCCATCGGGCTGCTGTGGAACCGGTGTGCCGTTCAGGATGATCTGACCTTCGCGGATCTGGATACGGTCGCCTGGCAAACCAATCAGACGTTTGATATAGTCGCGCCCTGTGACCGGATGGCGAAAGACTATGACATCGCCGCGCTCGGGATCGCCGCCCCAGATGCGGGTGTCGCCCTCGCCCTGCATCCAGCCACAGATATCTTCGGCGTCGACATTCAGGCCGACGCTTGGAATGATCAGACTAGGGCAGGATGCATACGAATAGCCATAGGCCATCTTGTTGACGAAGAGAAAATCGCCAATCAGCAGCGTCTGCTTCATCGAACCTGAGGGAATCCAGAACGGTTGAAAGAAGAGGGTGCGGAATACTCCTGCGATCAGCAGAGCATAGACGATGGTTTTGATCGTCTCCCAGATGCCGCTTCCGGTTTTGGCTTCTTCGGCCATACTGCTCTCTCCAGTTCTTTGCTTGGCTTCGCTGCTACATGCGGGGGGGATGAAGGCAAGTCAAGGCTGCGTGGCGTGATCTTGAAGCGGGCGCGCCTCGATCACGACAAAGGCCTGTGCCCAAGGGTGATCATCGGTCAGGGTGACGTGGATAATCGCCTCATGTCCTTCGGGGGTCATTTCCTTCAGGCGTTCAGCGGCCCATCCGGTCACGTGCATGACAGGCTGACCCGTGCGCAGATTGGTGACCGCCATGTCTTTCCACGAAATGCCCATGCGCAGACCGGTGCCCAGCGCCTTGGAACACGCCTCTTTCGCGGCCCAGCGTTTGGCATAGGTGCCCGCGGTATCGGCGCGGCGTTCCGCCTTGTACTGTTCGGCGTCGGTGAAGACACGGCTACGGAACCGGTCGCCAAATCGGTCAAGCGTGCCCTGAATGCGGTCGATGTTTGCGAGGTCTGTGCCGATGCCGAGGATCATGTTTCTTGCTCTTTTTTTCGTAAATGCATGCTGTACGCCCGGCCAACTCCAACGACAAAAGCGTAACGACACAGAATCAAGGAAACACCAAAACTTATTAAGAGCTCAAAGCACAGTAGTGTAAAATGCTCGGGCGGATGCCAACGTCGGGGAGAGTCTGTCAGGACGTTAAAAACAACTAATGCAAGTACTGCGAGAAAAGTGGTCAGAACCATTTTGCGAGCGAGTATCCAGTTCTTTACTGGCGGGCCGCATTGGAAACCTCTGCGACCTGTATCAAAACCATACAGCAAAGCAGCCACCGCAAGCGAAAGAACGAATGGGGAAAGCCTTGTCGGCCATTCAAACAAAAAAAATCTTCTTGCCATACTAAAAGCCGCATAGTTCATGAGCACAATGCCCACAAACAAAGGGCGATGTAATCCAACCTGTTTATCTTTCGAAAACAAATAGTTCACTCAAAAACCCTTAAGACTGTCTTGTTTAAGTCAATCGCACCGTCAGGATCTTGTAACTTGCCACCCCAAAGAACCCGGCAAAGGCGAAATCGAACCAGCGGCGGGCGCGGCGGTAGGTGCGGACCATGCGCTCGGATGAGAACAGAAACGCGTAGCCGATGAAGATCAGCAGCGATCCCGCGTAGAGCATCGCGAAATAACCCAGCAGCATCGACAGGCTGGCATCATTGGGAGCGACGATGGCGTAGATCGAGCCCCAGCTGAGGATTGCTTTGGGGTTGGTCAGGTGGATCGCCGCACCTTTGGCGAAGATCGTCGGCAAAGAACCGGTGACCGGTTTGCCCAAGGCGACCTCGTCCGAGGTCATTGCCCGCTTCAGGGCCCTCAGCGCCAGCCAGCCCAGATAGGCCACACCGATATAGCGGATCACCTCGAAAACCCAGACATTGGCCAGCATGATCGCCGACAGGCCCAAAGCGGCGGCAATGCCCCAGGCGGCGGACCCGACACAGATGCCCAGCGCAAAGGCCAAACCTGCGCGGCGGCCTTCATTCATGGCAGTTCCCGCAATGCCCATCGTGGCGGGCCCCGGAGAACCGCCAGCCATCAGCCAGGCCAGCCAGATGGCGACAAAGCCGGGGGTGATCACGCGCGCGCCTCGTCCATCAGGCGGCGCATGTCCTGAATGGCGGGGGTGAGGCCCAGAAAGATCGACTCGCCAATCAGGAAGTGGCCGATATTCAGTTCTTTGACCTCGGGGAAGGCCGCGACCGGCTTTACCGTGTCATAGGTCAGACCGTGGCCTGCGTGAACCTCAAGCCCCAGCGAATGGGCAAAGGTGGACATCTGGCGCAGCGCTTCTAGCTCGTGCTCAGCATCCTCCATACGGCCTTCGGCATGGGCGTCACAATAGGCGCCTGTGTGCAGTTCGATCACCTCGGCACCGATGCGATGCGCGGCCTCGATCTGGCGCTGGTCGGCGGCGATAAAGATTGAAACACGGCAACCGACATCGCGCAGCGGAGCGATGAAATGCGCCAGTTTGTTTTCTTCGCGCGCGACTTCGAGCCCACCTTCTGTGGTGCGTTCCTCGCGCTTTTCTGGAACGATACAGACTGCATGTGGTTTATGGCGCAGGGCGATTTTCTGCATCTCATCCGTCGCGGCCATCTCAAAGTTCAGCGGCACCGACAGGACATCCATCAGCCCGTCAATATCTGCATCCGAGATATGGCGGCGGTCTTCGCGCAGATGTGCCGTGATACCATCGGCTCCGGCCTCTTCCGCCAGTTTGGCGGCGCGCAGCGGATCAGGATAAGCCCCGCCCCGCGCATTGCGCACGGTGGCGACGTGATCGATGTTCACACCCAGGCGCAAGTGGTTCTCAGACATCACTCGATTCCTTTTGTAGAATTTTTTGCCGAGCCTAGTGGCTTTGACGGAGGAACGGCAGCCGTTTCTTCGGCCAAACGTTTAATTTCGTCGAACTTCGCCTTGATCCTGGCGCGACGGCGCTGTTGGTAAGTGCGGATCAGCGGCAGGCTGAGATAATAGCAGACCACACCTGCCACGATGCCGGGAATGATACCGCCGATCATATAGGGATAGAAGACGTCATCGTAGAACTTTGAAAGCCCATGCCAGTCGGCCACGCGATCCGTGAACAACGCCAGAAAATTGTTCTTGAGGTCTCCGATGGCGTTGGCGAATTTTCCCATCAGGCCCTGCGTGTCGCCTTCTTCATATTCGGTGCCCAGCAGGAAATGCCCGGTTTGAAGGCAGATCACCCCAATCGGAACATAGGTCAGAGGGTTGCCGAAAAACGTGCCACTGAGTGCCGCCAGAAGATTGCCCTTGAACAGCCTGGCGCCGATGGCAGCGACCAGAAAATGCAGCCCGTAAAATGGTGTGAAGGCTGCAAAAACGCCTGCCCCAATGCCACGCGCGATCCGGTCAGGGGTATCCGGCAAACGCCGGACACGGTGTTTCACGTAATGAAAGGCGCGGGTCCATCCGCCACGCGGATAGACGAAGTCCGATGCGACCTGAACAGGAGAGCGTCGGTCTCGGCGCTTGAATACCACCCGTGATCACCCCTTCTCAGCCAGCCGCAACCGAAGTCCTGGTCCGGTCCCGATACCGTTCGACCGCCGCAACATCACTTTCCGCCTCGAGCATCAGCATAAGCGAATGCAACTGTTCAAGGTCTCGCAGCTCGACATTGATCAAAAGGCGGTAAAAATCCGGTTTGCGGTCAACAAATTCCAGGTTCGAGATATTGGCCTTTTTCTCGCCGATCAATGTGCAAATGCGCCCCAATACCCCGGCATCATTGCCTATGGTCAGATCCAGCGTCGCGCCATAAACGGCCGGATGGGTGCCGGAATGCCAGTGCAGATCGACCCAACGCTCGGGTTCGCTTTCGAACTCGCTGAGCCGGTCGCAATCGATGGCATGCACAACCACGCCCTTGCCACGATAGGTGATGCCGACAATGCGCTCGCCCGGCAGCGGCTGACAACAAGGGGCGCGGTCGAATTTCTGGCCGGGCTCAAGACCAATCACCGCACGGCGCAGCGGAATGGCGTCGCCATCGTCTTTCGCCAGTTCAGGATAGACAGCCTGAACCACCTCATGGGCAGTCAATTCGGCACTGCCCAATCTGGCGAGTAATTCATGCCGGTCTTTCAGTCGCAGGTGCTTGGCTGCGGTGTCGAGCGCCTTTTCAGTGGCCTTGCGCCCAACGTGCTCGAACCCCGAACGCGCCAGTTCCTTACCAAGCTTGATGAACCGTTCGCGATCCACTTCGCGCAGGGCCCGGCGGATGGCGGTGCGGGCCTTGCCGGTGACAGCAATCTCAAGCCATGTGACCTGCGGCGTCTGACCGTCTGCGGTGATGATGTCCACCGACTGGCCGTTTTTCAGCCGCGTCCAGAGCGGCACGCGGATACCATCCACCTTGGCCCCGACACAAGCATGACCGATCCGGGTGTGAATGGCGTAGGCAAAATCGATCGGTGTCGCCCCGCGCGGCAGCTTCACCACATCCCCCTTGGGCGTGAAGCAGAAGACCTGGTCCGAATACATCTCAAGCTTGACGGCTTCGAGGAAGTCCTCGTGATCTTCTTCGTTGTCGAACTGTTCGGTCAGGTTGGAAATCCATTTGGCCGGATCGACAGCAAAGGGGTTCTCGGTACGCACACCGTCGCGGTAGGACCAGTGCGCCGCAACGCCGGTTTCGGCGACATCGTGCATCTGGCGGGTGCGGATCTGAACCTCGACCCGTTTACCGTCACGCCCCGACACCGTGGTGTGGATTGAGCGGTAGCCGTTCGATTTCGGCTGGCTGATATAATCCTTGAACCGCCCTGGCACCGCGCGCCAGCGCTGGTGGATCGCGCCCAGGGTACGATAGCAGTCTTCTTCCGTCTGGGTGATGATGCGGAACCCATAGATGTCGGACAGGCGCGAAAAGCCCTGATCCTTTTCCTGCATCTTGCGCCAGATCGAATAGGGTTTCTTGGCACGGCCAAACACCTCGGCATCGATCCCCGCCTTTTCCAGCTCGTGCCGCATATCGCCGGTGATGCGGTGGATCACGTCGCCGGTTTCCCGTTGCAACGTGATGAAACGACGGATGATCGATTGACGGCCTTCGGGGTTCAGGACACGGAAAGCGAGGTCTTCAAGCTCTTCGCGCATCCACTGCATACCCATCCGGCCCGCAAGCGGTGCGTAGATATCCATCGTTTCGCGCGCTTTCTGAACCTGCTTTTCCGGCCGCATCGCCTTGATCGTACGCATATTGTGCAGACGGTCGGCCAGCTTGACCAGAATGACCCGCAGGTCCTTGGACATCGCCATGAACAGTTTGCGGAAATTCTCGGCCTGCTTGGTTTCGCGACTGGACAGCTGCAGATTTGTCAACTTGGTGACGCCATCGACCAGTTTGGCGACTTCATCGCCAAACAGCTCCGAGACCCTGCCATAGTTGGCTTTCGTATCTTCGATCGTATCGTGAAGAAGTGCCGTGATAATGGTCGCGTCATCCAGACGCTGTTCGGTCAGGATGGCGGCAACGGCAACGGGATGGGTGAAATAGGGCTCGCCGGAGTGGCGGAATTGCCCGTCATGCATCTGCCGACCAAATTCGTAGGCCAGCGCGATGCGGTCAGCATTCGTCTTGGGATTGTAGTTGCGGACCAGCGCAATCAGGTCGTCAGCAGAAATCATCCGGTCCGAACCTTCGTCTTTAGGGCTTACCCCTGTCCTTGAGCCTCCATCAGAGCGCGCAGGAGTTTTTCTTCGGACATATCGTCCATGGCGGGTTTGTCCGTTTCGGCACCCATCAGCAGAGCCATCTGATCTTCTTCAGGCTCATCAACCTCGATCTGGGTCTGGTTGGCCTCAATCAGGCGCTCGCGCAATTCATCTGCGCTTTGGGTTTCGTCGGCGATTTCACGCAGGGACACGACAGGGTTTTTGTCGTTGTCACGGTCAACGGTAATCGCAGCACCGGCGGACACCTCGCGCGCCCGATGGGCGGCAAGCATCACCAGTTCGAACCGGTTTGGAACCTTGTCTACGCAATCTTCAACCGTCACGCGGGCCATTGGGCGCTCTCCGTTTCTGAATCCATGTCAGGAAGGGGTTTATCTAAGCGCGAATCCGCGCCTTGACAAGCAGGAAATGCTGCATTTGCGAGGATCACAGTGGCGTGATCGCTGCAACCTCCGCCACAGGCAGGGCCGAAACCATCTGGGAAACCGTGCGATCAAGAACCGGGTGACGCCAATCCGGTACGATATCCTCCATTGGCACCAGCACAAATGCACGATCCTGAAGACGCGGATGCGGCAGAACCAGCTGATCCGGTGCCTCCTGCCGTTGCGCCTCGGACGGCAGCTTCAGCCAGCGATCGAACATGGCGCGATCCGGCAGGACCTGATCGCCGAAACAGACAAGATCCAGATCCAGCGTCCGCATGCCCCAGCGCTGCACGCGTTCGCGCCCGAACGCGTGTTCCACCTGGTGCAGCACCTGCAACAGCTCGGCCGGGGACTTCCGGGTTTCAACAAGCGCCGCAGCATTCACATAGTCCGGACCAGCTCCTGCCGGAAAGCACGGCGTGGCAAAAAAACGGCTGGCAGAGCGAATCACCACACCCTGACGCGACAGAGCGTCAAGTGCATGCTGAAGTGTTACTGCGGGACTATTTCCTCTCAAATCGAGATTTGCGCCCAGCGCGACAACGGCATTTGGCATGGTTTTGCTCATGTGATACCCTATATTCGACACACTGCATACTTGCGATAATCGACAAAAGTTCTAATTATAGACCTACCAGAGCGCGTCATTTTATCACTCACTCACTCACGTAACGCGGCGCGGTCTGGATTATACCGGAAGGGACTATTTATGTTTTATAAGGACGAACGGCTAGCGCTGTTCATCGACGGCTCGAATCTTTATGCCGCGGCAAAAGCACTCGGTTTCGACATAGACTACAAACTTCTGCGGCAGGAATTCATGCGCCGTGGCAAGTTGCTTCGGGCTTTCTACTATACAGCGCTGCTGGAAAACGACGAGTATTCGCCGATCCGGCCATTGGTTGACTGGCTGCATTATAATGGCTTCACCATGGTCACGAAACCGGCAAAAGAATACACCGACAGCATGGGGCGTCGGAAAGTCAAGGGAAACATGGATATCGAGCTTACCGTCGATGCCTTGGAACTTGCGCCGCGCGTGGATCATATCGTGCTGTTCTCGGGCGACGGAGATTTCCGCCCGCTGATCGCCAGCCTGCAGCGTCAGGGCGTTCGCGTTTCGGTCGTATCGACCATCCGCAGCCAGCCGCCGATGATCTCGGACGAGCTGCGGCGCCAGGCCGACAATTTCATCGAGCTGGAAGATCTGCGCGACGTTATAGGGCGCCCGCCGCGCGAAATGCCGGCAGAGCCTCGCAACGTCGCGGTGGCCAGCAACGGCTGATCAGGCAAAACGCCTGCCATGATGGGAAAAACACGCGCGGTCAGGACATAGGTCCTGGCCGCGCTTCTTTAACTAAGTATAGGTGCTGAAACATCACCTGACTAACATCGATTCGTGTCAGATGAATGACGATGTCCTGTCTGGACCAAGGCCGGGAAAAGACTTACCTGTGCCCTAAGGAGACAGCCCAATGACAAAGCCACCGCTGACACTTTACCTTGCTGCCCCTCGTGGGTTCTGCGCCGGTGTGGACCGCGCCATCAAGATCGTTGAGATGGCCCTGCAGAAATGGGGGCCTCCGGTTTTTGTGCGCCATGAGATCGTGCACAACAAATTCGTGGTCGATAGCCTTCGCGCTAAGGGGGCCGTTTTCGTCGAAGAGCTGCATGAATGCCCCGATGACCGCCCGGTGATCTTTTCGGCTCATGGCGTGCCCAAATCGGTGCCTGCCGAAGCCGCCCAGCGCGAGATGATCTATGTCGATGCCACCTGCCCGCTGGTCTCGAAGGTTCATGTCGAGGCGCAGCGCCACGCGGATGCGGGGCTGCAGATGATCATGATCGGCCACAAGGGCCATCCCGAAACCGTCGGCACCATGGGGCAGCTGCCTGACGGCGATGTGTTGCTGGTTGAAACCGTGGAGGACGCAACCACGGTTGAGGTGCGCGACCCGCAGAAACTGGCCTTTGTCACCCAGACCACCCTGTCGGTCGATGACACCAAGGATATCATCGCAGCACTTCAGGCCCGGTTCCCGGCCATTGTTGGGCCGCATAAGGAAGACATCTGCTATGCCACCACAAACCGGCAGGAGGCGGTGAAGGCCGTGGCGCCCATGGCGGATGCATTGCTGGTTGTGGGCGCGCCGAATTCATCAAACTCTCGCCGTCTGGTCGAGGTCGCCTCGCGCGAGGGCTGCCAGTATGCGCAGCTGGTCCAGCGCGCCACCGAGATCGACTGGCGGGCGCTGGAGGGTATTTCGACCGTGGCAGTCACCGCAGGCGCATCAGCGCCGGAAGTTCTGGTGAACGAAGTGGTAGACGCATTCAGCGCGCATTATGATGTCACCGTCGAGCCGGTCGAAACCGCCGTCGAAAATGTCGAGTTCAAAGTCCCCCGCGTTTTGAGGCAACCAGCGTGAACGGAGTGCCAAAGGCGCCGCTCTATCTGGGGCTGGCGGGGCTGATCCCGTTTGTCTGGGGCGCGCTGACCTATCTGAATGACGATTTGAATTCATGGGGCGCGCAAACCTTTGGCCCGCGCTTTGTCGGGCCTTATGTGCAGCTGTTCTATGGCTCGGTCATCCTGAGTTTCATGTCCGGTGTTCTTTGGGGCTTTGCCACCAAAACCTCGGGCAGCAAGGCGGCGCTGTGTTATCAGTTGTCGGTTCTGCCTGCGCTTTGGGCATTTGCCATGACAGGTGGCGGGCCAATCAATGCTGGCACCAATCTGATGTATGGGTTCGCAGGTTTGCTGTTGCTGGACGCCCTGTTTTCTTACTGGCGACTAACGCCGGTCTGGTGGATGCGCTTGCGCATCCTGCTGACCGCCGTCGTATTGGCCAGCCTTGCAGTCGGAGTGTATCTGTGACCGATAAACGCACGATCAGCGCCTACACGAACAGGGTGGCTGAGTATTTGAATATCCCCCTGCCGCCTGAACAGCTTGAGGCCCGTCAGGACTTTGTCGATGTGGTCGGCGCAGGCGGGTATGTGCTGGATCTGGGGTCTGGACCCGGGTCGGACAGCAATTTCCTGATGCGTCAGGGGCTGAAAGTTCGGGCACTGGATGCCACACCCGCCTTTGTCGAACACGCCCGCGAAAACGGCGTGGACGCGCATCTGGGCACGTTCGAAGACGTCACCGAGACTGCCGAATATGATGGTGTATACGCCAGCTTTTCCCTGCTGCACGCGCCACGCGCAGACTTCCCGCGTCATCTGAGTGCGATTCACAGGGCTCTGAAACCCAAAGGGCAGTTGTTTCTGGGGATGAAGCTGGGCACGGGTGAGCATCGCGACGATCTGGATCGTTACTACACCTATTACACAGAGGCCGAGATCGAAGACGCCCTGCGCAACGCCGGGTTCACGATTGACCGCGCCGTTCATGGCATCGGCAAAGGTCTGGCCGGGTCTTATGACGGGTTTATTCTGGTGTTCGCCCATGCCTGATTTATTTGCCTATACAGATGGTGCCTGTTCCGGCAATCCGGGCCCCGGAGGCTGGGGCGTGCTGCTGCGCGCGATGGACGGAGACACCGTTCTGAAAGAGCGTGAGCTGAACGGTGGCGAAGCCGAGACGACCAACAACCGGATGGAGCTGCAGGCCGCCATCAGCGCGCTTGAGGCGCTGGAGCGCGCGTCGACGATCACCATCGTCACCGACAGCGCCTATGTGAAGAACGGTGTGACTGGCTGGATATTTGGCTGGAAGCGGAACGGTTGGAAAACGTCGAACAAGAAGCCGGTCAAGAATGTCGATCTGTGGCAGCGTTTGGACGAGGCGCAGGGCCGGCATGATGTGAACTGGGAATGGGTCAAGGGCCACGCGGGCCACCCCGAAAACGAAAAGGCCGATGAACTTGCCCGCGCGGGCATGGCGCCGTTCAAACCCAAAAAGGCGCAGGCGTGACCGCGCTGACCCTGCTGGACTATGCCTCGGTTTTGATCTTCGCCCTGACCGGAGCACTGGTGGCCAGCCGCGCCCAACTGGATCTGGTGGGGTTTGCCTTCATGGCGTGCCTGACGGCGGTGGGTGGTGGCACAGTGCGAGATCTGCTGCTGGACAGGCATCCGATCTTCTGGGTGGGGCAACCGGATTACATCCTGATCGCCGTCGCGGCGGCGGTTTTGGTGTTCTTTACCGCGCATCTGGTGGAAAGCCGCTATAACTGGCTGGTCTGGCTGGACAGTTTTGCGCTGTCAGTTGCCGTTGCTGCCGGAACTGGAGCTGCGTTTTCGTTGGGCCAATCCGGCGTCATCGTTGTTTTGATGGGTGTAACAACCGGATGTCTGGGCGGGCTAATGCGCGACGTGGTCTGCAACGAGGTGCCGCTGGTTCTGAAACAGGGCGAACTCTACGTCTCCTGCGCTTTTACGGGGGCGTTGACCGCAGTTCTTGCGATTAAACTTGAGGCAGCGACCATATTGGCGTTGGGCCTATGTGCCCTCGTGTGTTGGGCATTGCGAGCCGGGTCGCTGGTATTTGGATGGCAACTGCCCGTTTACAAAAGCCGGCCGCCACGCAATTGAGCCTGTCGGTGGACGCAACGGGGGCGGACTGATACCCATTTGTGCAGCACAGTCCGGAGGCCAACGATGACCTACAGATTTACATTCCCAGCAGCCTGTCTTGCTCTGTTGGCGTCATGCAGTGCGTATTACACACCTGTCAGTTTCGTGGCTCAGGGCGACCAGATCATCGCCTCAGGCACGATCGACGAAACAACGCTGTCCGCTTTTGAGGAAGCCACAGCTGAAAACCCCGAAGCACGCACGCTTGTGCTGCAATATATCGAAGGATCGGTGGACGATGACGCCAATGTCATCTTCAGCCGCGAAGTGCACAAGGCCGGGTTCGATACCGTCGTGCCCTCAAACGGTCTGGTCGCCAGCGGTGGCACCGACCTTTTCTTGGCCGGAAATCGCCGCGTGCTGCAACCGGGGGCCTGTGTCGGCGTTCACAGCTGGGCCGGGTCCGGGCTGGTGGCCACCGAGTTGCCCAAGGACGACCCAGAACATGACCGGTACCTGGACTATTTCAATGACATCGGCGTGGATGAGGAGTTTTACTGGTACACCCTTTTCGCCGCCCCGGCCGACAGCATGCACTGGATGACTGCCACCGAGGCGAACCGCTTCGATTTGACCACAAGGGGTGCCCCGGCACTTGGCTCGGCGACGGTTTGCGACGAGCGGTAGTTAGCGGGTCAGCAAGCGCGCACCGATTTCCTTGACGAATTTTGCAGCGACCATTGCTGTCATGCCGTATGGGTCGCGATGCGGGTTGAGCTCGACAATATCGGCACCGACCAGTTGACCTTCGAATCTATGGATCAGGTTGATCACCTCACGTGTGCTCAGCCCACCGGGTTCATGGTGCGAGACGCCGGGGGCAAAGGCCGGGTCCAGCGCATCCAGATCCAGAGATAGGTAAACCGGGCCATCGAATGAAATCTGCAGGTCGGGGCTCCAGTTGCGCATATCGATCACCTCGACCTCGAACTTGTCGGCCTGTTCGCGCTGATGCGCGTTCATGGTGCGGATGCCAACCTGAACCAGCCGCTTGACCGGGCAGTTCTCCTTCACCCGGGCAAAGGGGCAGCCATGGCCCAGCGGGCCGATATCCTGCTCGTCGTATAGATCGGGGTGACTGTCGATGTGCAGGATATTCAGCCCTTCGTACCGGTCCGCATGGGCCTTGATCAGCGGATAGGCCACGGAATGGTCGCCACCCAGCGACAAAAGGCGCGCGCCGGTTGCGATCCGCTTGGCCGTTTCAGCTTCGATCCGGTCAATCGGCTCCTGACCGCGCATTTCGAACACGTCCAGATCACCGGTATCGCGGAACTGCACGCTTGCGCCCAGATCAGTGCCATCCTCAGCGGTCAGGTTGGCCGCGCCTGAATGCAGCGCCTCGCGGATGCGTCCGGGGGCGAAGGCCGGGCCTTGCAGGAAGGAAGAATGCAGGTCCAGTGGAACGCCCATCAGGGCGACATCACCCGGTTTCAGATCGTGCTGCATCGACGTTCCCCCATATATCGCTGAACGCGATCTGGCCGGAGAGGTGGCCCAAGGTCAAGGGGTTAGCGGCGTAGATATGTTTTCCAAACCCAGATCACCAGCAACGCGCCGAGGACCGCCCCGACAAAGCCGGACAGCCAGCCCATGACGGTAACCAGAAACCGCAGCAGAAGCCCTCCGATCAGGGCCCCTATGATGCCGATCAGCATGGTCGTCGGAATATCCGCCTCGATCCGCATCAAACGGGTGGCAAGGAACCCTGCCGCAGCACCGATGACAATCAGAGCGACGATGGGCATGTCATTTCCTCCAATGCGTAGGCACTATGACAAGGGCACCAACGGATGAGATCACCGCATCCAGACCCGGCGGGCCAAAGCTGATGCCGAACATGATCCGCACGAAGTAGAACAGAAACGCTCCGCCCACACAGATGATGATCGATGGAAGATAACCGTTTTGGGTAAATCCCGTTTTCTCGGACAGATACCCAACGATCCCGGCAATCACGACGGTGCCCATCATCACCATGAACATTTGGCTTTACTCCGAAGACAGCCGAGTGCCGGTTGGTAATGTCCAGCCCCGCAGAAACGTTTCCCTATCCTGCGCGCCTTTGCCTGCCCTTTGCAAGCGCAGCAGCTCGACAGCACCCTGTCCGCAGGCCACGTGCAGATCGCCGTTCAGAATTTCACCCGGCACGCCCTGCCCGTCTGCAAGACGCGACGCCAGCAGCTTGATGCGCTCGCCATCTATTTCGGTCCAGGCGCCGGGAAAGGGCGACAGGCCACGGATTTGCCTGTCGATTTCTTCAGCAGTCCGTGTCCAGTCGATACGGGCCTCGGATTTATCGATCTTGGCGGCATAGGTCACGCCGTTTTCGGGTTGCGGTTCAGGTGTAAGATCCTGCAGATTGGAAAGAACCTCGATGATCAGCGCCGCCCCCATGGCCGAGAGCCGGTCGTGCAATTGCGCGGTGGTTTCTTCAGCCTCAATCGCAGTTGCCTGTCGGAGCAGGACCGGACCGGTGTCCAGACCGGCCTCCATCTGCATGATGCAAATGCCGGTCTCGGCGTCGCCTGACATAATCGCCCGGTGGATCGGAGCAGCCCCGCGCCAGCGCGGCAACAGGCTGGCGTGAATGTTCAGGCAGCCTTGCTTGGGCGCATCGAGGATGGGTTGGGGCAGGATCAGGCCATAGGCAACAACCACGGCCACATCTGCATTCAGCGCGGCAAAGGCGTTCTGTTCTTCGGCGGATTTCAACGAAACGGGATGGCGGACAGACAGGCCCAACGCTTCGGCGCGGGCGTGAACGGGTGTCGGTCGGTCTTTTTTGCCGCGACCGGCAGGGCGTGGGGGTTGGCAATAGACGGCGGCGATCTCATGCCCCGCCTCGACCAGCGCGTCCAGAACCGGCACCGAGAAATCCGGGGTTCCCATGAAGACAATGCGCATCTTTATCCCTGCTTTTTGGCTTTGCGCAACAGCATGTCGCGTTTGACCTTGCTGAGCCGGTCGAAAAACATCCGCCCGTTCAGGTGATCTATCTGATGCTGCACGCTGGTCGCGTCAATCCCGACAAAATCGCGGCGGTCCACCATGCCCTGTTCGTTCAGGAACTTCACGGTTACTGCGCGCGGGCGTTTGATCGTGGCTGACACGCCAGGCAGATTCGGGCTGGCCTCTTCATGTTCGCGCAGTTCAATCGAGCTGTGCAGGATTTCCGGGTTGGCCAGACGCACGGCGCGGCCGCGCTCGGTCGAGCCGTCAACAACAGCCAGACGCAGCATCACCCCGATTTGCGGCGCAGCCAAGCCCACGCCGGGCATCGCTTCCATCGTGTCGATCATGTCGTCCCAGATTTCGCGGATCTCATCGGTGATCCCGCTCACCTCATCCGCATCGGTGCGCAAACGTTTGTCGGGCCATGGCAGGCAGGTGCGAACGGTCATGCGCGCGCGCGCTCGCGTTTCAGCTTTTGCATCTTGCGGGTGATCATTTGCCGTTTCAGCGGCTTGAGATAATCAATGAACAGCTTGCCGTTCAGATGGTCGATCTCGTGCTGCACACAAGTCGCCCAGAGCCCGTCAAAGGTCTCCTGCTGAAGGTTACCGTTTTCATCCATCCAGGTGACATCGACCACCTTGGGGCGGGTCACTTCGGCATACTGATCGGGAATGGACAGGCACCCTTCCTCGTAGACATTGGTTTCGTCCGACGAGGCAATGACCTCGGGGTTGAACATGATCAGGGGGCGCGGTGCCTCGCCTTCTTCCTTGACGCAATCGACAACGATCAGCCGGTCCAGCACACCGATCTGCGGCGCGGCCAGGCCAATCCCAGGCGCGTCATACATCGTTTCCAGCATGTCGTCAGCCAGCGTACGCAGCTCATCCGTGAGGTCGGCCACAGGGGCGCAGACCTTCTTCAGGCGGGGATCAGGATGGATCAGGATATTGCATTTCATGGGGCTGATTTAGGCCATCCCGCCCCGCGCCGCAACGCCCCCCTTGCACCTGCCCGATTTGCGGTTAGCTTTCGACCAACAGAACGGAGCAGACATGACTTTCAACGACCTGATCGACCGCCGGGGCACCAACAGTTCAAAATGGGACAAGATGGAGACGCTGTATGGTGTCTCACCCGAGGATGGGCTGGCCATGTGGACGGCCGATTCCGATTACCAAACAGCGCCTTGCGTGATCGACGCGGTGCGCAAAGCGGCAGATCTTGGCGTGTTCGGCTATTCCTGGATGCACCCGGATTATTTGGCTGCGGTTCAATGGTGGATGAAAACCCGTCATGATTGGCAGATCGACACTGATTGGATTCTGACAACCCAAGGCTTGGGCAACGCAATTGCGCTGTCACTGGATGTCTGGACCGAGCCGGGCGATGGCATCGTGATCTTCACTCCCGTTTACCATGAGTTTGCGCACAAAGTGAATAAATCAGGCCGCCGGGTCGTCGAATGCCCATTGGTGCGAGAAGGCGACAGCTATGGCCTTGATCTGGAGGACGCTCAATCACGGTTGGACGGGTCCGAGAAGATGCTGCTGTGGTGTTCGCCGCAGAACCCGTCAGGTCGGGTCTGGACGCCAGAAGAATTGCGTGCCGTGGCCGCGTTTGCCGAGCGGAACGGTTTGATTCTGGTGTCGGACGAAATCCATCACGATCTGGTCTATCCCGGCGCCAAATTCGTGCCGATGGATGTAGCAGCACCGGATGCACGACCATGGACAGTATCCCTGACTGCGGCGTCAAAGACTTTCAACATCGCAGGGCAGCGGACCGGCAACATGATCATTCCCGATCCCAAGCTGCGCGCGGCCATGAAGCACCGGTTGCAGACGCTGGATTATGATCCCAGCGCCTTGGGTGTGGCGATGATCACCGCCGCCTACAGCCCGGAAGGCGCTGAATGGGTAGATGCCCAAATCGCGCATCTGGAGGACAACCGGCGTCTGTTCGATCAGACCATCGCTGAAATTCCGGGCCTGTGGTCGATGCCTTTGCAGTCAACCTATTTGGCCTGGGTCGATTTCTCGGACACCGGTATGGATCACGCTGAATTTGTTCGCCGCCTGCGTGAGGATGCGCGGATTGCGACCTCGTCAGGTCCCGGCTTTGGCACCGGCGGAGAAACGTTTGAACGGTTCAACCTCGCCACACAACGGGCGCGGGTCGAGGAAGCATGCGCGCGATTGAAACGAGCCTTCGGGGATCTGCAATAAGACATGCTGCGGCTGGGGCTGATATGTCTCATTCTGTTGACACTAGGTGCTGGCTGGTTCGGCTGGCACCGCCTTGGCCCGCGTCCACCTGCCCCTCCGCTGGCGCCCGAGGCTACACGTATTGACCATATCCTGATCGAGAAATCCGCCCGCCGCCTGACCGCCACGCTGGACGGGGCCGTGGTGATGCAAACCAACATTGCGTTGGGCTTCGCCCCTGACGGGGACAAGCAGATTGAAGGGGACGGAAGAACCCCTGTCGGATTTTTTGAAATCGATCGGCGTAACCCGAAAAGCGCCTTTCACCTGTCACTGGGAATTGACTATCCGCAACCAGACGATATCGAACGCGCACGTCAACAGGGTATAGACCCCGGAGGAGATATCTTCATCCATGGCCAACCCAACGGTGTGGTCGGTGTCACCCTACCCGGAGACTGGACATTGGGCTGTATCGCGCTGTCGAATACCGAGATGGCGCAGCTTTGGAGCCTGACCGAAACCGGAACGACCGTTGAAATTCGCCCTTAATCGTCGTGACCCAACAGAGCGATTGGCGCATCCGGCGCGCGGTAAAAGTCCAGCGGTGCCTTGTCATGTGCAGCGGTACTGCGCTTGAATTCATACCGCATCTCACCACCCTCATCCTCATCAGCGACGATCAGACATTGGTAGAGGTGGTTGGCTCCGTCATAGATATCAACCAGACCGCGCAGGCGCGGCGTAGTTTCAGCCTCAACCGTGAATCCGTCTTTCCACAATTTGAGAATCTTGTAGGTATTGTCGCCCATTTCCACCCGCAAACGGCTGGTTTTCTTCAACGTAGCGATTCGGGCCGCGTCCAACTCGGCGCGTATTTCCTTTGAAACATAAGTACTCATTAAACCGTTCCCCCGTGGATGACTTCTATTGTGCGGGAACAATTGTAAAAATCCAGTGAACCACGTCACAGAAGGTGATCTATCCGGAGTTTGTTGCACAGAAATCCCGGCCCCGACTGTGCGCGAATGCAGGGTATTTGCGCGGGCGCTCGCATAGGAAGAAGCCCGGAATGGGCCTATCTTTGGCAAAACGCTTACGCAGAGGAAAAGATATGGGCCTGCTGGTCGACGGAAAATGGCACGACACCTGGTATGATACCAAGTCCACGGGCGGGGCTTTCAAACGCAGCGCCGCGCAGTTTCGCAACTGGCTGACCGCCGATGGCAGCGCGGGACCGTCAGGCAAGGGAGGATTCAAAGCAGAAGCCGGACGATATCACCTCTATGTCAGTCACGCCTGCCCTTGGGCACATCGCACGCTGATCTTTCGCGAATTGAAAGGGCTGAGCGATCTGATCTCGGTCTCAGTCGTGCATCCGGACATGCTGGACAAAGGCTGGACGTTTGAAACCGACAATCATGGTGCCGCTGGTGACGACCTGTATGGCCTGGATTATGCCCATCAGATTTACTCCAGGGCCGATCCTTCTTATTCCGGTCGCGTAACGGTGCCGATCCTGTGGGACAAACAGCAGGAAACCATCGTCTCAAACGAAAGCTCGGAAATCATCCGCATGTTCAACTCGGCCTTCAACGGTATTACCGGCAATACCGACGACTACTGGCCCGAAGCGATTAGGGACGAGATCGAAGAGGTCAACGCGCGCATCTATTCAGACGTCAATAACGGTGTCTACAAGTCCGGCTTTGCCACCTCGCAAGCGGCTTATGACGCCGCTGTGGGTCCGTTGTTCGATACGCTGGACTGGCTGGAAGACCGTCTGTCCCGCAACCGATATCTGGTGGGGGATCGGATCACCGAGGCTGACTGGCGGCTGTTCACCACGCTGATCCGCTTCGATCCGGTGTATCACCTGCATTTCAAGTGCAACAAGCGGCGACTGATCGATTATCCAAATCTATGGGCCCATACGCGTGAACTGTACCAGTGGCCGGGTGTAGCGCAGACGGTGAACATGAACCACATCGTGCGCCATTATCACTACAGCCATGACAGCATCAATCCACACCGAATTATTCCGGTGAACCCGGTGCTGGACTATGCAGAGCCGCATGGCCGCGATCAGCGACCTGCAGCGTAATGTTCGACCATCGCCGCCAGATCCTCTGGCGGCGTTTCACTTTGCACATACGCGCAGGCATTCGGGCTGTGGGCAAAGATCGACCCGTCCGAGAAGAAGGAGGTGTTGGTCACAAAGATCACCCGCGCCTCGGGGCGGCGATAGCTGGCAAAATCGGCCACAGCCAAGGCGCTTCCGGTTTCCAAAACCAGATCCAGCACGATGATTTCGAAATCCGTGCCATACAGCGCCAGAATGGCGGCCTCCTGCGTCTCGACCAGCGTGACCTCGGCGCCTTGCCTTTCCAGATGCCTTTTCCAGACCCGACCAAGATCGGGATTACTCTCAACAATCAGAACTTTCATTTGCAACAACCTCGGCACTTGATATGGTGAGTGGTGCCGACCCCCGTAGTCTGTGATCTCGTTATTTCCTTAACAAAGTGTTAACGGCGCCCTCACAGGTCCGTGGCCATGCGGATTTGCTTGAATAAGAGGCAAAAATCCGCTTGAAGCACGCTAAAACCGACCATTTCCCGCAGAGAGAGCAGATGAGCACATCGGATCACGGTCTGGACCCACGCGCAGTTCGCGACCATGGAGGCGGACTGGACAGGGCGATTGTCAAGTATGGCGGTCAACGCGCCGACTGGATCGACCTGTCGACCGGCATCAACCCACATCCCTATCCGGTTTCGGGCCTGACAGCCGCGGATTGGGCTGAACTGCCGGATCATGGCGCCTTTGAGCGGTTGAGCAATGCCGCACGTCGGTTCTGGAACGTACCGGATGGTGCCGCGATCCTGCCCGCACCCGGAGCATCGGCCATCATCGCGCGTATCCCAGCGCTGACCACGACGGGCACCGTGCAGATCACACCGCCCACCTATAACGAACACGCCGCCGCCTTTTCGGCGCAAGGGTGGAATGTTCAACCTGAAGGGCCGAGTGACGCCGGTGTGATCGTGCACCCGAACAATCCGGACGGGCGTATCTGGCAGGAAAGCGATATCTCTGGCCCGTTGACCGTGATTGATGAGAGCTTTTGCGACGTCATGCCTGAGGCATCTTTGATTCATCTGGCGGATCGCCCTAGCGTGATCATGCTGAAGAGTTTTGGCAAGTTCTGGGGGCTGGCCGGGATGAGACTGGGGTTTGCCATCGGGAAGTCTGACCTGATTAATCGTCTGAACGATCTGACCGGCCCATGGGCGGTGTCTGGTCCCGCCTTGCGCGTTGGAACACAAGCCCTGTCAGACAATGGCTGGGCAGACGCCACGCGTGCACGATTGGCTGATGAGGCCGCTCGACTGGATTCGCTGGTCACAGAAAGGGGTGCCGAGTTGGTTGGTGGCACCAGCCTGTTCCGTCTTTATCAGGTCAACAACGCCGCCAGTTGGCAGGATCGGCTGGCACAGAGCCATATCTGGAGCCGCATCTTTCCCTATTCGACCACCTATCTGCGCCTCGGGCTCCCGCCTGCGGATGGATGGGACAGGCTGAGGGCCGCGCTGTGAGCCTTGGCCTGATGCTGGTTTGTGCCATGTGCCTGGACGCCGCATTAGGAGAGCCCGACTGGCTCTGGTCGCGCGTCAAACATCCGGCGGTGATGATCGGCAACCTGATCGGCTGGCTGGATAGACGCCTGAACCAGGGGACCGGGCGGCATCTGAAAGGGGTGGGCGTTCTTGCCCTGCTGTTTTGCAGCGCATGGGGGCTTGGCTGGGCTTTATCCCTGCTGGGGCCAGTGGTCGAGATCCTGCTTTGCGCGATCCTGCTGGCGCAAAAATCGCTGGTCGCGCATGTCCGCGCTGTGGGTGATGGGTTACTGACGTCGCTGACAGAGGGACGGACACAGGTGGCCATGATCGTCTCACGCGATACGCGGGATATGACCGAGGCGCAGGTGGCGCGCTCGGCCATTGAAAGCGCGGCCGAAAACCTCAGCGACGGGGTCATCGCGCCTGTCTTTTGGTTTCTGGTCGCAGGGTTGCCGGGGCTGCTGGCTTACAAGGCGGTGAACACTGCTGACAGCATGATCGGATACCGCAATGAAAAATATCGCGACTTCGGCTGGGCCTCGGCCCGGTTCGATGATCTGCTGAACCTGATCCCTGCCCGTCTGACCTGTGTGATGATCGTGGCACTCTCTGGACAGCGGTCGCGCTGGCGCGCGATTGTGGCGGACGCACGTCGCCATATCTCGCCCAACGCAGGCTGGCCCGAGGCCGCCATGGCCCGCGCGCTGAACGTCGCCCTCGCTGGTCCGCGCAGCTATGACGGGCAGCTACGGGATCTGGCCTGGGTCAATGGCGATGCCCCGCGCGAGATCGGGGCGTCAGAGGTTTTTCGCGCATGTCACATGCTGTGGAGCGTTTGGGGGCTTGCGCTTGGGCTCGTGTCAGTGTGGGTTGTGGTCAAACTGATATTCTGAAGGGTCCCTTCATGCGTTTTCTTTCCAGCCTGATTGCCGCCACTCTGTTTGCCTCTCCCGCGCTTGCCCAGTGTGGTGGCGGGTTCAGTTCTTTTGTCAAAGGGCTGAAAACCGAGGCTGCGCAGCAAGGCTTTGATAAATCCACCGTGAACGCGTTTTTCAAAGGCGTACAGCAGGACAGCGCCGTGTTGAAGGCCGACCGGGCGCAAGGGGTGTTTCAGAAACCATTCATCGAATTTTCGCGCCGTCTGATCTCGGCAAATCGCATCGAACGCGGGCAGGCGATGTCGCGCAAATACGATGCGGTGTTTGACCGGATCGAGCGGGAATACGGCATCTCGCGTGGGGTGTTGCTGGCCTTTTGGGCGTTTGAGACCGACTACGGATCGTTCCAGGGCGACTTCAACACCCGCAATGCGCTGGTGACTTTGGCCCATGACTGTCGCCGCCCCGAACTGTTCCGCCCACAGATCTTTGCGGCCATCGAGCTGTATCAAAATGGTGACTTCGACCCGGCCAGAACTACCGGAGCATGGGCCGGAGAGATCGGGATGGTCCAGATGCTGCCGCGCGACATCCTGGAGAATGGCGTTGATGGGGATGGGGATGGACATGTCCGCCTGAAAACCTCGGCCCCCGACGCGCTGATGTCCGGGGCAAAGATGCTGTCGCATCTGGGATGGCAACCGGGTGAGCCATGGTTGCAGGAGGTCAAAGTGCCTGCGCAGATGGATTGGTCGCTGTCCGGCCCTGGCAAGCCGCGTTCGGTGGCAGAGTGGCAGGCCATGGGCGTTCAGGCGCGCAGCGGGTCGCTGGCGAGCCTTCCGGCCTCACTGATCCTGCCGCAGGGACACAAGGGTCCGGCTTTTCTGGCCTATCCGAATTTCGACGTCTATTTCGAATGGAACCAGAGCTTTGTCTATGTAATGACGGCCGCTTATTTCGGCACGCGGCTTGAGGGTGCACAGATCTATGGCGCGGGCAATCCGGCTCAGGGTCTGTCCGGCGCACAGATGAAACAGTTGCAAAGCAAGTTGCAGGCCAAAGGCTATGATGTTGGAAAAATCGACGGCATTCTGGGGGCCGGTACACGAGCCGCAGTTCAAGCGGAACAGGCTCGATTGGGACTGCCCGCGGATGCATGGCCAACGGTGGAATTGTTGAACAACCTCTGATCCAGCAGCCCATAAACCCGGCCGACAGTGTTTTTCTGCCTATGATCCGATTGACCTGATGCACATGAGGAAGGTTCAAAGCACAAGCATTGCCCGGAACCTTGTGCTGCTGGCTTCGTGGTCGTGGTGCAAATCGCCCTCGATCGGCATTTGTAAGAACAAATCAGCCAATCGAGAGGTGGTCAGAACCCGAACCGGTGCGCTTCAAATGGCACAGGCCGGCGTTGGGGCCGGCACGGAACGTTCAGATTGCTTGCGGCGCCCAAAGCTCAAAAAACCCAGCAAAGCAATCGCCGAGGCCAGCAGAGGAATTGAAGCGGGAATTGGGACTGGCGCCATCGGAGGTGTGATTCCGGTCGCGTAATTGAACCCCGAAGCAGATGTCAGCGTTGCCCCGGTCACCAGATTCATACCTGAATCGAAAACCTGTGTACCGACCACGGTCGCGCTGTTCAGGAAGTTCATCGAAGACGAACAGGTCCCGCCCGTGCCTGCGGCGGCCCCGGGACATGAAACAAAGGTGTTCAAATACACGGAAATGTCTGCAACAGAATTCTGGTACGGGATACTGGCCGTGAATATCTGATCTATGCTCATATTCGAGAAATAATCGTTGACGATATTCAGGCCGACTGCCCCGGATCCCGGCGCTCCGTTCATGAACACTTCAAGCCTCAAAGAGCCGCTGTTAGAAGAGGGTCCGGTATAGGCGATCGTTCCAGTTCCCTGAACACGCAAAGAAATATCGAGAAACCCGCTACTCGGTCCATTGGTAACTGTGATCGAGTCCAAATACCCGGCACCGGCATGCGAGAGGGTCCCAAAGAGCGACCCGGAGACAGCACTGTAATCAATCGAACTCTGATTGCCGGTTTTCAGCACCCCTCCGGCGGCACTTACGCTGGTTGACATGGAGCCCTCAGGGCCAGTGCACGTTGTGTTATCAAATCCTCCGGACGTAGATGTCGTGCATGTCTCTTGTCCATTCAGAAACACAACCCCGACTGTGGACGGATTGAATGTCATAGCTTGAGACGCCTGAGCGCTGCAGAACAATAGAACACCAACAGAAATCTGTTTAATCAAATTCATCACTGTACCCCTTACCCAACACAGTAAAACAATCACAATGAGACCAGAAAATCAAGAAACCAGCGGGTTTTGAAACATAAGCGCTGGCTGTGCGCATCGCGATACCGAATGCCAGGACGAATCCGTCGTTCTGCACTGCACGAATTCGATCAGCGTCACCAAAGCGAGCCGGATCGAAGAGGCAATTGCAAAGAAGGTTACAGGCGCGCGGGCACAATGTGGGCAAGACTGACGGCATTCGGGGGCCGGGACGCGGGCGGCTGGGCAGACCGAACAGCAGTGCTTGGGTCTGGCTGTGGGTGCGTGACCTACGGCAGAGTCGTTGAACCGCCTATGGTTGCTTTAGCCGTCTTCAAACACAGGGCGTGGCACCCCGGAATCGTCCAGTGCGACAAACACGAAATCCGCATCCGTTACCTTTTGACCATTGTCGGATTGTCTTGGGCGCGCCCAGACATCCACGTGAACGCGCATGGATGTGCGTCCGACATTGACCAGCGTCGCGTAGAGCGTCACTTCGTCACCAACCTTGACCGGTTGCAGGAACTGCATCGCCTCGACCGATATTGTCGCTGATCGTCCCTGCGCCACGCGCGCCGCCATATTACCAGCAGCCAGATCCATCTGTGACATCAGCCACCCGCCGAAAATATCACCCGCAGGATTGGTGTCAGCGGGCATCGCAATCGTGCGAATGACAAGAACACCTTCGTCCTGCTGGCGACCATGCGACCCGCGTTGTTTTCCCAGAGCAAGCCGGTTGTCACAGTCATCTGTCACAGATTCAATCCCTTCATGAGCCATTGGCTGAACGGTTATGTGCTCAGTCTGGCAATATTTCCCACCTAAATGAAGAGATTGCCTGTCTCATGCTTTGGCGTGGGGGCTGCAAGTACACAGTGTTTTATTCTGGGCGAACCGGATACCGGTCGCCCTTCTCATCGATCAGGACCAACCGTTCGCCGCTTCGCACATACAAATCACAGCGGCTGAACCCGTTGCGGTAGGCAATGCAGACGCTGCCATCTTCAGCGATGGAATAGGTGCCAAAGGCGGCGTCTCCGCTGGCGTATGTGTAGGAATATGCACCTCCGGGCGAAAACTTGGCTTGGCCGTCATCGTAAAAGGTGAGCGTTTGACCTGCCAGGGCGTCAAGCTCGGCGGACGTCAGGGGAATGTCTCCGGTTTTGACGGGCCAGTCGGCGGCGAAGGCCGGGCTGGCGGCAATAATAGCTGGGATCAGAAAGCGCATCATGCGCCTAAGGTAGCGCGTTATCCCCGCAACGTTCATAACGTTGCAGTGATCAGTCAGGCGACCATCTGCTCTGCTTTCTTCAGATCAACCGAGACCAGCTGACTGACGCCCTGCTCTTGCATGGTGACACCGAACAAGCGATCCATCCGCGCCATGGTCACCGCGTGGTGGGTGATGATCAAAAAGCGCGTATCTGTCTGGCGGCACATCTCGTCCAGCAGGTCGCAGAAGCGGGTCACGTTGGCATCGTCCAGCGGCGCGTCGACCTCATCCAGCACACAGATCGGTGCCGGGTTGGCCAGGAACACACCAAAGATCAGCGCGGTGGCGGTTAGGGTCTGTTCGCCGCCTGACAGCAGGCTGAGAGTCGAAAGCTTCTTGCCCGGCGGCTGGCACATGATCTCAAGGCCCGCATCCAGCGGGTCGTCGCTTTCGACCATCACCAGATTGGCCTCACCACCGCCGAAGAGGTGCTTGAACAGCATCGCGAAGTTGGAGTTCACCTGTTCAAACGCGGTCAGCAGACGTTCACGCCCTTCGCGGTTGAGGCTGGCGATGCCGCTGCGCAGGGCTTTGATCGCCTCTTCCAGATCGGCCTTTTCACTACTGAGCGTATCGAACTCTTCCTGAACATCCTTGCTGTCTTCTTCCGCTCGCAGGTTCACGGCACCCATCGCATCACGCTGGCGTTTGTGGCGGTTCACTTCGGATTCCAGAACATCCGCAGCAGGCATCTGGTCTGGGTTCGCGTCCAGTTGATTCAACAACTGGTTCGGGGTCAGTTGCTGATCCTCGGCGATCCGTTCAGCTGCCGCGACAACGCTTTCCTTGGCCGCATCACAGCGCGCCTCAGCCGCTGCACGGGTTTCACGCGCTTCCGAGGCCAGACGTTCAGCCTCACGTTCAGCCAGAACAACCACGCGCTGTTGGGTTTCGGCTTCGGCCAGCTTGTCGGCAGCTTCGGCACGACGCGCTTCGGCAGCCTCGATCAGTTCGTTCAATTCTTCCCGCGCTTCGGCAATCTCACCGGGGGCGGCCATCGCCTCGGTCAGTTCCTCTTCCGAGCTTTCCTTGCGTTCGGTCAGCTCCGAAATCCGCTTTTCAGCAGTTTCCAGACGGTGCCGCCAGCCGCTGAGGTCTTTGGTAACCTCTTGGCCACGCCGGGTGCGCGCGTCCCCCTCACGGCGCAGCTCATCATGAGTCGATCGATGGGTCAGCATGGTGATCCGAGCTGCCTCAACGGTCTGTTTGATGTCTTCGACGTCTGCGCGGGCGCTATCGAGATCGCCCAAACTGCTTAATGCGCTTTCGGCCTCGCGCAGTTGCGCACGGGCGGACATTGCGTCTTCCTTGTGGCGATCCACAGCAAGGGTCAGAGTTTCCAGCTTGCCCTGCGCCAGATTGCGATCAGCTTCGGCACGGCTGAGCATGCGCGCTGTTTCAGCCATACGCTGGTCCGCAGCACGGCGGGCTTCGCGCGCGCGGCGGTCGGCTTCGGTCACATCCGCCAATTGTTGCGACAGCGCTTCATGCGCGGCACGGGCGCCGTCGGCTTGCGCTTCGGTGCGGGTAAGTTCCTGTTTCAGCGCTTCCAGCTTGTTGAGCTGTTCCAATCGCAGCGCTGCGGCACTGGGCGCATCCTCGGCCCAGGCCCGGAACCCGTCCCAGCGCCACAGATCTCCGGAACGTGATACCAGCCGCTGACCCGGCTTCAGAGACGCTTGCAGGCGCGCGCCCTGATCGGCATCCACAAGACCGATCTGCGCAATCCGGCGGCTCAGGCGATCTGGCCCAGACACATGAAGCGCCAGCGGCTCGGCCTCTTGCGGCAGCGACTGGTCGCTGTCATAGCCTGCCACCTGCACCCAGCCGGAGGGGCCGTCACCCTCGACCATAGGCGCGCGCAAATCGTCGGCCAATGCCGCACCCAGGGCCTTTTCAAAGCCTGGTTCCACCCGCAGCAGATCCATCACCTGCCCGCCCTCGGCTGTGTCGCGCTCCACCAGCTTGGCCAATGCCGTGGCTTCGGCTCGTATGGCACCCAGTTCGCCTTCCGCCTCAGAGCGTTGCGCCCGGGCCTCGGCCTCGCGCCCCTGAGTTTCATTGCGCAGCTCATCCGCTTCAGCAAGGGCTTCTTCGGCGGCCTCGGCCGCTTCGCGGGCTTCTTCCTCGCCCTCTTGGGCTGCTTCAAACGCCTCGCTGGTGCGGGTCAGGGCCGTTTTCGCTTCATCACCGGCTTGTCGGGCTTTTTCCTCTTCGCCTTCCGAACGGGCCAGTGTCTTGCGGCTGTCTTCCACCAGACGCTGAGCAGACTGGTGCCGAGCGACAAGTCGGGCCATATCTTCGGTTTGCTGCGACAGGTGGTCTTCGCGTTGCTGCAGGATCGAGGCCGCTTCGCGGGCGGTTTCCGCCGCCTCGGCCACTTTCTCATCATGACCTTCGGCTGCTTTCGACAACTCGCGCGCTTCCCAATCCAGCCGTTCGATCATCTCACCTGCGTCGCGGTTCAGGCCCGTTTCGCGTTCGATATCGTTGCCCAGTTGCTGAATCCGGTTGGTCAGCGTCTCAATCGTTTGACGTGCACGGGTTTCCTGATCGGACAGTTGATCGCGCTGCACCTGCTGGCGCTGCAGCACCGCGGCGGCAATGGCTTCTTCCTCACGCAGCGGTGGTAGAGTTTCTTCGATCTCGGCCCGTTGCGTGGCAGCGGCGCGGGCCTCGGCCTCTGCGCGCGAGGCTTCGGTGATCCGCTCGCGCAGCTTTTCTTCAGCTTGCTGGCGGGCTATGTCGGCCTCTTTCCAGCGCCGATAGAGCAACATCCCCTCGGCCTGACGCAGCTGCTCGCCGATCTCGCGATAGCGTGCCGCCTGACGGGCCTGACGCGCCAACTGGGCCAATTGCCCTCCCAGCTGTTCCAGCACGTCATCGACGCGGGTCAGATTGGCCTCGGTGCCTTTCAGTTTCAGCTCGGCCTCATGCCGTCGCTGATAGAGGCCAGAGATCCCGGCGGCTTCCTCTAGAATACGGCGGCGGGCGCGGGGTTTGGCGTTGATCAGCTCGGCAATACGGTTCTGGCCGACCAGCGCAGGCGAATGCGCCCCTGTCGAGGCATCGGCGAACAGCATTTGCACATCACGCGCCCGAACGTCTTTGCCGTTGGTCTTGTAGGCGCTGCCGACATCACGGGTAATGCGACGCACGATTTCCAGTTGATCATTGTCGTTGAAACCTGACGGGGCAAGACGTTCCGAGTTGTCCAAGGTCAGGACCACTTCGGCAAAATTGCGCGCCGGGCGTGTCGCAGCCCCCGCAAAGATAACATCTTCCATCGCGCCACCGCGCATGGATTTGGGGCGGTTTTCACCCATCACCCAACGCAGTGCTTCCAGAAGGTTGGACTTGCCACAGCCATTTGGACCCACAACACCGGTCAACCCGTCCGCGATGATCAGATCGGTCGGATCAACAAAGCTTTTGAAGCCGGTCAGTTTGAGTTTGCTGAAACGCAACGGCTGCGTGTCCCATGATTCCTATGAGTTGAAAGTCTGCGCAAGGGATGGGGTCTGAGTCAACGGAGTTGCGCAGTATATGGGATATCAACTTGAGTTATCCACAACATCTTGCCGAAATGCGCAAGAATGCGCGTATTTCAATATGGGGTGCACTCAAAGACCTGGTAGCCGTAGTCGTCACTGACATTTTCATAGATACCATAGTCGATGCACTCGTAATTCGTGGTTGAGACAGCTGTGATCAATAACCGCTCGCCCGCCTCTTGATCACAGCCCAGAACACCAACCGTGACTGCCGCATCACCCAGCACATCAAGAATCGGACAGCCCGAAACCTGCGCCATCGCCAAAGCGGCACGATCCCGAACCGGACCCAACCGAGGAGCGTATTGCGCGTTGATCCGAACAGCCTCGGCCAGGTCGCCCCGCACGCGCACATCGAACACACTGTCATTGACTGCGACCCGCGTGGCGGGAACGTCGCGGAAATGAGGGGTCCCGGCCGCGCAGGCGGCCAGCAACAGGGGGAGGAGAAATCGGATCATGCCGCAGAGTTGCAGCATTTTGGTTAACAGAATCTTTCCGAACGTCAGGCCCGCAGAACCTCTCCCAACCGGCGTATGCCTTCGCGGATCGTCGCCTCGTCAGAATTCGAGAAACTGAGACGGATCGTATTTGCGCCGCTGCCATCCGGGAAAAACGCCTGCCCCGGTACAAAGGCAACTTTCACGGTGTCCAGCGCACGGGCCAGCAAGTCAGACCCGCTCAGATCTGAGGGCAGCGTGACCCAGATGAACATGCCGCCCTCGGGTCGTGTCCACTCGACCCCATCCGGCATGTTCTGCTCCAACGCGTCCAGCATCGCATCCCGGCGGGCCCGATAGACATCGCGCACCTTGGGGATATGGGTGTCAAAACAGGCCTTCGCCACCTGATGCACGGCTATCTGATTGATAGTCGCCGAATGCAGATCAGCAGCTTGTTTCAGCAAAACCATCTGAGAGATGATTGGCTTGGACGCAACGACCCAACCCATGCGCAAACCCGGTGACAGGGTTTTCGAGAAACTGCCGCAATAGATCGTCCGACAGTTTTCGATTGACCCTTTGCGGGCCAGCTCCAAGGACAAAACAGGCGGAATTGGATCCCCGTCATAGCGCAGCGCCTGATAGGCTCCATCTTCGATCAACATGCAATCCAGATCTTCTGCCAGATCCAGCAGAGCCTCCCTGCCCTGCAAGTCCACTGTTTCCCCTGTCGGGTTCGCGAAGTCTGGTGACAGATAAGCAAATTTCACTGCGCCGTTGCCTGCTGCGGCCTTGTATTCGTCTACGCCAAGGTTGCCATTGAGCCTGTCATAGCGGGGCTCATAGGCATTGAACGCAGCCAGCGCGCCCAGATAAGTCGGCCATCCGACCAAGGCCGTATCACCGGGGGACAGGAACAGCTTGCCCAGATAGTCCAGCGCCTGTTGTGAACCCGAAGTGATCAGGATGTTGTCAATGTCACACTCTACCCCGATCCCACGCATATGTTGTGCCAGCCATTGTCGCAGAGGCGCATACCCTTCGCTGACGGAATATTGCAGCGCCTGCGCCTGCATATCCGGCCCCAATGCCTGCTGAAACGCCTGCGCAAATGCATCGCCGGGAAACAGCGCGGGGTCGGGAATACCACCAGCGAAGGAAATGATGCCGGGCTGGTCGAGCAGTTTCAGTAATTCGCGAATTTCTGACGCCTTCATCCGGGAGGCCCGGGTGGCAAACAATGGGTGTTGGGACATGAGGCTCCTCCGATCTCATTTCGGTGCAGCCTATGCCGTCCTAAATTAAAGTCAATATTACTGACCTAGTATTTCAATGGATGTGACCGGGTATTCTTGAACAGCCCCGTCGTCCATGGTCAAATGAATTGACCAATTTTGGAATATCGGATGCCCTTTCAAAAAGTTCAGACGGAAAAACTGTCGCTTGCAGTCGTTCGCCAGATCGAGCTTCTGATCCTGCGCGGCATCCTGCGTCCCGGTGAACGTCTGCCGTCAGAGCGCGAACTGGCAGAGCGGATGGGCGTGTCGCGCCCATCCCTGCGTGACGCGATTTCCGAATTGCAGGAACATGGACTTTTGACTGCGAAAGCCGGATCAGGGATCTATGTGGCCGAGGTTCTGGGTTCTGCCTTTTCCCCGGCGCTGATCCGATTGTTCGGCAGCCATGACGAAGCCGTGTTCGACTATCTGTCGTTTCGCCGTGACATGGAGGGGCTGGCAGCAGAACGGGCAGCGCGGCTGGGGTCAGACAGCGACCTGAAGGTGGTTCAGGCGATCTTTGACAAGATGCAGGCGGCTCATGGCCGGAACGCAGCCGATGACGAGGCGCAGCTGGACGCCGAGTTTCACATGGCCATCATCGAGGCCAGCCACAACGTGGTTATGCTGCACATGATGCGGTCAATGTATGATCTGCTGGTGCAAGGGGTGTTCTATAACCGTCAGACCATGTTCCGACAGCGCGCCACGCGTGAGGCCATTCTGGATCAGCACCGCGCCATCAATACGGCCCTGCAGGCGCGTGACCCCTTAGCTGCGCGCACTGCGATTGAACACCATTTGGACTTTGTCGAACGCTGCATGGCAGATCAACAAAAGACCGAACGGAACGAAGCCATTGCGCAACAAAGACTGCAACACGAAACCGGGCGGAGCTGAAGGCCGTCCTGCTTTTTTGCAAACATAGAAGGAAAAGACTGGGATCACGCAGCCCCTGATGCGGCTGGTATCAGATGTTGTGGGAACGGCGCCCCGCTGCCTTCACCCAGATGATCATCCGCGGCCAATGTCGTCAGCGCCGGATCGATGAACAGCCTTGCGCCACGGTGTCTCAGGTGTTTGTGCAGCATCACATGTTCGCATATCTGCTGGCCTTTGTCGTCCCTGCATGAATATCGCAAGCCCCTGAGCGCGCGCGATTTGTATAACCCTGCCCCGCCAAAAGCGCTGTCGACCGGGATCAGGGGCGTGTCGGCAGGAATGTGAAACTGACGATCAAAAACTGCTGACTTCAGCAAGGACTGGCGCCATTTACGGCGTCCGAACAACGGTCTGCGCGTGCTCTGAATGCGCTGCCAGATATCTTCGTCGCACCAGCCCGGGCAACGCAGCGCATAGATATCATAGTACGCAGGTTTGGAATTGGCGAAGACACCCTCCCACAGCGGGGCAACCCGCTGCGCTGCTGTCAGAACCGCCTGAGCATCCAGACAGGCATTCGGGCCGCCCAGATCCAGCACCAGCGTCAATTCGTGATCACCGTCCTGCTCTTCCAGCTTTTGGAGAACCGCGTTTCTGGCCGCCGTTATGCGTTCCAACCGGTCGGGCAGCTTTGCGGCAAGACCATCCAGTTGGATGATATCGACATGCCGGTTTCGACCAGCGTAGTCGGATAACACCCGATCCGTGCCATCCATGTTGTCATTGGTCGCAATGGTGACCGTGTATCGATGCAACTGGGCAGACAGGTTTTCGATCCTGTTGATCGTGTCGATCAGCGCAGAGCCGCCATTTCTGACCACGCCTACAATATTCATCGAAACTGCGGTGCCTGACACGGCCTGTCTTTCCCTGTTTTGTCACGCTCTCTACAGAACGTCCCTATCAACCTGATCCCCGGCAGAATGTAGGATTCGGAGTGCTTCGGACAACAGAACCAGAAGCGAGTAAAAAACAAAAGACCCGACAGCCAAAAGCTCTCGGGTCATCTGTTTCATTTGTCTGACCGGGTCATCCGTCAGTGCAGCTTGGTATCCACATCTGCAATCGACGCGTCAATCAGCTTGTTCGCCTGTGCTGCGGTCATTTGCTTGGCCAGAACCGAGCTGGCCGCAGATACCGCAGCTGAAACGGCCTGATCACGCACCTCTTTCACTGCCGACGCCTCGGCCGAAGCAATCTGGTCCTGAGCAGCGGCCAGACGACGTTCGATCGACTTTTCAAGGTCGGCCTTAGCCTGTTCTGCTGCCAGAGCCGCATCTTCCTTGGCTGCGGCGACAATTGCATCGGCCTGCCCCTGAACTTCACGCTGCTTACGCTCGTACGAGGCCAGCAGAGTGCGTGCTTCTTCGTGCAGGGCACGGGCTTCGTCCAGTTCGGACTTGATGCCTTCGGCACGGTTGTCCAGCGCACCGCCGATCATGCCGGGGACCTTGAAGTAGAACAGCACCGCGATGAAGACGATGAAGCCCAGAAGAACGACAAAGTCGGTATTGCCAAGCGAGACGAACGGACCTTTGGCCGCAAAGGCCGGGCTGGCTGCGCCAATGGTCAGGATAAGGGCAAGAGTGTTCCGCATGTCACTTAGCCTTTCGTCTGCGCGTCAACAGCACTGGCAATGGTATCAGCATCCGCTTCACCGCCCAGCGCAGTAACCAGTTCAGCCGCCGTATCCTTGGCAACCACTTGAATGCTTTCCAGCGCACCGGCACGGATGTCGGCAATGGCCTTTTCCGATTCAGCCGCCTTTGCAGCGATTTCCGCGTCCGCCTTGGCAATCGCGTCATCCAGACCAGACTGGATTTCGGCGCGCGCTTCTGCTGCGATACGCTGTGCCTCGGAACGAGCGTCGGCCAGCGCCTTGTTATAGGCCTCTTCGGCCTCGACCGCCTTGGCCTTCAGATCTTCGGCTGCAGCCAGGTCGTTGGTAATGGTCCCCTGACGTTCAGCCAGGATTGCCGCGATGCGGGGCAGAGCCACGCGGGACAGGACCAGAAAGATGACGACCAGCGTAACGACCAGCCAGAAAATCTGGTTGGGGAACCAATCGAAGCAGAGCTGCGGCATACCAATGGCAGAGCCATAGGCGTCAACACACGAGCCAGCTACCTCTTCTGTAAGGGGTTCAGTCGCCATGATGTCCTCCGTCGGAACGTTGTCTTTACAACAGATGGGCCGCTATGGCTTGGGCCCACCTGCGCGTAAGGATCAGGTTCCGCAGATTAGACGGCGAACATCAGCAGCAGCGAGACCAGGAATGCGAAGATCCCCAGGGCTTCTGCGAATGCGATACCGATGAACAGGGTTGCGGTCTGCGAAGCAGCCGCCGAAGGGTTGCGCAGGGCGCCGGCCAGGAAGTTGCCTGCTACGTTGCCCACCCCGATTGCGGCTGCGCCGGAACCGATTGCTGCCAGGCCTGCGCCGATGTGTGCGAGATCGCCTTCCATGATGTTTCTCCTTACGAATTGGAAGTTTCGATGTTTGGGTATCGGACCTTAGTGCGAAGGATGCAGCGCATCTTTCAGATAAACACAGGTCAGAATGGTGAAGACGTAGGCCTGAATGAAGGCCACAAGGACCTCAAGGCCGTACATCGCGGTGATCGCCAGAACCGACACGGGCGAGATCACGGCAATCGCGGCGAAGCCTGCGAAAACCTTGATCACCGCGTGGCCTGCCATGACGTTACCGGCAAGACGAATGGAATGGCTGACGGGACGCACGAAGTACGAGATCAGCTCGATGATTGCCAGGATCGGGCGCAGCGCCAGCGGCGCGCTAGACACCCAGAACAAACCCAGGAACCCGGCGCCGTTCTTGACGAAACCCAGGATGGTCACGGTCAGGAACACGGCCAGCGCCAGCGGGATGGTTACGGCGAAATGCGATGTGGTGGTGAACGACGTAGGGATCAGACCCAGGAAGTTCGCGACGACAATGAACATGAACAGGGTCATGACATAAGGGAAATACTTGACCCCTTCCTTGCCGCAGATGTCTTCCAGCATCTTGTAAATGAAGCCGTAGGCCAGTTCCGCGACCGACTGCATCCGTGTCGGAACAATAGCGCGTTTGGATGTGGGCAGAACCAGCAGAGCTGTCACGGCCAGCACCGCAAAGAACAACCACAGAGTCACGTTGGTGACAGTGAACATGCCCACCGCACCGTCGCCGAACAACGGCTTGACAATGAATTGGTCCATCGGGTGGAAAACCAGGCTGCTGCCTTCTGCTGCGGTGGTCTCAGTCGCCACGTTCAGTCCCTCTCGTCCTTTTCGGCCGCGTCAGCCGCCGTTTGCTTCGCCTGAGCTTCCTGTGCGCTGCGGAGCATAACCTTCACGCCTGCGACAAGGCCCAGCAATGTGAACAGCACCAGAAAGATCGGGATCGTCCCGAGCAGGCTGTCCAGCCCGTATCCGATGCCAAATCCGATCCCCAGACCGGAAACCATTTCGATGACCATCCTCCAGGCAAGCTCGCCTCCCGAATAGTCAGCATCTGCGCGGGTCTCGGGCTTTTTAGCCTTTTTCGCCGCGTCGATCTTGGCCTCCAGCTGCGCCATACGCTGCTTTTGGTCGTCATCGGTCACGGGCGTTTCCCTCGCACAGTCTTGGGCTAGGTGCTAAGGCGCGCAGGGCGCAGAGTCAACGACATTGACGGCCCTGATTGACGCACCTTAACATGCTGTAATCAATTATTATTTTAAAGCATCGCGCGTACAGCGACGGATTGAACGTCTGCGATTGCCGTTCAGGTGCCATGAGTCCGCATATTCAACCAAATGGTTGACCAATCCGGACGGCTATGGTTGAGCGGATGCATGCCCAACGATCTCGACACAGTCTTTGCAGCTCTTGCCGACCCCACCCGCCGCGCCATACTGGCAATGCTGCTGGAGGACGACATGGCCGTGACAGACGTGGCCGAGCCGTTCGAGATGTCACTGGCTGCGATTTCCAAACATCTCGTAATCCTGACCAAGGCAGGGTTGATCAGTCAGGAAAAACGTGGGCGGGTAAAATGGTGCAAGCTGGAGCCCGACGCCCTGCGGACTGCGTCGGTGTGGATGCAAGGCTTTGGACAGTTCGAACCCGTCAATCTGGACGCGTTCGAGCGGTTTCTGGAAATTGAATTGCCGACGCCAGACGAAGCCTAGCGCACTACAAAGACCGACATGCTGGCATGCTTGGCCAGATACCCGGCGTGGCTGGAAAAGATGTAATCAGTGATCCGTGGCGCATGGGTGCCAACAATGACCAAGTCTGCACCAATCTCTTCTGCAGCACGTGTCAAATCGCTGTCCACTTCGGCAGCGACGTCGACCGAGTGAATTTTGCGCATGGAAACGTCGGATCCACCTTCAGCGGCCAGCTGTTCGGTGAAAGCAGCGAGTTCCTTATCTAATTCAGCCTGGGCCTCTGAGGATTCACCCATATGTGCCCCGGTGACGCAGACCAGAGTGATCTTGGCCCTCTGCCATTTTGCCATTTGTGCGGCGACTTCGGCAGCTTTGCGAACCTCAGGCGGTAGATGCCGGTCAATCGGTAACATGATATGTTTGAACATGGTCTCCTCCTCTTGCCTGATGACGAAGCTATTGGAGCAGCCGCGGGGATGCCTTGATCTGGCTCAACAAATTCGATCTCTGGAATACTTATCGGAGTCGCCCGGTTTTCTTAAGCGAAGCTTAGGCCTTAATCCGTGACGCGGTGAACCGGCGTGGCGCTCGGCACTTCTTCTTTCAACAGCATCAGCAAGGCGATGATTGTCAGCGCCACGCCGCCCAGGATCAGACCGGTTGGCACGCCTTTGCCCAGTGCGATTTCCCACAGGATGACCCAGCTGGGCACCAGATAGGTATACGCCATCACCTTGGCGGACGGCAGCCGGAGGGACGAGAACTGAACCAGCACAAAACTGGCCGCCGTTGCAAAGAACGAAATATAGAGCAATCCGATCCAGACGATGGCCGGAAGCGCCGCCCAATCGGTCGACCTCAGGTCGGACCATCCAAACACGACCAGCAACAGGCACCCGGCGACCAGAGTACCGAAGGTGAACACTACCGCAGGCTCTCCTCGGTTCAGCTTGCGGATCATGGGGGTATATATCGCGTGGGCGACGCACCCCCAGAAGTAGATGATCTCACCCCCACCGATTTCAAATGCGCGGAACATCTGCCAGTCGGCCCGGAAGATCACCCACAGCGCTCCCACCGCACCTATTGTCAGTGCCAGCGCCATCCGCGGCGTGGTGATCTGGCGAAGCAAGACCCATCCCGCAACGGCAGACACAATGGGTGTCAGGGTGAACACTGCCGCTGCACTGACCGGCGGAGCGGTTTGCAGCCCGTAGAACATCAGGACGAAATAGGTGGCGAACAAAGCCCCGAGTACCAAATAGCGCCAAGGAGCCTGCGCCGCGCTTCGGGGCAGGCCGGTTGTCGCCAGAGCTGCCACACCAATCACCGTAGCCGCAATTGCAAAGCGGACCGCGTTCAGCGCAGCAGGGGCAATCTCATTGGCGATCATGGACCCTAGCGAAAAGCTGCCCGCGACAAGGGCCGAGAAGGTCAGCATGGCCAAATGGCCACGCGCCTGAGGGCTCACGGCTGCCAGCCTTTGGCTTCTTCTTTCAGATAGCTCAGGAACGCCTGCACTTTGGTGGTGCGGTGCAGATCCACGTGGGTCACCAGCCACAGATTGCCGAACCACTCGGGGAGCGGATCGATCACCTCGACCAGATTGTCGTGGCGGGCGGCTTCCCAGCGGGCCATGAAGCCAATGCCGGCACCGGCCAAAACGGCCTCGCGCATGCAGAAATTGTTGGTACACCGGAAGGTGATACGATCAGCAGGTACCGTCGTGCGCAGCCATCGGGTGAATGGCGCGCGGCTGCTTTCATCGTCTGAACTGACGAAATGATGGGTCGCGAAATCCTCGATGCCAGATGGCTTGCCGAACCGTTCAATGTAAGAGGCGCTGGCAAAAAGGCCGACTTCTTCTTGACGGAATGGTTGAACCACGTTGTCGGGTTGATCTGGGGCCGATCCTGCGCGGATGGCCACGTGCGCTTCACCATATTCCAGCCGGAACAGGCGGTCGCCGGTCAGGTATCGCACGATCAGATCCGGATGCATCTTCTGAAACGCCGTGAGTGTTGGCACGATCAGAGGCGCAAGCGACCCCAGAGATGTTACGACCAGTTCGCCCGAGACATCGTCGCCGCGACCCTTCATCCGACCGACAAGCTGGTTGAACTGATCTTCGGTGGCTTGTGCCACGCGCAGCAGATCGTCGCCCGCTTCGGTCGGCGTATAGCCCCGGGCGTGGCGCTGAAACAGTTTGACGCCCAGCCGCGCTTCGATCGCATCGATGTGTCGGATCACGGTGGCATGGTGTACCCCAAGAACCTCGGCCGCGCCGCTGACCGTGCCCATGCGCGCCACCTGATAGGCGGTTCTCACTTCATCCCAATTGTCCATGGCAATGTAGTCACTGTGCAATTTCCAACAATAACTGTTGATGTATCCGAGTTTTGTTCGCAAACGCAACAATCATATTGGGCTCAGGACAAGATTTCCCTGACCCAAAGGACCTGAACAATGCCCAAAACTATCCTTCACATCGACTCATCCGCCCGCCGCGTGGAGTCCACGACCCGCGATCTGTCAGACCGTGTGGTCAAGCAACTGGGTGCAGAACGCATCATCCGCCGCGATTTGGCCACCCCCCTGCCCTTGCTGACCGAAGACTGGATTGCCGCCAACTTCACCGCTGCCGACCAGCGCGACGATGTACAGCGCGACCGGCTGGCCCTGTCGGATGAGTTGGTGGCCGAGCTTCAGAATGCCGACACTATTGTCATCGGCCTGCCGATTTACAACTTCTCGGTTCCAGCCGCCTTCAAGGCCTGGATCGACCTTGTTGCCCGCGCGGGTCTGACCTTTTCCTATACTGAAAATGGTCCCAAAGGCCTGCTGGAAGGCAAACGCGCCATTCTGGCCATCGCCTCGGGCGGTGTCCCTATTGGATCCGAAGCAGACTTCGCCACCGATTATGCGCGCCATGTTCTGGGCTTTATCGGCATCCATGACGTGGACGTCATTGCAGCTGATCAGATGGCCGTGAACCCCGAAGCAGCGCTGCAAAGCGCCCATAAGGCTGTAGCTGAGCTTGCAGCCTGATCCTCTCTGGTCAATGAGCCCGGAAACGTCCAGTCTGCCAGTCAGAAAAACTGACAGGCTGGATGGAGCACATGAAGAAAATCGGCATTCTGGGCGGTGTGGGCTGGGCCTCGACCGTCGACTATTACAGAGCGATTGCCGAAGGGGCAGGGCGTTATTTCGCAGAACGCGGCCATGGCTCGCCATTGCCGATCCCTCCGATGACGATCGAATCTGTCACACAGGCCAAAACACGTGCCTTGCGCGGTGTCGCCGGGGATGAGGCCAGCTGGGCGGGTTTTGACGCCGTATTCCGCGATGCCTTGCTGACACTGGAACGTGCAGGCTGCGACTTCGGCATCATCGCGTCCAACACGCCACACGCACGGCTCCACGCGATCCGGCTTGGTGTTTCCATGCCCATCCTCAGCATCTTTGATGCAACCGCCGACGCCACGGCAGGAACTGGCGCGTCCGAGGCTCTGGTCCTGGGCACAACCGTAACGATGCAGGCCACCAACTATGCGGATCGTCTGGCTGCCGAGGGCGTCACTGCAAATGAGCGGCTGCCAGAGCCCGAGATTTCCGAAATGCAGGCCATGATCGACAGTGACTTCTACGGTGGCGCATCCGACACCGCCCGTGCGCGATTGCTGGCCTTTTGCAACAAGCACGCCAGACCCGGAACCGCGATCCTGCTGGCCTGTACCGAGCTTCCGTTGGCTTTTCCGAACAATCTGGACGATCCGGTGTTCGAGGCTGACGGGCATCTGTTCGTCAACCCGTCTGCCGCGCATGTCGCCGCCGCGCTGATAGAGGCGCTTGAGTGATCAGGGCAGCCAGGTGACCTCGCACCCGATGCGATCGAAGAAAGCCATCATGTCGGCCTGTTTCAGGACGACAGTGCGGTCATTGACCAGCGGGTGCATGTAAATCACCTCGGCCTGTTGGGCTGCTGCATCCATGAAGAACCGTACATCATTCTGAACCCCGTTGATCATCGCCATCGGGCTGACCGCACCCGGTCGAATGCCGAGATTCTGTAACAGCCGGTCCGCCGAGCCAAAGGACAGATTGCCAATGCCCAGCTCTGCGCCCAACGCTTTGAGGTCAATCTCGCGGCTTTGCTCGAGCGTCACCAGATAGTTGCGCTTTTTCTTGTCACGCAGATACAGGTTCTTGACCCGCAACGCATTCTCGCCCGGCACCATGAATTGACCTTCGACGGACTTGGCATCCTCGACCGTACGCAGGGGCACATGAGTATGCATACGATAGGCCAACCCCCACTCGTCCAGTTGCGCCAGCAATGCGTCGGAACTCAGCGGTAGTGTGTCCTGATAGGCGGATGAAGCGTCCATCCCGATCTCCTTGCGCAGAATTCTCTGCGCTGTGCCACAGAATGGACCCGCCCGCAATCAGTCGGAATGCGGTTCGAACGCCGGGCAGCCTCACGACAATTCTGCGGAGAGCGGGGCCGGTGAAATATTTCAGCCCCTGATCTTCGTTACGAGCAATACTGAAACGGCCACTGTCTTCGTCCGCCCACAGGCGGGTCAAGCTGGAACAATACTGACCCTCTTCAATCTTGTAGCGGGCTACGGACGGCGCGGCATATGGCAAACTCCCACCACGACAGATGCGATTTTCGGTGCTAGCGTGCCGCCATGAAAGTAAAACGAAATACCCCGAACCAACTGATCATCGCTGACACACCCTGGTTCATCGGGATCATGTTGATCATATTCATCCTGGCCTTTGTTGGCCCCGGTATCTTCCTGATGAGCACCGGCGGTGAAGGCATCTGGTTCGGCCTGATCTTCGCTTTGGGCGGAGGCGGTCTTGGCTTTGGCGCGTTTTGCGCTTTTGCAAGACGGGTTCAGATCATTCTGGATAGGAACAAGGACAGTATTCTGATCCGCCGCCAGTCTGTCTTCGGTTACGAGGCGGTCGAACACAAGCTGTCCAACCTGTCCCACGCCGACGTGGAAAGCACGACATCCCGCAGCGACAAGGGCACCTCGACGCTATATCGCCCTGTCCTGGTTTTGGAAAAGGGGATGAGCGCCGGTCGCCACCCCATTGTCGAAGCATTTTCCAGCGGAGCGGGCTCTCATCGGCTGGCAGAGGCCGTAAATGACTGGCTTCCGTCGGAACTCAGTCAAGATAGCCGCGAAGTCGGGATCGGCTAAGGCGCACATCCGTGTTCCAGCCACAAGCGTTCTTCGGGTGTGACCAGCTCGGACATACAGGCGTCATATCGCTCCATGTCTTCCGCCGTCAGCTTGCCTTCCCATTTGTTGCTGGTGCCCGAGGAGAAGAACTGTGCGAAGTCGTGAAAACCACTGGTGAAGCCGGGGGATCGTTCCAGACGTTTTGCATTATTTTTCATCGATCCGAAACTGCCGGCCTCGGCAATGTCCTTGATCAGCTTCTGCTCAAACTCAATGTCCATGATCCGGGCAAGCCGCGCGACCTGGCCGCGCAGATCGCGGCTGAGTTCGGCATAATGCAGGAAATGAATATTGGGCAGGTCACGGAACTTCCAAAATGTCCTGAAGTGATGAACAAACGATCTGAGGGTCAGGTCGTCCGTACCTTTTGGCGACGACGGTCGGTTTAGAAACATGGCAAACGCCTCTGACAGATCGTTGGGAAACAGGTAATCCAGCCAATCAGCCTTCATGTTCTCGACATGGCGGCGCATGGAAAAATGGACATCGACCGGATGGCGGTGCACAACCAGATACTGGGCATCGGGTGAGAATTGAATTCCGTCCAGTGGCGTATGTGTCTTGATACAGCGCCGATGGCTTTGCGTGTTTAGTTCATTTGCCTGCTCGACCCGGTCCCGAAATCCGCAATCCAGCCATGGTGATATCTTGTTGTCGTATACACGAGGGTCGGCGGTTTGGGTAATAAGCATACGCACCAGTGTTTGCGTCCAAGTGGTACCGCATTTGGGTGGCGTGCATACAAAGACGTCGTCAGGCCGTATCTCGAAACCGGACCAGATATCGGTGTTTGTGACCTCACCAACATAATCTGCCGTCTTTCGCGGAAAATCGTCCTTCATAGCCCGCTCCCTTAGCTTGTTTCGATCAGAATACCCCACGCCTGTGGCCTTCACATAGCTTATCTTGACTCGTGCCGCTCAAGGACCCGAGACAGAGCACGAAACGCTCTTGGCGAAGTCAAACGTAAGTGGCACGGTTGGCCTTATCCATACGACCGCAGGACAATGCATTGAAGATTACGCGAAACACATCTGATCAGCTGATCCTGTCACACACACCCTGGTTGACCGGCTTGTTTCTTGTTGGCGTTTTTCTCCTTGGACTGGCAAGCCTTGTGGGCCATCAGAATAACGGTTCAATTGGCCGATTTGAGTACGTATTTTCACTATTGCTGATGTCTTTCGTATGTGGGCTGATGGCGATCCGTCTTGTGCAACGTATTCAGATCATTTTTGACAAACCAAGTGACACTGTCACCATTCGGCGTCGTAGCATTTTGAAAACTTATAAGTCCGAAACGCATAGGCTGTCGGATTTCCGGTGCTCCGAAATGCAGACTGCTAACAACGACAAACGCGAACCCAGTTTTCGACCTGTGCTCCACTTTGTGCGCACGGACGGCGTGTCTTCGATTCCTTTGATCGAGGGATATACGCAGTGGTCAGATCAAACACACCGTTCAATGGCCTACCTGAACGATTGGGTCAAAGTGAACGTGGTTGACTCTGGCGGCCGTTCCGCCTAAATCCGCCTCCAAACATCCGGAAGAGACTAGCCTTCCGGTCCCTTGAGTCGTTCAGGGATCGCCCCCCACCAGCGTGTTACGCCCGTGGGGGCAATTGTGTATTCAACCGGTGTTTCCTATCTGGGAAGTGCCAGATCAAAACCGGCTAAGGAGGCCGCAGGCATGTTTGAAAATCTATCCGAACGCCTTTCCGGCGTCTTTGACCGGCTGACCAAACAGGGCGCGCTGTCCGAAGAAGACGTCAAAACCGCCTTGCGCGAAGTCCGGGTTGCCCTGCTTGAGGCCGACGTCTCACTGCCGGTGGCGCGTGAATTCGTCAAGAAGGTGCAGGATCAGGCCACTGGTCAGGCTGTCACCAAATCGATCACTCCCGGTCAGCAGGTCGTCAAGATCGTGCACGACGCGCTGGTCGATACCCTGCGTGGCGAGGATGACCCCGGCGCGCTGAAGATCGACAACCCGCCTGCCCCGATCCTGATGGTCGGTCTGCAGGGTTCCGGTAAGACGACCACCACCGGTAAGCTGGCCAAGCGTCTGAAAGAGAAAGAAGGCAAGAAGGTCCTGATGGCCTCGCTGGATGTCTATCGCCCGGCGGCGATGGATCAGTTGGCGGTTCTGGGCACGCAGGTCGGCGTCGATACGCTGCCGATCGTTCCCGGCCAGAAACCTGTAGATATCGCCAAGCGTGCCAAGCAGCAGGCCACGCTGGGCGGCTATGACGTCTACATGCTGGATACTGCGGGCCGTCTGCACATCGACGAAGTGCTGATGAACGAGGTCGAGCAGGTTCGCAACGTGGTCGATCCGCGCGAGACCCTGCTGGTCGTCGATGGCCTGACCGGTCAGGTCGCCGTTGAAGTGGCCGAGGAATTTGACGCCAAGGTCGGCATCTCGGGCGTGGTCCTGACCCGAATGGACGGTGACGGGCGCGGCGGTGCGGCGCTGTCGATGCGCGCGGTCACTGGCAAGCCTATTCGCTTTGTGGGCTTGGGCGAGAAGATGGACGCGCTTGAGACCTTTGAGCCGGATCGGATCGCCGGGCGTATTCTGGGTATGGGCGACATCGTGGCTCTGGTCGAAAAGGCCCAGGAAACGATGGAGATGGAACAGACCGAGCGCATGATGAAGCGCATGGTCAAAGGTCAGTTCAACATGAACGACCTGAAAATGCAGCTGGAACAGATGATCCAGATGGGCGGCATGCAGGGCATGATGGGGATGATGCCGGGTATGGGCAAGATGGCCAAGCAGATGGATCAGGCCGGAATGGACGACAAGATCCTGCGCCAGCAGATCGCCCTGATCCAATCGATGACCAAACGCGAACGCGCCAATCCTCAGCTGCTGCAGGCCAGCCGCAAGAAACGCATCGCGGCCGGGTCCGGGATGGAGGTCAGCGACCTCAACAAGCTGCTCAAGATGCACCGGCAGATGTCGGACATGATGAAGAAGATGGGCAAGATGGGCAAAGGCAAGATGCTGAAACAGGCCATGAAGGGCATGTTTGGCAAAGGCGGCCCCTCGCCCGAGGATATGGCCGCAGGCATGGACCCCAAGGCGCTGGAACAGGCGGCCAAGGCGATGGGCGGTAAAATGCCCGGCGGCATGCCCGGCATGGGTGGCGGCATGGGCCTGCCTCAGGGCCTGAGCGGGTTTGGAAAGAAGAAGTGACGCCAGCACGCTGCACCCAGCCCCCGTCCGGAAAGGCGGCGATGGCAGCAGCGCAATATAGCGCCGCTCTGCCGGTCATTCAGACCCGGCGGCTGGTTCTGCGTGCTCCCACTTTGACAGATCTTCCGGTATGGACGTCGATCAGCAAAGACAGCTTTGGCGATACTGACCAGGAAGCCTGGACCGAGTTTTCCTATTATACATCCGGTTGGCTTCTGCATGGTCATGGCCTGTTCACAGTCGCGTTGAAAGAAGATGATCAGGTCATTGGCTTCGTCATCCTGGGTCTCGAATGGGACGACCGGGAACCCGAGCTTGGCTATCTGTTTTCTGCCGATCATCGCATGCAGGGCTATGCCACCGAGGCATGCTCTGCGGTTCGCGATTTCGGTTTTGACCTGCTCGGATCTGGTGGCTTCGTAAGCTACGTATCAGCATCCAACGCCCGCTCGAATGCGCTTGCCAAACGGCTGGGCGCATCGCGGGACGCAAATGCGGAACTCGCATTTGGCGTGGACCAGAATGTCTGGCGCTATAGCGAGGTGCAAGCATGACACTTGCATTGGCCATTCCCACATTGGAAACCGAACGCCTGATTATGCGCGCGCCGTCCGAGTCTGATGTCGACGCGGACACCGCCTTCTTTGCCAGCGATGCCGCGAAGTTCGTCGGTGGTCCTCTGCGCAAGGATGAGGTTTGGCGGGTGGTCGCCTCGCTGCTGGGTCACTGGGCCCTGCGCGGCTATGGCTATTGGAGTGTCGATGAAAAAGACACAGGCACCTATGTCGGGCGGATTGGGCTTTGGTTCCCTGAGGGCTGGCCTGAACCCGAGGTCGGCTGGACGCTGTTGAACTATGCCACCGGCAAAGGCTATGCGACCGAGGCTGCTCTGACCGCGCGCGCCTATGCCTATGACGTTCTGGGCTGGGAAACAGCGATCTCGCTAATCGATCTGAACAATCGCGCCAGCAAAGCTGTCGCCAAGCGTCTGGGCGCGCAGTTCGAGTACCTCTATGACCACCCAAAGTTCGGCAAATCCGAGATCTGGCGGCACCCGGCGCCAGCAGATCTGGTGAATGGCGGGATGGAGGCGTACGCATGACCTCTTTCACCATTCCGACCATTGAGACCGAGCGCTTGACCCTGCGCGCCCCGCATCTGGACGATCTGCCCGCGATGACCGCATTTTTTGCCACCAAACGCAGCCATATGGTTGGCGGGCCGAAAGATCCGCTCGGCAGCTGGGATTCGCTGGCCAAACGGCTGGGTCACTGGGCGTTGAATGGATTTGGGCTGTGGCATCTGACCGAGAAATCGAGCCGTAGTTTCGTTGGTTGGGCTGGCATGATCAACGTGCCCGGCTGGCAGGAACCCGAGCTGGGTTGGACATTGATGGAACAAGCCGAAGGCAAAGGTCTGGCTTTCGAAGCCGCGCAAGCCGCACGCGCATATGCTGCCCGCCATCAGGGGTTGAATGGCGTCATCAGCTATATCGCGCATGCCAATGGCCGTTCGCGTACACTGGCCGAGCGACTTGGCGCGACGCTGGAGCAACAGGATGCCGAACTTCTGGGCAAACGCGCCCAGATCTGGCGACACCCGCAAATCGATTTGTCTGAACCCGTTTTGACCTCCGAAAGGACAGGCCAATGACCAACCCTGTGACGCGGGCTGCCGCGCTGTTGAAAGAGCACCGCGAAAGCATCGACCGGCTGGACGCGATCCTTGTCTACACGCTGGGCGAGCGGTTCAAACACACACAGGCCGTTGGCAAGCTCAAGGCCGAACACGACCTTCCCCCGTCCGATCCGTCGCGTGAAGCCGCGCAGATCACACGGTTAGAAGACCTGGCGAAGGAGGCCGATCTGGACCCCGATTTCGCCAAGGCTTTCCTGAATTTCATCATTCAGGAAGTCATCCGACACCACAAGAAACACCAGAATTAACCGGAAACGATCCCGGCTCAAACAAAGACACGCCTCTGGCGTGATGCCATTCAAAGGAGATACCACCATGGCAATGAAAATTCGTCTCGCCCGCGGCGGCTCGAAAAAGCGTCCCTTCTACCGCATCGTGGCTGCTGATAGCCGCATGCCGCGCGACGGCCGTTTCATCGAGAAACTGGGCACCTACAACCCGCTGCTGCCGAAAGACAGCGAAGATCGCGTGAAAATGAACATGGAGCGCATTCAGTACTGGCTGGACCAGGGCGCCCAGCCCACCGACCGTATTGCACGCATGCTGGAAGCTGCCGGCACCCGTGACAAGGCCGAGCGCAACAACCCCAACAAGGGTACCCCGGGCAAGAAAGCTCAGGAGCGCGTGGAAGAGAAAGCGGCAAAGGCAGCTGAAGCGGCCGAAGCAGCGGCTGCACCGGCTGAAGAAGCCGCAGCAGAAGAATAAGCAGGCGGGCGCGTGCGGGATCAAACCTTTACTGACGATTTTCGCACGCAGTTCGAACTGTTGTTGCGGCTCCGGCGCGATGTGCGCCGGTTCCGCACCGACGCGATAGACGAGGCAGTGCTGGCGCGCTGCCTCGACGCATTTCGATTGGCCCCTTCGGTGGGACTCAGCGAACCTTGGCGCGTGATCCGCGTCGAAAGCAAAGCGGCACGGGCCGCAGCGCTGAAGAATTTTCAAATCGCCAATGATGAAGCCCTGACGGGGTATTCCGGCGACAAGGCGCAGCTTTACAGCCGCCTGAAACTGTCCGGGATGCAGGAGGCCCCTGTGCAGCTGGCCGTTTTCTGCGACGACAGCACCGACAAAGGGATGGGGCTTGGCGCAGGCACGATGCCCGAGATGCGGCGCTATTCCGTCGTTTCTGCCATCACCCTGTTCTGGCTTGCTCTGCGGGCTGAAGGGCTGGGGCTGGGTTGGGTGTCGATTTTGGATCCCGATCAGATGACGCGCGATCTGGATGTGCCTGAAGGCTGGCGGCTGATCGGATATTTCTGTGTCGGATGGCCTGAACAGATGTCGGATAAGCCAGAACTGGAACAGGTCGGCTGGGAAAACCGGGCCGAGGGCCTGAAAATCGAAACACGGTAAGGCCTGATGTTCGGATTGATACGACTTCCCATTCTGCTGCTGATCGCCTTTATTGTGGGCGTGTTCTTTGAACGCGGCAATCAGCGTGAAGCCTGCGAGGGGCTTGGCGAATGGAGAAACGGAATTTGCTTGACGACAGGGGCAGCCAATGAGTGATCTGATCTGCGTTGGCAGCGTCGCGGGGTCTTACGGCGTGCGCGGCGAAGTGCGCCTGAAAAGCTTTTGTGCCGTTGCCGAAGATATCGAGGCCTATTCACCCCTGACCGATGAAACCGGCAAGGACCGCTATCCTGTGGTTCTGACCCGCGCGATCAAGAACGGCTTCGCGGCCCATCTTGGCGGGGTAGAATCCAAGGAACAGGCGGATGCCCTGAATGGATTGCGCCTGTTTGCAAGGCGCGATCAGTTGCCCTCGCTGCCTGATGATGAGTTCTATCATACTGATCTGATCGGGGTTGAGGTCTATGACACCGGCGGCACCTTGCTGGGCAAGGTTAAATCCGTACAGAACCACGGCGCTGCGGATTTGCTGGAATTGCACGGGCCGGGCCTGAAAACCACTGTATTGCTGCCCTTCACGTTGCAAGCGGTACCTACGGTGGATCTGGAGCAAGGCCGTATCGTCGCTGACCCGCCCGAAGGCCTGATCTGATGCGTCGGGTCCTGCTGCATCTGGGCCTGCACAAGACAGGCATGACCGCAGCACAATCCTTTCTGTATGAAAACCGAAAATTGATCTGGCCGCGCTATTCTCTGGTTCTTCCATATAAGACACGCAAGCTGGGTCTGAGCGAAGCAGCCACGCGCCACTCGATCTATCGACTGGACGCAACGCTGGCAGGGTTTGGCGGCCAGATACGCGAATTTCTCGACGGTCTTGATTTCGGGACGCGTCGCGGGTTGATCCTGAGTGAAGAGAATTTCCTGGGCCTGCGCCCCAGCAGAAACAAAAGCGAGGGATACGGGGCCGCACCGGAACTGGCGGACACTCTGGTCGGCGTATTGCGCCGCCGCCTGTTGGAGCGGGATATCGATATCACTGTCTACCTGTCCTTGCGCCGGCGCGATCAATGGTTGCGCAGCCTCTGGGCGCATGATCTGCAGCATTCTCGTCTGGTTGAGACCCTGGATGACTATTGCGACGACCTAGCCCATCTGCCACCGCTGCAGGACACAGTGGACAAGATCAGGAACCGGCTGTCATCGGTCACGGTTCAGACCGGATGGATGGAAGAAATGCATGACCACAGATTTGGGTCAGGGGCGCCTTTGGCGGACTTCCTGGACCTGCCGACCGAGAAATCTGAGCAGCTTGTGGGACCTGCGCGAACAAGCCCTAGATTTTCCACCGATGTCCTGGAAGAATTGCTGGCGCTTAATCGTTCTCCGCTGGACGAAGCCGCATTGATCACCCAGAAGAAGGCTCTGATTCAAACCGCGCAGAATGAACTGGCCCGCCAGACATGACAGAAAAACCCAGCAGATCCCATGGCCGCAAGGCGATCCGCCCAACCCTGAAGCCACGTGAGCTGATGACACCGACCCCGGACCTGCACGGGGTCTGGAAAGCCAAGATCATCACTCTGTTCCCGTCAGCCTTCCCCGGTGTTCTGGGCGAAAGCCTGACGGGCAAGGCCCTGCAGGAAGGTCTGTGGCAACTGGAAACCGTGGATCTGCGGCAGTTCGGCGTCGGCAAACATCGCAACGTGGATGACACCCCTGCCGGGGGTGGCGCCGGAATGGTGTTGCGGGCGGACGTGCTGGGCGACGCGATCGAGCACACCATGGCTGGCATTCAGGGAAATTGGCCGCTGATATATCTCAGCCCGCGCGGACGTCGCATGGACCAGCGCATGATGCAGAACCTGGCCAGATGTGACGGCATAACCTTGCTGTGTGGCAGATTCGAAGGTGTGGATGAGCGCGTGTTGGAACACTACGGCGTGCAAGAGGTGTCGTTGGGCGATTTCGTCATGACCGGTGGGGAAATCGCGGCGCAGGCATTGATCGATGCAACGGTGCGCCTGATCCCCGGCGTTCTTGGCAATCAAGCTTCGACCGAGGAGGAAAGCTTTTCTTCCGGCCTGCTGGAACACCCGCAATACACACGCCCGGCAGACTGGAAAGGACGCCCGATACCAGAGGTTCTGATGTCCGGTCATCACGGCCGCATCGCCGAGTGGCGTCAGGAAATGGCCGAGGATCTGACACGCAATCGGCGCCCCGATATCTGGGAAGAATACCTGAAAAGCAGCGACAAAACCTCGGGCTGAAGACGCGGGATGTGGCGCACATGCCGCAGGTCTTTTTGTTTATCAGATTGCTATTTGAAGTTGAACGCGCCTCAATTTATTCACTTTTGAGTCCCATAGATTTTTTAAGCATTAAAAAGTGAGACAGACGACATTATGAAAAAACTATTGCTTGGTGCATTGTTGGTTGCTTCCGCCTGCACCACCAAACAACTTGGGATGTCCGTTCCGACGCAAGCCGGTCACAATTTGCACTCTGCCAGAGTTGCGGTGGATTCCTGCTCTCAGGAAGCCGACGAGGGCGGCAATAGCGCCGTCATCGGTGGATATGCCACCAATATTCTTCTTTGGGGCATCATCGTCGGCCCTGCTGTTACCGCCCCGGTTCAGGACGAACTGCGCGTGCAGGGCGAGATCGATCAGGTAGACCGCTGCCTGCGCGCGCGCGGGTTCGAACGCCGCGAGTTAAATGCGGGCGAGTCGTTCTGGGTGCGCAACGCGTTTGGTGAAGAACGCGAACGACGCCTGGATCATCTGGTCAGCGGCGGCACAATCGAGACTTATGGAACGCCAAAGATTTAAGGTCGTGCCTTCCAGTTGGCCCAGGCCTCTGGGGTGCCGTTAAAGACGTTAATATCCACCTTGCCCTGAACACCCGGCACCAGTCCGGTGCCGGTATATTGCCAGAACCGCCAGACCGTGCGGGGATAGACCTGACGCGGATGGCCCGCAACGGATCTTAACCAGAATTCGGTCTTGGGCAGACGCCCGATATCGGTATCTGCAAAGAAATCCACTGTGGTATAGACGATTGGGCGTCGGCCATAATGCCGTTCAAGAATGTCCAGAAAGCGCTGTGCTTCGGCGCGGACCGTTCTGCCATCAGGCCGCAGCGTGCAGGTTTTGGAATGCGGCGTCCACTCCATGTCCAGCACATGCGGCAGGTCTGCCCCTTTTGGCACGTTTTGGATGAACCATTGTGCCTGTTCCCGGGCTGATCGGCAAAAATAGTAATAATGATAGGCCCCCCAGGGTACGCCCACCGCCTGCGCACCGCGCCGATGGTCACGGAACAACGGGTCCGCTACATCGCCGCCTTCGGTTGCTTTCAGGAATGCAAAGCTCACTCCCGACGCCTTGGCCCTACGCCAGTCAATCGGACCCTGCCAGCGCGAGATATCCAACCCGTGGATCGGGTAATGCCCCGGGTGGCGACCATCCCAGTCATGCGGATCGGCATCGCCAAAATCCGGGTAGATCACGGATGGTGCAGTCCTGTCCACGCCCGGCGTGGGGTTTACGGTCTGAGGTTTCGGGCCACCGCGCCCGCACGACATAAGCAAAGCAGCCGCAACTGCCAGCATGAATGCAATTCGCATCATTGGGTCCTGTCTGAAATTTCTGCTCTTCCAATTTCCTCCAGAATGCCTGATCTGACCGCTATGGCAACGGCGGAATTTCCCAAAAGCGGAATCCCACCGCCGTGCCCTGCAGTTTGCTCTTGATCCCTGCCCCCAATACCCTTAAACGACCGCTATCCGGTGCCGCATCCTGCGACTCCGGTGTTTTGGTTTGCATCATGACATGGCGTCCCGCTTTCTTCTGCACGGACGTGTCGGATCGGACCAGATCAAAGGAACATTCGATCTGACCTCTGGCGGGCTGTGTGCAGGACCCGGTGAAGACCAAGAGCTCTCAGGCCGTGCCCAAACTTCGTGGACCAACCACGAGCAGATAGGAGAAACTGCGATGGACCTGATCGCACAGCTTGAGGCGGAACAGATTGCCGCCCTGGGGAAAGATATCCCCGATTTCAAAGCCGGTGACACCATCCGTGTCGGCTTTAAAGTGACCGAAGGGTCGCGCACCCGTGTGCAGAACTATGAAGGCGTCTGCATCGCCCGCAAGGGCGGCAACACCATCGCCGGTGCGTTCACCGTGCGCAAGATTTCGTTTGGCGAAGGCGTGGAGCGTGTGTTCCCGCTGTATTCGACCAACATCGACAGCATCACCGTTGTCCGCCGCGGCCGCGTCCGTCGCGCCAAACTGTACTATCTGCGCTCGCGCCGTGGTAAATCCGCGCGTATCGCAGAGGTTACCAACTACAAGCCCAAGGCTGGCGCCGAGGCGTAAGGAGCGGAAAGATGAAAAAAGACATCCATCCCGATTATCACGTCATCGACGTCAAAATGACCGATGGCACCGTAGTTCAGATGAAATCCACCTGGGGCGCCGAAGGCGATCAGCTGGCTCTGGAAATCGACCCCTCCGTGCATCCCGCATGGACCGGTGGTTCGTCGCGTCTGATGGACGCTGGCGGCCGTGTGTCGAAGTTCAAAAAGAAATACGAAGGTCTGGGCTTCTAATCCTGACCCGTTTCGATTGCGAAAGGCCGTCCTTTGGGGCGGCCTTTTCTTTTTGGATCTCGGCCACATGGGGTAAACGCCAGACACGATGCATTTTCGGTAAAGGCCCTAAGATGCTACACTCCATCTGACCAACGCTCAGATGCCATGGAGAAACCCGGAATGCCCCAGTACAACGACATGATCGAGCTTTCGGTCAAGGATATGGACCTGATTGAAACGGCTTTGCGCGACTCCGTCGCTTCTTTGTCACAAGCCGCGTTGGATGAACCCGAGGACAGCAAGGCCAACCGTGAAGACACTTTACGGCGCATTCACGAACTTCTGGGTAAGTTGCACGATCAGAAGGTCTTCTATCGTCCGCAAAAGGGGGTTTACCTTGGCGGCTAGGGGCTGGGTTGTCGCGGTTTGCGCGTCAACTCGGCCGCACTGTGGACAGGGGGTATCGGTCCGCGCAACAACATCAGCGCCAGGGCCATCCCGGCCAGCGCCGCAATCGCGGCAACCATCATGGCACTGTCAAAGGCGTTGTCTTGCACATCCCGTAAGGCTTTGGCCAATGCACTTCCCGTTGTCGGATCCATCCCCGAGATCAATTGCTGGATCTGGTTAGGCGTTCCGTGCGTCAGCGCGTGGGCCAGACCCTCGCGCTGGGTCGATCCGGCAGGCAGCGCATCGATCACCTCGGACAGATCACGGCGTTTCGTGACAGCTTCGGCCAGGCCTCCGACCACGGCACCAAGTGTTGCGCCGAAATAGAGGCAGGCATTTATGACCCCCGAACCCTGCCCCACATGTTGCTCGGGTAGCAGGCGCAGACCAAGCCGTGGCAACAGCGAAAAGCAGATGCCCAGCCCAACGCCGACGATCAGCAGCTTCCACCAGATTTCGGTGAAATGCGTGGTGTTCGTGGTCGTCATCAGCAGCAGAAACCCACAAGCCATCGCGCCCAGGCCAATCGCGATCGGCCACTGAAAACTGTAGGGTGCCAGAAAGCGGGGCGCGATGACCGAGATTGCGAACATGCTGAGGCTTAGAGGCATGATTGCCAGACCCGCACTGATGGACGAATATCCAAAGGCATCGGGCGATTGGACGAATGTGTTGAAATAGACAAAGAAACAGAACAGCGTGAAACCGGTAAAGAACATTCCTGCCGCAGCCATCAAGTAACGCGGATGGCGAAAGTATCGCAGTTCGATCAGCGGGTCGTCGCTGCGGCGGGACACGATAACAAGGGCAACCGTCGACACCGCCGCCACTAAAAGCGGCACCAGTGTCAGAGGCGAAGTCCACCCGCCGCTTTCCCCGTTGCTGAGCGCAAAAGACAATGGTCCAAGGAAAAACAGGATGGCGAGCGCCCCCGCGTAGTCGAACTTTGCCCCGGCCAGACGGGTGTCGGGGATGTATTTCCGTTTGCTGACATGCAGACCGATGGCAAAGGCCAAAGCCAGCAGAACCAGGTCGGCCGCAAAGACTGCGCGCCAGCTGACATAGTGCCCGAAAGCGCCGCCAACGATCGGCCCGACACCGATCGCCAGGCCAACGATCGCACCCCAGATACCGGTGACGCTGGCGCGCTGCTCCTCGGGGGTGGCAGCGGTCAGCAGTGACAAGGAGGTGCCGAACAATGCCGCTGCTCCTGCCCCTTGCGCACCGCGCCCGAACAACAGCATGGCCCCATCCTGCGCGAACAGGGCCAGGGCCGATCCGATCGCAAAAACAATCATGCCAAAGAAGAACACGCCCATCTTGCCGGTGATGTCCCCCAGGCGGCTGACGATGCAAACAAGTGTCGCGCTGGTCACGGAATAAGTGGCCATCACCCATTGCAGCCCTGACGGGGTCAGATCGAACTCTGCCTTGAGGTTGGGTAAAATGGTGGTCACGGCGGTGGTGTTAAACCCCACGACCATCATGCAGATTGCCGTCATCGCCAGCACCACGCGGGCGCGGGACTGTTGAGATATATCTGCCGAGGTCTTGTCGCGCATGAAATACCCTCAGACTATGATTGTTTAATGCAATTATTCATCAGTTTAGCGATTTTTGCCTCCGCGCATAGGGTGGCGTCAGATCCAGAAGGACAGTGCAATCGGCAGCACCAGGATGGTGCTGAGCGTCGAGACGAGAATAAGCCCGGCCACATCCGGTCCATATTCCGGCACATGCTGGTCGATAAACAGATAAGTCGCCACGGATGACGGCATCAGGCAGCACAGGATCAGAGCACCCCGCTCGGTTCCGGTGAAGCCGAACAACCAGATCAGAACACTGGCAATCAGAACCGCCATTGCCAGATGCAGGGCCGTCAACAAAACAGCCCGGCCCAGACGCTTGACCTGCAACGTCGCCAGAGTGTGGCCCAGAGTCAGCAGCATCAGCGGGATCGACAGCCCGCCCAGAATGTCAAAGGATTTGGCAACCGGCTGCGGCAGGCTGGTCCCCGTGGTCATCAGGATCAGCGAAAGCGCCACGGCGTAGATAATCGGAGAGGTCGCCAGTTTCTTTGGCGAAAACTCTCCGGCCGGAATCCACATGCCGACGGTGAAGATGCTGATCAGCACCACCACCACAAAGGCCATCGTATAGGCCATGCCCGCATCGCCCAGCGCCAGCAGTGCAATCGGCAGGCCGATATTGCCGACATTGCTGTGCATCAACGGTGTCAGAAAGGCCCGCACAGGCAGGTGCAGAGCTTTGAGCGCGACAAAGCCCAACACAGCGAACCCTGACACCGCCAGAGCGGCGGCGGCCATCATGTCAAGAAAGGTGCCCACCGCTAGTTTCGTGGTCGATAAATGCGAGATGATCAGCGTCGGATAGCCCACCTTTGAGACGATCCCACCAATGACTTTATTGTCGAACGGCGCGTGAATCACGGCTAGGCCAAAGCCGATCCCGGCACAGATCAGAACTGGTAAAACCACATTCAAAACGTTCAGGAACAGATGTTCCAAGCCGAATTCTCCTTGCCAAAACGGTGTTCAGACTGTGAATCAGGGTCGATGTTTTGACAAGCGCCCCTTGTAACCCTCGTGTTGCGCAGGGTTTTCCAATTTAGGGCCTGATATTGCTCGAAAGCAGCGCTTGAGGTTCTTTTCATCGCAGTCGACACAACATATAGTGGCTGACAACAACGTGTAGTCAAACACGGCAAGACTTGGGAATACAAGCATGGCACATATTATTGTGGTCGGGAACGAAAAGGGTGGCGCAGGCAAATCGACCGTGTCGATGCATGTGGCAACCGCACTGGCCCGATTGGGACACAAGGTCAGCACGCTGGACCTGGACCTGCGCCAGCGCAGTCTGGGACGCTATTTCGAGAACCGCAACAACTTCCTCAAAAGCTCGGACCTGACTCTGCCCGGCCCGCGCCACCACGACCTGCCTGAGATCGATGCCGCGACGTTGAAGCCGGGTGAGAACATCTATGACCACCGTCTATCCGCTGCCGTGTCGCAACTGGAAAGCGACAGCGATTTCATCCTGATCGACTGTCCGGGATCACACACGCGGCTCAGCCAGGTGGCGCATTCGCTGGCCGACACGCTGATCACGCCGCTGAATGACAGTTTCATCGACTTTGACCTGCTGGCGCGGATTGACTCGAAGGGCGAGAAAATCCTCGGCCCGTCGGTCTATTCCGAGATGGTGTGGAATGCCCGTCAACTTCGGGCCCAGGCCGGGTTGAAACCCATCGACTGGGTTGTTGTCCGCAACCGGGTCGGGACGCAGCGGATGGTCAACAAGGAAAAGATGCAGCGCGCAATCGAGATGCTGTCGCAGCGCATCGGGTTTCGCGTCGCTTCAGGCTTTTCCGAACGGGTTGTTTTCCGTGAACTATTCCCCCGTGGTCTGACTCTGCTTGATCTCAAGGATATCGGCGTCAAGCAGCTGAACATCTCGAACATCGCCGCCCGTCAAGAGCTGCGCGACATGATGAAAGAGCTGAACCTGCCGGGTGTTGAGATCGATTTCTGACCGGCTGTCTTGGCAGCCGCATTGCGCGCTAGGCGATGTGCCGCGCTTGCAAATGACCAAAGTGTGCTCAATGGCGGCTCAGCGCTCATTAAACCCATCCGAGCTAGCCGCAGAGAACGAATGCAGTGAGCCCAATCACTCCAATTGATGCGCGCTGTGTCAACGACCACAAACGGGCTATAGCTTTCATTGAGGTCGGCTTAGACAGATCCAAACCGCCAATCGCGATAGCAAATCTGAAATCGCCGAGGCTGCAAGTCAGTCGCAATGTTCCGGTTTAGCGTATTTGGTGACTTGGAAAACCGCAGTGAAACACAAGATTTTTAACCCGTACGACGTAGGCCTGTGTCAATATCGAAGAGATGCGATTTAGCGGGCTGGATCGAAAACCGCATGATAGAGTTCTCACCGCTCAGGACATGAACACCCGGCAGGCTGGCTGTGAAGCTTTCGTTTGTGTCAACAAGTTCACAATGCAGAAGAGTATTTGCGCCAAGCGGTTCAGCCAATTTGGGGCGCACGCGGATGGCTCCGGCGTCTTCGGCGATCAGATGCTCCGGGCGGACACCAAATTTGACTGGGCCGTTGGGCCCACTAGACTCAGCAATACGTTGATCGCCCGAAGTGACCCATCCATCCTTAATTTCCGCATCCAGAATGTTCATTGCCGGGCTGCCAATGAACTGTGCTGCAAAAAGTGTGCGCGGGGTTTCGTAAACCTCGAGTGGGGTGCCGATCTGTTCGGCAACGCCACCATTCATCACGATCATCCGGTCTGCCATAGTCATCGCCTCGACCTGATCATGAGTAACGTATAGTGCCGTTATACCCAGCTTCGACTGAAGCTCTTTGATCTCAAGACGCATTTGAACGCGCAGTTTGGCGTCGAGGTTCGACAGTGGTTCATCAAAGAGAAACACCGCCGGTTCACGTACGATAGCCCGCCCCATCGCTACGCGCTGACGCTGCCCGCCAGAGAGTTCTCGGGGTTTGCGATCCAACAGCGGTTCAAGTTGCAGCAATCTGGCGGCTTCCAGCACCTTGGCGTCAACCTCTCCCTTCGGAAGCTTGGCGATCTTGAGCCCGTAGCCCATGTTTTGACGCACAGACATATGCGGGTAGAGAGCATAATTCTGAAACACCATTGCGATGTCGCGGTCCATCGGCTCCTTTTCGTTGGCGCGCTCTCCCCCGATTAATACGTCTCCAGCGGTTACCGTTTCCAACCCTGCTACCATGCGTAGCAAGGTGGATTTTCCACAGCCCGACGGTCCGACGATGACTATGAATTCGCCATCAACAATGTCCACAGAGACATCGTGGATCACCTCAGTGTCGCCAAAGCTTTTCTTGATATCTTGCAGGGAAACTGTTGCCATCTGCTATTTCTCACTATCGACAAGGCCGCGAATAAACAGCCGTTGCATGCCCACGACTACGATTACCGGCGGGATCATCGCAAGGATTGAGGTGGCCATGATCGTTGGCCAGTGGGCAAAGTCATCTCCGCTTGGGAACATCTGTTTGATGCCCATTACGATTGTGTTCATCTCCGGGTCCGTCGTGATCAACAGCGGCCAGAGGTATTGGTTCCAGCCATAGATAAAGAGGATAACAAAAAGCGCAGCGATGTTTGTGCGGCTCATCGGGACAACGATATCCCAAAAGAACCGCATCGGACGGGCGCCGTCCACGCGTGCAGCCTCTGCCAGTTCATCCGGGATGGTCAGAAAGAATTGCCGAAACAAAAACGTCGCCGTGGCCGAGGCGATCAGAGGAAATATCAGGCCGGAATATGAGTTCAGCATACCGAATCCGGCCACCACCTCGTAAGTGGGTACGATACGTACCTCAACAGGCAGCATTAGTGTCAGGAAGATCAGCCAGAAAAAGATGCCCCGACCGGGAAACTTGAAGTAGACAATGGCAAATGCCGAAAGAAGGGAAATGACAATTTTGCCCACTGCGATCCCGATGGCCAAAACCAGACTGTTGAACAGCATTGTCCCGACCGGCACGTTGATACCTGAGTAGAGTGCGTTCTTATAGTTGATCCAGAGCTGATCACCCGGCCAGACCGGCATGGGTGGGCGGATGATGTCTGACTGGGTCACCGTCGAGGCCACGAATGCCAGCCAGATCGGAAAGAAGATCACCAGCACACCAAGAATCATAAAGACGTGAGTAAGCCACAGCCCGGTGCCTCGCTTTTCGACCATGCCGTGAATTTCGCGTGCCATCAGTAGTGCACCCGTTTTTCAATAAACTTGAACTGCAGGATCGTCAGCAGCCCCACCACGATCAGCAAGATGACCGATTGCGCGGAAGACGACCCTAGATCCTGGCTGACGAACCCGTCCGAATAGACCTTGTAGACAAGGATCGTGGTTGCCTGCTGCGGCCCGCCTCCGGTGATGGTGTGGATCACGCCGAAGGTTTCAAAAAAGGAGTAGACGATATTGACCACAAGCAAGAAGAAGGTCGTAGGCGACAAAAGCGGCAGGACAATTGTCCAGAACCGCCGCCAGAAATGCGCGCCATCTATGGCAGCGGCCTCGATGACCGATTTTGGCACGGCTTGTAGGGCCGCGAAAAAAAACAGGAAGTTATAGCTGATCCGCCCCCAGGCAGATGCAACGACAACAAGGCCCATTGCCTCTGTCCCGTTCAGTACATGGTTCCAGTCGTATCCTAATTGTCCCAGATACCAGGATACCACGCCGACGCGGGTGTTGAACATGAACAGCCAGAGCACACCCGCAACTGCAGGAGCCACAGCATAGGGCCAGATCAGTAACGTGCGGTAAACGCCGGATCCCTTGATCAAACGATCCGCAATGACGGCAAGAAACAATGCCGGAATCATCGAGCACAGTGTAACTAGGATCGAAAAGATCGCAGTCGTCACAAAAGATGCTCGGTAGAACTTGTCCGACAGTAGGTATTCAAAATTACCAAGGCCCACATACTGCATGGACAGGCCAAAGGGGTCGGGAATGAACAACGATTGCCAGATCGCTTGGCCGGCCGGGTAGAAAAAGAACACTGCCGAGATTACGACTTGCGGCGCAATCAGCAGCAGCGGCAGCACCCAACCGCGAAACTTAACCCGTTTTTCCATCAGACCCCTCGGCTAAAAAAGGCGGGCCGTTTGGCCCACCCTTCGTATTGCCTTAGTTGTTTGCCGACTCGAACCGGCGCAGCAACGCGTCGCCGCGTTCCTTGGCGCTGTCCATCGCTTCCTGAGCGGTCTTGTCACCTGCCCAGATGGCCTCAAGCTCTTCGTCGATGATGCCGCGGATTTGATCGAAGGACCCAAGACGCAAGCCTTTGGAGTTCGCCGTCGGCTCTTTCGCGGTCATCTGGATCACAGCCACATCGGTACCGGGGTTTGCCTCGTAGAATCCGGCGTCGCGGGTTGCTTCGCCCGCTTCTGCGGTGATGGGTAGATAGCCGGTGTCCTGATGCCATTGCGCCTGCACGTCACTGGACGACAAGAAGCTCAGGAATTCGCCAACACCTGCGTATTCGGCGTCTTCATGGCCTTCCATGACCCAAAGGGAAGCCCCACCGATGATGGTGTTCTGCGGGCCGTTTCCGACGCCTTCCCAGTAGGGCAGTGGTCGCACGTCGAAATCAAACTCTGCTTCCGCCTTGATCCCGGCATAACCAGCCGAGCTTTCGGTGAACAGCGCACATTCACCAGACCGGAAGTTAGCGCCACCTTCATTGCGGCGCCCGGTATAGATGAACTTGCCGTCTTTCGCCCAGTCACCCATGGCCGTCAGATGTGCGACCTGAGCTTCACCGTTCAACATCAGTTCTGTATCAAGTCCGGCAAAGCCGTTGTCCTGACTGGCGAATGGCACGTCATGATAAGCCGAGAAGTTTTCAAGGTGAATCCAGCTTTGCCATGCGGTCACTAAGGGGCATTGAGACCCACCAGCCTTGAGGGCCTCTAGCGTTTCACCCACTTTCTGCCACGTCGACAGATCCGTGTCAGGATCAACACCCGCGGCTTCAAAAGCATCCCGGTTCACCCACAATACCGGCGTGGACGAGTTAAACGGCAGCGACAGCATTTCACCGTCGGTGGTCGTATAGTACCCCTTGACAGATCCGATGTAGGCGTTTGGATCAAACGTGGCGCCGCTATCAGCCATCACCTCGTAAACAGGCTTGGTCGCCCCTTTTGCGGACATCATCGTAGCTGTTCCGACTTCAAATACCATGAGGATATGGGGTTGCTCGCCGGCGCGGAATGCAGCGATTCCAGAGTTGAGCGTTTCGGAGTAGTTGCCCTTGTGGCTTTGCACTACGATATAGTCGTTTTGGCTTGCATTGAACTCTTCAACCTGTGCCGCGACCAGCTCGCCCAAGCGGCCAGTAAATGCGTGCCAGAATTGCACTTCGGTCTGTGCAATGGCCGCAACTGGCGACAGCATTGTGGTAATGGCGAGAGCTCCGAGAAATGAATTTTGCATTGTTCCTCCCTGGCACCGCAGCGGTGCGTAGTATTTGTGCTGGGACTTAGTTCCCATGCATATTGTTCGATATCAAAACGATACACCCCTTCGAGAATTTATCAAGAAAGGACTCCCCAGCCCTATGAAGCATCACATTCCAACATTTTCGCTTTGTCCAACGGTACACTTGGCGACGACCGATCAGTTCAGCTTGGATCGCGGAGGTTTTTGGTAAACACAGGGAACCTTAAAATTGCTTGCCCGTCACAAAGCACTCTGTGTTCGACACAGTGGTACAATAGCGATTGGAATATTGCGAGATGCGGTCTTCTCATGGGCGCGTAAACAGAACAGTTGATATCAGTTTTCTGCGAATTGAGAGTATAACCATTGGCTATGCACGAGCGTCTACAGAACAGATTCTCGCCCTAGCTGCCGTTCGCAATACTATAATGGCGCCCAAAGCGGACGATGGTTGATAGGAAGCGAAAGCTCGCTTTGTCCGAACCACCGCCATCTGCAATGCGCCTGGGAATGTCCGGTTTACGCGATTCGCGACGTGCCGCGCTTGCAAATGACTAAAGTGTGCTCAATGGCGGCTCAGGGCTCACACCGGTCATTGGTCGAAATCCGCACTAAGGTCGACCATCCGGACAATCCCATCGCTGACGTCCGGCGGAACCAGGACGTTCCGCCAAGTCTTTCAATTTCGGAATAGAATCAGTTTCATTCAGTTACTGATGGCCCGCCCGGACTGTATACCGTGAATAACTCTTTCGGTTCGTGCACACCGCGCAGCATGTAGCGACCGACCGAGACGAGCTCTTGCGCGCAGGGCGACGCAGCGCGGGCGACATCGTCCGAGATCAGGATTCTCTGACCCAGCGACCGGTGCATTCCGGCAATGCGGGCGGCCTGGTTGACGGCCGGACCGATCACCGTGAAGTCCAGCCGCGTCTTGGACCCGATATTGCCATAGAGAATCTCACCCGAGTGAAGCGCCAATGTGAAGTTCGCAACCGGCAAGCCTTCGGCCTGACGTTTGGTGTTCAAGTCATCCATGCGGGCTTGGAGAAGGGGTACGGCGCCGAGCGCGGCGCGGGCGTCCTCGTCTATTTCACCGACGTCGAACATCGCCATCAGCCCGTCGCCCATGAATTTCAGAATGTTCCCGCCCCTGTCATGCACGACACTTACGGCTACGGCCAGATAATCGTTCAGCATGTCGATGATCTCGTGCCCCGGCAGGTCTTCTGACAGGTTGGTGAACCCTTCAAGGTCGAAATTCCAGATCACCGCATCGATCTGTTGCAGTGACCCGCGCCGGATTTCACCGGACAAAACGCGACGACCTGCGTCACGGCCCAGGTAAACACGCATCAGATCTTCGGTCAGGGTCTGGTTCTTGGCGGATTTGAGCGCCAGTCCCAGATGCGGCAACACGCTTTTGATCCGGCTCAGGTCACTGTCTTCAAAACCGGTGGGCGCATCACTGGTCAAGGACATCAGAACGCCATCACTGACCTTTTTCTCTCCATTGGGACGCACTTTCTGAGAGCCCTCGTAAGAAAGCCCGGTGGCGTAATAATCGGTAGCTCCGTTTTCGCGCAGATCATTCAGCAAAGGAAAGCGACTTGGCTCATTCTGCTCCACCAATTTGACCCGGATTTCATCCAGATCTTCGTGCAGCAGGGCATAGAGTGGGCTTTGCTGCCATATCTCGCTGGGCGCGTCCGTGTTTTCGAATTTTTCGGATTCTCCACCAGCCCCGTTATACCAGCTATAGCCGGTTCCGCCGTAGACCGGGTGCAGGGTCGATTGCGCCGCGTGAAAGCGCATCAACGGGACGCCCAAAGCCACGAGTCTGGTACAAAAGCCTTCCAGCAACTCCTCCTGCCCGGCACCTTCAAGCCCCTTGGTGACCAGCCAGTCGACCAAGGCATTGGTCGAGGGTGAAACAGGTTCAAATGACGTCATACTAAAATCCGTATCAAGCATGGGACACATCTGGGGGCGGCGTCGACCGATTACCAGTGCTTAATCCAGCCCGGCCAGTCGCTGCAGCATGTGTCGCAGCAGCGCAGCCTCTTGCGCGCTGAACAGCCCCGACAGCTTGGCATCGTAACTTGCAGCCACTTTGCGCAGGTCACGATACACCGTTTGCCCCGCCGGTGTCAGCGCCAACCATTCCGCCCGCCGGTCCGCCTCGTCCCGGGTGCGCTTCAGATAGCGGCGCTGTTCCAGTTTGCTTACAGCCCGGCTGATCTTGGTTTTGTGCATTCTGGCCCGTTCACCGATTTCCTTGGCAGTCATTTCGCCAAACAAGCCCAAATGGAACAATACCCGCCATTCGGTTCTGAGCATACCGTAGCGGCCTTTGTAGACCCCCTGAAATTCAAGCGAGGCCCGTTCGGCCGCCTGGTTCAGCAGGAATGGCAGAAAATCCTGCAGGAAAAAGTCATCATTTTTTTCGGATTCGTCGTTTGTCATGCTTGTTAGTTACAAAATCAACTATTAACCGACAAGCAGCAAACGGAGGAACCTGCTATGAATCGTCCGACAGATCCGCATTCTTTGACGCAAGCTGCAACACCAGTTGGTACCCATGCCGGTTACATGCCCGGCTTTGGCAACGATTTCGAATCCGAGGCTTTGCCCGATGCACTGCCGCAAGGGATGAACAGCCCGCAAAGGTGCAACTACGGGCTATATGGTGAGCAACTCAGCGGTACGGCCTTTACCGCCAACCCGCCCGAACGCACCTGGTGCTATCGCATCCGCCCGTCCGTAAAGCACTCACATCGTTACGAAAAGATTGACTTGCCGTATTGGAAATCGGCTCCCTGCATCGATCCGGATGTGATCAGCCTGGGTCAATATCGCTGGGATCCCGTACCGCATTCTGATGAAGGTCTGAACTGGATGACCGGGATGCGGACCATGACGACGGCCGGTGATGTAAACACGCAGGTGGGCATGGCCTGCCACATCTATCTGGTCACGGACTCGATGGTCGATGACTACTTTTTCTCAGCAGATTCCGAATTGCTGGTTGTACCGCAGGAAGGGCGTCTGCGTTTCGCCACAGAACTGGGCGTCATCGATCTGGAACCCAAGGAAATCGCAATCATTCCACGCGGCTTGCTGTACCGCGTCGAAGTATTAGAAGGCCCTGCGCGTGGCTTTGTCTGCGAGAATTACGGGCAGAAGTTTGAACTGCCGGGTCGTGGCCCGATTGGTGCAAACTGCATGGCCAACCCGCGCGACTTCAAGGCGCCCGTGGCTGCATTCGAAGACCGCGAGGTGCCCTCGACCGTAACGATCAAGTGGTGCGGTCAGTTCCACACCACCAAAATCGGCCACAGCCCGCTGGATGTGGTCGCTTGGCACGGCAACTACGCACCGTACAAATATGACCTGCGCAATTACTGCCCCGTCGGTGCAATCCTTTTTGACCACCCCGATCCGTCGATCTTTACCGTTCTGACGGCCCCTTCAGGTCAACCAGGTACGGCCAATATCGACTTTGTCCTGTTCCGCGAACGCTGGATGGTGATGGAAGACACCTTCCGCCCACCCTGGTACCACAAGAACATCATGTCCGAGCTGATGGGTAACATCTACGGTCAGTACGATGCGAAACCTCAGGGTTTCGTTCCGGGCGGCACAAGCTTGCACAACATGATGATCCCGCACGGGCCCGATAAAGAAGCTTTTGAAAAAGCGTCAAACGCCAATCTGGGACCGGACAAGCTGGACCAGACGATGTCGTTTATGTTCGAAACCCGTTTCCCCCAGCACCTGACCCCGTTTGCCGCAAATGAGGCGCCGCTTCAGGACGACTATATCGATTGCTGGACATCGCTTGAGAAGAAGTTCGACGGGACTCCAGGCAAGAAATGAGCCTTGGATTGGTTTACCCATGTGCAACCGTCCTGTTGGTGATGAACGCACCGGAACTCAACGGATTGCGGAGTTCATGCGACTCCGCAATCGCCGGGCAAAGGTGCGGCCTTGGCAGGCGACTTGCCGTAACCGCGACAGCTTCGTGCTGTTGCAACCATCGTTCTGGGGTTAAGATCCTACCGAACCTCGCAAAAATCCAACAAAATAGGGGCAAAATATGCCTTTGATGACATCCTGGGTGCAGACAGCCAATGACGCGGCGCATCCGTTCCCATTGAACAACCTGCCTTACGGCGTGTTCTCAACCGAGGGTGACGAGCCCCGCTGCGGTGTGGCAATTGGCGACATGATCCTCGATGTCACCGCCGCTGAGGCCGAAGGCCTGATCGACCTCGGCGATGAGCCGCTGTTCGACATGCCGTTCTGGAACCCTCTGATGGAGGAAGGCCCTGCCGTCTGGACTGCCCTGCGTGAGCGGTTGATCGGCTTGCTGTCGGAAGATTCTGAGGAAAAGGACAAGGTCGAATCACTGCTTGTCAAACAAGACGATGCCGAAATGCACCTGCCCTTCGCGGTCAGCGAATACACCGATTTCTATGCGGGTCGGAATCATGCCGTCAACGTCGGCACCATGTTCCGTGGCCCGGAAAACGCGTTGCCGCCGAACTGGTTGCACATCCCGATTGGTTACAACGGGCGCGCGTCGTCGGTTGTTGTTTCAGGTACTGAAATCCGTCGCCCTTGGGGCCAGCTAAAATCCCCCGATCAAGACCTGCCCGCCTTCCTGCCGAGCCGTCGCTTTGATATCGAGCTTGAGATGGGCGCGATTGTCGGAACCCCGTCTGATGGTCCGATCACCGTGCAAGAAGCGGATGACAACATCTTCGGTTACGTCCTGCTGAACGACTGGTCCGCGCGAGACATTCAAGCCTGGGAATACCAGCCGCTGGGTCCATTCCAAGCCAAGGCCACAGCGACCTCGATCAGCCCATGGATCGTAACCAAGGCCGCGCTGGAGCCGTTCCGATGTGACACACCCGCCCGTGAGTTCGAGTTGCTGGATCATCTGAAAGATTGCGGACCGATGCTCTATGATATCGATCTGGCCGTGACGATGGCTCCTGAGGGCAAAGATGCAACCACCATCGCCCGGACGAATTACAATCAGATGTACTATTCTGCCGCCCAACAACTGGCGCATCACACAACCTCGGGCTGCCCAATGAACGCCGGCGACCTGCTGGGCTCGGGCACGATTTCCGGCCCGACCAAACCCGAACGCGGCTCGCTGCTGGAACTCAGCTGGGGCGGCAAGGAACCGCTGACACTGGATACCGGCGAGACCCGCAACTTCATCGAGGACGGCGACACCCTGACCCTGACCGGCGCGGCCAAAGGCGACGGCTTCACAATCGGCTTCGGTGATTGTGAAGGTGCTGTATTGCCCGCTCTCGATTCCCCGTTTGAACGATGACACACTGATCTTCATCTTTTCCCAAATATTCCCGCCGGAGGCATCCAACTCCTGCCTTCAGCGCAACCGCAAAAGGACAAAATCACATGGCCAAAGCATTCGCGTCCCAGGGGGACATGTCGGAAAAGAAAATCTCGTTCACCGAAGTGGGCGAAGGGCTCTATGCCTTTACCGCCGAGGGCGACCCGAACTCGGGCGTCATCATCGGTGATGACAGTGTGATGATCGTCGAAGCACAGGCGACTCCGCGTTTGGCGAACAAGGTGATCGAATGCGTGCGCTCGGTCACCGACAAGCCGATCACACATGTTGCCCTGACCCATTACCACGCCGTTCGCGTTCTGGGTGCCAGCGCGTTTGGCGCTCAGCAGATCCTGATGTCGGACATGGCGCGTGCCATGGTGGTGGAACGCGGGCAAGAGGATCGGGACAGCGAATTCCAACGTTTCCCGCGCCTGTTCGAAGGGCACGAGAGCATCCCCGGTCTGACCTGGCCCACCACCACGTTCAGCGATACAATGACCGTTTATCTGGGTAACCGCCGGATCGACCTGATGCATCTGGGCCGCGCGCATACGGCAGGCGATATTGTTATCCATGTGCCTGATCAGAACGTGATGTTCACTGGTGATATCGTCGAATATCACTCGGCCTGCTATTGCGGCGACGGGCATTTCAGCGACTGGGGAGACACGCTGGACGAGATCAAATGGTTTGATGTCGACGCCATCGCACCGGGTCGTGGGGATGCGCTGGTCGGCAAAGACATGGTGAATGCCGCGATCGAAAATACTCGCGATTTCGTCGAAAGCACCTATCGCCCGGCGGCCAAAGTTGCGGCACGTGGCGGCAGTCTGAAAGACGCATGGGATGCAGTGCGCGCAGAATGCGATCCGAAATTCGCCGATTACGCGATCTACGAACACTGCCTGCCGTTCAACGTAGCCCGCGCCTATGACGAAGCCCGAGGCATCGACACGCCCCGCATCTGGACCGCCCAGCGCGACCTTGAAATGTGGGAAGCTCTGCAAGGGTGACGGAAAACGGCCCGATTTGATCCAGATCGTGTTGCGCGGTGGGATTCAATGAAACCATAAGCCAAGGCCTCCGGCGCCTGCCGCGGGGGGACAGGATATGCAGCACGTTGGTGCATCTGCTTGGGGGGAGCCCATGAACAAGATCTTTGAAACGCCGCTTTACGGCTATGAACGCAGCCCGGATCAGGACAGCCCGACGCCCGTCAGGCGCAAGGTCATCGTAATCGGGGCCGGTCCGGTTGGTCTGGCCGCTGCCATCGATCTGGCCCAACACGGGGTCGAAGTTGTGGTTCTGGACGAGAACGACAAGGTCAGCTTTGGCAGTCGCGCCATCTGTTTTTCTCAACGCACTTTGGAAATTGCGGACCGGTTGGGATGCGGGCATAGATTGGTTGACAAAGGCGTGTTGTGGGATCGCGGCAAGGTCTTTTTCGATGATCGCCAGGTCTATGACTTTAACCTGCAACCGGATGAGGGCTATGCCAACCCGGCCTTCATCAACCTGCAGCAATACCACTTTGAAGATTACTTCGTTCAACGAGTTCGCGAATTGCAGGCAGAAGGTGCTCCGATCGAGATCCGCGGGCGCAACAAGGTCGACGCAATCGGTACGCATCAAGACCACGTTCGGCTGGAAGTCGAAACCCCCGAAGGCCCCTATACGGTTGAGGCGGAATGGCTAATTGCCTGTGATGGTGCCACGTCACCCACCCGGCGGATGCTGGGCATCGACTTCGAAGGGCGTGTATTCGAAGACAACTTCCTGATTGCGGATGTGATCATGGATGCGGATTTCCCCTCGGAACGCTGGTTCTGGTTCGATCCGCCATTCAATCGCGGGCAATCCGCGTTGTTGCACAAACAGCCCGACAATGTCTGGCGCATCGACTTGCAACTTGGTTGGGACATCGACAAGGAACGCGAAAAGCGCCCCGAGAATGTGATCCCCCGCCTCAAGGCGATGCTGGGCGACGACGTAGAGTTTCAGCTGGAGTGGGTCTCGATCTACACCTTCCAGTGTCGCCGCATGGAAAGCTTCTGCAAGGGCCGTGTTCTGTTTGCGGGGGACAGCGCACATCAGGTCAGCCCCTTTGGTGCGCGCGGGGCGAATTCCGGTCTGCAAGACACCGACAACCTGTGCTGGAAACTGAAACTGGTGCTGGATGGCAAGGCTCCGGAAAGCCTGCTGGACAGTTACAACACGGAACGTGTGCAGGGGGCGGACGAGAACATCCAGAAATCCAGCCGCTCGACCGATTTCATCACGCCGAAATCTGAGATGTCGCGGGTTCTGCGGGATGCGGTCCTGGACTTGAGCGAACAATACGAATTCGCCCGCCCGCTGGTGAATTCAGGGCGTCTGAGCCAACCTTGCACCTATGACGGCTCTTCACTGAACTCTGCCGATGCGTTGGACGGCCCGGCCGAGACGCGCCCCGGTTCGGCCTGCCCGGACGCACCGCTGGGCGATGAGTTCCTGCTGCCCAAGCTGGCAGGCAAATTCACCCTGCTGACCATCGACGCGGATGCCCCCGACACGCTGGAAGAGGATGGGGTTGAAGTCACGCGGCTGGCACTGTCAGTCAAAGACGACCTGACACTGGCACTCAAACGTCGCTATCTGGGCGACGCAACCAGCGCGGTTTATCTGATCCGCCCGGATCAGCACGTGGCGGCGCGACGGGATAGCTATGAAGAAAACAGTTTCCGGCATGCGATCCGCAGAGCCTGTGGTAAGGAGTAAGCGCAATGTCTGACCTGATCCTATCTCCGAACATCGACAAGGTTGACGACTTCTATGCAGAGCTGTTGGCGGCGCATGAAGGGCTTGAAAAAGCCGACAGCGACGCGCTGAACGCCCGGCTGGTTCTGGTGCTGGCCAATCACGTCGGCGACAGTGTGGTGTTGTCTGACGCCATTCGCGCTGCCGCTTTGGCCGACAATTGACTGGTTCCGGAGTGGGCGACGTCGTCCTCTATGACTATTGGCGGTCTTCGGCCAGCTATCGGGTGCGGATCGCCCTCAGTCTGGCCGGGATCGACTATCGCGCGGTTGTTGTCGATCTGGTGGAAGGTGCACAAAAAGGCGCCAAACACATCGCGCGAAACCCGCAAGGGTTCGTGCCGGTTCTGGATATTGACGGGCTGCGGCTGACGCAATCTCTGGCCATCCTCGATTATCTGGACAGCACGCGCCAACTGAACCTTCTGCCCGTTGATGCGGCAGAGCGCGCGCGTGTGCAGGCACTGGCCTACGCGATTGCAGTGGACATTCACCCGGTCTGCAACCTTTCGGTGGCGCGTCATGCGACGTCCCTCGGCAAAGACGCAGCTGATATGCCCGGCGATTGGATGCGGCACTTCATCCGGCCGGGAATGCGGGCATTCGAGACCATGTTGGGCGAGTTTACACAGGACCCCTATTGTGTTGGTTCACAGCCCGGTCTCGCCGATATCTGCCTGATCCCGCAGATCTACAATGCCCGCAGGTGGCAAGTTGATCTGACGGACATGCCCCGCCTTCTGGGCGTCGAAAAGGCCTGCGCCGAACACCCAGCTTTTGTCGCGGCGCATCCTGACGCGCTTGCACCCCAATAACACTGCACAGACCCTGTGTGCCGATGCGCCTAGGCGTCTGGTCTGATCGGTCTTAACTTTGTTTAACAAAAGCAAAGAGGTCTCCATGCCCGATATCACAGGCTATCACGCCCATATTTATTTCGATGCCGACACGCAGGACACGGCGCAACAGGTCTGTGACGAGGTAGCCCGGCTGTTCCCTGTTCAGATGGGACGTATGCATGCCCGCAACGTCGGCCCCCACCCACGCTGGAGCTGTCAGCTGGGCTTCGCCGCTGATGCCTTCGAACAGGTCATTCCGTGGCTGATGATAAACCGGCAGGGCTTAACGGTCTTTACCCACCCGGAAACGGGCGATCATCTGGCTGATCACCGTGACCGCGCGATCTGGATGGGTGAGATGCTGGATCTGGACCTGTCGATTTTCGACAAGCTTTAACCCAACGCCCGCGCCTGATCCCGCAGAACGAATTTCTGCACCTTGCCGGTTGAGGTTTTCGGCAGGGCACCAAACACCACGGTCTTGGGCGCTTTGAAATGAGCAATGTTGTCCCGACAGAAAGCAATCACCTCCGCCTCGGTCGCAGTTGCATCGGGCTTCAGCTCGACAAAGGCGCAGGGGGTTTCGCCCCATTTTTCATCTGGCCGCGCAACCACGGCTGCCTCCATGACCGCGGGGTGTTTGTAGAGAATACCTTCGACCTCGACGGAAGAAATATTCTCGCCGCCTGAGATGATGATGTCCTTGGAGCGGTCCTTCAACGCGATATAACCGTCAGGGTGCATGACGCCCAGATCGCCGGATGCGAACCAGCCGCCCTTGAAAGCTCCATCTGTGGCATCGGGGTTCTTGAGGTACCCTTTCATCACGACGTTACCTTGCATGAATATCTCGCCCATGGTTTCACCATCCGCCGGCACAGGTTCCATCGTTTCGGGATCGGCCACCATAAGGCCAGACAGGGCCGTATATCGCACCCCCTGTCGTACTTTCAGGGCAGCGCGATCTTCGGGCCCTCTTTCATTCCATTCGTCTTTCCAAGCACAGACGACCGACGGCCCGTACGTCTCGGTCAGACCATAGACATGGGTGACTTCGACGCCCATAGCCTCCATCGCTTGGATAACGGCAGCAGGCGGTGGAGCGCCCGCAGTCATCACCTTGATCTGGTGGTCAAAGTCTTTCAGGTCATCCGGCGCGTGGGCCAGCATGTTCAACACTATAGGCGCCCCGCAGAAATGGGTGACTTTCTCATCCCGGAATGCCGCATAGATCGGCTCGGCGCGGACAGCGCGCAGACAGACAGACACACCAGCATTGGCCGCCATTGCCCAAGGGAAACACCAGCCGTTGCAATGAAACATCGGTAGGGTCCACAGATAAATCGAATGTTTGGGCATATCCCAATCCAGCAAATCCGATTGCGCGTTCAGTGTTGCGCCACGATGATGGTAAACCACACCCTTGGGATTGCCCGTCGTGCCGGACGTATAATTCAGCGTGATCGCGTCCCATTCGTCTTCTGGCAGCAACCAGTCAAATTCGGGGTCTCCCTCCGAAATCAGAGCATCATATGTCAGGCTGCCCAGTTTTTCGCCGCCATCAAAGCCGGGATCCTCAATGTCGATGATCAGAACATCGTGTTCGACCTGTTTCAGCGCCTCTTTCACAACGTCCGAAAATTCAGGATCGACCAGCAACACCTTCGCCTCGGCGTGATTCAGGATGAAGGCTACAATCGGCGCATCCAGGCGTGTGTTGATTGCATTCAGTACTGCGCCCGACATCGGCACACCAAAATGCGCCTCGTACATCTCCGGAATGTTTGCTGCGATAATTGAAACGGTATCACCCTTTCCAATACCACGCGCGCTGAGTGCGCCTGCCAGACGGCGGCACCGGGCATAGGTTTCAGCCCATGTGTATCGGCGTTTGCCATACACCACCGATGGGTAATCCGGGTAGACCTGCGCTGTACGCTCGATAAACGAAAGAGGCGACAAAGGCGTGTAGTTCGCCTTGCATCTGTCCAAATGACGCTCGTAAATATTTATCGCAGCCATCCGCTGATCCTCCCAAATCGCAGTTTGGGCGAATTGAGCACAAACTTACCCTTCTGACAAACCCGTAAAAATACGACAAAACGTTTGACTGGCAATACGGGATGATACGATCTGGCCCTATCTACATCTGGGCTTTCGCGGTGATCTGAAGCATCTTAAACACATGCTGGGGCATACCATTCCCTATCCCGTGCACCGCATCTCACTGAAAGGACTTGTCATGGACGGCACGTTCAACGAAAACGATCTTTCCCGCGTGGTCGAGGCCGACCGGGCCCATATCTGGCACCACCTGATCCAGCATAAACCCTTTGAAACCAATGACCCCCGCATCATTGTCGAAGGCAAAGGCATGCGCGTCTGGGACCAAAAAGGCAAAGAGCATCTGGATGCGGTTTCCGGCGGTGTCTGGACAGTCAACGTCGGCTATGGCCGCGAATCGATCTGTAAGGCCGTCTATGACCAGCTGATGAAGCTGTGCTATTTCGCCAACTCGGCCGGCTCGATCCCCGGCGCGATCTTCGCTGAGAAGCTGATCGACAAGATGCCCGGCATGAGCCGCGTGTATTACACCAACTCTGGATCCGAGGCGAACGAGAAGGCGTTCAAAATGGTACGCCAGATCGCGCACAAGAAGTACGGCGGAAAGAAGACCAAGATCCTATATCGCGACCGCGACTATCACGGCTCGACGCTGGCGACGATGTCGGCAGGTGGTCAGGACGAGCGTACTGCGCAATACGGCCCCTTCGCACCTGATTTCGTGCGCGTGCCCCACTGCATGGAATACCGCAAGCACGAGCTGGACGGCGCGCCCGAAGAGAACTTTGGCGAATGGGCCGCAGACCAGATCGAAGAGGTCATCCTGCGCGAAGGCCCCGACACCGTTGGCGCCCTGTGCCTTGAGCCGGTGACCGCAGGTGGCGGTGTGATCGAAGCACCCGAGGGCTACTGGCAGCGCGTGCAGGAGATCTGCAAGAAATATGACGTGCTGCTGCATATCGACGAGGTCGTCTGCGGCGTGGGTCGGACCGGAACGTGGTTCGGGTATCAGCAATACGGCATCAAGCCGGACTTCGTGACCATGGCCAAAGGTGTTGCCTCTGGCTATGCGGCGATTGCCTGCATGGTCACGACCGAGGAAGTCTTTGACATGTTCAAAGAAGACGCCGCAGACCCAATGGGCTACTTCCGCGACATCTCGACTTTTGGCGGTTGCACTGCCGGTCCGGCTGCTGCGATCGAAAACATGCGCATCATCGAAGATGAAAACCTGCTGGGCAATTGCGCGGCCATGGGCGACCACATGACGAATAACCTTCAGGCGCTTATGGAAAAGCACAAGGTCATCGGCGATGTACGCGGCAAAGGCCTGTTCCTTGGTGCTGAACTGGTCGCAGATCGTGGCAGCAAAGAGCCTGTGGACGAGAAACTGGCACAGGCGGTTGTCGCTGACTGTATGGCGCAGGGCGTGATCATCGGCGTCACCAACCGCTCGATCCCAAGCCGCAACAACACGCTGTGCTTCTCGCCTGCGTTGATTGCAACGGCGGATGACATTGACCAGATCACCGATGCGGTCGACGGCGCGCTGGGCCGTGTGTTTGGGTAAACTGCTTTAACCGCGAAATAAAAACCGGCGCGAACTGCGCCGGTTTTTTTCTGGTTGGCCAAAATGCGGACTTTCCCTACCTTCACTGCTCTTGTTCGAATGACTGCCTTGACGCACACACGATTGCACTAGAGTCGCCAAGGTATTGTGTTTGTCCGCGGCAGCACCGAAGCTGCGAGTATGACGAACGAAATAGAATTTTCTTTTAATTCACTGACAGATGAGGCGCGACGGCATGTTTGGGTGTTTCAGATACAGCAGTTTCTTGATCGCTTTGCCATGGGCCTCACAGTGGCGGTGGTTGCGCTGGCACTCACCGACCGAGGAATGGACCTCTTTGAGATTTCCCTTCTCTTTGGGGTCTACTCGCTGACCACAATGTCGATGGAGCTGCCGTTTGGCGGATTGGCCGACAACATTGGACGCAAGCCGGTCTTTCTGGCAGCAGTGATCGCCAGCTTGATATCTCTGGCGCTTTTCCTCTCCTCGAACGATTTTTTTGTCTTGGCTCTTTCTTTTGCATTCATCGGATTTGGGCGCGCACTTCGGTCGGGCACGCTTGATGCATGGTTTGTTGAAAAATTCAAAGTGGCCGCGCCAAATGTGGACATTCAACCCGCTCTCGCCAAAGCTCAATGGGCCAACGCTATGGGCCTGGCCATTGGGGCCGTTATTGGAGGTTTGTTGCCGGACATTTTTGGTTCGGTGGCAGAGAGACTTGGGTTTAGCATCTATGACGTGTCCTACGCAGCAAGCTTTTGTGTGATGCTTGGGGTGTTTATTTACACCCTGTTTGCCATTGTCGAAACATCGTCTCCACTCAACACAAACGCACTTAAACAGGGATTTTTACAAGTCCCATCGGTGATCAAAGACGCTGGCCTCCTAGCTTTGAGGCATCGTACACTTTCGATACTTTTGGCAGCGCTCGCACTCGTCCTTATGACGACCAATCCTGTTGAAGTAATCTGGCCGACCCACGCCAAGCCAATGTTAGCCGACGGGTACGCCAACACTGTCATTGGTCTACTCACGGCGAGCTATTTCTTCTCTATCGCCTTCGGCGCGTCGCTATCGCCAAGTCTAAGTCGGATTTTCAAACGCCAGCAGGCCGCTACGCTTGCAGCGATTTTCGCATGCCTTACGGGTGTACAGATAGCATTGGCACTACAAGGCAGCATCATCGGTTTTGCGGTCATATTCATTTTGTACTCTGTAATCCTTGGTGCAAGTGAAACGCCCGCCAGCAGCATTCTGCATAGCTGCGTACAAGACCGCCAGCGGTCCACAATGCTGTCTCTAAGATCGCTGATCCAGCAGATGGGGGCAGCACTGGGTCTGATTTTCACAGGAGCAGTCGCCGATATTTACTCTACGCCGGTCGCGTGGATTGTCGCCGCCGCTTTTCTTCTCATAGCGATGGCGCTGAGCTTGGTGTTGGGTAAACGACTAGCTGCATCCGCTAAATAACCGACATACATGCGCCGCGCAGCGACGGTCTCTGAAGAATCGGAACCGACATTCTCTAAACCAGCACAAAAAAAGACCGCCCCGAACGGGACGACCCTTCATTCTCTGTCTTTTGTAAAAGGATCAGGCAGCCTGAGCTTGGGCAGTGATCGCGCCATTTGGTCTATGGGGAGCGCGGACATTCATCTCCGGGCTGAGCGCCGACGCCATGATCGCACCATGGTGATCAAGGGCGAGATGTCGTGTGCTGTTTCTGTTCCCACCTCCATAAACCCCAGACCTGAACTCAATTGTATTGGCCCTCTTTAGGCTCAAGGTCCATTTGCGCAGGATCGGCGCGCGCCTTCACGGACATGTTCAGCGAGATAGCAAAATTCTGCGGCCTGTACTCTCCACAGGAATGCTGGAACGAATTTAACATTGCCGGATATGTCTCAAGTCAAAGGCGGGTCGCTTGCATCCAAAACGCGTATACGCGTCGTTTATCCAGCGTAAGCTCTTAAAGCAGCACAGGTTCCTTCGCTCCAAATAAGACTCAGCCAACGAGAAAACGCGTCGGCAAAACGCTTTTGACGCGCCTGATCGCCATAAGTTTGACGCATCTCCAGCCAAGCCAGAGGGTGCGATTTTGCGCGATTGGCAGTGTCATTCAGAAGATCCCAATGCGGGTCATTTGGATCAATAACAGTACCGTCTTCGCGTATACCCGCGCTCATGCGCGCCCATAACGCCTCGACAAGGGCCAGACCTTCAATCGGCCCTCCGGAGGCGAGCGCATCGCGAAGGACCGGCAGCACGAAACCTGGATGCCTTGACGACCCATCAAAGGCCACGCGCCGTGTGGTGTCACGGATCTTTGGGTTTGCGAACCTCTTTTCAACCAGGGCGAGGTAGTCCGACGGAGCGATCCCATCGATAGGTTCCACATATGGCAGAATTTCCTCGGTCTGCACCTTGTGGAAGAATGCCCGGATCAACGGATCGGCCATGCAATCGGTGATCGTTGCAAGACCCAGAATTTCGCCCGCATTGGCTAACACCTGATGCCCGGCATTCAGGATGCGAATTTTCATGCTTTCATACGTGTGCACATTTTCCGTTATCGTTACACCGGCCTGCTCCCAGGGCGGTCGACCCGCACAGAACTGATCTTCGACGACCCATTCACGGTAGTTTTCATGGGTAACCGGAGCCATGTCCAATATGCCCAACTCCCGGACGGAGGACAGCTCGGCTTCACCCGTTGCGGGAACAATGCAATCCACCATCGCGTTGGGGAAACGTGCAGTTTCATTGATCCATCGCGCAAGATTTGGGTCCGTCAATCGAGCCAGATCAATAATGGTTTGCCGCAACACCTCGCCGTTATTCTGAAGGTTGTCGCAGCATTGAGCGGTGAAAGGAAGATGCCCGGCATCTCGTCTGGCGCGATAGGCGGCAATCATGGCGCCAAACGCCGTTATGGGGCGGTCAGGATTAGCAATGTCATGCGCGATGTCAGGGTGATCGACCTCAAGCCGCCCTGACTCAGACTGATAATAGCCGCCTTCGGTGACGGTCAAAGACACGATACGGATGCGTGGATCTGACATCGCGGCAATCAGAGGCGCGTTTTCGGGATGGACTTCGACGAAATCAATCATAGGTCCAATGACTTCAATCGAGGTGCTGTTGGGGTCAAGCTCAACCAGTGTCGTTAGGCAATCCTGCTGCAACAGACGCTCACGCATTATCGCGTCACCAGGGCGCACTCCGGCGCCGATGATGGCCCAATCATAGGCCAGGCCCTGCTGCATAAGGCGATGCAGATACCACGCTTGATGCGCACGGTGGAAGTTTCCCAAACCAATGTGAACAATTCCGGGGCTCAACTTTGAACGGTCGTAAGAGGGGACCGACACCCCAATGGGCAAATCCACAAGAGTCTCACTGGAAATTTTCACCGCAGGTGTGCCATCAGTTTGATGCATCATCAGCTCATCCAGTTTCCGCCATCGACGTTGTAAGTCTGGGCCACAACGTACGAGGCGTCATTGCTTGCAAGAAACACGGCCATTCCAGTCAGGTCCTCGGCCCGGCCCATACGACCGTAGGGCACGGCCGCGCCCGCCTCTTTTTTCTTTTGGCCGGGGGCTTTGCCCTCATATTTGGCAAAGAAGGCATCGACGCCGTCCCAGTGTTCGCCGTCCACAACACCGGGTGCGATTGCGTTTACGTTAATGCCGTACTGGATCAGGTTCAGGCCGGCTGATTGCGTCAACGAAATGACAGCCGCCTTGCTTGCGCAATACACCGCGACAAGGCTTTCGCCACGCCGCCCTGCTTGGCTGGCCATGTTTATGATACACCCTCTGATGCCACGCTCCACCATGTGCCTGGAAACTGCCTGCAGGGTAAAAAGTGCACCGCTCACGTTGACGTCAAAAACACGGGCGTAATCTTCGCGTGTGATCTCATCAATTGGCGCAGCGGAAAACAGCGCGGCGTTGTTGATCAGGATATCAATTTGACCGAGTGCATCGACGGTGGCCGCGACCCCCGCATCAATGCTGGCCTGGCTGGTCACGTCCATCTGTATTGCTACAGCCGCTTGACCAATTTCTGCGGCGGCGGATTTGGCGCGATCCAGATCAATATCGGCAATCGCGACCCGCGCACCTTCGGCCACATAGGCTTTGGCAAAAGCCAGCCCGATACCGCGTGCCGCACCGGTGATCAGTGCTGATTTTCCAGCCAGTTGCATTACTCAATCCGCAGCCCATCAGCACCAAACCGATGGATCTCGCTAACCCTCGGGGTCATGTGGATCGTATCGCCATGCTTCAGGTTAACGTCACCGATTGCACGTACCGTCATCGTCTCGGCCAACCCGGTATTGTGGATGTGAAAAAACGTGTCCGAACCGAGATGTTCAGCCACGCCCACCGTCCCCTGCCATTGACCACCACTTTCGACGACATCGATGTGTTCGGGACGGACACCAATGGTATGAGCGTTATGTTTGGCCGCCTCTTCCCCGGTCATCAGGTTCATCTTCGGCGAACCGATAAAACCCGCCACAAATGTGTTTTGTGGGGTATGATAAAGCTCCAGCGGGGTGCCGACCTGTTCGATCACACCGGCTTGCAACACAACGATCTTGTCGGCCATGGTCATGGCTTCGACCTGATCGTGGGTCACATAGACCATCGTTGTCTCTAAGCGTTTGTGCAGTTCGCTGATCTCAAGGCGCATACCAACGCGCAATGCAGCGTCGAGGTTCGACAGAGGTTCGTCAAACAGAAAAGCTGCAGGGTCACGGACAATGGCACGACCAATGGCGACCCGCTGGCGTTGGCCACCTGACAGTTGTCCCGGTCGACGATCCAGATAGTCGGTCAGGTTCAGGACCGAAGCGGCCCGTTCGACCCGCTTGGTGATCTCGGCCTGATCCAGCTTGGCCATTCGCAACGGAAAGGCGATGTTCTTGCGCACCGACATATGCGGGTAGAGCGCGTAGGACTGGAACACCATGGCAAGACCACGTTTGGCGGGCACCACATCTGTTGCATCCTGACCGTCGATCTCAATATGGCCTGTCGTTATGTCCTCAAGGCCTGCAATCAGACGCAGAAGGGTGGATTTCCCGCAGCCCGAGGGGCCGACAAAAACGGTGAACTCTCCGTCCTGAATGGTCAGGTCCAGCGGCGGTATGACTTGCACGTCACCAAAGCTCTTGGTCACTTGTTTAAGTTGTATCTGTCCCATAGTTCAGGTTCCCTATTTCACCGCGCCAAATGTCAGGCCACGGACCAGTTGTTTCTGGCTGAACCAGCCAAGGATGAGGATCGGAGTGATGGCCATAGTTGAGGCCGCACTGAGTTTTGCGAAAAACAGGCCTTCGGGGCTGGAATAGCTGGCAATGAATGCGGTCAGCGGGGCCGCATTGGCAGCCGTCAGGTTGAGCGTCCAGAACGCCTCGTTCCATGCGAGAATGAAGTTGAGAAGAATGGTTGACGCAATTCCCGGGATCGCCATGGGCGTCAGCACATAGAGGATTTCCTCTTTCAGCGTGGCGCCATCCATGCGCGCGGCTTCTAATATCTCGCCGGGGATCTCCTTGAAGTAAGTGTACAACATCCAGACAATGATCGGCAGGTTGATGAGCATTAGCACAACCACCAGACCGCCGCGGGTGTCGAGAAGGTTGAACTCGACGAAAATCAGCGAGATCGGATAAAGCACACCCACCGCAGGCAGCATTTTGGTCGAGAGCATCCAAAGTAGAATGTCTTTGGTTCTTCTGGATGGTACGAAGGCCATGGACCAGGCCGCCGGGATCGCCACGAGAATACCAAGAATTGTGGAGCCCCCGGCAATGATCACGGAATTCCACAGGAACTTCATATAGTCAGAGCGCTCCTGCACGAGTGCATAGTTCTCCAGCGTCCAGTCGAAGGCAAAGAACAAAGGTGGATCGTTGATCGCCTGCGCCTCGGTCTTAAAGCTCGTCAGGATCGTCCAGTAGATGGGGAAAAAGATCACCAGCCCGATTGTCCAAGCAGCAGCAGTGGTGATCATCTTGCGTTGTGTTGTGACGGTGCGTGACATTTGATCAACCCCTTCAGGCGTCCAGGTTTTTGCCAACGATGCGCATCAGAAAGATGGCGACGATGTTGGCAAGGATGATGGCGTAAACACCGCCGGCAGACCCGAGCCCGATGTTCTGACTGTCGATTACGCGCTGGAAGATCAGGTAGGTCAGGGTTCGCGTTCCGAAGGCACCACCGGTGGTCACAAAGATCTCGGCGAAAATCGATAACAGAAAGATCGTCTGGATCAGGACGACGATGGTGATGGCACGGGCCAGATGGGGCAGCACGATATGCCAGAACCGTTTCAGCACGGGTGCGCCATCCATCTCGGCAGCTTCCAGCTGTTCACTATCAAGCGACTGGATGGCCGTCAGCAGAATGAGGGTGGCAAATGGTAGCCACTGCCAAGACACAATCATGATGATCGAGCTAAGCGATGCGTCTTGCAGCCAGGCAACCGGTTCGGCCCCAAAGAATCGCCAGAGATGGGCGAAGATACCATTCACCGGGTCCATCAGCATGTTTTTCCATACCAATGCAGACACGGTAGGCATTACGAAAAACGGCGCAATTACAAGGATCCGGACAACACCTTGACCCCACATCGGTTGATCTAGAAGGATCGCTAAAAGTATGCCAAGCACGAGCGTGATCAGCAGGACACCGCCCACCATCACAAGCGTTGTTTGCACAGAAGGCCAGAATGAACTGGACGACAAGAACCGGCCATAGTTCGCAAACCCGACCCAATCGAGTCCACGGTCAATGCTGTCGCCGCGCAAGGGCAAGTATTTCGTGAACGAGAACCACAGGGTCATAATCAGGGGGACCAGCATCCAGCCCAATAGCAGGACCACTGCGGGTGCTATCATAAAGCGGGCGGCTGATCTGGAGGCTTTCGTGGCCATTGGATAGTCCTCTCCTGTGGACGGGTGTACCGAACTGGATCGTAACAAAGGTGATTCTGAATGTCGTGGATCAGGGGGCAGCGCATGTGCCCCCTGATATGGGGACGTTAGCGGTAGCCGGCGGCTTCCATTGCGTCGTTTGTGATCGCCTGAGCTTTCTCAAGCGCTTCTTCGATGGACTGCTGGCCTGCGTACGCAGCCGAGAATTCCTGGCTTACCTCGGTTGCAATACCTGCAAATTCCGGGATCGCGGCGAACTGAATGCCGACATACGGGCTTGGCTCGACCGTGGAATTCGCCGGATCAGCCGACAGGATTGAATCCAGTGTCATCTGAGCGAATGGAACAGCCTGATAATCTGGGTTTTCATACAGAGATTTCCGTGCACCCGGAGGGACATTTGCCCAGCCTTCGTTCTCGGCGACCAGTTCGATGTAACCCTTTGAGGTTGCCCACTCGATGAACTGCTTGGCTTCTGCCTGCTGCTGGGTACCGGCCGGAATTGCCAACGCCCATGCCCACAGCCAGTTGGACCGCTTGCCCAGACCTGTGTCGGGTGCCAGTGCAAAGCCAACGCTGTCAGCAACTGTGGAATCGTCACCGGTTACGAACGATGCCGCAACAGTCGCGTCGATCCACATGCCACACTTGCCCTGATTGAACAGCGACAGGTTTTCGTTGAACCCATTGGTCGCGTATCCGGTGGGACCGGAGGCATCCATCATGTTCTTGTAGAAGTTAAGTGTGTTGGCCCATGGCTCTGTGTCGAACTGCGCGTTCCAGTCCATGTCGAACCAACGTGCGCCGAACGAGTTGGACATCGCGGTGATGAACGCGCCACCTTCGCCCCAACCAGCCTTACCACGCAGGCAAATGCCGTTGATGTCCGCGTCGCGGTCCGTCATTGCAGCGGCAGCTTCAGCAATGAACTCCCATGTTGGCGCCTCGGGCATCTCAAGGCCTGCGGCCTCCATCAGGTCCGTGCGATACATGATCATGGAGCTTTCGCCATAAAACGGCGCCGCATACAGCGTGCCTTCGTGGGAAAGACCACCTGCCATCGCGGGCAATATGTCGCCAACATCGTAATCTTCGGACAGATCGTCCAGCGGAACCAGCCAGCCATTGGCACCCCAGATCGGGGTTTCGTACATGCCAATTGTCATAATATCGAACGCACCACCTTTGGTGGTGATGTCGGTCGTGACGCGCTGACGCAGCACGTTTTCTTCAAGTGTTACCCATTCGACTGCGATCCCGGTATCTTCGGTAAATTTGTCGGTATAGCCCTGCATACGAATCATGTCGCCATTGTTGACTGTCGCGACTGTGATCGTTGCGGAAGGGTCGGCTGCGAATGCACCTGTTGCTGTAATCAGCGAAAGCGCAGTTGCAGCACAGAGTGTGCTCTTCAATGACATCCGGTTTCCTCCCTAGTTGGATGTTATGCCCAAGGCTAGTCGTTTAGGCGACGCGGCGTCAATATAAATTTTACGCGCGTAAAATTATGCCAGATCTACGCGGAGTCACGTAAGATCAGCTTCCCCTCCAAACGCGTGCTTTTCCAAGGTGATACCTGACCCTCGATCGCGGTAAACAGTGCTTCGGCTGCTGTCTGGGACACCGCATCATAGTTGTGTGAAATTGTCGTAAGCGGTGGGCAGGTATAGCGTGAATGTGGGTGCCCGTCCTGTCCTGCGACGCGAATCGCACAATCGTCGCCACGCCCCACGCGGATGTTCTTTTCGTAACAGGCAGTCAGCAACCCAATCGCCAGACGGTCGTTGCTGCACAAGATAGTATTGGTTGAAAAGCTCCCTTTCTGCAGTGCTTCGTGCCCACCCAGGCGGCCAATTTCTTCGAACCCCCAGCCTTCACCGTCAATTGAAATGACGTGTGGCGTATGGCCGAATTCCTGCATCGCATTCAGATAGCTTTGACGACGACGGTGCGCATTGGGGTTTGCAGGTGTCTTCATCTCGAAAAAGCAAGGCGGCTCACCTGTTCTGCACAAATAGTCGGTGATATGGGCCGTGAACTGGAAATTGTCCGAACCTACAAAGGCAAGACCGATCTCATCAACGCTGCTGTCGAAGATCAAGGTAGGGACATCACTGCAGAACTTTTCAAGTGCTTGTCGATCCGAAGCGCGGCCCAAAGGGGCCAGCAGAACACCAGCAGGCTTAAGAGATCGCAGGGTTTCCAGAACCTCGACCTCAAACGCAGGATCCCCGTGTGAGCTGAACAATGTCGGGCGATACCCGGCGGCGATACACCTTTGTTCAAGGTTCCGCGCTATCTCGGCAAAATAGGGGTCCGACAATAGCGGAACGACGACCCCGACATTCTTTGTCAGCTTCCGGTTCTGGTTCATCGCGTAAATATTGGGGCGATAATCATGCTGCTCCAATGCAGCCTCGATCCGAGCGCGCGTGCTAGACCTGACACTACCGGGGTCATTGAAATACTTCGACACTGTCGGGCGCGAGATGCCGCTAACCCTCGCAAATTCCTCCATATTTCGAATTTTGCCGCCTGTCATTGTGGGTCGCCTCGTCGCAGTTCTTTTCAGAAATCTAAAATTTCCATGGGAGTATACTTTCTTGCCGCGCGCAAAAAAGCAACTTTTCGTTGGGTGTAATAATAGTTGCCTGAAAGGTCCGGCGCATAACCCGAACAAAAAGTCTGCCAGCGATTGTTGTCTATGTGTCTAAATTGTGCAGCTTCTCTCAGGCCTCATCCGGGGCAAAACCCCCGCGCGATAGATATCGCATGCATACGTGAGACAATTACAAACACCTTCTCAGAACGTAGCGGCCCGGCGGAAATCCGGCGTGTCAAAACCTAAAGAGCGGCAATGACGCAAACGTCAAATACTTGGTGTTGAACTCAACATCTGTCGACCGGCCAAAGCCAGCTCTTGGCCGCGCGTTGCTGCCATTTGTGTAATCTGCGGCAATCGTAACGATCGGCTTGGAACCGACATTCTTTTGGCTACCAAACGAAAAAGGCCGCCCCATGTGGGACGGCCCTTCATTCACTGTCTCTTTTAAGAGGATCAGGCAGCCAGAGCAGCCTGAGCTTGGGCGACGATCGCGCCGAACGCTTCCGGTTCGTGCACGGCCAGATCAGCCAAAACTTTGCGGTCTACTTCAATACCAGCCAGGTTCAGGCCGTTGATGAAGCGGGAATATGTCAGTGCTTCGTCATGCGAACGAACAGCAGCGTTGATACGCTGGATCCACAGCGCGCGGAAGTTGCGCTTGCGGTTCTTGCGGTCGCGGGTTGCATACTGGTTCGCCTTGTCGACGGCCTGACGGGCAACCTTGAAGGTGCTCTTGCGGCGGCCATAGTAACCTTTGGCGGCCTTGATGACCTTCTTGTGACGGGCGTGAGTTACGGTTCCACCTTTAACGCGGGACATGTCTTAATCTCCTCTTATCGGTCGTAGGGCATATAGCCCTTGACGATTTTGGCGTCGGGGGCGGACAGGGTGGTGTTGCCACGGGCATCGCGGATGAATTTCTTGGTCCGCTTGATCATGCCGTGACGCTTGCCGGCCTGGCCAGCAAGGACCTTACCGGTCGCAGTCACCTTAAAGCGCTTCTTGGCGCTCGACTTTGTCTTCATCTTAGGCATTTCCGTCTCCTTTTTCGGGTTCGGTTTCAGACGCGACTCGGCATGCCATCTCGGCCGGTCACGCGATCAGAAGCGCCGTTTACGCAAGTTCCGTAATACTGGCAAGGGGGATTCGACCAGAATCTGTGCTTTTCACAGGGCTGGTCAGGCACCGGGGCGACGGTTGCCGCCCCGGTGATTGGATTTAGTGTTCGAATTTGCGGATTTCACCGCTTTTCAAACGTTCGGAATAGGACGCCAGTTCCTGACGCACCACTTTCATCAGGAAGTAGAGCGCAAAGACGTTCACAACCGCCATCGCAAAGATCGCCGCATCCGAGAAGTCGATGACCGGGCCAAGATTGGCCGCGGCACCGATGACCACGAAGATGCAGAAGATGACCTTGAACACCAGCTCCTTGGTGTGACCTTCGCCGAACAGGTAGGTCCAGGCTTTGAGGCCATAGTAAGACCAGCTGATCATGGTCGAGAAGGCAAACAAGATCACCGCAATCGCCAGCACATATGGGAACCAGCTAAAGGCGCTGCCAAATGCCGCCGAGGTCAGGCTGACGCCTGAGTTGCCATCGACAGTGGCAATCGCATTACCTGCTTCGTTCAACATGTATTTGCCGGTTTCAGGATCAACGATCAGCTGCTGGGTGATGATGATCACCAATGCAGTCATGGTACAGATCACGACCGTATCGATGAACGGTTCAAGCAGCGAAACGAAGCCTTCGGTAATCGGCTCTTTGGTTCGTACTGCCGAGTGCGCAATCGCCGCAGAACCAACGCCTGCTTCGTTCGAGAACGCCGCACGCCGGAAGCCCTGGATCAGTGCACCAACCATGCCACCAGCGACACCGAGACCAGTAAATGCCCCAGCAAAGATCTGCCCGAAGGCCCAACCGATCTGATCCGCATTCATGAGGATGATCACCAGTGCAGCAGCCACATACATGACACCCATGAAGGGAACGACCTTTTCGGTCACCCGCGCGATGGATTTCAAGCCGCCCACGATCACCGCGAAAACGATGACTGCAAAGACCAGGCCCGTGATCCAACCGGGATAGTCTCCGGTAATGCCCGCGATCTGTTGGTGCGCCTGATTGGCCTGGAACATATTGCCCCCGCCCAGCGCGCCAAGGATACAGAAGATCGAGAACAGAACGGCCAGAATTTTGCCGCCCGGCAGACCCAGTTCGTCGAATCCTTTGGACATGTAATACATCGGGCCACCCGACACGGTGCCGTCATCGTATTCATTTCGGTATTTCACACCCAGCGTACATTCAGTGAATTTCGACGCCATGCCCAAAAGGCCCGCGACGATCATCCAGAATGTGGCACCCGGCCCGCCGATCCCGACGGCCACCGCAACGCCTGCGATGTTCCCAAGTCCAACAGTCCCTGACAACGCCGTTGCCAGCGCCTGAAAGTGACTGACTTCACCCGCATCGTTGGGATCAGAATAGTCGCCCTTGACCAGACTGATCGCGTGGCTGAAGAACCGCAACTGCACAAAGGCAAAGTAAAGTGTGAACACTGTGGCCGCGACCACCAGCCAACCCACGATCCAAGGGAACCCGGTTCCCGGAAACGGAGCGAAGATAAAGCTGACGAACGGCCCGGTAAAGTCGGCAAACGCCTGATTGATCTTGTCGTCCAGCCCCACCGCGTCCTGAGCGGCGGCAGGAGTTGTGAAGAGTGCGGCGAGCGCAGCCAGACCCAGTTTGTACTGAATATTCATCATCATCTCTCCCCTCAGTTCACGACCGTGACCGGAACGTCGGCATGCATGACAAGGTTTTGGGTTGAACTGCCAAACAGGCGCTTCTTGATCCCGTCCGCCGAAGACCGGCCCACAACGATCTGAGAGCCGCCTTGTTCGACGGTAATGGCATTCAGGGTTTCCGCCACATCGCCATGACGCACGATGCCCTGCGCGTCGAAACCAGCCGATTTGAGGGCGTCAACAGCGGGCGTCACGATTCGCGACGTTGCCAGTTCAACCTCTTCTTCACGGCGCTTGTGGCGCTGAGCGTTTTCTTCCGGTGTCTGGAATGTGTAAGGGGACCATTCGATCACGTAAGCGACCACCAACTCACACGTTCCGATCAGCTTTGCCAGGTCTTTGGCAAAGGCAATCGCGCGCTCACCGGTCTCTGTCCCGTCAAGTCCTATGACAATCTTTGTTGTCATCTCGTTCCTCCGTTTTTGTTGTTGAGGCCGGGGCCCACGCCCCCAGCAGAGCGGCCGGAACTTGGAACTTCTAAATAAGACCGCTCTGCAGTAAGTATTAGGAAAATTCACTAGGAAATGGGGATGTTTTTGGACTATACTTAGTGGAATTTGTCGTTTTACGCTAAAAATACAGGGAATATGACTGATTAGCAGAGAATTAGACAATATTGATCAACGCATCCTTTACGAGCTTGAAGCCAATGGACGGCTCTCGATAGTTGAGCTTGCTGCGCGCGTAAACCTGACCAATACGCCCTGTTCCGAGCGTGTTAAGCGGCTAGAAAAGAACGGCTATATCAAAGGCTACAGCGCCATTGTCGACAAAGAGAGGATGGGGTTGGCCCTGCTGACCGTGGTGCAGGTGTCGCTGTCTGCAACCGCGGAACACTCGTTGGAAAAATTCAATGAGGCGGTGCGCAACGTGCCGGAAATTGAAAGCTGCCTGATGATTGCAGGGTCTTTCGACTACCTTCTGACTGTCAGAACACGTGATATCGCGCATTTTCGCATGATACTGGGCGAAAAAATCAATAAGCTGCCCGGAATTCACCAAACCAGTTCCTTCACAGTCATGGAGGCCGTGAAAGAGCCTGTTGGCTAGCGGAAATCCGGAAACTCGGATCAGTTGCGGCTACTCGGGATCGGTGCTGTAAATCAGGCGTTCGTCACAGGGGGCTACCCGCAGAATGTTGGTGGAGCCCGGAACGTTGAAGGGTACACCGGCGGTGACAACAATCTGATCCGCTTCGGAGGCAAAACCGCCGGCTCGTGCCGCGCGCGCCGCATTTACGACAGCGCCCTTGAACCGCTGCAATTCCGGCGTCATCACGCAATTGCACCCCCAGCTCAGGCAGAGCCTGCGCGCCGTGCCACGTTGCGAGGTCATAGCGATGATTGGCACTCCGGGACGTTCCCGCGCGGTCAGCGAGGCTGTTGTGCCGCTCTGGGTGAAACAGCAGATCGCCTTGATGTCAGTCTTTTCGGCAATCTCGCGAGCGGCGGCGACGATACCGTCGGCCACAGTGCTGCCCTTCGCCGTCCGGGATGCCGCAATGATCTGGGTATAGGTCGGGTCCGCCTCGACCTCGATGGCGACCTTGTTCATGGTCTGAACCGCCTCGATCGGATAAGAGCCAGCCGCCGATTCCGCGCTGAGCATGATGGCATCCGTTCCTTCGTAGATCGCAGTAGCCACATCCGATACTTCGGCGCGGGTCGGCATCGGGCTTTCGATCATACTTTCCAGCATCTGTGTGGCGACAATGACCGGCTTGGCGGCGCTACGGCATTTACGGACCAGGCGTTTCTGGATCGGAGGCACGGCCGACACCGGCAGTTCCACACCCAGATCGCCACGCGCCACCATGATCCCGTCCGAGGCATCAAGGATGTCGTCGAACGCCTCGACCGCAGCGGGCTTTTCGATCTTGGACAGGATCGCGGCCCGGCCATCGGCCAGCGCGCGGGCTTCGAACACGTCCTTGGCGCGCTGCACGAAGCTTAGCGCCAGCCAGTCGACACCAAGCTGGCAGACAAACTCCAGATCGTCACGATCCTTTACGGACAAAGCCGCCAGCGGCAGCACCACATCAGGAACGTTCACACCCTTGCGGTTTGAGATCGTGCCACCCACCTCAACCGTGCAATTTGCGAAATCCTGACCGCAATCCTTGACGGTCAGGCGGATTTTGCCGTCATTCACCAGCAGGCGCGCGCCCGGCTCAAGGGCTGCAAAAATCTCGGGATGCGGCAAGCACACACGGTTGATGTCACCGGCAGTGGGGTCAAGGTCGAGACGGAAATCCGCCCCTTCTTCCAGTTCCTCTGCTTCGCTGGCAAAGACACCAACACGCAGTTTGGGGCCTTGAAGGTCAGCCAGAATGGCGATCGGGCTGTCCAGATCCTTTTCGACCTGCCGAATGATCTTGTGCCGTTCGCGGATCTCATCATGGCTGCCATGGCTCATGTTCAGACGAAAGACATCCGCGCCGGCCTCGTGCAGTGCACGAATGGTGTCATAGTCATTGGACGCTGGCCCCAGCGTCGCCACGATTTTCACATTTCTCAGGCGTCGCATTGGTTTCTTCTCCTCACGTCTTCTCTGTTTATACGGATCGGCTGCCGCAAAATGTTACCGCAAACATTGTTTCGACGCTTATTGCGCAATTCCCTTTTCAAAGCAACTGCCCTACACCTGCGGCAAACTAGATGACAGGCTCATGACATACACCCCGTTTTTCGTCCACGGTGCGGATCGCCCGTCGCGCTGGCTGATTACATGCGACCACGCAACCAATACTGTCCCCCCACAAGTGAGCGACGGCGACCTTGGCCTGCCGCGCGAAGACATGGAGCGCCACATCGCCTATGATGTCGGTGCCTATGAGGTGTCAAAACATTTGGGCGAGATCCTGAACGCGCCAGTAATTGCCGCAAATTTCTCGCGTTTGGTGATCGATCCCAACCGCGGTGAAGACGACCCAACATTGTTGATGAAGCTTTATGACGGCTCGATCATTCCCGGCAACCGCCATGCGGACGCAGCTGAACGCGAGCGTCGCCTGAACATGTGTTACCGCCCCTATCACGAGGCGCTGGCTCAGATGGCCGCGTTGCCGCACGCTGTGATCGTTTCCATGCATTCCTTCACCCGCCAGTTGCGCGGACGTGACCCGCGCCCCTGGCATATTGGCGTATTGCACACCCCGGACGAGCGGTTCGCGCGGCCTCTGGTCGACAGGCTTCAGGCCGAGGATGATCTGTGCGTTGGAGTCAACGAACCCTATACCGGCGTGTTGCCGGGTGATGCGATTGACAAGCACTGCACCGCGTTCGGGCGTCCCAACGCCCTGATCGAACTGCGCAATGATCTGATTGCCAACCATGCGGGGCAAAAAGAATGGGCCGAACGCCTGGCCCTTGTCCTGTGGGATGCATTGGGGAACAGCGACCTTTAACCGCAAGTTCGACAGTGGCTTTCCACAGCTCACGCCATTGTGAGCGCCTCCTCTGATCCCCATATTCTGCAAGAAAGGGGATCATCGTGACACATGAATTTCTGACGACGTTTTTTGGCTGGATGGCTGCGCTCAATATCGCGGTTCTTCTGTTCACCACCCTGATGGTCCTGCTCTTGCAGGATTGGATCGCGGGCATTCACAGCAGGATGTTTCAGATGGAGCGTCCCGATGTGAAACGAGCCTATTTCAGATATCTTGCCAACTACAAGATTCTGACGCTGATCTTTTGCATCGTGCCATGGCTGGCTTTGAAACTGATGTGATTGGGGTCTGGTCGCAAGCCTGATTGTTGTAACAGGGCTGCGGGGTTGTTAGGTCAGTCACAGCATACAAATCCACCCGGAGCCACCTCATGGACAAGCAAACCGAAATCGAACTTCAGGCCGCCGCATTTCGCCGGTTGCAACAGCACCTGATGGAAGACCGCACCGATGTTCAGAACATCGACATGATGAACCTCGCCGGGTTCTGCCGCAACTGCCTGTCGCGCTGGTATCAGGAAGCAGCCCATGAAAAGGGTATCGAGATGGGCAAAGACCAAGCCCGCGAGATCTTCTACGGCATGACGATGGACGAGTGGAAATCAAACTATCAGACCGAGGCCAACCCCGAGAAACAGGCAGCTTTCAAAGTCGCCTTCGAAGAGAATGTAACGAAAAAGGGCTGAGCCCAAAACGGAAATAGCCCGCCAAGTCGGCGGGCCTTTTCTTTAGATCGCTGCCTTACGGCTTTCGTCCAAATAGATTTCGCGAAGGCGTTTGGCAATTGGCCCTGGCGTACCATCGCCCAGCGCGACCCCGTCGATCTCAACCACCGGCATGACAAAGGCACTGGCCGAGGTTGTGAACGCCTCATCCGCCTTTTTGGCTTCGTCAATGGTAAACAGACGCTCTTCGATCTCCATCTGAGCTTCGGCCGCCATGCGCAGCACGGCCTTGCGGGTGATCCCGTGCAGGATGTCATTGGACAGCGGGCGGGTGACGATCTTACCGTTCTTGACGAAATAGGCGTTGTTGCTGGTGCCCTCGGTCACATAACCGTCCTCAACCAGCCACGCATCGTCGCAGCCTGCTTTCTTGGCCATCATCTTGCCCATCGACGGGTAAAGCAATTGTACGGTTTTGATGTCGCGGCGTCCCCAGCGAATATCATCGATCGAGATGATCTTGGCACCCTTCTGCGCGGCCGGGCTGTCGGCCAATCCTGGCTTGTTCTGAGTGAACAGAACAAGACTGGGCTGGGTATCTGCCGGTGGGAAAACGAAGTCCCGATCACCATCGCTACCGCGCGAGACCTGCAGATAGACCAGACCTTCTTCGATGCCGTTCAGCTCAACCAGCTTGCGGTGAATCTCCAGCAATTCGTCCTTGTTGCAGGGCTCGGCCATTTCCAGCTCGTCCAGAGACCGCTTCAGGCGCACCGCGTGACCTTCGAAATCGATCAGCTTGCCATCCAAAACGCTGGTGACTTCGTAAACCGCGTCTGCAAACAGGAAGCCACGGTCAAAGATGGACACCTTGGCCTCGGTCTCGGGCAGGTATTCGCCATTTACGTAAACGGTTCGGGTCATGTGTTGTCTCCTCAGCCCCAGAGCGCCGCTTGGGGCGGGTGCACTCCGGCATCGTCAAAATTCAGCGGGGTGTCGCGGTCTTCGGCCAACAGAAGCGGGCCGTCAAGGTCCGTTACCAGCGCACCCTGCGCCAGTAAGGTCGCAGGTGCCATGGCAAGCGAGCTGCCCACCATGCAACCGACCATGATGTCGTAGCCTTCGGCAATCGCCGCCCTGCGCAGTTCCAGCGCCTCGGTTAGGCCACCGGTCTTATCGAGCTTGATGTTGATGACATCGTACTTGCCCTTCAGCTTGGGCAGGCTGGTACGGTCATGGCAGGATTCGTCAGCGCAGACGGGAACCGGACGGTCCATTCCAATCAGTGCATCGTCGTTTCCGGCTGGCAATGGCTGTTCAACCAGCGCCACGCCCAGGCGCACCAGATGCGGGGCAAGATCGGCGTAAACTGCGGCCGACCAGCCTTCGTTCGCATCTACAATAATCTTTGAATTCGGCGCACCAGCGCGCACAGCCTCAAGCCGGGGCATGTCATCAGGAGTCCCCAGCTTGATTTTCAGAAGCGGGCGATACGCGTTTTCGGCCGCCTGCGCCTGCATCGCTTCGGGCGTGTCCAGCGACAGGGTGTAAGCGGTGATCTCCGGGCCCGGCACCGGCAGACCAGCCAGATCCCAGGCGCGTTTGCCAGTACGTTTGCATTCCAGATCCCATAGGGCGCAATCCACGGCGTTCCGGGCCGCACCAGCAGGCAACAGATCCATCAGTGACTGACGGGTGAGCTCCGCAGGCAGTCCGGCAATCTCGGCCTCAACCGACTCGAGGGTTTCGTCATAGCGCGCATAGGGAACACATTCGCCCCAGCCCTGATGGGTTCCGTCCGACACCCGAACCGTCAATACCTTCGCTTCGGTTCGTGACCCGCGTGAGATGGTAAACACCTGCGCCAGCCGAAACACATCACGAGAGACCTCTATCTGCACGCAAACGCTCCTTCATTTTTTCCCAAATATCCTTGCCGGAGGCGGATGAGCCCGCCACCGGCACGTGTCTCAGATCACATCGCAGCCAGCGCGTCCACCAGCTTGCCCGAACCAAAGCGGAACGGGTCGGTCGCAGGCAGGCCCATGTCGGCTTCGATCTTTGTCAGATAGGCTGTCGCGTCCTCCTCGGACATGTGCTGTGTGTTGACCGATACGCCTACGACCTGACACTCCGGGTTCGCCACCCTGGCCAGCGCCAGCGCGGTGTCGCGCAGAGTTTCCAAAGACGGCTGCTGGTAAGTCGGCAGACCACGCATGTGCTCGCGGGTTGGTTCGTGGCTCAGGATCAGGGCGTCCGGCTGGCCGCCATGGATCAGCGCCATAGTCACACCGGAATAGGACACGTGGAACAACGAGCCCTGCCCTTCGATCAGGTCCCAGTGGTCGTCATCATTGTCAGGCGTCAGCCATTCGATCGAACCGGCCATGAAGTCAGCAATGACCGCGTCAAGCGGCACGCCATCGCCGGTGATCAGGATGCCTGTCTGACCGGTCGCCCGGAAGGTCGATTTCATGCCACGCTTGCGCATTTCAGCATCCATCGCCATGGCCGTGTACATCTTGCCGACCGAGCAGTCAGTGCCTACAGCCAGACAACGCTTGCCCTTGCGCTTGATCCCGTTGGCAATCGGATAGTCGACTTCGGGTACACGCACATCGTGCAGCTTTTGGCCGGTTGCTTCGGCCACGGCCACCAGATCGGGTTCATCGCGCAACAGGTTGTGCAGGCCAGAGGCCAGGTCAAACCCTTCCTCCAGTGCCATGACCAGAACTTTTTTCCATTCCTGGCTGATCACGCCGCCTCGGTTGGCCACGCCGATCACCAATGTCTTGGCGCCTGCCGCTTTCGCCTCGGTCAGGGTCATGTCCGTCAGGCCCAGATCTGCTTTACAGCCGTCCATCCGGTATTGGCCTACGGCGTTGTCCGGGCGCCAATCCTTGATGCCCACAGCCACTTTGGCCGCCAATTGGTCGGGCGCATCGCCCAAAAACAGCAGGTACGGTGTCTCGATCATTGCGGTCACTCCTTTGATTCCGACGCAGGCTAGAGAGGAAGGTCAGCGAGTGTCTCGCGTTATTCTTCGATTGCGCGGCATTGAACGGGAAATTTTTGCGTAGTTTGCCACTTTCTCGCAATTTTCTCTCAAGTTTTTAAACTGATTAATCTTTAATCACCGTCAAACCGGTCTGCCGCAGATAATGCTGCGACTGCATTGCCGCACACGCACAAAGACGCTTGCGGATTGATTGGTAATTTAATACCCAATCACACAAGAAAATGGCAATTTCCTTTCGCACACGAGGTCCAGATGAGCTTCCGCATCCAACCCGCCGCCCCTGCGCGTCCCAATCGCTGTCAGCTGTTTGGCCCAGGATCGAATACCAAACTGTTCCCGAAAATGGCAGCATCCGCTGCGGATGTGATCAACCTTGATCTTGAGGACTCGGTTGCACCTTCGGACAAGGATGCGGCCCGCGCCAACGTCATCGAAGCATTGAACACTGTGGACTGGGGTAACAAGTACATGTCCGTTCGCATCAACGGATTGGATACTCCCTACTGGTACCGCGATGTTGTTGATGTCATGGAACAGGCAGGCGACCGTCTGGATCAGATCATGATCCCCAAAGTCGGTTGCGCGGCGGATGTCTATGCGGTCGATGCGTTGGTCACCGCCGTTGAGCGCGCCAAGAGCCGTGCCAAACCAATCAGTTTCGAAGTCATCATCGAATCTTCTGCCGGTATCGCGCATGTGGAAGAAATCGCTGCCTCTTCCCCCCGCCTGCAGGCCATGAGCCTTGGAGCAGCAGATTTTGCGGCCTCGATGGGGATGCAGACCACGGGCATCGGGGGTACGCAGGAAAACTACTACATGCTGCACGACGGCAAGAAACATTGGTCTGATCCGTGGCACTGGGCACAGGCCGCCATCGTTGCCGCCTGCCGCACCCATGGTGTGCTGCCTGTGGATGGGCCTTTCGGAGATTTCAGCGATGACGAAGGGTACATCGCTCAGGCCAAACGCTCCGCCACATTGGGCATGGTCGGCAAATGGGCGATCCATCCCAAGCAGATCGCACTGGCCAATCAGGTCTTTACCCCGTCGGATGAGGCCGTGTCAGAGGCCCGTGAAATCCTAGCTGCGATGGAACAGGCCAAGGCAAATGGTGAAGGCGCGACCGTCTATAAAGGGCGTTTGGTCGATATCGCCTCAATCAAGCAAGCCGAAGTCATTGTGGCACAAGCCGAACTGATTGCCGCAGGCAGTTAAGTCACAAAAAGGGGCGCACCATCGAGCGCCCTTATTTGTAGATAAATCAACGACCAAAGACCTCATTGGGCGTCCATGTGAAGCGTTCACCCTTCTTTCCTGACTTCATCATCAGGCAAGAGGTTCCTAGTTTTTGGAAATAGATGATCTTCAATGGATACCAGCCAGCCTTGGGCACTTCGACTTCGGTTCGCTGATTGGCTTCACAGCCTTGAATACCAGATACGCGGCCAATCTGTTGGCCGCCTACCGACGCCTCAATCCCGTCATTCGACCACGTTTCCAACTCGTAAATCCCTGGCGAGTCGAACCGCATATACCCCGTAACCTCGGCGGCAACATTGTAAGCGCCGTCAAACGTCATGACACCGTCACCCTTACTGGTGTCCCTATAATCCAACCCCCGCAGCGGATTTCCGGGCTTCGCCTGAGACAGCATGCTTTTTGCCTGGCTCAGATCCCGGATCTTCTTGTGTTGATTGCCTGTACCAAAGTATTTGACATTCAACCCCGCCTTTGGAGAAGGCTGTGGATTGGCAGGTTGCAGCTTTAGCGGAGCGGCAAGAGCCCCACCGGCTATCACCGCCACAGCAAGAGCTGCTGCCCCGATATAAATGGATTTCATCGTTTTCTCCCTGTGTGCGCGCCGGATTTCTCGGGGATACCCCTGATCGACGTCTCCGATATGACACTAAAACGTGATTTTTCACGCTGCAAGAGAGTGAGGCTTCACAATTTCAGAGGTCACGCCCGTAAATCTTTGGGCGAGCCCATCACCACATAAGACGTGATTGACGTGACATGCGGCAGCGTTCCCAGCACCTCGGTATGGAACGTTTTGTATGCTGGCAGGTCGGCGCACTCGACGCGCAGCAGGTATTCGATCGTGCCCGTGATATTGTGGCATTCGACCACTTCGGGGGCTTGCTGCAGGGCGCGTTCAAACCCTTCTTGCGCAGCTTTTGTATGCTCGCCCAAGCCAACTCCGATATAGGCAACAAAGCCGACACCCATCGCCAAGGGGTCCAAAACTGCACGATAGCCTGTAATCACCCCGGCCTTCTCAAGATCTTGAACACGGCGCAAGCATGCAGAAGGCGACAGGCCGATGCGTTCGGCCAACTCCAGGTTGCTGACCCGTCCATCTCGTGTCAGCTCGCGCAATATCTGACGGTTTATTTGATCATCTTTCATCATAGATTGCAGAAATACCGGAAACGCGCACGAAAAAGCAATTTCATTTGCTGAAGCCCGGACGATACTTCACCACATGACATACGACATCCTGCTTGCCCTGATCACCTTTGCCTTCGTGACGTCCATTACTCCGGGGCCGAACAATCTGATGTTGATGGCGTCAGGCGCGAATTTCGGCTTTCGTCGTTCAATCCCGCATATGTTGGGCATTGGCATTGGTTTTACCTTCATGGTGTTGCTTGTCGGTGCGGGGCTGGTGCAGGTCTTTGACCGATATCCAGTCAGCTATACCGTCCTTAAGGTCGTGTCGGTGGTCTATCTGCTGTATCTGGCATGGAAGATCGCGCATGCAGCGCCTGCCAAAAGCGCAGAAGCCACAGGGACCCCCATGACCTTTTTGCAGGCCGCCGCCTTTCAATGGGTGAACCCCAAAGCCTGGGCCATGGCCCTGACCGCCGTTACTGCCTACACGCCAAATCAGACCCTGTACGCAATTGCCCTGGTGGCGCTGGTTTTCGGGGCAGTAAACCTGCCTTCGGTCAGCACATGGACCTTTCTTGGTCAGCAGATGGCGCGGATTCTGACGAACCCGCGCCGATTGGTTGTGTTCAACTGGACAATGGCGGTGCTACTTGTGGCTTCGCTTTATCCTGTTCTTTGGTCCGGCTGAGTTACTTCAGAGGCAGGCAGATTTCCGTCAGCAAATCCTCGGGCGCCGTTTCACGCGGGTCGTTCAGGTAGATCTCGTAACTAGGCTTATCTGCCGGCTCCTCGCCAGATTCGGGCAACCAGTTGCCGAACAGACTGTGATAGGCAGCCTCGATCCCGGAATATGGCCCTTTATGTGTCAGCACGGCAGTCTTCCCACCCGGAATAGACAACTCTTCCATGCCCTCAGGAGCGACACCGCCCCGGAATTCAGCGCCTGCAAAACTGCGCAGCTGATCTTCGGGCACGTCATCCGGACTGTCGAAGTACAGAGCCAGAACCGGCCCGACTTGCGGCCACAGTTTACGGGACTCACACAAGGCTCCGAATGCTTCGAAGCTTTTTCCGATCTTTGAATACGCACCCTGATGCGGCAGGGCGACGACTCGGCGGGCGGGTTCTGTTCGGGTTGTAATGGGATGCATCGGATATCCTCCGGTTTGGAATTCAGGATGGGCGGGCCGGAACTGACCTGCCTTGCGAAAGGCAGCGGGACTGCTGCCATAGGCCTCGGAAAAGGCCCGCGAAAAAGAGATTGGATTGGGATAACCGACAGACAGAGCAATATCGGGGATAGCCCGATCCGACCGCACCAGACATGTAGCCGCGCGGTGCAGACGTATGCGCCGAACCGCTTGGGCACAGGTTTCACCAGTCAAGGCGCGAAACACCCGGTGCCAGTGAAACCGGGACATGGCGGCCACGTCAGCCAGCGCATCCAATGACAGATCCCCGGCAGGGTTGTCATGGATATACGTCAAAACGCGCAACACGCGGTCTTCGTAGCTGGCAGCCATTGGTGTCCTTCCTACTCTTTGCCCAACCGTGTTTGCACATCCTCAGACCACAAATCTTGCTGAGTTGCATCCGGAGCAACGTCAGGCCATATAGCAGAGAACTTCCGCGTTGAGAGGCGTCATGACCCAGTATCTGGATTTCGAAAAACCGCTGGCCGAGATTGAAGGCAAAGCTGAAGAGCTGCGTGCACTGGCGCGTACCAACGAAGAGATGGATGTAGCCGAAGAGGCCGCCGCGTTGGATGCCAAAGCCGCCAAGCTTCTGGATGAGCTATATGCCGACCTGACGCCATGGCGGAAGTGTCAGGTTGCCCGTCACCCGGAACGCCCGCATTGCAACAATTACGTGGATGCTCTGTTCACCGAATTCACTCCGCTGGCAGGTGATCGCAATTTTGCCGACGATCTGGCCGTGATTGGCGGTCTTGCACGTTTCAACGATCAACCTGTTATGGTGATCGGCCATGAAAAAGGCAGCGATACGAAGTCGCGGATCGAACGGAATTTCGGCATGGCCCGCCCTGAAGGCTATCGTAAAGCGGTACGCCTGATGGAGATGGCCGGGCGGTTTGGCCTGCCTGTGATCACCCTGATCGACACAGCAGGCGCCTATCCCGGCAAAGGTGCCGAGGAACGCGGTCAGTCCGAGGCGATTGCCCGGTCGACCGAAATGTGCCTGAAAATCGGTGTACCTTTGGTCTCGGTCATCATCGGCGAAGGCGGCTCAGGCGGCGCCGTGGCGTTTGCAACCGCGAACCGTGTGGCGATGCTGGAACATTCGGTCTATTCGGTGATCTCGCCGGAAGGCTGTGCCTCAATCCTGTGGAAAGATGCCGAGAAAATGCGCGAAGCGGCCGAGGCGCTGCGTCTGACCGCTCAGGACTTGAACAAGCTTGGCGTTTGCGACCGGATCATTCCAGAACCCAAGGGCGGCGCACATCGCGATCGTCCGGCAACCGTTGAGGCAGTACGTGCGGCGATTGCCGCCATGTTGGCGGAACTGGACGGCAAAGATGCGGCGGCCCTGATTCAGGACCGCCGACAAAAATTTCTGGATATCGGCTCAAAAGGGCTGGCGGCGTAACCGTCAGCCACCCAACTTGCGCAGCAGTGCAACCGAAGGTTCACCGGTTACTGGCAACCCATTGGCGCTTTGGTACGCGCTGATGGCTGACGTAGTATTTTTTCCGATAACCCCATCCGCGCCCTTGGTATCATACCCTGCAGAGGTTAGCTGACGTTGCAATTCCTTGCGGTTGTCCAATGTCAGACCATTTGCATCAGGCCCGAACGAAGCCTGAAACGGCGCGCCGCCCGCAATTCTGTCTGCCAGATGACCGACACCAATCGCGTAACTGTCCGAATTGTTATAGCGCTTGATGACCTGAAAATTGCGGAAGACGGCAATACGCGGCCCCGGTGTCTGCGGTTGCAGCACAGCAACGGGTGTACCGGAGACAGACCCGGCCTCTCCGCCCCAGGGTTGTCCACGCACCCAACCGGCGCGCGCCAAATAGGCGGCGGTCGAGGCCAGCGAGTCCACCGGATCATCAGACCAGATATCGCGCCGCCCGTCGCCGGTGAAATCCACGGCATAGGCCAGATAAGAGGTCGGAATGAATTGCGTGTGCCCCATCGCCCCGGCCCAGCTGCCGGTCATATTGGCAGGTGTGGTGTCGCCATTCTGAAGGATCTTCATCGCAGCGATTAACTGGCTTTCAAAGAACTGGCCACGGCGCCCATCATAGGCCAGAGTCGACAACGCTGACACCACGGGCACATCGCCGCGACGCGCGCCATAGCGACTTTCCAGCCCCCATACGGCCACGACAACTTCTTTGTCGACGCCGTACTGCGCCTCGATCTGTGACAGCGTGCCGTTGTACTGCCGCAGCATCTTCTGGCCGGTGCTGATCCTCTCGTCCGAGGCAGCGATGGCCAGATAGTCTTCGAGCGAGCGCTTGAATTCTACCTGATTGCGGTCGCGTTCGATCACATCGGGCAGGTAGCCTGCCCCCTGAAAGGCGCGATCTATTGTGGACTGAGAAATTCCCTGCGATGCCGCCCTGCCTTTAAACCCAGTAACCCAGGCATCCCAGCCTGCATTGGGAACTGCCCGCATACGGGATGCAGGTGCACTGGACGGCGCGCTGCCGCCCGTGCAGGCGGCCAATAAAGTTGATCCAAGGCAAATGGAAAAGTGTCGGCGATTGATCATGACTGGGGTCTGCTCTTGTTTGTGATTTGTCTCAAGAGTAACCCAGCCGGGCAGCGCAGGCCAGAACAGCAATGCTCGGGAAAGCCGGTAACTGCATGTCGGCAGGAAGCCGCTCAGCTAACCAGCAAACGCAGCCCCTGTGTCACGTCCGAGCGCACTGCCAGCCGCAGGCCGGGCTCGTCTCCGGCCTTGAGCGCGGCAATGATCAGCTTGTGGTAATGTGGCGGTTCGGTGCGTCTCAGACGCCCGTATAGCGCGCGCATTGTCGGACCCAGTTGCAGCCAGACGGTTTCAGCAATGGCTAGCATTGCGGGCGCTTGCGCGCGCAGGTATAGGGTGCGGTGAAACTCCAGATTTGACCGGATGTAACCAACTGCATCCCGTTTAGTTACCATTTCGGCAACGGTCATATTGATGCTCTGCAACCTGTCGATCAGGGCAATATGCGCCCTTGGCAAAGCCCGGCTGGCCAGTTCAACCTCCAGCAACGCGCGCAATGCGGCCAGTTCCTCGATCCGGTCATTGGTCAACTCGGGGGTCGAGACCCGGCCCGAGGTGGACAGGAACAAGGCTCCTTCGGCCGCCAGACGGCGCACCGCTTCACGCGCCGGGGTCATTGAAACACCGAACTCCTTGCCGATGCCACGCAAAGTCAGGGCCTGACCCGGTGCCATCTCCCCGTGCATGATTCGAGACCTCAGAACCCGGTATACCCGGTCATGGGTGGCGGTTTGGGTCTCGGAAGGGCGTGCGCTCAACATCCGACTATGTGATCACAAAACGGCGTGAGGTCAACTCGGCTCTGCATCAAACCTGTATCGATGCAGCTCGGCCCCGTTGTCTCGCAACCATCGGCGGGGTTGCTGATACGGGCCAAAGATCTTCTCGACCTGCTCCCAGAAAGCGGGCGAGTGGTTCATCTCGGCAAGATGGGCCACTTCGTGCGCGGCCACATAGTGCAGCACTTCTGGTGGCGCCAGAATGAGACGCCATGAGAACATCAACCCGCCATGCGAGCTACACGACCCCCAGCGTGACCGCGTATCGCGCAGGCTAAGCGTGGTATACGAGCGCCCCAGCATTGCCGCATAGTCATCACACGCACCGATCAACCGGTCCCGCGCCAACTCCTTGAGGAACCGGGCCAACCGGCGCGCTTCGGCCCCTTTGGGAACTGCGACTTCATCTGCCTGCAACAGAACCCTCCGACCCGTTGCAGGTACGATTCGCCGGTCAATGCCTTCAATCGGGATCATCTGTCCGACCCGCACCACGGCAATGTCCGGCCGATCCTGCAGATACTGCCGAATCCACTCTTCCTTGGTAAGGGCGAAACTCAATGCCTCGGATTCAGGTACTCCGATTGGATAGGTCAGCGTAACCCGACCGTCCAACTGGGAAATTCGCAAACTGATGCGCCGTGCCCGGGCCGATTTGCGCAACCTCAGCGGCACTGGCGGCGTCCCTGGCAATGCGTGCTCTCCCATATCTCGACCTCTCTTGCGCAAAGACTTTGACAGTGCCCACTGCCTGTGGCAGTTGAGCTGAATCATTTAGACGACTCACCTGATATCAAGGGGATTTGACATGCCCAAGGAAGAATGGGGCGTAAAGCGCGTTTGCCCGACAACCGGTAAGCGATTTTACGACCTGAACAAGGACCCGATCATCAGCCCCTACACTGGCGAGATCGTGGAGCTTCAAACATCCAAAAGTCGCATGATCGCGGCGGATGCCGAAGATGCGGCTTCGGTCAAGGCGCGTGAAAACGCATCCGGAGAAGATGCGGTTCTGGACGATGACGACACCGTCGACGTCGAACTGGACGACGATCTGCTGGACGACGATGACGACAGCAGTGATGAGGTTTCTCTGGACGACATCACTGACATGTCCTCGGAAGACGAAACCTGATTTAGCAATAAGGCGACCCCTGAGGGTCGCCTTATTCATTGAGCGGGCAACCCGGACTGAAAGTTGGTACCAATTCCATTTTTGGACTTGCACTCATTGCCACGGTCTCATAAACGTCCGTCCACCGTACCGACGGTACCGTGATGGGGCCTTAGCTCAGTTGGGAGAGCGCTTGCATGGCATGCAAGAGGTCAGGGGTTCGACTCCCCTAGGCTCCACCAAAACCTAACAATTGATCCGCCACGCATAGTTCTTCCTTTTTGGCAGCAAGATTTTCCTTTGGGGCCGAAGCGGAACTCAGAGCCCGAAGCCGCAATCGATCAAGCCGCGCGCATATGCAAGCGCGGCACGCCGCCAACCGCGCAAACCGGACATTCCCACGCGCTTCTCAGATGGCAGGGCAGCGGACAAAGCCGAACTTCAACGACAGGGCTCGAATGTCCGCAAACCGAAAATTTTCAGCGGGCTTCAAGCTAGAGGAAAAATTGTTGGTTTTTCAGATCGGACAAAGCAAACGTTGTCGCATCAACCTCTAATCTGCGTGCGAGTACATCAACCTGCCTGGTGTTTCGACGCGGACCCTCAGAATATTGCCGGTATCGGACTCGGTTATAAAAACCTCGGAGTTATTTTCACCACCAAAGGCTAAATTGGTCGTGGTCATACCGGTGGAGCTTTTCAGGCGGTATTGAGGCTCACCGGTTTTTGAAAAACCCCAGACACACCCATTTCCGGCGTGTGCTACCCAAAGGCCACCTGACTGATCCAAGGCCATGCCGTCTGGACCGGAGAGGCCGCCTGAAAGTTGCAAGTAGACGCCTACCTTTGAAACGCCACCGTCGGCCATCAACGGCAAGCGCCACACGCTGTTACCACGTGTCATAGCCACGTATAGAACATCCTCGTGCTCATTCAGAACCAGGCCGTTGGGGCTTTGACCGGTATCAATCAATAGATCGAGGCGCTCGGCCTCAAAGTCATACCGAAATACGCGACCATTGGGCATATGCATTCCACTTTGTCCTTGATCGGTAAAGTACAGGCGCCCCTGAGCATCAAAGACCAGATCGTTGCAGCCTCGGAAATGCTCAGAATGCCGGTGCCAAATGACGGGTTCAACTCGGCCTGTTTCAGGATCCAGGCACATGATCCCATTCTTGTAATCCGCGATAAAGACGCGGCCATCTTTATGGATTTTGAGCCCGTTTGGCCAACCGTCATGTTGGGTCACGAGCGTCCATTCGCCGTTTGGCGCTATCTTAAAGATGCGGCCGTAAGGGATATCCGTAACCCAGAGATTGCCCTCACGGTCAAAACTCGGGCCTTCCAAAAAGCTGTCAATCTGTCGTCCGGGTTTGTTGGCCGAGGCCCACTCTGGCGAAGTGTCTTTGACGCGGAACTCATCCGGCAAACTGGTCCATACTTTTGCGTCGGTGATTTCCGGTGGTGGATAGAGCGACATAGCGGTTCCTTTAAATTGAAATTTTATCCGAAAGGCGCTGTTCACTATCTTTCAGTGCCGTGACCAAAGCCTCGTGACGCTCCTCGCCAAATCGGGTGATCAGTCCTGATACGGACAGGGCACCGACGAGACGGCCTGATTTCGCAATAAGTGGGACCGATACAGCTGCGACTTCCGGATCCCGTTCACCAAGCGAGACAGTGTAGCCTTTCTCTTTAACGTCGGAGTCCGGATCATCTACACCATCGGAGAACGCCAACAAGATTCTGCCACTGGCACCGCGGTCCAATGGCATACTCTCACCCTCAACTATCGAGTGCCGGATCGCTCTGTCGGGCTCAACCCGGTATAGACAAATTCGACTGCGGCCTTCGAGGATGTAGAAGGAAGCGGTTTCATTCGTGGCTTCGCAAAGAGTCTTCAATTCAGGTCGCAGAACCTCTGCAAGATCGAAGCTTTGCCTGTAGCACGACCCTAACCTCCAGGTGGCCGGACCTAAGCGATATCTCCCCGTCTCTCCGCGCACAAGATACCCGAATCGCTCCAATGAAGCGACCAGTCGAAGAATTGTGCTCTTGTAGAATTCAGTGCGACGCGAGAGTTCGGCAAGACTGACTTCCTGCGTATCAGCACTAAAGCAATCCAAAATTTTCAAAGCACGATCAACGGCTTCAACGCCCTTTGTGTCCGCCAAGGCAAGTGCCCTCCAGCTTTTCTTTGACTTTCAGCCCTTCTTAGCATAGCGTTCTGTCTAACGCAACAGCGTTCTGTAGAATAGAACATTAACGGAGGAGAAGATGTTCAAAACTTTCCGCTCCATGGCGCTATCCGGCGCACTCGCGATGGCAGCAACCGCTGCATTTTCGCAGGACATCGTATTCAGTGGCGTTTCGACGACTTCGGATGACTATCAACTGGGAGTCGTTTGGTCGGGGATCGCTCGCGAAGCCGGGATTCCTATGACTGTTGTTGAAAATGGCACCGTCTCAGGAATGAGGAAGGCCGCCCAAGGTGAAATCGACATGGTGGGCGTAGGCGCGCCGCATTACCTCGACGCCGTGGGTGGCACAGGAAAATACGCCGACGATCCGGAGGCGCTGCGAGACGGCTATAAAGATATGAAAGCCATTCTGGCGATGCCTGTCGGAATGGCTCAGTACGTTGCTCGTTCAGACACCGGAATCACTGACTTCACTGACCTTGAAGGAAAAACTGTTGGGACCGGTCGCCCTGGAGGAAACGCAGGCAAGGTCACAACTACTCTCTTTGACATTCCCGACGTAGCTGTCGTGCTAGAGATGCGGTTTCACTCCCATCAGGCCTCGCTTGACGCATGGGATTACGTCGGAATGCGGACCGAACCGTTGAACGGTTTGCACGTCGCAATGAACAAACAGGTTCAAGAAACCCGTTTTGTTTTGTTACATGAGGTAGGACCGGACGCTGTTTAATTGGGGTAAAAATGATTACATGCTTTATTCAATATGAGATTACGCCCGGAAAACTTACAGAGTTCGAAGCATATGCCCGTTCTTGGATCGCGCTTGTTGATCGCTTTGGCGGAAAGCATCATGGGTACCTTTTGCCCCATGAGGGACCTAGCGACTTTGCGACAGCATCCTTTTCTTTCCAAAGCTTAGCGGAATACGAAAGCTACCGGCAAAAAATCGAGACAGACGAAGAGTGCCAGGCCGTCTTCAGATTTGCGCGTGAGACTGGATGCATCAAGCGCCACGTCCGATATTTCATGCGCCCTGTGTTCGAGGGGGACCCGAAGGCTGCTATAGATTTTGGATAAGCAACCAATCAAACTCGACGGTTAAATAGCAGATCACGCCGCATGAAACTGGCATCCGAACACCTCGCAGATAAGGTATTCTGAAAGTTCGTTTTGTGCGATGCTTTACCTCGTATGAATTGCCGCTACTAGGGCGCGCGTCAGTGCCAGCTCAAACTCATTAGCCACTCTTTAACTGCCGTAATTGACACCCTTGATGTCTGATTCACATGCGACAACATCCAAACCTCCCTGCTTGGAAACTTGGCGCAATCTTCTGGCTCGATCGCTTGCAATCGTGGATCGGACAAAACGACTGCTCTTGGCAGTAGCGTCTTTCCAATGCCCGCCACAACGGCCTGCAGCGCCGTCTCAACATCCGTTACCCGCAAACCGGCACGCAGGTCTTCAGAATTCGCCGTACTCTCAAGCCAACGCGCCTGCGGCAGGCGAGAATGTGCCTCGTCATAGGTGATCCAGCCCAATGATTCATAATGCTCGGGCGAGATACTCTTTGCGGCGCAGGCAACGAATGACACCTCGCCCAGCTTTTGGGCTTTGGTGCGCATACCCCCATCAGATGGACGTGCAAAGCGCACAGAAAGATCGGCTTCACGCTTGGACAAGTCCAGATTGTCCGAACTCGGAACAAGCTCGACGCTAAGGTCTGGATGCAGACGAGTCAAAAGAGGAAGCTGAGTAACAAGAAAACGGTTCACAATAACGGGTACGGCGCTCAAGCGCACGGAACCCGAAACCCGGTTTGTGCTTTCGCCGGAAATTGCGCTTATCGCAGCATGGCTTGCCTCGATGCTTTCGGCGTGTGACAGAATCTGCAGCGCCGCGTCAGTTGGTTCGTACCGTCCATTTGCGCTGCGTAAGAACAGCGTTGTCGCCAGTGCCTCTTCGAGCATCTTTATCCTACGAGCTACCGTTGTATCACTAACGCCAACCTTCCGCCCTGCTTCGATCAACTTACCTTCACGGTGAAGCGCCAAGAGGTACTTGAGATCGTTCCAATCGTGTCTCTGCATTCTTGCAGAGTAACTTGCCGATATTGCTGACTCAATCTTCAGTTTTACTGTGGCAATCTTGGTCTCACGAAACTGGAGGAGAGAAAACAAATGAAGTTCATCATCCTGTTCGAAGACGCACCAGACGCCGATCCAGATATCCGCAAAACGCATATGGCCAAGCACCTAGATTTCTTAGAGACGAACGCGGACAAGATCGAGGCTGCTGGCCCGTTGTCCGACGCCGCAGATCAAGGACGCGACGGTTTGTGGATTGTGGAAGGAGACACAGAGGACGAAGTCGATCAACTGGTGTATGAAGACCCATTTTGGTCGACGGGTCTCCGGAAATCGTATTCGATCATCAAATGGAAACAGGTCTACGCTGACGGGGCGCGTTTGATCCATCCGAGCTGAGGCATCAGCATGTGGGCAAGGTTATAGCGGATATTGGTGCAAGCGCAGCGAATGGCCGGGTTGGATTTCAGCCTGTTTCACGACTTTGAATGTCCGGTTTCGGGAAATCGAGCTGCGCCGCCGCGTGTAATTGGGTAACACGGTTGAGCGGCCAAGGTGGTTTTTGCTGCACCAGCATCAGGCAGCTTCGTCCCGCAAGGCAGCCGTTCACTGAATTGTTCTGATTGTCCGCATCGAGCCCAATTTGACTGATGCCACATCGTTTACAAATGTCGGGTTTTACAAGGAGACCGTTTGGCGCACAGGGGTTGGCAACGGGTTGTAGTGCGCGGTAGTGCCGCCTTCTATCCACGTCGTAGTTGATTTGCTACGTTCAACTGGGATTGTTTGAATGCGTGGCGGAATTCATATGGTGGCCTTTGATTTTGTGATTTGTGGCGCGGGCACCGCAGGGTGCATTCTGGCCAACAGACTTTCCTCCGATCCGGCCAACAGAGTTCTCTTGCTTGAGGCTGGGCAAGAAATGAAAGGTCCGCTCCTGGAAGCGTATGGCGCGTCCGTGGATCAGTGGGACACACCGCTGGATTGGGCGTTTCGTTCAGAACCCCAAGAACATTTCGACAACAGGCGCATCTTGCTAAATCGAGGCAAGGGTCTTGGCGGATCAAGCGGCATAAATTGGGGTATGTATGTGCGCGGCAATCGCGGCGACTACGACCATTGGGCTCAACTCGGAAATACAGGTTGGTCCTATGACGACGTGCTGCCGTTCATGAAAAGATCGGAGGCCAGCAGCATTTTCGACGATGACTTTCATGGCATAGACGGTGACATTTCCATTGAGATGCCGCGCAATATGCACCCGCTTCAAGAGATGTGCTTTGAAGCCTACGAAGATGTCGGTGTTCCACGCAACCCAGACTACAACGGCAAAACGCAGGAAGGATGTTTCTTCTACCAGTTCACAACTAAAAACGGGCGGCGCATCAGCGCAGCCGATGGTTTTTTGGACCCGGTCACGGATCGTCCCAACCTAATGGTTGTCACTGGGGCCTTGCTGACAGGCGTGACGTTTGAAAGCAATCGCGCCACAGGCGTGACTTACTCGAAAGGGCGCGAGGCCACGGTTGTGTCGGCGGGCGAAGTCATTCTTTCGATGGGAACAATTGGCACACCGCAATTGTTGATGCTGTCGGGCGTCGGTCCCGCGAAGCATCTGGAAGAGCATGGCATTCAATGCCTGAACGATCTTGAGGGCGTCGGCCAAAATTTGCTGGATCATTTCGGCGGGCCGCGAGTATTGTTCACATTACGCGAACCAGAGAAATTTGGCTTTCCGATCCCAAACGAGGCGGCGAGTTTGCGCGAGTTTGAGGCTACGGGGACGGGCCCGCTCGCCACGACAGGCGTTGATGCCGGAGCCTTTGTTAAGTTGCGAGACAGCGACGAATATCCAAGCGCGCAGTCTGTCTGTTTTGTCTCGAACACCCATATGGATCGAGCGATGGGAACGCCGCCCAGTGTTCGGTTTGGTGGTTACATTTGCAGGACTCTCTCGAAAGGTAGCGTTCGGCTCGCGTCGGCCAGCCCATTTGATCGCCCTTTGGTCGATCCCAACTATTTTTCAGACCCACTCGATGTCGACACCCATGTCGAGTTCATCCGATTCAACCAACGATTAGCCGAGCATCCGGTTTTCGAGAGCGTTAGGGATGCGGTTGCCGGACCCGGATCAGATCGGGATGCCATCATCGCCGCAACACGTGCTGAAGCCAGCACCACCTGGCACCAAACTTCAACCTGCCGAATGGGCATCGATCAGACTGCAGTTGTAGGCCCAGACTTGAAGGTGCGCGGAATCGAAAATCTACGCGTGGTTGATGCATCCGTATTCCCAACAATGCCAAGCGGAAACACCAACGCACCCACGATGATGGTCGCCGAAAAGGGTGCGTCGCTCATAATGAGCTGACGAAAACTAAGTCGCAACGAAGCCACTTGAGACGTTCACGACCAAAAGCAGACGTCTGAATGTTTGAGGTGCACGGCAGCTTCGTCCGCAGATTACGAGTTCGACCATATGCCGTTTTTGCACACGCGGCGAATGGCAGGAATGCGGGCTGCTACCGCAGCATCTTGACCCGTTGGCCAACGGCAGCTTAGGGCCGCAGCATTCCGCTTACACGAGTTGAAGAAAACAGCTGTATTGAGCCCCGAGCATGCCTTCAAAGCGATGCAATATTTGCTGGCTTAGAAGTTACGCTTCAACGGTGCTGAGATTGTGGCGTCCGCTTGTCGCCTGAGACATAGCCTTGAGCTTAACCCTGGGTTAATCTGAGGTTCATGGAAAACAGCAAACCGAAGCGGCGACTTGCCGCCATTTTTGCCGCTGACGTCGTTGGCTTTTCGAACATGATGGGCGAAGACGAAGCAGGTACGCTTGCTCATCTGAAAGATTGCGAGAGAAAGCTGATCCAACCCACCGTCGCCAATTATCTCGGAAGCATCGTCAAGAAGATGGGAGATGGATATCTCGTTGAATTTCCGAGCGTTGTTTCAGCCGTGCAATGCGCGATTGAATGGCAGGACCAAATGGAAGGCCCGCTGGTGTTTCGCATAGGCATCAACTTGGGTGACGTAATTGTCGAGGATGATGACTTGTTTGGTGAAGGGATCAACGTCGCTGCCCGCCTGGAGGCACTTGCGGAACCGGGTGGAATTTGTCTTTCCGAGGATGCATGGCGTCAATCGAAAGGAAAAGTTGAGGCACAGTTTGAGGATCTTGGTGCCAAGCACCTAAAAAATATAGCTGAACCGGTGCGTGTGTATCGCCTGACATCCGGTGTACGCTCTTTCCCCGATGAACTGCAAATGGCAGCACGACGCAACGATTCAAATTCGACCTGGAAGCCTCCCACCGTTCTCCTTTCACCGTTTCGACACCAGGGTGCCAGCATTGACGCAGAAAGCCTGGCCTCAGGGCTGACTGAAACCCTGGGCTCGGCGCTTGCCCATTTTGAGGAGTTCGAACTCATAGATCCCAGTAGTGCGAAGCAGGCCATCGCAAACTCCGGAGCTCTCGAAGCCGGTCGTCGGCTTGGAGCCGAATTCGCGCTAGAAGGCATGGTACAGGTTGCGGTTCAGAGGGCACGCATAAGTGTGCAGCTTGTGAAAGTCTCCAATGGTCAACGGGTTTGGTCCGACACACTCGACCGCAGCCTTGATGATGTCTTTGAGCTTCAGGATGACATCACCGCGTTGGTCGCATCCACAATGAGCGATGCGGTCGGTGAGGAGCAGGCGAAGGCGATTGCCGAGAAACCGGATTCCGAGCTCTCGCTTCATGAGCAGGTTGTGCGCGGTCTTCAGCTCCTTCACCGGGTCAATCCCAAAGACAACGAAGTCGCCAGAGGCCACTTCGAGAACGTATTGCAATCAGATCCCAAGGGGCTTTGGCCCAAGCTCTGCCTTTGCTGGACATATGCCATAGAACTGGCCGGCGGCTGGCCGTCAACGCGAGCAGATGCACTCGAGTTCACCCTCAACGAAATGATCGATCTAATGCGCCGCTATCCGCGTTCTGCTCACATTCACCGGCTTATGAGCCGCCTGCGCTATTTCGAAAGCGATTACGCAAAAGGCGTGGCCCATGCCGAACGGGCCTACGAGTTAAACCCATATCATAGCGACATGATGATCGCACTTGGCCTTGCGCGATTGTGGAATGGTGAGCCGGAACAGGCCTTGGTCCATCTTGAACGTGCATTTGCAACAAATCAGTATGCGCCTGATGTCTTCAAAAACTACTTATCGCTTGCCTATTTCCTACACGATCGCAGTGACGACGCACTCAAGATCCTGGCAAGCAGCGAGGGCGGGCAGACAATCACAAGACTTTACCGGATACTCAACTTGGTAGGATCCGATCAGGTTGAGGAAGCAAAGACAGAGGCACAGTCGTTGCTTGGCGAATACCCAGACTTTCGCCTCGACCGCACACAACTAATAAATTCGTTTCGGCGTGGTGAGGATCGCACGCGTGTCGTTGAAGCCTTGCGGACGGCAGGTCTGCCGGGATGAGCCATTGGGGCCAGGGCCGAAACCATCCTCAGACAATGAAAGGAGATCAAACACCAGACAATCCAGAAACGCCGCTTGCTGCATCAAAACAACGCGGCATAGATTGAAACTACAGCGAACTCGATCCTCCAAAAGCAATCAAACGCTCGTGTTCCAATCATTCGATGACGGACAGGGGAGGAGTGCTCTTCGAAATTGAGGCGGAACCCCTTCCGTGATCAGCGATAGAATTCTGGTGCTTTTTTCAGTTCAGGCCATTGCTCTGGACAATGTCCATAAATCACGAAGGCATCCCGCTGGGATGCCAGACGCATGAGTCGGTCCGCGCTTGCAATCGCGGCCTGCTCATCCCAGGACCCCGCAAACTTCTCGTCGATCTCCGCGGACCGGGAGATTGCATCGCTCGTCAGCAAGAATGCACCCGATGGAAGATCAACCATCATGGCGATCTGACCAGGTGCGTGTCCGGGGGCTGCCAGCACTGTAAGACCAGGTCCGATTTCAACATCGCCTTCAACCTCAAAATAGCTCCGATTTGGGCCGCGAGTGACTGCGTAGTGATCGCCGTGGACGTAAGATGCTGCTCCGCCTCTGAGGTCGACTAAGAGCCCGTAGCGGCCATTGCTGAACCTCGGGCTAACTTCCGTTTGTCGGCAAGGAGGCAGAGACCATTGTATGACCTCTGCCTCGTCACTTCATCTATTGAAGAACTTAGCAACAGCATCGGTTGATGCCTTCACGGCCTCGGGCTTGTAGTAGAAGTCCACATGGGAGAACTCGTCAAACGCAAGTTCCTCGTGGTCGTTCGTCAGCTTCTCAACAAACTGGGTGGAGCATGGCGCGGTAAAGGCCGTGCTGCTGTAGATGGTCAGGGACGGCTGCACGATCTTGTCGGCATAGGCTTCCCCAATAGAAATCAGCGACTGCATGCCCTGATCGCCGATATGCATATTGGTGTAGGTCGGAACCGCGACCGGGCCTTTGGCACCATCGCGACCGTAATAGTCGTAGGATTCACCAGCCATCGGATTAACGCCCGATCCGACAAAGTCCTCTCGGGATTGCTCATCATTGAGGCCAAAGGGAGCGACGTAATCCGGTTCGCCTGTTTCATACATCTTCTGCTTCGAGGCGTTCGAGGCTGCGATCTGCTGGTTGACCACGTCTCGGTCGCTCCATTGGAAGCCATCGGCTGCCATCATGCCGGACACCATGGCGATTTTCTTGATCCGATGATCGGTCACGGCAGCGGACGCGATGATCGAGCCGCCTTGGCAAACGCCCAGACCGTAAATCTCGTCAACGAACGGCAGAGTGCCGAGGTAAGACACGGCGTCCCAAGTGTTTTCGATGAGCCGGAACATGTAGCGGGATTGCTTGTACTCTCCGGGCAGCGCAGGGGGCGAGCCCATGCCGAGGTAGTCGAAACCGAGGTAGATGAAGCCCCGTGCGGCCATTTCTGGGCCGTAGGTCGCGGGGATCTGATCTTTGACCTGTGGGAATGGGCTGGCACCAACGATGGCCTTGTAAGTCTTGGTTTTGTCGAAACTTTCGGGAAGGTAAAGGTCACCTGCCAAATCCACACCAAAGGATTTGAAGGTGACTTCGTTTTTGCCCGCGTCGAAATTTTGGGTTGTCATAGTCTTGGTCCTTTCGGGGTCAGGCAGCTTTGCGCCTTGCTAAAGTAAAACGTTGTGTTTACTTATGGTGAGGGGATGGCGTTTGTAAACACGCCTTTTTACTTTTGAGGCAAAAATCGTGAAACGCACTGAAAAAAAACGAAAAGATATTATCGATGCCGCTATCGATGAGTTCAAAGAGCAGGGGTTTTTGGGGGCAAAGACCACCTCGATCGCCAAAAAGGCGAATGTATCGAGTCGCACGCTCTACAATCATTTTGAGAGTAAAGAGGCCCTGTTTGAGGCGATCTCACAGATCATGATCGAGCAGAACTGGAGCATGGCGCCGGTGCCCTACGACCCGGATCGCGACTTCGTCGAGCAACTGAAGAACGCCTTGTGGCGCTACATTGAGGTGATCACCGATGAGACCGCCATCGGATTAAACCGAATGGTCATCTCAGAATTGATCCGTGACCTTGATCGATCCCGGCAATTCTTCACTGAAACAGCAACACAGGATTACCCAATAACGAGGCTGATCAGCGAAGCCATGGACGCAGGTGTGATCCGAAAGGCTGATCCGGTTTTTGCGACCAATCAACTTCTGGCGCTTGTAAAAAACTTTTTCTTCTGGCCAGAGTTCTTCCTTGGTGAGAACCCCACGCCGAAAGACGTATTGGACGATTGCGTCGCGATGTTTCTAAAGCACTACAAAGCAGACGTTTAATCGGCCATCACGAAGGGCAGGAGAGTCCGCGAGGCAGCCATTGATGAAGATACAACCGAAGGTCCGCACTGAACTGTTTCTGCACCTCTGCTGACAGCGGGACTTCGATATGCTACGTGAAACCATGACCTGATCGTTTTCCTTCGAGCCGCACCGAACACGGAATTCTCCGTGGCCAATGACGTGCGCATTTGAAAGGAAAACACATGAACCATACTGACTTTCCACCAATCCAACGTCGGCGTTTCGATATCGAAACGCTGCAGTACAATGCGGTCAGTCTTATGAAACAAGCAGATACTGGCCCGACATTTCTTCGTCACGGCGGTCGTGTATCTTATGTTGTTATGACCGAAGAGCTCTTTGACAAGCTCTGGCCGGACTCAAACCTGTCAGAGAAAGCGCCCGATTTGCACCCGGGTTCAAAGTTCCATCCAAGCACTAGGAAATTCGGAGAAAACCATGAATGCTTTGATAGCGATTGCCACAGTTTCGTATTTGCTGGTCGGCCATGCCGCATACAGCAAGATCATCATTCCGCGCACATACCGCGAAGCGCTCGACGGCGATGAAAACGCGATGTTGTCGCTTATCCACCGGAATGAAAAATCATCGGTCCACTACCTGACATATGGGGGTTGGTTGTTGTTCTATCCGGGGTTCTTCGCCTTAGGCTGGATCATCGCCCGTTTGGACATCGACATTTGAACCCGGGTGCAACTCTGAGTGCGGCTCAAAGTCGAAATCCCATCTGACACGCCTTGGCCACGGAGAGAAACGGCATGGATAACACAAGCCAAGATCGAGACCCAACCTTAGGTCAAATCCCTCACAGGAAAACACCGAAGGGCGGTTTCACTGAGGGTCGGCGTATGCAGCATGTACGAAAACAAATACAATGCTCCGTCAGGCAGTATCCCGAACGGCCACCGGAAGCGTTGGACGGCATAGACAGAGAAATCGAAGCCGCCATCCGGGAAGATCGACCAATTCGTTTGGACCATGCGTTTCCCCACGCTGCTGTTCACCCCAAGCGGTCAACCTCAGGTGCTCGGTGTGCCGGATTGAACCCGGGTGCAAACCACGTAGCAGCTGATATCGCAGATCAACCGGCGACCGCCGAGGGCGGCGACGTTGAATACATCAACGAGTTTAGATTAGTTGTTGTCCACCGCATGTCGCTGCAAGGCACACCCCTTGGGCGGATCGGGGCGTTACTCGGAATATCATCCAAGCACGCCCAGCGCCTCTTTGACAAACTGACAGATCGCCTTTTGTCGGAAGCAGAACAGGCAGATACCACAGCACTAGTCGGCGAAACATTTGCATTTTATCAAGCTGTTAGAACCGATTGCATGGAGATTGCAGCAACCAGTTCCGACGCGTCAGTTCGCCTAAAAGCTATGGAGACGGCGCTCGCGGCAGAAGCAGACAAGCACCGGTTTCTACAAGCCTGCGGTTTTTATGGGGATGCAAGATTTGTCCCACAAATCATTGCATAAAGCCCGAAAATCAAATTCAATGGCTGAAACACTGTGTCGGCGCCAATCCTAGCCTTCGCCACAACATCGGCACCAGCAGAGATGACCGAGTAAGAAGATCGGTCCGACACTACGCTCGACTTGCCCTATGGTTGTAACTAAGGACCAAAGATAACCTTCAAACCATAACTAGCATTGCACAACAATTTAGATCTTTTCAGCTTCTTAATGAGGTAACATTGGGAATTCTTTTTGATAGTCAGCCCCCTAAAGGTAGCTTGGACAAAAGCATCTCTAGCATTGTGGACCTAGTTTGGAGCTTGGCCGAACAAAAATATTTGAATGCCGCGAAGTCGGTTATTCAGATCACTCAGAAGTATCACAGCAAAAACTTTTCACTTGAACAGCTGGCTTGGAAACTTTGGTGCGATACAGTGGTACTCGGGCTTTCGGATTTCTTTCGGAACGCAAATTTGACTAGACGCCCAAGTGACGAAAATGAGTTTCGCGGCTTGATTAAGAAACTGCTTGAAGAAAGTGCCCAAGTTTCAAGAACTGACAAGCTCGGCTTAACCAAGGAGACAGCATCATCTCCACAAAAGCTATCGGTTTTTGCCGCTTTGAGTGAACAAATACCAACGGTGGCGCGGGCGGTAGATCCTGAACACATTCAACCAGATGACTTTCTACGGCACCGATTGCGGGAATCGATTGATTACGCACTAAAATATGTTTTGATCCATTCGTCTCAACAATACACTTCATTAGTGGACGCTCTGGAACTAAACGCATCCAGTCTTTTGCAACATGAAGACGAATGGTCGGCATACAAAGAAGCACTACGTAGAGCGGTATCAGATGAACCTGTTTTCGCTCAACCGCTCGACGGAGCATCGTTATCGGACATCTATGTTCGGCTACGTTGTTTTTCTCGCTTGAAGGGTGAGGAAGAGGATTTGGTTTCAAGAAAGCGGAAAAAGCCTGTGCCTATCAAGGTTGAATGGCTAGACGACGCTTTGCGACAGTGGCTGCTAGATTACGATAAGAAAGACCAACTTAGGATCGTGACCGGTGCCCCAGGCAGCGGTAAGTCCAGCACCGCAAAAGTATTTGCACACCGAACGAGTTATGCAGGCCGATACAATGTTTTCTTTGTTCCATTGCAAGGAAGAGACGTGTCGGGAGAAATTCCTTCCATTTTGGATAAACAAGTCGAGATTTCACGAGGTGGAGGCGGGTTGCCGTTTAACCCTGTGGATACACTTAGAGAAGATCAAAAGCCTTTACTCATCGTTTTTGATGGCCTTGACGAGATTAAACGGCAGGATCAAGGCGGCACGGATGTTACAAGAAAGTTCGTCGGCAACTTACGCAGCTGGCTGACCCAAATAAACGCTGCTTCCAAGAACACGTTTGTAAAGGCCATAATATTGGGCCGACCGCAAGCGGCTGATGAGGCGGCATCTGAGCTTTCAATCAACCCTGCACATGTTTTAAACACCGCACCGATTTCCAGACTAACAGAACGAGATTTCATGCGAATTGGAGATACGGGAGTAGTTTTAGAAGACCCAAATAATATTCGCGAAATTGAACAAAGAGAAGAGCTTTGGCTACGGTGCGCGCAGTGGTTCAATTCTGAAGCCAGCGCAAGCCCACCCGAAGGCTTCTTGGGCGAAGAGCTAAGTGAATTAACAAAAGAGCCCTTGTTACTATATTTGCTATTTGTTGCCGGGTTTGCGGGAGACCGTTGGCGTGAAGCAGCGGAGAATAGAAATAGAGTTTATCAAGAGATATTCTCGAGTATTCACGAACGAGATGTGGAAGAGAAGGGTGATACCCTAAAAAAAGGCGTCAACGAGGAAAAGTTGTTCTTCACACTCATGGAGTGTTTAGGTTTGGCCGCATGGAGAGGCGGAGGCAGAACAGGAGATGATGCTGTTTTTGTGAAACTAAGAGATACGGTTTACTCTCCTGAAACGAAAAAAGTTTTTTCGGGACTGGCAAGCGCTGACCTCAAAAATGTAGCGCTACAAATCTATACACAACAAACAAGTGACGAAGCACCAGGATATGAATTCATCCACAAGAGCTTTGCGGAGTACTTGGCGGCTCGAGCGTTGGTTCGCGCAACAATCAAATGGCTCAATTCGTATGCGAGTGATCCGATTGATTTTTTGGCTCGGTGGTGTCGGTTAACGTCCGGGCAAAGGATTGGTCCGGATCTCCGCAGGTTTATATATGACGAAGTTCGCTTCATAATCTCAGAGAAATCACACAATATAACTGAAGCGGTCAGTGACTTTCAGAATAAGTGTACGGAACTAATGGATGTTTTGACTGTAATTTGGGAGCAGGGATTCCCCGTCCATCGCGTCGATTGGATTGATGGAGGCACACCAAATTGGCGCGATTTGGAATTATACCAAGAGAATGCCGAAAACAGTGCCCTTACTATGATCGACGCACTTGCTGTTACCGCCTATCCGTCAAGGAACTTCAACTCAGAAGAAGTGAACTCTTGGACAAACGGCCCATTGTGTCCCGAGTATCCAGACAAACACAGCTTTAGCCAGTTTTTAGAAAGAATTGATGTCGTCCCTTCCTATCGCAACGGCTCTGGTTGGGGCCTGCCCCCTCTTCAACGCCTTAGAGTAAGGAGGCAGGTGATACGGTCACAAAGTAGATACTCGATACGACTTTCTTCGTATATGCTGTTTGAAGACTGCGACTTCTTCTGCGGAATTTTTTCAAATAAGATTACGCACAGCGTTGTTTTTTCGAACTGCGTGTTCAAACAAGGTTGGCATTTTACTGGAAAATTTATGACCTGCCCCCCGAGGCTCCCTCATTCATAACGAGAGTCTGCGGGTCTGGTCTTCATATTCGTCGTCGTTGGTTTG
>NZ_CANMFF010000004.1 GCF_947497005.1 uncultured Ruegeria sp. | reverse complement strand
CAGTTGGTAACAACTGCAGTATGGCGCATCGCGACGCCGGTGGAGCAGGAGCCACCCACTCCATCCGGATTGGGCCGACAGCCACGGCAGCTAAGTACCACCGGGCTTGCGGACTTGACCATAACGCGCTGTACTACTTTGAGGTGCTCTCCCGAGAAATACGAGGCCAACTGTTTGCGCTCAAGCCCGAACCTTCCTCCGCTTCTGTCGCTTCGCGCGTTTTCAGCTGTTGCGAGGCTTTTAAGTTTTCGAATGGCCGCGGCCGAATTGCTAATTTCGCAAAGCACGGTCAGCCATCACATTCGGCAGCTTGAAACGATGCTTGGAACGCCGCTTTTCGCACGGCATGCCCGCAGCATCACTTTGACACCTGAAGGGGAGCGTTATCTCGTCGAAATCAACGCCGCATTCCGTACGATCACGGATGCGACCGCAGAGCTTCGGGCCGAGTCAGGACGGGAGACGCTTCGCGTCACGGCGCTGCCGTCCTTCTGCTCAATGTGGCTCATGTCGCATCTTGCTTCTTTTTCGGATGTGCATCCAGAGATTGACATTGAACTGGACCCAACACTCGAGATTGTCAGCTTTGCTCGCGACGAGGCTGACCTGGGCGTGAGGTTCGGAACCGGCCCTTGGAAGGGTGTGGATGCCCGGCTGCTGCATGTCGAAAAGATTGCCCCCGTTTCACATTCTGAGCGAACTCTTCCGCTCGCAGACCTGTCTGACGAACAGCTTCTCATGAGCCGAAAGGAGCAGGAATGGCAGTTTTGGGCGGAGTCGTGCGGAATTGATATAGCGGGCGCGAAACGGATGCCGCTCAACGACTATAATGTGGTGATCCAGGCGGCAATCGATGGTGGAGGTGTGGCGATCGGCCGTCAGCTACTCGTTGAGACACTCGTGCGCGAAGGTCGGCTCACTTGGCTCGCAGAACCCGAGACAGTAAACGAAAACCTCGGCTATTGGCTGGTAAGTGCTGAAGGACGGCCTTTTACCCGCGCAATGTCGCTATTTTCTGACTGGCTCACCGAGGCTTTCGCGGAAACCGGTATTTGAGCCTTACCACCAAGCGATCTATTTAATCGATCACAGATACGCCTCCTTCGAATTGGTAAGCATTCAAGCGCCAAATTACGTTCTTCCTTGTAACCGAAAGGAAGACGCCATGACTAAAGCGCGACGTGATAACCGTCCAACGCACGGCCAGAAAGGCCTGTTTTCAAATCTCGTCGATTGCGGGCCGGCAGTAGCCAAGTTTGACGCGCCCTTCGAACTCAGCCTGCTTCAACGCATTGTCGTTGCGAGCTTCCACGCCCTGACAACACATAAGACGCGGCGGGCACTGGAAGGTCTCGAACGCGCTCGTTTGCGCGACATCGGCTTGGAGTCGAGCGATATTGATCGCGCTGTCCAAAAAACTGCTGACCAGGCCTCCGATGAATTCGCGCGTCGGCTCCATCAGTGCTGGCGCTCCACCGGTCAATGGGCCGGATTCCTCAACGCAGAAATCAAATGCCTCGTGTGCGTCGGAAGGATGCGGTGATGAGTATACACGAGCCGTCCACATTCAAGAGCCAGATCACGCGCCGCAAAATGCTGCAGTTGACCGTGGCAGGCGTACTCAGTGCGGTCCTGCGACCATCCCCGAGCTTTGGAGAGACCAACATGACTAAAACGACACCTGCCGTCCCAGCCGATGCCACGTTTGATGGCTCCTGGCCTTTTCCCGCACGCTACACCGACGCGCCCGGTTACGCCGCCCACTACGTTGATGTCGGCCAGGGTCCCGAGACTTTGCTTCTGTTGCATGGCGAGCCCACCTGGAGTTATCTTTTTAGACACCAAATCGCAACGTGGTCGCGCCATCATAGGGTCGTGGCGATTGACCATATGGGCTTTGGCAAAAGCGCCACGCTAGGCGATCGGACCTACTGGCTGCAGGACCATATCGACAATCTGGAGGCAGTCGCTGTTGCTCTCGACCTGCGCGACGTGACCCTTGTGATGCATGACTTCGGTGGGCCGGTGGGTATGGGGTTCGCAATCCGCCATCCGGACCGGGTAAAGCGGATTGTCTCCATCAACGGGCCAACGCCGTTCGGCCAGGCCGATCTCCTTGACCGGCTGGTTGCAAATGCCAGCGAGGCCCCTTGGTTTCAGTGGATCCTGAAAGCACAAGATGACGGCACCCTTGAGCCGCTTCTGGGCCAGCTTGACTACACGATCCTGTCGACACTGAAGCTGAACGGATTCGAAGACGCCTCAATCGTCACAGACACTTGGCTTAACGCCTATAGAGCGCCATTCCCGACACCGGCAGAAGCCGCCGGTGCTATTGGATGGGTCAAGGGGTTTGCGATCGGGGCGCATAAGTTCGAAGAACCAGACGTAGCAGCCCGACAAGCGATCAGTGCGAAACCAGCGCTAGCGATTTGGGGTGAAGAAGACCGCACGCTGCATGCAAAGCACTTTCTTCCACTGTTCAAGGCAGTGTTTCCGAACGGCAGAATTCAGCGCCTGACGGGTGCCGGCCATTACAGCCCTGAAGACGCCCCGCGTGAAGTGACGGATCACGTGCTCTCTTTCATCGGCTAAACAATATCTGCGGTTACTCCGCTTCGATTGAGTAGCCGCGGACTACGACCATTGAACGACAGGTCAGATTTCCATGAAAACAGAGAAAACCGTTATAAGATCCAAGTTACTGAATACTCCTGTAGGCTTTGAGCTGAATTAGTCTTTGTGCGCAAGGCAAGGAAACGCAGCATCGCCTCGATGAGCAGTCATAGAAATCAAAAGTGCTGCGCCCTTCACGAACGGCTGCTCTCGGGAAGCCAGCCAGTGAATTCTGGAAGAGAAAGTCAGAGCAAACGAAACTGTCTGCGGGAGTCTGAGATGGGGTATTTGGGTCAGTTAATGACGCAATGGTCAAATTCAACTGATGCCCAACATCGGAGGTGCCTTCCAATGTCGAGCGTTCACCTAGTTTCTGGTCCAACTATGACGGTTGGGTCAGGTTCGTGTGACGTTCAACAACAGCCCTGTGGAACGTCACTGATATTTGACTCAATTGACGGCCAAAACCTCAATAAACAGGTCAATCACGTCATTCAATTTTGACCCAAACGTCAAGCATTTCTGGCCCAAGGTGATTAATGGCATTTCATCGATTCTGAAGTTGATGTCTAATTTCTTGCCTGCTCCACCCTGCGACTGACAAACGCGGATTTGACCATCATGGAGTTGAGAAGGTTACTAAGCTCGAGGAAACTACGTCACGACTGAACGCGCGTTGGATGTCTTATCCTGAGCCTCCAAGCCTTGCCGATGTATCCTCCTTGGCATTGCCCTCAGCCATTCTGCCAAAAGCTTGTCGCCAACCTTCAGCAAGTTCTTTCATCTGAGACAAAACCTCGGCATCTTCTGGCGATATGCGACGCGTCAGCCGTGCGCGTGTAACAGCCAATACAGACCAATTCGGATTTGGCCTTTCAGCCAAGGTGATCCGATCACCGGCGCCAACTTCGCCAGGTTCGAGCACACGATAGTACCATCCGGTTCGGCCCATCTTCTGAAACTGGTAGGGTATTTCCTTGCGCCCTGTATGTAGCCCAAGTTTCCAGCACGGCTGCCGTCCCTGGCTAATTTGAACTACCGCCGTCCCGAGTAACAGGATGTCGCCGATGCAGAGGTTTTCTTCGGTCAGTCCCGTCGTAGAAATGTTCTCGCCAAATGCCGCTGGCATCGTGCCAGGTGTCATTAAGCCCTCTGCTTGCCAAGCCGAATAGTGACCAAAATCATAATGATGGATGGCTTTGTCTTCGCCACCATGCACGGTCAGGTCCGCCTGAGCGTCCCCGGAAAATCCAAGCGAGGCAATGGCTTCCCGCCCATTCACCCGGTTTTTCTGAATGGCAGATGGAGGTTTTCCTTCCCAGCGATCTCTGATGGCTCCGAGGAAAATGCCGTCGATGTTTGCCGACAGTTCAGGATGGTTCATCTAGCTTCCTCGTGCTCAATGCAGATCTTGTCTTTTTCGCCGGGCTCTAATGAAACACCCAACAATTTGCAAAAACCGTTTTCCGTCGTGACATCATGATGGGCGCAGGATTTGCATTGGCCGAATGACCGGCCTCCATTTGCGGCCAAAGCCAGGCTGAGGCTTTGCGTCAACCCCTGCTCAAGCATGGCTTGGTTTTCTAAGGGCATATCTCCAATTGCCTGAGTAACAGGGTTTGACTGACTTACGATCTCGCCCCCTTCCTTGGTGAGTTCGTAGGAAATCGACCGCTGATCATGTTCTTTGCGATGCTCTTCTACATAGCCTTTGCGCGCCAAAGCTTTGAGCGTCTGTGACATCGTTCCACGGGTTGTTCCGATGTATTCTGCAACATGCGACGGCGAGCGCGAGAACATATTCGCCTCAGCGAGGTACTCGAGCGCCATCCTCTGAGTCGGGTTCAAATCTCCCGCCCATCCTTCGGAAGCATCAATCCGGGCCAGACGGTTGATCAGTGTGCGTATGCGATGATCTGTGTTCATAACACTTTTAGTAGCGACTCGAAATTATAGTTGCAATGTATTTCTCATTATAGTAGCGACTCGCTATCTTTTAACTGGAGACCCCCATGAAACTCTCAATGCTCACTTCCACTCTGGCCTTGTTCATCGGCAGCACAGCTCTTGCTGATGGGAACCATGCCATCCATCAAGATGGCGCCATCATATCTTCGGCAGACGCCAGTAAAGTCGCGGACTTTGACATTCTGGCCGCGCACGCGCACCGCAATGGAAACACGGTCACTTTTCACATGACCACGAATGGATCGGCTGGTGCCTCGGTTCCGGCGGCAACCGGAGAGGTCGGTGGATCAGACGTCTGGTCCTATGTCTGGCCTACGTCTCTGGACCCTTCAGCCGTTGGGTTCGAAGGTGGCACAGGCATCCTTGCAATGGCCGCAACCAGTCATCCAGATTTTGATGACACACCGCTTTTTGACGAGAACGGTGACGGCGACCCGGCGAATGACGGCATCGAATGGCACAGCCATTGGGTTGTGTTGACCCCGACCGAAGCTTGCGGACCCGACGCGCTTGCGGTGCGTGACATCCCCGAAGGTTCCTTACCCAAGCTACCTGCGACATGGCCTGGGTTTCCGATCTTTCTGGACAGCCCTGGATTTACGCCCTTGTTCGACGGCCCTGAAATCTCGGTGAACGCAGGCTTCGCCAGCGATGTGGAGTTGGATGGCGTGGCTTACGATGGTGTCACCTCGGCCTTGCGTGTGAACGCTAATATCCATGCGCCCTTGCTGTGCGTCACAGATGTCTTCGACGTCGCATCCGGCGATCTGAGCCTGCCGGGCAAGCTTCACTAACATTCCATTGCGCAGCCGCCGAACCCACGGCGGCTGCCTGCTACTGAGGACGAGGAAAATGCAAGCACCAGAGTTAGACGTCAGGGAATGGTTCAACACAGACACACCCCTAACCCTAGATAACCTAAAAGGACGGGTTGTCGTCATTGAGGCCTTTCAAATGCTGTGCCCAGGATGTGTCCTGCACGGTATTCCCTTGGCGCAGTCGATTCAGAGGACGTTTTCTGAAGAGAAGGTAGCCGTAATTGGCCTGCACACCGTGTTCGAGCATCACAACGCTATGACACCGGTGTCTTTGCAAGCTTTCCTGCATGAATATCGCATCGCGTTCCCTGTCGGCGTGGACAAACAGAGCGCAGGATCATTGCCAAACACGATGTCTCGCTTTGGCATGCGCGGCACACCAAGCCTTGTCCTCTTAGATCAGGCGGGGCAGATCGTTGCGCATCACTTTGGTCAGGTTTCGGAGCTTCAATTGGGGTCCGAGATTGGCAGTCTTCTGACACAGGAGGTCGTGTCGACCAAAGGCGGCACCGTCACTGTTGATCAAAACGAATGCAAACCAGGTAGCTGCAATGTTTGATCCGGCCAAGGTGCCCACATATGGAAATCGTTTTTTCCAAGCGCCATCGCCAAACCGTAGTTTTGTCTTACACGGCGACGAAAAGCCCAAAAACACCAAACTGTGCTCGCTACCCAACAACCCACAGCGTCAGGCAAGTCCCAAAAGATCGGGGACTTGCCAATTGTTTTTATGCCAGGTCTACACACTCGATGCTCAAACCAAGCGCGCTTGCCACACCGGCACCATATGCGGGATCTGCCTTGAGACAGTTCGATATGTGGCGGATCTGGATTGCCTTCCTTGCAGCTCCAATCGCGCGCGCAGTGTTTTCGAACAACACTTTTTGCTGCTCCGGCGTCATCAGGCGGAACAAATCACCGGGCTGCGAGAAATAGTCATCATCCTCGCGGTGGTTCCAATGATCCGCAGAACCTTCGATGGACAAAGGTGGTTCAGAAAAATCCGGTTGCTCGGCCCATTCGCCATGCATGTTGGGTTCATAGCCAATCCGAGATCCGGCATTGCCGTCGACCCTCATCGCGCCATCACGATGGTAGGAATGATACGGGCAACGAGGCGCATTCACCGGGATCTGGGAATGGTTGACACCCAACCGATATCGCTGAGTGTCGCCATAGGAAAACAGACGTCCCTGCAACATCTTGTCCGGCGAAAAGCTGATACCAGGAACAATTGTAGAAGGCGCGAAAGCAGCCTGTTCCACCTCGGCAAAGTAGTTCTCGGGGTTCCGGTTCAATTCCAGTTCGCCAACCTCAATCAGCGGATAGTCCCCATGCGGCCAAACCTTGGTCAGATCAAACGGGTTGATGTGATAAGTACCCGCATCCTTCTCTCGCATGACCTGGACATAGAGCGTCCATTTGGGAAAATCACCGTCTTCGATAGCATCATTAAGATCACGCTGATGGCTTTCACGGTCACCAGAGATGATCTGCGCGGCTTCCTCGTCGGTGAGGTTTTTGATCCCTTGCTGGGTTTTGAAATGGAACTTGACCCAAAAACGTTCGTTATCCGAGTTGATAAAGCTGAATGTGTGGCTGCCAAAGCCGTGCATGTGTCGGTAGGTTGCAGGAAGCCCCCTATCAGACATAACAATCGTCACCTGAAGCAAAGCTTCGGGAAGGCTGGTCCAGAAGTCCCAGTTGTTATCCGCACTGCGCATGTTCGTTCGCGGATCACGTTTGACGGCATGATTAAGATCGGGAAACTTCAGCGGATCGCGAAGGAAAAACACAGGGGTATTGTTCCCAACCAGATCCCAATTGCCCTCTTCAGTGTAGAACTTTACCGCAAAGCCTCGGATGTCCCGTTCCGCATCCGCTGCGCCGCGTTCTCCTGCAACGGTCGAGAAGCGCAGGAAGAGATCCGTCTTCTTGCCAACATCAGAGAACAATTTGGCGCGTGTATAGCGGGTGATGTCGTGGGTCACTGTGAATGTACCGTAAGCGCCGGACCCTTTGGCATGCATCCGACGTTCGGGGATCACTTCGCGATCAAAATGAGCCATCTTCTCGAGAAACCAAACATCCTGAAGCAGCGCAGGACCACGCGGCCCAGCCGTCAGAGTGTTTTGGTTGTCGGGCACTGGCGCGCCAAACGCGGTGGTCAGTTTCGGTTTGCTCGTCATGTCAATCTCCTGAGTTGGTATTGGCAGGACAAAACCGAAAACCGCCGAATTACTCCAACTTAAATAAATTATCCGATCGATAATCAGAGGTGATGCATGGTCAGAAGAACCTCAGTCGCCGGTCTTTCACTTAGAGATCTTGAGTACATTCAAAGCATTGCCGAAGAAGGTCATTTTGGCCGGGCGGCCGATATCTGTGGGGTTTCACAACCTGCAATCAGCCAACAGGTATTGAAGCTGGAGGCCCGGCTTGGATTCTCGATTTTCGAACGTCAGGGACGGCATGTCTCTTTGACGCAAAATGGCCGGATAGTTCTGCAAAAAGCAGAAACCCTTCTGACAGAGGCCCGTGAACTGTTGGAATTGTCGCTGAGCCTGAGTGACAATCTGGAAGGTGAGTTAAAATTCGGAGTGCTTCCAACGCTTGGACCATACCTGCTCCCGCTCATCCTGAAGTCCCTCAAATCGGCTTATCCCAAGTTAAGGCTGTCACTGTTCGAAGAACCCACGCATGTTCTTGAAGAGATGCTTGTCAAACGGGCGCTGGACGCTGCGCTGCTCGCAACCGACCCGAAACAGCCTGCACTAAGCGCGCTTGAGCTGTTTCATGAACCATTTGTTTTTGCCTGTCCCAAGGATCTGGATCTCAAACCCAATGAAAAGGTTCGCTGGTCCAAGGTTTTGTCCTCACAGCTCGTTCTGCTTTCCCAGGAACACTGTCTACGGGATCAGACCGTTGCGTTTTGCGACCGGATTGACCGACCAGGACAAAGAGTGGCCAGTAGTCTTGAGATGCTCCGGCAAATGGTCGCGCTGGGAGAGGGTTGCGCGCTTTTTCCGGCATTGTCTGTGAGTGGCCCCGACCGTTTCGGCGGCCTGGCAACAACACATCCCATTGCGGATGGGGTGTTTGGCCGTTCCATCAGACTGGCATGGCGCGACAGTGACCCGCGCACGGGGTCGCTTGAACATTTGGGGACTTTCATTCAGACCGTTATGGCTGCACCGGAAATGACGCGGTATTTGAACGGAAAAGCCTAGAGCCTGACCGACCACGGAGAAGGCAATTAGCGTTTCTTTGAGGGCAAGCGTGCAAGGCGCCATCAAAGAAACGCCGTTGGTCTGTCACTGCAGGGATTCCAGATAGGCCAGCAGGTCTGAGATTTGCTCCGATTTCTTTATTCCGGGGAAGGACATTTTCGTGCCTGGCAGGTACTTTTTGGGAGACGATAGGAACTCGGATAAGTGTTCTTCATCCCAAACAAATCCGGCTTCTCCCATCGCTTTTGAGTATTTGTAACCCTCAACGGCGCCAACTTCTCGGCCCCAAACGCCAAACATCGTTGGACCTACCTTTTTCTTACCTTCGTCAACTGCATGACATGCGGCACATTTTTTGAAAACTTTTTCGCCTGCCGCCGCGTCGCCTTCTGCGGCAACGCTTTGAGCACCCGCCAGTACTATTGTGATAGCCACAAGAATACCTCTCATGAGATCGTTCCTTCCTTTTGATTACAGATAGTTGAGAGTTCAGGTTTGGACCGAAACTGCAGTCGGTTTTGTTTTTCGGAACAGGCCGCGCATTTCCCGAATGCCGGCCCAGAAAAGAAAACCGATCTTCAGAAATTCAGCCGCGACGTAGAGCAAATGCAATGAGCTGTCCTCGACTGGTTGACCCGCGATGATCGACAGCGTTCGCGTGTTCAGCAAAGGTAGGAGCCAAAGCCTTTGAAACCCGAACACGCAAAGGGCGGCAATTAATGGCAAAGACGGTTTCTGCCGGGACGACAGTAGAAGAACTACAATCAACAGCGCGCAAAACGCCTCGAACACGCCAATCCACAGGAACTGCATCCGCCCAACATCCAAGGCGATCGGCAATGTCAATGACGGGGCTTGGAACTTGGCCGGAGCCGCTATCAAATTACCGCTAATTGCAGCGCCCATCCAAACAGAGATAGTCGCAATGAGTGCAATGCGCGCAGCCCCCAAAAGAGGCTCGGTATTAGCCGGTCGGTCATTGGAGACAGAGGTATTGACAGTTTGTGTCACGCTCATGATCGAGCCCTCGCTAGACAGGACGTCTGGTTGACGCGGGCGTCGCGGTACCTATAACCGTGGGTTTCGACGCCGCTCGCCAATAGCCGTAGCCCATGATCCCGGCACCGGCGAATGCGTTGCCCAAGGTGACATACGCCAAATTGTGGGCGGCTCCAGTCAGGGTGACGCTGTCGGGATGATCTGAGAGCAGCGCCAGTGAAAACACTGTCATGTTCGCAACGCTGTGTTCAAAACCGGCGGCGATAAATGCATACAGGCACCAGAAGATGACGATGCATTTGGTAACATCGTCTTTTGAGCGCGCCGAACACCACAAGGCGAGACAAACTAGCCAATTGCACAGGATCGCTTTGGTGAACAGCTCCAACTCGGTGCCGTGCATCTTCTTGGTGGCCACCTTATAAAGCAAAGCGTCTTCGCCTGCCCCCAAGATAAGTCCACCGCCGCCTGCGACGAACAGAAATGCCAGCAATATGGCCCCGATCAGATTTCCTGCCCAACTGACGAACCAGCACCGCAGCACATCCCACCACGCAGTACTTTTGGCCAGCAATCCGTGCGTCATGTACATGGTGTGACCGGTGAACAGCTCGGCCCCTGCAAAGACCACAAGGGTCAAGGCGATACCGAAGCTAGCCCCCATGACGATGGGACGGATGGATGGATCCGCGCCTTGCCCAACAGAAAAGATCAGCAAGATGCCCGCCCCAACAAACGCACCTGCTTTCACAGCGAGGATCAGAAAGGCAATTGGATCTGCTCGCAGGTTGACGCCTTTCTTTTGCGCCAGTTCTGCGAACCCAATGACTGTGTCAGCATAGGTCATTTCGTATTACACTCCACAGCTTGCGCAGCCGGTCGCGTTCGACCTTTGGCCACTTGGATTTCCGAACAGGATCGGGATAGCCCAGAGACAGCCCAAGCCAGCAGCGAGGTAGAAAAAGGCCATGCCTAGATCCTTCTGAGCCGAGACCAGGTAAGAGTTGCAAATCCTGACCGGCGCATGCGTATACAGAAAACCCAGCACACCCAGCATCGACAGCGCATTCGCCTTCAGAAATCCGCGAAGCACCGGGCCCAGCCAGGGCCAGGACAACCTCAGCGGTACCCCCAACAGCAAAGGCAAGCTCAGATATTTGGCAATTTCCCCTGTTGGCGTCAGAGCCCAATCAACGTTTCTTGGCAGCATCCAGAACAGAAAGACGGTCAAAGCCACAAGCAGCAAAGGAACCGCCCATTCTTGCCGAATCTGCCTGTTCCAAGCCAACAACACCCCGGCCAGTACCAGCAATGGCATCTGCACCAAGACATGCTGGATCGGACTTTCAACAACCGCATAGCGAAGTGCAACGGCCTCGGCAGAAGCCAGGAAGGCCAAACCAAGCAACTTCATGAGCTGTGCTCCTCCAAATGGGTCAAAACAGCGTCAATCGCATCAGTGTCAAACACCGCCGAAAAGCGGCCGTCTCTGTTAATCACGTGGATTGCGGCATTGTGCTGAAACCCACCCCATTCATCCGGGATGACGGTCACGTCAAACAGCTTCAACAATGCCGGCAACTCTTCCGGCCTCGGCCGCGCGACGGTCCACATTTTGCCGTCCGCCTCATGGGCTTCCCCGTAAATCGTCATCTGCTCGGGCGTGTCTCGCTTAGGATCAAAACTGACCGAGATCATCCGGACGGGCTCTCCACGCTGTTCCAATTGATCTCGGATCTCGGCAAAGTCTGCGCCTGCAATCTGGCAGATGTCGCCGCACACAGTGTAGATAAACTCGACCAGAACCACCTCTTCCCCTTGCGGCGACAGGGGCAGCAACTGACCTGACATATCTTCCAATTGCAGGGCCGGAACTGGACGTGGTACGCGCACCACGTCCAATCTCCGTGCGGCTTCGCTGGTGAATGCCTGCCCTCCGTCTGTGGCATGCCAGAGCGTTCCCAAGCCGATGCTCGCGATCAGAACCGAGGGAAGAGCGCGCGGCATCATCAGCCGTTACTCCGCCCAAGACGCAACACAAAGCGCAGAACAAAAAACAATGTTGTCATCACGATCAGCACACTGAACAAAGTGCCGATACGGTCGTGCATCAGCCATTCTTCATAGTGCACTGCCCAGCGACGAGGGATCGAAGCCGCGCCAGAGAAGAGAAACACCGTCACAAACCCAGCGGCACCCGCGAGGTAGGTCACAAAAGCGACACGGTCCAGCCCGCTCATCTGGGCGATGGTTTTACCGCGAACCAGCCAGGCCATGAAACCAAAGGCCATCGCCACCTCGCCCAGCAGCAGGTAGGTGTGAAAATGCCCCGGGACCCACATAGTGTTGTGCATCACCTTGTTCACGCTGATCATTCCGTCGATCGACGCGGGAATTGAGCCAACCGCCCAGCCTGCCACGGACAGAACCAGCAGCGAGGACGTCAGATCCCAGGTCATTTTTGAGCCGCGCACGTAGAGGAATGTGGAAAACGCCGTGACCGCGATGAGGGGAATGCCGCTGAAGTATGAGACCAATTGCCCGACTACCAGCATCCAGGGTGGCATGACCACATCTTGCAGCAGATGGTGCCAGTACACAGCCATCACGAAGATCAGAACTGCATTCCAGGCAATCGCAAACAAGCGGTTAGATTTCCAGGGTTTGCCGGTGTATTCCGGTAGAATCTCATAAACCGCCGTCACCGCCATATAGATCGAGGCATTGATGAAGACGTGGCCAAAGAAATAGATCAGGTTCTTGGCCAGCAGCGCGTTTACTTCAAATCCTGGGACCAGCAGGTGGACAAGGCTCGCCACCAATACGGCAGCACCAAGGATGATCCCGATCGAATTGAAAATAGTCACCGCCGCCGCCGCGACGATGGTTGGCGGCGGAGGATTTTTGTCCTCGCGCCCAAGGATCAAGTTCCAGCCCAGTGCCCGGACAAGGCTACCATAGCGTGCATGAATCTGACGACCGAGTTCCAGATAATACAGCAGAAAGCCAACGCCGATCGAAACATATCCAAGCATGAACGCAGCAGCCGCGCCCGCTTCCCACGCTCCGCCTGACATCGCGGGCAAAGGAAACAGGAATGTCCATGCGCCGCCATATCCGCCGATGAAGATCGAGCCTAAGATCAGGACGACGCCCAGCAGAAATAAAGCAAGGAAAGCCCAGAAGATTCCAGCCGTCAGAACGATATGACGCCCGCAAAAATACCACATGATCGCAGCACCAGACAGCGCGGCCGTTCCGACCATTCCGGCGCCATGAGCTGTCAAGAGTTGGTAGAACAGTGCCGGATCCACTTCGATCAATTGGCCCTGCGCAGCACGCATGATCAGACCAAAGACCATCATCAACGCAAAGACCGCGCCTGAGAGGATCATGGTAAGCTTGACTGCCCCAGCCTGGGGTTCAGTGACGATTGATTTTTCCGCGACAAGTTCAGATACAGCGCTCATTTATTCCTCCACCGCGACGACTTCGAATTCGTTGACCATGTCCTGATGCGCCACTCCGCAGAATTCCATGCACAGGACTTGGTAAGTGCCGGGTTCTTCGAACGTGTAAGAAACTTCGGTTGTGTAACCGGGGATCACCTGGACCTGCGTCAGGAGGCGGAGGTCTGAAGTGTAAATGCCCAATCCGTGGGTAACATCTTCGGTCGTGGCGCTGAAATTGATGGGCCTTCCCGCAGGGATCTCAACTGTGTCGATATCCCACCACCACTGCCCGCTGGTGATAGAAACGGTGATGGCATCGTCTGTACTGGCCAAAGCATGCGGCCATGGTCGCAATGAGCCGACTGCCACGACAACTCCGACAATCGTCATTGCCCAGATCAAGCCTGCACGTTTCGAGTTCGCATTTGGTCCGGGTTCCGGCCCGTTCGAGGCACGCGTGGCCAACCAGAAGACAAGTGACAGCGCAGCCATCAGGATCAGCGAGATCAATAGTACAATAGGCTGCATGAGTCATCTCCTTATTAGGTATTCTAAATACCTATTATTGGTGTTGAAAAAAGATGTCAACAAAATAGGCATTTTCAAAACCTATTTTTTATGGGAGATATAGCCATGCAAATTACAAAGTTCTCCGACTATGCCTTGCGCATCCTGATCCACCTCGCCACCCATGAAGAAGGGTTAATGTCGACCCGTGAAATCGCGGCGATGCAGAACCTGCCCTTCAATCACCTGGCCAAGATCTCCCAGTGGCTTACACACGAGGGCTACGTAGAATCTGTGCGTGGACGCAACGGGGGTATGCGTATGGCCTTACCTCCCAATGCTATCTCGATTGGCGGCCTGCTGCGTAAATCCGAACGCGGCACCCCTTTGGTGGAATGCATGAAGGAAGACGGTGGCTGTTGTGTAATGACGCCCGCTTGTGGGTTGCTACCAATTCTCAACGAAGCTCAGGAGGCGTTTTTTACTGCCTTGGACAGCAAGACATTGCAGGACGTTTTAGAAGGAAATCGTGGAATGAAAAACTTGATCCGAGCGCTAGAAGTTAGTCATGCACTGGCTTCAGGTCATTAGTACGCAAACTGAAATCGTATAAATCACGATTTTTATTTTACAGCGCCCGGCACGGCACCTACAATCGCCTGCCCTTCCCATGCCTCGAATGCCATGGAAAGGTGCCATGCCTTGAATCCGATGTATCCGATAAGCAAGAGCAGGAGCATCAGGTACATCGCCCTACGGAATCGTGGGTTTTCTTCAGCTTGGTGCATCTTCTGAATTCCAGAGTAAGTACAGTGTTAGCATTCGGATCTGAGCGTCACTCAAACGTCCGTCCCACGCCGGCATCACGCCCTGTCGACCAAAATGGATGCTGTGATAGATGGCGTCCCGGTCGCCCCCGTAGATCCAACTTTCATCACCCAAATCTGGCGCGCCGATTTCATACCCCCCGCGGCCGTCCTCACCATGACATGCCGCGCAGTTTTCTTCGAAAGCCAATCTCCCATTTTCGGCCGCCGTCGCATCATGCTGCCGTCTAGACAAGGACAAGACAAATTCCGTGACCTCCTTGATCTGCTGCATATCGATCATGCCGTCCGCACCGAAGGCAAGCATCTGTGCAATCCGTGTATCGTCATGCTGCCCATTAATCCCATATCGAATGGTAGCCTCTATCTCTTCCGGCGAGCCTGACCACAGCCAATGACCGTCCACCAGATTGGGAAAGCCAACCTGTCCTTTAAGATCATTCCTGTGACAAGCCGCACAATTGTCGGCGTAAAGCTTGGAAATCGACGCGCTATACCGCGCCTCAAGCGTAGGGTCGGCGGCCAATTCCTCAATATCCCCGGAAGCGAAAGGCGCGAAAGTCATTTCTCGATCCGCATCCGCCCGCTGAAGTGCCGTCGCAACTTCTGCGCGCGAGGAATAGCCAAGCATTCCCTTCGCGTAGTTACGCACACTCGGGAAGGATGGGTAAAACACCCAATACAGCGCTGCTATGATGATACTGATCCAAAGCGCCCATCGGGCAGCCCAGGGAACGGGTGTGTCCAACTCTTTGATGCCGTCCCATTCATGGCCTGTCAGATCGGTGCCGGAAACGGGATCCTTTTCCTTCATCGACATGGCTGATCCTCCCGGCTGTCGAGTGGGGATTGGGCGGCATCGTCGTAAACCTTCCGGCGCGAGGGCCAATAGGTCCAAACAGCTGCAGCTAAAAAGACGACCAGCAGGTAGATTGCGCCCCAAGTCTTGGAGAAAACGAGAACCGTATCATGTGTCATCGTTGAACCTCCTCAAGGTTTAACGAGTCCAGATCGGCCAATGTGCCAAGAACCTGAAGATAAGCTACAAGAGCATCCATTTCCGTCAGCTTGCCCGGTTGTCCGTCATAATCCCGAACCTGAACGTTTTCACCGTAACTTTCTTGTAATTCTCCTTCAAAGTACTGCTCAGCATCCGCCTGCCATGCAGCGTCCTTTTCGGCGTTTTCGATCTGGGCGTCCGTATAGGGCACACCAGCCCGGCTAAGCGCTGTCAACGAGGCTGCCAAATGTCCTGTCCCAAGGCGCGTCTCGGACAAAAACGCATAGCCCGGCATGATCGACCCCTCGACTAACTCTCGCGGCGCTTCCAGATGCGCCACATGCCATGCGTCAGAGTATTTACCCCCAATGCGCGCCAAGTCCGGCCCTGTACGTTTCGAGCCCCATTGAAACGGATGGTCATACATGCTTTCAGCAGCCAGACTGTAATGCCCATAGCGTTCGATGTCAGACCGTAGGGTACGGATCATCTGGCTGTGGCAGGCATAGCACCCCTCGCGCACATAGATATCGCGCCCCGCAAGTTCCAGCGGCGTATAGGGCCGCATGCCTTCGACCTTTTCCACCGTGTTTTCAATCGTGAACAACGGCGCGATTTCGACAATGCCACCGATCGATGCAACCATCAGGATTGCCATTGCAAACCCAAGTGAATGGCGTTCGAGTTTTTGGTGCTGAGTACTCATTGGGACTTACTCCGCCGGCTGCGGGACCAACGGTCCGGCTTCCCGGGCTTGGGCTTTCTTCGGCCCACTCACAGTCATGTAAATGTTGTAGGCACCGATGCAGGCTCCGATCAGATACAACAGCCCCCCAATCGCACGGGCAACATAATAGGGATGCATCGCGATTACACTGTCGAGGAAAGAAAAGAGGAAAGCGCCGTCCGCATCATAGGTCTGCCACATCAGCGATTGCGTGATGCCGCTGTTCCACATCGCGCCGACGTAAATCAGCGTTCCGCTCAGGGCGAGCCAGAAGTGCCATGCCTCCAGACGCAAGGAATACACCCCCTCCCGCTTCCATATCCAGGGCACCAGTTTGTATAGGGCTCCAAAGGTGATGAAGGCGACCCAACCCAAGGCGCCGGCATGCACGTGCCCAACCGTCCAGTCGGTGTAGTGGCTTAGCGAGTTTACCGGGCGGATCGCCATGAACGAACCTTCAAATGTCGACAGCCCATAGAACAGAATTGCGACCATCATGAACCGGACCGCCGGGTCCGTCCGGACCATATCCCAGGCCCCGTTGATCGTGAGGATGCCGTTGAAAACTGAGGCCCAACTGGGGACCAGCAGAATGATCGACATGGTCATGCCAAGATACTGAACCCAATCAGGCAGGGCTGTATAATGCAGGTGATGCGATCCGGCCCAGAGGTACAGAAATGTGATCCCCCAGAACCCCACAATCGACATGCGGTATGAATAGATCGGCCGGTTCACAGCTTTGGGCAGGAAGTAATAGAGCATCCCGAGGAACCCTGCCGTAAGCAGGAATCCAACCGCGTTATGCCCGTACCACCATTGCGTCATAGCATCCTGCGTCCCCGAAAAAAGCGAGTAACTTTTGGGGTAAGCGATGGAGACAGGGACCGAGAGGTTGTTCACCGTATGCAGCATCGCGATGACGACGATGAAAGCCAGATAGTACCAGTTGGCCACATAGATATGCGGCTCTGCCCGCCGAGAGAGAGTCTTTAGATACAGAGCGAGGTACCCAACCCATACAACCAGCAACAAAAGATCCGCATACCATTCCGGTTCCGCATATTCCTTGGATTGGGTAATCCCCAAGGGGTAGCCGGTCGCCGCAAGGACCATGAAAAGGTTATAGCCCCAAAACACCATCCAAGGCAGTGTTTCACTGGCCATTCTTGCCCGGGATGTGCGCTGCACCACGTAAAACGAAGTCGCGATTAGGGCATTGCCGCCAAATCCAAAGATTACCGCAGACGTATGTACCGGACGCAACCGGCCAAAATTCGACCAGAACACATCCCCATTCAATGTCGGAAAGGCCAGTTGCCAAGCCAGAATGTCTCCGACGGTAAAACCGACCAAGGCCCAAAATAGCGCAGCTAAGACACCGTAACGTGTGACCTTGTCGTTATACTCAAGCGGGATATCCCGGACTTCTTCATTCATTCGGGCGATCATCCAGATCAGCCCCCAACCGGCGAAGATGGCGATCATCCAGCCGTGCAGCACATAGGCAAGAGGTACACCCCAACCGAGAATGGCCACTCCGCCGACCAGAACTATCGCAAGGGCGAACAGGACCAAAACGTTTTCGACAGTATTGTTATTCAGCATCTGGACTCTCCTGCCGGTGAAAACGCACTTCGAATGCGACATCACCTATAGAGTTCACAGAGTGAGTTTCCTGGGGTGCAAAGACCGCCGTTTCGCCCGCGGCCAACACCAAGTCTTCTTTGTTGTCTCGACGCAGCAACAGTTGGCCAGATTGCACGGCCAACTGACCCCAGACACAGGCTTTCGTGCTGTGATCCTTACGCAGTTTTTCTGGCAGAGTGTCGTGCGTGAATTGCGAAGTCGCATAATGCACCACGCCTTCTGGAAGGACTTCTGTCATTTTGCGTCTCCATGGAAAAGCTCGGCATAGGCATGCCAGGTTGAATATCCTAGCAATGGGAAAACTACGGCCAGTCCTAGCAGGCCCGTTAGAATCCCCAACAAAGTCAGCGCGGTAATCACACTGCCCCAACACAGGCAAAGTCGAAAATTGTGAGTGGTGGCATTAAAACTCAGCCCCATGGCTGAGAAGCCATCGATCTTGCGGTCTACAAGCATCGGTAGCGAAAAGGCTGAGACAGCGAACCCCAACGATGCAAACAATCCGCCGATCAAAGATCCAGAGATCAACAAAGCCCAGCCCGACAGTGTGCTGATCATCAGCAGCAGAGTGTCAGCGAAACCAGAGAACGGGCGCAAACCATATACAATGGCGAACAAGACTGTCGCGGCACGTATCCAAGTCAGGGCAAACACCATGAGGATCGTGCCGACCAGAGCAATCTGCCCTTTTGATACAGGTGGTCCAGTGTCACCGCTCGCAACCGAATACAAACCAACGGTTGCAATGGGTCCAACAAGCACACCACCAGCCAAAAGTGGCAGCAGAACCCAACCTTGACCGCTGAGCACAAGGCCCGCGACACACGCCCATCCCAACAGCACAAGCGCAATGCCGTAACATAGGGAATACGCAACGTTCGCTTTGAAATCGCGCCATCCCGCTCGCAACCAACGCTTTACCACTTGGACTGGAGGCTCGGGAATGACCTGCGCTTTTGAATACACCGACATGGTCATGGCAACACCGGCGGGGCACCCGCCTCGGGACGAAAGTTCTCGATTCCAAAGGTCAAACCTTTACCGATCCGGTTGGCCAAATGAGTAAAAGCTTGAGCGGTGTTTGGCTGCAATACCTGATGCGCGGTTTTCTCAAACAGGTCGAGCCACATGGGGAAATGCTCAGGAAGAACATCCGAATTCGCCAGATGAACCTGCATCGGATTTCCGGAATATCCAGGTTCTCTTAGGATCGCACCGCGCCAAAACGAAGCGATCTTTTCTTCGTGCGTCCGCCAATCCTGAATGACCTCATTGAACACAGGTCCCAATTCTGGATGCGCCCTTACGTGCACGTAAAACCGGCAAACCAATATCCCAATTTCCTCAGCGGAAATTTCAAACATCTGTGGTTTGGCAACCGTCGCAGCTGGCATTAGAATCTACTCCATTTCAGGTTACCGCTTTTGCCCTCTTTAATAGGTATTGTCAATACCTATTAAAGAGCCGCTGTTACCCTGACGGATACCAAACCGGCCTCTTAGACGGATCGTCTCGCCGCGGATTCCGCGTAAGCTCCGCTTCGCAGGGAAAAAACATCATCCAGGGGTGCTCTAACTCCTTTAGGCATCCGGGTTGGGTCGAACACCTTTTTGGTGCTTTCAGAACGATCATCAGGTAGCTCAACCTGAATTGTCCCAAGATCAACCATGGTATGTGTCTCACTCCAAGGCACAGTCGGATCAAACACATTGTCAGCGGCGTTCGCGATCACCAACTTCAACGACCAACGGGCGGGACCATCGCAGAGCTTTTCCAGGAACCTGTCATGAAGGAAATCATCCGAGAGGGTTTCCATCTCTTCCTTGCTCAATGCCAAACGCCCACCCTCCGGCTCCAGCAGAATTCGGGCAGAGATTTCCCTTCCACTCCAATCAAACCGATAAGCATGACCAGAGTGGTATTGTTCGGACGAATAACAACGGCAGGGCGCAACAGACTTCAGATATTGTTGGTGTGGCACCGTGTTGGGGTTTGCCTCATTAAAGGCTTCTACCAACTTCGGATCCGGGGCACCGGTGTCCGGATTAGGAATACGAGCGGCAAGAAAAGCCCGGAATTGTGTCGCAGAGTTGGCAAAGAAAACCGGGTTCGAAATTAACGTCAGAACCCAAGAGTCTGATCCTTTTCCGATCTCCAGCCCAATCCCGCGCACCGTAGGGCTTTTGTCACTGATGCCCGGTTTTCCACCCCCAACGGAAAAGCGCGCCGTAGCCTTGCATTCATTGTTCAACATCGGGATCTGAACTCTCGGTTCCCCCACTGCAGGAAAGAAACGCCCCTGTGCTGCAAATCCCTTTGCGTGTGACGCGCGATAGCCATTGTGGCGGCCAAACGTTCCATTCAAAGCGTCGATCAGCTTTACTGCCTGTAACATGACGTGCTCCTTGGTTAGTTATCGAGCAGGCCGGGAAAGCCCTCTTTCAAGATGGCTTTATGGACCATGCATTTTGCTCATTGAGAATACGTATTTCCGGCAGCGCAGAGCATCGCAGGAAATCGATTGATCCGCTGATTCAGTGGATCCGAAGTTATTCTTTTTCAAACAGCCGTTTTCCCACGCCATGTGCGTAGATCAACGATCGTGCTTGCAACATGGGATCATTGGAAGGCGCAAAGCCTTCGCTCAAGATCAGCGGGTCAAAGTTGATCTCGTCACACTGTCCGTCAGCCTCGGTCATCGCAGCATTCGCTGTGAAGCGCGCAGCAACGATTTCTGTGTGATCGCCGGTCCACTGAACAGAGGGATCTTCGGCATTGTCATCAGCGTTAGCCAGAACGATAACCATTTCCCAGGACACGCCCCCGTTGGCGATATTGGCCTGCATGTTTTCAATGAAGAAGTCGTGGTGAGTGTCAACAACGATATCCTCCTGCCCCGATGGGCGGAAATAGAATCGCATCGCAGTTTCTTGACCCGCGTCATTTACAAGAAGGAAGGAATTCACGCTGTAGTAGGTTGTACCCTCATGGGGTCGAAGCGACTTATCCAATGCACCATGATACTCGCTGTAGGTCTTCAATGAAGGATTGGTTGCTGCAAACGCCTTGGTTGCTTCCGCTCCCGCGGCCTTGGCACGCAAAAGCTCGATGAACGCTTCGCTCGTCGGCACCGGAAAGAAGTGTTCGGTGTTCATGGCAATCACGTGCAGGTCATCATCCCGCGTCGTGATCTCCATCGATAGCCCAAGTAACCCGTATTTGTCGTCTGCTGGATTTGCCCTACCACCTTTGTGGGACACCCGAGCAATAACCGAAGATTCACTAGTGAACAAAGGGCTGTTGGAGTACGTTTCAATCGTCTCGTCTAAGGGTGTAAGCGTGCCCTTAACGCAAAATCCTTTGGTGTGATTGCGGCGTTTGCCTTCAGTCACACCAAACAAGCCTTCGAAGGCAGCGAAACCCTTCTCAAAGTCAAAGTCACCTTCTGCGACGGCAGGTGCCGCCGCCACAGAAATGCCAAAAGCTATAATGCTGCGTCTGATCATTACATCCTCCATCTATATTTACTTGCTAGCTAATATTTAGCTTCCTAATTATTTGCAAGTAAAAACTTCAGATGCTAAAAGGTGCCCGAGATCAAAAATGAAAGTCGCCATCGTGCCCAAGACGAAAAAGCCTGAGACCGACGAAGATGTTCGGCTGGACAATCAGTTGTGTTTTGCGGTCTACGCGGCCTCGCACAAGATAGAGCAGCTTTACCAGATACTTCTGAAGGCCCAGGGACTAACTTACACCCAGTATTTGGTCTTGATGGCATTGTCCGAAGAGGATGGTGTCTCCATTTCCACTTTGGCAAAACGGCTTGACGTATCCGGAGCGACAATGACGCCGTTGTTGCGGCGCCTTGAGGAAAAAGATCTGTTACGGCGTGAGACGCGGGACGGGAACGAGCGCCAGAAGATTGTCACTCTAACTGAAACAGGACGCAGCATCTGGATAAAAAGCTGCGGGATATCATCTGAAGTCTTTTCCCAAATTGGCCTTACTCAACATGAGGCAGACGACATCATCCGAATTTGCAAGAAGATCGCCCGCAAGTAATCCGTTATCGAAGTGAGAAGGACATCACAGATTTTCTCTAAAATTCTCCAGGTATTTATCCAGAACTTCCAAGCTAGCATTCGCTCTTTGCCATGTTCGCCACAACCCTGACGAAAGCGCTGATGCTGTGCCAAACAATGAATTTGGTCGAAGGGGTGTTATGTGAAGCGATCTCTGGTTGAGTGGTCAGCTCCCCTGCGGATCAAACGGACCATTGCTTTAGCCGCGGGTGCCATGAATGTCCGTTGTTCGTCGAAATCGGTGGTATTGATTATTCTCGGCTATCGTTACCCTATGTTGATGGGACTTGGATGAAAATTTGCACGGCCGCTCTGGGGAAGCTGCATCGCAGCATTGGCTTTTATCGTGAGCGGCAGCAAAGGGCCGACTGTCACTTTTGCGGTATGACAGAATTTAACAATCGCCAATGGTGGCGGGTCATCCTCCCCGCCGCTTTCCTTTCCTAGGTCAGCGGGATTTGGACAAGCCAAACACCCCTGGCCGTCAGGGTGAGGGCACTGCCCTCCCCCTCGGGCAACCCTTTTAGACAGGGCCGTGTCCTCGGCTTTGCCTGCGGGCCGCACCACCCCTGTCGAATAACGTTGCCTCGCCCCCTCCCGCGTTCGCCACGTGGCAGATTAGCAGGAACAGGCAGCTTCGCTGTCTGACCTACAAATCAGCTCTGATTTTCCGAAAGGGAAGTCAGAACAAACCAAACTGCCTGCGGGAGCAAAAAAATGGGGGCGGCGCGTTAGTTGATGACGCAAAGGTCAAATTCAAATGATGTTCAACGTTGGGGGCGCCTTCTGATGTCGAACGTTCACTGCACTTCTGGTCCAACTGTGACGGTTGGGTCAGGTTCGTGTGACGTTCAACAGCCCTGGCGGCCTGGATGATAGAGGATTTCGGCCCCCTGCTCTGCCGCTTGCAAAACACGGTTCTCGAACAGTTCTGCAGCCTCAGCATTGATGACGCAGCCCAGTTCTGTTTCGGGGTCCTGAGGGTCGCCGAAACGGATCGCCTTCGCTTTTTCCAACACCATAGGAACAATGCGATCCGCTACGCTGTGTTGCACCAGAATACGTTTGATGGCCGTACAGCGCTGGCCCGAGTTTCCGGTGGCACCTGCAACGGCAATAATCGCTGCACGTTCTAGATCGGTACCAGCCAGATCGTTCAGCACAATCAAAGGGTCGTTTCCACCCAGTTCAAGCGCCTGACGTTTGTACCCGGCCTTCGAGGCAATCATCTTGCCGACCGACATACCTCCGGTGAAGGTGACGATGTCGACAATGTCATTGGTGATCATCTCATCGCCAATGTCCTGCGGCCGACCGGTGACAACCTGAAACATCTCGGGCGGCAGGCCTGCCTCGTAAAGAATGTCGGCCAGTGTCAGCGCGGTCAGGGGGGTCAGTTCGGTTGGTTTGCATACCATGCAATTGTTGGTCGCGATCGAAGGTGCGATCTTGTGGCTGACCATGTTCAGCGGGTGATTAAACGGAGTGATGGCACTGATCGCTTCGACGGGTTAGGGATGGGACGTAGTTTGCTGCGATCCAAAAAGCTTGTCGCGCGTGTTGGGCAGTTCTAGCCGAAACGTATCCACGATGGCGTTGGTGTAAGGATAATGCACAAGAACGGTTTCTTCCGTGTACACGACCTGCCCCCCGATGCGCATTCCCTCGTGTCGGATTTCGGTTTCGGTCATGTCCCTGTTCCAGTGTTCGGCGACCAGCAAAGCAAGCTGGGGCATTCGGTTATCAACGAAGTCACCGATAGTGCCCCCCGTTGCCTTGCGTCAATAGAATGTGTGGACGGCCCTGCGCTAACTCGGCAATTCATGTCTGTGGTCCGATAGATCGCTAGGCTTTCTCCGGCACAGGTGCAGAGGTTGGGATTTCGATCTGAACCTCATTGTCCGGCTTATAGGTTGGAAATACACCAACCGGGGGGTTTTTCAGGATGTAAGCCCCGATACGCGCTAGCATTGGTTTCCTGGGGCAGTTTGGACGGGTGGCCGCACCAAGATCCCGCAGGTGTCCGGGGGCGTCGAACGGGATGAAACACAAAGGCCAGTTATCCCGCTTGAACTGCTCCGCAGCCAGAGCGGACACAATTGTGCAATCGTCGGAATGGCAAAGATGGCGGCAGATCGTCTCAAACCGCAGCGCGGTCAGATCGAAACGCTTGCTGATCCGTGTTGTTCCAACTTGCGTGGGAAGCCGGTCCTCAAGATCGTATCCGAAACTGTGCGGTAGCCGAATGAAGTCATGCGGCGGAACATCTTCCGGCGCAATCGACGGCAGGGTGCACAGTGGATGCCCTTCGCGCAGCGCCAGAAACAATGGCTCGGACCAGATCGAGGTAAAGTCCAAAGAGGCACTGTTGTTGATCTTTGCCACCAACGCCATGTCCAGCGTGTGATCCTCGACCCTGCGCAACATGTTTTGTGGCAGGTCCTCAACCAGCGTGACTCGCATCTTTGGACACAGAGTACTGAAGAGTTCGGAAAAATACCCAGTCAGATACGGGGCCAACGTAGGGGTCATGCCGATTGTCAGGGGGACGGCGTCGGGGTCTCGGAATTCAGTGGCGGTGTCGCGGATTTCTTGCGCATCGTTCAGTATGCGCTGGGCGATTTCAACGACACGGGCACCGTATAAAGTCGGGCGCACCTCATTGTTGAGGCGCAGGAACAGATCGGTTCCCAATTCCTGCTCAAGCTTTTTGATCTGGTTCGACATGGCAGGCTGGGACACGTTGCAAGCCGCCGCCGCCTGGCTGAACTGGCCGTGTTTTGCTATGGCAAGTACATATTCCAGATCTCTGAGGTTCATCGGACATCCAATCCCGAAGCAAAATCTTCTAATCAATCGCCTATCAGAATACGATCAGACGTCAGGATTCAGAAGGTGGCTGAGGCAGAACCAGACCAATTTACGCTCACATCCTCTAACAAATCTGTCAGAATTCGAAAACGAATAGATTTCCAGCCCACTCCCCTTGGGCAGAAACGCCGTGTTTGCAGCGGCTCCGATGTTTCAGTCCTCACGAAAACCGTGACTATTTGCGACGGTTATACACCCGATTTGAACCATGAATTTCAGTTCGCACCGGGGGCGGCCTAGTCCTTTGTTGCGTCGGCTGCCCAAACTGACGGGCCGCTTGCACGAACGCAACTTTTTGACGGAGTAATCCATGCTGTCCCAATTTACAGAAGGCCTGCGCGCCCGTCTCTTGACCACGTCGACCCTGGCGCAAGAGACATCCCGCGATGGCCAAACCCTCATCAACAATTTCTTTCAATCCACAGTCGTTGACGACACACCGGCCTTTGTTCTGGCGAATGATTTTTCCCGCCTGCTGAACTTTGGCGAGATTGTCACCAACAACGCCGTTGCCGCTGTTCAGGCGCAGGGTCAGGATGTTGATATCTTCAACTTCCGCTCGGGTCTGATCGAGGCGAATAATGGTCCTGTTGCCCTTGCAACCGGTGTTCAGGTCACCGGCGTCGCCTCGGTCCGCAACTTTGGCGAGATCGCGGGTGAGTTCAACGGTGTGCAATTCGCGGGCGCTGAAAGTTCAGGCAGCCTGGACAACTTCCGCGGCGCTGTCATCTCTTCTGACAGCCGTGCGGTCGATATTCAGGGCCAGGGCATCGATGTGCGCAACTTCGGCAATATCATTGGCACCGGCGACCAGCGCAACGGCACCATCTATACCAATTCGACAGCCGAGGACGTTTCGATCTCGAACTTCACCGGCGGCCTGATTGATGCGGGTGAAGGCAATCAGGGTGCTGGCATCTCGCTGCAAATTGGAGAAGAGGTTGATGATCGCGTCGAAACCGACGTGTTTAATGGCTTTGGAGCGACCATTCAGGGTCGTGGCCAAGCGGCGTCGAACACCTCACTGGCCGGTGACGGTATTAGTATCGATGACGGGGCTCAGGGCACCGTTCTTGAAACCGAGATTGTCAACAGCGGCCTGATTTCGACCGAAAGCAATCAGGGCACCGCAGCCGGTATCCGTATTGCCGATGGCGCAAATTCAGCGGGAGAGATTCTGAACACCTCGACCGGTGTAATCGAAGGTCCGCGCAATGGCCTTTATGTCGGTGACGGCGAGCATGATCTGGATGTGTTGAACTTTGGCACCATCCAGTCAGGCAGCCGCGCGGTTAACATCGATGGTTCCGGTGTCGACATTATCAACGGCGGAGCCATTCTGGGCAAAGGAGATCAACGCAACGGTACGATCTATGCCGACGATACCGCGCAAGACTATTCGATCAATAACCTGGCCACAGGCACGATTGATGCGGGTGAGCACAACAACGGCGCGGGGATTTCGCTGTCGTTGGCCGGAGACGGAAATGGTGAGGTCGAGGTTGAAAACGCGGGAACCATCGCCGGTCGCGGCAACGCTGGCGCGGCGCTGGGCACTGCAGGTGACGGCATTCGTCTGGAAGGCGTACGTCAGGAAGGTGGCTTTGCCCCCGCCTCGTTTACCGGCACTATCACCAACAGCGGTACTGTTACATCGGAAGGTGCAAACGGTACTGTCGGCGCGTTTCGTGCGGTCAACAACGTTGATTTTCAGGGACAACTGGTCAACGAAGAAACCGGCGTGTTTGCGGGCGGTCAGAACGGCGTTTATTTTGGCACTGGCGATCACGCGGGCGGTTCGTTCCTGAACCAGGGCACTGTGACCTCGGACAGCCGCGCGCTGAACATTGACGGCGTTGGACTTGAAATCGTCAACGAAGGTGAGATTCTCGGCACCGGAAACCAGCGCAACGGAACTGTCTATGCCGACGGCACCGCTGACAACTATACCTTTACAAATACCGGTCTGGTGGACGCGGGCGAAGGCAACAACGGCTCGGCCGTGTCGCTTCAAACCGGCGACGTGTCGGGTGATGTGGTTTCGGCCGCAATCCTGAACGAAGGCACCCTGCAAGGTCGTGGTGACGCTGCCGAGGGAAATCAGGTTGGCGATGGTTTGCGCCTGTTTACCAGTCAGGACGATGCGTCCTTTGCCGGTGTTGTGGTCAACGAAGGTCTGATCGCCGGATCGGAAGGATCGGAAGCCGCAGCTGGTATCCGCGTGGACGGCGGCCTTAACCTGCTGGGTGCAATCCTCAACGAGGGTGAGATCCGTGGCACGGTCAACGCCATCGATGCTTCGGATGCCGGGACTGTCACCATCGTCAATGACGATGAAGGTGTCATCAACGGCAACGTTCTGCTGAGCGACGGCGACGACATCTTTGTCGATCTGGGGACTACCAACGGCGATATAAACGGCGGCGCTGGTGATGATGTTCTGATCGCAGGCGATGCAGACAACGTTCTGACCGGTGGTCTGGGCAATGACTTCATCGATGGTGGAGATGGCATCGACACGGCTGACTTCTCGGATCTGGATGTCGCGGTTGAAGTCCGTCTGGATGCCAACGGCAACGGCACGGCCACGCGCGACACCGGCTTCAACGTGTCAATCGTGGATGCGGTCATCGCCGCGCCAGATCAGTTCGGAGCGAATATCCCGGACGGCGCCTGGTTTGTTGAAGAAGCGGCGCAGGGCAATCTGTATTACAACATCCACACAGCTGATTTCCCGGCTGGTGAAATCCGTGGACAGTTGCTTGTTGACAGCGATGTGACGGAAGGCGGTTTTCGCACCGTCACCCTGAGCGGTGATCTGGACGCGGCGCAAGAACCTGGTCCAACTTCAGACAGCGACGCCACGGGGGACGCGACCGTTGTCATCACCCAGGATCTGACAACCGGCATAGTCACCTATTCCAGTGAACTGAGCGTTGTTGGTCTGAACGAAGCCGATCTGAACACACCGATCCCGGGTGTCGTTTCGGCCATCCATCTGCACAATGCGCCTGCCGGCCAAAACGGTCCGGTTGTGCAGGACACGTTGGTGGATGCGGGTGCCACGCTGGATGTGGACGCTGTGGGTGGAACAGGTGTCATTGGTCAGGATGTCATCGACAATCAGATCGAAACCGACATTCTGAGGTCAGTCGAGAACGTCATCGGATCTGATGAAGGTGACGTGATCGTTGGCAACGATCTGTCCAACGCGCTGAACGGTGAAGGTGGCGATGACATCCTGATCGGTGGAGCAGGCGCAGATACGTTCCAGTTTGGCGCCAATTTCGGCAATGACGTCGTCAAGGATTTCGAAACAGATCTGGACAAGCTGCAATTCGATGATTTCGGGCCAGATTTCGGCGCCCAGGTCAATGTCGCTCAGGATGGCGACGATGCTGTGATCAGCTTTGGCAATGAAGGCACGGTCCGTCTGGTCGGCGTCAACAGCGCCGATCTGAACGAAGACGATTTCGTCGCGTAAGGGATCCAGTGGCAGGGCGGCCCGGGTCGCCCCGCTTTCAAAACCGGAAAGGATCAACACGATGTTGCAGAAAACCAATCCCGTCAAAGCCGCCTGGAGGTCGCTGCGCAAAGGTTTTGTCGCGGTCGCCTTCTTTAGTCTGTTTCTGAACCTGCTGATGCTGGCCGGACCGATCTACATGCTGCAGGTCTATGACCGCGTCCTGACCAGTCAGAATTCTGACACGCTGATCGCCCTGTCTCTGCTATTGGCGGGTGTCTTTGTGGTAATCGCCTGTCTTGATCTGATACGAATGCGCATTCTGGGCCGCCTTGCCGCACGGTTTGAAATGACTGTCGGCACCCCCGTCCTTGCCTCGGCCATGCAGCGCCGGGTGCAGGGCGAAGCCGCCACGGGTGAAAACCTGGTCGAAGACGTGAACGGGTTTCGCGAATTCATCTCCGGCACAACCCTGACAGCATTTTTCGATGCGCCCTGGATACCGATCTATTTGCTGATGCTCTATGTTCTTCATCCTCTGCTCGGCCTGCTCGGACTGGCAGGTGCGTTGATGCTGACGGCTATGGCACTGATCAACAACACTCGCGCACATCAGCCGATGCAGCAGGCCGCACAGGCCCGCGGGCGTTCGGACGCATTGTTCCGAACCGGCGACAACAATGCCGAGCTGATCCATGCGTTGGGCATGAAATCCGATCTGGTGCGCCGTTGGACTGCTTTGCAAGTGGATGCCCATAACCATAAGAGCCGTGCTGCGGACCGGATCGCCAGCTTCTCGGTCATGTCCAAGACCGTGCGTATGGGGCTACAATCCGCCGCGCTTGGATTGGGCGCAGCGCTGGCTATCACTGGCGAAACCACTGCGGGCGTCATGATTGCTGCAACCATCGTTCTGGCACGCGCTCTTGCACCCATCGATCAACTGATCGGGCAATGGCGTACCTTTTTGGCTGCGCGAGGCTCTTATGCCAAGATCAAATCGCTGACCGAGGAATATGCTGAGACACCGCCCAACCTCCACTTGCCCCGCGCGTTCAAGTCTTTGGATGTGAAAATCGCGCAGGCGGGGCCGCCCCGTGCACTCAACGCCACCCTTCGCGGCATCGATTTCAGCCTGACCGCAGGCGATGTGCTGGCAATCATCGGCCAAAGTGGATCTGGCAAGACAACGCTGGGCAAAATGCTGGCCGGAATCTGGCACCCGCAGCGGGGCGAGGTTCTTTTGGATGGCAGTCCGATGTCGAAATGGAATCACGAGGATCTGGGCAAACAAATCGGCTATCTACCGCAGGACGTTGAGTTGTTTGACGGCACGATACGTGAAAACATCGGTCGGTTTTCCGTTGCCATTGACGATGCCGAAGTGCTGCGCGCCGCGCGAGAGGCTGGCGTACATGAACTGATCAGCAGCCTGCCAGACGGGTATGAAACGCGTATCGGTCAGGGTTTTTTCCTGTCCGGCGGTCAGCGGCAACGTCTTGCCCTGGCCCGGGCGCTCTATGGCGATCCATTCGTAATGGTGTTGGACGAACCGAACTCGGATCTGGATGCCGAAGGTGAGAAAGCCCTGCGTGACGCCATCCTTGCAGCCCAGGCCCGAGGGTCGATAACTGTTGTCATGACGCATCGCCCCGCCACATTGCAAGCGGCAAACAAGGTCATGGTCTTACGCAACGGGTCACAAACCCAGTTTGGCGACAAGGACGACGTGCTCAAGGTCAACAGCCGCAACGTGCTGAAATCGCCGACGCAACGGGCATCGGCGAGAAACCCTGCCCTGCACCTTCGGGACGACAATCTTATCACAGGAGCTGCTCAATGACCCGGATCGTTCCCCATACCCCGATCAACGATGCCCTGACTCTCAATGACGTAAAGATCGTTGACGTCACCGATGTCACACCCGGCATCAGGATGTACGTTCTGCTTGGTCTGATCACCCTTCTGGCTTTCGTCGGTGGCAGTGTCTACTGGGCGTTCGCCTCAAGACTGGATGGGGCTGTTGTGGCGCCAGCGTCGTTTGTGGTGGAAGGCGACCGAAAGACAGTCGAGCATCTCGATGGCGGCATCGTGCGGTCCATATTGGTTACAGACGGCGAATTTGTCGAACAGGGGCAAGCACTGATCCGGTTGGACAGCACCGACATTGACGTTGACCTCAGCGTGCTCGGCAGTCAGCTCGGAGAACTGTCCGTGCGCCGCGCGCGCCTGCTGGCGCAAATGCGGGGGCGGACACAATTTGTCGAGGCCACCGCGTTTGAGAACTTCAAAGAAGGAATGAACAGATTGCACTGGTATTCGGCCTATCTGACTCAGAAGCAGTTGTTTGACGCTGAATTTCGCGCCCGCGCGACCGAGGTAGAAATCAATTCCCAGCGCATTTCAGCCTTGGGGGACCAGATCGCAGGCCTGAATGAGCAGCGTGTCAGCGCGCGAAATCAGATGGACATTACTGTACAGGAACTGAACAACTTGCGAAGCCTGCTGAAAAAGGGCCTTGTCGCGGCTACGCGTGTCAGTACCCGGCAGATCGAAGTTGAACGGCTTTCAGGCGTTGATGCTTCGCTTCGGACGCAAATTGCGCAGGCGGAAAATCAGGTCAGCGAGTTGAAACTGACGCTGATCAGCCAGCAAAAACTGCGGGATGAAGTTTTCGCCGGAGAGCTGGCCGTTGTTGACGCGCAGCTTGATCTGATCCGTCCGCAATACGCAGGCGCCGCAGAACGCCGCAAACGAATCGAGATTCTGGCCCCAACCAGTGGCCGCGTTGTCAATCTGGCCGCTTCGACCACAGGTGGAGTGATAAGACCTGGCGAGCACATCATGGAAATCGTGCCCGCCGACCAGGAGTTGATTGTCGAAGCCCGGGTTAAACCCGGCGACATCGACAAGCTGAAAATCGGTCAGGCCACACGTATCCGCCTGTCCGCTTTTGCCCAAGCCGATGTGCCCGAGGCCCTAGGTGCAATCTTTGATATCTCGGCTGACGCATTGGAGGACGAACGTACGGGCGAGGCCTACTACAAGGCACGGGTCAAACTGGATGAACAGCAATCCGAAGAGGTGGCGGCTTTGGACCTGGTCCCCGGGATGCCCGCAGACCTGTTCGTAAGCACCGGTGAACGCGCAGTGATTGCTTATCTGGCACAGCCTGTCAGCGAGCGCCTGGCCCGAACTTTCATTGAGTAAAGGGATTCACACAAGACTTATTGCCTTAAACTGTTCTGTATCGAGTGTCTTGGTGAGTGAGCGATGGTCTGCGCCCCTGTTTAGGGCGCGGGCCATCACTTTTATGGATCATACCCCATATCGGGCAAGAAACATGTCAACAGCCTGAGCGGCGACCAGATCTATTTCGTCCTTGCTGAACGAGTTCTGAATGCCGAATGCCGCCCGGGTCCAGATCCGCACCTTGCACAATTCGGAAAACTGTTCGGCTGCGATATGTACATCTTCAATAGCCAGTTCGCCTTTGGCTACCGCTTTTTCCAAATACTCGGCCATCTGTCGCTGGCCATTTTGTGGCCCAGCCTCATAGAACGCACGGCCAAGTTCGGGGAACCGGTCTCGTTCGGCGACACAGATTCTGAAAACCTGCTGCGCGAAATCCGACACAAGAAAAGCAGTCAGCTGTGTCGCTGTGATCTGCAGCACCTCGCGGGCGGGTTTGGTTTCGTCGATCATCGAGATGATCCGCTCGGCCATCAGGCAGCATTCCGTTTGCGCGACTTCCATGAACAAAAGGCGCTTGTCCGGGAAGTAGCTGTACAATGTTGCCTTTGATACTCCAGCTACGCGGGCAATGTCGTCCACGCTTGCACCTTCAAACCCGTCCGCCATGAAAACCTCTCGGGCCCCGCGTAAAACCTGGTCGAATTTTCGGCCGGTGCGCAGGATGGTGGCGGTCTGGGTCATGTCGCTTCCTTGATCGATAATCGCGTCAGATTATAAACTGTTCGGTTTAGATACAACGATTCTCAGGTATTTCATCAAATACGGCGGTGCAATTGCTTTGATGCCGCGTACTTGCGGCGGGTTCAAACCGTGCTAGGACTTGGCCCATGGTCGATATCTTTCTGCGCACCCTTCCGTTTTTCGCGATTATCGGCCTGGGCTTTTGGGCGGGACGCACGCGGTTTTTCACTGCCGAAGCCACAGCATATCTGACCAAGTTCGTCTTTTACTTTGCGCTTTCAGCGATGTTGTTTCGCTTTGCAGCCACCCTACCCTTTGCCGAGATTTTCAACATCCGGCTGATCCTTGGATATCTTCTGGGAACCGTGACAGTTTATGCGCTGGCGACCTGCGTCGCCTGGCTGCGCGGTCTCGATATCCCAACCGCAGCGGTCGAAGCGCAATGTGCCGCTATCGGCAACGTCGGTTTTCTTGGCCTCCCGATGCTGGCGCTCTTGTTCACTGAGGCGGCAATTGGGCCTGTCATGCTGGTTCTGACTGTCGATCTGGTGGTGTTTTCTTCCTTGATCGTGATCCTGATCAATGGTGGCCGTGACGGTAAACTGACCCCGGCCACATTCAGGCTGATCGGACTAGGTTTGGTTAAGAACCCCATGATCGTATCCATCTCAGCCGGTCTCATCTGGTCTTCGCTCCAAATTCCTGTTCCTGAACCTCTTGGTGACTTTCTGACCATTCTCGGGGGTGCCGCAACCCCGGGGGCATTGTTCGCCATTGGCGCATCACTGGCAGGCAAATCGGCGGAGCGTATCCAGATCGCCGCGTGGCTGAGTTTTTGCAAACTGGTGATCCACCCGGCATGCGTTGCTGTCGCATTGATATGGCTGATACCGATTGAAACTTTTCCGGCAACCGTGGCGATTGCCGCGGCCGCTTTGCCAGTTGCGGGCAATGTTTACATGCTGGCCGCGCATTTCGGAACCGCCCCTCAACGCGCATCAGCAGCCATCCTTTTGTCCACAATCGTCAGCATTCTGACCGTACCGCCGGTGATCGCCTGGGTAAGCACCCTCTGATCTTCACCTTTTCGAAAAATACTCTCGTCGAAGGCGCTCGGACTTTACGCCGGGTCCGTGGATCGTTAGCCATGTTGCGACTCTAAAATAAGGACGGTGCCTGATGGAAACCCTTTCGGAAAATGCCTGTTTTGGTGGAGTGCAGGGCGTATACCGCCATGCCTCCTCGGTGTGCCAATGTGATATGACTTTCGGCCTGTTTCTTCCAGCCGAGGCTAAGGACGGTCCGGTTCCGATCTTATGGTATCTGTCAGGTCTGACCTGCACCCACGAAAACGCAATGACCAAGGCTGGTGCACAGGCGTGGGCGGCGGAACAAGGGATTGCAGTCGTATTCCCCGATACGTCACCGCGCGGTGAAAGCGTCGCAGATCACGAGGATTATGATTTGGGTCAAGGCGCAGGGTTCTATGTGAACGCAACACAAGAACCGTGGGCTCCGCATTTCCAGATGTGGGACTACATTGCCGAAGAACTGCCCACCCTGCTGTTCGAAAACTTCTCTATCGACAGCGAACGCCAGGCCATTACCGGTCATTCCATGGGCGGGCATGGCGCTTTGACACTGGCGATGAACTTGCCAGGTCGTTTCCGTTCGGTTTCGGCCTTTGCACCGATCTCAAACCCGACCGGTGCGGATTGGGGCCGCAAACAACTGAGCGCATACCTCGGAGACGATGAGTCTCTTTGGGCCAAACATGATGCGTCCCTGTTGATGAAGGAAAAAGGGTTCGACGGCCCCGTTCTGATCGACACTGGTTCTGATGATCAGTTCATGGACTTGCTGCGCCCCGAAGCACTGGCACAAGCCGTCGCACTGCGCCGGCAGCAAGCGAGTTATCGCTTCCAGCCGGGCTACGATCACTCGTACTACTTTGTGTCGACCTTCATGGAAGATCACGTCGTCTTTCATGCCGAGGCTCTGTACGGAGACTGAAGGATGAGCAAATACGATTATGACCTGATCATCATCGGGTCAGGACCTTCAGGGCGTTCAGCCGCGATTCAGGCGGGCAAACTGAAACGGCGCGTATTGGTAATCGACCGTAAAGATCGGTTTGGTGGCGTTTCTGTCCATACAGGCACCATCCCATCCAAGACCCTGCGCGAAACGGTTCTGAACCTGTCAGGCTGGCGAGAGCGCAGTTTTTACGGTCGTTCATACCGGGTAAAAGATCAGATCCGCGCCGAAGATCTGAAAGCCCGTTTGCATATGACCCTCGATCATGAGGTTGACGTGTTGGAGCATCAGTTCAACCGCAACCACGTGGATACATTGGATGGATTGGCCAGGTTTGTCGGACCGGATGAGGTCGAAGTCGCCACCGACGCAGGAGAGACCACGCGCGTAACCGCTGCCAAATTCCTAATTGCGACCGGCACCAAAACCTATCGTCCGGATTATGTTCCGTTCAATGGCAAGACCGTGGTCGATGGCGACGAGTTTCTGGAAATGGCGGAAATTCCACGCTCGCTGGTTGTTATCGGTGCCGGGGTCATTGGTGTCGAATACGCTACGATGTTTTCGGCATTGGATGTGCGGGTAACGCTGATTGAACCGCGGGATACCTTCCTGGACTTCATTGACAGTCGACTTATCCACGACTTCACCCACCAGATCCGGGAAAACGGTGTTGACTTGCGTTTGGGCTCGGCCGTTGAGAAAATTGAAGATGCCAGCGGTCATGTGGAAGTGACCCTTGAAAACGGACGCCACGTACGGGCCGAAATGTTGCTGTTTGCTGCCGGGCGCATGGGCGCAACGTCAAAACTCAATCTGGATGCCGTTGGGTTGGAAGTCGATCATCGCAACCGGATCAAGGTCGATCGCAAGACATATCAAACTACGGTTCCTCACATCTATGCAACCGGTGATGTAATCGGGCACCCTTCGTTGGCCTCGACCTCGCTGCAACAGGGGCGTGTCGCGGCATGTCACGCGCTTGAAACCCCCACCCTGCCGGAAAGCCCATGGTATCCCTATGGCATCTATTCCGTACCCGAGATTTCGACTTGCGGCATGTCCGAGGAAGAACTGCAGGAGCGTGGCATCCCCTATGAGGTTGGCGTTGCCCGGTTCCGCGAAACCTCACGCGGGCATATCATGGGGCTCGAGCACGGCATGTTGAAAATGCTGTTCTCGCTAAAAACTCGCCGGGTATTGGGCGTGCAGATCGTCGGCGAGGGCGCGACCGAGCTGATCCACATTGCGCAGGCTGTGCTGAATCTGAAGGGCACGGTAGACTATTTCGTACAGAATACGTTCAACTATCCAACTCTGGCCGAAGCCTACAAGATCGCTGGTCTGGACGCGTTCAATCGGATGCCGATTCCTGAAGAGTTCAAAGTGCGCAAGAAACCTGCAGAACCGGCCAAGAAAGAGGCTAAAAGGGCGTGACCACGCTTTACATCGATGGCGACGCCTGCCCTGTCAAAGCCGAGGCTGAGCGAGTCGCGACGCGACACAAGGTGCCTATGGTGCTGGTGTCCAATGGCGGCCTACGGCCTTCAGCCAACCCATTGGTGCAAGTTGTCATCGTTTCAGAAGGCGCTGATGAAGCTGACAAGTGGATTGCCGAACGCTGCAGCGCGGGGGATGTCGTCATTACGTCCGACATCCCTTTGGCTGCGAAATGTGTCGAAGCGGGCGCACGTGTTTTGCGCCCGAACGGCGAAGCCTTTACCGCAGCAAATATAGGCCAGCAATTGGCAATGCGTGATTTGATGGCTGACCTGCGCGCGGCCAATCCAATGGGAACGGGCGGCGGTGGTAGACCTTTCGGCAAAGCAGACCGCTCGAGGTTTCTGGACGCTTTGGAGCGGGAAATCCGTGCCGCCATGCGGCACTAGCTGCACCTCTAGTCACCCCAAAATACTGCCGCGAAATCAGAAACGCCCGTTTACAAGTTCTTCATAAGAACGCACCCTGTATTTGAATTCTGATCAGGCCATTCGAATACGGAGACCGCATTATGAAAGTACAAGGCACCCATTACCGGTCGATATGGTGGGACAAACCAGCAGGTGAAGTTCGGATCATTGATCAACGATGGTTGCCGCATGATTTCCAGATTGTGACATTGAAAACTCTGGATGAATTCGCAGCAGCTATACGGGATATGTGGGTCAGGGGTGCGCCACTGATTGGTGCAACCGCTGCGTTTGGGATTGCCGAGCAGATGTCTCGTGACAGTTCCGAAGCTTCGTTCGACGGTGCGTATGACGTACTGCATGCGACCCGGCCCACGGCAATCAACCTACGTTGGGCATTGGACAGATGCCGTGAAGCACTGATGTCACTCGCTCCGGATGATCGTGCTGAACGCGCTTGGGCGTTAGCGCAGGAGATTGCGGACGAAGATGTCGAAATCAACGCCTCTATTGGCCGTCACGGGCTGGAGCTGATCAAGGACATTGCTGCGCGAAAACCAGAGGGCGAGCCGGTGCGTCTGTTGACCCATTGTAACGCGGGGTGGCTGGCGACAGTGGATTGGGGCACGGCGACAAGCCCCATGTATCACGCGCTTAACGCGGGCATTCCGCTTCACGTATGGGTAGACGAGACCAGGCCGCGCAACCAGGGCGCGTTGACTTCCTGGGAGCTGGGCGAACACGGGATTCCCCATCGCTATATCGTGGACAATGCGGGGGGGCACCTGATGCAGCACGGGTTGGTTGACCTGGTCATTACAGGAACGGATCGAACCACGGCACAAGGTGACGTCTGCAACAAAATCGGCACCTATCTGAAAGCTCTGGCCGCACGGGACAACGGTGTCCCGTTTTACGTCGCCCTGCCCTCGCCTACGATTGATTGGACGGTTCGCGACGGTGTTGCAGAAATACCGATCGAAGAACGCGATGCAAAGGAAGTGACCCATGTCATGGGTGTTGATGGGCAGGGGAACATCTCAGATGTTCGCGTGACGCCAGATGGCACGGAAGGTGCCAATCCCGCCTTTGATGTCACACCAAACCGGCTGGTCACCGGACTTATAACCGAGCGTGGCGTTTGCGAGGCCTCTGCAGAAGGCCTTGCCGGACTGTTTCCGGACCGGAATGATTAATACTTTGTTTAGCACCGTCAACGATTGTGCAACCGATCTTATGGGTCGTAGGCTCGCTTAACTTGCTGAGAATGAATGATGATTAAAAACTGGTACAAGGCCGATGAGGCACGGAATTGGCGGGATCAGGCTGGTGTTGATCCGGCAGATCAGGAACTGGGTGAGCGTGTCTATACTTCCCGGCTCATCGGCCAGAATCCAGACTTACTGATGCATGGCGGGGGCAATACCTCGGTCAAGCTGGAACGCAATGATCTCTTTGGCGAGCCGCAGCGCGTTCTTCATGTCAAAGGGTCCGGGTGGGATCTGGACAGCATTGAGGCACCGGGCCTGCCGGGCGTATGGCTCGATCCTTTGATGAAACTGCGTGCATTGGAGCAGTTGTCAGATTTCCAGATGGTCAATGTTCAGCGTGCCAATCTGCTGGACTCAGGTTCGCCGAACCCCTCTGTGGAAACACTGCTACACGCGTTTCTTCCGCATAAATATGTCGACCATACACATGCGACCCCGTTTCTGGTGCTGGCCAACCTGCCCAATGCCGAGGATATCTGCCGCGAGATTTTTGGCGACCGGCTGGGCATCGTGCCCTATATCATGCCAGGCTTCGGGCTGGCCAAGAAAGCGGCAGAGGTATTTGACGAAAACCCGAATGTCGAAGGACTTCTGCTGCTGCAGCATGGGCACTTTACCTTTGGTTCGACGGCGCAGGAAAGCTATGACCGGATCGTGGCGCATACCAACGAAGTCGCTGCCTATTTTGGTATGAAGGATCTAACGACGATTGGACGTCGTGATCGTGCCCAAGGTCTAAATATATTGCCAATTCTGCGCGGGGTCATCGCCGAAGTTGCGACCCGGCAGGATGATCCGATGCCTGTCTTCGATCTTCGAAACGGGCCGGACGTCATGAGGTTTTTTGACCGGACCGACATTGACACCCTGGCGCAACGAGGCATGGCGTCGCCTGACCACGTTTTGCGAACAAAAGGCTGCCCACTTGTTTTGCGCACTTCGGATTTGGCCGGGGGGCGGTCTCAGATCAAGGCAAAAGTCGAGGAATTTGCCGACGACTATCGAGCATATTTTGAACGGCAGGCACCGCAGGCTGATGAGCCCAAGAAACTGCTGCCTCAAGACCCCAAGCACGCCTGGATCGAAGGTGTCGGGATCCTTGGCATTGGTACGAATGCAAAAACTGCCTCGATAGCAGCGGACCTCGCCGAACAAAACCTTCGGGTTCGATCGGTGGGCGAAGATGCGGGCGGCTTCTATCCGACCAATGAAAAGGACCGTTTCGATTGCGAATACTGGTCGCTTGAGCAGGCGAAGCTGGGCAAAAGCTCTCCGCCCCCGCTTCAGGGAAAGATAGTGATGGTTACCGGTGGAGCAGGTGCAATTGGTCTGGCAACCGCCAAGGCATTTGCGGATGCCGGGGCAAACGTTGCGTTGGTAGATCTGGATGAGACGGCGTTGGAAAAGGCAAAGCTGGCCCTTGGCCCTTGGCATTCGATATTTGCCTGCGACGTGACCGAGAGTGGCGCCGCAGATGCCGCGGTCGCTGCCGCGATTCACCGGTTTGGTGGTCTTGATATGCTGGTATCCAACGCCGGGTCTGCGACGTCCGGCGCGTTGCTGGAATTGGGCGACGAGGAATTCCGCTCTGCTTTCGAGCTAAATTTCTTTGCGCACAAGGCTTTTGCAACGCGGGCTGCGCAGGTGATGCAAGCACAGGGCCGGGGCGGACAGATTTTGTTCAATATCTCCAAGCAGGCGATCAATCCAGGCCGCAACATGGGGGCTTATGGCACGCCAAAAGCCGCTACTCTATTTTTGTTGCGCCAGTTGACGCTTGAACTGGCCGAACATGGTATTCGTGTGAATGGAGTGAATGCAGACCGCATTCGGTCTGGTCTGTTGACAGATGGGTTCATCCAAGAACGCTCCGCTGCACGCGGGGTGTCTGAGGAAACATATATGTCAGGCAACCTGTTGGGCCGTGAAGTCGAAGCCACGCATGTGGCAGGTGCATTTGTGGCTTTGGCGCTGATGGAACGCACCACCGGGCATGTCGTGACTGTGGATGGCGGCAATACCGAAGCCGAACTGCGATAAGCCCTGTCCTATCGAATTGATTTCCTGCCTAGTGCGTCAAGGCGCGCCTCAGGCGGGAACTGTTGAGCGATTCTCACGGATCGGAAGGTGAACGATGGCGCTGAAGGCTCCGATTGCGACCCCGATCCACCACACCATGCTGTAGTCGCCATATTGGTCATACATGCGCCCGCCCAGCCAGACGCCAAGGAAACTGCCGATCTGATGGCTGAAGAAGATGATGCCATAAAGCGTTCCCATGTAGCGCAGACCGTACAGGTGCGCGACGAGGCCAGAGGTCAGCGGTACAGTGGCCAGCCAAAGCGACCCCATCACCAGCGAGAACACGATGACCGAAAGTGGTGTGATCGGGAAAATGATGAACAATGCCGCAGCAAGCGTCCGACCGGTATAGACTGCGGCCAGCAGGTATTTCTTGGGGAAGTGGTTGCCCGCCCAGCCCGCCAACAGCGTGCCGCCGATGTTGGCCAGACCGATCAGGGAAATCGATACAGCACCAAGCGCCGACGTGGAGGTGATTCCGATGGAATGCAGGACACCGCCAGGTTGGATCGGGCCGCACATCTCGGTCACAAAAGCAGGGAAATGCGCAGTGATAAAGCCCAGTTGATATCCGCAGCTGAAGAAACCCAGAAAAATCAGTGCGTAGGACGGGTCGCGGAACGCCTTACCCAGAATCTCGCTCATACTTTCTTCCAGCTCGGCCTTGGAGACAGGCTGAGGAGCCCGCATGAAGGGCAAGGTCAGTACAAGCGCAAGAATTGCCACGGCAAACACGATAAAGACCTGCTGCCATGGCAGGAAAGACAGCAACCACTCGGCTGTTGGCGCGCCCAGAACCTGGCCAAAACTGCCCGCGGCCGTAACGATTGCCAGAGACATGGACCGGTTTTCGTTGGATGACGCGCGTCCGACCACTGCCAAAACGACACCGAACCCTGTTCCCGCGATGCCGAAACCCACCAGCCATGCATACATCTGATGCTCGAACGGCGTGACGGACCACGCAGACAGCACCATGCCAGCAGCATAGGTCAGAGCGCCGAGGACGATTGCCCGGCGGTCACCCACCTTTTCGGCGATGGCGGCAAAGATCGGTTGACCGATGCCCCAGGCGAGGTTTTGGATTGCTATTGCCAGTGAGAAATCTGTGCGCAACCAGCCGAACTCATCCGCGATCGGAATCTGGAATACGCCAAACGAGGCGCGCACCGCGAAGCTGACCGTGATGATGACGCAACCGACGATCAGGATCGGATTCAACAGGCGGGCGGGTTGGGGCATTGAAACCTCGGAAATTTCGCCCGAAGGACCGTATCGCCTTTTTGGCAAGCGTCAATCCAGCAGATTTGTGGTAACGGATAAGCAAATTTGATGTGTCGTCAAAAATGGCTTCTTTTCAACGGGCGAGGTGACAGGTAAGGCTCAGATTCATGACGGATCTTATTTCTCTCTACGAGGCCTGCATCGCGGATGGAACTCTGACCCGCGACGACGCACAAGAGGCCGTTCTACCCCATTTTGAACGTATCCGTACCGCGTTGTCTGAACCGGTCAAGCGCGGGTTCTTCCGCAAGGCTCCCCCACCACCCAAGGGATTGTATCTATGGGGCGGTGTTGGACGTGGAAAATCGATGCTGATGGATATGTTTGTCGATACGCTGGGTGATATCCCGGTAAGGCGCGTACATTTCCATGCGTTTATGCAGGAAATTCACGCTGGAATGCACAAGGCTCGACAGGAGAATGTTGAGGATGCCCTGGCGCCGGTGGCGAAAGACGTAGTCAATTCGGTTCGCCTGCTCGCCTTTGACGAAATGCAGATTTCCGACATTACCGATGCGATGATTGTAGGGCGCTTGTTTGACCTGCTGCATGAGGGCGGCGTGGTCGTAGTGACAACGTCAAACAGACATCCTGATGATCTGTATAAGGACGGGTTGAACCGGCAGCTGTTTTTGCCATTCATCGCGCATATCAAAGAGCAGTTGCAGGTGTGGGAACTGGTATCACCGACCGACTATCGGCAAAACCGGCTGGAAGGCGCACCGGTCTACTTCACACCGATTGGCCCGGAAGCCCGGCAGAAAATCCGGGAGGTCTGGGTAGATCTTGCAGGTGGCCCCGCGAGCCCGCTGGTCTTGCAGGTCAAAGGGCGCGCCGTTGAATTGCCCGCCTTTCGCAACGGGGTGGCAAGGGCCTCCTTCTATGACCTGTGCGGTCGCATGTTGGGACCGGGAGATTATCTTGCGATTGCGGAAGAAGTGAAGGTGCTGGTGCTTGAGGACATTCCACGCTTGTCCCGGAACAACTTCAATGAGGCCAAGCGGTTTGTCACCTTGATCGATGCACTCTACGAAGCAAAGGTGCGTTTGATCTGTTCCGCGGCAGCCGAGCCTGAGATGCTGTATGTAGAAGGTGAAGGAACGTTCGAGTTTGAGCGCACCGCCTCGCGCCTGCGGGAGATGCAGGATCAGGATTGGGGGAATTAGGGGGCGCTGCCCCCGTCGCGCTGCGCGCGCCTCCCCCGAGGTATTTTCAGCCAGGTGAAGGGGTTGGGACGCGTCTATGCGTTTTCCCGAAGGATATTCCCAGCCAGATAGAGCGAACCACAAATCAGAACGCGCGCTTGCGGGTCTTTTTCCATGATCCCTTTCAATGCATCCGAGACGCTGTCTGCGGTGGATGCCGGAAGGTTGACCTTGGCGGCAGCAGCAGCGGTTTCTTCTGCGCTGAGCGTCGCTGATTCACCCGGAATCGAGACGGCGGTAAGGCTTGCGGCCTTCTCTGCCAGTGGTGCGAGGTACCCTGTCACATCTTTGGTGTTGAGCATGCCGCAGATCATGTGCGTGGGCTTTTGTGGCAGTTTCGTCAGCACATCCGCCAGCGCGATACCTGCAGCAGCGTTATGACCACCGTCCAGCCACAGCTCAGCCTGCGGAGCTTGATCGATGAGCGGACCAGATTTCAGACATTGCATGCGGGCAGGCCATCTGGCTTTGGACACGGCGGCTTCATAAGCTTCATCGCCCATGTCCAGATGGCGCAGGACTGCCAACGCAGCCCCCGCGTTCTGAAACTGATGTGCGCCCAGAAGGTTTGGCAGAGGCAGATCACGCAGGCCAGTTTCGTCCTGGTAGATCAGACGCCCGTTTTCTTCATGAACGTGCCAGTGCTGACCATGAACCAGCAACGGCGCACCCAATCGGGCGGCTGTGTATTCGATGACTTCAAGCGCTTCGTCCTGCTGCGGACCAACAATGCAAGGAACACCAGGTTTGATGATACCGGCTTTTTCCGCGGCGATCTTGCCCAGTGTATCGCCCAGGAATTGTTCGTGATCGATTGAAACGGGCGTAATCACAGTCACCGCAGGCATTTCGATCACATTGGTTGCGTCCAGACGGCCGCCCAGACCGACCTCGAGCAACGTGTAGTCTGCTTTCGCACGGGCGAAGGCCAGCAGCGCAGCGCATGTGGTGATTTCGAAATACGTGATATTCTCGCCACCGTTGGCGGCGTAACACTCATCCAGAACCGCCATCAGATCCGGTTCCGAAATCAATTCTCCGGCAAGACGGATTCGTTCGTGAAAGCGTGCCAAATGAGGCGAGGTATAGGCGTGTACCGAGCGCCCTGCCCCTTCAAGCCCTGCCCTTATCATGGCCTGGGTTGAGCCCTTGCCGTTGGTTCCCGCAATATGAATGACAGGAGGCAGGTTGAGCTGAGGGGCTTCCAACGCCGCCAGCAAACGCCAGACACGATCCAAGGTCAGATCAATGATCTTGGGATGCAGCGCCATCATCCGGTCCAGGATGGCGTCAGATGTCCGGGCCGTCATTTCTGATCTGTCTCTTCAGCAGCGGCATCCGCTGCTTCTTTGGGCTCCGGCGCTGGCAGTTCACCTTTGATAGCAGGTGGTTGGTTCATGAGCATCCGCGTAATGGTGATCAGTTCGTTGCGCATTTCGGTGCGTTTGGTGACACGATCCAGCATCCCGTGATCCAGCAAATACTCAGCCCGTTGGAAACCTTCGGGCAGTTTTTCACGAATTGTCTGCTCGATCACGCGGGGACCGGCAAAACAGATCAGCGCGTTGGGTTCCGAGATATGGACATCTCCCAACATTGCATAAGACGCGGTCACTCCCCCGGTAGTAGGGTGGGTCAACACGACGATATAAGGCAGGTTCGCCTCTTTCAGCATTTCAACAGCCACCGTGGTTCGTGGCATTTGCATCAGGCTGAGGATACCTTCCTGCATTCGCGCGCCACCGGCCGCCGAAAACAGAATTAGCGGGCGGTTGAGCCTGACCGCTTCCTGAGCGGCGGCAATGATCGCATTGCCCACATACATGCCCATTGATCCGCCCATGAACGAAAAGTCCTGCGCGGCGGCTACAATCGGTGTGCGCCCGATTTCACCCAAGGCGACCAGCATCGCTTCTTTTTCGCCGGTCTTCTTCTGCGCCGCTTTCATGCGATCAGGGTACTTCTTCTGATCGCGGAAATGCAGCGGATCGTCCTTGGGGGCCGGAACTTCGACCTCGGTGAATATGCCACCGTCAAAAAGATGATTGAATCTGTCGCGCGGTGTGATCGCCATGTGGTGGTCGCACTGGGTGCAGACATTCTGGTTTTCCGCCAGTTCCCGGTGGAACAACATCGTTCCGCACTCATCACATTTGTGCCAGAGATTTTCCGGCACTTCGCGGCGTGAGAAGATCGAGTTGATCCGGGGGCGGACGTAGTTTGTGATCCAGTTCATGTCGGAACCTTGGCTTGTGCGGTGTTGACGTCAAATAAGACGCTATGGAAGGAAATGCAATCAGCGCCTGAGCGCAAGCCGTGCTGCCAGCCAGCAAACAAGCATCACCGCCAAATCCACCATCAACCAAGGGCGAAGCTGTTCGGCATCCGACGCATCGAACGGCAAAACGTACAGCGCCAACCCATTCAGGTTGTCCGGCAAAGAGAAAAATAGTAACGCGATGACGTTATTGAAGAAATGCAGGGCAATAGCGGGCCCAAGTGTTCCGGCCCTCGCGGTCAGATCCGACGTCAGCAGACCAAAAACGCAAGCCCACAGTGCAATCAGAAGCGCATTTTCCCCTGCCATGTCTGGAGTGTAGTGGCCGACGGCAAACAGGATGGACGGCACACCCATCCAGATGATGGGGGATTTGAACCTGGCCGCAAGAGTTTGCTGGATATACCCTCGAAACAACACTTCTTCGGCGCTGGTCTGCACCAGGACAACCAAGGCCGAGACAGGCAACAGAAGAAGCCAAGTTGACAATGGCAGATTCTGAATCAGAGCACCCCCTACGCTATAGGGGGGTAGCACGACGCCGACGACACCCAGAATCAGCAGTGCTTTCAACACCTTCAAGAACTGGGCCAATGCCAAGCTGCGCTCGCCGATGATGGATCGCAAAGATCGGTGCTGAACGTGCCGTGCGGCGACAGCCACGCTCAGAAAAATAAACCCGAAGCTGGCCAATAACAACAACAGCGCCAAGGGTGAGTTGCCCAGCACAAGGTTCTGAGCCCAACTTTCGGGGCCCATACCGGCGATCAAGGTGAAAAACGCCATGTTCAGAATGCTGACCAACACCGCAATCAACAACAACCCAAGCAACAAACGCCAGATTTCGGGTCTAGCACGTGCGCTTTTTATCAGATGCATATGAGCGGAATAGGCGCTAGGCATCATTTCCCTGGCTTTCCGGTTTCACTTCGTCAGTCACGGAGGGCAACATTTCCTCAGGGTTCTGTGCTATGTTAATTCTGTTGGAAAGCGTCGTCAGATACCCTGCAACGGTCTGCAGTAGTTGGATCGCAACAGTAGCATCGCTTTCAACGACGGCCCGCAACTCTTCTGCGCCGATGCGCAGAAAACTGCAATCTTCGATAGCGACCAGATCCAATTGTCTTGGTTCTCCAGTGATAATGGACAAATCTCCGATCAGCCGCCCCGGTTCAATGATTGAGATTGGGCGTTTTGTTCCGTCTTCGTTGGACCAGTCCAGCCTGGCCTGACCCGAGATGCACAAATAAGCAGCATCAGGCGCTTGACCACGCGAGAAGATGACTTGCCCCGTTGCTGCTTCGTACCATTGTGCCGAAAAGGCAAGTAGTCGCTGGTTTCGACCGTCCAAACCGGAAAACAACGCGGTGGCAGACAAAATCTCAAGCTTGCGACTCAGATCATCCGGCACGCTGTCCTCTTGCTCGGGTTTGCTGCGAGATACGCCATCAATGCGACCGTCCTTGATTTCCACAAACAGGTCATAGGCTTCGGGATGGGCAAAGTGATCCTCCATGAAGATCATGATGGAATCGGGCAGTAATTCCCGCAGTTTCAAGCGGGTACGCAGCCGACTTTCAGAATCATGGCTGGCCAGAGCCTTGTCCAAAATCAGGACATCAGGACGCTTGATTCCCGCGCGTGAAAACGCTGCGCGCTCCTGAAAGACGGTGGGCAGGTTGTTCCCGCCCAAACCTGACGGCAGATCATAGATGATGGCCGCCGCCCGACGGCGCAGACCGGCTTCGTTCATGGCTTCGGCCACGACGTTTTCGATGTCGTCCGCATATGCGCCTGCCATCAATGACACCCGGCCATAGATCGCATTTTCCATCACCGTCAGTCGAGGCACATAGATATCCGGAGCCACTGACATGAACATACCACCCATCGCATCCCTCAACCTGTTGGCCTGACTTTTGCGGATGGCCAGGATTTTGTCTTTGTATTCCTCTGGGAAATCAGGACCGATCTGCTCAGCTGTCAGCAGGAATGGCACCGTCAGCAACATGGCACGCTCCTGATCACTCAGAGCGATGTCACCTTTGGCTTTGCGACGATCCTCGATATCCAGAAGTTGGTGATACATGTCCTTTGACATGCCAAGCCTCAGGAAAAGTGGGTGATCCGCACCGTCCCGTCCAAATGTTTTTTCCAGCGTGTCCATAACAGCATTAGAAATACTGATCACGTCATCCGCCAGATCATGGGTGCTGAGCATCTGAACGAACCGTTCGTCACCGGCCAGAATGTCAGGGGAAATGTCCCGCGACGGGGCGGCAAACAACAGATTGCCACCCAACGGGACTGCCGGGTTAAAGTGATCAGGGTCAAACCGATAAACATAGCGGTCGAGCCCCTTTTCCATCAGACGTTTGGCGATGGTCTCTCGCAGATTGACAACTTCCTGCGCCAGTACAGGGTGGATCTCGGGGTCAAACTGCGTTCGCAAAGTACGACGGAACATGAATTCATCAATGCCCATCGCTTCCACCAGTTGGAACCACCAGTCGCGTATGTCTTCAACATCATCCAGACCGGCGAGGCCGGGGTCGATCCATTCTTCGTCCAGAGGATCGGGTGGATTACCTGCACGGACAGCTTCGATTTGCCTTTTTGTTGGCGCCTTAAGCGTGTCTGCTTCACGTCGCGGATGCGTGCGCAGAGGCATCATGAGATTGTCGCCCAGCGTTCCGTCAAACAGGTAAGGGCGTGAATAAGCATAGCCGATCCGAGCTGCGATAACGGATTGATGCAGGCCGTGCAGGTTATGCCCAGCCATGATTACGTCACCCTGCACCGGCAACACCTCGCGAGTCAGAAGCTGGCCCAACGCACTGCGTTCCGACGCATGTGTGGATTGAATTGCGACTCGCGCACCGCGAGGAATAGTCAGATCGAGGTCTTCCAGAATGGTTTTACCATCATTGTCGCGGACCGTCACATTGCGCAGCTCGATATTGCCATTCAGACGCGGGATGGATTCGGGTTCACCCTCAAACAGCTCTTCCGGTATCATGTTGTCCGGTGCAAACCTTTCCGTGACAATCTCCCACCGCAAAGACATGTCCTGCACCTGATTGTAGTAGGTCAGCAGATCCTTCCACGGACCGCTCAGATCCTTGTAGGCGCCCAATGCGGCGACCAAGGCACCCACGGTCACCTCACCTGTAATCGCCAGATACCCACCCACGGAATAAAACAGAAAGGGCGTCATCTGAGTGATCAGATTGTTGAGAAATTTCATGAAGAATTTCTTGTTGTAGATCTTGAAACGGATCTCGAACAAGGTCCCCAGTCGATGGCTGAATTGCGCCAGTCGATAGCGCCAGCCACCATTGGTACGTAAATCGCTGATTCCCGCGGCGCTTTCACCGATTTCCGAGCTCAGATGCCGAACTTCCTGAATGCGATCCTTGTTAAGAAGATTGATCTGCCGCTGAAGTTTGGGAATTAGCCAGGCCTGAAGCGGGATCAGCGCGATACTTGCCAGGCCAAACCAAACGCTCTGCATGAACAGAAAGGTCACGATGGTCATCATCTGGCCGAACTGGAAAACCGGCTGCGCGATGGCGTCGCCCATCAAGCCACCCATCGGTTCGGCTTCGGACGTGATCATCGAAACCAGCTCACCCTGGCTGGTGGTGGCGAAATAGGATTTCGGAAAGCGCATCGAACGCTCAATCAACGTAAAGCGCAGGCGCCGCAGCATACGTTCGGCAAGAACACCTTTCATAGTGTTGATGCGCATCTTCATCAGGCCGCTGGCGATCACTGTAGCCAGAAATGCAAAGCACAATACCAGCAGATACTGTACCTGCGTCACGGTGATCCCCCAGATCACTACCGTGTCGCCCGGTGCGCCAATGGCGTCGTTGATGATTTGTTTGGGTAATTCCAACGAGGCATAGAGAAACGGGAAGGATAGGACCGTCAGCACCAACAGAACAAGTTGCTGTTTCTTCGAATGTTTCCAAATGAAGGAAAATAAAGTGGGCTCCATAACATGGCCTTATTATTAGCTAAACTATCGTGTGGCTGTATTTGGGATGACCCATTTTGCAGGTACCTGACGGTAAGCACTGACCCGGTGCATTGCAAGAATAGACCGCTTCAGTTCCGGCACAGCGCGCCTATCTAATTTATGCGCTGGCCCCAACAGAAAAACGCACGCTTTCGATAGCAATTTTGTTATTGCGGGTTTGTCCATACTCTTCTTCTTGACTAAAGAAGGGCATTATCGGACGACGAGGTCATGGGCAGGATTCTGGATCGCTATCTTCATCGCAAGACTCTGGGGCGTTGGCGTCGGGCCGCGCAACAGGCTCCGAATGCCACGCAATCGGAATTGCGGCAACAACGGGAACAGGCACGCAATTTGCGCGGGCATCTGGATCGTTTGATCCAGCAGGCTGACACCCGCCTTTTGCGGCCGAAGATCGGATCTGTACAGTTTTCCAAACCTGTTGGCACGGACTGGAGCTGGCGGCCTGACTTATGGCGTGGCCCTCTGACGCAACCCGGCGCGGCCTCGGCTCCGCGCAAGACTGTTGTGGATGATCAGGTCAGCCTGTTCCACGACTGCCCGTTGTCACAAATTGCCGTGCGGCAGATCCGGAACCGGGGCGCAAGCGATCTGGCCCCGTTCAGCCTGATGGTCGAAGCGTTCAGTTTCGAGGGCTCTTTTCTTTCAGTGTCGGTCGAATTGCCGGGTAATGCGGCCTTAAACCTGACGCGCGAGCACCTGATGCGGGTGGAAACCCTGATCGAATGCGAAAACCCATCGCAAGTGTTCGCACGACTTAACATTCAACATGGCCCAAATATGGAGAAGGTACTGCGAAGTCTTGATCCATCTGAGGCGTCAAGTGCTGTTGACTTTGACCTGGCCCACCTCCCGCTGAATGAACGCCGGATCGAAAAAATCTGGCTGGACCTGATTTTTGAGAATCCCGAGATGAACCGTATAGTCGTGCGGGATCTTACGTTTTGCCGTTTTCACCGTGCCGACTTGTGAGAAGATCAGACATGACGCAAATCACGTTAACCTTCATTCGGTTCGAAAACAGTATTTGGCAGGGTCACATTCAGGCCAATACCGAGCCGAGGCTGGATGTACGGTACATGGGTGAAACGCTGGATGGTGTTGAATTGTCACCTACAGAAAACGGCTGGGATCTGAGCGTTCAAGTACCCATTGCTGCGCTATCTGAAGGTGTGCATACTTTCGTCATTGCAGACGCAGCAACGACCGAGAAACTTGGCAGCTTCAGCATAATCGCGGGTGAGCCGGCCGCGGATGACCTCAGGGTCGAAGTAAACTTGCTACGGGCAGAACTTGATATGCTGAAACGCGCATTCCGTCGGATCTGCCGGGACGACTCCTGATCCCTTCGGATTGGTATTCCTATCTTTATTGACGATTTCGTGCATCATGAGCGCATTCGAAACGGATCGCGCGCCGTCATGGATCGTAGCAGTATTATCAAAGTCATCGCGTTGATGGTGACAGGATTTGGCATCGGTATCGACTTTACTGGTGCCCTCATGCTGGTGCCTGCAATCGAAAACAGCTTTGACGCCGATATCACCAGCACCCAATGGGTTCTGAACATCTATGCGTTATTTTTTGCTATGACCATGGTCGCAGGCGGGCGGCTTGGCGATATGTATGGCCACCGCAGAATGATGATCTTTGGCCTGTCGATCTTTCTGTTTTCGTCGGTTATGTGTTTTGTTTCGCCCAACCTCGATTTCCTGATCATTGCACGTGCGCTGCAGGGTGTTGGCGCGGGTTGCGTCTGGCCTTGTACCCTTGCCTTCGGCGCAACAAAAATCTCGAAACCTGAACATCGGGCTCTGGTGATGGGGCTCATTCTGGCAGGGGTGACCACCGGAAATGTGTTTGGCCCGATGATCAGTGGATTGGCCGTGAACCTGGGAGAGTGGAGGTACTTTTTCCTCGCCAATGTCGTCTTTTCCTGCATTTCGATGGCGACCGCGCTGATCCTGATGGAACGCGAAACCCAGAACCAACGGGATGAGCATCTGGACCTCGCCGGGATGGGCGTTTTGTCTTTTGCCGTGTTGTTGCTGCTTTATGGTCTGGATGTGGGTGCGGATTGGGGATGGACATCCGTTCCGTTGCTGATGCTGTTTTTCGTCAGCGCTGTGCTTTTCATTCTGTTCCCCAAAGTCGAGAAACGTGTGGCGGAACCTTTGCTCCTGCCGCAGATGATGCAAAACCGCGAGTTTCGCATCACCTTGGGCCTGAACATGTTCAACGTGTCAGCGGCTTTTGTAGGGCTGTTTTATTTCCCCCAATACATGCAGAAAGTGCTGGGCTGGTCGACATTTGAGTCCGCACTGGGGCTGGCGCCACTAACGGTGCTGCTGGCCGTGGCGTCGATAATTTCGGGCACGCTTTACAATGATTTCGGTCCCAAGCGCTTGTTGTTCTGGGGTTACTTGATTGCCACAATCGGGGCAGCAACGATTGTCGTGATGCCAAGCGATCTGGGGTACGTCCGTATCCTGCCCGGCATGGCGATGATCGGGCTGGGCGCGACTCTGACAGTGGGGCCGTCCGGTACCGCGGCAATGTGTGCGGTGAAGCCGGAACGGGCCGGCTTGGTCGGCGGACTAAGCTTTATGACCCATCTGGTCTATGGAGCTATTTCCGTTGCTTGCGCTACGGCCATCATGTACGTCGTCAGCCTGTCAAAACTGCGCGAAGGGCTGACCGCTGCAGGCGTCAAGCTGACGGACGCAGACCTGCGGGCGATCAATGGCGGTACGCTTGACACACAATCTGCCAAAGCAGTTATCAGCCGGTTGTCACCCAGTGAGTTGGAAAAGGTTCAACAGGCGTTGTCGGCAGCGTTCGACAGCGGCATGAGCATGGCTTTCATCTTTGCGACAATCTCAGTCTCGGTTGGGATCGTCCTGGCATTGCTTCTCGATGAAAAGAAACTGCACAAGATCGAAAGCTAAAGCCAAAAAAGGGCCGCGTTATCTGCGGCCCTGATTGCTTTATTGGGATGGCCCGTTCGGATTGAAGGCAGACAGCCCTTTGAGGATGTCTATTGCATAAGCCAACTGGTAATCCTCCTCCCGCAGCTCTGCTGTCGCCTCAGCCTTGGCACGATCTTCCTCGATCTGACGGATCTCATCTTCACTCAGGCTGTCATTGTTAAGGCTACCGCGCAGATCGGCCTCGGACCGGGTGCGGGCGTTGGCTTCTTCTTCTTCCGGTTCAGGCGCCGGGCGTGGTTGCTCCACGATAATGTCCGGGCTGACGCCAAGAGCCTGAATCGACCGTCCTGACGGGGTGTAATATCGCGACGTGGTCAGGCGCATGGCCCCGTCGCCACGCAGCGGCATGACCGTCTGAACCGAACCTTTACCGAAGCTTTTGGTGCCGACCACGATAGCGCGACGGTGATCCTGCAAAGCACCAGCCACGATCTCGGATGCCGAGGCCGAACCACCGTTGATCAGCACGACAATTGGTTTGCCTTCGGCCAGATCGCCAGGGGTTGCGTTGAACCGCTCACCTTCTTCCGGGTCACGTCCACGGGTCGAGACGATTTCACCTTCGTTCAGAAACGCATCCGAAACTTTGATGGCCTGCGTCAGCAAACCGCCGGGGTTGTTGCGCAAATCCAGAACGACACCATTGACCTTGTCGACGCCGCCGACTTCTTCAATCTGCTCCCGCAGCCCTTCCTGTAGATTGGGGAATGTCTGATCGTTGAAAGTAGTCACGCGCAGAACCACGCTTGTCCCTTCGGTGCGTGCGCGAACAGCGGTCAGCTTGATTGTGTCGCGGATAATGGGGACATCGAAGGGATCTGGCTCGCCTTCGCGCACGACTGTAATGACAATCTCGGACCCGACCGGGCCGCGCATCAGATCAACCGCTTTGTCCAGCGTCAGGCCCAGGATGCTTTCGCCATCAACATGTGTGATGAAATCCCCGGCTTCGATCCCGGCCTCGTCAGCTGGGGTGTCGTCGATCGGTGAGACGACTTTGACAAAGCCATCTTCTTGTGTGACTTCAATTCCCAGCCCACCGAACTCACCTCTGGTCTGAACCCGCATCTGCTCGGCATCGTCAGGTGAAAGATAGCTGGAATGCGGATCAAGCGAGGTCAGCATGCCATCGATTGCAGCCTCGATCAGTTCTTCGGGCTCAACCTCTTCGACGTATTGTGCGCGGATGCGTTCGAAAATGTCACCAAACAGATCAAGCTGCTCATAGACGCTGGCCTTGTTCACGGCCTCCTGCGCCAGCAGGGGACCTGCGATCTGAGTTGTCGCAAGAATACCTGCCACAGTTCCGGCCAGACCGGCCATCACAAATTTCTTCATACTCGTTTATCCATCCTTGTCGGTCCGAAACCACGATTCCGGGTCCACGGGGCTATTATCTTCTCTTACCTCTATATAGAGCGTTTCTGGGCGGTCAGTTCCAGTGCGATCACCGCTTATTGACAATATTGCGCCTATTTCTGGCGTTTCACCGGGCATCAGGCCGACCGGAGTGCCCTCGGGGATCACCTGCCCGGGCTGGCCATAAATCTCTTGCAGGCCCGAAAACACGAATAAAAGGCCTGGTTGCGGCTCCAGAATGATCAGGTTTCCCAGATCCAGCAAGGGCCCTCGGTAGCGGATCGTTGCTGCAGTGGGTGATGTTACAAGCGCACGGGACCGGGTTCCCATAACCAGTCCTGCACGAGCGACCCCTGCGGCATCCGATTCACCGGCTTTGTGCAACAGGACGCCTTGCACGGGCAAAGTAATCTGCCCTTTTTGGTCCGAGACGCTGGCGTTGGTTTCAATGATCTCGCCCTCCGAGATTTCGGACAGCCCGCTTGCGAACCCATCCAGAGTCTCGGTCGAAGATATCAAAATGGCCGTGCGCACCGGGTCTTCAACAAACCGACGCGGCAAATCCGTGCGGTCCGCGATCGCTTCGCTCAAACGCGTGCGGGCGTTTTGCACACCGCTCAGCCCTTCTGTCAGAGTTTCCGAGGCGCTTTGCTGCAGAATCCGCAATGTCTGAACTTCGTTCAGGTCTTGTGCCAGCGCTTGTGCTTTGGCGTTGAGACCGGGTGTCACCTCGGACAGTATCATTCCGGTCCGCGCCGCGCCCAACGGGCCTGAAGGGTGCAACATCAGCACCGGTGGGGCGGTTGTTTCGATGGTTTGCAAAACGCCGAGCAATTGCCTGACATCCTTTTCGCGCGCTCTTAGTTCCGCGCTCAACTGCGCTTCGCGTGTTGCGGCCTTGCGCAGCCCGGACCGCATGGCGCTTAACCCGGCCTCATAGGCCTGTATCGTTTCGGTCAGCGCCCGCACCCGATCCCGGGCACTTTCAGCTTCGGTCAGCGAGATAGACGCCTGTTCCAGCATCTCTGCCGCTTCCAGCGCTGCTTGGGACGAATCAGTCTGGGCCAAGGCCTGCAAGGCTGACAGCAGATATATCGCAAGGGCGATCAGCCTCATGACAAAAGGCTTTCTCCGGTCATTTCGGTCGGCTTGGGCAGGTTCATCAGGTCAAGAAGAGTTGGAGCCAGATCGGACAGCCGACCTTGACGCAATTGCGCCCCTTCAGGTCCTCCAACCAACGCAACGGGCACAGGGTTCAGCGTGTGCGCCGTATGTGGGCCGCCGGTTTCAGGATCAACCATCACCTCACAGTTTCCATGATCGGCGGTAATGATCATTGCGCCGCCCGCCTTGTCCAAGGCGGCAACGACCTGAGCCAGCCCCGCATCGACAGCCTCACATGCCTTGATCGCAGCTTGCAGATCACCGGTGTGCCCGACCATGTCGGGGTTGGCATAATTGGTGACGATCAGGTCATAACCTTCCTCTATCGCCTCGACAAACTTGGCCGTGACCTCGGCCGAGGACATTTCAGGCTGCAAGTCATAGGTCGCGACTTTGGGGGATTTGGGCATAAAGCGATCTTCACCCTGTTCCGGGGTTTCCTTACCCCCGTTCAAAAAGAAAGTGACATGGGGGTATTTTTCCGTTTCAGCCAGCCGGAATTGACGCAAACCCTGTTTGGCCACCCATTCGCCCAATGTGTTCACAATCTCCCGTTTCGGAAAAACCGTTGTCATGTAAGCTTTGTGGCCGTCCGAATACTCGACCATACCCAACAGCGCCGACAGTTTTGGCCGCGGCCCGGTTTCGAATTCCGCAAAGTCCGGTTCACCGATCGCGCGTAGGATTTCGCGCGCGCGATCTGCCCTGAAATTCAGGCAGAAAAAGCCATCCCCATCGACGACACCCTCGTAACCATCCAGTACAGTGGGTGTGATGAATTCGTCAGACTCAGACTGGTTGTAAGCGTGGTCCACGGCACCATGCGCGGTGCTGGCCGCCCTGCCCTTGCCGTTGATCATCGCGTCATAAGCTTCGGAAACCCTTTCCCAGCGATTGTCGCGATCCATAGCGAAATAGCGACCGCTCACCGTGGCAATACGGGCCCCCTCGGGCAACTGCTCGTTCAGTTCGGAAAAATAGGACAGTGCCGATTTAGGGGCCACATCGCGCCCGTCCGTTACGGCATGAAGGGCGACCGGAACGCCGGCATCCGTAATGGCCTTGATTGCCGCAATGATGTGGTTCAGGTGCCCGTGGACACCGCCGTCCGAGACCAACCCCATAAGGTGAGCTGTTCCACCGGAGGACTTAACCTTGGAAATGAAAGCCTGCAGCTCCTCATTGTCAAAAAAAGAACCGTCTTCGATGGCCAGGTCAATCTGACCCAAATCCATGGCAACAACGCGGCCCGCACCGATATTTGTGTGGCCGACTTCGGAATTGCCCATCTGCCCGCTGGGCAAACCCACATCGGGGCCGTGCGTTATCAGCGTGGCGTGCGGGCATTCGGTCATGATCGCGTCAAAGGTCGGAGTGTGCGCCAGGTAGGGCGCGTTCGCCTGTGTGTCGTCGGACAGGCCCCACCCATCAAGAATGCACAGGACAACCGGTTTGGGGGTGGACATTGAAATTCTCCGATTACTGCTCTTGGGTCACCTTCTAGCGTCTGGCTGGCAAGGGGTGAACCGTCTTTGCAGCAATTGATGCAGAATTAATCAAGAAGTCAGGCAACGAAGGTCTTTCGCCGGAAGACATCACACCGCTGAACCATTCGAGATACAGGTGGTTTGGCGTATTCATTGAAAATCCCGGAAAATTTAATCCTTGAGATAGCTCTTGTAAGGGCGCGCCTTGCGGTCGCGATACTTGACCGTCAAATCCAGCGGAGCGTCATTTTCATCGTAAACACCCAAAACAACCCCCCGGCCCCGGCTCTTGGTACGCATTTCGATCAACTGCTGTTCAGAACGAGTGGTGCGCTGTGACGCCCGGCGAGTCCATGCGAACAGATGATCATACATTTCGGCAATCACGTCAGCATGATCAGCACTGTCGCCAAGATCGTTCAATTCCTCAGGATCGTTTTCCAGATCGAACAGGATCGGCCGATGACCACCTTCACAATGGATCAGTTTCCATTTCTTGTTTGCGGCCATGAACATCACAGCATCACGTACGGAGGCATCCAATATATCCGCGATGGGCGAGGCCGAATAATCATACTCGCAGATCGCGATGTCACGCGGCAGCACCTCTGTCGTCCCATGCAGGATCGGAAGCAACGAATGGCCTTCAAGGATATGTGTCGCCACTTCACCTCCGGCGAAGTCGACAAAGGTAGGTGCCAGATCAATGGACTCCACCAATGCATCGCTAACTGTGCCACGCGTCGCGTCAGCCTCAGGTGATGGATCATAGATAATCAGCGGCATCTTGGTCGAAGCATCGTGAAAAAAGGTCTTTTCGCCCATCCAGTGATCGCCCAGAAAGTCGCCGTGATCCGATGTCAACACGATCATCGTGTCGTCCATTCGTCCGGTTTTCTCCATCCAGTTGAACAGGCGGCCCATCTGGTCATCGGCTTGCTTGATCAGACCCATATAGGCCGGGATCACCGCATTACGAACGTCCTGCCGCGAAAAGGTTTGACCGATTTTTGTGTCCATGAAGGCTTTGAGCACTGGGTGCGCATTCTGGCGTTCTGCCTCAGAGCGCACCACGGGCAGCACATGTTCCGGTCCGTACATCGAGGCGTACGGTTCGGGTACGATGTAAGGCCAATGTGGTTTGATAAAACTCAAGTGGCAACACCACGGACCATCATGCGTTTCCATGAACTCGATACCACGACCGGTCAGGTATGGTGTTTCACTGTCTTCCTCGGCAATGTTTGCCGCTTCGGGCGAGTTTTTCAGAAACCAGCCGGACAGAACGTTTCCATCTTCATCCAATCCCGAATTGGCAAAGTCGTGCCAAGCGTTGTCGCTCTCATATCCTTTGGCTTTCAGAAACTTGTTGTATTCCTTCGCGCCGTCCGGATCGTAATACCCATCCGGCCCTTCGGGCAGCATACCGTCATCCCGTTCGAACACGTCAAAACCGCATTCGGCGACCCGGGCACCAATCAGGCTGTCGGGCTCCAACCCAAGCCGGGCCATCCCCTCAGCATCTGCCCGCATGTGGGTTTTGCCGACCAACCAGCAATCCATCCCAGCTTTGCGCAGATGATCGCCCATCGTGATCTCGCCGACCTTCAATGGAATACCGTTCCATGACGCCCCATGCGAGTGCACGTAGCGCCCAGTATAAGTGGACATGCGCGAGCTACCGCAGATCGGCGACTGGATATAAGCGCGGTTGAAACGGACGCCCTTGGCAGCCAAGAGATCGATGTTTGGGGTGTGCAGATGCGGATGCCCGTAACAACTCAGGTAATCCCAGCGCAGCTGGTCGAACATGATGAACAGAATATTCTTTGCCTTGGCCAACGCAACGCCTCCACGAAAGTCATGGGGTCTTCATTAGCCATTTCCATCCGCAGAACGAAGCAAAACTTGTTTCAGGCCTGACGTTCCATCTGTTCCAACATCTTCTTGGCGCGTTTGCACTGCAACTGATCGCGCAGTGGGCTGTCGGGATCGACGTCCTTTTGGCACACAACGCATTTATCCGCACCCGAGATCGCGTTCAAACCACCGCAGCTGCCCTTGATGGTCTTACCCATCAGCATGACGCCCAGAGACATGCCCACCATGACAAGAGCGAGAAGAATGAAGGCCAGAATAAAGGTGCTCATTTAAGCTCCAACAGTCAGTTTGATCCCAGCGCGTCTTTGAACGCAGTGCTATGCGTAGTGATATAGGCATTTTCGCCGCCTGTCACATCCCGCGAGATGAAATACACGGCAAGTTTATGGTCTTCCGCGATCTCCATTCCCTTTTCCTGACCCAAAGCAAGCATGGCTGTTGCCCAGGCATCTGCCATCATTGCGTTTTCGGCCAGAACCGTGACGGAGGTTGTTCGATGCGTGATCGGTCGGCCAGTAGTCGGGTCAATGATATGTGAATAGCGCACGCCATCCTGTTCGAAGAAATTCTTGTAGTCGCCCGAGCTGGCCATGCCGCGGTCATCCAGAGAAACAATCAATTGGATGCTCTGAGCGCCCGTTTCAGGTTTTTCGATGCCGATGCGCCAGGCTTCGCCCTGCTCGTTCTGACCTTTGGTGACAAGATCACCGCCAATCTCGACTAGATAATCTTCTATCCCGGTATCCTTCAAAGTTCCGGCCACGGCATCGATGCCATAGCCTTTGGCAATCGCGGACAGGTTGATGCCAACCTTGGCGTCGGACTTCGACAGAGTGCCGGCATCAGTGTCGAGCTTCAGCAGACGGTTTTGCCCTACGCTGGCTAGCGCGGCCTCAATTTCAGCATCTGATGGCACCGGGTCCTCGGGCTTGCGCGGGCCAAAGCCCCAAAGTTCGATCAGCGGCCCCAGAGTTACGTCAAAAGTACCCCCGGTTTTTTTGTGCACGTCATTCGCTGCCGAAAGAACCAGCGCAAATTCGTCCGAAACAGGCATCGGGTCAGTGCTGGTTGATCCCGAAAAGACAGAGACCTCGGAATTCGGATCCCAGTTGGACATTTTGGTGTTAACCTCAGCCAATGTTTCTTCGACAGCCGCGGCCAATGCAACCTCATCAAGATCTTCGCCAATCGCGGTAATATTGAAGGTCGTGCCCATTGTTTCGCCCGACAGACGAACCACCTCGGGTTCCTTCTCGAACAGACAGCCGGAAAGAAGGGTGAAAAGAGCCAGTACAGGCAAAAGACGCATGGGCGATCTCCGGGAAATTCTGTGCCCGGCATATGCCAGTGGCCCTCGCCAGAGTCAAACTGCGATCACATCTTAAGCGGTAGAAAGCCCAACATCAAAAGACCAATCCCCGCAGGTACACCGAACAACCACGCACGCTTTTGCCAACCTGGCGATTGTTGTTTCCACGCCATGCGAAAATTGTGACCGCTGACAACAACTGCAAAAAAGATCAACGCAGCTATGGGCGGAGTAAGATAGAGTTCACTCAAAAGCTCAAACTTCCTTTCCGCGCCCGCGATTTCGCCGATCCGTACAATTCCACCCTATACAGGTCGTTTAGCTGCGCTAAGGTGAAAGGGAAAGACTTTGCAAGAACCATAAGGAGATTGCCCATGGCTCCAACCTCATACCAGTCGCCGTCGCGCGGCGACAAGGCTGACAAAACGACGTACAGCCAATCGACGGAATCGAACCTGTCGCACTCGCAAACAACCGTGGCAAAGCTGCTTGAGGGTAAAGGGGACTCGGTTTTTTCGGTACGACCAACTGATACCATCCATTCGGTGGTCAACACGCTCAAGGAAAAGCGGATTGGTGCCGTACTTGTGACGGATCAGAATGGCGCATTGCAAGGAATTCTGTCGGAACGCGACATCGTTCGGCGGATGGCGGACACTCCCGGCCAGACCCTGCCACAATCGGTCGAAGACCTGATGACCAAGGATGTAAAGACCTGCACGCCTGAAGATCTGTTGAATGGCGTTCTGAAAACAATGACTGAAGGCCGTTTTCGCCATATGCCGGTGCTGCGCGACGGCAATTTGTGCGGTGTCATCACCATCGGAGACGTTGTCCATTTCCGCCTGAAAGAGCTGGAATACGAAGCCCTTCGCATGAAGCAAATGATCGTAGGTTAAGGCCCTTGCGTTCACACGGTCGAAAGGAACCGAACGCTCCCGCTTTGGATTTCGACGGCCGTTAAACGGCCTGAGGCGAAAGCACCAGTGTCAATGGATACGACCCGATTTCTAATCCGGGGGCGGTTTACTATCGTATGACCGTGTACGACCCATTGGGTGTCGCAGCGTGAAAGCCGAGGAAACATTGGGTGTCCCCACAAGCAGATTTGGCGTGATTGTTCATTCAGAGGTTGCCTAGGGTCCAGTGCGGCGTGAACAAGTGCAACATTGCCACTGGTCCAGGTCAACGGCAGATCTGCAAGCCATGTGAGCAAATCCTTTCCCATCGCACGGCGCAATTGTTTGGCAAGCTCAGGCCCGTGTTCGCTGATCTCGGTTTCACTTGGCAATGGAATTCCGAAAGATGCCAGGGTTTGCAAACCTCCGTTGTGAAACCAAAGATTAATATAACGCTGAGGATCATCGACAAAGCGCAACAGCATTTCTTCGTGATTGCCAAGAAGGCACTGAACACGCCCTTCTGATGTTTTGCTCAGATGATGCAGCTGGCGTAATACTTGGGCGCTGTAAGGCCCGCGGTCAATGTAATCACCGACGAAAACCAAAGGTCGCTGATCGTTTAGCCGCGGCAGCAATGCTTGCAGCAGGTCGAGACGCCCATGGATGTCGCCGACAGCCGTCAGCTGCTCTGCCGGCGCGATGTCGCACGACACAAGATCGGTGTTCTGGTCTGTGGAGGGCCGGAACTGTCGTCTGATCCAATCGGTAATCATATCTCACGTTCCCTACCCGGCCCGCGCGTCGGCAGCAATCAACAACTGGTTGAATAGGCAGAGTGTTGACCAAAGACCTCTATATGTCAGATATGACAATCAAAGTGTTCGACAACAGTCGTGCAAACGTCTGGGGCGGTGCCCTTCGATCAACGATGAGAGTTAAACGTGTTCTGAGGGTATTATGAAACGGGTTTTGATTACGGGTTCTGCAGGCTTCATCGGGTTCCATCTGGCCAAGCTGCTTTTGGCGGACGGGTACCGCGTGCACGGCTATGATGGGATGACAGACTATTATGACGTGGTCCTGAAACAGCGGCGACACCAGATTCTGCTTCAGAATTCGCAATTTACCGCAACTGAGGATCGATTGGAAAACGACGACCGGCTATTACAGGTCGCCGAGGAATTCCAGCCGCAAGTCATCGTCCATCTGGCGGCCCAGGCGGGCGTACGACACAGCTTGGAATTTCCCCGCAGTTATATTGAATCGAACGTCGTCGGGACGTTCAACGTGATGGAAATTGCTCGCCAACATAAGGTCGATCACCTGTTGATGGCGTCAACCTCGTCTATTTATGGTGCCAACGAAGAGATGCCGTTCATCGAGACGGAAAAGGCCGACACCCAACTGACCATCTATTCCGCTACAAAGAAGGCGAATGAGGCAATGGGGCATTCATATGCCCATCTGTGGGATTTGCCGACAACCATGTTCCGGTTCTTTACGGTCTACGGCACGTGGGGGCGACCTGATCTGGCATATTTCAAGTTTGTTGCCGCGATCTTGGAGGGCCGACCGATTGATATCTACAATCACGGCGACATGTATCGCGACTTCACTCATGTGGAAGACCTCGTGCGGGGGATCAGATTGCTGATCGACGTGCCGCCGGTGCGGCCATCCAGCCGTGAGGACATCGAGGACGGAGACAGCCTGTCACCCGTTGCACCTTATCGCATCGTCAATATTGGCAACGGCGAAAAAGTGCGTCTGATGGATTTCGTAGAAGCCATCGAAGAGGCCGTAGGGCAGAAAGCCATTAAGAACTTCATGCCGATGCAGATGGGGGACGTTCATGCCACCTGGGCTGACAATCGTCTGCTGCAGCGACTGACGAATTATCGCCCGCAAACAGACCTGAAAGACGGTATTGCCCAGTTCGTCGCGTGGTATCGGGATTATTACGGAAAATAGCGCTGGCAGGTCACCAAGTGAAAAAACCGGCGCATTCAGCGCCGGTTTTTCGTTTCTTACCCGCCGAAATCGTCGAGCATGATGTCTTCGCGATCCACACCCAGATCCAGCAGCATGTTGATGACCGACTGGTTCATGATCGGCGGACCACACATGTAGAACTCGCAATCCTCTGGCGCCGGGTGGTTCTTGAGGTATTCCTCGAACAGAACGTTGTGGATGAAGCCTGTATAGCCTTTCCAGTCATCCTCAGGCTGGGCATCCGACAGGGCCACGTGCCATTCGAAATTGTCGAACTCTTCGGCCAGCGTGTCGAAGTCCTCGACGAAGAACATCTCTTTCTTCGACCGCGCACCGTACCAGAAACTGATCTTGCGATCACGGTTCTCAAGACGCTTGAGTTGATCGAATATGTGGCTGCGCATCGGCGCCATGCCAGCACCGCCACCGATGAACACCATCTCTTTTCCCGTCTCGCGGGCGAAAAATTCACCAAACGGGCCCGAGATCGTGACTTTGTCGCCCGGTTTCAGATTGAAGATATACGACGACATCTGACCGGCCGGGATACCTTCGGACCCCGGTGGCGGTGAGGCAACCCGGACGTTCAGCATAATCATGCCCCTCTCGTCTGGGTAGTTGGCCATCGAATAGGCCCGCTCAATCGGTTCGTTCACGACCGATTCATACTGCCACAGATTGAACCGGTCCCAATCTTCGCGGTACTCTGCCTCAACGTCGAAATCGGTGTATTTCAACTGGTGCGCCGGGGCCTCGATCTGGATATAACCACCGGCGCGGAAGTTCACGTCCTCGCCCTCGGGCAAATCCAGAGTCAGCGCCTTGATGAAAGTCGCCACGTTTTCGTTCGAGCGGACGGTACATTCCCATTTCTTGACCCCAAAGACTTCTTCAGGAACTTCGATGTCCATATCCTGCTTCACAGCAACCTGACAGGACAGGCGATCACCGCACGACGCTTCGCGTTTCGTGATATGGCTTTCTTCGGTCGGCAAGATCGACCCACCACCGGAGTGCACACGTACACGGCATTGCGCACAAGTGCCGCCGCCGCCACAGGCCGAAGGTACAAACAATTTTTCAGCCGCCAGTGTTTGCAGTAGCTTGCCGCCCGCTGGCACGGCGATGGTTTTCTCACCATTGATGGTGATGTTCACATTTCCGGTCGAGACCAGTTTCGAGCGCGCGGCCATGATGATGGCCACCAGCGCCAGAACGATAAGGGTGAAAAGGACGACGCCCAGGCTAAACGTTTCCATTGACGCCTCCTTACAGTTTCACGCCCGAGAAGGACATGAAGGCCATCGCCATCAGTCCCGCGGTGATGAAAGTGATGCCCAGACCCTGCAAGCCGTCCGGAATATCCGAATATTTCAGTTTTTCGCGCACGCCCGCCATCGCGGTGATCGCCAGCGCCCAACCGAACCCGGAAGACAGGCCATAGGTCGTCGCTTCGGCAAAGTTGTAATCGCGTTCGACCATAAACAACGAACCACCCAGAATAGCGCAGTTCACGGTGATCAGCGGCAGGAAAATCCCCAATGCATTGTAAAGCGGCGGGAAGTACTTATCCAGGATCATCTCGAGGATCTGAACCATCGCCGCGATTACGCCGATATACGAGATCAGGCCAAGGAAGGTCAGATCAACATCCGGAAAGCCAGCCCATGCCAGCGCGCCCGGCTTCAGCAGATAGGTCAGCAGAAGGTTGTTGGTGGGAACAGTGATCGCCTGCACGACCATCACGGAAATTCCCAGACCCAGCGCGGTCGAAATCTTTTTCGACACGGCGATGAAGGTACACATGCCAAGGAAAAAGCTAAGCGCGAGGTTTTCGACAAAGATGGCCTTTACGGCCAGAGAGATAAGCCCTTCCATCAGTGTGCCTCTGCCTGCTGGATTTTATATTCACGGTCTTCGACCTGGCTCGGCTTCCATGTACGGAAGGCCCAAATGATCAGGCCGATGATGAAGAAAGCTGAGGGCGGTAGTAGCAGCATACCGTTGGGCACGTACCAGCCACCGTTGTTAACGGTTTCCAAAATGGTGACGCCAAACAGAGATCCGGCACCGAAAAGCTCGCGAATGAAGCCGACCAGCAGAAGGATCAGGCCATAGCCCATCCCGTTGCCCATCCCGTCAATGAAGGACGCGACCGGGGGGTTCTTCATGGCAAACGCCTCGGCGCGGCCCATCACGATACAGTTGGTGATGATCAGGCCGACGAAAACCGACAAGGTTTTCGAGATCTCAAACGCGTAAGCCTTGAGTATCTGATCCACCAGGATCACCAGCGAGGCGATGATCACCATCTGCACAATGATCCGGATCGAACCCGGAATCTGGTTGCGCAGGCACGAGATGAAGAAGGACGAGAACGAAGTCACGAAGATCACCGCCAGTGCCATCACCATCGACACCTGCAGCGACGAGGTGACCGCCAATGCTGAACAGATGCCCAGCACTTGCAATGTGATCGGGTTGTTGTCGACAAGCGGGTCGACCAACAGCTCTTTCTTGGTCTGAGACATCAGAAATCTCCTGCTTGCAGGTTGGCCAGAAAAGGACCGTAGCCCGCATCACCCATCCAGAATTTCACCAGGTTGTCGACACCAACGGAAGTCAGCGTGGCACCCGCCAGTGCATCGACATAGAAGTCTGGCCCTGCGGCGGGTTGCGACTTGGCGACGGTGATCTGCAACTCGCCCGCGTCGTCGCGCAGTTTCTTACCGCTCCACAGTGCTTTCCAGCGTGGGTTGTCCACCTCGGCGCCAAGACCGGGGGTTTCGCCATGCTGGTAAAACTGCAGGCCGAAAATGTCGTTGCCGTTGTTTTCCAGCGCAATGAACCCGTAAAGCGTGGACCAAAGGCCATAACCGTGTAGCGGCAGGATCACCTTATCCAACCCGCCCGTGTCATCTCGCAACAGATAGATAACGCGATATTTCGACTTGCGCCCAATGCCTGCTGGATCGTTGTCCAGTGCAACGCTCAGCTCAGGGTCGCTGGCGGCGGCGGTGTCGTCGAACGTAGTCGGATCGAACTGATCATCGACGAATTCACCAGTGGACAGCTCCAGCACGTGGGGCTCGAACGCGGCAAACGCTTCGGTCACGTCAATGCCAGGCTCGAACACTCCGGCGACCTGAAGTACGTTGACCTGCCTGTCCTTCAGGCGGTTAGCTTCCTGCACCGGGCGCAGGCTGACTGCAGCGGCGGACACGACCATTGAGGCAACGAGGCAAACGGCAACGGCGACGAAGATTGTTTTGCCAACCGAATCCGGTGAGGCCGCCAGGAATTTGGCCAGTGCGCCTTTTGGTTCTGGGGATTGCGTATCAGACATGACGACGCGCCCTCCGTTTGATGTTGGCTTGCACGACGAAATAGTCGATCAGCGGTGCAAAGACGTTCCCGAACAGGATTGCCAGCATCATGCCTTCAGGGAAAGCCGGATTGATCACGCGGATCATCACAACCATGACACCAATCAGAGCGCCGTAGATATAGCGACCCACATTGGTGTGGCTGGCCGAGACCGGTTCGGTCACCATAAAGGCCAGTCCGAAAGCATAACCACCCAGTACAATATGCCAGTACCATGGCATCGCAAACATCGGGTTCGTGTCCGATCCGATCAGGTTCAGAAGCAGAGTAAAGCCGATCGTTCCGGCCAAACAGCCAACGATCAAGCGATAATTGGCGATCTTGGTCATCAGCAAGAAGGCCAGACCGATCATGCAGGCCAGTGTTGACGTTTCACCAAAGCTGCCCTGAATTTGGCCGAAGAACGCGCTCGACCAGGTGATGCCTTCGGCGGCCAATGCCTGAACACCGTCAGCTGCCGATACGGCCAAAGCTGTTGCGCCCGAGAACCCGTCAACCGGAGTCCAGACCGCATCGCCTGACATTTGCGCCGGATAAGCGAAGTACAGGAAGGCACGCCCGACCAACGCCGGGTTGAGGAAGTTCTTTCCGGTGCCGCCGAACACTTCCTTACCAATCACGACTCCGAAGATAATCCCCAAAGCAACCTGCCACAGGGGCGTGGTTGCGGGCATGATCAGTGTGTACAGCATTGATGTAACAAGGAAGCCTTCGTTTACCTCGTGTCCGCGAACGGTCGCGAAAATGACCTCGAAGATGCCACCCGCCACCAGCGTGACAATATAGATCGGCAGGAAGTACATCAGCCCGTGCATGACGTTGGCAAAGATGCTGTCAGGGTTCAGTGAGATGCCAAATGTCTGCAGAATGGCAATCCGCCAACCGGTGGCCGAGTCAGGCCCCAGCGTAGCTATAGCCGAATTGGCTTGGTAGCCGGTATTGTACATGCCCCACAGAATGCAGGGGATCGTCGCGATCACGACATAAGTCATGATTCGCTTCATATCCACGTAAGATCGCGCATGAGGGGCGACGGTGGTCACAGTTTTCGGAGTGTAGATAAAGCTTTCCACCATCTCGTAGATAGGGAAATATTTCTCGTACTTGCCGCCCTTGGTAAAGTTCGGCTCGATCCGATCGAAGAAGCTGCGCAAACCCATTTGGATCAGCCCTCCTTTTCAATCTTGGTCAGGCAGTCGCGCAGCGCCAACCCGTATTCATATTTTGCCGGGCAGGCAAATCCCGCAAGGCCCAAATCCTCTTCGTCCAGCTCCAGCGCACCCAGTGCCTGTGCTGTATCGGTATCCATAACCAGCAACGCCCGCAGCAACTGAGTTGGCAAGTAATCCTGCGGCATCAACTCTTCGAAGATACCCGTCGGCACCATCGCACGGCGTCCGCCGTTCAAGTTTGATGTGAAGGCATACAGCTTCTTTGCGAATGCCGAACCCAAAACCGGTTGGGCCGAATACTTCGACGGCATCGGACGAATCCAGCCCATCGGAATTTGGTCGGGATCTTCCCGGATGATGCTGATCTGGCGGGCAAACCGGCCCAGATAGGCGGTAGGGCCGTCTGCTTTCTGGCCAGACAGGATCGAGCCCGAAATGATACGGGGGGTGCCATCCAAGTTGATTTCGTCTCGGGTCAGTTCGTCGGTCGATGCGCCCATGACGGTGCGGATCAAACGCGGCTGACGCGCACCGGGGCCGGTCAGAGCGACCACAATATTTGGGTCCAGATGTCCGGTCTGCATCAGGCGGCCAATTGCGATGACGTCCTGATAACTGATGGTCCAGACCTGTTTGTCACCCGCAAGCGGTTCAAGAAAGTGAATATGGGTTCCGGCCAAGCCCGATGGATGAGGACCGGCAAATGCCGCGACTTCAACACCGGCTACGTCTGCACCGGGGAGTGCGTCACCTTCTTTCTGGCAGAGATAGGTTTTACCATCGGTCAACTTGCTTATCGTCGTCAGTCCGGCGGCAAAGGCCTCGGTTGCCGCGGCGATGATCACGGCGGCGTCGGCGGCCAGAGGATCACTATCCATGGCGGTTACGAATATCGCATTCGGCTTAGCGCCAGGTTCAGGCATTTTCGAATATGGCCGCGTGCGGAACGAGGTCCACAAGCCTGCAGCGCACAGTTTGGCGGTCACGCCTTCAGCGCTGTCCGCATCGCCAACGCCCGAGAAATCCATGCCTGTGTCGTTGACGTCGGAAACCTCGATCACGACGCTTTGAAGCACTCGGCGGGCACCACGGTTGATAGCGATTACCGTTCCACTGACCGGTGCGACCATCATCGCGTCGGGCGCGTCCTTGTGACAGAACAACGGCGCACCACGTTTTACACTGTCGCCTTCCTGCACCAACATCTTTGGTTTCAGGCCGATGTAATCACCACCTAGCACGCCAACCGTCGTATATTTCGGACCCGGGTGAATGGTCTGGTCAGGAGCGCCTTCCACGGGCAGATCCAGCCCTTTTTTCAGTTTGAAAGTTTGCATGTCGCTACGTTCTTCCAAGCCTCTTTGTCTGCGCCAGCTTTGCCAACGCCCTTTCGGGGTTATGCAATAGCCCGGTTTTTTCAAGCCTTCGTCGCAAAAGCGTCGAAAACGGTCCAAAATCCGCAGGCGTATTTCCGATCATGGACCCTTTACGCGGGGATGGTCACAAACGCAAACCTGTTACCGCCAAAAGTTAAGAATGAGTCACACATTTCTGCGATTTATCGATCATATCCCCCAAATCCGCCCTGTAAAATTGCGTGTCGCGCCCACCGAACTTCCAGTGTAAGCAACCGGAATGGAAAAAGACACAGACTTGGAAATCTTTCTGGTGGCTACGCCAGGCCTTGAAGCACCTCTTAGTGCCGAGGCGCAATCCCACGGGTTCGCAGAGGTCAAAACCATACAGGGTGGCGTGACGTGCCGGGGACCCTGGCCCGAAGTCTGGCGCGCCAACCTGACGTTGCGAGGTGCCAACAAGGTACTTGTCCGTCTGGGCAGATTCCCGGCTGTGCATCTGGCCCAACTGGATAAACGCGCGCGTAAGTTTCCCTGGAGCGATGTCTTGCTTCCAGATGTTCCGGTCAAAGTCGAAGCCACCAGCCGAAAATCCAGAATTTACCATGCTGGCGCGGCCCGTCAGAGGATCGAGCGTGCAATTTCCGAGACATTGGGCGCTCCGATCTCGGCCGACGCCGACATTCGGATATTGCTGCGAATCGAGAAAGACATTTGCACAATCTCGGTCGATAGCTCTGGTGAGCTTTTACACAAGCGCGGTCATAAAGAAGCGATTGCCAAAGCTCCGATGCGCGAGACTATGGCCGCAATGTTCCTTAGGGATTGCGGCTACAGCGGCGACGAACCCGTACTGGATCCGATGTGCGGGTCGGGCACATTCGTGATCGAGGCCGCCGAGATCGCATTGGGTCTGCGCCCCGGCCGGTCCCGCAGTTTTGCATTCGAACAGCTGGCTGGCTTCGATCCTGACCAGTGGCAAGCGATGCGAAGGGGAACGACAACGGCAGAATGTCCTGTCACCTTTCACGGCTCGGACCGAAACACCGGTGCAATTGATGCAGCAACTGCCAATGCCGAGAGGGCACAAGTCAGCGCTTGGACACGATTTCAACAACGTTCTGTCAGTGACATCAAACCCCCTGAAGGTCCCGCAGGATTGGTCATCGTGAACCCGCCCTACGGAGCGCGAATTGGGGACGAAAAACGCTTGCGTTCTGTCTATGGAGCCTTGGGCAAAGCCCTTATGAGTCGGTTTCAGGGATGGCGTGTCGGAGTAATAACCAGCACCCCCGCTCTTGCTCGGGCGACTCGCCTGCCTTTACTGGCACCAGGCCCGGTGGTGGACCACGGCGGCACCAAGATCCGCCTGTACAAAACAGACACATTGCACTGATCGAAGCCTGGGTTCGAAGCGCATTCCCTTAAGGTTTTTCGCCACAGGATTCAGGTGACCGCTCTATAGAATCCACTTGCGCATCGGAAACGTCGCGTATAGATCACCGGCCACGGTCGGAGTGTAGCTCAGCCTGGTAGAGCACTGTCTTCGGGAGGCAGGGGTCGGAGGTTCGAATCCTCTCACTCCGACCAATAAAATCAGGAACTTACACGAAAATTGAAACTTGCAACTTGTGCAATCTTGCACGGGCTGCACAAAATCGCGAGGATGTTCTTGTGAAGAACCCTGTTCCATATGCGCGCCAACGGTCTGATTCTTAATGGGAAATCATTTACGACGACCCCAATACGGGTAAGAAGAAGCGCATAGTCAAAGGTACCAAGGATCAAGCTGAACCGGGGAAAAGCTATCCGAGTTTGACCCGGTCGAAACCGCTGACGCGGTCGATCCTGATACGCTACGTCTGCGCCGACGCATAGACGGTTAAGTTTGTGATATGCATGGTAAATCCTCCAATCCGCCACACCCCGCCTCAACGCCAACCCGACGTTGACGAAAGATCATACTAACTTGATGTGCGTACGCAGAGAATAGCTGCGAATAGCCTATATTAACGGATGTTGCGCGCGCCACAAATGGGGGTAAGTTCCCCAAGCTGCCATTGCCTATTAAATGAACGAACCTTGGCCGCGCTTCTCGACAATGCGACATGGATCATTTCTGCTAGTGCGTCAGCATAGAGCCTTCTGCATTCAATGGCGATGGAACCCGGAGCATCGGGTCATCGAACGGTCTTAATCCAGGGCCACTTCCAAGGTTGGGCTTTGACCTGCCAGTTCCTGAACCACGTCCCGCAAAACTGTTTCAAAGCGGCAAAGAGCTTCAGTTCTGTCCTGCGAGACGGGGTACAACAACCCGAATGTCATCCATTTTTCGGGAACAACCGGCACCAGGATCAAGTTTTCAAGACCAATCTGAGCTGAGACCAATTCATCTGCGATTGTGATGCCCGCCCCTTCCGCAACAAGCGAGCAAGCCAGTTGGGAAGATGCAACTTCGCAAGACTGGCCAGGAGATACGCCAGCGGAATGAAAGATATCATCCAGTTGGTCTCGAAGTAACAATCCCTGCATCAAACGGATGATAGGTTCATTCACAAGCTCGGTCGCTGCGAGTTCCTGTCGCTTGGCAAGTCTGTGATCAGCAGGCAATATCGCCTGCGCCCTAACTCTCAATAACGGTTGTGTGCGAATTCCCGGATGTTCAACGGGCAATGCTCCAATACCGATGTCGTATTCGCGCCCTGCTAACCACTTTCCAGCTTCGCGCCGCGCCCGGACATCCAGGCTGATGTTGATGTTGGAATGTTCTTTGAAAAACCTTGCTACTGCGCGGGCCGACAAGGTTTGTGCAATTCTGGGCATCGTGACAATACGTAGTGATTCCGTTCGCCCAGCACGAATTTCCGCCGCGATCCTCGGCACTTCATCCAGATTTTCCAGAATTCGCCCTGCCTCGCGGTAGAAGGCAAACCCTTCCGGCGTAGGTGTAAGGTTGCGGCCGCTTCGATCAAATAGTGTAAGTCTTAGTTCTGCTTCCAATCCCGATATCAATCGGCTGACAGCAGGCTGGCTCAGGTGCAGGATTTCCGATGCGGCAATCAGAGAGCCTTCGGACAAAGTGATACTAAAAGCGCGCAAGGCTTTGATGTTCATCGCTGCTGGCTTTCATTTTTTGCAAGAGTAGATACGATCTTTGCATTTTTATCAATTCCCAAACTTGGATAGTTTAGGGTCGAGCTTATGGGAGGACCCAATGAAACGTAGAACACTACTAAACACGGCCATTGCCGCCATTGCCGTAGCCACTTCAGCCACAGCCAGCTTTGCCGCTGACTGGCCTAAGCGCCCTATCAACTTGATCGTGCCATACAAGGCGGGTGGTGGCACAGATGCCTATGCCCGCGCCATCTCGGCGGCAGCTGAAGGCGTTTTGGATGTACCAGTCGTTGTTGTAAACAAGCCCGGCTCAGGTGGTTTGAACGGCGCCAACTCTGTTGTGGGTGCACGTCCAGATGGATACACGATGATGATGACGTCGGGCGGGTCGTTTCTTTTGTCGACCATGACGCGGGACACAGACATTGACGCGCTGGACAGTTTCAAATTTGTCGCTCAGGTCGGTCAGTTACAGACATCGCTGATGGTGCCAAAGGATAGCCCATTCGAAAACGTACAAGACATAATCGATGCAGCAAAAGCTGACCCAGGATCGCTCCGTTGGGCGCATTCGGGACGCGGCGGTTTTCACCATGTCGGTGGTATGGGCTTTCTGGCCGGCAACGGCATCGAGGCACAGGATGTACCATTCAAAGGTGGCGGACCAACCCGTGCAGCACTGATCGGCGAACAGGCGGACTTCGGCTTCCTTGGTGTACAGCAACTGGCGGGATTTGAAGACCAGCTGCGTGCATTGGCGGTCAACAGTCAGGACCGTGATGGCATCATGAAGGATGTGCCTTCCTTTGGTGAGCTCGGAATACCTTTTGCCGCAGTTTCGTCCCCGGTGATTGTGTTCGCGCCAAAGGATACGCCACCCGAGGTGGTTACGGCGATGGAAGCCGCGCTGGAACAAATCGTAGCGAAACCCGAGTTTGCCGAACTTCTGGCCTCACGCGGGACCGGCCCGGTTTATCAGAGCGGTGCAGATGCCAAGGCAACTCTGTCGGCAATGAAAGAGGACGCCGCACCTTTGGTGGAAAGCCTGACGAACTGAGACTGACAGGATCGGGTGGCGATATCGCCACCCGATCTTTCTCAACGACCAATGTGTGACGGAGGGAATTATGCGTACTTATGTCGAAGGTCTTGTTCTGACAGCCATTTCATGTGTTGCCATCTGGGGTGCCTGGCAAGTGCCAGCGGCCTCGCCCGGTGATACATGGGCAGGCATTGTACCTTTTGCTGCTGCTGTTGCGCTGCTTGCTCTGTCCGGGTTCCTAATCATTGGGGCCACGCGTCAGAGCGCAGGTGAAGCACAAAGCGAACCTGACAATGGGGCCACGCTGGAGATAGTCGGTCTTTTCATCATTGCGCTGATCTATCAGCAATCTTTCCGATGGTTCGGATATCTTGTTCCGACCGCGATTGTTGCTCCGCTGATTCTCTACATTTTCGGCGTCCGTAGTCGGATTGGATTGGCGCTGTCAGTCGTTCTGTGCCCGCTGGTCTTTCACGTCATCTTCTTCGTGCTGCTCGGCGTATTCCCACCCTACGGCGAGGTCTTTGATCTGCTGAACTGGATTCAGGGGTAACAAATTATGGAAATCTTTCCCGCTCTTCTTTCCGTGATTACAGATCCGATGCTGCTTTTCGCCATCGTATTGGCAGCGTTTGTTGGCATGATCGTGGGTGCGACCCCCGGTTTGACCGCATCAGCCGCGATCGCAATGCTGTTGCCGATCACTTTCTATATGTCGCCCCTTTTCGCCTTGGCGTTTCTTTACGTGATTGGAAAATCCGGGCGCTATGGTGGGTCTATTGCGGCCATTCTGTTCAACACTCCGGGCACAGCCGCCAGTGCTGCCACGCAGATCGATGGCTATCCGCTGGCCCGCGCAGGCAAAGCGGGCAAGGCGATGAAGGTCGCCACTATTTCGTCGATTATTGGCGACATGATGGGTGATATCCTGTTGGTCATTGGTGTTGGGTTCATTGCGTCCATCGCATTGAAACTGGGGCCGCCGGAAACCTTCGCAATCTACTTTGCCGCCTTCGTTGTGATCGGATCGGTCATCGGTAAATCCATAGTCAAGGGGTTGGCCTCGGCCCTGATGGGCATTTTGGTCGCCATGGTTGGGCTTGATCCGATTTCGAGCGAAGAACGCTACACTTTCGGTTCTTTTGACCTGTCCAACGGTATCGGTCTCGTTCCCCTGATGATCGGTGTATTTGTTTTGGGCGAAGTGTTTGCCCAGCTAGAAGAGCGCCGGAAAACCCAGGGAGAGACCAAAGAGAACGACAGCACACAAGACGGGAATAATCTGACTTGGGAAGAATACAAACCTTGCCTGCCGCACGCCTTGCGCGGTGGATTCATCGGCGCAGGTATTGGTGTCTTGCCAGGGCTGGGCTCAGCAATTGCGGCTTTCATATCCTACGGTGAAGGGAAACGCCGGGCGAAAAACCCTGAACAATGGGGCAAAGGCGCGTTGGAAGGTGTTGCCGCACCCGAAGCGGCAAATAATGCGGTGTCCGGCCCTTCGATGGCACCACTGTTAACGCTAGGAATACCCGGGTCGACCATTGGCGCCATCCTACTTGGTGTCTTCCTGATCCATGGCATTCAGGTTGGACCAACACTTTTTCTGACGGACAAGGAATTGGTCTATAAGCTGTTCGCTTGCGGCATGCTGGGGATCATTGCGTATGGCTTGATCGGCTATTTCGGGGCGACACAAGTCGCTCGGCTAATTCTGAAAATCCCGACCAACGTCCTCTATCCGATGATCTTCATGACCGCCTTTGTCGCCGCCTACTCTGCAAGTGGGTCGATGTTTGATGTGACCGTGATGACCGTGGCGGGGTTTGTTGGTTGGTTGATGCGAAAGCACGACTTCAACATAGCCGCCTTCGTTATCTCATTTGTGCTGGCAAAAGGGGCTGAAGAGACATTTCGTCAATCGCTCTTGATGTCGGATGGGGGCGCTCTGATATTTGTCGAGCGTCCAATCGCGCTGGCTTTCATAATCATCGGTGCAGGCGCGATAGCGTTCCGTGTCCGGGGTGTCCTAAAAGACCGAAAGCTTGCGCCGGGGGGGCTGGGTGATGCTTGAGTTTGGTCTTTACCGCGACTGTTTCTCGACCCTCGACATGCGGGTTATCTGGTCAGAACACAGCACGATCTCAGCCTGGCTGAAGGTCGAGCAAACCCTGGCTCGATGTCAGGCCGAGGCGGGGCTTATTCCCAGCGATGCAGCCCGTGCGATTGAGGCTTTGTCGCCCCAGATGCTCGACAAGGATCAAATGCAATCAGACATGCTGACTGTGGGTCGACCTATCGTTGGGCTTATTCAGCAGATGCGTAAAGCGCTTGGCGATCATGCGAAATACTTTCACTTCCGTGCAACGACGCAAGACATCATGGACACGGCTCTTGCGATGCAAATGAAGGCCGGGCTCGAAGAGATCGAACTGAAATTGCAGCGGCTTGCCGCGATTTTGGAAAGCCATATGGACCAACACCGGGGCACAATGATGATCGGGCGCACCAACGGTCAGCACGCCGTGCCAATCTGCTTCGCTACCAAATTGCAGGTTTGGAGGTCTGAATTGTCGCGTCGCCAGAAAGCAATCGACGACGCCGCAAAGCGAGGGTTGAACGTTCAGATTGGAGGGCCGGTTGGAGATTTGCGGGGGTACGACAAAGACGATGGTCCACAGATCAAACGGGCTGTTGCACAGGCGTTGGGACTGAGGGTCGTAGACCCACACTGGCAAAATGCAAGGGATGGAATATCAGACATCGTGACGGCGCTTGGCGCGCTTTGCGCGACGATCTGCAAGATCTCACACAACGTGAATTTGTTGTCCTCAACGGACATCGCCGAAATTACTGAAACTCATGAAACGGGTCGAGGCGCCTCATCTGCAATGGCGCATAAACAGAACCAACGGGCGTCCGAGTTTGGCGAGGCTGTCGGAAGACTGGGACGCCAACGCGCCGAGCAGATTGGCGAATTGACCTTGCACCAGCACGAGCGTTCCGGCGGTGTCTGGATCGGCGAGTGGATTGTGGTGCCAGAGGTTTTTCTTTTGACATCCGGGGCCGTCCATTGGGCCGGAAAACTATTTGGCAATCTTGAAGTCGACACCGATTCAATGCGGCGAAAGATACCGGAAGCGGCAACAAACGCTGAAACCTTAGTGCATTGAAACAACTTCTCGGGGCTGTGGCGCACCGCTCTAGCAGAGATTTATTAATTGTCATTATTGACAATATACTTTGAATAGTTATTTGTCAGATGTGACAATAAACGAGAGAAACGATGCCCCGTCCCAGTCTTAAAGACCAGCGATCAGAACAGATTCTTGATGCATATCTCACCTGTGTGTCCCGTTTCGGATTGGAGGGGGCAACCCAAGAGCGCGTCGCAGCTGAGGCCGGGGTCAAACGACCCATCCTGCGCCACTATTTAGGTAACAAGGACCAGATGACCGGGGCCCTTATAAACCATGTCGTAGACAGGTTTGCACAGGCGACAACCGCCCTTCGGGGCGCGTTGGAACCAACGGGCACGACAGCTGATCTGATCGACCTGCTGTTTGATAAATCTGTCCCCAATGATCCGCGCGTAATGCTGGCCTACCAGTCGCTTGTCACATCCGTCGCTGATCACCCGTCAATGCGACAGCCCCTCGTCGATAGCTTGGAAGAGTTTTTTGAGGTGATCGAAGCCGTGTTGAAACGGGCCTCCCCGAACGCCCCTGCTGCCCATATACGCGCGGTTTCGCAGGGGATTTCTGCGACATATGTGAACCTGGATTCTCTGACCCCGCTTAATCCGCCAGAGGTCTGGCGCGAAGAGCTGAAACAGGCTGCAACGATCCTTGCCGCCAGCCTGGAGGCGACCGTATGAGCACCCAGCGCCTTGTCAATTACATGGCTTTGCCAGTTCTTTTGGTTGCGGCTGTACTGGGGCTCTACTGGGTTTGGGGTCTGCTGTTTCTGTGGTGGTTGGTGCCATCGATTATGACGGGCCAGACTGCACTTGTATTTGATATCTCGCGCGAACACGATCCGATCCTTTTCTGGGCAGTAGCGATCCTTTGGGCTGTATTCGGCCTGATGATGATCGCGGCCAGCCTGTTTCCCTCCTATGCCATCTGGCTTGTTTAAGAGGTTGCCATGACCCGAATGTACCACCGCCTTCCCGTTGACGCCTATACGTCCCAAGATTGGTTTGAGCGCGAACAAAGGCAGGTTTTTTCACGCACCTGGCGCTACGCAGGTTTGGCCGAGGATGTGCCGGAGCCCGGTCATTTTGTGTCGATACAGGCCGGGCTGAACAACATCTTTATCGTGATGGGGCGCGATCACCGTCTGCGGGCATTTCATAACATCTGCCGTCACCGTGGTACACAGTTGATCCGGGCTGTCGGGAAAACGCAAAAGGCGCTGACGTGCCCCTACCATGACTGGACATACGACCTCGAGGGCAACCTGATTTCTATTCCCGATGAAGCAAAGGAGTATCCCAATGGGGTCGACAAATCCTGCCTCGGCTTGAAACCCGCCAGTGTCGATATCTGGCGTGGTATGCTTTTTGTGCATCCTGATCCAAATCCGCCCAGCCTTGTTGAGTGGTTCGGTGCGGTTGATCCGCTGTTGGGACCACACAAACCGGAAGAGCTGGTGGAATATCCCGATGCGCGGCAAAGCTATGAGATCAAGGCCAACTGGAAGATCGTGGTCGAGAATTATATCGACGTCTATCACCTGAGCCATCTTCATTCCAACACGCTCCACATGTATGATCATGCGCGGGCGGAATACGGCTGGAAAGGTCCGCATTATCACTTCTGGGAACCGCCGGCGCCTGATTATGCAAAGGATTTGGAGAAAAACCTGCCTACACCGCGGGCAATACCGGAACCCCATATTGGGGCCTGGGTGCCAATGCTGTTTCCCGGTATAGGGCTTGGCGCGGGCGAAGATAGCTGGAACATCTTCATTATCACGCCCTTGGGGCCTGATCTGACGCGCGTGGAAAACCGCACCAAGCTGGCGAATGCCTCAGGGTGGGAGTTTCAGAAACAGGAATGGAGCAGTTGGAGTTTCTGGAAGGATTTCGGCGGCCCGAAATATCCCGACAGCGACGCAATCAGCGAAGATGATCCAATGGCGTCAGGTGATTTCACAGCCGAGGATATTTACGCCTGTGAACAACAGCAAAAGTCTTTGACCAGCCCGTATTTTGAGGTCGGCCCTGCCGCCAACGGAGAAAGCCCGGTTGTCAGACACCAACAAGCAATCCTGGACTTCCTCGAGACACAAGAGGCCGGAACTTAGCCAGATGCCTTGGGTCAATATCGAATCGCTCCTTCAATTGCTTGTTCGTACAACTCCCTCCGCTACGCTGAATTTGGAAAGTAAATGAAACGCATTTTTGCAACCTTTATCGGTACGATCCTGGCAACTGGACTGGTCTTGGCCAGCCCGTCAGACGAACCCAAGGACTTGGCGGCGCGCTATCTCAATGCAACAGAAGAGGCAGCAATCGCTGCGACGTGGAAAGACTGGCACCCGAAGGCGGTGCATACCGTCACAATCAAATTCGGGCTGGGGCAGCCAGATGAGAAGTTTTCCTATCCGGTGGCCGATTGGGAAACACTTCCTGATTGGCATCAGGATCCCACATTGGCCGACGCGATGCAGGGATACAGTGAAACGAGGCGCGAGGCGCCCAGGATTTCCTCGGAATTCACCGACGGCGGCACGCGTGTCATCGCCAAGACACGTGTCGATTACATCTGGGACGACACAACTGGAACGATGAACCAGACGGACAGTTTTTTCATCGTCCCCCAAGCTGGTCGGCTGGCAATCCGAGCTCTTGACACCACGTTTGATTATCGTTGAGGAAACCATGAACCCAGATTTCTTTTCCCTGAAAGTTTCTGAAATCCGGCCTGAGATTAAAGGCAAAGCCACAAGCGTGACCTTTGATACACCGACCAATCTGGCAGAAACCTTTTGCTGGCAAGCCGGTCAGCATGTCACTCTGCGATTCCATTTCAACGAGAAAGAGCAACGTCGCAGCTACACCATTTCCAACCCACCAGGTGCCCCTCTGCGTATCACGGTAAAACGGGTCGCCGGTGGGCTTGTGTCCAATCATATCGGAGACCACCTAAAGCCCGGCGATATGGTCGACGTCATGCCGCCATTCGGTCAGTTCTCCCTGACGCCGGATCCACTGAAACGTCGCACCCACTATTTCTTTGGTGCAGGCAGTGGCATCACGCCGCTATTCGCAATGATCAACGCTGTCCTCAAAGAAGAAACTCATTCAGTGGCTCATCTGATTTATGGCAACGCCGATGGCGAAAGCACTATCTTTGGCAAAGAACTGGACAAATTGAAAATTGAGCATGCCGCCCGGTTCACATTGCGCCATGTCCTGTCGGCACCCTCGCTGTGGAGTTGGATAAGCCCATGGCGAAAAGGCCGCGTGGATGCCGAAGCCATAAAGATCGCCGTGACGGAAACCCCACCTGTGGCGCAAGATGTCCAATACTGGATTTGCGGACCCGGAGCTATGAATAAGGACGTGAGCAACGCGCTGATGGCACTGGATGTACCTGCGAACCGAATTCATATGGAAAGCTTCGGAGGGGCTACAATGACAGCTTCCAGCGTGACGGGTATCGCCGCCAAAGCACAAGTTAATCTGGGAGGGTCGACATACGAGGTTCCTGTTTCTGCAGATCAAACCCTACTGAATGCGATACTGGCGGCTGGCTTGACGCCACCTTTCAGTTGCCAGTCCGGAGTATGCGGCGCCTGCAAAGCGCGTCTAACAAAGGGACAGGTCCATATGCATGCTCGAATGGCACTTGAAGACAGCGATGTCACCCGCGGAGAAATACTATCCTGCCAGAGTGTCGCTACCTCAGATGAACTGAGCATTAGCTTCGACAATTAGAGACGCGGTTCTGGTACTAAGCTCTCTACCAATTTCGACAAAATCCTAGCTTCAAAGCAGTAAGTTCATCCGGCGTCGACTTGACCAAACACCGGGTAACCCGTTTCAATTTGACCGAAGTGATTGGCCTGTATCCAGTTTTGCCTCGTTCACTTTGTGACAGACACGATGTATTAATAGCCGCGAATGGGGCAAGTGCAGCGAACGACCCCTTTGGGTGGCCCCTGCATTGCAAGAACTTTTTGGTAATGTTTGCGGGTATTTTGTCAGTACTTTCGTCTGTCCGGCCTGTTTGCGTGGCGACATTGTCGCCACTGGCCTTGATGACTTCCGCAAGCGAGGTTCCAACCGGCTTATCGACGTCCGAGGGTCGCTGCCGTTCCCAGAGTGTCCTTGCTCTTGGTTGACTTAATTCCGCATCACCACTTCAACGTCTTGCATCTTGCGGGCAGTCGGCCCGGTTAGAACGCAGGCTGCCGGTATTCCTGTTTCTTCGTGAGCATCGCCCAGATGGCCCGCGCGGCCTTGTTGGCCATGGCGGCTGGGCGGCAAGTATCGCAGACGCTGCCGCCATCACGGCCCATGTCAGGGACTCTTTGAAAGTCTTTGTCAAACCGCCAAGTTGACGGCCGAATGCGCACTTTCCCTGCCGAAGATGTGCCGATTTTCATGAGATAGGGGTTGCTCAATCTGTTCTGGTGGCCTGACGCCTGGATGACGCGTTTATGGCCCTGTATGCAAAAAGCGCACCAAGTCATGTGCCGATAATACTCACATGCCTCTTTTCCGTTGGGCATCCCGAACGAGTGCGGCGAGGCGATAAAACCCATGAGCCATCTTGGTATAGGGAGTGAGCAAGAAGAATGTCAGAACCGAACCCAAATGGATGGCAAGCAGTGCAGGCATCAATGCAGATGAGCCGAGGACGTAGAGAACAAGCCCGCTCAGCCCAACAAACCCAAGCAGCAGGATAAAACCGATATCACCTCCCCATGCAGCAGGGTCACCGAGATCACGGTCAGATTTTTGTTTAAGGTACACCATGGTGCCGCAACCCACCGTCAGCAAAACACCACCAGAAATCCCGAACAGCTTGGGCAATGACCATAACCCGTAGGGCGCATGCATTCCGAAGCCGTAATGCAAAACAGTCGCGATCGAGGTCGACGCAAAGCACAGCAGGAATCCATACATGATGGTTTGGTGAGTGTGACGTCGCGCCTGGCTAAAGCGGTCTTCGTCCTCGAAATTACAGCCCTCACCGTGCCCTGCGGCGAGATCCTGCATTTGACCAGCGCGTTTGAAAGCAGCCGTCACGTCAGCCACTTGGAGAGGTTTGCCGCCAACCTTAACCCAATAGCGCCTTAGGCTGAGGAATATACTAAAGAGCGGCAGCACAAACGCAGGGGCGAAGATCGCGACCATCGCATTATGCGACAGGACGGCGTAGAAACCCTCCCCTCCGCTGGATCCAATGACGCGAACGGCCCAGAACAGCAGCGCAAACCCGATCATAAGCGCCAAAGCTATGGCACCACCATGCGTGTGAAATCGGCGCGCCAGTGGCTGCGGCCAGGCAAAGCTTTCCCAGCTATCACGTCGCACTTCAGCCAAAGCTTTCGGTAGATTGAGGTCGAACTCGTGCGGAGCCGTGTACTGGCAGGCATAGTAACACCCCCGGCAGTTGTGGCAGAGATTTGCCAGTTGCGTTATTGCACCGTCCGAAAACGCGCGTTCGGCATTAAGCGACGGAAAGACCGAGCAATAGCCTTCGCAATAGCGGCATGCATTGCAGATCTCGGCCTGACGGCGCGCTTCTTGTATCAGGTCAGCTTGCATAGGCGGCGGCCTCGCGCCCTGCGATGCGACCGAAGACGGTCCCGATAGTCATGCCGAAGCCCGCCAGATAGCCCTGTCCAAGGATCGAGCCGGCCATGGTTTCCCCGGCAGCCCAGAGGTTTTTGATCTTGCCTGAGGCGGTTGAGCACTGTGCCGTGTCGTCGACTTTCAGGCCCAGATACGTAAACGTCACACCGGTTCGTAACAAATACCCGTAGAAAGGCGGCTCGGTGATCGGGCGCGCCCAGTTGGATTTGGGTGGACTAAGGTCCGAAGTGGCTACCCCATCCAGTTCAGTCGGGTGAAACCCGCCGGTATCACCGCACGCAGCATTGAACTCGGTGACGGTCGCCGTCAATTTGTCGGGCGACAGGCCCATCAGCGCCGCCAGTTCCTCCAGCGTACCCGCCTTAAGCGGCGGGAATACTGACGGCATGAACAGGTTCAGTGATTTGCTATCGATGATCACGTAGCCCACCTGATCCGGCTGGGCCGCCACCAGACGTCCCCAGATCGCATAGCGCTTGGGCCAGACATCTTCGCCCTCGTCATAGAACCGCTCGGCTTCTTTGTTCACGACAATGGAAAACGGAACGCAGTCCAGACGGGTGACAATCCCGCCATCGAATTTGGGCGCACGCCCGTCGATGGCAACGGCGTGGCACTGGGTTGGATCGCCGACGCGCTCAATGCCTTGATCCAGAAGGTCGGCCAACACCACACCTCGGTTGTACGGCGTGCCGCGGATCAGGAAGTTCTTTGCAGGTTCGCCCCAGGCGCGGGTCAGCCAATCGGTATCGGCCTGAAACCCGCCCGAGGCGACAATAACTGCCTTGGGAGAGACGCGATGTTCTTGCCCCGCATAGGTGAAATCGACCCATTCGATCTGATCACCATTCAGCTCCAGATGCGTGACTGCGGCTTCGTACCGGACGTCGACACCCAACCCGGCGGCCGTCCGGTAATAGGCATTCACCAGAGATTTGCCGCCCCCCATGAAAAACGCATTGGTCCGAGCAAGGGACAAAGTACCTGAAAGAGACGGTTGGAAGCGGACCCCGTGCTCTTCCATCCACGGCAAGCAATCTTCCGAGGTTCGGATCGCCAAACGTGCCAGGCGTTCGTCAGTCTTGCCACCCGTGACTTTCAGCAAGTCGGACAGGTATTCATCTTCGCTGTACTCCTCGACCAATGGGCCCAGAGGACCTGTGTGCATACAGCGAAAGTTGCGCGTGTGACGTGAGTTTCCCCCGCGATACGGTTTTGGCGCGGTTTCCAGGATCAGGACCTTCGCACCCGCTTCGGCAGCTGTCATTGCCGCACATAGGGCCGCGTTACCCCCTCCGATCACCGCGATATCATACAATTCCATTTGAGCGGCCATGTAACGTGGTCCTACTGGCTCTGATCGCTTGTGCGGTCACGTTCCTGCAGCGCGCGGATGCGCATGCGTTGGGCCGCCTGGATATGCGCGCGCATTTCGGTTTCTGCTGCGGCACCGTCGCGCGATTTCAGGGCAGCCATGATGTGCCGATGTTCGACCACTGCAGTTTCTGCCCGATCACTGTCCAACAGCTGTGACGGCCCAAGGATCAGCAGCGCCTTTTGCAGGGACAGCATGGACTTCGCCAGAAACCGGTTCTTGGCTGCATCCAGCAAAGTGGCGTGAAAAATCCGGTTGATTCGAGCTGCATCCGGACCTGTGCCGGCCTCAGCCAGCCGATCATTTAAAACTTCCAACTCATCAAGTTCAACATCCGAGGCTGCCCGTGCCGCCAACCGCGCAGCGGTGCCTTCAAGCACGGCACGCATCTCATAAAGCTCCATCACTTCAGCGTAGTCGAGGCTGCGGACCGTTGCGCCCAGCCTTGGCACATGCATTACCAGCCCGTCCGCTTCAAGCTGTCGGATCGCTTCGCGGATTGGTGTGCGGCTGACACCCAAGCGTTCAGACAGCTCGATCTCGCGCAAGCGATCGCCAGGCAAGAGCGTGCCGTCGCGGATCTGCTCCAGCATGCGCTGATACGCGGAATTGCCTTGTGGGCCGGGCTGTATTGGGTCGTCCTGGACGGTCATAGCGCGTACACTTGTATATTGCGTGCATTTGTATACACTTGGATACATAACGAGTCAATGACCCTGAAAGCCAAGTTTTGAACAGCCTGAAAGCCCAACCAGCTATGCTGAAAAAAAGGTCAATGACACTTGGCTTTGCGACGCTTGGCACGCTGATCTTCTGGGTATTCCTTCCGTGCACCAGGGACCTGCGTTCCAAACGGCTGCATGTTGTTGACACAATGGCTGTGCCCGTAGAGTTGAAGGGGTTGACCGGTGACAGGACCTGGAGAAATACGTTCATCGCTAATTAGCCGGATGTGTTGTGTCGCATGGCAACGATGCTCTTTCGCGTGATGCAGCCCGTCAGCTTCTGAAAAAACTGGAAACGCGGGCCTTGCAGCATGATCTGGCCATATCCCTTCAGGAAAGCGGTGGGGTGAACTTACATTATTTATCAATGATTGGCAGCTTGACACCGATATGCAGCGTCGCGCTAATTTTGGGTTTAACAAGGGTAAGGCACATCGTGCATCGTGGAACAGATTGCGGATTGATCAGCCGAGGAAAATCCTGGGCCAGCCTGCAGGAGATCAGCACTTCCCTATCGCCGGGATGAACTTGTTTAAAGCCATCATCAATTCCTGGAATATCGAGCAACTTGACCTCGTTGTCCCGCAGCAGAAGAAGGCCGGAAAGGATGCGCCGGGTTAACTCCTCTTACACATCTCACTCCCTGGTCGGGCGAAAATAATCTTCACATGCGAACACAGGTGGCGACAGGTGAAAGCAGAAATTGTCTGAAGTCTCCCAGGCCTTCTAATCCGATATTCGTTTGCCGTTCGATTTGACAATGCGGCGTCCTGTAGATGACGATTGCGGAATGATTAAACTACAAGAAGAAGTTCGCCAGTACGGCAAAAAACCCTCTCGCGTCGTCGTGCTTCACGGCGGGCCTGGCGGCGCCGGAGAGGTCGAACCGTTTGCGCGTGAACTCGGTTGCAGGGGCTTTGACGTACTTGAACCCTTTCAGTCGCGCCGGTCAGCGAATGGACAGGTGAACGAACTCAGATCGCAAATTGAACAATATTGCAAGCCACCCGTTGTTGTCATCGGTTGGTCGTGGGGTGCCTGGCTCGGATGTTTACTCGCCGCGCAACACGAAATTTTAGTGAGAACGCTCATCCTTGTCGGCAGCGGACCGCTCGAAGCGAATTACGCCAGAGCAATCCAAACCACGAAAAGCTCTCGCCTGACAAACGATGAACGGACCGAACTGAAGGCTCTGCGTCCCATGGCAGGAGACCCCACTCACGTTGCACGCTTTATCGAACTCAGCGATCTGGCAGATACCTACGCACGAGACATGTCCCCGCAACCCAAAGTTATGTTTGACGGAGCGATACATCAGGCGGTGTGGCGCGAAGCAGATGGCATGCGCAAAGATGGCGCGCTTCTTGATGCGATTTCTACCATTCGTTGCCCTGTCATAGCAATCCATGGAGATCACGATCCAAGGCCTTCGGAAGGCGTGCGGCTGCCATTGCAAGCGGCACTTCCTTCGGCAGAATTTGTTGAAATCAAACGATGCGGGCACAAGCCCTGGCAGGAAAAATACGCAAGTGACGAATTTTACCGTCTGATGGAAAGAACGATCGCATAGACGGCGACAATTGAAAAATCTGGTCCCAGCGTCCCATAGGGCGCTCATCCGGACTTAATTCCAAGATTTTCAGGGTCATTCGTTGCCCGTGGCAAAGCCGCCTTGAAGGGTCGCAGCTTTCAAATTCTCAGTCGAATGTAAGATCTTCGACCGGACTGTCCTGACGCGCCATTCGACAAGATCCGCCACATCGGCTGCGACGTCACCACCGGCATTGACGCGGTGATCAATACCGCCAGAGTCGAAATCGGCAACCGAGGCATTGTGTTTGGTCTGAGTGGCATTGGGCTGAATGTGATTCAGGGCTTACGCTTGGCGGGAGCCGACCAGATCGTCGGTGTCGACCTGAACCCCGGTAAGGCTGAGATGGCCACGAAGTTCGGCATGACAGATTTCGTGAACCCGTCCAAGATCGACGGTGACCTTGTCGCGCATCTGGTGGGCCTGACCGGCGGCGGTGCCGACTATACGTTTGATGCGACTGGCAATGTTGGAGTGATGCGCACCGCGCTGGAAGCTGCGCACAAAGGCTGGGGTGAATAGATCATCACCGGCGTGACACCAGCTGGGGCGGAAATACCGACCCGCCCATTCCAGTTGATTACCGGCCGTAGCTGGCGCGGTACGGCCTTTGGCGGCGCGTCAGGCCGTACGGACGTGCCAAAGATCGTTGACTGGTTCATTGACAGCAAAATTGAAATCGACCCGATGGCCACAAGCTCTTGCTGGATGAGATCAACCACGAGCTTGATCTGATGCACGAAGGCGAAAGCATCCGCGCCGTCGTCGAGTTCTGACTACGGGACTAGACGGCATAAACACAGTCCGCGGGCCAGCATTTATGGCTTGCGGGCATAGTCCAAAAAAATCAATGCGCGATCCTGTTTCAGGCTGGCTACGAAACGCAACTAAAAATAGTGGCTTCACGTGTCGTCAAACGCAGCTTGATATCGGCATCCATTCGTGAATATCGAAGCCCGCTCTCAGAAATTGTCAAATTAACAGAGGCAGGCGGTTCCTTGCTGCGTCGCTATAGCGGATCTGGAACATTTCGGCCCATTCTACTTGCTACTTGCTTCATCCCAGTACTGAACTAAAAGAGGCACTCGTCAATCGGTAGGTTGCTTCAGGTTAGACGACGACCATCAGTGTCATAGATTACGGAGGTCTCCCGGTGTTCGCCGACCTCATCATGGGCATTGCAAACACGTCTACCCAAAGACAGGTCGCGGCAACCTAAGAAACGGACTGCGCCAAGGCACACGAGCGTTGGTGAGTTGCCTGATTTCATGATCCGCGTCTGACTACCCGGTAGTCGGCAGAAATTTGACGTGCAGCAATAATTGTGTCGCTTGCAGGCTAACTTGTCGTAAATTGGCTTGTGACCTGAATCACTGTAAGAGAAAAAACGGTATGAACTGTCTGTGTATTCCCAACCGTCTGGATCGCCGTGCCACCGGCTGTGATCTGGTGATCGCTGCCTGATCGCGGGCGTTTGCCCTTCTGTATCACGCTGCGATCACGAATATTCGGAATACTCCATGACAACTGCTTTGCGCCTCGCCATTGATATTGGCGGCACTTTTACCGACACGGTACTTGTCTCTGGCGAAGAGACAATACTGGCTTCGACCAAAACCCTAACCACCCATCAAAACCCAGCGGAAGGTGCCATGGAGGGCGCACAACGTGTGATGGCGCAATCCGGACGGGCGCTGGAGGACGTCACCGGTTTTATCCATGGCACGACACTTGCGACCAACGCGCTGATCGAACGGCGGGGCGCGGTTGTCGCCACGATCTGTACCGAAGGGTTCCGGGACATCCTCGATATCGGATATGAACGGCGGTATTCCCAATACGACATCAACCTCGAGAAGCCAGACCTGCTGGTGCCGCGCGAGCGTTCTCTGAGCATCCGCGAACGTATGTCGGCAGAAGGTGTGGTGCTGATTGAACTGGACGAGGCGCAGCTCGACCGGTTGCTGGCTGAAATCGACGCCTGCGAAGCCAAGGCTGTTGCCATCTGTCTGATGCATTCATACGCCAACCCGGCCCACGAAAGACGCCTGCGGGATCTTCTGGTTGAACACCGCCCGGATCTGACTGTATCGATCTCGTCCGATGTCAGCCCCGAAGCGCGCGAGTTCGACCGGCTGTGCACCACCATCGCCAACGCCTATATCCAACCGTTGATGGAGACCTATCTGAACCGCTTCGTTGATCGCTTCGAGGCAGAGGGCGTGACCTGTCCGATCCTGATGATGACCGCCGGTGGCGGCATGTGCACCGTGCGTACCGCTGCGCGCTTTCCGATCCGGCTGGTGGAATCCGGCCCGGCCGGTGGGGCCATTCTGGCCGCCCACATCGCCGCCCGAACCGGGCTGAACGAGGTGCTGTCTTTTGACGTCGGCGGCACCACCGCCAAACTGTGTCTGATCGACAAGGCCCGCCCGCAGACTTCGCGCTCATTCGAGATCGCCCGCGCCGCGCGCTTCATCAAAGGATCGGGAATGCCGGTGCGTATTCCGGTGATCGAGATGATCGAGATCGGCGCCGGTGGCGGCTCCATCGCAGGGGTCGACCGGTTGGGGCGCCTGACTGTCGGGCCAAAATCGGCGGGTTCCGAGCCCGGGCCGGTCGCTTTCATGCGCGGCGGCATCGATCCTACTGTAACCGACAGTGACATCACACTGGGCTATATCGTGCCTGACATTTTCGCCGAGGGACATATTCAGCTTGATCCCGAAGGTTCGAAACAGGTTCTGGCGAAAGTGATCGGATCAGAGCTTGATCTGGATGCCGTTGGCTCAGCCGATGGCGTCAGCCGCATCGTTGACGAAAGCATGGCCAGCGCGGGTCGGATGCACGCGGTGGAATCGGGTAAGGATCTTGGACCGCGCACAATGATTGCCTTTGGCGGCAACGGGCCGCTGCATGCCAGCCGAGTGGCGCGATCTGCCGGAGTCAGCCGCATCGTGATCCCGCCCAATCCAGGCGTCGGCTCGGCGGTGGGTTTCCTGTTCGCGCCAGTGTCGTTCGAAATCGTCCGCTCGCGCTATTCGCTGTTGGACAGCATGGACATGGACGAGATCAACGCACTGTTCGACGCCATGATCACTGAAGCAAAGGATGTGGTCGTCCAAGGTGCGGGCGATGCCCCTACCGAGACGCTGCGCACCGCTTTCATGCGCTACAACGGACAGGGCCACGAGATCGAGATCGCCTTGCCCGACCGGCATCTGACAGCAGACGACATCGCCCCGCTGACCGCCGCGTTTGAAGAGGAATACCGTAAGCAATTCTCGCGCCCGGTGCCGGGGATGCAGATCGAGATCCTCAACTGGGCCGTGCGCGTCGCCACCCGCGACAGTGCCGTGCCTCCGGTGTCCGAAACGCCCGCGCTGTCCACAATTGCGGCATCGGACATCCGCCCGATCACCTGTGATGTGGACGGAACGCTGAAACAGGCCGCCTTTGTGGCCCGGTCTGACCTGAAACCCGGCAACCGCGTTTGCGGCCCGGCGCTGATCCACGAGCCGCAGACCACCACGCTGGTCTCAGCCGATTTCTCGGCCCATGTGGATGCAATTGGAAACCTCGTCCTGGTTCAGGACCAGAAAGGAGGCGCATGATGACGACCGATCTTCCCCCCGCTCGCCTGCAAGTGATGTGGAACCGCTTGCTGGCGGTGGTCGAGGAACAGGGCCAGACCCTGATCCGCGCCGCCTTTTCCCCCATCGTGCGTGAATGCGGCGATATCTCGGCCGGGATTTTCGACGTCAACGGCCGGATGCTGGCGCAGGCCGTGACTGGCACGCCGGGCCATATCAATACCATGGCCGAAGCAGTGCTGCACCTGCGTGGCCGCTTTGCGCTGCAGGACATGAAACCCGGCGACATCTACATGACCAATGACCCATGGCTCGCTTCGGGGCATCTGAATGACTTCCTGTTGATGATGCCGGCTTTCAAGGATGGCAAAGTGGTGGGCTTTACCTCCTGCACCTCTCATCTGGTGGATCTGGGCGGGCAAGGCATGGGCCCCGAAGGGTCCGACATCTATGATGAGGGACTGCTGGTCCCGCCCTGCAAGCTGGTCGAGGAAGGCACCCCCAACGCGCTGCTGCTGGACATCATCCGTGCCAACAGCCGCGAGCCGATTGCCAACGACGGCGACATCTATGCGCTGATCGCCTGCTGCGAGGCTGGGGTAAGCCGTCTGGTCGGCATGATGAAAGAATTCGACATCGACGATCTGGACACGCTTGGCTGCTATATTATCGACACCTCGCGCCGCGGCACGCTTGAGGCCATCGCCGAGGTGCCCGAAGGCGTCTACAAGAACGCGCTGAAGATGGATGGCTATGAGAACGAGCTGGAGCTGCACGCCACCCTGACCGTCACCAAATCGGGAATGCATGTGGATTTCACCGGGACTTCGGGTTGTTCGCGCAAGGGCATCAACGTGCCGCTGAACTATGCCACCGCCTATACGGTGTTCGCGCTGCGCTGCATCGTCGGGCCGGATATTCCAAACAACGCGGGTTCGCTTGAGCCGTTTACCGTGGACGGGCCAAAGGGCTGCATTCTAAACGCGCAGCGCCCGGTTCCGGTTGCGATGCGGCACACGCTGGGACAGGTGACGCCCGATCTGGTGCTGGGCTGCCTGCATCAAGCCCTGCCGGATCAGGTTCCGGCCGAGGGCGCTTCTTGCATGTTTGATCTGCCGATGCGTCATGCCCCCGAAGTGGCCCGCGATGGCGGGCGCGAATTTGCCATTGAACCGGTGCACAATGGCGGCACCGGCGCGCGGCCCCATGCAGACGGGTTATCGGCCACAGCTTACCCATCGGGTGTTTTTGGCTCTCAAGTCGAGATCACGGAAAGCGTGGCCCCCGTGATCGTGTGGCGGCGCGAGCTGCTGCCGGATTCCGGCGGTGCCGGCAAGTATCGCGGCGGCCTTGGGCAGCGGATCGAGATGACCTCCTCCAACAACGCGCCTTTCATCGTGTTTCTGTCGGTTGAACGCCTCAAATTCCCGGCTCTGGGCCGTATGGGTGGTCAACCCGGCGCGCCAGGACGCATACGGTTCCGCGATGGGGACAGCGACATTCCCGGCAAGGGCGAATTGCGCGTGGAAGGCGATGACTATCTGATTTTCGACACGCCAGGCGGTGGCGGCTTTGGTGACCCGGCTGAGCGCGATCCAGAAGCGCTGGCATTAGACCTCAGGCGTGGTTTGGTCAGCGCAGAGGGCGCCAAATCCTACGGGGGTGCATCATGATCCGCGCAGTTGAACACGTCCGTGGAATGGGTGCCTATGCCCTGGCCGATCTTGGTGGGCCTGAGATTGTGTCGCTGGCCCAGAACGAAAGCGCCTTTCCCGCCAGCCCGGCTGCGGTTGCGGCGGGACAGGCGGTGCTGGCGGATCTGACGCTCTATCCCGACCCCGAATGGCCCGACATGCGCGCGGCCATCGCAAAAGTGCATACTCTCGACCCCGCCCGCGTCCTGTGCGGTGCCGGTTCTATGGAACTGATCGGCTGCCTGATCCGCGCCTTTGCCGGGTCGGGCGATCACGTGTTGGGCACGCAGTATGGTTATGCCTTTGTTGCCTCGGCAACGGCACAAACACAGGCGGAATATGTCGCGGCGCCCGAGATCGATCTGACTGTATCGGTGGACGCGATTCTGTCTTCTGTCTCGCCGAAAACCCGCATCGTGTTTGTCTGCAATCCGGGCAACCCCACTGGCACGCTGATCCCGAACTCCGAGATCATCCGGCTGCGCGCCGCCTTGCCCGGCAACGTGCTGCTGGTGGTGGATCAGGCCTATGCGGAATTCGCGGATCAGGCTAATGACCCGGTAGAGATTTTTGCGCTGACGGGTCGCGGCGACACGGTGATCACGCGCACTTTCTCCAAGGCTTACGGGCTGGCCGGGGCGCGGGCCGGATGGGGATATTTCCCCACTGAGATCGCAGGTGAGCTGCGCAAGTTGCTGAACCCAAACAACATCTCAATCGCGTCTCAGGCAGCGGCTGCTGCGGCGATGCGCGACCAGGCGCATATGCGCGATGTGGTCAAGCAGACAACGGTGCTTCGCGACGGGTTCGCGCGGGAATGTCGCGAACTGGGTTTGATCGTGCCCGAAAGCCACACCAATTTCGTGCTGATCCGCTTTGCCTCGACTGCCGCAGCAAAACGCGCCGATGCCGCCCTGCGGGCCGAAAACCTGCTGATGCGCGGCATGGGTGGCTATAGCCTGTCGGATTGCCTGCGCGCGACCATCTGTGCGCCCGCGACAATGAACAAGGCCCGCGACGTATTGATAGGTGCACTGACATGACCGAGACCCGAACGGCCGCCAAGATCGGCGTGCTTGTGCCCTTCACCAACACCAATCTGGAACCGGATATGGAGATGCTGCGCCCGCCCAACACTACCGTCCATTTCCAGCGTATGGGCGGGTATGACGTCGACGAGATTCCGGGCGCTGACCAGATGGCGGGTCTGGGCGCGTCCGATATCAGCCATGATCTGCGGATGATCTCGGGGGTGCGGCCTGATGTAGTGCTTTATGGCTGCACCTCGGCGACCCTGACCCATGGGCCATCTTTCGATGCGGATCTGGCGCAACAGATCAAAGCCGGGTCCGGGGCACTGTCGCTGACTGCCGCCGGATCGCTGATCGCCGCGATCAAGGCGCTGGGAGCCACGAAGGTCAGCTTTTCCTCACCCTATCTGGGCGAGATCAATACTCAGGCGATGGATTTCATGGCCCAGAACGGCATCGAAACGGTGAACTGCGCCGATGTAGGCCGCGAGTTGGGCAATTACGGTCAGGGCGAACTGACTCCGGACGAAGTATACGATTTGGCCTGTCAGGCCGACCACGTCGACGCGCAGGCGATCGTGCTCAGCTGTACCGACATGCGCTCGGTAGAGGCGATCACCCTGATCGAGAAAACGCTGGACAAACCTGTAGTGACGTCAAATCAGGCCATGGTGTTTGCCCTGATGCGTGCCCTTGATCTTCCCAAGCATGGAGCTGTCCCAGGGCGCCTGTTCGATCTGCAGTAAACGAAGGCCGGGCTGATTGCCCGGCCTTTAGCTCCTACGGCTCGTCTGTGCCGATCTCTTCCTTGCGTTGCGCGATATAGGCATCCAGTTCTTCGCGGATGGCCGGGTCCATCGCGGGTTCTTTGTATTCCCGCAAGGCTTGCTGCCATATCTCAGTCGCCCGGTTCAGCGCAGTTTTGGACCCTGCGGCCTCCCACGCGCCGTGGTTTTGCCAATCGGACAGCATTGGCGCATAGAACGCAGTCTCATAGCGCTCCATCGTATGATCGACGCCAAAGAAATGCCCACCAGTCGGGACGTCCTTGATGGCGTCAAGCCCCAACTCGCTTTCGTCGAACTTCAGCGGTTTCAGGAATTCCATCATGTTCTGGAGAATCTCGACATCCATGACCAGCTTCTCATATGACGCGGTCAGTCCGCCTTCGAGCCATCCGGCGGCTTGATAGACCAGATTAGCCCCGCCCAGAGCGGCCCCCCAGGTGGCCATCATCGTTTCATAGGCCGCCTGCAAATCCACCACGTTCGAGGCATTGGCGTTCGACGTACGATAGGGAATGCCATAGCGGCGCGTCAGCTGACCGCTGATCATATTGGCCTTGGTGTTTTCCGGGGTACCAAAGGCCGGTGCGCCCGACCGCATATCCACGTTCGAGGTGAACGCCCCATACATCACCGGTGTGCCCGGATTGACCAGCTGGGTCAGGGTCACCCCGAACAAGGCCTCGGCATTCTGTTGCGCCAGAGCGGCGGGCAAAGTGACCGGAGTCATCGCCCCCATCAGAGTGAACTGCGTGATCGTGACCGGCTGGCCATGCTCTGCCATGGCGATCAAGCCGTCCCCCATCGCATCGTCGAACAAGCGCGGCGAGTTTACCGAAATGATGGTGATCACCCCCGGATCCGCGCGCATCTCTTCCAGCGTCATGCCGCGGGCGATGGCCATCATGTTGAAGCCGTCCATGGCCCGCCCCCGCCCAATCGCGGTGGCATGGAAGCTGAGGTCGCTATAGGTCAGATTGGCGTTATAGGTATCCAGATGCCGGTTGTTTGCCGGCATCTCCTGCGGCGCTGTCACCTGATTGCCGATCAGGTGGATTGCGTTGAAATGATGGGCCAGTTTGATGAAGTTGCAATAGTCTTCATAATTGCCCGGACGACGCCCATTGATGCAGTCGTGTACATTTGGCGGGCCGGCGACGAGGCCAAAATTGACATGGTCGCCGCCCAGCGTGATCCGCTTGGCCGGATTGCGGCCGGTCAGAGTGAATGTCGTCGGAACCGTCTTAAGGGCTTCATTGACGATACTCTCATCAATGCGGATCGTCTTGGTGTCTCGATCCACAATGGCACCGGCCTGCTCGAACAGGTCCATCACATTGTCGCCCATGACGCGAATACCTGCCTCGGACAGGATACGCATCGAAGTGGTATGCAACTGATCCAGTTGCACCTCGCTCAGCAACTCCATCTTGGGGGCTGAGTTCACGATGTTTTGCCACGGCAACTGCTGGATATCGGCGCTTGCCCGTGCGCTTTTCCCGCGCCGGCCACCGCTTCGGGATGTACTGCGTCTGTCTCGTGTCATTTCAGTATCCTCTTTCGGGATTGACGATGTTTGTCAGCGCTTCTCCCTTGCGATAGCGCCAAAGATTGTCAGAAAACATTTCGACCGATTTGAGGTCCCAACCCTCGTAAACAGACGAGCAGTGCGGCGTTACGATCACATTGTCGAACCCCCAGAGCACATGGTTCGCAGGCAGTGGCTCGATGGAAAAAACATCCAGCGCCGCGCAAGGCACCGGTTTCCAAAGCGCGCACAAGCGGAACTTCATCGATCAACCCCCCGCGCGAAACATCGACGATCACCGCACCCGGTTTCATCGCCGCAAAGGCTAGTGCGTTCACCAACCCCCTAGTGCTGTCCAGAAGCGGTACGCAGACAACAATGAAATCCGCACGGGGCCAGAGGTCGGGCAGCGCGTCCATGCCGTGAACTTCATCCACATTCGGTGTGCCCTTGGGGCGTGCGCGCACGCCTATGGTAGAGAGACCCATTGCCTTAGACCGTGCGGCAACGGCCATACCGATCTGCCCAAGCCCCAAGATCAGCACTGTCTTGCCGTCAATCGGTTCAACTTTGCCGGACATCCATTCCCGCCGTGCCTGGGCGGCTCTGAACCCCGGCAGATCCAGGGTGAAATGAAACATCGCCCCCAGCGCGTATTGCGCAATCATATCCGCCGCAACGCCGGCGGCATTGGTCACGGTGAACGTGATTGGGTCCCACGGGTTCATATGATCCGTGCCCGATCCACCGACTGAGACCCATTTGACGCTGGGCGCTTCAATCAGAGCCTGCCGCGGAAAACCCGGCGTACCGGCAAAGCGAACCGAATAGACAACCCCAGCCTCGGTTTCGTCAACCATGCCCGGCAACGCGTCATAGCTGTCGCAGGTGTGAATTTGCAGATCAGGGTGTCCTTCGGCCAAAACCACGAGGGCAGCATCCGGGTTGTTGGTATGCAGGATTACGGTGGGGGATTTCATGCGGGTACCTCGGAATTGAATTCGGCGCTGGCCGTGGCCACCGCAGTGGCAAAAAAGGCGGTGGCGGCAACGTCAAACAAAACGTCAAAGCCGATGACCTCGCGGTCGTTGCGCCATATGATCGCCTCGACATATCCCACACGGGTCTGGGCGATCCGCCCAGCCGGGAAGGCGCTCGGTGACAAATCGACTGGGCTGATTTTGGCCATCAGATCAAACAGGCGCGGGCCGGTCAGGCGCATAATCCCCCAAGCCTCCTCGCGCCACGAGTAATAGCCTTTTGGCGCAGCAGCAGCCTCCCACCGGGAGCGCAGATCAGCGGGGCCGTTCAGCACCACGGCCTCTTCCTTGCCGAACCGCAGGATGTCATTGGCGATTTCGTTAACCTCGGGCACGGTATAGCCCTGCGCTTGCAGAAACGCCATTGTGCCCCGACCTTTGAGGCCGAAGCGCGGCGTATGGCTGAAATCCTGCAGTGTGACGGGGCCAGAGACAAGCGATGTGCCTTCGGCGGCCCCCCGGGATCGAGCGGATAGAGGCGCATGATCACACCTCCTGCCGTTTGTTTTCGGGATCAAAGAAGGCATGGCCGCGCACCGGCACCGTCACCCGCGCGCCGTTGCGGCATTTGACGGTGACCTGCGCGCCCTTATGCGCGTCATCGCCATGCACATAGGCTAGCGCGATATAGGTGTTCAGCGTCGGCGACCACAGGACCGAGGTCACATGCCCCACCGGCACATCGTCCTTCAGCACCAGACAGCTTTCACCCGGCACATCAGGTCCGTCGAAGGTCAACCCGACCAGCTTGCGCGGCAGACCCTTGTTGCGGCGCATCTCGATGGCGCGTTTGCCCACGAATTATGGTTTGGTCTTGGAGATCGCCCATTCGAACCCCAGCTCGTCCGGCGAGGTCAGCGCGTCGGAATCCTGACCGATCAGGATATGGCCCTTCTCGAGCCGCAGAATCCGGCTGGCTTCCAGCCCGTAGGGGTGCAACCCGTGCGGCTCGCCCGCCGCCAACACCGCATCCCACAGGGTTTGGGCATAACTCGTGGGGCAGTGCAGCTCATAGCTCAGTTCGCCGGTAAAGCCGATCCGCATGGCGCGCACCGAAACCCCGGCGACCGTGCCACTGCGCCCGTCCAGATAGGCAAAGCCATCGCGCGTGAAATCGATGTCGCTGTCCAGCGCTTCCACCACCTCGCGCGCCTTCGGCCCGGTGATATTGAACCCGGAAAAGGCCGAGGTGACGTTCAGCACATCGACATCCAGCCGCCACTGCGCGTTCCAGAACAGCATGTCCGCATAAACCCGCGCCACCGCGCCGGTTGTGGCGGTAACATAATAAAGGTCCTCGGCCAGACGATAGGCCACGCCATCGTCGATCACCGTGCCCATTTCATTGGTCATCAGGCAATAGCGGCAACGGCCCACGGGCTGTTTCTTGTAGGCCATAGTGTAAATGCGGTTGAGGAACTCGCCCGCATCCGGCCCGCGCACTTCAAGCCCGCCGAGGGTCGAGACATCCAGCACGCCGACCCCATCGCGCACCGCGTGCACCTCTTCCTCGATCAGGCGTTTGGCGTCTTGTTTGGGACCGTAGAAATAGGGTCGCCGCCAAGCCCCGACCGGGCGCATGTCGGCCCCCCGCCGGATATGTTCGTGATGCAGCGCCGTGTGCCGGTCGGCCGGGTGATGATGGCCGGACAACACGCTCTGCGTTTCCGGGCCAAAAGGCGGGCGGGCCGTGGTCACGCCGATCTGCCCGATGCTGCGGTCGGTCGCCTTGGCCACCACGCGGGCGGTGGCCAGCGCCGAGTGCCGCCCCTGCGACGGCCCCGTGCCGACAGTGGTAAAGCGCTTGATCAGCTCAAGCTCGCGATAGCCTTCCTTGATGGCGTTTTGCAGGTCCTTGACCTGAATATCCTCGTCCCGGTCGACAAAGTCCTTGCCATTGGGATGCGCCGCGATGGCCGGTTCGAAATTGGTCAGCGCAGCTTCGGCATCCTTGACCGGCGCAATGTCGCGGGTCGGCAGGCCCAGACGGTTCAGCGCCGTATCTTCGTCATAGCCCAGCTTGGCCCCGGCATGACAGGGAGTTGCCACATCGGCGCATAGCCGACCGATATCACCAGCAGGTCGCAATCCAGCCAGTCGCCACCGACCCGTACGCCAGTGACATGCGTCTTGCCGCGCGCCTCCAGTTCTGCGCTCAGCGCGCCGCCGCTGCCGCCCGGGCGCGGATCAACCACCGCTGCCTGTTCGACACCTGCCTCAAGCAAATCCAACGCCACCCGGTAGCCATCAGGATTGGCGGCCAGCACCACGGCGCGTTGCCCCGGTTTCACACCATAATGCCGCATCAGCCGTTGCACGCAGGTGCCCGGCAGCATACCCGGCAGGTCGTTGTTGCGGAAAATCGCGGGCTGTTCGATGCAGCCGGTGGCCAGCAGAACCTCGCGCGCGCGGGTCTTGAACAGCTTGTTGCCCCGGATCAGCGGCAGCCAGTTATCCTCGAACCAGCCATTCACCACGGTGCCGGTCATCAGCCGCAGGTTCGGCAGTTCTTCGGCCCGCGCCAGCAGCGCAGGCAGCCGGTCCACGCCGTCACAGCCATAGCTCAGCGCGCCGCCCGCAACCGGTTCCTGCTCGGCCAGAATGACGTCGGCCCCGGCCTCGGCCGCTTCGATGGCGGCGGTCAGTCCGGCCAGCCCCGCGCCCACCACCAGCAGATCGCAGAACAGGTTGACCTTTTCGTAATCCTCATGTGGCGCGGAGATATCCAGCACGCCCAGACCTGCTTTCTTGCGGATCAGCGGCTCCCACAATATCATCCAGCTGTTGCGGGTCGGGCCCATGAAGGTGCGGTAATAGAACCGTACCAGCATGAACCGCCCCAGCTTGTCCATGAATGCGTCGCAGTCCCGCGCCAATGATCCGTTGACGTTCTGCGCCGTGACTTGCTGCCCTGCCGAGATCGGGTGGCGATCGGCTTGCACATTGGGGTCCGACGGCAGTTGCACCAGCGTATCCGCCTCGGCCCCTGCCATCGACACCGGCGCATCGCGGTTGATCCTGTTGCCCCAGGGCGCGGGAAGTCGTGCCATCACATCTGTTCCAGTTCTGAGGGGTCAAAGGTGCGGATCACCTCGTTTGTAGTGGCGTTGCGTTCGGCCAGAAAGAAATAGTTCGAGGGCACGTGCCGCCACCATTCCACCAGCGTTCCGCGTGAATTGTCGGCGCGGAACAGATGGCGGGCCCAATCCTGATCGCTGGTGGCATCCGGGTCGGGATTGGCCTTGAGCGGACCAAAGTTCTGGAATTCGTTGATGTTGCGAGGGCCGTTCATTGGGCAGGTCAGGATTTTCATGTCAGTGGCTCGCGGCTGTAGCGCCCATTTCGTTGAGCAGGTCGAAAGTGGCGAAACGTTCCATGGTGAAAGGTTCGAGGATCGGCGCGACCTTCTGGTTGGCGATGGTCTGCGCCATGTATTTGTCCGCCACCGGCGTGGCCTTGAACCCCCAGGTGCCCCAGCCGCAATCCAACCACAGGTTGGACAATGGACTGGCCCCCATGATCGGCGAGTAATCGGCGGTCATGTCGGTCGTCCCGGCCCATTGCCGCAGCAGGCGCACCCCGTGCAGGAACGGGATCAGATGCACCGCGCCTTCGGCCAGATGTTCTTTCATGTCCAGCGTCGAGCGGGTGGAATAAAGCTGATACGGGTCCGAGCCGCCGCCGATCACGATCTCACCGCGTGATGACTGCACCAGATTGGTGTGCAGGCTGACCGAGCTGACCAGCGTGTGCAGCCACGGCTTCAGCGGCTGCGTGACCATCGCCTGCAGCGGATAGCAGCGGATCGGCAGTTCCACCCCGGCCTTCATCGCCTTGTCGTAGTTCATGCCGCCAACGGCAATCATCACCTGTCCGGCACTGATATCGCCGCGATTGGTGCGGACCCTGGTGATCTTGGCACCGCCGACGTCAAAGCCTTCGACTTCAGTGCGCTGGTGGATTTCCACCCCGCGCCGGCTGGCCTGCGCGGCATAGCCCCAGGCCACCGCATCGTGCCGCGCTGCGCCGCCGTCGGAATGCCACAGGCCGCCCATGATTTCGAGTGGCCGCCCTCATCCATGTTCAGATGCGGGGACAGGTCCCTGACCGCCTGGGCATCGACAACCTCGATATTGGTGCCTGCATGTTTGCCCATCTCGGCCCGCAAGTGGAACGAGCGCAACGTCGCCTCGGTATGCGCCAGCGTCAGCTGACCGCGCTGGCTGAACATCACATTGAAGTCAAGCTCCTCGCTCATCTCTTCGTAAAGCTGTACGCCTTCCTTGTAGAACGCGATGCATTCCTTGGTGATGTAGTTCGAACGGATAGTGGTCGTATTGCGCGCGGTGTTGCCGCCCGCCAGATAGCCCTTTTCCAGCACCGCGACATTGGTGATGCCGTGGCACTTTGACAGATAGTGCGCACAGGCCAGCCCGTGGCCACCCCCGCCCACGATTACCACATCATAGCTGGATTTCAGCTCCGGCGTGGCGGGAATGTCTCCGGTAACCGGGTAATCGGCGGATAGCCCGTATTTCAACGGCCTCAGCGGCATTCGTTTTGTCCTGATATTACGTCTTATCGGCGGCGTCGTAGATCAGTGCGCCAAGGTCCGAGAATTTCGATCCAGGCGCCTGCAACCCCAGAACCGCGTCGCGAATGGCAGCGGCGCGCGCAGCGCCTAGCGACGGTGCGGCAAATTCCATGAACTTGCCGACCACTTCGGCCTCATCCATCGGCGCCTCGGGACCGCCGCGCGCATGTACGTCGCCCGACTCCAGCACTCGCCCATCCGTCAGGGTCATACTGACATCGGCAAAGCGGCCCTTGGGGAAACGCTCGGAATGACGCGCTGCCTCGGCAACCGAAATACGCTCGACGATCGTTGCAACCAGCGGGTCGGACAGACCGGCTCCGGTGATGTGCTCGACTCCGATCCGGCCATGCGCCACCAGCGTGGCGACGGCAAAAGGCAGCGAGTATTGCGCCTTGGATGTGTCATCCGGCATTCCCTGAAACAGGCAGGCGCTTTCCTGGAATGTGTTCACGTGGATCGCCGCGATATCCTGATGCGTCAGATCATTGTCGCGGATCAAGGCGCGTGTGGCGTCAATTGCCGCATGGGCCCAGCGACAGATCGGATAAGGTTTCACATATTGATGTTCCATCTGCCAGAACCTGCCCAGATCCCGCCAATGAGGCGCGACCTCTTCGGCCTCGATGGTGATTGCAGGGGCGCCGGTAAAGCCTTTCTCGGCCAGAACTGCCGAGGATATACCCACCATCGCACCCCAGCCCGATCCATCATGCAGCATGGTGGGATTGGCGATCTCGCGCATCATCTGGCTGCGCGGGCCGTGATATTCGGCAATGCCCATGGCTTGCCGCATCTGCTCGACGCTCAAGCCCCGCAGGCGCGCCGCCATGGCCACAACCCCCAGCGCGTTCCACGCGCCCGATGTGTGATAGTCGCTAACCGTGTCATGCAGGGAAATTCCGGCGCGTCCCGCGACCTCATACCCGACGATCACCGCTGCCAACGCCTCGGGGCCGGAAAAATCGCCAACGGTTTCCGCCAGCGCTGCCAATGCAGGAACAACAACCACCCCGATATGGCCCTTGGTCGGGTTGTACCCGTCGTGGCCGTCCAAATTGTCAGTCTGGGTTGCCGCGGCATAGGCCGCGCCGGCCACACTGACCCGGCGACCGTCGAACAGCATCCTAGCGCTCAGCCCCGCCTCACCCGCGCCATATAGCGCGACGGCGCTGTCGCGTGCGATCTGCCCCGCCAACATCGGGCCGGAACCGATGGTTATGCCCAGCGAATCCAGCAACATAAGTGCCGCCGCCTTGCGCGCACTGTCGGGAAAATCCTCTGCCCGGCTACCAAGGGAGAATTCTGCGACGGTATTGAAAGTGTCGGTCACGGCGTCCTACGAGAGCTTTTTCAGGGTTAAATGTATCGGGTGAAAACTAGGCGTGTTTGCGAAGCGCGGCACGAAAACAATCATGGGGCAATGGCCCCGGAATATTTGTGGCTGGGACCGCGCGTATTTTCGCGTATGACACAGACACACGAGTTGCACAGAAACACGACACCGGACTGCCGGCGTACTATTATGGCCCTGCGCCCTGTCTGAGGAACCCTAGTCATGATGAAACTGCCCCACCTGACCTTTCTGCGTTCCTTCGAGGCCGCCGCCCGCCTTCTGAGTTTTACCAGCGCCGCGGTCGAGCTGAACTGCACCCAATCCGCCGTCAGCAATCATGTCCGCTCGCTTGAGGAATTCATCGGCCGACCTCTGTTCGTGCGTCATGCCCGCTCGCTGTCGCTGACCGATGTGGGCGAGGCTTATCTGCCTTCAGTCCGCCACGCCCTGCAGGAAATCGATGTGGCCACACAATCGGTCATCCAGCGTTCGCATACCCGCAAGGTGGTGGTGTCCTGCCCGGTCAGTCTGGCCGAAAACTGGTTGCCGGATGTGATCCGGGGATTCAACACGGTGCATCCGGACATCGATTTGACGGTTCATGGCACCGTCTGGACCGATGTCGAGCCGAATGTCTCGGATATTTCAATTACAATCAATCATTTAGATGATGTCTCGACAGACGCAAAACGGCTGTGGGTCGAGAAATTATCAGTAGTTTGCGCCCCCGGTTTCCTAGTCAATAACGCGCCTCTGACCAATCCCGCCCAGTTACAGGAAGCGTCCTTGATACACATACTGGGACGCCCCGCCTATTGGGAGCACGTGGCGCGGCATTTCGGGCTAGTCGATCTGAATCAGAAGGACGGGTTGCGGACAAACGTATCGAATCTGGCAATGGAAATGGCAGCCAAATCGTTGGGATGCGTTGCCCTCCCACGCTCGCTGGCGCAGTCATATGTCGAACGAGGATTGCTGGTCGAGCCTTTCAAGTTCGATCTGAACAGCCCCTGGGCCTATTTTGTGCGGCTCAAGGAAAAACCTGTCTCGCCACCGGTCAGATTATTTCAAGACTGGCTGTTGAAGGCCGCCATTGAAATGAACGCCTGATTGGTAAGATAAATGCAGGGCCGGTCAAGTGGCCCCTTCCATCACTTTCGGTTTGACGTCGCGCAGCTTTCCGCCCTTAGGATCGTGCAGCGGTTCAGCGAGCACCTGTGCTTTATGCGGCTTGCCGATCACCTGGATGACCACGTCATTGCCGGGCTATGCCACTTCGGGGATGCAGAAACCCAGCGCAAGCGACGTCCCTGCTGAATATTCATAGGCCCCTGAGTTGACAGGGGCCCACGGACCGGCCGTCGGGTGTAAAGACCGGTTTACTGCCGATGGCGTCAGCTTTTACAATCACGTCCAATTCGTAGACGGACAGCACTTCACGGGGTGCTTTGTCCTTGATAGACAGGCCTCTTTGTGCGGGAAGTCCTTGTCGAGCTTGATCAGACTCGTCAGCCCTGCTTCTTGCCGCCAGTACTCCTGAAAGTTTTCCCGACACAAGGACCCATAGCCCTTTTCGACGCGAATAATCCCCAGCGCCCGACCGCCCACCGGGCCGTCGCCGCATTCTTTGGCGGCCTCAAGTAATACGGTGTAAAGCACGATCTGATCAGTCTCAGGGGGATAGATGTGCGCCAGAAGCACTACAGCATCTCGGAAATGGCAATTATGCAGATGTCTGTTTTCCAAACCTGTCCAGCACGTTGCGCGTGATCTGTTCGACCTGCCAGTCACCGCGCGTTAGCCCCACCACCCATTCGCAGGTTACTGCAGTAAAAACCTCTCCCTGACCGCGTTGCCAGTGTATGATCGCCCCATTGCCGCGACTGCTGCGATCCAGCGTCTCATCGTTAAGTTCGCGAACATGCGTTCAGCTTTGAAGGCAGCGTCAGCGTTGCCGACGTACAGTGTCTCTCCCCAGATATCATTCTCAGGCTCGACGTTGGTGGCCAGACCAAGCGCCAGTATCTCAATAGCAGGGTCTGCTCCGTCTGCGCCGGTGGGGAAGGGCAAGCCGTCGTCCATCCTGAAATCCAGCCCGTCCACTTCATACCCAAAAATCCGCGACCCTGATCCCAATTGATCTCCATACCCCAACTGAGCGCCCTTAAGCGCTCAATGATTGGGGCGATATACGGTAAACCCACGACTGCCCTGACCGACGCACCGACCCAGGCTGGCATAAGTACCTTTCAAGCCATTGACGCCGAAGGCCTGTACACCGGGCCAATTGACTGGTGCAGCCTCCCAGGCGGTTGTCACCAGATGTTCGTGCTCTGTGCCGACAAGCGGATCAGTCTCAGCTGTATATTTGAAACAAATCTGGGTTTGACCCTCGTCTTCGATCCGGGTTTGCCAAAGAAAGTTTCCCGCGAACCGGGCGGCGCGCCCACCATTGCACGCAAAGCTATCGACATTGTGGCGCATGTTTGCAGACCAATATTCATCATGCCCTACAAAGACAGCACATTTGTACTTTTCCAAGAACTCCCGATCAGTTTCCAGATCGTGCTGGGTGGCAAAATCGAACTCATACCCCTGCGCTTCGGCCCATCGGGCGAAATGACGTTCATAGCTGGCCCACCCCGCAGATGCGTATTTCTTGGAGTACCCATAGGCATACGCCCATTCCATATACGGGTAGCGTACCATCTCACCGGGCACGTGCGGAACATCGGCAACCGCCCGCGGGGCCCCTGCTGGCAGTTTACCGAACCCGCGCGTCCATGGTCGTTGAGTTGACACAACAGGAGAAAACGCATTGCAATCTGGTCCTGCAATACCCTCGTAATGGTTGGACCCGCCCCAACAATTGTAAGCCAGCCACGTTCCTGTGGCACAGACCAGTACATAAGGCGCAGCTGGTTTTTCTGCTGCGCGTTTCAACAGAAACAGGTGGTGTGCTTCTACCTGCTCGCCAGCTTGCTCTGCTCTGCTCTGCTCTGCTCTGCTCTGCTCTGCTCTGAACGTTACGAGATAACCACCCTCGCGCCAATCATCCGGAATGGTGAGTTCGTAAGAAACATCCCAGCGGCAACCCGCAACTGAACAATCCTCGGGCGTTTCCTGATGCTCTCCCTGTAGCCCGCTTTCCCGGAACAACGGTTCGTAGGATGCACCGTCGCGACCGATTTCCACCTCCCATTCTCGCGCTGTTGTTGAGACCCGCAGCGCCAATTGATCGCCCGGAGAGTAGGTCATGCGATCCGTATATCCCCAAATCTCCAACACACGGTCGTCGCAGGACGGCCCGATGTAATAGTTGTCCAGAATGTGCCGGGCCTTGGCCCGGGTCCTTGGCGTGATGGCAGGGCCTATGGTTTCCGAACGCATCATGACTGATTTTATTCTGGCAAGTACTTTACCGACCAGCATTCAGCGGCTGATCCTGCAGTGATCATCGCGTCGATTTCGTCGTCAGTAAAATCGATACCCCTTAAGACGTTGCGCGTATCCGCGCCGTATTTCGGCATCGGTCCGGGAATGACAATCTCGGCGCGTTCAGGCCGTACGGCATTTGGGGCAACAAGATCGCACCACCGGCCCATCGGGTGCTCGTCATGCCGAATGACGCTGAACGTTCCCTGCGTCAGATCAATATTTCCGGCGCTTTCGGCCTGCAACACGGCGTCGCGTGTATCATGCAGCGAACCAAGGGGCATGACAGTGCAGGAGGTACCGGCAAACGCCTGTTGCCAATATTCAGCAGGTTGCTTGACAAACTGATCCGCCAGAGCCCCCGCCAATTCCTCGTCCGGTGTATCGGCGACACTGGCGAGTTCGGCGACACGGTGCAGGGCTTCGCGCTGTTCGGTAGGGGCGGCAAAGAACATCCAACCGTCGGCCGCGCGGTAGCAATGATAAAATGGCCCCCATCCCATGGCCTCGCGCCCGGCGGGTTCGTCAAAGGGGGCACGGCCTTCGAAATCATACATCAATTGTGCCTGAATGAGGTTCCCGGCCGCTGCCAACGCTGCCCGCGCAATCCCGCCTTTGCCTGTTTCCTGCAATCTCAACAGAGCCGCGCCAAGCGCAACACAAGCGCAATAGCCAGTCAGCACATCAATCGTACCGAAATGCGCATGTTCTTCGGGTGTCGACATGCCGCCGCCAAAGCGCACCATAACCCCGGTCGCGGCCTGTGCCAGATCGTCATAACCCAAATGGTCCGACTTGGGTCCACGCGCGGGGCCGCCGAAGGCATCGAGCTGCACCAGTATGAGCCGTGGGTTGATCGTCGCCAGCTCTTCTTCGCTCAATCCCAAGGCATCGCGCTGCTCGTCTGTTCCGTTCATGGTGACAACATCCGAAGATTCGATGAGCCGCCGCAACGCTCGCCGCCCGCCATCCGAGCCCAGGTTCAGCAATGTGCTCTTTTTACTGCGATGCGCGTGCAGGCCGAAAACCACGGTATTCCACGGGTCAACCGAAGGCTCCACCGGTTGAACCGAAGTCACCTGAGCACCATATCGCGCCAGCGTAGACCCAATCGTCGGACCGGCGATCACATTAGTAAGGTCCAGCACCTTCAAACCGTCAAGCCAACCTTTTGTTCCATCGCCCATCGATCCACTGCGGGGTGGTTCGGAGAGTATCGATGAAATGGGGGCGCTCTCGGGGTCTGGACCCGGCTGTTTGACTAGCGCGGCACCATCATCCGACAACCACGCGACATTGCCCATCTGCTTCATGTTCCCATGACGCCGATCGTCTACCTCCAGCACCAGACCTGACGCCAATGCATGCGGGTCCGCCAGCCATTCCCTTGTGAACCGCTGGGTCGTTGCAGGGGCCTTGGCGGCCCCAAATAAGGCTTCCCACTCATCAGACGGCTTTGTAAGAAAGGCCTCTTTCATCGCGCTGGAAACACGTGCGCGGTCGCTAGCTCCGACCGGGTAGTTTCGCAGCGACCATTCATCCGGCCAGTCTGCGGTATCAAGATAGGCATCGAAGTCCGGCAGTTGGACGGCGAGATCCTTAAGGCCAAGTGTCTCCAGCACCCGTCGCGGATGCGTTTTTACACTGCCCGCTACCACGTAGAACCCACGTCCGTCGGCGCAGGTATAAGTTCGGTAGAACGGATCGAGAAACTCTTCCAGCTCCGCAAAACTCAGGTCCATCGGCAAGCCTTCGGCTGCGCGCCGGTCAAGCTCCACCTCACGCGGAGACTTGTAGCGTTCAGGGTAATCTTCAATTTGCTCGCAATTATAGACCAATCCTTCAAGCAACGCTGAAGCCAAAGGCACCTCGATGTGATCCCCACCGTTCCGATCACGCGCGGTCAGGGCAAACTGCACCGCCATTGCACCAAACGAAGAGCCATAGGCCGATGCCAGCGTCAGCGGGGTAAAGGATGGGTTGATCCCCATCAGCCGCCGGTTCAGCCCCATATCCGTGAACTGGCCGGTGCGGGCAGCGATCACGGCTTCCCACGCCGGAAGATGGGCCAGCGCGGGATCGGTTGAGGCGAATCCCGGCAGCGACACTGATATTATGCGCGGATTTATGTCGCGCAGATCCTTCGGGCCCAGCCCCAATTTCCGCATCACACCGGGTCGGAAGTTTTCGATCACGACATCAGCGCGCGCCACCAGATCGCGGGCAACCTGCAATCCCTCTTCTGTTTTGAGGTCGATTGTCACTGCCGTCTTGCCACGTGACAGCATATCCGTGACCGGTTCTTTCAATCGCGGCCCACCGGGCGGGTCGATGCGGATTACCTCGGCACCCAAATCAGCGAGCATCATGCCTACTAGCGGGCCAGCCAGATATTGGCCGAAATCGAGAACACGAATATGATCGAGGGGTCTTGCAGTCATTCGTTTCTACTCTTTCAAAGTGATAGATCTTTTTGCTGCGGAGCGGATTGATCGTAGGAGTTCGCCACCCGCTTCCCGGAAAAGAGCAATTTTCCGAGCGTCGATCACAGCGTGATCAACCCGGCACCAGTCCTTGCCCCACACGATGATATGGTTCCGACCGGGCCTCATCGTCTCCTCCTGCGACAGCTGGGCTCACCGTGCCGCCGAACAAAATCAGGAAGTTGTTCGATTCGACCAAGGCGTGTCGCAAACGAGCAAATTGCCCCACAATCACTCGATTAGCGTGCCATTCGGAAGCGTCCCAGGCTCTGCATGATGTTGGATTTAGTTTCGGCGGGGTTGCCAATGTCCTAAGGCAATAGGACAGCAATTTGGATGGCAGAACGGATAGATCTCGCGAAACCTGGCAGACGCCAAGAACCTCCAATACAATTGGTTGCAATGCTTAAAGCTCGAACGATTTCAGGATCTTCCAATTCTCGATCGGCACGTTTTGACTGGATTGAACCAAATGCAGATGCCGGAAGCACAGTTGTGTTCCAATCAGGCTTTTCAACACTTTGGCTTCGGCCGTTTTGATCTCCGGCGCGATCGGACCATAAGCCACGCTGATATGCGGCAGGAACTCTCGCGGACACTGAGAGACGGGCAGTACGTTTGCCAGTGTTTCTTGTTTACTGACCAAGTCGGGCGTAGGCGACAGATCCAGGTACAGAGATTTGTAGAACAGATCTTCGGCACCAATTCCTTTCACAGTCAGGCTGTGGCCTGAAAAGCCTGCCGAAATTCGGCTAAGAATTGTGACAAGCTCCGCCTCATCCCCCGCAAGATCACCCATCAACGTCACATGGGGCAAAAAGGTTGGCGCATTATGAGCATGGGCAAAACTCTTGATCCGAGTACTCAGATCGGTCAGTTGAGGTTCCTCCGGCACCATCCAGACGGAATAGGTTGCAACGTCAGCCTTCATGCTCAATGCGTTCCTCGAGAGATAAATTCCGGTTTGATCAGGATTGTTTCACTGGCTTTTTCAGGCTGATCCAACCGCTCGGTGAGTAACCGCAAAATCTGTGAAACGGTCTGATCCATGTCGTTTCGGACCGTGGACAACTGAAAACTCGGCCATTGAGCGATCGCAATGTCGTCAAACCCAACAACGGACAGATCAGATGGAATAGACAGGCCAAACTGTTGACGCCCGGCGGCAATCGCACCCAGTGCCATTGCATCGTTTGCACAGAACAAACCGTCCAATTCAACGTCGTTACTTAGAATACCAGTCAAGGCCTCATACCCGCCTTCGTAGCTGAAGTCGGAATGCTCCAGGATGGCAGGCTTAAACCCCGCCTTGGTTAAAGCGCTTTCAAAACCCGCTTTACGTTCCTGATCCGAAGATAAATGCGCCAGACCGCCGAGATAACCCAATCGGGTTTTCCCACGGGCAATCAATTGAGTCACCGCCAATTCAGCCCCGCGCATGTTGTCGCAGCAAACACAATCCACGCCCTCAGCGTCCATTACGCGTCCCGACACGATCAGCGGGATGTTCAGTTTGGCGCAGTGCGTCGCAACTGATTCGTCCACGCTTCCGCCCCGCAGAATCAGCGCATCCAGCGGATAAGCCAGAACTTCGAGAATTTCTGCTTCGGATGTTTCCGCAGACCCGCCAAGCACGACAGGCCACTTGCCCATCGCGTACAATCCCCGCATTAGCTTAGCCAGAATTTCGCTGTCATAGTGGTTGACCAGATCACCCGTTACAATAGCCACAAGGTTCGATCGGCCCCTACTTTGCAGGCCAGCCGCAAGTGCGTTTGGCCGGTACCCAAGCTGTTCAGAAACCTGAAGAATCTTTCTTTTCTTACCCTCATCCAAAGGTGATCCAGGCGTGAATGCACGCGACACAGCTGAACGGGAGACGCCTGCAGCTTGGGCAACCTGTTTTGCCGTAACGCGGCGGGGCTTGGATTCTTTACCTGTAGTCATGTTTCAGTGAGGTCTCGTTTCGAAGGGCCGGAACTTCTTTACCGATTATCTTAAATTTGGGGTTGCGTCATAAAGGTGTCATTTCCTACCGTTACATGAACACGTGTTCACTACATTTTTGTAGCAGAATTATGAAAGATGCAAAATGAACCTTGCTCCTGTCGACTACGAAACTTCTTCATCCACGCTCGGAGCGGAGATCAAGCTTCGAAATCTGCGCGTGGGATATGCCGAGCAGGACGTGCTGTCCGATATCGACCTTGACGTGAAGGCTGGTGAGTTCATTGCGCTGCTCGGGGCATCAGGCTGTGGCAAGACCACATTGCTGCGGGCTCTTGCCGGGTTTGTGCCGGTGCGAGGAGGTTCGATTTCTGTAGACGATCAGGACATGAGCCATACAACGCCCGAAAAGCGTGGAATGGCGATGATGTTCCAATCTTACGCGCTGTGGCCCCACATGAATGTGGCTCAGAATATCGGATACGGGCTGAGGCTGCGCAAAAAAAACAAAGCTCAGATCGCGGCGCGCGTACAGGAAATGGCCGCGCTTGTAGGGTTGGGCGATCTGATCCATCGCAAGATCGGTGCATTGTCCGGTGGTCAGCGTCAAAGGGTGGCGCTTGCTCGCGCTTTGGCAATCGACCCGCCGGTATTGCTGCTGGATGAGCCGCTCTCCAACCTTGATGCAGGCATCCGCGCAAACATGCGTCACGAAATCCGAAGCTTGCAACAGCGGCTTGGCCTTACCACGGTTCTGGTGACCCATGACCGGGAAGAAGCCATGTCGATGGCTGACCGAGTGGTCATTCTGAATCAAGGTCGGATCGCGCAGGTCGGCACGCCGGAAGATGTCTTCCACACGCCTGCAAACCCCTACGTCGCCCGGTTCATGGGGGCCGGAAACACTCTGCTAGGTGTCGCTGAGGTAGGTAATCAGTTTGTTGATCTGACACTGGACGGTCATACACATCGCCTGCCGAGGCCCGGTCAGGATCGCGCCGGGGTGCATTTCCCAGACTGCAAATCCGGCCCGGTTGAGATCCTGTTTCACAGCGATGCCGCTCAGCTGGGTGCCATGGCAAATGACTGTCTGTCGCTTCCCGGGACAATCCTTCAGCATTCTTATCTGGGATCGGTCTATCGTCACGAAATCCAGGTCGGCGAAACCCGGATCATGGCGGACAATCCCAACAAAATGCCCATCGGCTCGGTTGTCGATGTAAGCGCACCGGCCACGGCTTTGAGTCTGTTTCCTGCAAAGTCCCAGACAGCCGTGACCGGACATGAGGCGGCGAGTCAGGCCGCGCAACACCTCTGAGACCCTGGAGAAACACCATGACTTCCAAGATTGCAAATCTTTTTACCTCGGCGGCCTTAGCGCTTGCCATAGGCAGCATGGCCCAAGCCGAAAACGTGCTCAACGTGGCCTCTGGCGGCAGCCAGAACATGGTTGACTACGTGACCGATTATCTTGGGCCGCTATTCGAAGAACAGAACCCGGGCTGGGAAGTGAACGTGGTCGGTACCGGCCCAGGCAACGCAGGCAGTCAGGCGATCCTTGAGAAAATCAAGGCTCAGGCCGGAAACGAGACCTGGGATACGGATGTCGTCGTCATGACCCAACTGAAATCCGGTGAAATGGTGACCGAAGGTCTATTGCAGAAATACGTAGGTGACATCGAGACCGGCAAACTGGCCACGCGCGACACATCTAAATCTGCATTGGGCACCGATGTGGAAGGGTATGTCATGCCGATGTTCCACAGCCAGACCGCAATCGCCTACAACCCCGATCTGGTCAGTAACCCACCAGCAAGCTTTGATGAACTGAAAACTTGGACTGCTGAAAACAAAGGCGCATTCGGCTATAATGGCATCAAGAACGGTATGTCGGGCGTCGCGTTCACAGCCGCTTGGATGTATGCCTATGCGGGCAACACCGATCAGTTGATGAACGGCCCCTATGATCCGGAGTTGAAAAACAGCTGGGACCAGGCGCTGAACGACCTGAAAGCTTTCAACGAAAACGTCACCTTCACCCCCGGAAACGCCGGTACTTTGGACATGATGAACCGGGGCGAGATCGTGATGGGCCCGGTCTGGGTTGACATGTTCTACACATGGCAGGCCGACGGTCGTCTGAACCCGAACCTCAAGCTGCTGCTGCCCGAACCGGGTATGCCGGGCCAGCCTTACTACTATGCGGTTCCGGCCAAGGCGGAAAACGCCGAAGCGGCGCGTAAGTTCATTGCACTGGCCACCAGCCCCGAAGTTCAGGCTGAGGGCATCGTCAAACGCTTCAACTGGTATCCGGGCATCGACGCCCAGCATGTCGAAAGCGCGTTGGATCAAGAGACCTGGAACAAGCTGTTCACAGACGTGACACCGGAAGATCTGGCAGCCAAGGGCAAACCCTTCCCGCTGGGTCCGTTCTTTGACGACATCCGCGAAGCTTACGAACAAAAGGTTTCCAACTAAATCCCCCTCATGGAAACCAATGTGCGGGCCTTCCTCCATGAGGCCCGCACTCAAAACTCTTGGACTGAACCCCGATGATCACCCGAAAAGCGTCTCTGTTCCTGATTGCGCCAGCAATTATCCTGCTTGGCTGCCTGTTTCTTTATCCTCTCGGCTATTCCCTGTTATGGGCATTTCGGGATGAGGAATTCGGCGGTTGGGGACTGCAGAACTTTGCAAAGGCTTTTGCACTGTATTCCAACGATGTCCTGTTCACTCTGATCATTGTTACATTGTCTACAGCGATTATCGGCGTTCTGTCCGTTGCCATTGGCGGCTATCTGACGCTGGGCGAAAACCGCGTAGCGCTTGTTGTTCTGCGCTGGCTGTATCGCTGGCCCCTGTTCATTCCTTTTGTCGTCGCCGCACAACTGATGCGGACTTTCCTTGCCAAGAACGGCATGATGAATAACATCATCGTTTCAACCGGTTTGATGGAGCCCTTGCAGGCCGCCAGCTATCTGGACTGGCGCGGGATCGTGATTACTTTTGTGTGGAAACAGACACCATTCGTGGCATTGCTGGTCGCAGGAGCAATGGCTTCATTGGATCGCTCTACGATCGAAGCCGCACGCAATTTGGGCGCATCCCGCCTGAGGATTCTATTCGAAATCGTGGTCCCGCAGGTCGCCACCACACTTATGGTCGGGTTGATCCTGTCTTACGTCGTGATGATGTCCGTTTTGTCGGTTCCACTTATGATCAACGCGCAGACGCCAACGATGATCACGGTCGACATGGCATGGCGCATCAACGCCTATTCCGATTATGGCGTCGCAAACGCGCTTGGCTTCATCTCATATGCAATGACGGCCGTTATCGCCTGGGTCTATCTGCGTCAGGGCGTGCGCGAAGGAGGGAAACCCGCATGACCATCCTGCGCACAACCCTAACAGCCGTTCTATTGGCCCTGCTGGCGTTTGCCATCTTCGGACCGATCACCAATATGCTGATCTGGTCCGTAGCCGAAACGTGGTATTTCCCGGCGAAGCTGCCGCAAAGCTACGGTTTCTCTTTCTGGGAGCGCGTATTCCGCCCTCAAGGCAACGCAATGGAGTCGCTTTGGAGTTCGGTTCTGATCGCACTGTTTACTGTACTGGCGTCTCTAGCTGTAGCAATTCCGGCCGGACTGGCTTTGGGACGGGGCAGCCTGCCATGGCGGACATTTTTCCTGCTGTTGTTCCTGTTGCCGCAGGCCTTTCCATCAATTGCAGTCCATATGAACATCGCCCGCATTTTCTATGGATTGGGCTTAAACGGCACCTATGGCGGCGTGGTTCTGGTTCATACGATTCAGGGGCTGGTGTTCTCGGTCTGGATCGCCACCGCCGCCTTTGCCGCAGTGGATCATGAGCTTGAAGAGGCCGCCGCAAATATGGGCGCGTCCCCCTTCACGGTTTTCCGAACCGTGACCCTGCCGCTTGCCCTTCCCGGTCTTATGGCAAGCGCAATCTTCGTATTCCTGATTTCTCTGGACGAGTTCACCGGAACCTACTTTGTCGGTGTGCCGGACATCACCACAATGCCTCTGCTGCTGTTCACAGCTTCGATGGAGGGAAACTATCAAATCGCTTCGATCACAGCTCTTATTCTGCTGGTCCCTTCGGTTGGGTTCATGTTGTTCATCGAACGGTTCCTGAAATCGGACGTTCTGGCAAAGGTAGGAAGCTGACATGACCGACATCGAGAACCGTTTGGACTTCGCCAAATCTCTGGCACAGGAAGCAGCAGCGCTGGCTGTCCGGCTTCGTGACGAACGCGGCGCGGAATTCATCGCCGAAAAAGGCCCGCAGGATTTCGTAACCTTCGCAGATCGCGCTGTTGAGGATCTGATCCGTAACCGCATTGCGGAACGCTGGCCATATGACGCAATGTTGGGCGAGGAAGACGGCGTGTCCGGATCCGGGAGCGCGCTTTGGGTCGTGGACCCAATAGACGGCACTGCCAATTTCATGCGCGGGCATCGTGACTGGGGCGTATGCATTGCCTTTTGTGATGGTCAAAACATATCGCTTGGTGTGATCTGCGCACCGGATCTGAACATGCTCGCCTGGGCGTCCACCGGGAGCGGTGCCTGGTTGAACGGAGAACGCCTAAGCGTGTCAGATTGTACCGATCCGACCCGCGCAGTGCTTATGCTGGGCTGGTCGACCCGTCGCCCGATCGCAGAGCACACAGCACTGATTGAGACCTTGCTTGAAACAGGTATTGAATACCGCCGTAACGGCTCCGCCGCGATCAGCCTGATGGCTGTCGCAACGGGCCAGGCCGAGGGGTATTATGAGGCCCATCTGAACGCGTGGGATGCATTTGCAGCAATTCCGATTATCTCGGAAGCAGGTGGGCAGGTGGAGTGCGCACCGCTGGACCGGTTCATGAAAAGCGGAAGCCGGATAATGGCTTGCAACATCGGGGTTCTCGACACATTCCGACATCTCATCGATAGCGAAACAAGCACAGTGTAGTTGGTGAGAAATTGCAAAAGGCGTCGAGTGCATTCTACGCCGTTACATTCCTTTGGACCGAAATACTTTGACGGGTGACCAGAGTGCGCCGCCTTGGGTCTACAAAGCCCAGATACCGATCCGACATGTGTGCGGAATTCAGAGAGACGGCATATTCACGTTTTTTTCGTCATTATGACACATCAACCAATCAATTCGTCACATTGATACCTATGAATTGTCGCGGCTTCCCATCACGCTCAGGACAGGATGGGAAAACACGGAGATATTGATGTCCTGGAATGTTTGCGTGGTCGGGGCTGGAAAGATTGGGCAGATGATCGCGACCCTACTGAAAGGGTCGCCGAATTACTCTGTGACGGTAGCAGATCATGATTTGAAAGCCTTGGGCGACATCGCACGGATGGGCGTTGGCACCAAGCAGATTGACGCCAAAAACGCGGATGGTCTGGCCAAGGAACTGAACGGATTCGATGCAGTCATCTCGGCGGCGCCATTCTTTCTGACCCCTATGATTGCCAAAGCCGCCAAAACGGCAGGCGCGCATTACTTCGACCTGACCGAAGATGTCGCAGCCACAAATGCGGTACGTGAGCTTGCCGAGGGCAGCGAGACTGCATTTATGCCTCAGTGTGGTTTGGCACCGGGCTTTGTCGGCATCGCCGGGTCTTCGCTGGCGGCAGAGTTTGATGAGATTGACAGCTTGCATATGCGGGTAGGCGCGCTGCCGCTCTATCCGACCAATGCGCTGAAATACAACCTGACCTGGTCGACCGACGGGTTGATCAACGAATATTGCAACCCATGCGATGCCATCGTGAATGGCAAGCTGGTCAAGACCGCACCGCTGGAGGATTACGAGGTACTGGGCCATGACGGAGTGGAGTATGAATGCTTCAACACCTCGGGCGGTCTGGGCACTTTGCCGGAAACGCTGGAAGGCAAGGCACGCGCTGTGTCCTATCGCTCGATCCGCTATCCGGGCCATTGCGATATCCTGAAGCTGCTTTTGAACGATCTGGGGCTGGAACGCCGTCGCGACCTGTTGAAAGAGATCTTCGAGGCCGCCCTGCCCCGTACCGATCAGGACGTGGTACTGGTTTACTGCACCGCCAAGGGCAAGATTGACGGCGTGCTGCGCGAGAAATCCCTGATCAACAAGAGCTTCGCTCGCACCATCAGCGGACAAGTTTGGAGTGCCATTCAGGTCACCACCGCCGCTGGCGTTTTGGGAGTTGTCGATCTAATGCGTATCGGCGCGCTGCCCTCGAACGGATTTGTCAGGCAGGAGCAAGTCAAACTGAACGATTTCCTTAACACAGAATTTGGCCAGCTGTATCGCGCTGGCGACGTCACCGAACAGAACAAGGCGGCCTGAGATATGAAAGACATCGTAATGACAGCCCAAACCACGCTTGCAAATCTGGATCTGACCGAGGCTGAGCTGACAGGCGGAACACTCAAGGTGACGTCGCCGGTCGACGGCAGCCTGCTGGCTGACGTGCACGAAACGCCGATCTCAGACATGGATGACATTTTTTCCCGCGCCAAAGCAGCCTTCAAGGAGTGGCGTGTAGTCCCAGCGCCGCGTCGGGGCGAACTGATCCGCCTGCTGGGGGAGGAATTGCGCGCTGCCAAGGATGATCTAGGTGCTCTGGTAAGTTGGGAAGCTGGCAAGATTACCTCGGAAGGGCTGGGCGAAGTACAAGAGATGATCGACATCTGCGACTTTGCCGTAGGCCTGTCGCGTCAACTCTATGGACTGACCATCGCATCCGAGCGTCCCGGCCACCGGATGATGGAGACGTGGCATCCTGCGGGACCCGTCGGCGTAATCTCGGCTTTCAATTTCCCGGTTGCGGTCTGGTCGTGGAACGCTGCTTTGGCAATTGTATGCGGTGATCCGGTAATCTGGAAACCGTCTGAAAAAACACCGTTGACGGCACTGGCTTGCCAGAAGGTTTTCGAACGCGCGCTGGCCCGGTTCGGCGATGCACCTGACGGCCTGCTGCAAACGCTTATCGGTGGCACTGATCTGGGTGAGGCGCTGGTGGCAAGCGAACATGCCCCGGTGATCTCGGCCACTGGCTCGACCCGCATGGGCCGGGCGGTGGCCCCCATCGTGGCACAGCGTTTTGGCAAGTGCATTCTGGAATTGGGCGGCAACAACGCTATGATTGTCGGCCCTTCAGCTGATCTGGAAATGGCCGTTCGCGCCATTGTCTTTTCGGCAGTCGGCACCGCGGGTCAGCGTTGCACTACGCTGCGCCGTCTGATCGTGCATAACTCGATCCGCGAGGAGCTGGTGGGCCGCCTGAAAAAGGCATATGCGGGTCTGCCCATCGGCAACCCTCTGACCGAAGGTACGCTGATTGGGCCGCTGGTGGACGAAGCATCAGGCGCGGCAATGACCGCAGCACTAAAATCTGCCGAGGCAGAAGGTGGTTCGGTGTTCGGTGGCAAACGTGTGACCGAAGGCGTTCCGGCAGGTGTTTACATGGAACCCGCTATTGTCGATATGCCCGGTCAGACGGCGACGGTGAAAACCGAAACCTTTGCACCGATCCTCTATGTCATGGGCTATGACGATTTCAACGATGCGCTCGAACTTCAGAATGACGTGCCGCAAGGCCTCTCCTCCTGCGTGTTTACTCTGAACATGCGCGAGGCTGAGCAGTTCCTGACCGCGGCAGGATCCGATTGTGGCATTGCCAACGTCAACATCGGGCCTTCGGGGGCAGAGATCGGTGGCGCCTTCGGCGGCGAAAAGGAAACCGGCGGCGGGCGCGAAAGCGGTTCGGATGCTTGGAAAGCCTATATGCGCCGCCAGACCAATACTGTGAACTACTCTGCCGAGCTGCCACTGGCCCAAGGTGTCAAATTCGACATCTGAGTGCCATAGGAAAGTCGTTGGCACAGTTACCAGTCTGATTGGAAACAAGTCATCCGGGACAACCGCGCCCTGGGTGACTTTTTTTTGAGCCTATCCATAAAAAGGCTCAGTCCAGATCACTGTAATGGTTGGTTTCCTTTTCAGAGCCGACCACACGGCAGCACAAATCGCAACCTTGTGAAATAAGCCCAATGGTGCAAGGCGCCCGCGATCATCCCAGTTGACGGTCATTAAGCGTACTGAAACTCATCAAGAATGCCCTCATTCACAGGCCTGACCCTATTGGCATCGGCCACATTGTCACGGCAGGCAAACACATCACTTATCCAGGATCTGCAGCGCCTGAATAGCCGAGCCTGTTTCAGGTCGAGGTTTTTTTGATGCTGAAGGTGCGGCAGTCATTCCAGAGCTGATCGATGGCCATGCACATATCACCAACAACGGAATGACCCTTTCTGATGCGCTGGCCCCATTCACCTCAAATGTTGCCGACCTGCTGAAACTACAGCGCAAAGGGCGCATGATAGCGGGAATGGACGCCGATTTGGTGGTTCTTGACGAAAACCTTGCTGTGCGGCATGTGATGGCCCGGGGGGAATGGCATGTCCGCGATGGCCAGGTAGTCCGGCGCGGCATGTATGAACAGATTTAAGCGTCCGCGCGGTCCCCGGTGACTGCCCGCTTTAGCACCGGAAGGTAGTTAAGATATGTGCCCTGCGCCCGTTGATGCAGAAACCCCACGCGGGTTTATCATCCCAATCGGTGGCGGTGAAGACCGCGTCAAGGAAATGCAGATTCACCGCAAGTTCGTCGAGCTATCCGGCGGTGCGGACGCCGATATCGTCGTGATCCCAACAGCCTCGATGCTGGAAGAAACCGGGCCTGACTATCATCGCATCTTCTCCGAACTGGGTGCGGGTCAGGTCGAGTTTCTGCCCATCTCGCGCAGGGCCGATTGTGACAACCCTGATTATGCCGAGATGCTGGACCGCGCCACCGGGATTTTCATGACGGGTGGGAACCAGTTGCGCCTGTCAGCGATTCTGGGTGGCACTCTGGTCGCGCAGAAAATTCGTCGCCGAAATGCGGCCGGCGTGCCCGTTGCCGGAACTTCGGCGGGTGCATCAATCATGTCCGAACATATGGTGGCAGGTGGCAGCAGTAACTCGGCCCCGGCTGAGGGCAACATCACACTTGCACCGGGCATGGGCCTGACCAATGCCGTCATCATCGATCAGCATTTCACGCAACGAAATCGGCTTGGACGCCTGCTAACCGCTTCATCTTTCAACCCATTTTTGATCGGTCTGGGAATTGATGAAGACACTGCCGCGTTCATCGGGCCCGACAATGTCTTTGAAGTCATCGGCAGCGGTTCAGTTACCGTAGTGGATGCCAGCCATTTGACTCATTCGTCGATGTGGGATGCCCGCCGGGGCGAAGCGCTGAGTCTTCTGGGACTTCGCCTTGACGTTCTGGGCGAAGGGTGCCGTTATGATCTGATGGCTCGCCAGGCTTTTCCGCCGGATGAGCATATGGCGTTCTGCACGTTGCCGGACCTGTCTGGGGACGAGGCCGCCGCTGGGGGGAAAACAAAAAGCTAACCAACGGGGAGCCTCATGAAAATAATCTCGACCAATGTCTTTGTCGGCCCAAATGTCTGGGCAAGTTTTCCGGTCATTCGTCACGTCATTGATCTGGGTATTCTGGAAGATTGGCCCTCGGCAAAAATTGGTTCCGAGTTTATAGATGCACTGATTGAAGCGCTTCCCGGACTGGCGGAACATGGGTGTTCCTACCGCGAGCCCGGCGGTTTCATCCGTCGCCTACGCGAGGACGAAGGCACGTGGCTGGGTCACGTGCTGGAACACTGCGCCATCGAAGTGCAGAACGTAGCCGGCACCGATGTGACCTTTGGCAGGACACGCGGCACGAGTGAGCCGGGTCAATACAACATGGTCTATGAATATAGGCAGCGCGACGTCGGTCTCGATGCGGGTAAGCTGGCCATGCGGCTGTTGATGCACTTGCTGCCGCAATCTCTTAAGGATCAGGTGGATTTCGATTTCGATCCGGATTTCAACTGGGATGATGAACTGCGCAGTTTTGTCCTGCGGGCGCAGCGCAAGGAATTCGGCCCCTCGACGGGATCGCTGGTCAAGGCGGCGCAAGAACGTGACATTCCATGGATCAGGTTGAACTCCGGCTCACTGGTGCAGTTCGGACACGGCAAATTCCAGAAACGCATTCAGGCAACCATCACGTCCGAGACCAAGCATATTTCGGTCGAAATCTCGTGCGACAAGGAAGACACCCACAACCTGCTGAACGATCTGGGCCTGCCGGTGCCGCAACAACGCATGGTCTACTCGGCGCGCGAAGCAGTACGCGCGGCCGGACGGATCGGGCACCCAGTGGTTGTCAAGCCGCTCGACGCCAACCACGGTCGCGGTGTTTCGATTAACCTGAACTCGGATGAAGAGGTCGAGACAGGCTTTGCCGAGGCCAAGGAACATTCCCGCAGCCGCGCTATTCTGGTGGAAAGCTTTATCACCGGTTTCGATCACCGAATGCTGGTTGTGGACAACAAGCTGGTCGCCGTGGCCAAGCGCGTACCGGGCCATGTGGTCGGTGACGGCAAACACACGATTGCCGAACTGGTCGCCATCGTGAACGAAGACCCCCGCCGGGGGATCGGGCACGAAAAAGTGCTGACCATGCTCGAGATCGACAACCAGGCCAAGCGCCTGATGGAAAATGCAGACGTGACGGACCAGACCGTTCTGCCGGACGGAGAGGTGTTCTATCTGCGATCCACGGCAAACCTGTCGACCGGTGGTACTGCAATCGACCTGACGGATGTGGTGCACCCTGACAACCGTGATATGGCAGAACGCGCCATCATGGCAGTAGGGCTGGATGTCGGCGGTGTGGATTTCCTGATCGACGACATCACCAAATCCTACAAGGATATCGGCGGCGCAATCGTTGAGGTGAATGCAGCCCCTGGTTTTCGGATGCATGTGGCCCCGTCCGAAGGTCAACCACGTGATGTGGCGGGCAAAGTGATTGACATGCTGTTTCCCGCCAATGAGGAAACCCGCATCCCGATTGCGGCGATTACTGGAACCAACGGCAAAACCACCACGTCCCGAATGCTGGGCCATATCATGAAGACCAGCGGAAAGACCGTCGGCATGACCTCGACCGATGGTGTTTACGTTGACGGCAAACTGAGCGTCAAGGGTGACATGACAGGGCCAAAATCCGCGCAAATCGTCCTGCGCGATCCGATGGTCGATTTTGCGGTGATGGAAACCGCACGCGGCGGGCTAGTCCGGTCAGGTCTGGGCTATCAACGCTCAAACGTGGCGGCCTGTCTGAATGTCTCTGCAGATCATCTGGGCCTTGGCGGCATCAACACGGTCGAGGAACTGGCCGTGGTTAAACGCGTGGTGGTGGAAAGCGCTACAGATACGGCGGTTTTGAACGCTGATGACATCAATTGTCTAAAAATGGCCGATTATGCCGGGGCGGATCAGATTTTCTATGTCACCACCAATCCGGGCCACAGTCTGGTCAAGGAACATATCAAAGCCGGTGGCAAAGCGATCGTGCTGGAAAAAGGTATGAATGGCGACATGCTGACGATCTATGATAACGGGCTTCACATCCCTGTCCTGTGGTCGCACCTGATCCCCGCCGCACTGGAAGGTAAAGCGATCTTCAACGTTCAAAATGCCATGTTCGCAGCAGCGATGGCCTATAGTTTCGGCGTCGATCTGGACAACATCCGCCACGGGTTACGGACCTTCGACACCAGCTATTTCCAGGCTCCGGGACGGATGAACGTTTATGATGAACATCCCTTCAAAGTGATCCTGGATTACGGCCACAACCCCGCCGCGCTCAAGGCCATGGCTGCACTGGCTGATCAGTTGGAGATCAAAGGTTGCAGATTGTGTGTCGTTGCCATGCCCGGCGATCGGCGAGATCAGGACATTGTCGATGGGGCCGTCGCACTAGCCGGACATTTTGACCATTTCATATGTAAGGCAGATGATCGCCGCAGGGGTCGAGGGCACGATGAAGTACCGCAAATGATGCGTCAGGCCCTGATCGACAATGGGGTGGACGCCGCCGCGATCACAATCATCCCTGACGAAGTTGAGGCCGTAAATGCTGGGCTGGAACGGGCAACACCGGGGGATCTGTTGGTGATTTTCGGCGACGACACCACGCGTTGCTGGAAACAGATCATCTATTTCAACTCCGACGGCGAAGCTCCTGAATCCGATGCTGCTCCCAAGGCCAAGCCCGTCGACACTTCGTTCGAGGATATGTTCGAAAGCGACCAGAACCTGATCCGGGACGAGCGCGGCGTGCGTCTGGCTCGTGAGATCAGTGAAGACGCGGACTGAGCGGAGGCACCGGAATGGACCGGATCGAAGAGCTTGAAACCGCGCTGACTATTGTAAGCGCGACCGCTGACCATATTAAAGTGGATGACGCCCGACGTTTGACTGGACCCGGCCTGCTATGGAGTCGGCCCGGCGCGGTAATAGACGTTTTTTCCACGGAGATTGATCCATCTCAGATCTCCGCGTTGTGGGAGAAACATGCACGCACGGTGCTGGACGCGCTTGGCTGGCGAGATCAGGATCTGACATATCGCACCTTCACCGGCGGTATAAATCTGGCGATTTCCGCGCCAATGGATCAGCTTTATTCGGCAATCTTCGCGGCGCAAACGGCGTGGCACTTCTGCGCTGCCGAACTTCTGGCGGCAGAGCCGGGAGATTTCGGTCAGATGGTGGCGGATGTGAAAGGCGTCATGGCGAAGGAAGCCAACCCGGCCCTCATCGCCCTGATCGCAGCAGCTGACACGCATGGCGTCGATGTCCTTTGCGATGATGACGAAGTCTCCATCGGGCACGGTACAGGCAGCCGGACATGGTCAGTCGATACACTGCCGACCCCCAATAATGTCGATTGGTCCGCACTACACAATGTCCCTGTTGCCTTCATCACCGGAACCAATGGCAAGACCACCACGACCCGATTGCTCGAGGCCATAGCACGCGCTTCAGGCAAGGTCGCCGGGTTGACCTCGACCGAGTTTGTGCGGGTAGGCAACGACATTCTGGACCGCGGTGACTATTCGGGCCCTGGCGGTGGGCGGATGCTTCTGCGCGATAAGCGACTAGAAATTGCGTGCCTTGAAGTGGCCCGTGGCGGCATCCTGCGCCGTGGTTTACCTACGCGCGCGGCCACAGCGGCTGCTGTCACCAACGTCGCGAATGACCATTTGGGGCAATACGGCGTCAACACGGTTCCCGAACTGGCGCAGGCGAAGTTTGCCGTGCACCGAACGCTGGCCGAAGGCGGTGTGCTGGCCCTGAACGCAGACGATGCGTATGTCCTCGCCGAGGCAAAAAACACATCAGCAAATATCTGGTGGTTTTCCTTGGATGCTCAATCGGACCTGATCCGTGAGGCGCGCGATTCCGGCAATTGCTGCGCCTATGTGCAGCAGGAAAATATCGTGTTTTTCGATGGCAAAACCGAGCAGGTGGTGATTGACGTGTCAGACGTACCCCTGACAATGGGTGGGGTTGCGAAGTACAACATCCTGAATGCGCTGGCGGCCTTGTGTCTTGCTTTGGCGCTTGACCTGCCCCTTCAGGCGGTGCGGGCCGGGTTGGCTGGGTTCAAACCCGACGCCAAAGACAATCCCGGGCGTTGCAACGAGTTCCACTATAATAACGCGCGCGTTTTTGTAGACTTCGCACACAACCCACACTCAATTTCTGCAGTGTGCGACGCGCTGTCCAGCCTTCCCGCAAAACGTCGGTTTATCATGCTCAGCCATGCGGGCGACAGGTCGGATCAGGACATTCGGGACGTCACGGCGACGGCTTTGAAATTCGAACCCGACGTGGTCGTCACGGCTGAACTGGAAGGCTACCTGAGAGGCCGTGCGTTAGGAGAAATTCCGAACCTGATTGAAGGGTCGGCATTGGAGCACGGGTATGAGGCCGCGCAGATTCAAAGGGCCCCATCACCGTCTCAGGCGGCGGCTAAGATCTTGAAACAGCTTGAGCCAGGTGATCTAGCCCTGTTGCTTGTGCTGTCCGAGCGCGACACTGTGCTTGAGATGCTCGACACATAATCGAACAACCTGTTTGAATTTCTCTGTAATCGTATGAACAACGACCAAAGTCGCCAAAGAGTCTGTAGCAGCTCAGATGTTGCTGCCACAGACTCGTTGCCAGCGTGGTGCTTGGCTTGTTCAGTTGATGAAGGTGTTATCCTCCATTCGAATTCGCCAGCGGCGGCTGGGCAAAATCATTCGCCGGAGCTGTCAGGTCCTTGGCGCCGGTGCCGGGCATCAATTCAAACCCGAGATCGAACTGGTCCAAGGTCGAAGCCAGTTGCGCTACGATTTCCACGTCGCCTTCGGATTTGGCAGTGCCATCGGTCAGCATCTCGGACATCTTTCGCTCGCCTGTCATGACCTTTTCCAGATCGGCGCGGTTCAGGCTGATCGACAGATCGGCATTTTCTGCGGTCTGGTCGACGATATGAGTCAGCGTGGCATTGCTCATCTCGATTACGATGTTCTCGTCACGATCCGGGATCGACAGGTTGATGGTGAATTCCATGTCGGCAGCCTTGGAGCTGTTGACGCGGATGGCGAGAAAATCCAACCACATGGTGGTCTGCATCGCCTTGATCGTGTCGGGGCCGGTGGTCTCGATAGTGGCGCCTTGCGGGATGCCGTTGCGAAGCTCGAACGCCGCACCAAGGAACGAGTTGCGGACCGAGGGGCTTTCTTTCTGATACCCAATCTGCTCGAACGCGTCGGCCAGCAGGTCCTTGGCGGCCTGGTTTTGCGGCTCGGCATAGACCAGTTTGTTCAGGATCTCTGTCGCTTGCAGATATTGACCATTATTTACCAGTTCCTGTCCTTTGGCCAGGATCGGTTCCGCACCGCCCATCATCTCGACAAACAAAGGTGCGCTGTCTTCGGGCGACAGAGGGGCCAGTGTTGTCGGATTGGCATCCCAGTAGCCCAGATAACGGTTGATGACCGCGCGGCTGTTATGTTCGACCGAGCCATGATAGCTGCGCGCCGCCCATTGTTGTTGCAGGCTTTCGGGCACGTCATAGACGTTGTGAACCTGATTGATGGTCACGCCCTTGTTGGCAAGATTCAGAACGCCGTTATTAAGGTTGGCGTAGGTGTCCCGCTGGGCGCGCATCACTTCCTGAATGCGTTCATTGCCGTAGCGGGGCCAGGAATGCGAGGCGAACATCAGCTCGGCGTCCTGCCCGAATTTGTACAGCGCATCGTTGACGTGTTTGGACCAGCTCAGCGCATCACGCACCAGCGCGCCGCGCAGGGTATAGATGTTGTGAATGGTGCCTGTGATGTTTTCCGCCGCCCAGAACGCTTTGAGATCAGGGAAATAGGTGTTCATCTCGGCTGGAGCCTCGGTGCCGGGCGTGTTCTGGAAGATCATGCGCACACCGTCGATGGTGATCTCTTCATAGTCGTCCGAGACATAGCGGGTCGGCTCGATCAGACCGGTTGTCCCGGCCGAGATGTTCTTGCCGATCGACTGATCCACATGCCCAAACGGGCTGCGCGGCAGTAACACGCCATATTGAAAGAACAAACGGCGGTTCATCACGTTACCGGCATAGACGTTTTCCGACACCGCGTGTTCCATGAACCCTTCGGGCGCGATCACTGCGACGCCGTTGGCCACGTCCTCATCCGTGATGACACCGCGCACGCCGCCATAATGGTCTGCGTGCGAGTGTGAATAGACAACCGCCTTGACCGGCCGTTCACCCACGGTTTCGTTCAGCAGCTTCAGTGCGGCAGCGGCAGTTTCCTTCGAGGCCAGCGGGTCAAAGATGATCCAGCCGGTGTCACCGCGGATGAACGTGATATTCGACAGGTCGAATCCGCGCACCTGATAGATATTGTCATCCTGAATCTCGTAGAGGCCGAAATTCATGTTCAGGATCGCCTGACGCTGCAGCGACGGATGGATCGAGTCGAACTGCTCGCCTTCTTTCAGCAGATAGTCATAGCTGCCGATGTCCCAGGCAACGATGCCATCCTCGGTCGTGATCTGCCGATATTCCGGCATCGCAAGCAGACCCTTGCGGCTCTCTTCAAAATCCCGTTCGTCATCGAACGGTAGCGATTGGCGCATTTGGTTCTGGAAATCGATGGTATACTGCGACGGCAGCTTACCTTTCGGGTCGAAATGTTCATGCCCATGGTCCTGGGCTGCCGCCAATCCTGCGGTGAGGCCTAAAAACGCGGTAGCTGCCAGCGAAATATGTCGTCGTGCCATGTTTGGAACGGCTCCTGTGGATGTTGTGTTCCTGAAAATCGAGTGCAAAGCCAAGAAGGGTTTGACGACCCGAACGCCCCTGTTCGCAGGGCGCGCGACAGACGCGCGTCTGCGATGAGCGGTTGCGAGTAACATTCAAGTGCTCTCCTTGACACTTTGACGCTTGCCGATGTGGCAAGCCGTTCGCACGTGGTAGCCACATGCACGCCATAATGAAGTGCGAACATGTTGCTACATGCCAGCATCCCGCGCTAAGAGCAGTGGGAGCATTGTCTTAACGCTCCGGTTTCAAATGCTTTTCAGGACGGATTGTCGTCGGTTGCCTATTTCAAATCACGATATTCGTGCGCAGATGCAGCATCTTCTGGAGCACCCCGATTTCCCGGCGACTCCGCAGCGCCGGGCATTTCTGAGTTATGTGATCGAGGAATATCTGGCCGGACGCGCCGACCACATCAAGGGCGTGTCGATCGCCATTTCGGTTTTTGGCCGCGATGAAACCTTTGATCAGCAGGTTGATCCGATTGTCCGACTTGAAGCGCGTCGCCTGCGTCAGGACATAGACAACTATTATGCCGGACCGGGCCGGTCTGATCCCGTCCGGTTGTCCATTCCCAAAGGCGGGTATGCCCCCCGGTTCGAAAGGGTTGTACCCCCGGTCGTGGCCTCACCGCCCCCACAGGACCCGCCTGTGTCCGCTGTGGAAAGTCGCCGCTTGCTTTTGATTGGTCTTGGCGCTGTCTGTGCTTTGATGGCCTGCGCGTCGATCTGGATTTCCATATCCGGTTGGGGCATACAAAGATCTGCGCCCACAGATCAATCATTGCCGCAGGGCCCAGTGGTTGCGGTGCTTCCTTTTGAAACTTTAGGCAGCGGACCGGATTATTTCGCCGTTGGCATAACACAGCAACTGACCAGCGAACTGGTTCGCTTCCGTGATATCTGGGTTCTGCCTTTGGGCAGCGTTCAGCGATTTTCAAAGGGCGGCGTGGATTCACAGGCTTTGCGCTCGGAACTCAGTGCGGATTTCGCATTGGAAGGCAGCGTCCTGGATAAAGGTGACACCGTGGTGTTGTCTGCCCGTCTCATTGATCTCAAAAGCGAACGATACGTTTGGGTGCATGATTATGACGTCGGCAATTCTCCTGGAGAAATCTACGCCGGGCAAGATATGATCATCCAGGATGTAATCGGAAAACTTGCGGGCAAATATGGGGTTCTGACGCAAGATGCGATGAAAATCGCGACCCGAATACCGCCACTCAATCGTGACACCTATGATTGCGTGCTGAGCTATTACAGCTATCAGATCACAATCGACCTCAATCGACATCCGGCAATCAAGACCTGCATTCTAAGGGCTTTGGAGCACAGTCCGGATTACGCCGAAGCATGGGCCGTGTTGTCTAACCTTTACCTACAACAGATCCGGTTCGGTCTGGGGGGGCATCGCCAAGAGATACTGACTGCCGCAGACAATGCCGCGCGCCGTGCTGTGGAGGTTGACCCGAACCTGGCTGCGGGGCATTTGATGCTGGCGAATATGCGATTTGTTCTTGGTGATCTTCAGGGCTTTCGCCGGGAGGGTCAAATGGCAATCAATCTAAGCCCGAATGACAGTGCCGTTCTCGCGCATTACGGCATGAGACTTGCCTTTAGCGGCGACTGGGACGAAGGGCTGGCGATTGTGGATCGGGCGATCGCGCTAAACCCAGTGCATCCGCACTGGTTTCATTTTCCACGCGTGTTTTACGAATTCGAACAGGGAAATTACCAGCAGGCATTGACGGTTCTGGATCAGATCGACATGCCGAATTTCTTTTGGACACATCTTTGGGGCACAGTTCTGAATGCAGAATTGGGGCATCAGCAAAATGCGCAGGATTCGCTGAACAAATTGCGATCGCTGCGCCCGGATTTTGCGTCACAGGCCGACGGCATCCTGTCTATCTGGCAGTTGTCTGACCCGTTCCAGAAGAAACTGATGAATAGCCTTCGCAAGGCTGGCCTTGCAACTCAGTCCTGAAGGCCCTCGGTCGCAGGTTTTCCCGTTTTACAATTTACTCGGCCAACATATGCGACAGTTTTTCTGCACCACGGCGCAAGGTGCCGAGAAATGATATCAGGCTGCCAACATCATGCCGTTGCGTCGGGGCATGAACTGAAAGCGTGGCTACAAGCCTACCCTGCCCGTCCTGTACTGGCACGGCAATCGCCGCCATGCCTGTCATGAATTCTTCATCATCGGTGGAAAACCCCCGCTCGGCCGTAATCGTGATTTCGTTAAGCAAAGCCTTGGGCTCAGTAAAAGAGCGGTTGGTCTGCTCTTTTAGCTTCCCGGCTGACAAGAACCCGTTCAGTGTTTTGGGGCGCAAAGTGGACAAATACATCTTGCCACTGGCCGTGCAGTGGAACGGAACCTGTGTTCCTATGGGCAACTGAATCCGCAACGGCCATTTGGTTTCGACGCGGTCCAGATAAATCATGCCCTCTCGGTCCGGGATGGCCAGATTGCATGTCTCGCCCACTTCGTCGGCTACACTGCGCAGGATGGCAAGACGTGCGGTCCGCAGATGTTCGGCGGACATGGTATTCACGGATAACAGCCGCAACCGCCTGCCCGGGCCGTACGAGCGTCCATCAAGATCACGTTGCAGGAAACCTTCGGCCTCAGCCGTCTGCAGCAAACGATGGACTGTGGGTTTGGCCAATCCCAATGCATCGATCAGGTCCGAGGGTTTGACCGCCACGCCGCGCCGCGCCACCTCTTCAAGGATCAGCAGCAGGCGCAAGTTGGTTGGGATCTGGGTTTCTTTTTCTTGTATATCCGTTTCCGCCATCCCTTATCATTCTAGTTATTTGGCAGAAGGATCAAGGCCAGATCGGGGACCAGCGACACTAAAATCCAGACCGACAACAGTGCCACCAGATACGGCACCGTGTAACGCAGCAGCCGGAAGTAGGGCACACCCGTCACGCCCGAGGCTACGTAAAGGTTCAATCCATACGGTGGAGTGATGAACCCGATGGACGCACCGACGAGAAAAATTACCGAGAAATGGATCGGATCAATTCCAACCGAGGTTGCAATTGGTGCTAGAATCGGGGCCAGGATGATCGTGACCGGAAGGCTTTCCAACACCATGCCCGAAAAGAAGACGATCACCATCGAGGTGAACAATACTGCATAATAACCGCCCATCGACGTCACGAAGTCGCCGATAGTTTGCTGCGCGCCCAGCAAAGACAGGATTTGCTGCATCACCACGGAAATCGCGATCAGCGGCGCAAGGATACCGGTGATCTGAGCGGACCTGATAACGATCGAGGGGATTTCGGGGATCGTGAACCCTTCGACCACGAACATTTCGGCGTAGCTTTTTTCAGTTGGCGAGATATCATTCCGAGCCCCCATAATCTTGTTGATCGGGTAGCTAACCAAGCCCGCGATCACACAAAAGCCCACTGTAACACCTGCCGCTTCTGTGGGGGAAAACTTGCCGGTGTAAATTCCCCAGAGTACAAGTCCGATTGCAAAGAAACCCAACCATGCGCCGAACGCAGTTTTCAACACCCGGTTCAACTGCAGCGGGATCAGATGCCCCCAGCCATTTATGCGACAGATTATCCAGCAGGCGAATTGCATCCCGAAGACCATAAGTGCGCCGGGCAGAATGCCAGCGACAAACAGCTCGGAGATCGGCAGGTTCATCAGGAAGCCATAGACGATGAAGATGATCGACGGAGGAATGATGATGCCGACAGTACCGCCCGCTGCAGCGGTGGCCGCGCTGAACCTCTCGTCATAGCCACCCTTCACCATCTCAGGGTGCAACATCGACCCGATGGTTGCCGTTGTTGCCGAGTTCGACCCCGAAATTGCCGCGAAAAGCCCGCAAGCACCCAGCGATGCCATTGCCAGCCCGCCACGGATCCAGCCCAGACAGGAATAGGCAAAGTCGCTGAGACGTCGCGCGATGCCAGACTTGTTGATCAGGTCTCCGGTCAGGATGAATAGCGGCATGGCCAGGAGGGCAAAGCCCTTGTTGAAAACGTTCAGCAGCTCGGCGCCCATATTGTCCAGCGTCAACCCAAGGACAAACGAACAGCCGATGACCCAATAACCGATAACCAGCAGCACCGGCACGCCCAGCATGAAAAGAAAGGTGACCCCCAGCGAGATCAGTGTAACGAGTGTTCCGTCTGTCATCAGTCTGCCCCGATTACGGCCTGCTTGATCAGCGGCTCGCCTGTTTTCCAGTTGTGCAAGTCATCCGCGAGGTTCTGAAACACGCGCCCGACCATCAAAAAAAACGATAATGGTGCCATCAGCAGGAACCACCACTGCATGATATTGTCCGTGCCCAGAACAATCTGAAAGTTCGAGGCCGAAAGCGCCACCAGTCGCGTGGTGGTCACGATGACAATCACCGCAAAAATGAACCACAGCACCGCATCCAGAAACAGGCAGGCCAACTGCCCGCCGCGGGGCATGGCAGAACGGAATTCGCTGAAGCTCAGATGGGTGCGCAGACGCACGTTATAAGAGGCACCAAACCAGGCCATCACCATAAAGAGAAGCGGAGGAATGGTGGTGGACCAGGGTTCCTGATCATTGAAAACAAACCGGTCGATCACCCCCCAGAAAATGATCAGCGCGATAGCAAGATAAGAATATACCATGACCGAACGTTCCAAATGACGCTCGATAAGCGGTACCTTGCGATAGATCAGCATGACCAGCAGACCCCCAAGCGCCGCGACCACCGCGCCAACGACCCACGCGGCGTCGGATTGCAACGCCGTTTGAATCTCGAATGAATCCTGGCTGAGAAAAGCGCTGAAAATCGCGCCTATATCCGCCCATAGTGACATGAACCCCGTCCTCCCAGTCGGTGTTTAATTGAACCGGCCCGTTTGGACCGGTTCAGACAAATTGATCAGGCCTCGCCCTTCCACCAACGGCGCGGTTCGACGTTCTCAGGGAGCGTATCCGCAGGGATCTCACGTGCGATGTCATAGATCTCTTGGTATGTATCGATGCCACCGGCCCATTTGTTCAGCCGTTCACGCCACTGCGCCCACGGTTCGGGGTTGTAATTCGGGGCGCACATTTCTTCGGCCAGTTTGATCTGATCATCCGGCAGGAAGGCTGGGCGTACGCCGTTTTCTGCAAAGATCGTTCCCGGCAGTTGCGGGTCCGAGAACCCAACGGTGTTCAACAATGCGGCTTCATTCGCACCCTGAATCAGCGCTTGCGTGAAATACGAGGATTCCATCACCGCATCCTGCAATTCACCCCCCAGACCGTCAAAGACTTTGGCGGACATCGAGGTATGCTCGGTACCGCAGAAGAATTTCAGGTTCACGGATTGCGAGACCACCGGTGCCATGTTGGCATACGCCACAGCCGAGGCCCAGGTTTCGGCACCATCGATCAGACCAGTCTTAAGCGCATCCAGTGTTTCTTCCCATGCCACCGGCACAGGGTTCAGGTTCAGCAGCTGCATCGCTATCCGACCTAATTGCGTGCCCGTCACGCGGTTTTTGGTGCCAAACAACTCTTCCAGTTTGGTCACGGTCGGCTTGTCGGCAAAGTTCGACCCCATTTGCAGACCGCGCAGTTCACAGTGAGTGAACAGGAACTTCAATCCGTGCCGTTTTTCCAGCGGCTCACGCAGGATGCGCTGGCTCGCGGGACTATAGAAAAAGTGATACTGCGCAGCGCGGCTGGGGAACATATATGCATAGTCCAGCACGTTCAGATAAGGCGCGCCACCTGCCGAGTTCTGGGTTGAAGCCGCATAGATGTCTACAATTCCCTGCTGCGTTTTCTCAACACAGCTAAGCTGTCCGCAAATCTGGTTGTCGCCGATGAATTCAATCCGAATCTCACCATCAGTACGCTCTTCCAAGTCGCGGGCAAATTCGATAGCGCCAGCGCGTTCAATCAGAAGATTGCGCGTATTGAAGCCTGAAGCACCGAATTTCAGCGTGTGCTTCGGTTCTTTTGAGAAGCGTTTTTCATACGTGGATTCAGCCGCTTGCGCCAAATTGGCCAGGCTCATCGCCCCGCCGAATCCTCCTGCCGCAAGTAGTGTCGAGCTCATGCCGTAACGACCTGCAACCCGGAAAAAATCCCGCCGTGAAATACCATTCAGTTTCCGACCGATCCCCATTGCTTACCTCCCTGTTCGCAATTATTGAGACGTTTTGTATCAAAAAAGGCTAGTATATTTCTTACATCTTGCATAGAGTTTTTTTCAACAACGTTGGAAGGAGGCGGTCATGGAAGTGGATTATGCGGTAGTTGGCGCGGGGTCTTCGGGCTGTGTCATTGCCAATCGGCTGAGCGCCGACCCCAACACATCCGTCGCTTTGGTGGAGGCGGGTGGCCGCGATACCAACCCCTGGATTCACATCCCCGTTGGCTACTTCAAAACCATGCATAACCCCTCGGTGGACTGGTGTTATCGAACTGAACCCGATCCCGGTCTGAATGGACGTTCGATAGATTGGCCGCGCGGTAAGGTGCTGGGTGGCTCGTCTTCTCTGAACGGCCTGCTTTACGTACGCGGCCAAAAGGAAGATTACGACCGCTGGCGTCAGATGGGGAATGTCGGCTGGGGTTGGGAAGATGTCCTCCCGCTGTTCAAACGTAGCGAAGATCAGGAACGCGGCGAAGACCCTTTCCACGGTATTGGCGGGCCGCTATCGGTGTCGAACATGCGCATTCAGCGCCCGATCTGTGATGCCTGGGTCGCCGCGGCACAAGCCGCGGGATACCCGTTCAATCCGGATTATAATGGCGCAGATCAGGAAGGCGTCGGCTACTTTCAGCTGACCACCCGTAACGGTCGCAGATGCAGCTCAGCAGTGGCTTATCTAAAACCGATTCGAAACAGGCAAAACCTGAATATCATCACGAATGCACTGGTGACGCGAATAACGCTGGAGGGCAAACAGGCGACCGGCCTAGTCTATCGCGATCGCGCGGGCAAAGAGAAAACCCTGAAAGTGCGGCGCGAAATCATCCTGTCTGGCGGCGCAATAAACTCTCCTCAGATACTGATGCTATCGGGGATCGGCGACCCCGACCACCTGAAGAAGAACGGGATCGAACCGGTGCATGCCTTGCCCAATGTCGGCAAGAAACTGCAGGACCATTTACAGGCCCGCCTCGTTTTCAAATGCAACGAACCGACATTGAATGACGAGGTGCGTAGCCTGTTCAATCAGGCTCGGATTGCCCTCAAATACGCTTTGTTCCGCGCAGGTCCGATGACAATGGCCGCCAGCCTTGCAACTGGATTCATGAAAACACGCCCCGATGTTGAAACGCCCGACATTCAGTTTCATGTGCAACCCTGGTCCGCCGATAGTCCCGGCGAAGGCGTACACCCGTTTTCAGCCTTCACCATGTCAGTGTGCCAGCTGCGACCAGAGAGCAGGGGCGAACTGCGTCTGAACGGGCCAGATCCGTCAGAGCATGTCAAAATCGTTCCAAACTACCTGTCGACTGAAACGGATTGCAGAACCATCGTTGATGGCGTGAATATCGCGCGCAGGATCGCACAAAACAATCCGCTCGCCTCGAAAATATCCGAAGAATTCAGACCCACCTCTCAGCTCTCCAGCGACGATTACGAGGGCACGCTGGACTGGGTCAGATCGAATTCGGTTTCGATCTATCATCCGACCGGTACCTGCGCGATGGGAACGAACGAAACCGCGGTTGTCGATCCGGCACTCAGAGTTCACGGCATCGGAAACCTGCGGGTCGCTGATTGTTCGATCATGCCCGAAATCGTCAGCGGCAATACAAATGCCCCTGCAATCATGATCGGAGAAAAGGCGAGTGATTTGCTGACTGCCGGGGCGTAGCATGGCGTCCCGTGCATCCGTGCTTTTTGCGCATCTGGGCCGCAACCCATGTGTTCCTCGAACGCTTCGCCCCAATGCGGATTTTGTGAAATGCAAAGGTCGCAGACGACCATTGCATCATTAAGACTTCGCGCGGTTTGACATCTACCGTGAGCTAGCGCAAGGGTGGTGTCAGCCATTGATCTGACATGCCAAAGTTGGAGTTCTTCAGCTCCTGCTTAGCAATAGCCTGCAGATGAACCTCATCCGGCCCATCCGCATAGCGCAAGGCCCGGGCCCAGGTATAACTGTCAGCCAACGGCGTATCAGGCGTCATACCCATCGCGCCAAAAACCTGCATGGCGCGGTCGGTGACCGTTGCATGCACATTTGGCGCCACTACCTTAATCAAAGAAATTTCGCGGAACGCCGCTTTCGCGCCCACCTGATCAATCTTCCAGGCTGCTTTCAGGGTCAACAGGCGCGCTTGCTCAATCTCTAATCGGGACTTAGCGATCCACTCTCGGATCACGCCCTGTTCCGAAAGCTGCTTGCCAAAAGTCTTCCGTTCCTGCGCCCGTTCGACCATCAGGTTTAGCGCCATTTCCGCCGCCCCGATCGAACGCATACAATGGTGAATACGTCCCGGCCCAAGCCGCGCCTGCGCCAAAGCAAACCCACCGCCTTCTTCGCCAAGAAGGTTGCTGACCGGGACACGCACATCCTTGAACACAAGTTCGGCATGGCCTTCGGGGTCGTGCATGTTCAGAATGGTGGGGTTGCGCACAATCTCAAACCCTGGAGTGTCCTTAGGGACAATGACCATGCTCTGCTGCTTGTGCCGGTCGGCGTTAGGGTCGGTTTTACCCATGACGATGAACAGCTTTGTGTTCGGATGGCAGGCATTGGTGATGAACCATTTTCGGCCATTAATGACATAATCATCGCCGTCGCGCCGGACCGAAGTGGTAATATTGGTCGCGTCCGAACTGGCCACATCCGGTTCGGTCATTGCAAAGGCTGATCGGATCTCACCGTTCAACAGAGGCACCAGCCACTCCTCGCGCTGCTCGGCCGTGGCGAACATATGCAACAGTTCCATGTTGCCGGTGTCAGGCGCGTTACAGTTGAATACTTCCGAAGACCAGCCAACCTGCCCCATCAACTCTGCCAAAGGCGCATATTCCAAATTGGTGAGCCGTGTGCCGGGTTCATCTTCTCGCAAGGAAGGCAGGAACATATTCCAAAGCCCTTCGGCCTTGGCCTGCGCTTTAAGATCTTCCATGAAGGAGACAGGGAAATTGCCTGCCTCAATCTCTTCTTTGTGGTCGCGGATACGCGGATAGATATATGCCTCCAAAAAGGCTTTCAGCCGGTCGTGCATTTCCGCAGCGCGCGGCGATGGGGCAAAATCCATTGTGATCCCTTTCAGTGAGTTGCGGCCGAGATTTCGTCGAGCGCCATTTGCGCCAGAGGAGCCACCAGACCCTTGAACGCCATTGCGTTCTGATTTGAAGCATTGCCCGCTAACGCACGGCTGTAGACACCCTGCGCAATCGCAGCCATGCGGAAGAAGGAAAACGCCAGATAGAAGGTCCAGTTTTCAATTCCCGACAACCCACGCAACGCACAATAGCGGTCGATCATCTCAGCCTCGGACGGGATGTTCAGCGCAGTACGATCCAACCCTTGCAACCCCCGGATCAGACCGGTCGGCGGCAACCTGAGACAAACACAGAAATAGCCCAGATCGGCCATCGGGTGGCCCAGTGTGGAAAGCTCCCAATCCAAAACCGCCGCGATTTGCGGGGTGCCCGAAGCGAAGATGAAATTGTCGATGCGGAAATCGCCATGGATCAGACTGACCGAACCGTCATCGGCGGGCAGGTTGCCGACCAGCCAGTCCATCAACTGTTCCATTCCGGGCAGGTTATCGGTTTCCGCGGCGCGGTACTGCTTGGTCCAGCGGCTGTATTGGCGCTCGAAGTAATTCCCCGGCTTGCCAAAGCCCGACAGACCAACAGTATTAACGTCAACTGCGTGCAATGCGGCCAAAACGCGGATTACTTCGTCGAAGATCGGCTGACGGTTTGCCATCTCCACCTTGGGCAGTGCCGGATCCCAGAATATCCGGCCCTCTTGAAATCCCATGACATAGAACATGGAACCAATGATATCCGTATCGTTACACAGCACGAATGGCTTGGCGACCGGCACCGTACTGCCATGAAGCGCCCTGAGAACGCGGTATTCTCGATCCACCGCATGGGCCGAAGGCAGCAGATCGCCGGGTGGCTTCCGCCGCAGCACGTATTTCGCACCGCCAGTGGTCAGCAGATAAGTTGGATTGGACTGCCCGCCTGAAAACTTCTCGTATGTCTGAAGACCGGTGAAATCTTCGATATGGCGCTTAAGGTAAGCTGAAAGGCGTTCGACATTGAGTTCGAGGCCTGATGGAGTCATGCAGGGGTCTCCGTGATCCGCTGAGATACGTTGTAGCTTACCGTCACTGATGGCGTTTGTGAAACTTACCTATGTGGTTTCTGCCATAAATCCGATGAATGACGTGGCGATCCAGTTCAAAAAAATCGAACTGAACCTCTTTTGTCGTCTTCGGCGCCATTTATGCCGTGCAGCGATCGACATCGCGTCGAACATGCCGGTGCCAGCCAGCTCAGACCTGATCAGCCGGGCCATGCAGCGGATGCAGACACGCAACCTGATGAATTTCTCTGTCAAGCTCGGGCAATGCCGCTCTGCACTGGTCAGTCGCCAGCCAGCATCTCTTCGCAAAAGCACAGCCTGTGGGAATGTTCATCGGCGACGGCAACTCGCCTTCCAGCTTGATCCGCTCTTTCCTTGCTTCGGGGTCGGCCCGTGGCGTCGTGGACAGCAGCGCCTTGGAATAGGGATGACGTGGCGCGGCGAACAGCTGCTCTTTTGGGGCTTTTTCAACAGCACGACCCAAATACATAACGATCACGTCATCAGAAAAATGCCGAACCACCGAAAGATCATGCGAGATGAACAGATAGGCTAGGTTCAACCTCTCCTGCAAATCCACAAGCAGGTTCAGAATCTGAGACTGAATCGAAACATCAAGGGCTGAAACCGGCTCATCCAGAACCAGAACCTTGGGGTTCAGCATCAGCGCACGTGCGATGGCAATCCGCTGGCGTTGCCCGCCCGAGAACATATGCGGATAACGGTCATAATGCTCGGGTCGCAATCCCACCAGTTCAATCATGTCGCGCGCTTGCCTCTCACGGTCAGCGGCGCTCATTTTCGGACGGTTGATGATCAGAGGTTCTTGCAGAATCTGACCGATCCGCTGACGCGGGTTCAATGATCCATAGGGGTCCTGGAACACAATCTGCACCGTCTCGCGCATTTTGCTCCACTGCGACGGAGTTATATCGACACCGTCAATCGTCAGACTGCCGGCCGTCGGCTCTTCTATCATGGCGACCAGTCGCGCCAGCGTTGACTTGCCGCAACCGGACTCACCGACGATGGCCAAGGTCTTTCCGGGTTTCAGATCGAAATCCACCCTCGAAAGCGCCTTTACCGTCGCTGATTTGGACAGCAACCCGCCCTTTACCGCGTAAAATCGGGCCAAACCTTTTGCCTGAACGATAGGTTCGGTCATGCCAATTCTCCGGCTGCAATTTTTTCAACGTGGTGGCAGCGTGCTTTGCCAAAGGCCTCAGCATGAGGTGTCGGTGGTTTTTCAGCACAGGTTGCGTCTGCAAACTGGCATCGCGGGCTGAACAGGCACCCTTTGGGCCGGTCGAATTGCCCCGGCACAACGCCTGGAATTGTCGGCAGGATCTTTGACGTCGCGCGTTCAGGCAATGCGTTCAACAAAGCCGCAGTGTAAGGATGACGCGGTGTACGGAACAGATCTCCGACGGGCTGTTCTTCGACTTTCTGCCCGGCATATTGCACTTGAACCCGTTCGGCGGTTTCAGCCACCACGCCCATATCATGAGTTATCAGCACAAGGCCCATATCATATTCATCGCGCAACCGGACCAGCAGGTCGAGTATCTGCGCCTGTATGGTCACGTCCAATGCCGTTGTGGGTTCGTCCGCAATCAGCAGCTTGGGCTTGCAGGCGATGGCCATCGCGATCATGACGCGTTGGTTCATGCCCCCAGACATCTGATGCGGAAATGTGTTCAGGCGGCTTTCAGGTGCAGGAATTCCCACCAGATCGAACAGCTCGACCGCGCGTTCATGACGATCCTTGCGGTTCAGCCCCAGATGAATACGCAAGGCTTCTTTGATTTGGAAACCGACCGTGAAACAGGGGTTTAGTGACGACATCGGCTCCTGAAAGATCATCGCCATGTCCTTGCCGATGATCTTCCGACGCTCGCGGGCCGAGATGCCGGCCAGGTCACGCCCCTCAAAGCTCATCTCGTCGGCAGTGATGGTCGCGGTCCACGGCAACAACCCCATCAGCGCCAGCATCGACACCGACTTGCCCGATCCGCTTTCCCCCACGATGGCCAGCAGCTCACCCTTGTTGACCGACAGATCGACGCCATCCACGGCGCGAAACTTGCCCGAGGCGGTGGCGAATTCAACAGTCAGGTTGCGGATCTGCAAAAGGCTCATGCGATCAGCTCCGTTTCAATTTTGGGTCCAGCGCATCGCGCAGGCCGTCGCCCATCAGGTTGATGGCAAGTACGGTCACAAGGATCGCCAAACCGGGGAAGGTAACCACCCACCAGGCGCGCAGTATGAATTCGCGCGCTTCGGCCAGCATGGTGCCCCATTCCGGCGTGGGCGGTTGCGCGCCCATACCCAGAAAGCCCAAGGCAGCGGCGTCCAGAATCGCCGTTGAGAAGGACAGTGCTGCCTGCACGATGATTGGCGCCAGACAATTGGGCAGCACAGTGATGAACATCAGCCGCGACTTGCCCGCACCGGCCACCCGCGCCGATGTGACATAATCTTTCTGTCGTTCCGCCAGAACTGAAGCGCGGGTCAGGCGCACGTAGTGGGGCTGAAACACGATAGCGATCGCGATCATCGCGTTGGTCAGCGACGGGCCAAGGATGGCCACCAGAACTAGCGCCAGCAGCAGCGAGGGAAAAGCCAGAATGATATCCATCACCCGCATGATCAGCGTATCGACCCATTTGGGGGCAAAGCCCGAAAGCAGGCCGACCATCACACCGCCCGATACGGCAACACAAACAACAACGATCCCGACAAAGAAGGAATAGCGTGAGCCCATGATCAGGCGTGACAGCATATCCCGGCCCAAAGGGTCGGTGCCCAGTGGAAAAGCCCAGCTTCCACCTTCCTGCCATGCCGGTGGTTGCAGGATGTGATCGCGGAACTGCTCTGTCGCATCATAGGGGGCCAAAAGCGGCGCGAAAGCTGCGCAGAACACAAAGGCAGCAAAGACCCACAGCCCAATAACCGCACCGCGGTTTTCGCTGAAGTAGTACCAGAATTCACGCAGGGCGCTGGGGCGATTTTCGGATTTGGTAGGAGTTGCGGACACTTCGGCCATCACCGCCTCCGGATTTTGGGGTTGATGATGCCGTACAGGACATCGACCAGCAGGTTCACCAGCATCACAATCACCGCGATCATAAGCAGACCGCCCTGCACCACTGGGTAATCGCGGCGGAAGATACTATCGACCATCCACTTGCCGATCCCCGGCCAGCTAAAGATCGTCTCGGTCAGGATCGCACCCGCAAGCAATGTACCAACCGACAAGCCGATCACGGTAACAACCGGGATCAGAGCGTTGCGCAGCGCGTGCAACCCGTTGATCCGCGTCGGAGAAAGGCCCTTGGCGCGAGCGGTTCGGATATAGTCCTCGCCCAGCACTTCCAGCATCGCCGAACGTGTCTGGCGCGCAATCACCGCCAGCGGGATGGTGCCAAGTACGATGGTTGGCAGGATCAGGTGCCGCACGGCGGAACCAAACGCGCCTTCCTGCCCGGATAGCAGGCTGTCGATCAGCATAAAGCCCGTAACGCTGGGAAAGTAATACAGCAGATCAATTCGACCCGAGACCGGCGTCCAGCCCAGATTGCCGGAAAATACGATGATAAGTAGCAGCGCCCACCAGAAGATCGGCATGGAATAGCCAATCAGGGCTGAGGACATCAGCGCGCGGTCAAAGAACTTTCCCCTGTTGACTGCCGCGATCACGCCCGCAGGCAGGCCCAGAGCCACTGCAAAAATCATCGCGCAAAGCGAAAGTTCCAGCGTCGCCGGGAACAGCGCAAAGAATTCGTCCCAAACGGGTTTTTTGGTCACAAAGCTTTCACCCAGATCACCTTGCATGACGCCAACAAGATAGTCCCAGTATTGCTGAAGCACGGGTTTATCAAAGCCCAGCTTCTCGACCATTTCCTGATAACGTTCCTCAGTCATACCACGTTCACCGGCCATGACGATAATCGGATCGCCGGGCAAGACGCGAATGAACATGAAGGAAATCAACGTCACACCCAGAAAGGTCGGGATGAACATGCCCAGTCGAGTTAGAAAATAGCCAATCATCAGTGACCTATGATTCTGAGATTTTTGGGAAAGCTGGTCAATGACCGGCAACCATCTTCCGTCACCAGTACGTCATCTTCGATGCGCACACCGAAATTGTCTAGTTCATATAGCCCGGGCTCGTTCGTCCAGACCATTCCCTTGCGGATCACCTGATCGTTGCCGCGCATGATATAGGGGGCCTCGTGAACGTCCCGGCCCAAACCGTGGCCCGTTTTAGTTCGGATGCGGTCGGCATAGGGCGAAGCCTCAAGCACGCCGATCACCGCGTCGTCAATATCATGCGCTGTCACGCCGGGGCGGCAGACCTCGAAACCTTTTTGGTTGGCACGTAGCACTGTGTCGTAGACCGCCCGACCCTCGTCCGAGACCTCGTTAACAAAGAAAGTCCGGGTGATATCCGCTGCGAAGCCCTGATTGCGGGCTCCGAAGTCGAACAGCAGAGCGTCACCGGAACGAATCTCGTAGTCCGCGCGCGCTTTGCCATGCGGCCTGGCAGAGTTGTCACCTGCCGCTACGATTGGATTGAATGCCAGTGACTCGGCCCCTTCAGCAAACAGCGCTTGTATTAAAGTCTGTTCGACCTGCTTTTCGGTCTGGCCGACACGCACGCGGGCGATGACCTGCTCCAGAGCGCGTTCGGAAACATCGATGGCGGCTTGCAAAGCCAAGATGTCGTCGTCGGTCTTGACAATCCGCAGCCCGGAAATCTCGCGCTCGCCGTCCACGATGCGCAGGTCCGGCATTGCACGGGTCAGGGCCTTGGACACAAACACCCGCATCACCTGACCTTCTACCGCCACAGACGACAACGGCATGTGATCGGCCAGTGCGGTAAACGCATCTTCATATCCGGTCTGATCGAACCAATCGAACACTGCACCATCAAATCTGACCAGTTCCCATGAGCCGAGTTCGAGATTTGGAACGATGGCCGCCGGGCTTCCCTTCGCCGGGATCACTACCAGAAACGGGCGTTCGTGGCTCATAAAGGCTTTGCCCAACGCGCGGGTGAAATTTGGGCCGGGCACCAGCGCCACGGCATCAACAGACATATCGCGGGCCAGTTGGCTGTATTCGGACAAATCCGGCATTCAGGCCAGTCTCCAATAACAAGAAAACCAAAGCCGCCCAATCAGGCGGCTTTGGCAAATGAGTGGTGATTTACTCGACGCTCACATCATAAAAGATGTGTCCGCCCAGCGGGTGCACTTTGTAGCCCTGCACCTTGTTGCTCATCGGCATGTAAACAACCGAATGCGCGATGGTCGCCCATGGCGCCTGATCCTTAAAGATCACCTGAGCGTCTTCGTACAGCTTGGTGCGTTCGGCCTGATCGGTACTCTGCTTAGCTTGCAGGATCAGATCTTCGAACGGCTGGTGGCACCACTGCGCACGGTTCGACGCTTCGCGACCATCACAGCCCAGCAACACGGCCAGGAAGTTGTCCGGATCGCCATTGTCACCGGTCCAGCCCAGCAGAACCGCTCCGTCCCGGTTCAGGTCTTTCGAACGCGACAGGTATTCACCCCATTCATACGAGACGATTTCGACATCGACGCCAACCTTCGCGAAATCCGCCTGGATCAGTTCAGCCATACGACGTGCATTCGGGTTGTACGGGCGCTGTACCGGCATCGCCCAGACCTTCATCGACAGGTCGGAAACGCCTTCTGCCTCAAGCATCGCCTTGGCCGCTTCCGGATCATAAGCGTCGTCGGTGATCGCGTCGTTATAGCCCCACATTGTCGGCGGGATCGGGTTCTTGGCCGCCTGACCCGAGCCTTGGAAGACCACGTCGATGATCGCCTGCTTGTCGATTGCCATATTCAGCGCCTTACGCACCTTGGGGTTGTCGAACGGCGCCATTGTGGTGTTGTAGGCCAGATAGCCGACGTTCAGACCCTCCTGCTCCATCATGTTGATGTCCGCATCATCCTTCATCGCCTGAATGTCGGCAGGGTTAGGATAGGGCATCACATGGCATTCACCGGCTTTCAGTTTCTGATAGCGCACGGACGCATCCGGGGTGATGGCAAAGATCAGATTGTCAACCTGCGCCGGGTCTTTCCAGTACTCGCCATTGGCTGAGTAACGGATCACTGCGTCCTTCTGATAGGCCACAAATGAAAACGGCCCGGTACCGATGGGCGCTGTGTTCAGTTTTTCAGGCGTTCCAGCTGCCATCATTGCATTGGCATATTCCGCCGACACGATCGACGCGAAGTCCATCGCCATGTTGGCGACAAAAGGTGCTTCGGGTTTGGACAGGGTGAATCTCACAGTGTAGTCATCAATCTTTTCGATGGATGAGACCAGATCAGGCATCCCCATACCCTGGAAATACTCCCAAGTACCGCCTGATATTTGATTATAAGGGTGACTTTCGTCTTTCTGACGCATGAACGAGAAGATTACGTCATCCGCATTGAAGTCGCGGGTCGGAGTGAATTCGTCATTGGAATGGAACTTTACCCCCTGACGCAACTTGAACGTGTATTCCAGACCATCGTCGCTGGCCTCGACACTTTCGGCCAAGCCGGGGATTACGTTGGTTGTGCCCGTTTCAAATTCCAGCAACCGATTGTAGATCGGATGTGAAGACGCATCAAAGGTCGTCCCTGCGGTGAACAGAGCAGGATCGAACCCTTCAGGCGAGCCTTCGGAACAATAAACCAGAGTATTTGCCTGCGCCACGGCACCCGTCAGGGCAATCGCAGTGGTTGCGGCCAGAAGTTTGAGTTTCATGATTTTCTCCCAGAAAAGGACTTTTCAAGACAATCGCAGGGCTCTTTGTCGTCAGAGCATTCAGTGACAGAACAAGTCGTCGCGATCTCGCTGCTAATGTATCCAAAATACAAAATCTAATGTCAACAGCGTCTGTCGCAGTTCACTGTAAAGCATGCATCTGCCCTAAGTCCCGGAGGGGTGCGGTCGAGACTGCTTCATTTTCACTTTACTCACCTGGAATGACTTACATCCCTTGCCCTCTGCATTGGGTTCAGCATTAAAACGGCATCGGGGATTTTGCCCATACTCGTGAACGCTGATCTCCGAACCCACTTTGTGCCGAGATCACCAGGAAGGATTCGGAAAATCGTTTTTTAGCCTAATCAAAAAAATTTTGATCTTCACGAAATAGTTCTATTGAATGGATCGCACTGTCCGAACTGCAGAGGACCTGCGAATGCAATCACCGACCGAGCACGTCAAAACCAGACAAAAGGGTAAACCGACTGAATTGGGACACGCCATCCGCAGGCGCCGCAAAGCGATGGGAAAAACACTGGATCAGGTGGCCAGATCCGCAGATCTGACAACAGGATTCCTGTCGCAGGTGGAACGTGGGTTGAGTTCGCCGTCGCTGACTTCGCTGATGGCTATTGCTGCGGCGCTGCAAACCAGCATCGAACAATTGCTGAGCGTGCCGGAAGTGTTTACCCAATATGTCGCCCGAGACGGCAGACAAACATACTCTTTGGGGACACGCGGGCGGTATTACGAAAAGCTGGGACCGGGATTCGCCGGAGCGTTATTTCACCCGCAGATCGTTCACCGCCCGCCAGGCCATGTTTCTGAAAAGATGTGCCACACTGGTGAAGCTTTTTGCTACCTCATGTCCGGGCAGCTGGAATATCATCTGGGGGATCAGATTTTCATCATGTCTCCCGGCGACGTGATTCATCATGATACATCTACGCGACACTATTCGGTCGTGCTTGGCGAAACCGAGGCGGTTGAACTGTGGGTGACGACCTCACCTATGAATAATGCGATCGATCAGGGGCAGGATTCATAAAAACTTTTTATCTTCTACTAAAAAAAACTTTAGTATTGTAAAAAAATGATTACTCTCCCGTCGCGTGAAGCATGTGCTTTTGCGGGAGGATAAGAGAATGCAACTGAAATCGGTTTTGGGATTAGTGCTGGCCACGACGTTGGCCGTGCCGGCGCTGGCGCAGGAAAGAGGCGGAACACTGAACTTCGCCCGTTATGATGGATCAAGGCTGATTGACCCGATCTATGCCGATCGAAATCCCGACATCTGGATGGTAGGCAGCCTGTTCGACACTTTGTTGCGCGGTAGCGCCGACGGGAATTCTGTTGAGCCTGGTCTGGCTGAGGCATTCTCCGTCTCGGAAGACGGCAAAACGGTGTCGTTGACCCTGCGCGAGGGCGTTCTGTTCGCCGATGGCGCACCCATGACCGGCGATGACATTGTGTTTTCGCTCGACCGGGCACGGAACCCGGACCTTAGCCCCTGGGCTGGCCTTCTGGGCTCGATAGACACCGTCTCGGCTGATGGCAACGCGATTACAATTGCCTTGAAAGACCCTGATCCGACCATCCTGTCGATGCTGGCCACCTTCAATACGGCCATCGTTTCGAAGGCCGCTTTTGAGACTGCAGCAGGCGAGACAGATCAGGACAAATCCGCAGCAATCTTTGCCTCGACATCCGCTGGCGTCGGTTCTGGCCCGTTCTACCTATGCGGGTTCGAACAAGGGTCTTCGATGGATTTCTGCGCCAATGAAAACTATTGGCGCAATGGTGCCGATGGAAAACCACTGCCCTATTTGGAAGCCGTGCATTTCGAGATCATCCCGGATGACGCCACGCGCATTCTGAGCCTGCAAGCCGGTGAAGTGGACGCTGCTGAATTTATCCCGTTCAGCCGCGTGGCCGAGCTGGAGGCCGATTCAAATATCAACATGCAGCTCTACCCTTCGACGCGAATCATCTATTCGCCGATCAACACGCGTGACACACGCGCGGATGGGTCGCCTAACCCGTTGGCTGATGCTCGGGTAAGACAAGCATTGAACTATGCTACTAACAAAGATGCTTTGATCGGGGTCGTCCTACATGGTGCCGGTCAGCCGATGAGCTCGCCGCTGATGGCCAAGGCCACACAATTTTCCACCGATCTGAGCCCGCTCTATGCGTTTGACATGGAAAAAGCCAAAGCGTTGGTTACCGAGGCCGGTCTGGAACAAGGTACTGAGGTTACTCTGACCACTCTCGCAGGTTCGGCAGACGACTCGACGATCTTTGCGGCACTTCAACAGATGTGGGCACCGCTGGGTATCGAACTGGTGGTCGAGCAGGTGGATGGCGCCACACGCGGTGCAAAGAACCGTTCCGGCGAATTTGACATCCATACGTATGGCTGGGTCAACGACGTGAACGACCCCAGTCAGGTTGTCGGCTGGCTGGGCTACACACCCACGGCCAAGGCCGTTGGCACCGGATGGGAGAATGCCGAGTTCAATACACTGTTCGAGGAAGCCGCAAACGAAATGGACCCAGAAGCCCGCAAGGTCAAATTCGCCAAAATGCAGGAACTTTACGCGAACGCGGCCCCCTTGCTGTTCATGTATGAAACCCCCTTCGCAGTGGCGCTTAGAACTGCGGTCGAAGGCTATGTTCAGACGCCCTTGGGTAATAACATCTTCGATGAAGCAACAGTCAGCCGTTAAGAGCTGATGCCCTTGCCTCGCCGCACCCTGGCGGCGGGGCCCTTTGCGGAGTGCGGATGTGTCCAGCCTTAACTATATCTTCAAGCGCCTGTTGATGATGGTGCCAACCTTCTTTCTGGTTATGGTCATCATCTTCCTGCTGGTGCGGATGCTGCCGGGCGATCCGGCCATTGCGATGGCGGGAGACCGCGCCTCGGACGCTGACATTCAGGCGATCCGGGAACGGCTGGGTCTGACTGAACCGATGCTGGTACAGTTCTGGCTATTCCTTTCCAACACGGTTCAGGGTGATCTGGGGCGCTCGATCCTGATGCGCACAGATGTGATGGATGTCATCGTCGACCGCCTGCCGGTCACAGTGTTTTTAACCGTGTATTCAGTGATTCTGTCGCTGTTGATTGCAGGGCCGCTAGCCTTTGTGGCCGCGCTCAATCGCGGACGCTGGCCCGATGCGGTGATCCGCACAATATTTCAGATCGGCCTGTCCATGCCGGTCTTCTATATCGGCTTGGTCCTGCTAACCTTTCTGGCAGCTCAATTGCGCTTGTTCCCGGTCGGCGGGTATGGCGATACGTTCAGCGAGAAACTCTATCACCTGTTTCTGCCATCGGTCACGGTTGCGCTTTATACCTCGGCCATCATCATGCGGAACCTGCGCAGCGCGATTATCGAAGTGCTGGATGCCGAATATGTTCAATTCGCCCGCGCCAAAGGCCTGCCCTCTCGTCTGATCCTTGGTCGGCACGTGCTGCGCAATGCGCTGATCTCGACGGTTACACTGCTTGGCCTATCCATTGGCAATCTGATGAGCGGGACTTTGGTCACAGAAACCGTATTCGCCGTACCCGGCATGGGACGACTGATGCTCGAAGCGATCTTTGCCCGCGACTACCCGTTGATTCAAGGACTTACCCTGACATTTGCCGTGCTGGTCTCGTTCGTCTTTTTGATGACTGATGTGTTCCAAAGTCGCCTTGACCCGAGGATGCGCCTGCAATGAGTGATATGACCTTCACTAACAGCCAGCCCTCGTTTTTCAGGATGGCTCTTCGCAAACCAGGGTTAGTCGCCGGGCTGTTGATCATCGGGTTTTCGATCCTGCTGGCCGTCTTTCCCGGCGCTTTCGCGCCCTACGATCCAAACACAATCGATTACAACGCAATCCGACAGCCCCCATCTTGGGCGCATCCATTTGGCACCGACCTGTTGGGCCGCGACAGCCTTTCGCGGGTGATCTGGGCCTATCAGGTGAACATGCAAATGGCCGTGTTCGGCACGGTCTTTGCGTTGGTGACCGGCGTGATAATCGGAGCACTTGTCGGATACTACCGGGGCATTGCCGACCTGATCTTCGGTCGGATTGTCGACGCCGTCATTACCTTCCCGTTCCTTGTTCTAGTCATCGCCATGGTTGCGGTGTTGGGGCCTGGGCTGGTTAACATGTATATCGCCATCTCGGTCGTTTACTGGGTCTATTATGCACGCCTGATGCGAGCCGAAGTCATTGCACAGATGGGCAATGACTATGCCGCCGCAGGTGTCGTCATGGGCTATTCTGATCGGCGCATCATCTTCCGGCACCTGCTGCCCAACGCGATCACACCGGTCATTGTCTACTGGATGACTGACATGGCTCTGGTGATCTTGTTGGGGTCGTCGCTGGGTTACCTGGGGCTGGGCGCACAGCCACCACAAGCCGAATGGGGCGTACTTATCGCAGAGGGGCGCAACTTTATCTCGACCGCGTGGTGGCTGAGCCTGATGCCCGGATTGGCCATTGTTCTGACAGGGTTGGGTTTTTCTCTGTTGGGCGACGGGTTGGCTGATCTTCTCAGGCCGCGAGGGTAAGATGGACGAAAATACACCGATCCTTCAGGTCGACGGCCTGAATACAACATTCCACCGCAATGGCCGGGCTTTGCCCGCGTTGCGCGATGTCAGCTTCTCGGTCGCACGGGGCGAGGTTCTGGGGCTGGTTGGCGAAAGTGGGTCAGGCAAAAGCGTCACTCTGCGTTCGATTATCGGGTTGGCGCGCCGCTATGGAGATGTGACCGGGCAAGTACGCTGGCAGGGTCGTGATCTGGTTGAGATGGCGGATCGCGCATTGCGTCAGATACAGGGCCGCGAAATCGCTATGATTTTTCAAGAGCCGATGACCTCACTCAATCCACTGCTCACGGTTGGATTGCAGCTTGAGGAAACCTTGCGCGCTCATACAGACCTGCCACGTGCCGCGCGTCGGGATCGCGCCATCGAAATGCTGGATCTGGTCGGAATCCCTTCTGCCGCGCAGCGCCTAAAGGATTACCCGCACCAGTTTTCCGGCGGGATGCGACAACGGGTGATGATCGCTATCGCGCTGGCGGCAAACCCGAAATTGTTGTTGGCGGACGAGCCGACCACGGCACTGGATGTGACCATTCAGGCGCAGATCCTCGACCTGATCCTGCGACTAGCACAGGACATGGATATGGGGGTTTTGCTGGTAACTCACGATCTGGGTGTTGTGGCGCAAACCTGTGACAATGTTGCCGTGATGTACGCGGGCCGGATTGTCGAGCAGGGGCTGGTGCGGGATGTACTGCGTGAACCACGCCACCCCTACACGGTCGGGCTGATGCGGTCGGTGCCGGAGAACCTGCCGCCGCGAACGCCGCTTTATTCCGTGCCGGGTGTTCCCCCCGGTCTGGACGCCTTGCCACCTGGCTGTGCATTTGCCCCCCGATGCACGTCTTGCATTGCGCCATGCAGTCAGGACCGTCCCGCCCTGTCGCTGATCACCGAGGGGCGACAGGTCGCCTGCTTTAACCCGGTTACCAAATCTCAGGGAAATGCGGCATGACTGGCACTGTAATGGAAATCCGCGATCTGCATCTGCGGTTCCCAATGGGGCGAAGCCCTGCAGATTACGTCACAGGTCGCCCGGGGCGCGTTGTCAATGCGCTGAACGGGGTCAGTCTGGATCTGATCCGTGGTGAAACGCTGGGCGTCGTTGGAGAGTCCGGGTGCGGAAAATCGACTTTGGCTCGTTGCATCGTACGCCTTTACACACCCAGCGAGGGCGAAATCCGCTTTGACGGGCAGGATGTTTTTGGCACTGAACAGCGCGCAGACAGGGCCTATAACCGTCGCGTCCAGATGATGTTTCAAGATCCCTATTCGTCACTCAACCCCCGAATGACCACGGGCCAGATACTTGCCGAAGCCCTGAGCGTACATAAGATGCGCCCAGATGCGAAAATTCCCGCCCGCGTTGCCGAGTTGTTGGAATTGGTTCGCCTGTCACAGGACGCACAACATAAGCTGCCACATGAATTTTCAGGTGGCCAACGGCAACGCATAGCCATCGCACGGGCCCTGGCGGTCGAGCCCGAGGTTCTGATCGCGGATGAACTGGTTTCAGCACTGGACGTCTCGGTTCAGGCACAGGTGGTCAATCTGCTTCTGGAATTGCAAGAGACTCTGGACCTGACAATCCTGTTTGTCGCCCACGACCTGCGGTTGGTTCGTCATGTTTCGAACCGGGTGGCAGTGATCTATCTGGGTCGCATTGTCGAGGTCGGCGACAGCGAGACCCTGTTTTCAGCACCCGCGCATCCTTACAGTCAGGCGCTGCTGTCTGCGGCTCCATCCCTTAACCCCGACGAAAGGGGCAAGGCGGTCAAGCTGGAGGGCGAGCTGCCTTCGCCGCTGAACATGCCGTCTGGATGCCCGTTCCACGTGCGTTGCCGCCACGCCACCGAAACCTGCAAGACTACGTTGCCCGTCCTTTTGCCGTTCAAGGGACGGGGCGAGGTTGCCTGCCACCATGTCGAAGAGATCAATGCCAATGCTTGACGCACCGGACACAAACCGAGCCCCAATCGTCGCGGCCCTGCGGGCCGAACTGCAATCGTGTCGTCTGGATGCTTTTATTCTGCCCCGATACGATGCGTATCAAGCGGAATATGTCGCGCCCCATGATGAACGCCTTGCCTATGTGACGGGCTTTACCGGATCAGCAGGCCTGGCGATCGTCACCATGGAAACAGTCGCAATTTTCGTGGACGGAAGGTATGTTGTTCAGGCAGCAAACCAATGCCTGGAACCCCTGTTTTCCCACCACCATCTGTTCGATGATCCGCCCGAGAACTGGCTGGCTGCAACATCGCAGCCAGACTGGCGCATCGGATTCGATCCCATGCATGTGCCACCCGTCCTGTTTGATCGGTTCGCCGGAGCATTGAAACAGGGTGAGTTGATCCCGGTCGAAAACAACCCGGTGGACGTTATCTGGACGGATCAACCACAAATGCCCAGAGGGAAGGTAGCCCCTTTCCCTGTGCAAATCTCGGGTCAGTCTGCACAGGAAAAGATCAGCAATTTGGCAAAGAAGATAGATGCCCGTGGTGCAGAACTGATGGTTGAGACGCAGCCGGACAACATTGCCTGGCTGTTGAATGTCCGAGGGGCAGATGTGGCCTTTAACCCGGTGCCACAGTCCTTTGCCATTGTGGATACGACCGGTCAGGTGCTTTGGTTCGTCGCGTCGTCAAAACTAAAACAGGATGTCACGGATCATCTACCGGATGCGGTAGGGATCTGTCCGCAGGAGGATTTTCTGTCCACGTTGAAAAGCCGGATCAAACCGGGGCAGAATGTCCTGTTCGATCCTGATTTTTCACCCACGGCCGTCCGCATGGCAATTGAACAGACCAGCGCTGCTGCAATCCCGCAGGGCAGTTTTTTAACCGCAAGCAAAGCCCTTAAGAACCCGGTCGAAGTGGAAGGGATGCGGGCCTGCCATATTGAAGACGGCATTGCCTGGGTCGAGTTCTGCGCCTGGTTGGCTTCTGAAGTTCCACGCCGCGCCACCGCTGACACGCCAGTCACAGAACGCGAGGCCGAGGAAGCCATGTTTAACTTTCGCCAAGGCCGGCCAGGGTTTCTCGAGCAAAGCTTCAATTCGATATCCGCTGCTGCCGGAAATGCCGCAATGTGCCATTATGCAACGCAGGACAACAATTCGGCTCCAATCCGTCCCGAAGACACATATCTGCTGGATTCAGGCGGGCAATACGACACTGGCACCACGGATGCCACGCGAAGTTTCGCTTTTGGGCCAAACAGACCCGATGGGTATGATCGGGCCTACACAGCGGTATTCAAAGCTTTTTACGCCATCGCAACGCTGCGGTTCCCGCCGGGCACACAGGGTCACCACATCGATGCGATCTGCCGTCGCCCGCTGTGGGATCTTGGGTTGGATTATGACCACGGCACAGGCCACGGCGTAGGACATCGGCTGTCCGTGCATGAACATCCCCAACGCATAGGCAAGCCTTATAACCCGATCGATCTGGCCCCGGGTATGATCCTGTCCATTGAGCCCGGATATTATGAAACTGACCGGTTTGGAATTCGGATCGAAAACCTTTTCGAAGTGGTGCAACTAAGCAATGGGTTCATGGCGTTTTCAAACCTGACATGGTGCCCCATTCAGACCGACATGTTGATGACAGAGATGTTGACTGATGCGGAACGCAACTGGGTGAACACCTATCATGCGGATTTATTGGCTCGCCTCGGCCCCAGATTGTCGCCGCACGCTTTGACATGGACTACGGCAGCCTGCGAGCGTTTATAGCGACCGAGCTTCTAAATCCCGTAGGATTCGCGCATCAGTGTACCGATATATTCAACCGCGCTGATCGGAGCATATCGTGGCGGGCGCGCTTCGGACTGGCAGTTGTCCAACACACCCAGTTCCGTCAGTGGATTGGTGCTGGCAAAAAACGGCAGCGAGTATCGCTCCAGACCGGTACGATTGACGACCCGATGAAAAGTCGAGCGGTACAGATCGTTCGTCCAACGCTGCAGCAGATCACCGACATTCACCACAAATGTATCCGAAATGGGGGGCACGGGGATCCATTGATCAGCCGTATTCTGCACCTCAAGCGCGGGCACGTCATCCGTGGCAACAATTGTGAAAGCGTCGTAGTCGGAATGCGCACCGATACCCATGATCTTTTCCGGGTCATGGATCGGCGTTTGAGGCGGATAATGCGCCAGACGCAGCTCGGCGATAGGTTTCGTGATATGTGCTGCAAAATAGTCTTCCGGCAGACCCAGAGACAGGGCGAATCCACAAAAAAGCGTCTCGCTCAGGCGTAGCATTTCGCGATGATAGGCCATCACCGGTTCCCGGAAATTGTCCAACTCGGGCCATTGATTTGGCCCACACCCATATGTGCCCGCCGCAGTGTCAGGGTCGTCTGGACCCAGATCCAGCGCCAGGTCAAAATGCTCATGCAGATCACCGTGGTTGTCTGGGTTGGTATTTTCCTCCAGCAACCCACCATAGCCACGCAGAAGCGGAGAATTGCGGATCGAAACCTTACGCTTCTCTACATCGGGTAAATCGAAAAACCGTTGGGCAGCGGTAAAGGCCCCTGCCCGAATATCTGGGTCAAGGCCGTGGTCCGAAACATAAAAGAACCCTACTTGCGTGCAGGCGGTCCAGATGGCATCAGCAACGCGTTGCTTGGAAACAGGGTCGCCATCTTTCAGCGCGGCGATATTGATCACCGGAACCTTTGTAAACGGTGCCATTTGCACAACCCCCGCCAACAGGCGCGATGCATTTCGTTTTTTTATGCTAAGTGTTTCCATCACCTATCCTCCGGTGCAGAGCATTGCCACAAGTCGTGCTGAAAGATAAAGGCCTCCGACCTTTTTCATCGGGCGTGAAAGCCTTTCGGACGGCAGAAGTAGCCGCCTGGCAATACGAGTATTGTTTATGCGCAGAAGCTTTGGAACCCGGCCAATCGAGCTGGAGAACGTCGAGACCAACGTATCCGACATTCAGACGAAAAGTGCTAAACGTGGTTCCAAACAGGAATTAAACATGGACCATGGCCTTGCATTTGCGTTGATCGGTGCAACTGCAATCCTAGTCGCCATACCCGGCCCGAATGATGCGCTGATCTACGTTGCTGTAATTCTTTTTGGTAATCTTTTGTGGTCAGCCTGCGCTCACTCGGTACGCCCGGTTATTGCCAGGTTAGGACGGATTCGCCACAAGCTGAAAGGCATCCTTTTTTCGGATCAGGCCTTGGATTGGCGCTGGCAACGGATGATCGGTAGTGAAACGCATCAGGGCAACCGAGTCTCAAATCTCGAAGCCCACGCACTTATTTCTTGTCTGTATGTGTCACCGCGCGCCAATCTTGTGACGGGGGGTTGGCCAGCAGATTCATTGCTCGCGATTTCATGGCGCCCGACACAGGGTCTCCACCCCGCTCGTTATCAGCAGACTCAAAGGCAGCTATGGCCTTCTCGAACTGCCCCGCTCGATAATGCGCAAGACCCTTTTCGTAGGTTTCAATCCAAGCAGATAATCCATCAAAACTATCCGCCATCGCGATCAGCTCATAGACCACCAACTCTTCGGCCCGCCCAAAAACCGTAAGCGTGTCCAACTCACGCACGACAATTGCGTCCGCCGCTTCACGCCTCGTCTCGGGACCAATCAGAATGAGCGTGCCGTAATCCTTATTGGCCCCTTCCAAACGGCTGGCAACATTCACAACATCGCCAATAGCGGTGTAGTTCAACCGTTGCTCTGATCCGATATTTCCGACCAGAGCTTCTCCACTGTTCAACCCGATCCTGACACGCAGTGGATTGCCAGCCTCGTCCTCAATGCCGGCCTCTTCTACGGTGGCTGCAAGGTCCAATGCCGCGCGACAAGCATTCTCGGCATGGGAGGCATCCGTACGAGGTGCCCCCCAGATCGCCATGACCGCGTCACCCATGAATTTATCGATTGTGCCGTCATGGCGGGCAACGGCTGCTGCTGCTGCGGTGAAAAAAGGCTCCATCAATTGGATAATTTTGGGGCCAAGTTTTTCCGACAATCCGGTAAATCCGGTCACGTCACAGAACAACACGGATATCTGCTTCATGTCGCCACCTGGCTGCGTTTTGATACCCTCGGCAACCAGCATCTGCACAAGATCGGTTGGTACGTATTTTCGGAACGCAGACAATCCCGCTGCCATACTTGCAGTGGCGGCGGACAGATTGGCCAGCTCAGACAGGTTTGAAGGCCTGCGTGGAATGTGTTCAACATCAAAACGTTCGATTTTGCTCAGGTCTTCAGCGATGCGCGCAAGTGGATTTGCTACAATTCTACGGATCAGCCAGATCGCCAGAGCGGTGGCGACGATCACAACTCCGATCAGAATATAGATCAGGTCTATCAAGGTTTCATCGATGCCTGACAAGAAGGCCGATTCTGGAATGACCGTTGCGACACGCCAGCCGTAAAAACCCAAGGGCGTAAGGGCAACTGCATAGGGCACCCCATCGATGACCACGCGTTTGCTCGAACTGCCCGAAGTCTTGGCGTCCGGACCACCTAACAGCTTTTCACCCGAAATCTTGGCAACCTCGTATAGATCTCCTTCACCCATTCGCGCGGGCGTAACTTCGTCCGCTTCCGCATCGGGAACGGCTATTACGTTGCCATCTGCGTCCAGAATAAAGGCAGCGCCGAATTCACCGGGCTCAAGCGTCGCCAGAAAGCGCGACAACCGGTCGGTTTCGATTGCCACCGCCAGAACACCCTGCCGCGCCCGGCTAACATCGATCGGACCCGCAAACGCATAGACGGTCTTGTTACTGCCCGGCAGATCGCGCGCTTCGATCCACCCCTTAGAGTCCAGAGTCATGAAATTACCAAACCAGGCATGTTCACGCGGGTCGTAAGATGTCTTGGCAAAGCTCCGTTCTTCGAACTGGATATCCCCGGGAATAAAGATGTACCGATCGGTCCGTAACTCGCGGTCGCGAATTTCCTTGTCGATTTCAATCATCTCAAGCCCGCTGTCACCCAGTCGGTGCGATGCAAAGAAATTTCCATCCGGCCAACCGAAGAATATCCAGGAAATATTTGGTTGCGCCAGCAATTGTGACAGAAAGACGAATTCTCGCTTATCAGCCTGTCGCGTTGCGATGACATTCTGTACAAAGATCGTCCGCACCGCAGACCACGCAGCCTCGGCCGATCTGAGGGTTACGCCCACCTCAATACGGACGGCGTTTGCGATCTGGCTGTTGATCTCAGCTGCAAGCATTCGGCTGTTGTCACGCGCTGTTGTCCACCACAGCGAATGAACAACAAACGTCGACACGCCTATCGAAAGGGCGACCAGCATAGATACAGCAATGCCGACGCTGAACCGCATGAAAACTCCACAAAAGAATGTCCTGTTCCACAGTATTCAATTGAGATGGCAAGAAGAGCAAAGCTTACTTTGCTCCAAACCTGAAAAATCACGCAACTGTTAGGCTCTCGTGTATTCCCTGTCAGGAATTCGGGGTAATTTGCTGCCTCATCCGAGAGAGAGAGAGCACCTCAGGCAGATAGCCGTTTGCCGCAGCCCAGAGCACAGGCTTTGACCAAGTCGCAAATCAATAGACCGGTGGCTAGGTTTTCCGGCGTTTGGGGACAGCGTTGCCACCTTTTGCAGATTTTGCCGCCGCAGTACGTGCACGGTTTTTCTTGCTGCTCGGCTTGCCCTTTGGCGGCGGCGGGCCTTTTGGGGCATCTCCGGCAGATTTGAAATGCGCGCTCTTTTCCGCAACGCTGCGAGTTTTGCGGGTTTTCGGTTTTGCACCCGTTGCTTTGAACTTACTTTTTGAATCGTCGTTTGAGGTTAGGTGGGGTTCGGTCGCATACGCAGGTTTTTCGGACTGAGCCTCGGGCTTGGGTTGGCGCCGTGGCGCTTTCCGCTCAGCCGAAGCAGCATCCTTTTTATATCCTGGCGGCTTGCCTTTAAACTTGCGATTTAACTCCGGTCGTCCGGTTGACGACAGGTCTGGCGCTTTGTCCAATTGCACAAGTTCCTTGGACCCTTCGATTTTCATGTCTGAACCGATGGCGGTCAGAAAACCGTCGACGCTGCTTTCTCGGATTTCGACATAGGTAACGTCATCAGCAATCCGGATGGCACCGATGTCGTCCTTCGTGAGATCGCCTGCCTTGCATATCATCGGCAGCATATGACGTGGAGACGCGTTTTGATTGCGTCCCTCGGATATAGAGAACCAGACGCTGGGACCAAAAGCAGCACGTGGTTTTGGGCCGCGCTGATCGACAGATGCCAGCTCTTCCGGGGCGGAATGGCGCAGTTTGTATTGCCGAAGGTAAGCCGCCGCGATCTGCTCCGGAGTAAAACTCGCCATCAGTTTCTCAACTGACGGGCCTTCGCTTTCCGTGACTTCAGCCTGCCAGTCCTCCGACGCGAACATTCGCACCTGATCGCGCTCGTTCACCTCATCAGCCGAAGGGGCCGTTCCCCATTCAGCCGTCAGCTTGGCGAATTTCAGAATGCGCTCTGCCTTTTTTCGCGATGAGGGCTCGACGACCAACGCGCTGACGCCCTTGCGACCTGCGCGACCCGTACGCCCAGACCGGTGCAACAGGGTTTCATGGCTGTTTGGCAACTCGGCATGGACCACCAGATCAAGGTTGGGCAGGTCGATCCCACGGGCCGCGACATCGGTTGCCACGCAAACCCGGGCCCGCCCATCGCGCATGGCCTGCAACGCGTTGGATCGTTCGCTCTGGGTCAATTCGCCAGAAAGGGCCACAACCGAAAATCCTCGGTTCGACAACCGCGCGGTCAGACGCGAAACCATTGCGCGTGTGTTGCAGAAAACAATGGCGTTCGGGGCCTCGTAATACCGCAAAACATTGATAATCGCGTTTTCACCATCACGGGGGCCCACTGTCATGGCGCGATACTCGATATCCGCGTGCTGGGTCTTTTCGCTGACGGTGCTCACACGTTCCGCGTCGCGCTGATACCGCGTGGCCAGATTGGCAATGGCGCGGGGCACCGTGGCGGAAAACAACAGTGTCTGACGTTCGGCAGGTGTTTCATCAAGGATGAATTCAAGATCCTCGCGGAATCCCAGATCCAGCATTTCATCGGCTTCATCCAGAACAACGGCACGGATGGCCGTCAAATCAATTGAACCCCGCATGATATGGTCACGCAGCCGCCCAGGGGTGGCCACAACGATATGAGCACCTCTCGCCAACGCACGACGCTCGTCCCGGATGTCCATGCCGCCCACGCATGAGGCCAGAAACGCGCCTGCCCCGGCATACAACCAGCCAAGTTCACGCTTCACCTGCAGAGCCAACTCGCGCGTCGGCGCAACAACCAACGCTAACGGCGCACCCGACGCCCCGAAGGTTTCCTCCTCGCCCAGCACTCTGTGCGCCACCGCCAAACCAAACCCAATGGTTTTTCCTGATCCGGTCTGGGCCGATACCAGCATGTCACGCCCTTCCAGCTCGGGCTGGGTAACGGCACGCTGTACTTGGGTCAAAGTATCATAGCCCTTGCGCGCAAGCGCATCTGCAATGGTTTGTTTCACGGTGGTGGTTCTTTGTATCGGCCAGGTGATATGGGCAGTGCGGTATTGCAATCAGCACATCATCCAAAGGTAAAGACAGCCCCATACCGGGTGTCATTCCCAATGTATAGACAGGAATACCGACACTGTCGCTGAAAAGTTTCCCACTATAGGAACACTCCGGCAGGACAGAAGCCTGCTCCAACCGATCAGACCAGACAGGTTCAATCCTATCTCCACACGGTCCTTGAGTTCGACATATTTGACGTAGATACCCGAGAATAGACGTCGATTTCTCAACATCGGGCGTGCACTTTCTGGTCAATCCCTTCGGTGGCGCGGCCCTCGCCGATGCGTCGCAGATCGAAAAGGTCCTGAGCCAGGTTCATTCTTAACTTTGCAACCTCAAACTCAATCCGCTTTTACACCAAGAAGGGTCCTGCCTTGGGTCAGCCCATTCACTTTTTCCAGGATGGCCTCTGAATCAATGCGGTGGTGGCAATAAAGGTCACTGATCGTTCCGGTCTGACCAAAATGCTCGACCCCCATCGGAATGGTCTGATGTCCAAGTACGGCCCCCAGCCAGGAAAGTGTCGCCGGATGGCCATCGATAACGGTGACCAACTTGCAGTGTGATGGAAGACCGGACATCAGAGTTTCAATGTGCGACCGTGCTGCCTGATTACCACGCGAACGCGCTCGTTGCGCGGCTGTCCACCCGGCATTTAGCCGATCGGCCGAAGTCACGGCCAAAACACCTATGTCACGACGGCCTTCACCAATCATACCGGCAGCCTTGATTGCCTCCGGCGCAACTGCTCCTTGATAGGCGACTACAACTTCGCAATTGGGCCCGGGTTTTCGTAACCAATAGGCCCCATCAATGGCACCTTGGCGGAACTCGTCGTCCACGCGTTTGCCGGGCTGTTCAATCGGGTTGGTGGTCAGGCGCAGGTAGACAGACCCTCCAGTTTCATCGCGCAGCCATGTGCGCTCGTCGGGCTGTCCTTCGCCAACGCGCTGCAGGTAGTCAAAGGCCCACTCCATGATCACTGCCAGTTCGTCAGCAAAGGCGGGCTCGAAAGCGGCCAGCCCGTCCTGGCTCATCCCGATCAGCGGTGTGCCAACAGATTGATGCGCCCCACCTTCAGGTGCCAGTGTGACGCCTGACGGAGTGCCAACCAACATGAAACGAGCATCCTGATAGCAGGCGTAGTTCAGCGCATCGAGACCGCGACTGACAAAGGGGTCATACACGGTGCCAATCGGGATCAATCGCTTGCCGAACAAGGAGTGCGACAAACCCGCAGCGCCCAACAACAACATCAGGTTCATCTCGGCGATGCCAAGCTCGATATGCTGTCCTTCCGGCGTGAACTCCCATTTCGCAGTCGATGGAATGCGGTGTTCAATGAAGACGTCGGCTTGTTCAGATCGGGCGAACAACTTGCGCCTGTTCACCCAAGCACCAAGGCTTGTCGTGCCTGTCACGTCTGGCGAGGTCGTCACGATGCGTTCGGCCAATTGGCTTTCGCCTTTTGACAGATTGTCAAGGATCTTGCCAAGCGCCATCTGGGTCGAGATTTCGCGGCTGGTTTCGATCGCGATAGTCGGAACATTCAGCTTGTCATCAAAATAGCGGCGTGGACCCTTGGCAAAGAAAGGCGTGCCCGCCAAAAAATCCTTGAACGCGTCTGGGTCTTGCACTGTCGCAAACAATTCCCATTCCTCGCCTTCTGCCACCCCCATATGCGACTGCCATTCTGCGAATTGGCTGTTATTCATCAGCCCGCCGTGATTGTCCTTATGGCCCGCTATGGGCGTACCCCACCCCTTAACTGTGTAGGCCAGAAAACATGTGGGGCGATCATGATCTATGGCGGCGAAAGTCTCGGCCATGGTTTCGACGCAGTTGCCGCCAAGGTTTTCCATCAAGGCAGCCAGCTCGGCATTCGAGCGCCGTTCGATCAGAGCGGTGACATCCCCCTGATCGCCCAGATCATCCATGAGGCGCTGGCGCCAGACTGCGCCTCCCATGAACGTCAGGGCCGAGTAGTCCTGGTTGGGGCACGCATCGATCCAATCGCGCAGGCGATCGCCGCCTGGCTCTTCAAAGGCGGCGCGCTGCTGGACGCCGTGCTTCACGCGCAGGACGTCCCAGCCGAAGGCATCGAAGATCTTCTCGATCCGCTCGAACAACCCCTCTCGTACGATCCCGTCCAGTGACTGGCGGTTGTAGTCGATGATCCACCACGTATTGCGAAGATCGTTCTTCCAGCCTTCCTGCAAGGCCTCGTATACGTTGCCTTCGTCCAGTTCGGCATCGCCTACAAGCGCCACCATCCGGCCCATGGGTGCGTCCGACCCCCAGCCTTTGGCTTTGATGTAATCCTGAATGATCGAGGCAAACGAGGTAATTGCCACACCCAGCCCCACCGAACCGGTCGAGAAATCAACATCGTCGATATCCTTGGTCCGGCTGGGATAGCTTTGCACGCCGCCAAATCCGCGGAAGTTCTTCATCTTTTCGCGTGTCTGATTGCCCATCAGATATTGCATCGCATGAAAAACTGGCGAGGCATGGGGTTTGACCGCAACCCTGTCTTCGGGGCGCAGGGCTGAAAAATAGAGAGCGGTCATGATCGAAACCATTGACGCAGACGACGCCTGGTGGCCGCCGATCTTGATCCCATCCACCTTTGGCCGGATATGGTTGGCATGATGGATCATCCAATGCGACAACCACAGCAGACGCTGTTCAACGATCTTCAGCTGGATGGGATCAATGGGCATGGTGGTCTCCGGGTTCAGGCGGCGCTACGAGCGGGATAGGGCAGAGCTTGCTCGAGGTCTGCAAGGATATCTTCGACATCTTCCAACCCGACCGACAGGCGGATCAGGCCATCGCTGATCCCATGCTCGGCCCGCTCTTCCGAAGTATATGTCGAATGGGTCATGGAAGCCGGATGCTGGATCAGTGTTTCGGCATCACCCAAGGACACTGCGCGTTGAATCATGTTCAGGTGATTCATGAAAGCGATCCCACCGGTCAGGCCGGACTTGATTTCAAACGCAATCATGGCACCAGGTTGGGACATCTGCCGCTGCGCGACATCACGCTGTGCGAAACTCTCAAGTCCGGGGAAATAAACCTCACCGACGGCGGGGTGCGCTTCGAGGAAGTCGGCCACGACCTTGGCGGACGCACAGTGGCGATCCAGACGCAGGTTTAGCGTTTTCAGTCCCCGCAGGATCAGCATCGCGTTGAAAGGTGCCATCACCGCGCCGGTCATGTCCTTCATCCCGACAAGACGGATTTCGGCAATCTGCTCGGCGGTTCCGACAACCAGACCGGCAACCACATCGCCATGCCCGCCAAGGTATTTGGTAGCAGAATGCAGGACGATATCCGCCCCATGCTCGATTGGGCGAGTCAGATACGGGCTGGCATAGGTGTTGTCGACGACGACCTGTGCGCCAACCTTATGTGCGATGTCCGCGTTGGCGGAGATGTCCACCAAGCGCATGTTCGGGTTGGCCGGAGTTTCGAAATAGACAACGCGGGTATTCTCGGAAATTGCTGCTTTCAGGTTCTCAGGGTCTGTCATATCGACATGGGTAATCGTGACGCCCCATTTTGCCAGACCGTGACGCATGAAGGCGAAGGTGCAGCCATAGAGCGTTTTGTCGACGATAACTTCGTCACCCGGCGATAGAAGGGTCCATAGTACAGAGGTAATCGCACCCATTCCGCTGGAAAGGGCCAGTCCAGCTTCGGCACCTTCAAGCACGGCAATACGCTGTTCCAGCAGGTCGCATGTGGGGTTTGAAATGCGACTGTAAATATGACCCGCGCGCGCACCTGCGAACATCTCGCCGCCCGCTTCGGCCGTCTCAAAGGAAAACGTGGACGTCAAATGTAGCGGAGGAGTCAGAGCGCCGTCATTTTCCAGAGGGTCATAAGCATGGTGAATGGCGCGCGTGGCAAATCCGGTTGAACGAGTCATTACAAGCTCCTGATTCAAGTTGAAGCCAGTTTGCACCTAAATCTTGAGCTATAGGTTGCGAAATATATCAAATGTAGTGATAATATTGGCAGTTTATGCCAATTCAGGGGGCGCAATGGACGCTAAGGACAGGAAAATTATCCGTGCGCTGCAGCGGGACGGGCGCATGACGAACCAGGACCTCGCCGATGAGGTGAATCTGTCTCCGTCACCGTGTTTGCGCCGGGTCAAGAACCTCGAAGCCAGCGGAATCATAAAGGGTTACAGCGCTAACGTAGACGCAGCCGCATATGGGATAGCCATTACGGTGTTCGTGCGTATCCGGTTGGAGCGGCATAATGAAACGGACGTGCAGAACTTTGAAAAGCGCGTTCGGATGATCGACGAAGTCCTTGAATGCCACGTTCTGACCGGGGCGATGGACTACCAGTTGCGGGTATTGGTATCGGATCTCGAGGCATACGAGGAATTCATTCGTCACCGAATTCATCCGATCGGTGGGATAGCCTCGATCGATACCAGCTTTGTCTATGGCACGGTAAAGAAGACAGCAGTTTTTCCGCCCTGATGGAAAGCTTCGAGTTCGACGGAGTCCGCGATAACGAAACACACCTGAAGCATGCTTTGGTCGGGAAAACAGACACATTTTCGTGACAATGGCTAAATCGCAGGCATTTTAAGCCGACTTCAGCTTCTCCCAGGTGTGATGCTTTCGCATTCCACTTCACCGAAGAGCGTGGTCTTGCTAGGCCTTGCTGAACGCGCAATGCAGGATTCTGATTTCTATGACCACCATGTTTTCGCGTCTCACTCTAAGAGGGGTGACATTCAAGAACCGCATCGCGGTCTCTCCGATGAGTCAGTATCGGGCCAAGGGTGGTTTTGCGAACGATTGGCATATGGTTCATCTTGGGCGGTTCGCTATGGGCGGTGCCGCGTTGGTTTATGCCGAGGCGACAGCCGTTGAAAGGAGTGGACGCCGCACGCATGGGGATCTGGGCTTGTGGAACGATGCCCAAGCTGACCGATTGAGACCGATCGCTGCCTTTCTGGAACAGGAAGGCGCAGTGCCCGGAATCCAACTGAGCCACGCGGGCCGAAAGGCGTCTGAACGTAGACCATGGCACGGGGAAACTCCTGTTGACGCGGAAGATGAGACCGAGCGCGATGAGGCGCCGTGGCCCGTTTTCGGACCGTCAGCCCTTCCGTATGCCGCCGGTTGGCCCACGCCTGCCGAGATGTCGGAAGCGGACATTAATCGAGTTATCCAAGCATTTGGCTCTGCTGCCCAGCGCGCTGCAGAGGCAGGCTTCAAGATCATCGAAGTGTATGCCGCTCATGGTTTTTTAGTTCATCAGTTTCTCTCACCTCTGTCGAATGTTCGAACAGATCAATGGGGCGGTTCATCTGAAAGCCGCGCAAGGTTCGCCGTCGAGGTGGCCAGGTCCATCCGTGCTCACTGGCCCGAGCGCTATCCGCTTTCCTTTCGTCTGTCTGCGACCGATTGGATTGACGGAGGATTGGAAATCCAGGACACCGTCGAGATCGCCCGGATGCTCAGGGCGGAAGGCGTCGACCTGATTGATTGCTCATCCGGTGGGGTTGGTGGCAAGGATCGCCCTCGCCGGATGAAGATTTCAGAAGGTTTTCAGACCGAGTTCGCCGCCGAGATTCGTCGTGACGCAGAAATTGCCACAATGGCCGTCGGGTTCCTCTGGGATGCTGCGTTTTGCGAAAATCTGCTGGCCTCGGGCAAGGCGGATATGGTCGCATTGGCACGAGAATTGTTGGATGATCCGAACTGGCCGCTACGCGCTGCACAGCATCTGGAGATGGGGTCAAATCACGAGTTTTGGCCCATCGAGGCCGGATGGTGGTTGATGAAACGAGATCGGCTACTCAGCAAACTCGGGTTGAGATGAACATCTGAAAAAGCGACTATGCCAGCGACTTTCTCGCGGGCATAGCGACGTGACTTGAGCCACCAGAACTGAGCATTCTGCAGACCTTTGGCGCACCTTACGTGTTGCATACCGCTCTATTTGGCGTGCATCTCACGTTTGCGGTTGCGGGTTCGCTTGGTGGCCTCTTCCGAGCCGTCGTGATAGGTGCCGAACCACTTGTCCCAGGGCATTTCCGCATTGCCGTAATTGCATTCATAATAACGGTGATGCAACTGATGGAAAAAGGCACCTAGCAGCAGGGCCTGACGGTCTTTTGCCCAGATCGCTTCATATCCGGAATGAGATGAGGCCGCGCCCAGCATCAGCCAGTAACCCAGAAACAACATGTGGACCGGGTTGCTGGGCAGGATCAGAACGATCAGGATCGCGCTCAGGTAACCAAAGGATTCCACCGGATGCATCGACATGCCCGACCACGGGCCGGTGTTCACGTTGCGATGGTGAACCGCATGTACGTGTTTGTAGATAAAGGGCTGATGCAGGAATAGATGCACGACGTAGAAATGAAAGCTCTGCCACAATGCCAAGATCGGGAACAGCGCGACAAACCAGATCGGATGCGCCGCAAAGCTTAGCGTGCCGATGTAGTCGTTGGCGTACATCCAACGCAGAAAACACTCCAACAGCGACAGGAACGTCGCGCCAAAGACCATGGAGTAATAAATGTTATCCCAGGTCTGATAGCCGAACTTAAACAGCGCATTCTTGCGCTTCATATAAGGCCGCGGGTCGTATTTCAACAGCTTGCCCTGCCCATCGACCCCGTAGAACCACAAATGAAGGCCACCGGCCACGATCAGCAGCAACACCCAGGTGCGGATGAATACCCATGACATCCAGCCAAGGGCAAACGTGGCCTGCTCGGCCACGACAGGTTGCATCCAGAAGGCAACCAGAAAGGCCAACACCAGAAAGATCGAGCGGTCCGAGAATTGCAGCCAGTTCTGCCAGACCCATTTCCCAAACACGCTGAAGTTCGGTGGCCAGTTCCAGTATGGGGCATATTTCACCGGCAACTCCGGATGCCAGTGCCATTCGTGGCTCATCGGCTCGGGTTCGGGGCGGGTCTTAGTGGTGTCCTGAGGGATTGTTTCTGCAATCGTCACGGATTTTCCTTTCCTGAAATGGAGTTACCTGTTTCAGGAGCGAGCCGGAGGCGGCTCATAGGGATACTTGCGTGACAGCCGACAATACATGAATTGACCTATTCGTGGAACGGGCGGCGCTTATCCAACGCCTCGCGCAGCTTGTCCTGCTCACCCGGCTTCATGGAGATGCTGGTGGCGGCATAGGGATAACTGCCATTTAGCACAGCGGCGCGATATGCAGTCAGTCCTTTCATACGTTCAGCCTCCAACTGGACACGGGCGCTGGCCATGTCGGCAAAAGCCTTGGCATGGCGCGGCGGATCAACAGTGTCGCCGCAGGCATCATCCTGAAACAGGAAGATGACGTCCGCAGCCCCGCCCGATCCGATGGAATGAGTGATCAACCCGGTGCGCGGACTGATCTCGGCAATCGCCTCATCCGCGACGCATTCCAGTTCGACGGCATAGGCACCGGCTTCCTCCAGACGACGCAGATCGTCGGCCAGCTGCATCGCCTCATCCGCTGTGCGGCCATAGGCGCGTAGCCCCCCAATCTGGGTGGACAGACGCGGCACCAGTCCCAGATGGCCCTGCACGGCCAGCCCTTCATCAGCCAACAGTTCAACTGCCTTGAAACTGCGCAGAGTATAGACTGCATCGGCCCCTGCAGCCGCAGCGCGAATACCTGCGCGCAGGATATCCTTTTGGGTTTCATAGTCGCTGGCCATCAACGCTGCAGTGGTAAAGGTGTTGGGTGCACCCGCACGCACTTCAACAAGATCATGATCGACAATCGACAGATGGTCGATCCCGGTTGCTTCGGCGGCGGCTGCCTCGATCCGGTTCACGGCGGTAGTCTGGACAAATTTGCGCTTGCCTTTGCCCGCTTTGATATCTGCAACCGTCAGGTTGCGCGTCGCGGGATACCCGCCATAGGTATAGATCCGTTTCATGACAGCCGCCTTTTGACTTATTCAGCCGCTTTATGCTGCTTGCCCTGCGGGATCACCTCGTAACCCGGCTCTTCCGGCTCATCGTCCAGCATTTCCGGCGGGAAACCGGGCGCGCGAATATCCAGCCCTGTTGCCTCTTCCAAGCGTTTGATGATGTTAGGTGAATAGCAACGTTCGCCAAAGCGTTCGATACCGTCCTCGAAGATCTGCACCAGCATCGGTGAGATTTCCAGCGGCACATTGTGGCGATCAGCCACCTGCTGGAACAGGCCTGCGTCCTTTTTCACCAGATCCATAGTGAACGAGATATCGCGCGACCCGTTCAGGATCACCTGACTTTCTGTTTCATGCACAAAAGACGTGCCCGAACTGATCTTCATCGCCTCATATGTGGTGTTCAGGTCCATACCTGCCGCCTTGGCGGTCACCAGCGCCTCGCAGCAGGTGACGAGGTTGGCGGTCGCCAGATAATTGGTCACGACTTTCAGAACCGACGCAGAGCCCAACTCGCCCGTATGCAGGATGCGGCGCCCCATCGTGGTCAGGAAGGGCAGAATACGTTCGAACGTGGCGCGATCACATCCGGCAAAGATCGAAATGTTGCCCGTATCCGCGCGGTGGCACCCCCCTGAGACCGGGCAATCGACGGCGGCCCCACCGCGTTCCATCACCATGGCACCCAGGCGTTTGACCTCAGCTTCATCCGTGGTGGACATTTCCATCCAGATTTTGCCTTCGGTCACTTCGGGCAGCATTTCCTGCATAACTGCGTCCGACGCTGCAGGAGACGGCAAGCAGGTAATAACTGCATCACAATCCCGCATCAGCTGCGCAGGATTCTCGGCCGCCTTGGCACCGAGGCTGACAAAACCTGATACCAGATCAGCGTTCAGATCATGTACTGTCAGATCAACTCCATTGCGCAGCAAACTGCCACTGAGTTTTCCGCCGACATTTCCAAGGCCAATAAATCCAACTTTCATACACACGTTCCCTTGCGAAGCCCGATCACACGACCAGCGCTGTTGATCCTGCATGAAATCTAAGGGCGTTGAATGCACTGTGTAAAACGAATAAATGTTGCCAAAATCCACAATTTTTTTTGGTGCTAGAATGCCTCGATCACCCAATCTCGTTTGGCTTCGGTCTTTTGAATGCGCTGCCCGGCATATGAACTTTACCGCAGCTGCAGAAGAGCTTGGCATTACACAGACAGCGCTGAGTTTGCACGTTCGCTCGCTGGAAGCACAATTGGGTTGTCCCTTGTTTTTTCGCGCTGCGCGAAACCTTAGCCTGACGGAAGTAGGGCAGGCCTATGCGTTTTCTGTTCGGCGGGCTTTGGGCGATATCGACCTGTCGACCGCAAGTCTTTTCGGCTCCGGTCAGATGCAGGAGTTGGTTGTGCGTGTGCCAATTTCCACCGCGACTTTGTTCCTTGCCCGCAAACTGCCCGAGTTTTCGCGTACTCATTCGGGTGTGTCCATCAGGCTGGTTTCAAATATTTGGGCGGAATCCGCAGGGCGGGAAAATGTCGATGCCGAACTGCGTTTTGGCAACAACGAATGGAACGATGGGCCGATCAGCAGGATTTCCAAAGAACGCATTGTTCCGATTGCGGCCAAGACACAGGGCAAAAATCATCCCTCGACCAAAGACTTGCTACAAAAACCTCAGATTCAGATTTTGGGGTTTCAGGACATGTGGCGCAGGTACCTGTCGGCATTTGACGTGCAATACCCTGCCACGGATTCATCCTACACGGTCGACACGACTATTGCCGCCGTGGACATTGTTGCGGAAGGCGGCGGCCACGCGGTCATCCTTGAGCGATTTGCCAGGACCGCAATCGAAACCGGAAGGTCCATCGCGATCGTTGGAGAAGCTATTCCGATTGAGCAGAGCCACTTTCTTGTTGAAGGGCAGAAATCGAATTCGAACTCTGCAGCCAAACAGATGTTTGAAGCCTGGCTCAAACAGATCTTTGCCTGAGTCGAGTTGTGGCGATACGCCGCCAAACAATCCATTCGATCAGAAAGCCGTTTGGATTTGGCGAAGCTGGCCCGGCGACGGGCGCATTCAGTTCACCTGCCATACCTGAAGCGTGGGCACCGCGTCCCGACAGATACGCAAATGGTCTTGTGAGGGGTGAGTGCCTCACGTGCGAGATCGGTATGCATGGCTACCTGGGCCAATTTCTGCGCCAAACATAAATAATGGCGTTGGCGGTAACAAAGAAGTCTTGATGACGTGCTGAAACCCCATCCGGTGCTCGCGGTATCCTTATTTACCTGCGTGCCCGTGCCTGCTTGCTGATCCACTCTGCAAATACTTGAACCGCGCCGTTCTTCTGACCTGTTGGTGTTGCTATGTAATAAGCGCTGTTCGTTGTGTTTGTGATCTGGCCGATTTCGGTCAGAACACCAGATGTCAGCTCTTCTTCAATCAGATAAGAGGGAAGGATCGCCGCACCCAGACCGGCCACGGCGGCCACGATCAGCATTGAGAACTGGTCGAACCGCATTCCGGGGAAAACTGCTCCGCGATCCAGCCCCAACTGGGAGTGGTACCTCGACCACAGATCGGGGCGTGAGGTCAGGTGCAATAGTGGCAGGTCAAAAGTTTGAGTATCTGTTTCCAGCCGGTGATGCCTCAGCAATACGGGCGCTGATATGACCACCAGATTCTCAGGGAACAACCTGCGCAACTGCGCACCCGGCCAGTCGCTCTGCCCAAAATGGATTGCCAGATCCATTCGCCGCTCTTCAAGGCTGAATGGAGTGGTGTAGGAATGCAGGTCCAATTCGATCCCCGGATGCCGCGCTTTGAAATCCGGCAGGCGCGGTACCAACCATCGTGTCGCAAAGGTGGGTAAAACAGCCATGGTCAACAACGACGCACCATCTCCGGCAGCAATTGCACGGTTGATCGTACCGCTTAGACGTTCAAGATCACCTGTCAGTTCGTCTCGCAACGCTCGCCCCGCTTTTGACAGGCGCACTGCGCGACCGATCCGTCGAAACAACGTGACACCTATTGCGGCCTCAAGCTCGCGCACCTGACGACTGACTGCGCTTTGGGTCACGCCGAGCTCTTCCGCCGCCATTGTATAGCTTTCGTGGCGCGCAGCGGCTTCGAAACTGCGCATGAGGGCAAGAGAGGGCAAAGAGTTGATCCTGGGCATGGTATCCATGAGTTTTAGTCACTGAAAAGATACCTAAAGGCGTATTTTTCTCAAGTAGCTTTGCAGCTAAAACCGCACATGACCTTGAAGGAAGTTTCATTGTGTTCCAGCGCGCTGACCGGTTAGACGGTATCGATTTGTCCGAAATCGTTCGGATTTCAGAGGCCGCCGCCCGACTTCGCGCCGAAGGGCGGGATATTCTGGCGCTGTCAACCGGCGAACCGGACCTGCCGACCCCACCTCATGTGGTCGAAGCTGCTCATTCAGCGGCACTGGAAGGCAAAACCAAATACCCACCCACAGCAGGTGTGCCTGAACTGCGCACAGAAATCGCCCGACAAGCGGGTGTCGAGATGACCCAGGTCATCGTATCAACAGGCGCGAAACAGGTGATCGCAAATGCCATGCTGGCCAGCCTGAATGCCGGTGACGAAGTCATCATGCCCGCACCCTATTGGACCAGCTATTCCGATATTGTCCGAATGGCAGGTGGGGTGCCGGTGGTTTTGCCTTGCACGATGGAGCAAGGCTTCAAACTGCTGCCTGAACAGTTAGAAGCCGCCATAACACCGCGCACGCGCTGGCTGATGCTGAATACGCCTTCGAATCCGTCGGGCGCGATTTATTCACAAGCCGAGATCGCAGGATTGTCGGAGGTGTTGAAACACCACACTCAGGTCTGGGTTCTGGCGGATGAGATTTACCGCCATCTCAGCTATGTACCCTTCACTTCAGTGGCCGAGGCCGCTCCGGCGCTGACCGACCGCCTGCTCATCGTCGACGGCGTGGCCAAGGCCTGGTCGATGACCGGATGGCGCATTGGCTGGGGAATCGGACCGACCGATCTGATCAGAGCCATGGTCGCTGTACAGGGACAGGTCACATCGGGGGCATGCTCGATCTCACAATGGGCCTCGCTGGCCGCGATCACTTGCGAACCCGGGTTGCTGGAGGAGCGTCGCGCCCTCTTTGCCACTCGCCGAGACCTGGTCGTAGACGGGTTGAATGCGGTGCCCGGATTGCGCTGTTCAGCACCGGACGGGGCGTTTTATGCCTTTCCGTCCTGCGCGGACTTGTTGAAGGAACAAGGCGGACCATTTGACAGTGACGCGGAATTCTGCACGTGGTTGCTTGAAGAGGCCGGTGTCGCTCTGGTGCCCGGCCGCGCTTTTGGGATGCCAGGTCACCTCCGCCTGTCATTCGCTTATGCCGAAAATCAAATTGCAGCGGGTGTTGCGCGTCTGAAATCCGCTGTGGAAAGGAAACTTGCATGAAACCTCAATCCACCCCGCATCTCGGCCCCTTCACCTGGGACGACCCGTTCCTGATGGAAGACCAGCTGACTGAAGACGAACGCATGGTGCGCGATGCCGCCCACGCCTACGCGCAGGACAAGCTGCTGCCTCGTGTAACCGCCGCGTTTGCCAATGAAGAAACCGATCCGGCCATCTTTCGCGAGATGGGCGAGATGGGTTTGCTGGGGACCACTATCCCCGAGGAATATGGCGGTATCGGGTCCAGTTACGTGACCTACGGTCTGGTCGCGCGCGAGGTCGAGCGGGTGGACAGCGGCTATCGTTCGATGATGTCGGTGCAGTCCAGTCTGGTGATGTATCCGATTTACGCATACGGCACCGAAGAGCAGCGGAATAGATACCTGCCGAAACTGGCCAGCGGTGAATTCATCGGCTGTTTTGGCCTGACCGAGCCTGACGCTGGCTCAGACCCCGGCGCGATGAAGACGGTCGCGAAGAAAACTGACGGCGGTTACGTGCTGAACGGAACCAAGATGTGGATTTCGAACGCGCCGATTGCGGATGTGTTCGTAGTCTGGGCAAAATCCGAAGCGCATGGCGGCAAAATCAAAGGCTTTGTTCTGGATAAGGGAACGGCTGGCCTGTCGGCTCCTAAAATCGAAGGCAAACTGTCCCTGCGCGCCTCGATCACCGGTGAGATCGTAATGAACAATGTCGAGGTCGGAGAAGACGCATTGCTGCCCAACGTCGAAGGTCTGAAAGGCCCGTTCGGCTGCCTGAACCGCGCGCGCTATGGCATTGCCTGGGGATCAATGGGTGCAGCTGAGGCGTGCTGGCACGCCGCACGGCAATATGGGCTGGACCGCAAACAGTTCGGTCGTCCGCTGGCGCAAACGCAGTTGTTCCAACTGAAGCTTGCTAACATGCAAACCGAAATCACGCTGGGCCTGCAAGCCGCGCTGCGTGTGGGTCGCTTGATGGACGAAGCCCGCGCCGCGCCCGAAATGGTCAGCCTGATCAAGCGCAACAATTGCGGCAAGGCGCTTGAGATCGCCCGCCATGCCCGCGACATGCATGGTGGCAACGGGATCAGTCAGGAATTCCATGTAATCCGCCACATGGTGAACCTTGAAACCGTCAATACCTATGAAGGCACCCATGACGTGCACGCCCTGATCCTGGGTCGTGCACAGACAGGTCTGCAAGCCTTCTCCTGAGGACATCTGACATGGATCGTGCCGCAATTGTGCATGACAATTTCCTGCGCCGGGTTGCGGCGCGGGACTTTCCCGAAGGTTCTGCACCGGCAGGGCCTCTGATCGGTCATGAGGCCGTAGCGCTGTTTAGGGCGCAATGCCTGAGCCGGGCCCTGGACCGGCAAAGCCGCGCGATGCAGAAAGCAGGTCAGGGGTTCTACACGATCGGATCGTCCGGACATGAGGGAATGGCGGCTGTCGCTGCGGCCCTGCGCCCGACCGACCCGGCCTTCCTGCACTATCGCGACGCGGCGTTCCAGATTGCCCGTTCCGATCAGGTGCCCGGTCAAAGCCCGACATGGGACATTCTGCTGTCTTTTGCGTCGTCCGTGGAAGACCCGATCAGTGGCGGGCGCCATAAGGTTCTAGGGTCAAAAACGCTGTGCATTCCGCCACAAACATCGACCATTGCCAGCCATTTACCCAAGGCGGTTGGCGCGGCTTATGCTGTCGGTGCAGCACGCCGACACCGTCCAGAACATGCAGAAATGCCCGAAGACGCCATCGTCTACTGCTCGTTCGGCGATGCATCGGCCAACCACTCTACTGCACAAGGCGCATTCAACACTGCACAGTGGACGTCGTTCCAATCTGTCCCCCTGCCCCTTTTGTTCTGCTGCGAAGACAACGGAATCGGTATCTCGACCAAAACGCCGAAGGGATGGATCACGGCCACATTCTCAAACCGTCCGGGTTTGAAATACTTCTCGTGCGACGGGCTGGACATCTTTGACACATTCCGCGTCGCACAAGAGGCTGCCGCCTATGTACGCAGCCGAAAAAAGCCTGCCTTCCTACACATACGTACCGTACGCCTCTATGGTCACGCCGGGGCCGATGTGCCAACCACCTATATGCCAAAGGCCGAGGTCGAGGCCGAAGAGGCCAACGACCCCCTACTGCATTCGGTGCGTTTGCTGGATCAGTTCGGCGCAATGAGCCCTGAAATGGCACTGACCGTCTATAACGATACCTGCGCCCGGGTCGCCCGCGTGGCCGACCAGGCCATCACACGCCCTCGCCTGCAAAATGCCAAAGAGGTGATGGCCAGCCTAATCCCGCCCGCACGATCCTGTGCGCCGACTAATGGCCCAACACCAGAACGTCGGGCCGAGGTGTTCGGTGGCGACCTAAAGGCCCACGCTGAACCCCAGATCATGTCGCGGCTGATCAATTGGGCTCTGACCGATCTGATGCTGGAACATGGCGAGATCGTCATGATGGGTGAAGATGTGGGGCGCAAAGGCGGCGTTTACGGCGTGACGCAAAAGCTGCAAACACGATTTGGCCCCGACAGGATGATCGACACCTTGCTGGATGAACAATCGATTATGGGTCTGGCTATAGGCATGGCCCAGAACGGGTTCACACCAATTCCTGAAATCCAGTTTCTGGCGTACCTTCACAATGCAGAGGATCAATTGCGTGGCGAGGCGGCCACCCTGCCGTTCTTTTCGAATGGTCAATACACCAACCCGATGGTCTTGCGCGTTGCCGGGCTGGGGTATCAAAAGGGGTTTGGTGGACATTTCCACAACGACAACTCGGTCGCCGTTCTGCGCGACATTCCGGGCCTGATTCTGGCCTGCCCTTCAAACGGTGCCGACGCCGTGCGGATGCTGCGTGAATGTGTGCGTCTGGCGCGCGAAGAACAACGACTGGTGGTTTTCCTCGAACCCATCGCGCTATATCCGATGCGAGACCTCCTTGAGGCCGGAGACGGTGGTTGGATGCGTACCTATCCAGACCCATCTGAAAAGATCGGCTTCGGCGAGGTCGGTGTGGAGGGCGACGGCGACGATCTGGCCATCGTCACCTTTGGTAACGGCGTCTACCTCAGCCAACAGGCGTGCAAAGCCCTGCAAGACGACGGGATCAAAACCCGGATCGTTGACATGCGCTGGTTGTCCCCATTGCCCAAGGAAGCGCTGACTCAGGCCGCGGCCGGAGCCAAACGCATCCTGATTGTCGACGAGACCCGACATCATGGCGGCGTGGCCGAAGCTCTCATGGCGCATTTTCATGAAACTGCCGACGTGCCACTGGCCCGTATCACCGCGGAAGACAGCTTTATCGCCACCGGCCCGGCCTATGCCGCAACCATGCCATCGAAAGACAGCATCGAGGCAGCAGCACGATCCCTGATGGAGACCGGCAAATGAGTTCCGCCAAAAAGACTGCCGTTGTCATCTGCCCCGGCCGGGGTACGTATAACAAACCCGAACTGGGTGTTTTGGGTCGGCAATTCACCGACAAGACCTTATTGGCACGCTTTGATGAGATGCGGCGCGCGCAGGGTCAGGACACCCTCAGCGAGTTGGACAGCGCAAAGCGGTATTCCATTGCAAAGCATACCCGGGGCGACAATGCCTCGGCCCTGATCTATGCCGCCACATTTGGTGATTTCCGCGCCATCGATCCGGAAAAAGTCGAAGTGGTTGCGGTGACAGGGAATTCGATGGGCTGGTATTCAGCACTGGCCTGCAGCGGTGCCTTATCCGCCGAAGACGGGTTTGAGGTCGTCAATACCATGGGCACCTTGATGCAGGAATACATGATCGGCGGACAACTGGTCTACCCCTTTATGGATACTGACTGGCACCCTGATCAGACCCGTAAGGCAGAGCTGCTTGCGCTAGTGGACAGTATCAACAGCACCAAAGCAACGCTGGCCCTGTCGATTGATCTGGGCGGAATGCTGGTTCTGGCAGGCGACGACGTCGGCTTGACTGCGTTCGAAAAAGCCGTGCCGGTGGTACAGGAACGTTTCCCAATGCGATTGGCTAACCATGCAGGGTTCCATTCGCACCTTCAGGCCCCGGTGGCGGCTCAGGGCAGTGCGCACCTGAATGTTGACCTCTTTCAACAACCGGATCTGCCCGTGATCGATGGGCGCGGTCAGATCTGGTGGCCCGGCAGTTGCGACTTGAACGCGCTGTGGGATTACACACTGGGTCACCAGGTGACTGAAACCTATGATTTCACTCACGCCATCGCGCAGGCGGCGCGAGAATTCGCCCCGGATCTGTTCATTGTCACGGGCCCCGGCACCACACTGGGCGGCGCCGTCGCGCAATCCCTAATCGTTGCAAATTGGGCCGGTCTGTCAGACAAGTCCAGATTTCAATCCCACCAAAACAGCACTCCGATCCTGTTCTCGATGGGTATGGAAGACCAGCGAAAACTGGTGACGTGAAAATGCAGGCTTGCCGACCGGCCCCCTCGGGGCGGCGGCATCCGGTTATTCACCTCGAAGGGCGGCGGACGGAAAAACAACGATGTATCCGTTTGCTTCCCACAAGCCCCGGCTGTTTGTTGTTTTCTGAATGACACTATTGACGTCGGACGGCCTTGATCAGGTGCTGACCGGGGGTTTTCACAGTTGTCTACGGCTCACTCCTACCGCCACTATTGGGCTAGAGCGTGTATACGAGGGCCTGAAAGTCGGTTTTCGCTATTAAGCCCTCAGATCAAGGCGGCTCTCCTACGGCTGAGTTGGTCATAAACTCGCCACCCAGAACAGTTATATTAACCCGCCTGGTTCGACAGATCGCCAAAAACCTGCACCAGCAGCTCGAACTGCTTATGAACACGTATGACCCGTCCAGATGCGCGTGGTTTCATTCAATGCACGAAGTGCAACCTGTCGAATTCACGGCGCCAGGCAGAGACTTCGGACAGATTATGCTCGCCGTTGACGCCTCGTTTAATCAGATCAGCCAGACGCTCGGCGTTGCCTGACGTCATGCCCCACCGAACCAATTCTGGTGTACCGATCCGAAGCCCATTCATGTCGCCTTCCATCGATTCGGCGGGCAGTCCTATACCACAAGCAAGGAAACCGCATTTGCGTAGCTGCTTAGATACAGTCTGCCCTCCGCCATAGGGCGCTGCCAAAATCGCAAATTGGTGGGAATTGGTGAACCCATCCGTGCCTGCGAAGACGGGAATACCTTGTGCATCCAATGCCAAAGCCAGTGCCTTTGACATCGAGATCATCTCTTGCGCATAAGCCGCCCCATAGTCCTTCCAGTCAAGCATGGTGACCGCAAGCGCAGCTGTCTTGGCGGCGTCGAAATTGGCAGTCATCCCGGGGAATGCGATAGAATCCAGCGCCTTGGCAATCTCTGCATCATTCGAAACGATCAGACCTCCAGCCGGGCCACCCAGACTTTTGTAGGTGCTCATGGTCATGAAATGCGCCCCCTCTTTCAACGGGTTGGACCACGCACGCCCTGCAATGATGCCACACTGATGGGCGGCATCGAACATGACTTTGGCGCCGATTTCATCGGCTATGCAGCGTATCTCGGCCACTGGGTGTTCAAAAAGGTTTAAACTACCGCCAATCGTGATCAGCTTGGGTCTTTCGGTTTTTGCCAAATCGCGTAGCTGATCAAGATCGACGGTGTAGCCGTCCGCGTTGACGGGGGCCTCAACAGTTCGCAGACCAAATAGCCCAGCGCACCCAGCCAGATGGTGAGTCACATGCCCACCTATCGAAGCGGGCGGGGCAATGATCGTGTCGCCCGGTTTACAGGTCGCCATGAAGCCATAAAGGTTGGCAATCGCGCCCGAGGGCACTCGAACCTCTGCAAATTTTGCATCAAAAACCTCGGCACAAAGCTCTGCCGTGATGATTTCGATCTTTTCGATCGCTTCCAGCCCCATTTCATATTTGTCGCCGGGGTACCCCAACGAGGGTCGCGACCCGATACCTGATGACAAAAGCGCTTCGGCCTTGGGGTTCATAACGTTTGTTGCGGGGTTGAGGTTGAAACACTCCTCTTCATGAATCCGACGGTTTTCCCCTGCCAGTTGCTCAATCCGTGCCAATAGTTCAGCCGACGATGCCGATGCGGCCTTTGCAGCGATGTCCTGAACAAGGGTTTCGCAGGTGGCCGGCACCCAATCTCTATGTGCAAGTGTCATCTGACATCCTCCTGTTTTTCGCACTCTGACCGCTGTCGCGTGACATCGCAAAGTAGAATTGTTATTTCTTGGCGTAGAAAAACTAAGGCTATTGAAATGAGCGTCGCCCCCAAACGCCCTAAAGGCCCGCCTTTGAACGCCATGCGCGCCTTTGAGGCGGCGGCCCGCCACATCAGCTTTGTGGCGGCGTCAGAAGAATTGAACGTCACACCGGGCGCAATCTCTCAGCACATCAAGGCTCTGGAAGGTTGGGCAGGTACACCGCTTTTTCGTCGCAACGCCCAAGGCGTTGAACTCACGCCCGAAGGACGGTCGCTAGTCGCGGAGTTCACTGCGGCTTTTGACCAATTGGCCGATGCTGCCCGGGCGTTGCGCAACCTCAGGCCCAAGGCTGAATTTCATATCGCCGCCCTGCCTGCCGTGGCGCAGCTTTGGTTGCCAAAACGACTGCGCCGGATCAGAGCACAGCTTCCAGATGTCAATTTCTCCGTTACTGCGCTGGAAGCTCCTCCCAGCCTCTCGCGAGAGATGTTCGATCTGTCGATCTTCTTTGCAGTGCCGGATGGCTCTCCCGACCAAATTCCCATTAGCCAGGATGAGATTGTCCCAGTGTGTGCACCAACGCTTATGGGCAGGGCAGAAGGCGCAATCGGTTTTCAGGACATCCCCCTGCTACATGATCAGATTTGGAATGATGATTGGGCCATGTGGTCTCGACACACAGGATTCCATTTGCACAATGACAATAACGGCCCTCAGTTTTCGCTCTATAGCCTTGCCGTCGAAGAGGCCAAGGCTGGCGCAGGCGTGTTGATGGGACACCTGTGTTTGATCGAAGACGCTCTTGCAGTCGGGACACTCGCGGCCGTGCATACGCAAACCTGCCAGACGGGGCTTTCCCTCGCTATCGAGGTGCCACGGCAATCGCGCAGAAGAGAGGAAACGGATCAGGTCGTGGCCCTGTTGTCAGCTTGAGCGAATGCCCAACGCAGCCCAAGGGTTCGTTTTCTGTTTCGACCCGAAAAGGTTCGATCCAGGGTTTTCTGTACGATTTTCGAATTTTGTCCTCCGGAACCATCGACCTGGCTATTTCGAGCTGCTTCCGGTTTGGCAACGCAGACCTGAAACTGTTTGCCTGCTTCGCTTCTTGCAGTACCTTCGGGGACTTGCGTTTCGGCGACCTTGACGTCAAGCGTCGTCCCCCTAACGCATGAAGAAAGACCGCAGCTATGTAATGTGATCGTTGGAATATCACTCCTCTGCCAACGGCACCGCCCGCTGGTAGAGATGCCAGGTTGTGTGACCAAGGATCGGCAGGGTGAAGATCAGGCCTAGAAACGCCGGAACCAGCGACAACAGCATCGTGACCGAGATGATCGCCGCCCAACTGAGCATGATCACTGGGCTTTCCGATACGACGCGCAAGGAGGTCAGCATAGCAGAAACAAAATTGGTTTCCCGATCGAGTAGCATGGGCATGGCAATAACGGTCAGTGAGAACAGCACGGCCGACAAAAATGCACCAACACAGGTGCCAACAGCAAGAAAAGTCCAGCCCTGTGGTGTGAAAAAGACGGTATTCAGAAAACCGTCAAAATCTGAAAAGGATGCATTCTGCAGGGTGATCGCCAGCCAAATTCGAACCTGGTAAATCCACACCCAGAATATGAAAAGGGTGACAAAGGCCATCCATCCCATTTCACGCTTGCGTTGATTGGCCATAACGGCGAGGATTTCAGGCCAGCCAAAATTCTCTCCTTTCTGCAACCGGCGAGACATTTCATAAAGACCGGCAGCCGCGAAAGGCGCGACCAACGGAAAGCCTACGACAGCGGGAATGATCATCCAGATCTTGCCGAGCCAGACCAGACTCCAGACAAACAGGATACCGAAAACCGCATAGAACAGGCCGAAGAAGCCGCTCATGAATGGACGCGCCAGAAAGTCGGAAAATCCGGCCTTTAAAGACGCGGTGATATCATCCGCCGTCACCTTGTTGACCTTGGGCATGATCTGCTGCTGAGGCGTCAGATTGTCTGGCGGTTTGGAACTTGTGGTCTTGGATGTCATGACACGCTCCTCCAAAAACATGGCACCGTACCGATCCGCTATCCAACAGACCCAACGGTAAAACGGACATCCCTCCCCTTCATACAAGTCTGCATCAGGTGAGGCACATGGGCAAGGGGGTGCATGTTTGGCGAAACCATTCAAAACCCGGACACCGCGCCGGGTTTAAGATCAGCTTGATACCTTTCGTACACGATGCCGCGCAAGAATACCCGATTTCAGCAAACCCGCCAAAAGGCTCGGGCGATCTCCGAGGAGCCGAACGTTGGCCCGCGTCATGTCTCTCAGAAGTTCCTGAATATGCATTCATCTGCTGACTTTCCGAACAATCGGCCAGCTCTCCCGAGATGTAATCAGATCCGGTCTTCAGCGGGATGCTGTTTGCGCCCCTCTCATAGATAGAGTGTATCGACTGCCGGGCGGCCTTACGCACGGCGAATGTGTTTAATAACGTTCTCACCTTGGACCCGCTTAGCTGCGGTCACGCACTACGTTTTCACCTATCTCATCCCCACTCCTTTGCGAATACGACGTGCCAGAAACCGTTCCTTATCAAATTAGCCCAAACCGCCCCATTGGCGCTGACGTCAGAAAGTTCGCAACATGGCAAAAGGTGACAGGCGTGTTCTTCGTTTCCGAGTTTAGAATATTACGTTTTTCGAATGGGTCTACCTGCTGCTAAAATGGGCTCTGGACGAGTTTTTGGTATTTGTGTCGCCGGAAGATTAATTTTTCATGTTTTTATGCAGTTAGGCGCTGTATCTTGAAAAGAACGGAGCCGTGCAGAGACCCTGGAGATTTCATAATGGAATTAATCACTGAACAACTCCGCGCCTTTCCCATTATGGCTCTTTTTTTGTGCCTGGGCCTGGGTTACGGCGTCGGCAAATTCCGGATCGGCAAGTTCGAGTTGGGTGGCATCGCGGGAACCCTGCTGGTGGCGGTTTTCGTCGGCCAGGTCGGAGGTATCAATCTAAGCACGGATGTTCAGAACATCTTCTTTTCCCTCTTTATTTTTATGGTCGGTTACAATGGCGGGCCACAATTCTTTGCTGCCCTGAACCGAACTGCCCTGACTAAGCTGCTGGCCGCGTTTATGATGACGCTCTGGGGATTGTTCTTTGTCATAATCGTCGCCCGATTGGCCGGGTTGGACAAAGGGTTGGCCGCTGGGCTGGCCGCTGGCGGCCTGACGCAATCCGCCATCATTGGTACCGCCGGAAACGCCATCGATCTGCTTGGGCTGGCCACGGATGAGGCGGAAAAGCTGAAAACCAACATCGCCGTGGGATATTCGGTGACGTACATCTTCGGCTCGATCGGTCCAATATTGGCCGTCAGTGTCATCCCGATCATAATGCGTGTGGACCTACGAAAAGAGGCAATCAAATTGGCCCGGAAACTCAGTGGTGGCGAACGTCACCTGGAAGAGGGCGAATTTCTTCCTATGAACCGTTTCGACGCCCGCGCTTATCAGGTGCACAACGACGCCTCGATTGAAGGGCAATCAGTGAAAGCCATTGAGGCCACCTATGGCGGCGATCTGATCGTCGAGAAGCTACTGCACGAAGGCGCTCCAGTGGACCCGATATCTGAAACGATTATCAGCGCTGGAGACGTCATCGTTGTTTCTGGCCTTGTGACAACCCTGACCCGGTTCGAGGGTACCGCAAGTGGTGAAATTGGCGAATACTCGCCCGAACTGACAGTGGTAGAGGAACGTCGCAACGTCGTTGTCACCAATCGCAAACTGGCAGGTAAAACCCTTGCGGAACTGCGCGACGCATTGACCGCCGATCAGCGGCGCGGCGTTCATATCTCGAAGATTACCCGTATGGGTCACGATGTGCCGGTCCTGCAAAACACCGAAATTCACGCAGGCGACGAGGTCAGCATCGTGGGCCACAAAGACGACCTGAACCGTGTGGCAAAGGAGGCGGGATACGTGCCGCCCTCGGCTTCTGTCACCAATTTTGTTGCACTGGGGATCGGTGTAGCCGTTGGCTATTTGATCGGCGAGATCAGTTTCGTGATAGCCGGGACCAAAGTTGCGCTTGGCTCGGGGCTAGGTTGCCTCGTGACAGGGTTGATCATCGGGTATCTGCGTATTCGCCGACCCAAGATCGGCGGGATCAACCGTGGGGCTGCAAATTTCCTGCAAAGCTTTGGCCTTGCGGTCTTCGTCGGGGTTGTGGGCCTGAATGCTGGCAAGCCCGCCCTGGAGGCAATTCAGCAATATGGAGTTACTCTGCTTCTGCTAGGCATCTTGGTTACGCTGATGCCGATGATCGTTCAATTCCCGATAAACTATTACGTCCTGCGTATCAAAAACCCTGTCGAGGCTTGTGCGGTTGTTACTGGGTCCCGGTCCGGTAACCCGGGGTTTGCGACATTGCTGGAAAAGACGGGGAACTCAACTCCAACACCGGCATTCACCATGACCTATGCCGTAGCGAATATTTTCCTGACACTCTGGGGGCCGTTGGTTGTGGCATTTGTGCCTTAGCCTTTAACGCAAGGATTACGATCGTTGAACGCCACCAGGCCAACAACATAAAGTCATAGCCAAAACCACCGCGCATGGTTGGAGACCAGAACTATGCGGCCTCTCGAATTGCGCTAAACAGATAATCCACTTTTCTGATCGCGGCTATACACAGCCTGTGATCCACCCAGGCTCATACTCAATACCAAGGCCGCAAGGCGAGGCAGGTTGGCAAACTGAGATCGAGCCTCTCCGTTCCCATGCCTGCCCGCATCCTCTGACCCCCTCGCTTCAACCGTGCAGCGGCAATCCTTTCGAGGCACGGTAGGCCTGCACATAGCCAACGGCCACCGCCCGCACTGCGCGTCCTATCTGGCGATAGGCACTGTCATCTAAATTGGCGAACGAGACCCGCGCCGACCAGTTGGGCGCGTCAAAGCCCGATCCATTCAGCAGCACGATCCCGTGGTCCTGTGCAAGCTTGAACGAAATATCGAGCGGATGGACATTTTTCTTGATCCATTCGACCACGTCTTCGCCGACATATTTGCGCAGCCAGAACTCAAAATCGATGATGCCGTAATACTTGTCGAAAAGCGGGTTGTCGGGCACTTCAATATTCATGCCTTCTACCAACTCATCAAAACGGTGCTTCAGGATACCCCTGCAGAACTTCTGATAGCCTTTCTCTTCATCCATAAGCTCAACCAGCGAGAACAGCGTCATCATCACTTGTTGCGGCAACGACAGACCCGCTGTGTGGTTCAGCGCGACATCGCGGCTGTCGGCAACAATCCGGTCGATAAACTTGAAGGATGAAGGATCCGGCGTCAGCGTTTCGTATCGCGCATTGACGACTGCCTTAGTGTCGGTCGGAGCCTCCGCAATCATCTTGTCGAAGATGTTGTTCCGGGCCACCAAAATCGCGCCCAAACGCCAGCCAGTGCAACCAAAATACTTGGAGTAGGAATAAACCCCGATTGTGTTCTCGGGCAGATGACCCATGACCGACTGAAAGTTTGGGACAAAGGTGCCATAGACATCATCGGTCAAAATGATCAGGTCCGGACGGCGGGTTTTTACGAACTCGACCAGCCGGGTCATGACCTCGGGGCTGATTGCGACCGAAGACGGGTTGCCCGGGTTGACCAGAAACAGCGCTTTGACCTTCGGGTTGGCCAGCCTTTCGAAATCATCGTCGTTCAGTTGGAAGTGGTCCTCTTCTTTGGAAGACACATCCACAGTATTCAGTCCATAATCTTCAAGGACCGGCATTTCCAGATAAGGCGTGAATATCGGCGTACCCAAGGCAATGGTGTCGCCAGCGTTCAGCAGCCGCTGGTTCTTGAGCGCCTTGAAGATATAGCACATCGCGGCAGTTCCACCTTCAACCGCATAGACATCGAACTTTGCGTCCGGTCGGTGCCCCGCACACATCGCCCACATAACGTATTCATGGACGATCGCCTCATTGTGTTCCATGCACCGGTCCGGCATCGGATAGTGATCGCCAATGATACCGTCGGTCAGTTCAAGCACGAAATCGTCTGGCGTAAATCCAAATTTCTCAATCGCAAAATCCACGACAGCAGCCAAGGTATCCGCACCCGGGGGGCCGTTCCTCTCAACCGAGTTCGCGCAATAGGCCTTGAGCCGGTCATAACAACCCGGACCTTGCGGCATCCCGGCCAGACCGACTTGAGGTTCGTGACGATGGCGCTGTGCTTCAGTCATTGCGAACTGTCCCAACAGGAAAAAAGCCTCGCGCGCCTTGGAAGCAATCCAGTTGGGGTTCCCTCGACCTGCATTGAGGTAGGGCAGAGCCATCTGCCGTGCCTCTTTCTGAGCCAATTTGATAAGTTCGTCTTTGATCTGGAAAGGACTTAGGTTTTCGAATTTATGCAGGTTCAGAGATTCTGGCATGACATCAAACCCTTGCGTTAAAACAGTTGGAATATTAATCGGATCGTATGCAGGGCAATGTGTAAACGCAAACAATCCTCTTAGATCGGGATGGCGGGTACGTGCCCATGATCCGTTAAACTGCTACGGCCAGTTGCCATATTGCGGTGCAAATAGCCCAAGAAAGATGTCTGTAACTTTCGTCGTCGGTCTCACTGCCACAACGAAGCGGCTCAATTGCATACCGAGCAGCCAGCAGGCTGACACCTGCTGTGTCTGGTCTGCCGGTCAACTCTGAGTGTCTAAAGAAAACCGTGAAGCTAAGACGACAAGAATCCGTCGCTGGGGGGCAAGTCGCTGTATCGCCTTACAAATCATGTCGGGCGGCACAAGACATTGCCATTTTCTCTCAATAGTCTCCAACACCTTGGCCCCGCTGATTGGTGGCCACCACTTTTCGGGTTCGCAACGGCAAGCAAAACGATCCCATCCGGGCCCGATCCGATCTAGCCAGGTAAGTTAGGTCGCGACGTGCGAAACATCCTTGTCAGGCGAATAGATGTCGAGGATGTTCCAATGCCCTGTCGTTGGCGTAGGGTTGTTGATCATCGCCACGTCCAGAACTGTCGGCTTACCACTGGCGATTGCCGCCACCAACGCAGGCAACAGTTCATCAGCAGAGCCAAGCCTATGCCCTTCGGCACCATAGGCGCGCGCGATATCAGCATAGCCTGGCCCGTTTTTAGGAGCTTCAGCTGAACCCGGAAAGGTTGTTCCGTATGTCAGGCCGTAATGCGCCTTTTGGAGGCCAGCGATGGTGCCGAACGCATTGTTGTTCATGACCAGCCAGATGATAGCCAGGTCAAGCTCGACCGCCGTTGCCAGCATCGATGGGTTCTGACCAAAACCGCCATCACCAACCAAACTGACCACCACACGATCCGGGGCCGCCAGTTTTGCGCCAATCGCACCCGGCGGGCCGAAACCCATCGTAGCGAAACCACCCGGCGTGAGGATCGAGCCTGGCGTCAGGATATCGAATTGCTGTCCCACACCGTTCTTGTTCCATCCAACATCTGTCGTGATGATGGCGTCTTCCGGCAGCGCCTTGCGGGTATCTGCCAGAATACGTTCGGGCATCATCGGAAACGCTGATGAGGTCGCCATGTCGGCATTGCGCGCTTTGAAATCGGTCCTGAAATCAGCGATCTTTCTTTCCAGCGCGGGGCGCCTGAAGCCCTCCGGATACTTTTCACGTGCCACGCGGTTGAGAACACACAGCGCGGCCTTGGCATCCGCAACGACGCCGATCTCGGTCGGATAGTTCCGACCGATCTCTTGCGGTTCGATATCGATATGAATGACCTTGGAGCCGGGAATGTTAAACGTGTAGCCGGGGTACCAACTGGAGCAATCGGCCTCTTTGAACCGCGTTCCTACCGCAAAAATATAGTCCGCGTTCAGGCAAGACTGGTTGACCAACTCGGTGCCCCAAAAGCCAGTCATTCCCAGTACAAGCGGATGGTCATCCCGCAGCGCGCCCTTGCCCATCAGCGAATGCGCGACCGGCATGCCCATGTGTTCGACGAATGCGCGCAACTCTTTGCTGGCTTGCGCCAGAAGGATCCCACCTCCGACATAGGCGACCGGGTTCTCGGCTTGCGCCAACGCTTCGACAATCTCACGTGCTGTTTCATCGTCAATCGAAGGCTTCTTGAGCGCGCGCAAGTTGTCGCGGATACGGTCGAAGCTGTCCGAAGAGATCACTTCTGAGAATATGTCCATCGGCACATTGACCAGCACCGGCCCGGGCTGGCCACTTTCGGCCAGATGAAACGCCTTTTCAAGGATTTCAGCCATCAGATCAGCCCGATCCACCCGCCACGCACGTTTGACGAAGGGTCGATAGATCTCCCATTGGGCAGCGTCTGCGTGCAGATTCACTTCCTGATGCGGGTGTTTGCCGTAATAATGCGTGGGAATATCACCCGCGATCACCACCATCGGGATACAGTCCAGCGCCGCATTGGCGACCCCGGTGGCACAATTGGTCAGCCCCGGAGAGAGATGGGACAGCACCACCGAGGCCTTGCCTGTTACGCGGGCATATGCATCCGCCGCATGGCTAGCGATTTGTTCGTGCCGCACGGTGACGAAATCGATGGGGCTGTCGGCCAGCGCAGCCAGAACCGCGATGTTCGTGTGGCCGCACAAGCCGAACACATGTTTGACTTCACGGCGCTCGAGGAAGTCGACGATGTGCTCAGCAACGGTTTTGCCGTCCAGTTTCGCTCCGTCCATCACGCGACCTCCTGTCCATAGAACTCACCGAACAGGTCCGGCTCCGATGGCCGATCCTCGGGGATCGGGCGGCTGACCCAGGTGTAGTTCATCATGTGTTTCATGGTGACGTTTTCATTGGTGATGTTGCCGCCCCAGATGCCGCAGCCCAGGCTGCTGGTCATCGGCATGCCATTGGTCCAGGCGCCCGCGTTGGCCTTGGATTGAGGTTGCCGCACCATCATGCGGCTGACCGGAGCCAGGCGCGCCAACCGATCGATGTAATCGTCATTGTGGCTGTAGATGCCGCAGGAATGGCCCTTGCCCCCGGTGTTGTAAATCTGGCTGACCGTTTCCAGCGCGTCTTCGAATGTGTCGAAGTGATAAAGTGCCATCAGCGTGGTCAACTTTTCCTTGGAGAACTTATGCTGAGGCCCGATTTTCCCTTGATTTTCAACCATCAGGAATTTGCGATCTTCGGGGATAAAGAAGCCGGCGATCTTGGCTGTCTGCTGAGGCGGACAGGCGATGGTGGGGAAAGTGCGGTTGCCCTTTTCGTCCCACATGGCCGCTTCAAGCATGGCCTTTTCGTCATCCGAACAAAGATAACCGCCCTCTGATTCAAGCGCCTTGACCATGTCATCGTAAACCGAGCGCTGAATGATGATGTTGCCATCTGCCGAGCAGCCTGACCCATAGTCTGAAGTCTTTGAAACGCGCGTGTTCTGCGCCGCGATGTCCAGATCTGCTGTTTCATCGATGACGATGGACGAATTGCCCGCCCCAACGCCGTAAGCTGGGCGCCCCGAACTATAGGCCGCCTTGACCATCGGTTTGCCACCGGTGGCCAGAGTTAGGTCAGAGATCTCCATCAGATGTTGCGTCAATGGGATCGACGGTTTGCGGATCGATTGAAACAGATCCTCTGGGGCACCAGCTGCCCGACAAGCTCCACGCATGACCTCGACCATTTCAAAGGTGGTATGGGCGGTTCGTGGATGCGGGCTGAAGATGACCGCATTCCGTGCGTTTGCAGCGGAAACGCCAGTCACCGGCGGTGTCATCGCCGGATTGGTCATTGGGATTAGAGACGCGATAACGCCGGCGGGCTTGGCATATTTCACCAGCCCTTTTTCCTCGTCAACCTCGACAATACCGGTCGAAGGAGTGCGTAGAACATCGCGCAGAACCATATGGATCTTGAAGCGTTTCGCAGGACGCCCTTCGCGATCTCCGATACCGCTTTCATCGACACCCTGTTGCGCCAGACGCGTGAAGGTTTTCTCGTTCCCTGCATACCACGCAATCGCCTGAGACAGGCGGTCAAGCCGGTCCTGATCCCAGTTCTCAATCTCGGCCATGGCCGCGCGAGCACGTGCCAGCATATCGGCCGCCAATTGGCGGTCGTCTTCAGTGAGCTCTTTGCCCATGATGATCCTCTTGGTGTTGTAGAATTTCTGCACCGGGCATGCGGCGTTGGGAACGCGCTTCGCCAAATGTACGTTTTGCGTGGCTCAGACAGCGACGCGCATGTTCTTCGTACCCCAACTCCGCAACGCGGCTTTGGTTGGGTAATTCAATGGAGTAGTCGACGGGCGGCATCCGTTCGATGATGCCGGTGAAGTCAATCCAGCCTTCGCCGGGATAGAGCCGCGCATCGCGGGCCAGTTGGATCATGCCCTCTCGCGTATCGGCGATCCCGGGTAGGCAATCGGAGATATGCAGGAAGTGAAACAACTTCGAGGGGACGTGCAGAAGCTCTCCGAGATCAACGCGACTGAGGTGCAGATAAAGCGTATCGACCAGAATACCGCCATTCGGTTGATCAGAGGCGCGGACAATATCCAGGGCCTCATCCAGAGTGCGCAAGCGAGAGAAGCTTGGGAATTCCAAGTCCACTGTTAGCCCGTAGGGCGCCGCCAGTTCGCAGGTTTCAGAATAGACGTCGATCAGGAAGTCACGATCATCGCGGGTATTGGTCCACGCGCTCATGATCATGCGTTTAGCGCCCAATTCCCCACCGATCTCAAGAGAAGGCTCAAAACTGCGCGGATCGACATCTTCGGTGATGCGCGCAAGTTCGACATCAAGGACTTTCAAGCCGGTGGTAGAGAGAGCCGTTTTGGTGGCCTGCACCTGTGCCCTGTCGATTGGGGATTGAGTGAATTCACCGGGCACATGCATCGGAATGAATCGGGGGCTGACGGCATCGTAACCGGCCCGCGCGGCGATATAGACCAACTCGGGCGGCGTACAGCCAATCAGCGTCAGATGCGCCAAGGAATAAAGAGAAGGGCTTGTGCCAGCCTCTTCGGGTTTCACCATGATCGACAGCTCCACGTGTCTGCGAATCTAAAATTCATCACACGTTGTACAAAATATCTGATATTTTCAAAAATATCAACTCTGAATACTGCACAGGAAATAGAAACGGCCGGGGAAACGGCCGGAGCGTTTTCAATCTGCTCGACTATTTCGTATTAAATAGTGACCCAATCGCCGCCAGACTGGTGTGATTGTACAGAGGCATCAATGAAACGGACGCCGTCTGCGCCTTGGCTTACACTTGGATAGGCAAGCCAGTCTGATGGAGCTGTTACACCATCTCGGCGCGCAGCCACCGCCATGGCAAATTCCGTATAAAGGTTGGCCCAGGCTTCAATAATCCCTTCCGGGAAACCTCGCGCGGTTCGGATCAAGCGTTCTGCTCTGGGATCAATGCCATGCCCGTGGCCTCGGCTGATTATTCGGTCTGGTTCACCAAACCGATTGAACTTCAGCTGTTCCGAGTTCTCCAGATCCCATTCCAAACCTCCTTCACTCCCGAAAATCCGCAACCGCAATCCGCCCCGGTTACCGGGGGCAAGGCGCGTCGCCATCAAGGTTCCCGGAACCTCGTTTCGATAGCGGGTGAACATGAATACCGTGTCTTCCAGAGACTTTGGCGCGCCGCACACATGAAACTCGGCCCTCAAATCAGTCATCGGCAAGCCCGAGACGAAACTCGCAAGATGTGCGGCATGGGTGCCGATATCGCCAACACAACTTGTTGGGCCTGAGATCTTGGGGTTCAGCCGCCATTTGACATGGGGTGCCTCGGCCACATCTTCAGGGGTCATCCAGTCTTGCATGAACTCAACATGGATCTGGTTGATTTTACCGATACCCTCTTCGGCAACAATTTGTTTGGCCTGCCGGATCACTGGAAAACACGACATCGCGTATCCCACGGCAAAGACCTGCCCCGTGCGAGCGGTGATCTCCTCAAGCCCTTTGGCCTCGGCGACTTGGATAGTCAGCGGTTTGTCGCAGAGCACGTCAATGCCTGCCTCCAGAAACGCTTTGGCCGCGTCAAAATGAACGTGGTTCGGTGTGGTGATCATGACGGCGTCCACGCCGTCCGGGCGCGCCGCCTCGGCCATTGCCATTTCGTCGAACGACGCATAGCACCGGTCTGCGGGCAAGAACCATTCGGCCCCACGCACCTTGCTGCGGTCCGCGTCTGAACTGAGTGCGCCAGCAGCAACTTCCCATCGGTCCGTCATCCGGGCAGCCGTTGCTTGCGTGACAGAGATACGTCCACCGCCAACAACGCCCAGCCGCAAACGGCGAGACAGGCGAGGGAAAGGACCGTCAAAGTTCAGGTTCTCTGGCAGAAGTCGTTCAACCATTTTGAACCTCCATTTCAGGGACCCTTGCGCCTTCGGGCAATATTTCAACCGCCATGAAGATGCAGGGTGTGATCGTCTCGAATTGGTGCCAAGGATAGTTGCCTTCGGCGTCATACATCGGCTTGTGCGTCGTGCCCGGCGCCATCATTTCCTCGAGGTAAAGAGTCTCAACATCTCGCTCGCGACATTGCTGCATCTTGCCGAAGCCAACGATTTGCGTGTGCACTTCGCGAAACCCCGTAACCGGGCAGAACGGATGATCCTTGTGCAATCCGACATTCAGTGGAACCGATCCCGAGTGGTACATGGTCAGTCCGACGTCATCAACGAAGACCTTGGGCGACATGTAGTGGCTGACACCACGCAATCGCTCTTCCTGCCGGACATCAAAGGCAGATGGCCAGGTGTCTTTCACCCTTGCGAACAGCTCGGTGTCATCGCCATGGGAGTCGAATTCATGGACGATTACTGCGCGTTCCACGCCATGCAATACGCTGTTTTGCACGATTACGGACGAAAGCGGTGCAACGGTTTGATCTTCGACCGAGAGATCCCGCCCCGCAAGGTTAAGAACGATGGCGCGCCCCTTCACGGAAACTCTCGGCTCATCAGTGATGTGCTGAACGCGAAAGAAAGGTTGGGCAAAGTCGAGTATTTCAATCGGCATGGATCAACTCCTTCCTCTCATCCTCCAGGAAATTGATCGGTAGAGGTTCAGGCGCTTCACAACGGCTTTCTATTGTCTGATAGGCTCCGAATTTCGGTGCACGCTCGATGGCGTCCATCACCTCGAAAACGTGATACGCAAGCGCGCCACTTGCACGGGGTTGACGTCCCTCTTGTACGGCCAAGGCGAGGTCCAACAACCCAAGCCCCCGGCTGTCTTTATTGAACCCGTGTTTGTTGTTTGCGAGCTGCCATTCATCGCGACCGGGCGGACGAGGTTGATGAGACCAACGCGAAGTTTCACGCGTTTTCAGCCATACATCCCCCTGAAAGATGTTCGCGCCATGAACGGGATCGGGGTCGGGGATACTGATTGTTCCATCCTCGCCATAGATTTCAAAACGCGGGGTATCGCTGTCCCAGACGTCGAAACTCATTGTCATTGTGCCGATGGCACCGGAAGAGAACTGCAACAGGCTGAGGGAGTGTGTGTCGACCTCGACATCCATCCATTCCCCGTTTCGGGGGCCGTTTTCTATCATCCGCTTGTCAAAGGTCCGCCGCGCCATTCCAGCGACCCGGTCGATCGGGCCAAGACAGCAGATCATCGCCGTCAGGTAATAGGGGCCAAGATCCAGCAAGGGTCCGCCACCGGCCTTGTAGTAGAAATCCGGGTTGGGATGATGGCGTTCGGTGCCATGGGTTCCGACATGGGCAAAAACCCCTGTCGGTTTCCCGATGGCTCCTTCGTCGATCAAACGCTGAACTGTTTGCCAGCGACCACCAAGAAACGTATCGGGCGCACATCCGACAAGAAGCCCTCCTTCGGCTGCGGCATGGAGGATCGCCTTGCCGTCCGTGCGGCTCATGACCAACGGCTTTTCGGAATAGACATGTTTACCGGCCTCTAGCGCGCGCAGGCTGATCTCGGCATGCGCTGCCGGAATGGTCAGATTCAGAACACAGTCAATCGTCGGATCGTCAAACACCTCGTCCGGCCTGCAGGCTTTGGCGATGCCGTATTTATCCGCCTTGGCCCGGCTTTCCTGAGGGTCGAGGCTTGCACAAGCTACAACATCAACACTCGAAAAATTGGATAGTGTTTTTAAATAGATATCGCTGATACGACCACAGCCGATAAGGCCGACCCGGAAGGATTTCGATGTCTCACGTGTCATCATTCCTATCTACATAAAGTGGAAGGTAATTCGGTGGCATAGGCCCCTTGTTCCGACCGCCCTGACCCATCTGCTCCCAGGCGTGGGCGAGAATTCCAACCGAGCGGGACAGGCAGAACAGCCCGCGCGACAAAGGCGCGGGAAAGCCGAGTTCGCAGAAAATCACCGCTGTTGCGCCATCGATATTCATTGCAATGGGCCGACCGCCGCGTTGACGACCGAGCTCGGCTTGAACCTCTTCTCCGATATCGGCAAATCTGCCGGTCACAGTGCCCTCTTTCGCTGCATCGCGTACAAGCTGCATCAGCCTGGGGGCACGCGGATCGACGGGTTTATGAAACCGGTGTCCAAAGCCCGAGACAATCTTGCCGTAGATTTCCCGCCAGCTGTCCAGGCCATCTTGAACAGCGTGATTGAGCGGCGCGCCAGCATCCATTCGGTTTGCGATGTCAAAGTAGAGCTCGGCGCATTGCTCCCCTGCCCCACCATGCACATCCCCCAACATATTAACGGCTGTTGCCATCGCGTTGTTGAGACCAACGCCACAGGTGGCAGCCATGCGCGCAGCCGCGATAGATGGGGCCTGCGGACCATGATCCACGCCCGCAACCAGAGCCGCCTCGAACAGACGCGCTTGTGAATCGCTGGGCAGATCACCGCGAACCATTAGCCATATCATCTGTGGAAAGGAAACGTTCCCAATCAGATCTTCTATGGCATTACCGCGAAACGAGATGCGCCCGGGCTTCATGTCGATGATGGATGTACGCCACCATTGGCGCATTGCGCGCTCATCGCGTGTCATGTGTTCGTCGATCGCAGTCATTGTGTTTGCACATCTTTCGCCGGCTGGTTTTTCCGTTGCGCGGCGAGGCGTATGGGGGCGTTGCGCGCGCCGTAACCGGCATAGCCCGCCCGACGTTCAACAATCTCAAAGAAAAAGCCGTTAAAGATGGGACGGCTAAAGATTTGAAAATATTCGGCGCCCTTCGCTCGGTCATAGAGGATGTTACCCCTGCGCAGCCTTGCAATCAGGTCATCTTCCAACCCGAAAGTCGCTTGAAGATCAGCGTAATAATTTTCCGGGATATACAGGCTGGGAAAGCCGGACTTGAGCAATTGGTCTGACGTTTCAAAAATGTCGTCCGACTGGAAGGCGATGTGCTGAACACCGGCCCCAAAACCATCTTCAAGAAAGGACGCCGCCAGTGTTCGGCGCCCAACGGCCCCGTTCAGGTTCAAGCGCACTTCGCCCTCGGGGCTTTCGATGGCCTGGCTTTGCACGACGCCGGACGGGTCCGCCACGTTCACGATTGGAGACTTCGCCATGTCGAAAGTCGAGATGTAATAGAGCAACCAACTTTGCATTTCATCATGACGCATCGTCTGAGCCAGATGGTCGATACGGCGCAGACCGGCAGGCTGGGTTGCCTCGTTTTTGGCAACCGGTTCAAACTCGATATCCCATACCCGGTGCAGATCGGATTTTTCATCGATGAAATGAATAACATTGCCGCCAACGCCACGGATTGCCGGAATATCCAGTTCTCCGGTTCCCACTGATTGTGAGAAATTCGGCGCGCCCAGCGCAGTCGCCCGCTGAACCGTCTGATCCGCATCTTTGACACGTAGACCCATGTCACAAACGGAAGCGCCATGGCCCAGAAATGCCGAATGGGCAAAGCCCTCCTTTTCGGAATTCACAACGATATTTACTGCGCCCTGCCGCCACAACTCGACAGACTTGCTGGCATGTTTTCGCTCCATGCGAAAGCACAGTGCTGAAAGCATATCTACAAGTTGTGCACCACTTGTCTCGTCGGCGGTAAACTCAACGAATTCGAAGCCTGACGCGCAAACGCGGTCTGGCAAATTCGCGATACCGAAGTCTGTTTCCGGCTCGGTCCGCGATACTTCATCCAGAAGGTTCACCAGCGATCTGTAGCTGTCACGGGCCAATGTTCGGCCACCGGGTTGAGGGGCTACTTCGTTGACGCGTGCAATGGACCAGGGTCCCTTGTAGCCAGCGCGGGCCAGTACACGCACAAAGCCCGCAAGGTTCAGGGAGCCGAGCCCCGGCAGAAGCCCAAAATGTCGTTTGAGCTTGCGAATATCCATCTCAAATCGAGGTGCATCAGACAATTGCACATGAAACAGCCGCTCCCCGGGAATATCCCGAAGACAAGCGGGTTTGGTACCGTCAGCAAGTGAGAAGAACGAGTTCAAAGCCAACCCAAAATGTGGACTGTCAATCGTTTCAACGACGCGTAGCGCCTGCGCATCTGAGTGATTGAGATCAGACCACGGCAAACCCATATAGGCCAATCTCAGCCCCATGTCCTTCGCGATGTCCGTTGCCTCGCTGAGATCAGCGATCACTTGATCCTGTGTGGCGGATTCTTCCACATCAAAGGCGGACCCCACCAACAACAAATCCGTTCCCAATGCCGTCATCAGATCGAGCTTCCGTCTTAGTCGATCAAACGCGCGTTGTCGTGCGCCACCGGTTTGGCATTCGAGGTTGTGAAATGGTTGCAGCAAACAAATCTTAAGGCCGACATCTGAGGCGATTTCCCGAATTCGCGATGGAGGCCCATCAAATGCGGTTAAATCAGGTTCATGCAGTTCGACACCATCAAAACCCGCCTCGGCAATGGCACGCAGTTTGTCTGCCAGATTGCCGGGGATCGACGTTGTCGAAACCGAAAGGCACATTACCCTTGATACCCGAACATACGAGGCAACCACAGGACCAGATCAGGCATCAGCATCATGATCACCAGGGCAAAAATCAACACCGCCAGGAAGGCCCAGATCTCCGAGATGATTTCGCGCAGCGGAATGTCCGTAACGGCATTGATCACAAAGAGAAGAATGCCATAGGGCGGCGTGATCAGTCCGATCATCGAGTTCACGACGACCAGTACTCCGAAATGCACCAGATCAATCCCGAGCGCTTCGCAGGTGGGGATGAACAGGGGCACAATCACCAGGATGATCGTCGTCGCGTCCAATACGCATCCCAAAGCAAGAATTAGCAGGTTGACGAGGATCAGGAAGACAATCGGGCTGACATCCGAGCCCTCCAGCAGGGCCGAGATAGACTGTGGAATCTGTTCCTGAATGACGATGAAGTTCAGAATGAAAGCACCACCAATGACCACCCCGACGGCTGCGGAAGAGCGCGCGCTGTCGACGAAGACCTGATAGAGACCCCGGAATGACAGGGCGCGATAGAACAAGGCCGCCAGCAGCAGGGCGTAGAATGCAGCCACGGCTGCGGCCTCGGTCGGTGTGGTGACGCCTCCGTAGATGCCGTACAGCAGGATTGCGGGCATCAGCAGTGCCGGGAACGCGTTGGCGGTTTTTGCGGGCAGCTCGCGCAGCGGAACAGGTTCTTCCAGCGCAAAGTTCCGCTTTCCTGCCAGATAATAGTTCATCGCCATCAGGACGACGCCCATGATCAGGCCCGGCAAAATACCGGCCAGAAACAGAGACCCGATAGAGGCTTTCGACACCAGCGCATAAAGAACCATTGGGATTGAGGGCGGAATGATCGGGCCAATCGTCGCCGACGCTGCAGTAATCGCAGCAGCATAACCTCGGCTGTAACGGCCATCCTTGGTCATCATCTCAATGATGATTTTGCCGATCCCCGCAGCATCCGCGACAGCCGAGCCGGACATGCCCGAAAAGATCAGCGACGCCACCACGTTGACGTGCCCGAGGCCGCCCTTGAAACGCCCGACCGCAGCGACGCAGAAGTTCAGCAGACGGTCGGTGATCGACCCCGCGTTCATGATGTTGGCGGCGACGATAAACAAAGGCACGGCAAGCAGGATCGTGCTTTTGTAGAAACCTTGCAGGATCTTCTCACCCGCCAGGGCGACGTCCAATCCGGCCGTGCCCAGATACACCAACGAGGCCAATAGGATGGAATAGCCGATAGGGGTGCCGATGCCTGCCAGAAGAAAGAGAGCGAGCAGGCAGGAAAGAAGTTCAAAACTCATTTGCTTGCGTCCTCGTCGTCTTCACCATCGACGCGGGGATGATCGTCGACCACATTGTAGCCAACAACCAGCTCCAGCTCGGTCTTTGGCGGACCGTTGCGCATGACGTCGAAAAACAGCCACCCATAGCGCGCTGCTACGACCAGCATGAAGACCGCATAGATCGAAAACACGGTGCGCAGCGGAATCTTCTCGCCTGAAAACGGATTGCGAACTGTCGCTGTCTTGCGGATTTTCATCCAGTCGATGTAGTCCCATGTCGGCAAGAAGCTGTAGAGCATCCCAATCACGATCGCTGCGGCCGCCAGCATCGCAAAGATCTGACGCACGCGCATCGGGACCGACAGGTAGATGATGTCGAATTTCACATGATCCCGCTCGCGCACGATGAAAGCGCAGCTAAAGAAGATCACCCAGACCCACAGGATACCGATCAGTTCAAGCGTCCAACCAGCGGGAGTGAAAAAGTACCGCAAGAGAATTTGCAGAAGGAAGATCAGGAAGATTGCCGCCAGCATCCCGCCGGCAATCGCTTCGGTCAGTCGGGAGAACCCCTTTAGAAAGCCTTTCATTGTGGTCCTCCCTCCCTCTAACTACTCAGGTTCAGTTGCCCAGAGCGTTGATCTGCTCCAGAACGCCGTCAGGCCAGGCTCCGGCGAATTCGCTTTCCAGATACATGGATTGTACCTGATCACGGAACGCGGCGAGATCGGGTTCGTAGACTTCCATGCCCTGCTCCTTGAGGAATCCGACCAGGTCCTCTTCCTTTTGGAGTTGCTTTTGGCGACCCGATTCAGCCGCGGCGTCGGCAGCTGCCTGTACCTTTTCCTGCTGCTCGGGCGTCAGCCCATCCCAAACCTCTTTGCCAATGGCAATGTAGTTCAGGTCAACCAGGTGAGACGTCAGGACGATTTGATTGGTCACTTCGTAGAATTTGGCATCAACCACTGTCGGCAACGGATTATCCTGACCGTCAACGGCACCGGTCGACAACGCTGTGTAGACCTCAGAAAATGCCATTGGCGTCGGAGCGGCGCCAAGTGCCTTGCCAAGGAACTGCCATGCATCCGTTCCCGGCAACCGCAGGTTCACACCTTCAAGATCGGCTGGCGTTGTGACCGTCAGCTCGTCTTTGGGCTGACGCAGGTTGACCTGCCGACGGCCCAGATACATCACTGACAAGAGCTTCACGCCCAGCTCTTCTTCGGCTTTTTGCTTGAAGGCATCCATCAAGGGATCACTGAAAACAGCAACCTGATGGGCGGCATCCTGATGGACATAACCGGCGGTAAAGATCGAAAACTCGGGGAAGAACTGTGCAAGTTCCTGCGCCGAAGTGATCGACATTTCCAGATTACCTCGGCTGATGGCGTCCAGCTCTGTGCCCTGCGCAAAGATAGTGCCATTATAGCTCGGTTCGTAATCCGCGAAATCAGAGACCATGGGCGCAAAGACTTCGGCCATGGCGACCGAACGCTGATCGGTTTCCGACCCCGAAGTTGCGAGCCGAAGTTGTACTTTGTCTTCTGCCAGCGCGCCATTCGTTGCGCTGAACAGAACACCGGTTGCGACCAGGGCTGACACGGCAGCCCGGCGGGTAATATTGGTAATCACTTTGCTCCTCCCTGAGACATCATGATGTTTCTTTTTTGACGATTCCAAGTTTTGACCTATTTTGGACTTTTTGCAAGATTTTTTGCAAAATATCTGATATTTTTATATTGCTGTCACTTTTGCTTTTGACGATTGTTGAAGGCAATCTATCCGAACAACCTCTCCAGTTCGACAGGAATTCTGAATGGCTTCAATGACTTGAAGTGTTCTCAGGCCTTCCCGCCCTGACACAAGTGGCATTGTTTCGTGCCGAGCCACCTCAACAAAATGCCTGAGTTGATTAACTAGCGGATCCGAGGCACCCTTCTTCAGCGCCGTTGATGAGATGGGAGTCCACCAGTCCCTCTGCCCGCTATGATAGCTCCACAATCGAAGATCCGGCACGGATAACGACCCATGAGACCCACCGATCATATAACTACTCTCAGTGGTTGACGGGTAAATCGGATATTCCCGGGACGTCATCTCCCAACTCCAGGGAGCAACTATGCTATCGGACACACTTATGGTCCCGATCGCTCCGCCTTCAAATGTCAGGAGAGCCCCAGCCACGTCTTCGTTGTCATACCCGCGCTGTGAAGACGTTGATTGTGCCTGTACGGATACGACCTCTCCGGCCAGATACCTAAGAAGATCAACGTCATGCACCAGATTGACTGAGATTGGGCCAGCACCGGGTTTCTTTCGCCAGGGTGCCGCATCAAAATAATCGTCTGGCTTGTAGAACCAGCAGCTGGCATGAACTGCGCGAACATCACCGATCTTCCCGTCCGAAATAGCTTCTTTTGCCGACTTGATCAGGGGATTGTGCCGACGATGATGCCCAACCATGAGCGGCACATTTGATTTCTCGGCCTCTTGAACAAGCTCCAATGCTGCAATTGCCTCAACGGCAATTGGCTTTTCAACGAGGACGGGACACCCTTGCCGAACACATGCGAGGCCCTGATCGACGTGAAGTGTTGTGGGGGTCGCAAGGACAACTCCGTCTGGCGACTGATTTGCAAACAAATCCTCGAGGGTCTCATAACACGCGACGCCATGCTCAACGGCATACCCACGACCTTCGTCGCTGGGATCGACAACTGCGACAAGGTCGACATGACGCAACGCTCGGATAGCGTCCGCATGACGGCGTCCGACAAGGCCAATGCCAACAATGGCAATGCGAAAGTTCTTAGACACTTTGCTTCCTTCCGAAGACTCCGGAAATCCCCGGACCCTAAGTTTGCGACTGAGCAGCATTGCCCAACTTGGCCTCGACCGTATTGGGGTTTTTCCGATTCCACAATAATGTATGATATTTTTATTTTTACCATACATCACTTTGGATTGCTGATGACTCTCAAAAATGCTAGTTGAACGAGGAAACTAAAAATATCGGGTGAAACGCATGGCGAAGCAGCCGTCTACGATAGGTGCAAGCACCTATCAGCGCATCAAGCGGGATATAATCTTCGGAGAGTTGCAGCCTGGCTCCAAACTGAAGCTGGACGCTTTGAAGGAGCGCTACTCGGCCAGTCTTTCGACGCTTCGTGAAACCTTGAACAGGCTTGCCAGCGACGGGTTTGTGGAAGCGCCAGAGCAACGGGGATTTCTGGTTACACCGGTTTCCCGCGAAGACCTGATCGAGATATCAGAGCTGCGTGTCTTGTTGGAGTGCCACGCGCTGGAGTTATCCATCAAGAATGGTGACACGGATTGGGAGGGAAACCTCGTTGCAGCGCATCATAAACTTCATTTGATGGAGCAACAGCTTCTCAAAGGAGATGAGTCCGAGAAAGAGACCTGGAAAAGATACGACTGGGAGTTTCACCAGGCGATGATCGCGGCCTGCAATTCCAAGAATCTTCTGTCTTTGCATTCGATCATCTATGACAAATACCTTCGTTATCAGATGCTCGTGCTGACGTATCGTGGCGAAGACGCTGTCAAAGAGCACAAGAGCATGTTCGATGCCGCCTTAGCCAGAGATGCAAACACGGCCAAGAGGTTGTTGGAAGATCACATCCGAAATGGTCTCGTTCACACGTTGGAGGCCATGTAGGGCACTGCTATTGCAGGTCTCCTCGACTACCGAACCAAAATCACGGATGCGCTTGGCAAATCACGGCATTAGTGGAACGCTCAGCTCGTATTAGAGATACAGTTGCTGACATACTGACCACAGTAAATCGCAGGGTGAAGAGGTAGTCGGATCAGGCATAGGAACAGAGTTTCGAGGTCGTCAACCGTGCTTTCACCAGCGCTTCGGCAAAAGTAACGGCACAAGCAACGCCATCGACGACCGGCAGATTGAATTCTTTCGATAGATGCGACATGAGGTCTGTCATCCCTGCACAGCCCAGAACAATGGCTTCGGCCCGGTCCTCCTCAATCGCTGCGCGGATTTCGATCCGTATCTTTTCGATAGTTTCGGGGTCGCTTTCCTCAAGCTTCAGGACCGGCACATCCGATGCCCGAACCCCGACACATCTGCGATCCAAGCCATACCGCAACAGATTTGCCTCCAGCCCGGCCAGAGATCGGGACAATGTGGTGATGACGCTGAACTTCGGACTGATCATGGATGCTGCATGATAGGCCGCTTCTCCAACGCCAATTACCGGTGCCGAGGTGATGCATCTTACTGCATCAACGCCGGTATCATCGAAACAGGCCACAACAATGGCGTCGACGTCCGGGTGGGCATTCACAACATCCAGCAGTCCGGGAACGCAGGTAGAGACATCCAAATAGCCCTGTATGCTGGCGGGGCCGACTTGGGAATTAGCGGCGATAATCGTGGTTTCAGGATGCGCAGCGGCCCGCGCAGCCTCTTCGATCTTTCGGGTCATGGAACTGGTGGTGTTGGGATTGACTACAAGCAGTTTCACACTGTCCTCACACTTCCCCGCCCAGATAGGCGGCTTTGATACGGGGATCGGTCAAAAGCTCTTTTGAATTGCCCGAGATCACGACGTTTCCCGTGGTCAACGCGTAAGCACGATGCGAGATCGATAGCGCCATTCGCGAGTTCTGTTCGACCAACAGCACTGAAACCCCCTCGTCGCGATTGATCGCCACGATGGATCGGGCAATGTCTTGTACCAGCTTGGGTGCGATGCCCAGCGAAGGTTCATCCAACAGCAGCAGTCGCGGTTTGGCCATCAAGGCTCGCCCAATCACCATCATCTGCTGTTCACCGCCCGACAGGGTGCCCGCGGATTGGTTATAGCGCTCTTTCAGTCGCGGAAACCGTTCCAGAACTGAATCCAGCGTGCGTTGTACATCCGGCTTGTCCGAGCGGGTGAATGCCCCCATCAGCAAGTTGTCTTTCACCGACATATACGGAAAGACGCGCCGCCCCTCTGGAACCATCGCAATGCCTTTCGAGACAATCTCGGCAGGATTACGCCCCGCGATCTGTTCACCTTCAAACGCCACCGAGCCGGACTTGATTTTCGCCAACCCCGTGATCGCGCGCAGGATCGAACTTTTGCCTGCGCCATTTGCACCAATCAGAGCGATAGTCTCGCCTTGCTCCAGCTCAATCGACACGCCCTTGAGGGCATAGACGTGATCGTAATAGAGCTCGACATCCTTGAAATCTAACATCTTTGTCATAGCTCAGATCCCGATCTCGTCATCGGCGCTGCCCAGATAGGCTTCGATGACCTTTTCGTTGTTCTGGATTTCCGTCGGTGTGCCTTCGGCGATCATCTCACCGAAATTAAGCACAACAATCCGATCCGAAATGTTCATCACTGCCGGCATATCGTGTTCCACCAGCAGCACGGTAACGCCCCGGTCATCACGAACCTTGCGCACCAGATTAACCATTTTCATGGTCTCGTCGTGGTTCATCCCTGCAAAGGGTTCATCCAGCAGCAACACCTTGGGGTCAGTGGCCAGACCAATGGCAATCCCCAATGCACGCAGGTTGCCCTGCGGCAGGTTTGACGCCTGTTCGTTGGCAATCTCGGCCATGCCAAGGAACTCGATCAGATCGTCGGCGTATTGCCCAAAACTGTCGACATCCTCGTGAGCAGTCTTGGTGCCCCAGAAATACCCCGCCAGCGAAGCTCGGGCCCGCAGGTGCTGCGCTACAATAATGCTTTCACGCACAGTCATGGACTTGAAGATCGTCGTTTCCTGAAATGTCCGGACAACGCCCTTGCGTGCCACCACATGAGGTTTCAGGTTCGATATCCTTTCACCCCTGAACAGCACCTCTCCTGTTGTCGTGGGAAGGAAGGACGAGATCATCTTGAATAGCGTGCTCTTGCCGGCGCCATTCGGTCCGATCACCGAAAGGATCTCATTCTCGTTTACATTGAAAGAGATATCGCTGTTGGCGGTCAGGCCTCCGAATTTCTTGGTGACATGGCGGACTTCCAGAAGATGGCTCATTTGTCCGCTCCTTTCTTGCCGGGCAACCGCAGGCTGAGCAGCCCATTGGGCAGGAACAGCATCAGAATGATCAGCAGGCTGGAATAGGCAAGCAACTGGAAGCGACCAAGCTCGAACAGCAGGTCCCAACCGAAGTACAGCACCAGCGTGCCCAGCATCGGACCAAACACATAGCCAAGACCACCCAGGAAGCAGTTCAACATGAAGTTCACACTGTCAGCGACCTGAAAACTGGACGGATACACAGATTGCGCGATCGAGCCGAACACGGCCCCGCCAATACCTCCCAGAAAGGACGAAATAGAAAACACGATGACGCGGATATGTGAGATGTTGACGCCGATCGAGCTGGCCAGTTCTTCGTTCTGCTGCATTGACCGACACAGATGGCCAAGCCGTGAGTTCACCAGCCGATACATCGCGGCGAAGGTCAGCACCATCAACACGCAGGCCGCGTAATAGAAGGCCAGTCTCGGGTTTTCCAGCGTCGCGAAATCCGGGATCAAGGTCAGCCCAAGGATCGACACTCCGCCCGGCAAAGGAATCGAAGTGATACCCTTTGCCCCGTTGGTAATTGGCAGGGCCAAAGCGGTCAGCGTGACGACCTGCGTCAACACCAGTGAGATCATGGCGAAGTACACACCGCGCAACCGCAGGATCGGCACTCCGATCACTATCGCCACTCCGGCGGCGAACAAACCCGCCAGCGGCAGCGACAGCCAGAAGGACATGCCCGCCTTGGTCACAAGAATGGCCGAGACATAGGCTCCGATCAGGGCAAAGGCTCCCTGACCGATATTGATGCGACCGATATAGAAGGTGAGCCAGACACCGGCACTGGCGATAGACAACAGCGCAACTGAGGTGAGCGTATAGTACAGGTCAGACCGTCCGGATGCCGCGATAAAACCTGGGACTGCGATGAAGATGGCCAGCAGGAAGACTGCCAAACTAGCCCATTGGATTATTGAAAGTTTCGGCACTGCGTTATCCCCACGGTTTGCCCATCAGGCCCTGCGGGCGGATGGCCAGGAAAACCATCAGTGAGACAAAAATCAGCAGATAGGTGATATCGCCATATTGCGAGAGAACAGCCAGGCCGATGGCTTCCATAAAGCCCAGAATTATCCCTCCGGCAATCGCACCGGAAATGACGCCGGCACCGCCGATCATCACCATCATGAAGGCCTTGATCGAGGTCGGTCCGCCCATTCCCAGGTTGACGCCCGTGATAGTGACCAGCAATCCGCCGACCAGCCCGGCCAGCATCGCGCCCAGGGCAAATCCGATCATGGAATAGCGAGCCACATTCACACCCATTAACTGCGCAGCCGTTCTGTCCTGCGCGAGCGCACGCAGGGCGCGACCGGTTTTGGAGTATTGCATGAACAGGATGAAGGTCACGATGGACAGAATGGCCAATACGCAAATTAGGATGCGGTCATAGGGCATGATCAACCTGAAGTCCCAGTTGAAAACTCCATTGATGATCTTGGGAACGCCGCGTTGTTTCTCGCCAAATATCAGCAGGATGAGTGCATCGAACAGAAATGCCAGTCCTGCCGCCAGCAACATCGTGCTTTCTTCGCGATTGGATCGTCGTATAACCGGCGCGAACAGAAATCGCTCAATCAACGCGCCAAGAACGGCAAGGGTTATACAGGACGCCAGCAGCGCAATTACGAATGGCCAGCCAAGTTGTCCGTAGAATGTGTAGGTGACAAAGCCACCGAGAACATACATTTGTCCGTGAGCAAAATTCAGTACGTTCATCAGGGCAAAGATCAGCGTCAGTCCCAGGGCGATCATCGCATATTGCGCGCCCAGATAGATGCCGTTTGCTAATATCTGTTCCATGAGAGTCCCGCATAAGGTTCGGGTATCCCGGGCTGATCATCAGCCCGGGAGGGTAGATAGCTCGTTAGGTTCAAACCTTGAGTGAAAGGTTTCCCTCAGTCGACTTCAGCGACAAAGAGCGTTTCAAACGCCCCGTCCTGATAGACGTTCACCACCAGCGGTACAGCGATCTGACGCTTTTGCCCGAACGATGTCGTACCGACATACCGCATTACTGCATCACCCTTCATGAATGGGTTCGGCGCTTCAAACGTATCCATTGTTGTCTGGAAGGCCTTCACATCGTCGATACCTGCCGGATTGGCGTTAAGAGTCGCCAGAATGTATTCAAGCGCATAGACTTTGGTGTTCGACTCGTCGTTGTATTCACCGAACATGTCAGTATAGCGCGTGACGAATTCCTTCATGTCATCCGATGCAATCTCGGGCGTAGAAGCACCACCAACAGAAATGAAGCCATTGGCCAGGTCCCCTGCCCCTTCCCGCAGAACTGTCGCATCCTGTGCGGTTTCGGTTGAGATAATGCCCTGGAAGCCAAGCTCACGCGCTGACCGGATCAACTGAGGTGCATTGGCCGGGGACACACCCGACAAAACCAGCAGATCAGGCTGCGTGCGCATGACAGGCGTCAGAACAGGAGTAAAATCTGTTGTGTCCACCTGATATGTGACGTTGTCGGAAACAACTTCAAGTCCCAGTGCCTTGGCTGCTTCGACGCCGCCATCCCGCTGGCTCAGCGGATCGGATTCGTTCGCAGCAACAAAGGCAACAGATTTCACGCCCTTTTCGTCTTTCAGGTATTTATAGATCGCAGGACCGGACTGATAATTTGCGACCATGCCCAGAACGGCATTGGACGCCGGAGCGGAATATAGCTCTTTTGGGAACGCATAGGGAAAGTACATGATCCCCTGTGCTTCGGCGACAGGACGAACCGCTGCAGCACCGTCGTCAACGTTGGGCCCAACAACGTAGTGTATTCCTTCCTGGGCCATCTTTTCCATGCCAGCAATTGCGCGCTTGGGATCTTTCTGGTCGTCGAATGACACAATTTCAATATCATAGGTCGTGTCACCTATCTTGTATCCCCCTGCTTCATTTATCCAAGCTGCGCGGGCCTCCATTGATCGTTGGTTAGAGATGCCCCAAGCCGCAGCCGGACCCGAAGTGACACCTACAAAGCCGACCTTCAGCACTGGATTTTCAGCCCATACCACGGATCCAAAGACGGATGCGGCCATGGCTAAAGCGACTGAGGATTTCATCAGGTTTCTACGTTTCATTCTTTCCTCCCTATGAGGTCTCGGCGCCTCTTCTGGGCGCTTGGCGAAGTAAACAATGCGACCGGTCGAATCCCGGAATGCACCTTGGATACTGCATTGTTAACAATCTTTGTCAACATATTTAGCCGACGTGGTTATTGATATTGTGAACAGAAGACCAATATGTTGTCAGTTAGAAGTTGTACGGCTAAGTACGATCGACGTATTTTCCAGCCAAATTGGAACAAGATGACAGACGCCCGACAAAAACTCGACACCGTCCAATCCGATTCGGATGAGCAATTGATCGTCGACCGAATTTATTCTGCGGTCATGGAACAGAAGCTGGCGCCCAATACCAAGTTGAGCGAACAAACCCTGTGCGAGACTTTTGGCGTTGGTCGAATGCGCGTCCGCCGAGCTTTGTTGTTATTGAGCAGCCAGGGCATTGTTGAACTGCACTCTAACCGCGGCGCCTTTATTGCCTGCCCAAGCCCTGACGAAGCCCAAGAGGTTTTTGAAGCCCGCCTGATGATCGAAACTGGCATTGTGCGCGAACTGGCACATGAGATCAGTGAAGCAGGAATCCATGCCTTGCGGACACATGTCAAAGAAGAAGATGCGGCTCGTGCAGTGAACGATCGAACTGAAATCATCCGGCTTTCAGGTGAATTTCATGTCGAGTTGGCCAAGTGTCACAACAATTCGGTGCTCACTCGCGTTGTAAGGGAGTTGGTGACCCGGTCGTCTCTGATCGTAGCATTGTTCGGAATCAACAAGGACTCTTCTTGCCCCGATGATGAGCACGCGTCGATCATTGAAGCAATCGTCAGTGGTGATCCGCAGTCAGCGGAAGAAAATATCCAACACCATCTACTTCACGTAAAAAACAGTTTGGATCTTGAGCAAACCCAAAAGGTTGAACCTGATTTGGCCAAGATTCTCAATGGGCGAATGTAACTTAGGGCCAGGATACACAACCTGTAAATGACGGTTTCGGCAAGGCCGCAGGCCGTTCAGAAATGAAACGCGACGGCCGCATAAATACCATTCTGATCCATGTCATAAGCGAACTCGCCGCTTGGGCGGTCGTTTGAATAATCAATTCCGTAAAACTGATACCCAAATCGCAAGGACGTGTTTTCCCAACCTTTCCAATCGAAACCAGCCAGAACCACGTATTGCAAGTCATCGCCATTCACGCCAAAGCCGCTCAACTCAGCGCGGGAGGCGAAACTCCAGGTGTCGTTGATTTCAGTAACGTAACGCAGCGCAATCATTGGTTCGATCCACTCTTCCGTTCCCCCCAGCGTCATGCCAGGTCCCGGACCAGCGATGTTGATTTCCTGCTTGAGCCGGTTCCACTTGACGCCAATTGCGGCATCTGCGGCGTAACGTCGGCCCGAAGCGTTAACACCCTTGGCAAACCGATAGGCACCCTGGACATTGAAGAAGGTTTGACGGACATCGACATCGGCACTCGCCCCACCGACCGGCAATGCCCCTCCTCCGCCGAGTTTTACGTAGTAGAGCTCGGATATGATCCCGAAATCACCGTTCCACCCTTCATAACGAACGGATGCTGCGCCCTGAAGAACGTCCAGGACTTCACTCAGGCTCAGGTCCAATTCGACACTGCTGCCGTCAATGGTCGATGTGCCAGTGGTGCTGAGCGGCAAGAACAAATAAGGTGTGATCGAATGTCGCCAAGCGCCTTCGTCGTCTTCGGATCTCGCCAAAGATTGAGCACTTGCAGTTTGTCCGAAAGCTAAGGCCAGCCCACCGGCCAAGAATAGTTTGTTCACAGTATTCCGCATCACTCTTCCCCGTCAGATTTTATAACACCGGTGCGTCCAGTTCTGCACGCACCAGACACTTCATTGATCAATTATCGCAAAGATACAGGAATTCTCGCCCTAAAGCACTCGTAGCTATTCAAAAAATCGAATGCGGACCATCGTCTGCGTTCCATTTGCTACTTTCAATGAACTCGGCGAACCCGGCTTCAACTGATGACCTACCATTAGTTGCGACAAAGCCTGTGTTTAGTCCCGGCATCTGGTGGATCGGATTTATGACGAATCGATCTGTGAGCCTCCCTATTTGAACTGGTCCACCGCTATGTTTAGGAAACGGAGGACCAAGAATGGCAAACAAGCGACCGAAGCCGGAAGAGATTGTCTCTAAGTTACGGCAGGTTGAGGTGCTGATGGGGCAAGGCATGCCCCGGGCTGGATGCAATCAGACAGATTGGTGTTGTTGAACAGATCTACTACCGATCGCAAGCAATACGGCGGAACGGGTGTAGATCAACTGAAGGAACTGAAGCGGCTTCAGAAGGAAAATGATCGGCTGAGACGAGCTGTGTCAGACCTGACGCTCGACAAGCTGATCTTGACGGAGGCCGCAAAGGGAAACTTCTGAGCCCCGCTCGCCGTCGCGCCTGCATCGAACATGTGCGGCGCCAGTTCAAAGTGTCTGAGCGCAGGGCCTGTCGCGTGCTGGGACAACATCGTTCCACACAGAGGCACATCCCGAGAGGCCGTGTCGATGAGGACCGGTTGGTTGCCGACATGATCGAATTGGCCAGGCAGTATGGTCGATACGGCTATCGTCGGATTGCGACCTTGCTCAGAGAGGCGGGTTGGTCGGTCAGCGATGGCCGTGTCGAACGACTATGGCGGAGAGAGGGGCTGAAAGTGCCGATGAAACAACCGAAGAAGGGGCGGCTCTGGCTGAATGACGGATCATGCATCCGGCTGCGGCCTGAGTATCGAAACCATGTCTGGTCCTACGACTTCGTTCATTGCCGGACAGATGATGGCAAGGTGTTCCGCATCTTGAACATTCTTGATGAGCACAGCCGGGAATGTCTGGCGATCAAGGTGAAGCGCAAGCTTAACTCGACGGATGTGATCGATGTTCTAACGGATCTGTTCATCCTGCGTGGTCCTCCCGCCTTCATACGTTCCGACAATGGTCCCGAGTTTGTTGCACAAGCGGTTCGGGATTGGATCGCAGCTGTAGGCTCTCAAACAGCCTACATCGAACCGGGATCGCCGTGGGAAAACGGATACTGTGAAAGCTTCAATGGCCGTTTCCGGGACGAACTCCTCAATGGGGAGATTTTCTATACCCTGCTTGAAGCCCAGATCCTGATCGAAGAATGGAGAAAACACTACAATACGAAGAGACCATACAGTGCATTGGGCTATCGCCCACCAGCGCCAGAAACCATCATCCCGATGGAACTGAGGCCAATCATGCACTAACAATCAAATCGGACCAGTCAGATGAGGCTGCTCACGGCCACAACCACGAGCAGTTTGCCACAACGCGCGAGGTGATCTCCTTTCCAGAGGCGAAGGCGCTTGCGGCAACTGCATCTCTTAAACGACACAAGAAAGGTAAACCTCATGGCTAACCCTCTCTATGACGGCTTGTTCGGCGCACATGCCGGTAAAAACACACCTTTTTTGCACCTGCTCGATGGAAAAATCATCACCCATCAGGACTTCCTGAGCACTACGGCCCAAATCTCCCATGTCGCTACTCAGCTAGGCCTGAAACCCGGCGACCGCGTTGCGGCCCAGATTGAGAAATCACCCGAAGCGCTGGCGCTTTATGCAGCTTGCGCTCAGGCGGGCCTTGTGTTTCTGCCGCTCAACACGGCCTATACTGTGGACGAGCTGACTTATTTCATCGAAAACAGCGGCGCATCTCTGATTGTCTGCGACAGCAGGAGCGAAGAAAAACTGGCCCCGGTCGGCGCGCAATTAGGTGCTAAAGTGGAAACACTGAATGCCGATGGCAGCGGCAGCCTGATGGATCAGGCCGCAACGATGCCGGCAAACTATGACACCGTTGATCGCGATGGTGACGATCTGGCAGCGTTTTTGTACACATCGGGCACCACGGGCCGCTCCAAAGGCGCGATGCTGACCCAGAACAACCTGTTGTCGAATGCGCAAGCGCTGGTCAAGGAATGGTGCTTTTCATCCGACGACGTGCTGCTGCACGCACTGCCGATCTTTCACACTCACGGACTATTTGTGGCTACCAATGTCACTTTGGTGGCGGGCAGCAGCATTATTTTCATGCCTAAATTCGATGTCGACGAGATCGTCAACCGGATGCCGAACGCTACCACAATGATGGGTGTGCCGACCTTCTATACCCGGCTGCTGGATGATGAGCGGTTCACCAAGGAACTTGCCGCAGATATGCGCCTGTTCGTCTCGGGTTCGGCGCCACTGTTGGCGGAAACCCACGTGCGGTTTGAAGAGCGCACCGGCCACCGAATTCTCGAACGTTATGGCATGACCGAGACCAACATGAACACCTCGAACCCTTACGAGGGGGACCGGCGTGCCGGAACGGTCGGGTTCCCACTGCCGGGGGTTGAGCTGAATATCTGCGATTCCGACGGTAATGCTCTACCCCAGGGCGAGATTGGCGAGATCGAGGTGCGCGGACCCAACGTCTTCAAAGGCTATTGGCAGATGCCCGAGAAAACTGCCGCCGAACTGCGCGAAAACGGCTTTTTCATCACCGGTGATCTGGGCCGCATCGACGAGGATGGCTATGTCCATATCGTTGGCCGCAACAAAGATCTGATCATCTCGGGCGGTTACAACATCTATCCCAAAGAGATTGAGCTGGTTCTGGACGATCAGCCCGGTGTGGCCGAAAGCGCTGTCATTGGCGTGCCTCATCCCGATTTTGGGGAAACTGTGCTGGGCGTGATCATCGCCGAACAGGGGCAATCGCCTGACCTCGATGCGATGATGGAAGCCGTGCGCGGCAGCCTAGCCCGGTTCAAGCATCCGCGTAAGCTGATCCTGTTAGACGAATTGCCCCGCAACACGATGGGCAAGGTTCAAAAGAACATTTTGCGTGACCAATACAAGGACATGTTCGTGGCCGCGTGAAATAGCATTCCCCAAACCTGCGGATTGGTTCCTCGACCCGCGGGTTTTCCTTCAACGGCCTGAAGGCGCGCCCACCGCGGTTTCAGGCCGTTGATTTTTCTTTCTTCCGGAGATTGAAGTTATGTACAAAACACCCTTGTCCCGATCTCCTTCGATGCCGACCGTGACGCCACCAGTGCCATAGAGGTCGCCCGGGCACTCAACCAGACAAGCGGAAAAATCACCCTCCTGCATGTGGTCGAACACCTGCCTCAATACACCAGTGACCTGCTGCCCGAAGTCCATCAGGAACACGCCAAAACCGCAGTCACCGAAAAGCTGTCGCCGCTGCTGAACAACCTCGACAACGCAAGCATCGAGATTGTCGAAGGCCATGCCGGTCGCGGTATCCTCGACTACGCTGACACGCAAAAAATCGACTGTATCGTAATCGCAAGTCACCAACCCGGCCTGCAGGACTATCTTCTCGGGTCAACCGCGGCACGCGTTGTAAGGCATGCACACTGCGCCGTACACGTCATCAGGTAACGCTGAATAGCAACATCACTGACACTTAGGCAAACGGAACGACACGCCTCCGAAGGTGCTGTCGCGGGAAACCGGATTCGATACCATTCGGTCTTGTGTGCTCCAGAAAGGAATAGATGTGACTGTCTCAAACGCTCCTATCGTATTGATCGTGCTTGGCCCGCCGGGTGCAGGAAAGGGAACCCAGGCTCGGATACTGGAGCAGGAATTCGGGCTGGTTCAGCTTTCGACAGGTGACTTGCTGCGCGCCTCAATCGCAGCGGGTACCGAGGCAGGCAAAGCCGCCGAGGAAGTCATGGCAGAGGGCGGACTGGTGAGTGATGATATCGTCATTGCTATTCTTCGCGAACGAATGGCCAAAGCCAATACTTGGGACCTGAGATTCTCACGACAACCTCATCGATGTGCCAGACGTCGTTTGGGCTGCCCTGTCTCTGCCGCAAGTTTCAAGTGATCGCCGGTCCGAACTTGATCACCCAACGCCGGATAATCTCGTAAGAGACGTCAATCCCGCGCGCAAGCAGCATCTCTTCAACTTCGCGAAAGCTCAATTTGAATCGGACATACAGCCAAACCGAGTGAGCAATGGTCTGAGGAGGAACTCGGTGACGCTTGTAGCTGATAGACGATGAATTCATCGACGTCACCTATGCACAAATCCAGACGCGAACAACCGATCTGGGGTTTACGTGACAACACCCTCTCGGTGAGCTGGCGGGCGATTGCACTTCAGCCAATTACCTGCCCCCCGAGGCTCCCTCCTTCTTAACGGGAGTTTGCGGGTCTGGATTTCAGAGTCCTCGGTTTCTTTTTGGGCAAGCGCGTTGTGCACGGAGCCCACAAATTGCTCAAACGCTCGACGCGCTTCTGCGGGTGTTTTATTGTCCAGCGATGAAGGTGGTCTGACGTGGGGTAGTCGTATCGCCATAGTGAATTCAACGGGTGACACTTGTTCCAACGGCACGGCAGTGACGTACACTCTCCCTTTACGTGAAAGCATGTAACCGGTGAGTTTTCTAAGGGACGTCACGTGTTCGTCAACATATTGGAGAACTACCGCGTCGGCCTTTCTTGTGCAGACCAAGAACTTGGGTGAAGGTAAGAAAACGGTTAGTTTGGACTCAGAGCCGACGTCAGGTGCCCCGGTGTTGAGGCGATAATGTTGTTACGTTAGTTCGGTCGCAGCATGTTAGCTAAGCAGGTCGCCCCGCCACAGCAGGGACGACTCTTAGCTGCTGTTAGCCTCGTCCTCTTATTGCTGCGGTCGCAGCCCGCTTTCCAGACATTCACTGCAAGTGCGACGGCTCGGCGGTTTCGACACGCAGTTTGTGGGTTGGTCTTTTTGGGTGCGGAGCCGATCCGTTCTTTTTCCCAAAACCAAAATTTGAGCTCAATCCCACTGCCACCAAAACACAAAAGAGCCCGCAACCGAGACAAGATAGACTGTCAGAACCTTCGGTTGCTCTGCGCTATTGGTGCGCTCTCGACCCAGCACTTCAAACATCGCGCCAAGTCAGACGTGGAACTATTCTGAATCGCCGCCATTTCAATTTTCAACGTTCAGAAACTCAACATCAAACGGAACCTGAGAGATCGCGCCGGTTTCGCCTGTCACTACCAAGGCCTCTCCGTCGATCACTACGTTATCAACCGGATCTTCCGTTGGCCAATCAATGGCTCCAATGACGTGTCGTATTACGACCCTATTTCCCAACTCGATCTCACCGGGCCCACAAAGATCAGCTTCTTTAGATATACCAAGCAGATGCGCCGCGGCACCTTCCTCAACGCCCAGGCATCCGACATGACGTGCTGACCAAGGCGGATAGTCGCGGCCGCCGTTGGAATGCCAAAGCATCGTCATCGGCAGTTGCACGGGGTTTCGCAATGAAAGGAAAAGGTCACCTGATCCCAGGCGCGACACCGCAGTCCAGCCAAGACTCGACCCTTTGGCCTCAATGCCGATCACGAAATCCTCGTTTCGATCCCTCCATGGGTAGGATGTGAGGTTGACCATCCCGTCTGTTGCCGGAAAGGCTTTCGGGTTTTCGGACTGTGTAGGATAAACCAGGGCCGACCGTCCGCGTGTGGGGTCGGTTTCCTGCGGTGTGGCAGGGGTTTCCCAGATCGCTTTGGGCGAGGTGCGAATGTGCGCACCGTTTCTCACTGAGACGCTTGCATGATTGGCGCAACTGACCCTCCCGTTGCCGCCGTCGAAAGTATGGCTTTGATAGACAAAGGGGTGGCCGTCCCGCACGACCAGGCGCTTTCTCAACTGCGCGTCGAAGACCCGGCGCTCCAGCTCAGCCTCGAGAATGCCGCCGTTCGCTTGGGTGACATGCCACCGGGAGTTGGGCGGCCAGCCATGAAGCGGTGAAAACCCCTCCCGCGCACCGAAAGGCGCACAAAAGAAATCGCCGCCCAGCACCGCAAGATGCGGAGCCGCATCTGGCGGCATTTCTTCATCGCTGCCAACCCAGGGCGCGCGATGAAGCGGCGTGATGGACCGCCCCTGGTCTTTAACACAAAAACTGTCCATCAGGCCGAATGCCGCATTGAATCCAAATGAGATGCCCAGCGCTGAAATCTGCATCAGTGAACACCTGGTTGATGACTGGCGCGGCACGGAAGATGTTGCGCGATCATTCGAGCAACACCAGAATGCGCCCACCCTCTACTTTGGTTGGATATGTCGCAAGGTCCTCGCATACCGGCGCGCGCAGCGCGTTGCCGTTGCGATAGTCGAAAAGACCGTTGTGCCTGGGGCATTCGATATCATTGTCCATCACCAACCCATCGGCAAGATGAACCTGCTCATGGGTACATAAGCCATCCGTGCAGTAAAACGCACCGTCCACCCCATGATATATGGCAAATGTCCGGTCGGCGTGATCCCAACGGATTACGTCTTCCTCTTCGATCTCGTCGGTCGCGCAGGCGTCAATCCAGGGCATGGGAGTTCCTTCGGTCTTGCCGTTCAGGCACATGGGTGTGCAGGTCTTCGCGGTAAGGTTTTGCCGTTGCAGGCAGGTTTTTTTTGACAAAGTACCCCGGCTCGCGTCGCTGGCGCAGAACCGCCCCTATCATTTCCCGGTATCCATCCCAGATTGAGGTATTTGGCGAGGGCAAGTCATAATTGATCAATTCGTGCAGCGCTGGAAGCGCGTAGTACGGGACCATTGGAAACATGTGATGTTCCACGTGGTAGTTCATGTTCCAGTATATCCAGCGGCTGATCGGGTTCATGTAGAGCGTCCGACTGTTCAGGCGATGATCGAGGACGTCTTCCGCAAGCCCACCATGCTGCAAGAGCCCCGTCATCACCATGTGCCAGCAGCCATAGATCCGGGGTCCACCAATCAGCAGGAACGGAATGATCGCCTTCCAACCCAAACCCCCCAGAAACATCATGGTGGCCACACCAACCGTAAAGGCGTAGATCACCATATGAATACGCGCCCAGAACACCGCTTTGGGCCATTCTGATTGCGGAATGTAATCCTTTTCATCTGGCGAAAGCCACCCAACCGCGTTGCGCGCCAGTGTCTTCAGTGAAACCAAAGTGTCGTGGAGGCCGACATAGGCCAGCGCCTTCATGCCGAGGCGGATCGGGTGCATCCAGGCGATTTCCGGATCGCGGCCCACGATGAGTGTATCGGTGTGATGCCGCGCATGGCTCCAGCGCCAGTTGACCGGGTTCCGCATGATCTGGAATGACGCGATGTGATAGATGACATCGTTCATCCATCTGGTTCGGAAAGCCGTGCCGTGACCGCATTCGTGCCAGCGCGAGTCGCAAGCAGAGCCATACAGGAGGCCATAAGCCAACCAGAATGGCACCGCGACCCACGATCCCCAGAAATAGATGCCCCCCGTCGCAAATAGGACGTGCAAGAAAGCCCAGATCATCGTATCGCGCATCGGCGGCCCATCGCGCCGCTTCATCAGCGCCTTCATTTCCTTGCGGGAAACGTCGGTGTGGTACCATTCCGCCGCACTAAGACCCGCGTCAACGGCCCTTTTGGCCGACGGCCCGGTCAGCGAATAGTCCCGTGTGGCCAATATGTTTGTTTCCGCGCTGATGGCGGGGCCTCCAGTTATCTCTTCACTTTTGCTACACAGTTCCAGCGTCTAGTTTCAAACCTGAATTACATCACATCACATCAGATTCGGAGATCATCAGTTAAATGGGCCGCGCCACGATTAAAGGCATTGCAGCGGCTGCGGGCGTCTCAACCGCGACCGTCGACCGGGCACTGAACGGCCGGCCCGGCGTCAGTTCGGCGAACCGCCAGCGCGTCCTGGTTGCGGCCCGCGACCTTGGCTATCTGCCGTCAGAGGGCATGGTGCTGCTGCCGTCGAAACCCGCAGAACTCGAATTTCTGGTCCCCTTTGATCACAATGCTTTCATGAGCGATATCATCGCCTACTTAACTGAGTTTGCCGCATCGCTTCCCTTGGTCAAAAGCTGCAAGGTGACGCCGCTTTCCGGGATTGGACCCAAGGCTCTGACCGCGGCGTTAGAAAATCTGTCACTCTACACGCAGGGTGTCGGCATCATTGCAACCGATCATGTCGAAAACCGCCGCTCGATCACTGCGCTTTGCGACGCGGGGGTCCGTGTTGTGACGCTCGCCTCTGATATCCCCGACACGCCCAGATCAGCCTACGTCGGTATGGACAACCATGTCGCCGGAAAGACAGCCGCGCGATTGATGGGAATGAGCCACCGCGCCAGAAGGGGCAAGATAGCGGTCTTTCTTGGCAGTCATGACTATCATGGGCACCGAGAACGAGAGGCCGGTTTTCGCGAAGTGATGTCCCGCAAATATCCAAATCTGAAGCTGCTTTCCGCCATCGAGGCTGGCGAAGACAATTACCGGCTTCAGGACATCACCGAAAGGCTGTTGGAATGCCACCCCAACTTGCAGGGCATCTACTGCATCGGTGCAGGCCGCAAGGGCATCGTCGCGGCGACCAACGGCGTCGCGTCTGAAAAACGCCCCTTCATCGTTATGCACGATCTCACAAAAAATTCCGCGGCCTGGCTTGCGGAAAACCGGATCGACGCCGTTGTCGATCAAAACGCACGTCTCGTTGCCGAGCAGGCCATCATACGGCTGCTGGGTTCAATAGCCACAGGCACGCCACTTTTACCGACAATACATGTGGAGCCCCGGATCATTTTGGCCGAAAACCTGCCGACGCCCCGGGATGCCATGAGCCAGCGGGGAAGGTGAACCAATTGTCCGGCGTCATCCGTCCAAGCGCTGCACGCTGCCGACCGCCACTTCTTTGCCCGTCCGACGGGCCGCGATCGCAGCAAAGGTCAACGCCAGCGACGCCAGGTTTCCGGCGGCCGAATTTTCCGGTTCGCTGCCCTCTTCGATCGCGACCAGAAGCTCCCCCATCGCCCCCCGGAACCCGTCATTGAACCACAGCCCCTTCAATTCCGGCCTGGCCACGCCCTCTTCGGTGGTCAGGGTCACCTGCTGGCTTCCAAGATCCGGCCCATCAGAGGTCAACATGCCCTTGGTCCCGCAGATCACGGTGCTGTCCCGCGCCCCCAGCGGCACGCCGCCGTCGAATACAAGGCTCGCCTGAGCGCCTTTTGCGCGTACCAGTGCCTGCGCCATCAACGGCACCTTGTTGACCTGACCGGCCCTTGACGTTGTCGTTGCGAAAACGCTTTCGACCCGATCACCCAGAATCGACGAGATGAAATCGAACCAGTGCACGCCAAAGTCCCAGAACACGAGGTCTTCAATATCGTCAAAGAGTGTGCCTGCGGTCCAGCCGTGGTCCCATTGCATGGTGACATGCGCCGAAATGACCTCTCCAATCAGGCCGGCGCGCACGGCGCCCCGCATCCATGCCATATGTGGCGACCAACGGCCATTCTGGTTGACGGCCAGCTTGACGTTATTCTCTCGCGCCAGATCTACCAGCCGTTCACCGTTTAAAAGGTCTTCGACAAAAGGCTTCTGGCTCAGCACATGTTTGCCTGCCTTCAGCGCGGCATCGATCACTGGTGCGCGGTGTTCGGGGTGCAGGGTCACGTCAATCACATCGATGTCAGGTGTATCGATCATGGCCTGCCAGCCGTCCAAAACCTGCGCGCGGGGATAGAATTCCGCCGCCTTCGCCTCCGCCTTGGCGCGCGTCCTGTTCCAAAGCGCGGCAACGTCCCAACCGGCCGTCCGGTATGCATCAAGATGCGCCGCTGATATCCCTCCGGTCCCGATCATCCCGATCCGGGGGCGATAGTTCTTTGGGGCAGGCGGTCGATAGGGGATGTCGGGTGCTGCGACCACTGCCGGTTCCGCCGATTTCAGCGCATAGATGTCCTGATCAACCTCTTCGGTCATGGCACCAGTGCCAAGGTGCGTTTCTGTGCAGCCGACTGGACCGCCGTGTCGACAATCCGCTGCGCGATCAGGCAAAGTTCGGCGTCAAGTGGCCCGCCCACGGCCTCTCCGCGCGTCAGGCAGCCCAGCACAAACTCGATCCCGTTCCTTGCGCCTTCGGGCAGCGGATCAACCACGACCTCTTGCCGCTCGGGTCGCGCGCGGGTCTGTACCGTGAGGTGGCTTGCGTAGTCGGGTGACGCAATCGTCCCATCCGTGCCGACAAAGGTGAACCCGCAGGTGGGTTGGGGCTGGATCGACCAGGGATCAGTGAAAGTCCCCCAGCGCGTTTCCATCTTGCTCAAACCGCGCGCATATCGGCAGACCGCAATCGCGTGCTGATCCACCTCGATCCCCGCTGTCTCGTCCGTTGTGCAGGTGACTTCAATCGGGGCTTCCCCGTTCATGTACCACGTTCCCAAGGTTGCACCGTAGCCAAGGTAGTCGAGCAGGGCGCCCCCGCCCGAGGACTTCTTGTACCACCATGAACTGGGTTTTTGCCGCTCTACTTCTTCGGGGCTGACCTCGACCTTGTCAGCCAGGTGATAGAGCGGCCCCCGATTGCCGTCGTAGAAGTGAACCTCGATCAGATTGCCGATCACTCCCTCGTCAATTAGCCGCTTGGCCGTGACATGGCTTTCGACCCAGCGCAGCGGCCAGTTGATCACCATCTGTCTGCCTGTCCCTTCCATCGCCGCAATCATGCGCCGGGCATCCTTGACCGAGGCGGCAAACGGTTTTTCAACAAAGACGTTCACGCCATGGGGGGCAAGACGTTCGGTGTAGTCGGCGTGATCCGCCGTTGCAGCACACAGAAGCGCAAGGTCGTAGGGTCCTGCCGCCATGCAGGCATCGAATTCTGTGAAAACGCGGTCTGCGGAAAGGCCAAATGCCTCAATGGCCCCTGCCATCCGTGACGGGTCGGGATCGAAAATGGCGGCGATTTCGGCGTCGGGGTGTTCGTCCACCTGCCGCAGTAGATCGCCCATATGCATGTGATCGAAACTGATCCCGACAATGCGATGTTTGGTCATTTCGCTCTCCCTACCTTGCGCCGGTGATCCTTACGTAAAGCGCAGTTACAGCCAGAATGATCAGCCCAAAGAGCGCAGTCCGTGCGCCCTCCGGCATTTGCAAAAGCGTCAGCATCGTATCGAGAACCCGCAGGATCAGCGCGCCAACGATCGCGCCCGCATAGCTACCGCGGCCTCCGAAGATCGAAGTCCCACCAATCACCGCTGCGGCCACAGAGGGCAGCAGCAGCGGGTTTGCCAGGCTCAGCGACGGCTGGCGGATGATTCCCAGATAGAGCAGCCCTGCCAGTGCCGCGATGAGACCCGAAAGCGCATAGAGCGCGATATACACCTGCCAGGACCGCACGCCCGACAGCTTGGCGGCATTTTCGTTCGAACCAAGCGCAAACAGCAGCCGTCCGAAACCAGTGTATCGCATCAGCCAGATTACAAAGACGGAGAAGGGTACAAAAAGATAAAGCCCGTTCGGCATCCCCAGCGTGCGCCCGGTTCCAAGCCAGCTCAGGAAAGTGGGAACCTCGGCCCCGGCGTTGATGACCAGCCGTTGGTATACTTGCAGGCACCCGGTCGCGATCAGTCCCGTCCCTAGCGTCATGATCAGCGGGTGAACCCGTACGATCCCGACGCCGACACCGTTCACCACACCAACCACCAGCCCTGTCGCCAGCGCAATCAGCACGGCAGGGGCCACGCCCCAGATGGAACTAAGCGTGGCGCAAACAAACGCCGCAACGGTCGCCACGATCCCAGCAGACAGGTCAATTCCTGCCGTTAGCATGGTCAACACCTGACACGCTGCAAGCATCGCCAGCGGGATCGCAAATTTGATCAGGTTGCCAACCCAGAAGGTCGAGATCAGGCCGTCCCGCCCGGACCGAATGGGCATTACGATCCCGGGGCGCAGCACTTCAAGAAGAACAACCAACGCGAAAAGAAAGAGGACCAGCGGGATCAGCGGATTGTCCCGCATCGCACGTCCCAATCGCAGCAGTGGCGGATCGGTGTCGGTTGTGCTCATTTTCGTGTCCCTCGATGCGTCAGTGCCGCGCCAAGCATGACCACGGCCACCATGATCACGCCTTCGATGATTGTCGTCACGTTTGGATCAACGGACAAGAAGGTCAGGATTGAGCGGATGATGCGCAGGATGAAGACGGCGATGATGGGGCCCAGTAGGCCGCCTTTGCCACCCCCCAGGACAACGCCGCCTAAAACGACCGCAGCCACCGACGCCAGAAGGTATGGGCCCGGCACAGGTTCTCCGATCCCCGTCAGCGCAGCCAAACTCAGCCCCCCCATGGCGCAGTAGAGGCCGCAGATTCCATAAGCAATGATCTTGGTTCGCCCAACCGGCACACCGGAGCGGAACGCAGCCGTTTCGTCAGAGCCTGTTGCGTAAATCGACAGCCCCAGCTTGGAGCGCCGCAGCGGCACCCAGACCAGGGCAATGCCCACCACAAGCACGACCAGCGCCTTGGGAAACCAGCCAATCAGGAACGACCCGCGAATGCCGGCCTCCACCCAATCCGCCGTAGCTCCGCCCGGTGTATTGAGGATCAGGAGTGCCGTGCCCTCCCAGACAAAAAGCATCGCCAGCGTTGCCACGATATCCGGCACTTTTGTCAGGACGATCAATACACCATTGATCAGCCCCATGCCCAACCCCACTGCCAAGACAATGAGGATCGCTGGCACACCCGCCATACGCTCCATCAAAACCGCCGCAGTGACAGCGCAGACCGCCATCATGGACGCAACTGACAGATCGATCCCGCCGACGATCACAACCACTGCCATGCCCGCCGTCGCAAAGGCAAAGGGCAAAGCCGCGCGAGTCAGGCTCTCGATGCCCGCCAAGCTGAACGACGGCTGCACCAATTTAGTAAGCCCGATCAAGACCAGAAACAGCACTAGCAGCCCCAGAACCCAGGCGTGTTTCCCAAGCGACGCGGTCATGCGGTGCCCTCCGCATTCATCAACCCGTAGGCGGCGCGCATGAGGGTCTGTTCATCCGCATCCGCCGCGTCAATCTCGGCCACGACCCGTCCGTTGAAGATCACGATGGCGCGGTCGCAGGCCAGTGCCACCTCTTCGAGTTCGGAGGTGTAGAACAGCACCGCCGCCCCGTTTTCAGCCAGTTCCCGCGCAAGCGGATAGATTTGCCGTTTGGTCCGCACGTCGATCCCCCGCGTCGGATCAAAAAGCAGCAGCGTTTGCACCCCAGCGGCAAGCCACCTGCCAATCGTTACCTTCTGCTGATTGCCACCTGACAATCGCTGAACCTCACCCTTGGCACGCGTGTCGATTTGCAGACGATCAATGGCATAATCTACCCGGCTGCGTTCCTTTCTAAGCCGCAGCGGCCCCCAATTCCTCACCTGTGCCGCAAAAGGCAGGGCAATGTTTTCACGCACGGACCGCTCCGCCAGAAGCGCTTCGCTCCGGTCGCCAGGAACAATTGTCAGCCCTGCCGAAATGGCATCTGCGGGGTGACCGAAATTTACCGGGGAACCGTCGACTTCGATCTGACCCGCCGTGGGCCGTTGGAAACCCGACAGAACATCGAATAATTCGTCCTGTCCTTGCCCTTCCAACGCCACCACACCCAGAACCTCGCCGGAATATAGGTCGAACGAGACATCCGTTAGTTTTGGCCCAGCCGCCAGGTCCTTTGCGCTCAGCCTTGGTGTTCCGCCCAGCACTTTCCGATCTTCGGATGATCTTTGACGCGACAGGTTAAGCGACTGACCCAGCATCAGTTCAACGGCCTTCTCCTCGACGCCCGGCTCAATTGGCAAATCCCCCACCGTCTGCCCGTCGCGCAAGACGGAAGCACGGTCACACAATTCTGAGATTTCGGTAAACCTGTGCGAGACATAGATCACGCCCATCCCGGCATTTGCGCGCTCCCGGACAACTTTCAGAACCCGCTCGACAAGATCGGTCGGCAAAGCCGCAGTCATCTCATCGAGCAACAACACATCCGGCTCCGCCGCCAGTGAACGGGCGAGGTCAAGGATGCGCAGCGTGGCAAGTGGCAGATCCGAAATCATGTCGGACAAGCGTACATCCGGCACGCCAAGTTTCTCGGTCCAGCTCTGAAATGCGGCGACTGGTGTATCGCCAAGCCGCAGATTGTCACCAACATCGAGATCGGGGATCAGTGAGGGTTCCTGATAAACCGGCACCAGCCCCGACCGACGCGCTTGCGCCGGACTGCCGACATGCGCCTCTTGCCCACGGATCATCACCTTACCCGTGTCGGGCCTGAGCGCGCCGGTGATGATCTTGACGAAAGTCGATTTTCCCGCGCCATTGGCCCCCATCAGCGCCACAACCTCACCTGCCGCAACACGCAGGTGTGCGTCGGTCAGCGCCCGGACGGCCCCGAAGCTTTTTGAGATGCCCGAGGCGTCAAGAGCAGCGATGTCGTTCATCATTTATCCTTGAGAGCGAAAGCGGCGGCCCAAACAGGCGGGCCGCCGGAATTGCGATCAGCTGTCGCCGGGACCTTCGCAGGCGATGATCTGCTCCATCGTGTAGTCGGTCCAGCCCGGGACCGTCACCGAAACCGGCCATTCCGGATCAAGGTTGGGGTTCTGCGCGGCCGTGATGGTCGCGCGGCCACCGTCCGTGGCATTTTCCCAAAGAACCGGATCAACCAACACGGTCTTTTCGGCGGGAGCTTCGCCGTTGAGAATATCAACCGCCAGGGCGATGCCTGCACCCCCCACTGAACCGGGGTTGGTCACGGCAGCGCCCTGTAGGCCATCGACCTCGGTCAGATACTGGACGAAACCTGCGTTGTCCGCACCCACAATCGGCACCAGCGGCGCACCGGATTCCGTGAACGCATCGACGATCACATTGTCGATCCCGCTGGTCCAGACGCCGTCAAATGGAATGCCGGTTGCAAGGAAATCAAACATCTGCTGCTTGCCCTGGTCCTGCTGCCAACCGGTAAAGACCTCGTGCGCAACCTTGATGTCCGGGTACTCTGCCAGGGCTCGTTTGAACCCGTTGTCCCGATCCGTATCAGCCGACACACCTGCGATTCCGCGCATGTAGACAACGTCGCCTTTGCCACCCAGCTGCTCAAACAGCCACTTGGCACCAAGATAGGCATACTGTTCCTGATTGTTGGACAGGATGTAGGCCCCTTCTGCCGTCACACCAGCGTCCACTGCGACCACGACAATGTCCTTGGCCATCGCCGCTTCGAGCGCCGAGTTCAATGCGTCAGGATTTGAAGGATTGAGGACAATCGCGTCCACGCCCGCTTCGATCAGGTTGTTGAGATCCTCAAGCTGGCCTGCGCTGTCGGTGTTCCGGTGCGCCACGATCAGGTTGCTTACATCGCCTTCGACAAGCGCCTGAGCGCGCATTGCGCAGATCATCTGCTCGCGCCAGCCGTTGCCCTGAACGGTGTTCGACACGCCGATTGTATAGCTCTTGTGGCCATCGGCGAACGCCGCCGTTGCCATCGGTATGGCCAACGCTATTGCTGCTGTCGCTGTCAGGAACTTCTTCATAGGCTTAGTCCTCCCTAGACTGGTTCGTTCTGGTTTCGTCAAAATCACCGCCCCGTCACTTGATGTACGGTTGCAGCACGTCACGCGCGAGGAGAAAGCCCCGCTTCACTTTGTCGTCCGTTCCTTCGAACAGACGATCTTCATGCTCGATAATTATCGGTCCGTCGTACCCCGCAAGATAGAGGCCCGAGAAGAAGTCGGACCAGTCCACATCGCCCAATCCGCAAAGCCGCGGTATCTGCCAGCCCATTCCTGCTGAAATGATACCGTTTTCATAAAGGCCGTCGCGGTCGATCATCAGGTCCTTAGCGTGGACATGACCCATATAGGGCCCGAATTCCTTGATGAACCGCGTCTGGTCGATGAACTGCCAGATGAGGTGCGAGGGGTCGAAATTCATACCAACATCATCGCCCCACTCCTCGAATATGCGCCGCCAGATCTTCGGGCTGTACGCAATGTTGTGACCGCCGGGCCATTCATCGTAACTGAAGATCATCGGGCAGTTTTCAAAACACAGCTTCACGCCTGCGTCTGACGCATGTTTGACGATAGGTGCAAAGATATCCTGCGCTCGCGCCCAGTTCTCATCGACATTGAGAGTCCTGTCACCGCCGACGAAGGTATTCACGACGCCGATGCCCATGCCGCCAGCGGCTGTAATCACCTTCTTGAGATGCCCGATTACCTCGTCGCGATGGCCCGTGTCGGCGTGCAACGGGTTGGGGTAATATCCCAGTCCAGAAATCTCGATCCCTTGCCCGCCGAGCATCTCGACAATGTCCTTGCCCTTTGACGCACTGAGACCATCCACGTTGATATGGCTGGTGCCAGCGTAACGCCGCTTTTCCCCACCCGAGGCGGGCCAGCAGGCAATCTCCAGCGCCGAAAACCCGGATGACTTGGCCCAGCCCGCTACTTCGCTCAGCGCCGTGTCCTCGAAAGGTGCTGTCAAAAGCCCCAACTTCATGCTGTCACCCTCATATCTCGCCCAATTGAACCCAACGGTTTTCCCGCGCAGACCTCGAAACCGCCTCGCAGAACAGCATCTCGTCATGCCCATCCACAAAAGTGGCCCAGGTCGCCCCTTCGGACCGCCCACCAGCGAGGACATCACCATAGACCGCCCGGAAGAAGTTGAAGAAACTGTCGGCAAAACCCTCCACATGTCCCGGCGGCAAGGTTGCCGCCTGTGTGCCAAGGTCGTTCATCAGAGTGAAATCACGCATCAATGTCTGGTTCGGCATATCCCGGTGCCCGATGAACAGGTGGTCCGGAGTTTCACTGTCCCAGGCCGCACTCGCCTTGGCGCCCGCGGCATCCCATTGCAGCGAATTCTTGCGTCCGATATTGATCTGGCTTGTGCTCATAATGCCCCGCGCGCCACCCTCATAGCGGATTAGGATCATCGCCGCGTCGTCGGTGTCGATCTTCACCGCCTCGGTTTCCCCAGACCCGGCAGCAAAGGTTTCGACCGGACCCAACGGTTTCTGCCGTTCGGGAATGAAGGTCGCCAGATCCGCCATCACCGCCTTGGGCCTGAGCCCGGTGACAAACCCCGTGAGGTCCACCCAATGAGTGCCGATATCCCCGACCGAGCGGAGCTCCCCGCCTTCTTCGCTGACCAGCCGCCAGTTCCAATCCGTAGGCTTGGCCAACCAGTCTTGATGGTAGCGGCCTGAGACGAACCGAATGTCCCCAAGCTCGCCATTCCGCACCATTCCGTGCGCCTGTTGGTTCAAGGGATAAAAGCGGATGTTGTAGCAAACCGCGCAGATCTTGCCCGAGGCGGCGGCCAGTTCGACCATCTCCGCACTTTCTGCCGAAGTCATCGCCAGCGGCTTTTCGCAAACCACATGCTTGCCAGCGGCCAGAATCGCTTTCACATGCAGATAATGCGCATGGTTGGGCGAGGTTACATGCACAACATCGACCGCATCATCACTTAGCAACGCATCGAGATCGGCATAGCCCTTGGCGACGCCCAGATCTCCTGCCCGCTTCGCGCTCCGCGTCGGCGACGATCCAAGCAAACCTTCGACGCGCACGCCCAGACGCCTCAGCGCCTGCAAATGCACCGTCCCGATAAAGCCGGTCCCGATCACCGCCGCGCCGATTTCGTTCAAGCCTCTCATCGCTTCGTTTCCTCAAACACCCGAATATCCCCCGTCAACCGGCAGGCAAACGCCGGTGATGAAGCCTGCCGCCCCAGAGGCCAGAAACAGCGCCGCTCCGGTGATGTCGGATGGCCGGCCCCACCGGGCCATGGGGGTCCGCGCCTCGACGCTCTGCACGAACTCTTCAGATTCTCGCGCCCGCGCCGATTGTTCTGTTACAATGAACCCCGGTGCGATGGCGTTCACCCGGATACCATCACCCGCCCAGGCAATTGACAGCGACTTTGTCAACTGCTCAATCCCGGCCTTCGACGCGCCATAGGCCGGGTTCATCGGTGAGCCGAAACGCGCATACATCGACGCGATGTTGATTACCGACCCGCTGGTGGCTGCCAGCCCGTCGTGGAATGCCTCGGCGCAGCGAAAGGACCCTGTCAAGTTGATATCGAGAACCTTCGCGAAGAAGTCCGGCACCATCTCTTCATCCCGCCGGGTGATAGCTGCGCAATTCACCAGCACATCGACCGCGCCCTGGTCCCTTGCGAATTTCCGCACCGCTTTGGTTTCCGTAACATCGATCTGCGTGTAAACAAACCGCTCCGCATCCTCGCTTGCCGGCGCCGCTTCGACCCCGGTGATCGCCACATCCGCACCCGCGTCTTGAAACGCCCGAGCTATCGCCGCCCCGATGCCACTCCGGCTTGCCCCGATGACAACAACGTGCGCGCCGGCAAAGTCAAAAGCCGCCTTGCTCATGAGCGATTCTCGGATTTCTTAATGCGATCTGTCACCTGTCCCCCAAAAGGTCATTTTCGGACCTGCAATCGATTACATATCACTCCATGGATCGTTTGAATGCTGTGTAATCGATTGCACGATGCGCGATTCCGCTATATGGAGTCAACCCACCAGCCGGATGCGACGAGGTTAGGCGATGGTCCAGAAACCCGCGACAATCCAGGATGTCGCCCGAAAGGCAAATGTGTCCACAGCGACTGTCAGCAGGGTTTTGACCTCTCCGGCACGCGTCGCACCGGAAACGCGCGAGACCGTTCTCGGCGCAATTCGTGCCACCGGTTATCGCGTGAACCTGGCTGCGCGGAACTTGCGGATGCAGCGGGCTGGTGCCGTCCTCGTGCTGATACCAGACCTGCGCATCCCGTTCTATTCCGGCCTGCTGGCCGGAATCAGCGAAGGTTTTGCTGGCTCCGAGTATGCCGTGCTGATCTCCGACACCAACACCAACCCGCTCAAGACCGAAACGCTTGCAGGCTATTTCAGTGATGGTCGCGTCGATGGTGCCATTTGCCTTGACGGCAAGATTACTCAGACCAGCCTTGATTTGTGCACTGCGCAGGGCGCCGACAAGCACATCGTTTTTCTGTGCGAATGGGCCGAAAGCACTGACTTTCCGGTGATTGCCAGCGACAATGCTGAAGGCGCGCGGCTCGCGATGCGCCACCTATTTGAGCTGGGGCACAGGCGGATTGCCCATGTCACCGGACCGGAAGGCAACGTGCTGACGACTGCCCGCCGCCAGGGCATGATGGATGAACGGACCAGCCTTGGCCTCCCCGCCAGTTCAGAGCATATTATCCGCGGCGATTTCTCGCTTGATTCCGGCCATGCGGCTGCCCGCCGGATCCTTGCAATGGCCGAGCGACCGACAGCCGTGTTCTGTTCGGCCGACATGGTGGCGTTTGGTTTGATAGCGGGTCTGGAGGCGGGCGGGCTGAAAGTACCGCACGACATTTCCGTTGTCGGCTTTGACGACATCGAAATGGCAGAATTTTCAATCCCGGCCCTGACAACAATTCGTCAAGACCGCAACGTACTGGGTCGTCGCTCTGCCGAGGCGCTTTTGCAGCGGTTGGCAAACCCTAACACGCCCCGCACCACTGAGCCGCTGGTCCCAGTGGAACTTGTCATCCGTGACAGCACCGCACCTCCACCTGCCTAAGGCGCCCCCAACGGCTGCGTTTTGCCAGCCATTTCTGCTCAATCCTCTCCCGCTCATAGAACTCTTGATGCAACCGATCTTCCGCCTCTGTCAATGCCCAGCCGAGATTGATCCCTTTGACCCGAATGCCGCCCTTCATGTACGCATGTGCCGCGTTTTTCGTGAGAGAAATGGCCACTTGAAGGGTCGGTAACTGTAGCTAAAGCGATTCGAACAGGCGAGGTCGTTCGCATCGACGATCTGATTGAGACTGACTTTTACCGCTCGGACGACCAAGTAGCAGTCATGATGGTCAAGGTCGAAGGCATTCGATCACGCGGTGCAGTTACCTTAATGCAAGGAGATCAGACCATTGGTGCCATCGCGGTAAGCCGCCGTGAGGTGCGGCCATATGCTGACTCTGACGTGCAGTTGGTTGAAGGATTCGCCAAGCACGCAGTCATTGCCATCGAAAATTGTGCTCTGCTACGACAAAGCCGCACCATTCAATTCAAAACAAATCGCTCTCTTGGAAACGTTCGCATCCCAGGCGCTGATTGCCATGTACAACACCCGGCTCTTTGAAGAAGTGCGGGCACGCACGGCCGAGGTGAATAAGCGTTGATGCGCGAACGAGCGAGCGCCAAAATCTTGCACGTCATTAACGAAGCGTCGTCCGACATCCAGCCTGTGTTTGATCTTGTCGTGCAAAAATCCGCAGAGCCTTGTGGAGTGCAGCTCTGTGTCCTGGAACGCTTTGGCAGCAAGCTCTATCATTTCTGAGCACAATACGGGTTTCCGCAGGCTACTTTAAAGGCACCGACGTCGGACTACCCAGTGGAAGCGTCCAAGTGCCATTTGGCCCCACTGTTCGTTGAAAGCTGCGAAGTCCAGCAACTAGCGGATGCGCAGGGGCTCGAATATTTCAGTCTTGAGCTTGCCCGAAAGGCTGGATATCGGCGACTGATGGCCATTCCAATCCGGGCAGAGGCGCGGTTTTGGGGCGTTGTAATTGTCGGTTGGGCAGAGGCCGGACCGCCACAGCAAAACAGCGTCGAGCTCGTTCAGGGTTTTGCCAATCAAGCCAGCATCGCCATTGAGAATGCGCGACTGTTCCGAAAGACTCGAGAACGCACTGCCGACGTCGAAGAGGCGCTGAAGTATCAGACGGCGACGTCTGAAGTGCTAGACGTCATCTCGCGCTCACCCAACGATCTTCCGCCGGTTCTGGATTCCATCCTGGAGGTTTCCTCACGTATCTTTTCCCCGGAATATGCGTTCGGATTGGGCTGCAGGCTGAACGTGCCTTTGGAGGCAATTCGATGCTGTGTGGTCAAGTCGACTTCTAGCTGCATTTTCAGATACCCACGACGCCAAGCTTCGAAACTTGGTCCTCAACGCATTCGTACGTATCGCTAAAGAGGCCGATATCGAACATCCCAACCAGGTCGCACAAGATGCGGCTCACGGCACATTCTCCATGTTGGATGGCATATGGACAGACTACTTGCTTCACCCGGATTCATTTGAACGATCAGAAGCAAAAAACAATAGATTTCGCTTTCCCGCCCAGGCAGCAAACGATATGACCTCACGAGGGTAGTGGAAGCCTTTCAGGCACGGCATATCAATCGGAAAATTCATAGGGCTGACATACCCTCATCAAACCCAGTCAACAAATTGGCAATACAAACTTACTGCTCAGGCCGCTTCGAGGTTACCCAACAAGATCGACGTCATATCAGCATTGATTACCCCATCCACAGCGACGACATCTACACCAGTCTGATAGACAACATTGTCCTTGGTAACACCGGATAAATCAGCATTGTCATCCAGAAAGACCCACTGAGGATCATGCGTTGTGGGCTGTCCAACGGCCACTTGCAGTATTACGAGCGCATCCAGAGCGTTGACAGCTCCATCCCTGTTAACGTCCGCAGCTATCAGGTTTTCCGCAGTCGCAGGACCCCAAATCGGATCAAGACCAACCGAGATTCGTAACACTTGTAATGCATCCAACGCATCGATTTCCCTACTTGCCGTAGAATAGTGTTTGATGATGTCTAATGTTCCGGGATAGGTCCCATCCGGCAAATCCAGATCGAACTGACCCTGATCGTCTGCGGTAACGGAAACCGTACCCCCTCCGTCCGGAGTGAATCTGATTTCTGCGTCCGTCAGCCCGGGATTGGCGACTTCACTGTCCACTGCGATTTGACCGGCCAAACCATCAGAGCTGCCCGGCGTTAGCCCTCCGAAGTCCCCAAAATCTACTGGAATGTGATCCGGTCCCCCAAACCCCGCACCGAAGATATCTGTACTTGTTAGCGCCCCTCCCGAAGCAGAATGAACCTGTACTATCTCGCCGCGGTACTCGATCTGAGCCCCATCCACCGTGCTGGTAAACGTCAGTTGTTGCGGTGATCGCAACATCAAGTAGTCGAACATATCCAAGCGATCTACACCTGCCTGAAAATCTGTGATTGTGCTCAGACCACTACCAGACTGCATTACGAAGATGTCGGCACCAGCCCCACCCGACATGGTCGTCGCGCCTGCCCCAGCAATCAATATATCTGCTCCGGCACCGCCTGAAAGAGTGGTGTCCAGAATACTGCCACTCAAGATGTCGTTCGACGCAGTTCCGTTCACCGTACCGAACCCTTTGCGCACCATGCCCAGATCATCTACCGGAACGCTCAGAACAGTCACTCCGGCATCCTGTTGCGAGGTCACGAGAATCTGCAACTCATCGCCCACATGCGCAACGCTAAGCGATTCGACATTCTGCAACCCACTCGCGACTGTGTCCGCGAAACTGTCCAGATGAACCAACTGGCCCTCAGGCGTCAGGGTGAACAGGCTCACCCCATCGTCGCCCCCTCCTGCAACCACAAAGACCTGCCCGTTTACATCCACGACCGCAAGATCCTGAACCGATTCGAAGCGGGTATGCAGCGTATCAAGCACATGGTCCGTCGCCTTCAGGCTTCCGTCACTGTTCAATTGAAGAACACTGAGAGAATTGCTGCCGGACCCTGCGACGACGACCCAGGATTTACCATAAGCCTCAACAGTCTCGACCGCAGTTGGGGTAGAAACACCAAGGGTTCCGAGGGCGGAACTATTGTCGATCTCGGTCAACGTAGCGGTATCGGAATCGATACGAAAAGTTGCAACAGAGTTTGTGACCGCGTCGCCGGAAATCAGGAATAGTTCCGAGCCTGCCCGCAAAGTTTGCATGGTATCGGCTTCGCCGGTGATCAGGCCCGCAAGACTGAGAGACCCGTCGGAGTTCACGTAATATGTCCCGATATTGCCTGTGTCCTCATGCGCCACAGCAACGACATCCAAAGACCCGAACGACACCTGTACAATGGCCGAGATGTCCCCGCCGCCGTTAAGAGTGCCTGTTTCCTTCAAACTGCCGATCGTTCCGTCTGCATTCACGTCATAACCTACCAGCCCCATGGCAGTGTTTACGTCGAGCACAAGCTGTTCTGTTCCTGCCAGCGTTACTGGCGTGCCGCTGCGCCCCACCAGGAAGGTGATCGTCCCGCTGTAGTATTCAGTGTCAATCAACTGCGGTAACGCGCCATCGACCAGTCTCCAAACCGCGACACCGCCGCCCTGACCGGTCACAGTGTAGAGATACGTATTCCCGTTAAGCGTTTTTAAAGCCGTATCGCCGATACCTGAATCGAGCGCCGTGCTCCCCGTTGCCACTACACTTTCGAACTGAAGCATCACAGCCATCACCTCCTACGCCACCCCTGGCAATGACAACAAGATGACCAGATGCACAGACCGAAACCAGAGCGGAATTGTGGTGAAAACGAGAAGTTCGGTTTCAGTTTAATTCAATTTTTCGGGTCCGTTCGCATCGGCAACCAATGGGAGAAACAGATGAGCAAATCGTCAAAAAGCGCATCCAACCCCTTTGGCGCGATCGCGGACATTACATGTGAGGGCAAGATGACCAAAGCACCTGAGTCCAACAATCGTCTGGAAGCTGATCCATCGGACGCGAACCGCAAGTCTCAAGTTCATAAATGGATCAATGGAAAGCTTGGTCGCTGGGCGGGACGAGGGGCGGCCGGTGGTCTTATGTCTACATTGATGGCGTTGCCTGCGTTGTCGCAGGCAACTGTAGAAGAACTTTATGCATTCCAATTTGCAGAGACAATTCCAGGTGTGCGGTCCGTCAAACTGCTGAAAAACGGGGATGTCCTTCTTAAAATGTCTGACGGCCGCACAATGATCGTCGAGGCAGAAAACGTACAGATTTTGGACAGTGGAGCAATCATGATCGCTGAGGCGGCGGTTGCTGAAATCGCGCAGTTCAGCGCGGCAGAAGCCGGTGCAGCAGTTGGTGGCTTCAGTGGCGCCGGGGCTGCACTTGGCGGGCTGGGTCTGGCCGGTGCAGCCGCCGCTGCAGGTGGTGGAGGTGGCGGTGAGAATACTCCTGAACCAGTCGTAGCCCAACCCGAACCGAGCTACCCAAGCCTCAATCTGGCGGGGCTTCAAGCCACGGCATTGAACAGCGCCGGGACCAATTCTGCGGCACCCGAAGGAACTACGATCGTTGAGGTCTCTGTAGGCTCGCTTGTCAAAACCGTAACGCCCAACGCTGACGGCAGTTGGAGCCTTTCTCTTACTGCTGCCGAAGCAAGTGGACTGCCTCAGGGCGTGTCAACTGTAACGGTTAGACATCTGGACGGTTCAGGCACGGAACTGTCAACTCAATCCATTCAGTTCGATATTGATACAATTCCACCAACCCTATCGATTACCGGGTTTTCCGACGGGGCTGTTTTGAATTCGATTGAGCAAGCAACGGATTTGACAGTCACCGGGACAACGGATGCTGAAGACGGGCAAACCGTAACTATCTCGCTGAATGGACAAAGCTATTCGGGTACGGTTTCCGGCGGGCAATGGAACGTCATTGTTCCGGCAGCAGATCTGTCGACCCTGCCTGATGGCGCGACAATTACCGTCACCGCGGATGTAACTGATGCCGCGGGAAACTCTGCCTCACAAGACAGCGCAACCATTAATACTGATTTTACTTTACCAACCGTTTCTCTGGATCCGGTGGCTGGCGGCTCGATTGAACTGATCGACGTGGCCGGCGACCTGGCTTTGACCGGCTCCACAACGGCTGAAGATGGCCAAACTATCATCGTCACGTTTGATGGGCAGGTGTACACAGGCACTGCTTCAAGTGGAAGCTGGAGTGTTGCGATCCCCAATTCCGATCTGGGTAATCTTTCCACTGGGGTGCCGGCCTCAATTGTCGTTGCCGTGGAGGACGTGTCGGGCAATCCGGCCATGCCGATCCTTGTATCGGTTCCCGTGGACTTGACCGGTCCTTCAGTATCGATATCACCACTTCCTGTCGGTTCTGTTCTGAACGCAACCGAAGCCGGATCCGATCTGATCATCAAAGGGCTGACGGCCAACGTTGAGGATGGTCAACAGGTCACCGTAAACCTAGATGGCCAGACATACACCGGAACAGTAACCGGTGGGACATGGAACGTGACCGTCCCCACCGGAGATCTGGCATCCCTGGCGGATGGTGGCAATTTCTCTGTTACCGCCGACGTTAACGATGCCAGTGGCCTGGCGGCATCGCAGGCCGACGTAACACTTTCCAAGGATGTGACCGCACCAACGCTCAGCATCGACAGCTTCTCGGACGGAGCAGTCATGAACGCAGCCGAGCGAGCAACAGATCTGACCATTTCGGGCTCTACAACTGCCGAAGACGGGCAAACCGTGACCGTCAATTTGAACGGGCAATCTTATGTCGGAACAGTCTCCGGCGGCAGTTGGAGTACTATTGTACCAGCTATTGATCTGACGAATCTTTCCGATGCAGCGACTGTGATCGTCGCAGCGGATGTCTCAGACGCCGCCGGAAACCCGGCTTCTCAGGCGAGCAGCAGCTTTTCCACCGATTTCACTCCACCCAACTTGGGGATTACAAGCATATCGGACGGGACCGTTATGAATGCATCTGAACAAGGCACGGACCTGACTGTGTCGGGAACTTCAGATGCACTGGACGGAACAGTCGTGGCGGTCGAGATTGTGCGCTCAGATGGCACTACGGACGTCACTGGAACAGCAACAGTGTCCGGCGGTATCTGGACTTATGTTACAGCTGCGGCCGATCTATCCGGCCTGCAAGACGCCGAGACTTATGACATCAATGCGTCAATCTCTGACGCAGCTGGAAATAGCAATCAAACGACAACAAGCTTTGCCACTGATTTTTCGGCACCTTTGATTGCTATCGATACATTGCCGGTCGGATCCGTTCTGGACGTGACAGAGCAAGGTACGGATCTTGCAATCTCAGGCACGACAACCGGCGAAAATGGACAAACCGTCTCGGTAACGTTTGGCGGACAAACCTACACCGGAGTTGTATCGAATGGTGTTTGGGCGGCTACCGTGCCCACCAGTGATCTTACAGCTCTTTCTGATGGAACGAACTATCCCATTTCCGCAACCGTTGACGATCTTGCTGGCAACGCTTCTGCGGTCGCGAGCAGCTCGATCAATACTGATTTTCGCCCAATTCTGACATTGAACGATATCGGAGTGAACAACGCTGTCGCTCTTGGCGACGCTCAAACGTCCGGCATTACTCTGAACGGTTCATCCGCTGGGCTATCAAACGGACAGTCGGTGGATGTCATGCTAAACGGCAGCTCGGTCGGAGCCGCAACAGTATCGGCAGACGGGTCTTGGTCATTGACTGTCGCTGCATCCGATTTTTCGGCAACTTCCGCGGGTGACGACCTTATGTTTTCAGCGCAAGCGACGGTACCAGGTGGACCAGATCCCTTGCCGATCTCCGGTCAGGCCGTTGCCCACGAACCTGCCGCTTACGTGATATCAGAGGTCGGGCGCACGGGATCTACAATCACGTTCGCTATCCACGCCGACGCAGACAGAGATATATCGGCCGGCCTGGCCATGACGGCAGAGCTCGCATTTGACTCTTCAGTTGTCACATTCGACGCCGGATCAGTTTCGGAAAACAACGCCTTCGACTTATTTCTGGCCAGCCCAGGCAATGGCGACACGATGAATTTCGGCGGAGCCGCGACCACCTTTTCTGATCTATCTCAGCCACTTGTTGCGTTCACGATGACGATCCAGGACTTTGATCAACCAATCGAGCTGACAATCCGAACATCGGATGGTGGGCCTACGACTGTTGAAATCGGTACCGTTGGTGATGACACACTCGTCGCTGCGAACACGGATACCATCACGCGCGGCGGTGGTGGCGATGATACCATTGACGTTTCCGCAGCAGGGCGGGACATCGTAATCTTTGAGGCAGATTCCACCAGCAACGGTACAGATACTGTGACCGGCTTTACAATCGGCCCCGCAGCAGACGTTACGGATGCACTGATGTTCAATGGGTTGGGCGTCAATACACTTCGCGGAGATGGCACGGGCTTTGAATTACTCTCTGTTGGAGATTCCTTGGGTGCAAATACCGGCTTTGTTGGTCTCGATACGGTTCTCACCGACCTCAACGCCAGCACGATCGAAGCCGCCGTAGAGAGTTTTGCCGGAACCCTAGCTGGGGATGAGCTTTACGTGATGGCGACCGACGGAACGAACAGCGTTTTGGTCAAGGTAGACTTCTTGGCAAATGACGATGCCAGCATCGAAACCGTGGCCATTTTCCAAGACTTGAACGATCTGAGTGGCCTAAACACAGATAATATCCTGCACACCGACCCAACTGGCGCAACGGCTTAATCCAGCCCAGCGCACAAGCAGACGATTATCAACATCATGAGGCAGTTATGGCACAGAATGGCTTAACTCCGGTCACTCGTGTACGGCATGGGCATCGGTTCTGGAGGCGGTTTACGTCGTTTGATTTCGCACGGGGCATGACAGAATGCCCCGTGGTAGAAGCCGAAATTCTTCATGCGGCGTCGAGCCTTCCGATCACTTTCCGGAAATCTGAACACGGGTACTACCCAGTGGCTGTTTTGTCCATGCAACAGGACCAGCCGACACCACTTGTATCAGAACACGGCAGATGGCTGGCAACTTATGTACCGTCCGCATTGCGTTGCGCTCCGTTCCAAACCCAACTGATTGGACCTCAGAATGATAGTGATACCGAGCTGCTTGTCGACGAAACCTCAGGCCTGATCACAGACGACCCTGAAGACGAAGTGTTCTTTGATAAAACAGGCAAACTGGCACCTGAGTTGAAAAAAGTTTGGGCGTTCTTTCGCACCTTGAACAAGTCCGTGGGAAACACAACTCTTCTATGTCGTGTTCTTGCCGACATGGGACTGTTTCATCCGCTTGCTTCTTACCAGGGTGTTGAATTTCCTTGCGGACATTTTGGCGTCGACCAGAACGCTTTGCGAAAAATTCCCTCAGCGCACATGTCTCTGCTCGCCTCGAACAAAGGCCTACGATTGATACACGCCCATCAGATTTCATTGACCCATTGTGTGTGGCTGACGCAAGCTCAAATCCGCGCCCATCAAGTAACTGGTGGTTCTCCAACTCCTACGACTTCTGGCGTTTCGGGGTTTCTGGACGCATTGGTTACAGCGCAACAGAAAGAAAATACCATGGACCATTGCTGGCAGGAGGGTCACCATGCGCTCCTGTAAAGCAATAGTGTGTTGGGGCGCACTTGCACTGCTTGCTATACTGATGTCCGCTTGCACGCCCTCTCCTGATTTATCCTCTGTGGCTGTTTCCTTTGCACCCGGGACCGCCGGGGCCGGGGCAACAAAGCCATCGACAAAACTCAGTCAAAGCACCTTCGGACGACGGGTGCGCATGGCGATAGAGACGAGCCCAACTCTGGCGCAAAGTGATACCAGGATGGATATCGCATCGGCCAATCGAGACGCAGCTGAAGGCGCGTTCCTTCCGCAGATATCGTTGGGCATCAATGCTCGGTCTGAACGGGTTGAGTCAGATATTGCAGATGTTTCACCCTATCTGAGGGTCTCACAATTGGTCTACGACGGTGGGGCCGCTTCAGGTGATTTGACGGCTGCACAGGCACGCGTGCTGGAAAGCATGGGTAATCAACTTCAGACGGCATCGGCCACTGCGTTGGCTGCCATTGAGACCTATGTACTTGTCCTTGATCAACGTAAGATACTGGGCATTGCCGCCCACAATGTCTCGGTTCATGAAGAACTGGTGCGTCAGATTTCAGACCGCACAGCGGGTGGGGCTGGTTCGAATGCAGATGTTCTAACCGCTCAGTCACGAATGGCTGATGCGCGCACAAGGCTGGCTGATGCCCGAGCACGAACTGATCGGGCTGAAGCGCGGTTTCGTGAAGTGTTTGGGACTATGCCTGGCTCTTTGACTCCTCCTGTGCCCGCTCCGCCACTGGAAAGAAGTGACGCCCAAATTGTAATGAGTAGTCCTCAGGTCCGCAGGGCTGACGCAAGCTTGTTGGCGGCCAAAGCCGAATGGTCAGCGGCTCAAGCGCGACGCAAACCGGACATTCGGGTTGCTGCATTTGCTAACCAGGACGACAGCCGAGACGCAAATTTCGGCGTGGATCTTTCAGTTAACTACGAATTGGACAGCACAGGTCAACGCCGTGCCGCTATCGCGGCTGCGGATGCACAAGTTAGAGACGCCGAGTTTGCACGAGAGCAACTCGTTCGCGAGATCACACGCGAACTGGGCTTTATTCGATCTGATCAAAAAGCCGGAGCTGAACGGCTGCGTGCGGCCCGGGTTGCTGTTGGCGCCAATGCCGACAGTGTTGCTGCCTCCCGCGCGCAATTCTCTATTGGGCGTCGCAGCCTGATCGAAATACTGGACGCTCAGCGTGACTACGTGAATGCGCAAGAACGCTTAATCCTGGCTGAGCAAAGTTTCTTTCTGACCAATTACGCAGCCCTGAGCCTCACCGGCGACATTCTTGACCTTCTCGGGATATCGCTTGGGGAATGGAATAATGGGAAATGAACATGTCGAAAACAACTCAAGAACAACCGCTTTTGACATGCTTCGAAGCTTGCCTGATGAACATTGCTTCTACACTTGAGCGGCCTTTGACACTGGCAACAATACATGCGGCGCAAACCGGTTTAGACGGAGACCTGACTATTCGGGATGTAGTCGCCGTGGCGCAAAATGCAGGGTTGCAGGCGGGATATGGCGAGCGACGCATTGGGGAGTTGGACGAAAACCTGGCGCCGGCATTGCTACTGATGACCGGGAACAGGGCTGTCGTTTACCACGGTCGAGCGCGAAACGGTGCCATGTTGGTATTTGACCCGGACATTGGAGAAGGGATTGGAGAAGTTTCGGAAAAACAGTTGACCGACACTTACACAGGTTACGCAATCCTGTTCCGACGAAACCACAAAGACGAAGTATCCGCTGGTAACACACCCTACCCCGGTCATTGGTTTCGCGCGGCATTATCTGCCAACCGATGGACCTACGCCCAAGTCGCACTCGCAGCGGCTCTGGCAAACCTTCTGGGCTTGACGACGTCAGTTTTCATCATGGTTGTCTATGATCGTGTTTTGCCAAATGAGGCAACCGAGTCGCTGATCGCCCTGACGGCAGGTGTGGCTTTGGCGCTCTTGTTTGACTTCGCGCTTAAATTGCTGCGGGCAGGGTTTATCGACAAGGCAGGGCAAAAAGCCGACTTACTAATGGGTCGGCGTATTTTCGACCATCTGTTGAATATCCAAATGAAATCGCGTTCGGGTTCCACCGGCGCCATGACCAGCACCATTCGTGAGTTTGAAACCCTGCGCGAGTTCTTTACATCCGCGACGCTTGTTGCTGTCGTCGATCTGCCTTTCATCGGGTTGTTCATATTTGTGATTTACCTAGTCGGCGGACAACTGGCATTGGTGCCTGCTCTGGCCGTTCCTGTGGTTCTGCTGACAGGTTTAGCGGTACAGCCGATCCTGTCTCGCATGGCGGAAAAAAGCCTGTCTGACGGGCAATCCAAACAATCAGTACTCGTTGAAGCTGTTTCAGGCCTCGAAACAATAAAAACGACGGCTGCTGGCCGACAAATGCGTTCTCGGTGGGAACAAGCGATAGAACGGCAATCCTCTCATGGTGCTCAAAGCCGGGCTGTCACGCAATTCGCACTGAACCTGACCGGGTTTACGCAGCAAGCAGCTCAGGTACTTATCGTTTTTTATGGTGTTTTTCTGATCACAGATGGCCAAGCCAGCATGGGCGCATTGGTTGCTTCTGTGATGCTGACCGGACGGGCCTTGGCCCCTTTGGGCCAGTTGGCTCAGACGTTGACAAGACTCAACCAAGCCCGAAGCGCTTATCGAAACCTCAACATGTTGATGATGGCGGAAAGCGAGCGTCCGGAAGGCCGGTCATGGGTGAACCGGTCTGATTTCAAAGGAACGCTTGCCTTCAACAACGTATACTTTTCTTACCCCGAACAGAGTGAGGATACCCTGCAAGGCGTCTCCTTCATCATCAACCCCGGTGAAAAGGTTGCGATTCTGGGTCAAATCGGTTGCGGAAAGAGCACCATCGCGCGTTTGCTCTTGGGCTTGTACACGCCACGCGTCGGATCTGTAACATTCGACGGTCTGGATATACGCCAGATCGACCCTGGCGATCTGCGTCGTAACATCGGATCAGTCCTACAGGATGTATGGCTCTTTTCCGGATCTGTACGCGACAATATTGCTAGCGGAGCTATTCGGCCGCGAGATCAGGATATTGTTGAAGCAGGCCGCATCGCTGGTGTCGAGGATTTTGTGGCCAACCATCCGGGAGGTTATGATCTTCAGCTTGCGGAACGCGGCGAAGGTCTTTCCGGTGGGCAAAGGCAAGCCATTGCTCTGGCCAGGGCGCTTATCGGCCACCCACCGGTTTTTCTGCTCGATGAACCGACAAGCGCGATGGATGTCAAAACGGAAGCCCAGGTGATCCAGCGGCTAAAAAACGCAGCCTCGGATTCCACTATGGTTATCGTAACGCACAGAACCAGCTTGCTGGATCTCGTTGACAGAGTCATCATTCTTGAACACGGAAAAGTCGCGGCAGATGGCCCCAAAAGCCTGCTGACACAACATGTGCGTCGGTCGGGGAGGCATCTCAATGTCGCAGCATCCTGATTTGGCCGCGTTGGCACGTGAAATGCAGGGGGGCGCTCCCATTCGGGGCTCGTTACTCTTGCTCGTCATTCTGTCTTGCCTGATTGCTGCCGTGCTGTGGGCTTATCTGACGGAGCTGGACAATGTCACGCGCGTGGACGGCCGGATCGTCCCATCCGGTGACCTGCAGCTGATCGACGCCACCGAGCCCGGCGTGCTGCAGTCACTGCATGTTCGCGAAGGCCAGCTGGTCGACAAAGGGGCATTGTTGATGGAGCTCGACACTACTCAGATCGACAGCCAGCTCAGTCAGGAACAGCAGCGCGCATATGGCCTGATGACCCGCGCTCAACGTCTCAGGGCCGAAATAGACGGGGCTCAGCTGGAGTTCGATATGCAGCTGATCAAGGGCGCGCCAAGTGTCGTGCAATCTGAAACGGCGCTGTATCAGGGGCGGCAGGCCGAATTAGAGGTTGAGATCGCCATATTGGAACGTCAACGACAACAAAAACAGCGAGAACTTGAAGAAGGCCTAGTGGATCAGGTAACGGCCGAAGAAACGCTTAAAGTCCTTGCCGAGGAACGGGCGATCATGGCGCCGTTGGTTGAGCGTCAAATGGAGCCTGCAACAACATTGCTTGCATTGCGGAGGAGTGAAGCTGAATGGCGTGGCCGCAAAGTACGCGCGGAAACTACTACCAACAGGTTGCAGACAGGTCTGGGCGAAATCGATGATCGGATTCGGGCGGTTCGAAGCCGGTTTCGCAGCGCCGCACTGACCGATCTGGCGCTTGCCACCGCCGAGCTGGCGGCTCTGCAACCGGCCCTGCCCGCTTTGCGCGACCGGGCCTCAAGGGCGCAGGTTCGGTCTCCGGTTCGGGGGATCGTCAACCGCATTCATCGCTCAACCATTGGTGGCCTCGCTCGCAGTGGAGAGGACCTTGTTGAAATTGTACCCTTGGACGACACGTTGTTGGTCGAAGCCTATGTAAAGCCTGAGGACATTGCTTTTTTGCGCGCCGGGCAGCCAGTGAAAGTAAAGATCACAGCTTATGATTTTGCGCGATATGGGGCGTTGGATGGTGAAATCATCCGCATAGGTGCAGACACGATCACACGATCAGAGCGCAATGATGAAGAAGTCTTTGTGGTAGAAATTCGTACCAACAATACCATGCTCGATGGGAACGGTATTGCCGTCGAAATCATACCTGGCATGATCGCGGAAGTGGATATTCTTTCAGGTCGGAAATCTGTATTGGATTACATTCTGAAACCCGTTGTGAAGATCAAGGATCAGGCGCTGCGCGAATAGGCAAACGGACAATTCGCGTTAGGTGAGCGATTTCAGAAAAGGTCCAAACTATGTCAGCAGCTTCGGTGATTATTGTTCGAAGGAGCTTAACATGAGCCTGAAACAACGTACTTGACCAAGAATTGGACACTCTGGTCAGTGACTACTTCCAATCAACATCCCCCAAAAAAATGTACCCTGCCCCATAGATCGTCTTGATCAGCCGCGGGTTCTTGGGATCTTCTCCAAGTTTGGTGCGCAGCCTCGAAATTCGAACATCCATGGCTCGGTCAAAACTGTCACCTGCCGCTCCACCCAGAGATTCCTGCATTTGCCCCCTGCTGATCAGACGCTTGGGGCTTTCAAGAAACAGACGCAGGACTTCTCCTTCAGCATGGCTGAAAGGAGTTTCGGAACCTGATCCGTCCTCAAGAACATAACGGTCAAAATGCGCGGTCCAGCCATTGAACTCAGCCTTGTCCGAGTGTGGAGTCTGATTGCGCGGCGTCCTTAACCTGGCCCTGATCCGTGCAACGACTTCTGCGGGATCGAACGGTTTTGTAATATAATCGTCGGCGCCAAGTTCCAGTCCTGTAACACGATCCTGAACCTGCACCCGCCCAGATATAATGATCACCGCCGCGCCTTGCTCCAGAGCGAGGCGATGAACCAACGCCAACCCATCTGTATCTGGCAAAGACAAATCGACGAGACAGACATCCGGCGTCACTCGATTAAGCGCAGCTTCAAATTCCCGCGCCCGCGAAAAACTCTGTGTTCGAAAACCGGCATCTTCCAAAGCGTCCGTCAGAATACGTCGAATTTCGGGCTCGTCATCCAGTATCGTTACCAGCGGTTGCGTCATCAGGCGGCCTCGGTTTGGATCAGGGCTGACAATTGAGCCTGCGAAAAGGGTTTACGCAACACCGGCGCCAGCGCAAGAGCACGCTGATACAACGGATCTGAATTAGGGAGTGATGTCATAAGGATACATGACAATCCCGGCTTCACCTTTCGCAAAATGTCCAGACCGGTACCACTTCCTTCCAGACGGATATCGGACAGGACAAGCGAAATGTCTTCAACGCTTTTTATCAAAGCCTGCGCTTCATCGACAGAATTCGCTTCAATGACGGCAAAGCCCAACTCGACCAGCATATCCCGAAACTGACCGCGCAGGTCTTCGCTGTCCTCGACCAAAAGCACCAGGCCATTCTGCACGGGCGGGGCCGGGCGATAAGGCAACCGCAGAACAACCGACGCGCCAGACGGCGTATTTCTGAGATGCAGATCACCACCGGCGAGTTTCACCGTGTCATATACCATGGGCAGGCCCAGGCCGGATCCGTCACTTCCCTTAGTGGTAAAAAACGGATTCAGCGCCTTTTCCAGCGCCTCAGGCGTAAAGCCTGGCCCGGTGTCAGACACGGTGACTTCAACCCATATTTCACCGATAGTGTGTGCGCTGATGGTAATCTGACCCGAACTTCCACAGGCATCCCGCGCATTCAAAACCAGGTTCAGCAACGCGTCCTGTACCATTCCCGGATCCAGCATCAAGGCCCGGTCCGGAAGAGTGTTAACCACAGACAATCCCATCCCACGCGGCAAGGAAGGCGAGGCCAGTATCCTCAGGTCTTCCAACAATGCACGCATGTCCGTGGCCTGAGGGTGCGGCGTACGACTCCCGGTCATGTCGGCGATCCGGTTCAGCAACTGCCCACCCCGGCGTGCGGTCTGCTGGGTTGCCGCAACAAGTTCGTGCGCCTCATCCGTCAGGTTCATTTTGTCCAGTCTGGACTGCATCCCGAGGATGATCGTTAGCAAGTTGGAAAAGTCATGCGCCAATCCACTGGTCATCTGGGCGGCCATCGCCCGACGACGGGTTTGCTGCAAGACAACGCGTGCCTGCGTTTCTTCGGTGATGTCAACTGACATCACATACACGCCCCCTACCCCATCCGGCGTGAATGAAACGCGGACGCGGCGGGAATCCTGATCCTCGTTGAATTCAAAAACCGATGTCTCGCCGTCATATGCTTTTGCCAGCTGCGTTTCGACGCGCTGAAACGCAGCTGCGCCAAGCGCTTCAGAGATGTGAAGCCCAAGAATTTCGGACGGACGCCCCGGCATTACCTTGCTCAAACGCCGGTTGGAATAGTCATAGCGCCCAGCGCTGTCCAAATGCGCGATATGAGCCGGCATCATTTCGGTCATCATTCGCGTGCGGGCTTCAATCTCGGTCAACTCGCGCTTGGCCTCTTCCAATGCCGTAATCGAAGCTGCAAGCTTACGGTTGGTTGCAGACAACTCTTCAGCGTGGCTCAGCAACTGTTCTGACAATTCCTCCGATCTCGCCCTCAGCAGATTTTCCGCGCGCCGGGTCCCGGTAATGTCGGTGTAGACCGCAACCCATCCGCCCTGCGGCAGCGGAGCCCCTTCTATCGAGATAACCTGCCCATTGGGTCGCACGCGCTCCATATAATGAGGCTCAAATGCCAAGGCCTGCTCCACGCGCAGGTTGACCATCTCTTCCACGCTTTCTTCATCACCGTATTCGCCTCGGCTGGCGAGAAAAGTGATTGTGTCACGAAACAGGGCTCCACGTTCGACCAGTTCATCCGGCAGATCGAACATTTCCTTAAAGCGGCGATTGCTCAGCACAAGTTGAAGTTTACTGTCATAAATCGAAAGCGCCTGACCGATGAGGTTCAGCCCGGCAGTCGTCATCGCCTTTATGCGTTGTTCGGTAATGTCCAAGATCGTCCTCTCCACAGCCCATGCGTACCATCAGAACTTATGCACGGGTAGTGAAATTGAGATGCGGCGCGACGCGACGCGCGTTTGGATCGATGCGTCCAATATTGAGGCCGAAAGCAACGAATGCGGGATGAGAACTTAATACCTGGAACGGGACTTTACGCCTTCAGAAGTGATCGAGTGTAGCGACAAGGTGTGATCCATATTCCGCATCCGATGACGCAGCATCTGTCTGCTCAACCGAACAAGATCAGCCGCAAATTCGGGTTTGTCAGCGACATTCTCGAATTCTCCCTGGCCTTGATGATCAAACAGGATCGGCGGGAGGTCAGCTGCAAATTCGACCAGGGTGAATCGCTCATCCCGCAAAATCCCCAAGCACGAGTCACTGTTTCCTGTCCCCAATCTCTGCTGCCAGAGGGTCGGGCTTTCGGGTTCAGAGAAATCCAGTTCGCTGAAGGAATAGCCGCGCCAGTCATCGGGAAGATCACCACGCAACAATGGCAGCAAAGACCGACCATCCATAGCGTTTGGCGCAGCCTGACCAATCCAATCAAGGATCGTCGGCGTTACATCGACGGACTCGGTGGGAACGGTCACCCTTTCACCGGCTCTGGCCTCATTCCCCGGCAAGCGGATCATCAACGGTGTGTGATAGGCCGCATCGTAAACCGTCATTTTTCCCCAGCTGTGCCGATCCCCCAACATTTCGCCATGATCAGCAGTGATCACCAGCATAGTATCGTCGTATTGCCCACTGTCCTTGAGGTATTGAACAACGCGACCAATGTGATGATCGACCTCGGTCGCCAATCCCAGATAGACGGCGCGTAACGTGCGAACGTTTTCATCCGTCGGCTCGACCTCATCAAAGCCGTGAACGAATTCTTTTGCGGTATAGACATCCAGCTTAGGCCCGAAAAACGGATGCAGTTCTTTTTCAGCGGCTTCGCTCGGCAAGCGTTGCGGCAAAGGAATATCAGCCGGATCATACATGTCGTTGTAAGGGGCGGGTGCGACCAAAGGTGGATGCGGGCGGATGTAAGTCAGATGGGCGAACCAGCCCTGACCGCAATGGGGTGCGATCCCGTCCAGAAACGCATCGGTCAGAAAGGCAGTGTCGCTGTCTTCCGCCCGATATAAGGCCGGGTCATTCAGCCTGGGTGCCTGACCATCCGAAGAGACGGGTTTATAAACATCCCAATATGTATCGAATTCATACCCTTTTTTCATCAAGTGCGATTGCCAAGGGTAGGATTCTTCCAGGCGCATTTCGACAACTTCAAGGAACCCGGTCATCGATTGCTCATAAGATTTAAGCATGGGATCGTTGGGATCGTGAATGCGGGGGTCAGCAGAGGTATCTGTGTATCCAAACAGCATTGGCGCATAGCCGGCCTTGCGCATTTCTGTGGCAATGTTCGGGATATCATGACGTAGCGGAGTACCATTTCGCACAGAACGATGGTTCATTGCGTATTGGCCGGTCAAAATAGATGCGCGGGACGGGCCACAGGGGTTGGTGACCGAGAAATGGCGCGTGAACGTCACAGACTCATCCATGAAAGCCCGCAGGTTCGGAAGACTAATGTGCTCAGCCAGAGCACCGCTCAGGCAATCGGCCCGCAATTGGTCGATTATGATGAACAGGACGTTCTTGGCGTGATGCATACCGACTTCTCCGATTCAGCGCCTTGGGTTCCGCGGCGGAATGTGTCCCGCTTCCGATCTGCGCGCAACTAATTAGTCGAATGCATAAACGTTTAATTTACAAACCTGTTTCGAAACGCGAAAAACAACTCTCATTCCAAATCATAAGCAATCGGATGCAGGACCCAGCGTGACGCCAAGGCCATCCTGCAATGCAAAAACCGGACCAGACAGCACAAAGTCATTGCAGGCATTGAATGTTTTACTTCACATGGCACCATGACGCAGCCAACGATAACTTCAGAGCGCGACGCCAGCGGCGCCCAAGTGCGCATTTCTGGTGAGTTGCTGACACAATCCTTGCAAACCGTGGAAAGTGATTTTGCTGCAGTTCAACCTTCCGGGGACAATGTCATTTTTGATCTGTCCGGCGTTGAAGCACTGGATACCAGCGGCGCCTGGCTGATTGCTGATCTTGGCCGAAGGTTCACTTCAAACGGCGCAGCGCTGGAATTTCAAGGCGTGAAACCCGCGCATGCAACCCTGATTGATACTGTTACCCGTAACATCCCGGACAAACCCGGAAAGCTTGAAAAACTTGGCGGTTTTCTGGGCTGGGTCGCTCGTGTAGGTCAAGGTACGTTCGGAGCCTGGAAAGATACTCTTTCAATCCTCGAGTTTCTGGGCCTTACGTTGCACCGCTTGTTTCGGACCCTGATCATGCCCTGGCGTCTGCGCAAGGCGGCGTTGGTCACGCATATGGAGGAAACGGGGGTCAAAGCCCTTCCCATTGTGGCTCTCATGGGCTTTCTGATTGGCGTCGTGTTGGCCTTTCAGGGCGCGACTCAGCTGAAACAGTTCGGGGCCGAAATCTTTGTGGTCGAGCTGATCTCGATTTCGATTTTGCGAGAGCTGGGGATATTGCTGACGGCCATCATTGTTGCTGGCCGCTCGGGCTCGGCATTCACGGCCTCCATCGGTTCGATGAAAGTTCAGGAAGAAATCGACGCAATGCGGACACTGGGCCTTGACCCGATCGAGGTCCTGGTCATTCCACGGGTTCTGGCGTTGTTGATCATGTTGCCAATTCTTGGTTTTGTCGCAGATATGGCAGGCCTGTTTGGTGGAGCCTTGATGAGCTGGATCGACCTCGGTGTCAGCCCGGGCATGTTTGTCACCCGCTTGAAAGAAAACACCGACGTCTGGCAACTTGCAGTAGGTTTAATCAAGGCACCATTCTTCGCATTGGTCATAGGTGTTATCGCCTGCTGGCAAGCTATGCAGGTCAAAGGCTCTGCCCAGAGTGTCGGGCAGCGAACAACGGCATCGGTCGTGCAATCCATTTTCATGGTGATCGCAATTGACGCACTGTTTTCGATTTTCTTTTCAGAGATCGGAATCTGACATGAACGGTGATATGCAACAGACAACAGCATCCACCCAAACGCAGAGTGACGCTGTGATTCGTGTTCGCGGTCTCAGAAACCAGTTCGGAACACAGGTGGTTCATGACGATCTGAACCTTGATGTCTGGCGCGGCGAGGTTTTGGGTATCGTTGGTGGGTCCGGCACCGGCAAATCCGTCTTACTGCGTACAATTGTAGGACTGAACAAACCTGCAGCGGGAAGTATCGAAGTTTTGGGCGTCGATGTGCTGAACGGTCCCGAAGAAGATCGCCGCAGGATTGAACGGCACTGGGGCGTGGCCTTTCAGGACGGGGCGCTGTTTTCATCGCTGACCGTGTTGCAAAACGTGATGGCCCCGCTGCGAGAGCACACGGGCCTCAGCGAAAAACTGATGGAATCGCTGGGCGCATTAAAGATCAGCCTCGTGGGCTTGCCTCAACTGAGCTGCGGCAAGTTTCCATCGGAACTGTCGGGCGGTATGCGCAAGCGCGCTGCGCTGGCCCGGGCTCTGGCGCTCGATCCCGAGATTGTATTTCTGGACGAACCGACCGCCGGGTTGGACCCGATCGGTGCGGCTGCTTATGATGAGCTGATCGGCGAATTGCAGCAGGCGCTTGGGTTGACGGTCTTCATGGTCACCCATGATCTGGACAGCCTGTACGCCATCTGTGACCGAATTGCAGTGCTTGCAGAAAAACGCGTGCTGGTTGAAGGTCCGATTGAGGATATGACCAAGGTGGATCATCCTTGGGTGCAGGAATATTTCACTGGCCCCCGAGCCCGCGCGGCACAACAGAAGGGTCAGGACAGGTAAAGGCGATGGAAACCAGAGCAAATTACATCCTGATCGGCGCGTTTACCCTTGCGGGTATTCTGGGCGTATTTGGCTTCTTCCTGTGGTTGGCCAAATTCGAAGTGTCCCGCCAATACGCTTACTATGACGTGTTATTCGATAATGTCTCGGGCCTGTCGGCGGCAGGTGGAGTGAATTTCAACGGCCTGCCCGTCGGGCAAGTGATATCACTCAATCTGGACAACAAAGACCAGTCTAAGGTTCGGGTGAGGATTGAAGTGGATGCCGATATTCCGATTACCGAAGAAACGATCGCACAACTTCAATCGCTGGGTGTAACCGGCGTAGGCTATGTCGAACTTACGGGTGGGTCTCCGACAGCCAATCGATTGCCACAAGACAGCGTGATCAAAAGCAAGCGCAGCACCATCCAGTCTTTGTTTGAAGGCGCGCCAAAAGTGTTGGACGAGGCCGTTACACTTCTGGAAAGTCTGAACAAGGTCGTTGATGACAAGAACCGGGAAGCCGTAAGCAGCATTCTGGACAATCTTGCCTCCGCCACGGGTCGGCTGGACAAGACTTTGACAAGCTTCGAGTCCGTCGCCAGCGACATTGGCAGTGCAGCCCAGGACATAGGTGCGTTTTCAAAACGTCTGGACCCTTTGATCGAAACGGCAGAAACGACCCTCAAGACCGGTACAGATACACTCAATTCAGTTAAATCCGCGTCCGAGTCAGCCAAGACCGCGCTGGACGAAGCAAAAACGACGATCCAGACAGCAGATCGTATCCTGCAACAAGACATTCAACCTTTCATCGAACGCGGGTCGCAACTGGCAGAACGCCTGACACTTTTGTCGGATGACGGCAGCGTCACACTGGGTATCGTGAACGAAACCGTGCTGAACGCCAATACAACGCTAGGTTCGATAACATCTGCGATGGAGTCGGCCAAAGGGGCACTGTCTTCGGCAGAAACGGCCTTTGAATCAGCCAATCGCGTCATGGAAGAAGATGTAGCGCCTGTTGCGGAAGATATCCGAAAGGCAGCCAATCAGGTAACTGAAACAGTCTCGAGCATCACCGAAAAAATCGACCAGATCTCGGACGATGTTCTAAGTGCATCAAACTCTGCGTCCGAGCTGCTGGGAACAATTGACAGCATCGTGCAGAACAATCGCCGACAGGTGTCGGACTTCCTGCGCGTGGGCCTGCCCCAATTCGTTCGTTTCATCGAAGAATCCCAGCGTCTCGTGATCAGCCTCGACCGTCTGGTGGACAAGGTCGAACGTGATCCTGCACGCTTCCTTCTGGGCACCCAAGCATCGGAGTTCCGTCAATGATCAAGCCTGCATTTGCAATACTGATGGTTGCATTGATCGGCGGATGCGCCGGTCTGGGCACACTAAAGCAAGCGGCAAAACCCAACGATCTGTATCTGCTGACGCCAAAGAGCACATTCTCGTCTGCACTGCCCCGAATACAGAAACAGATCGTTGTCGAGGAACCATCTGCGACCGCCGCAGTGAACACGGATCAGATCGCCGTTCAGCCGACCCCGTTGCAGGTTCAGTATTTGCCGCGCGCCCGCTGGGTGGATCGCGCGCCTTTGATCGTTCAGACGCTGTTGGTCGAAAGCTATGAGAATTCTGGCAAAGTTGCTGCAGTCGGTCGGTCAACGGTTGGCCTGCGCGCCGATTATGTGATCGCACCGGACCTGCGCGAGTTTCAGGGCATTGTTGTCGCGGACCCCGAGAACGGAAACAAGGTCCGTATCGAAGTACGCATGAACATCAAGGTCATCGACGAATACGAAGACAAGATTATTGCCTCAAGCTCGTTCCAGGAAAACGTTGTGGCGAAGAGTGAGCAGACATCCGATCTTGTCGAAGCGTTTGATTTAGCCTTGGGACGCGCCATGCGCGATGCTGTTGAATGGAGTATTCGCAAGATCAACACGCATGTAGCCAGCAATCCGAGATCCAACCCCAGTTAAATGTAGCCTCATGTCACAGCGGCGGGAGTGCACGACGGCACACGCATTCCTTTCGTCAGCCAAGCATGTTGCATTCTGGACAATGTCTCAGAAGTGGGCCGCCGAAGCTCGATTCCAATCCGCTGCGAATTCCTCCGGGGTGTCATCCACCAGCAACGCACCATCCTCCAGATAGGTATAAAGCTCACCATAGGTACGTTCATGCTCGTCCGCAGTGCGGCGCAAAATGTCACGTGGATGCAGTTCGGAAACCTTTTCCTTGCCCATCGCACCCAAAAGTTCGCGGAAGCTTTCGAGCGTTGCGTCGTGATAGCGGTGAACGCGCTGGCGCTTTTGCGGGACGTTCACGGCGCGTCCACGAACTGGATCTTGGGTAGCCACCCCGGACGGGCAGCGATTTGTGTTGCAGTGCAAGGCCTGAATACAGCCGACCGCAAACATCATTGCGCGCGCCGCGTTGCACATATCTGCACCAAGCGCAAACTTCTCGACCATGTCGTATCCGGTCGCCACTTTGCCCGCACAGATTATCCGGATCTTGTCACGCAGCCCAACGCCCCGCAGACAGTTATTTGCAAAAATCAACGCCTCGTTCACGGGCATACCCAAACGGTTTGTAAACTCGACAGGGGCGGCACCTGTACCGCCTTCTGATCCGTCAATGGTGATGAAATCCGGCAATATTCCTGTTTCGAGCATCGCCTTGCAGATTGCCATAAACTCGGACGGATAACCAATACACAGCTTGAAACCGACGGGTTTACCGCCAGACATTTCACGTAGATGTTGAACGAAATGCATCAGACCTGTGGGCCCCTCAAAGGCACTATGAGTGGGGGGTGAGATCACATCCTGATGCTCGGGCACGCCGCGAATTTCAGCGATCTCGGCATCGACTTTGGCAGCGGGCAGAACGCCGCCATGAGCGGGCTTCGCACCCTGTGACAGCTTGATCTCAATCGCCTTCACCACATCCTTTGTCGCCTTTTCGGCAAACTTATCCTTGTCAAACCCACCTTCAGGGGTGCGGCATCCGAAATAGCCTGTCCCGATTTGCCAGATGATATCACCGCCTTCGGCCAGATGGTGCGGAGACAAGCCACCTTCTCCAGTGTTGTGGGCGAACGCCCCATCCTTGGCTCCGCCATTTAGCGCGCGGATGGCGTTTGCACTAAGCGCGCCGAAGCTCATGGCCGACACATTGAGGCGCGAGGCATTGTAGGGTTGTTCGCATTGTGGACCACCCAACGTCACGCGATCTTCGCTTTTGTCTACGTGTTTGGGCGCCAATGAGTGATTTGCACGGTGATAACCAACCTCGGTTATGTCGTATTGCGTCCCGAAGGCCTGCGTGTCCACCTGACCTTTCGCACGGGAATAAACCAGCCCGCGTATGATCCGGTTGTAAGGTCGGCCACTTTCATTGGTTTCCACGAAGTACTGCCGAATTTCCGGGCTGACAAATTCCAGCATGTACCGAAAATGTCCCAAAACCGGATAGTTGTTCAGCACATTGTGCTTTGAAGTCAGAATGTCATAGAGACCGATGACTGCGTAAGGCACCAAAACGACCAAAAGCCAATGCAGAGGGGGCCAAAAGAACCCCAAAAGCAAGACGAGTGGCAGGCAAACGCAGCTTAGAAAATAGTAAACCCTGCGTACAATCATGTTCCGGTCTCCTCATGTTTCTGCCCGGCTGATTTGCCTTGCCAATTGCGCCCAACGTGAAACAGATTGAATTTTGATTGCAAGCTTTTGAGAGAATTAATCCACTCAGGGACGAAAACGTGAAACCGTGTTACGGTCGCTCGCCGGTTGAACCGGGCACCGCCAGTGAGTATGCCACGCATACCAGAAAACGATAGGCCCACTCTTGGTAAAGACGCATTCCCAACCCCGGCGCGACCGAAAGAGCCTTATGTTTCTTGCCGTCTTTGTGGGCGGAGCTCTTGGGTCATTGTTGCGAGAAGCGTTATCGCTTGAAATTCCCGGTGTCGCCTTCCTCACCTCAACCTTCGGCATCAACGTGGCGGCCTGTTTTGTGCTCGGGTGGTTGTATTCAGTGCGTCACAAGGTGCACGCTCATGTGCTGCATCTGGGCGCAGTTGGGTTTTGTGGCGGGCTGTCGACCTTTTCGTCTTTTGTGGCTGATCTGGAACGTTTTGCCGAAAGCGATCTGTGGATCATCCCTCTTGCTGTCGGGTTGGAAATCACCTTTGGCCTTGGCGCGGCGCTGGTCGGAGAGAAGGTAGGGCACTTTTTTCATTCTGAAAGGTCATCGTCATGAATGACCTTTACCTTCATGCGATGTTCGGACTGGGTGGAGGTCTGGGGGCTGTTTTGCGGCACTGGCTGGCGTTGACAATCCGACATGACCTACCCTTATCAACCCTGATCGTGAACGTGTTGGGCAGCCTGCTACTTGGGCTCTGGATTGGATACCTAGGTGGTCCTGTAGACATACCCGAGGACCAAAGACGACTGGTGTTTGGTTTCTGCGGCGGGTTTACCACTTTCTCCAGCTTTGCCTATCAATCCCTTGAACTTCGACGCGAGCGCACTCTGGTTCTGGCGGCTGGCAATATCCTGATCAGCTTGGCCCTATGCTGGTTTGCTTTGTGGTTTGGTCTGACCCTGATGCGCTAGTGCACGTGGGCAGCAGTATGTGATCCGGGCTTCGGGGCGTGACAAAAGAAAAGCAATGGAATTGTTGCCAAGGCCAACAAACCCAGATTGTTGAAAACGGTCAGATAGGAAATCATCTCTGCTTGCCTCATGATTTCCTGCCCCAGAATTGCTGCACCCTCGGCGCTATCGGGCGCAAGGCCGAGTGGGCTCAGATATTCCTGCGCCGCGGGATTATATGGCGTTACATTTTGGCTGAGCACCGCCGTATTGGTCTGCAAGCCACGCACAACCCATGTACCAACCAGCGAGATTCCAACCGACGAACCCAGTTGCCGCGTCACGTTGAACAGGCCGGAGGCTTCGTCCTGCCGATCTTTGCTGATACTTTCGAACGCCAATATCGACATGGGCACAAACACCAGACCCATTCCCAGACCACTGATCGCGCCCGGCCACGCCAGCTCCCAAAAACCGGCGTTGAGATTGATGGCACCCATCATGAAATTCCCGATCGCTGTCAGCAACAGGCCGATACCCGCCAACAGACGCGGATCAAAGCGGTTGACCAGTACCGCACCGGTCAGGACCATGGACAATCCTGCGGTCAGACCACGCGGAATGAACAGATGGCCCGAGGCAATAACAGGAAAGTCCAAAAGGCTTTGGACTAGAGTCGGCAAAATCGCGATGCCGCCGAACAGAGAAACAGCAAAACCCGCAATGATCAGGTTGCAAAGGGCAAAGTTTCGATCGCCGAACAGGCGCAGGTCCACGACTGAGTTTCGAGAGGTCAGTGCGTGAAAGACAAACCCTAGTGCCCCCAGAACCGACGCGATCACAGACACCTGGATGGCGCGGGACGAAAGCCAATCCATGGTTTCGCCCTGATCCAGAACAAATTGCAGGCACCCGATCCCAAGAGCCAACAAAGCAAGACCTTTCCAATCGATCCGTACATCCTCGGTTTTGTCGTCCGGCAATTCTCCGGCCAGCAATAACAACGCCAGGGCAGCCACGGGAAGATTGACAAAGAAGACCATCCGCCAGGAAAAATACTCGGTCAGGATTGCGCCAACCGTTGGCCCCAGAACCGGAGCCACCACCACGCCCAAGCCAAAAATTGCCATTGCTTGCCCGCGTTTTTCCCGGGGGAAGGCATCAAACAGAATGGATTGCGATAATGGGATCAAAAAGGCCCCGAACATTCCCTGAGCCAGCCGAAAGGCAACGATTACTTCAAGGCTCCAGGACAGGCCGCACATCACAGACATGATGGTAAAACCTGTCACCGCAGTCAGGATTAACCGTCGGCGACCAACGCGCCGGGCGACAAACCCTGTCAACGGCATGATGACTACGGCCGAGACGATATAGCTGGTCAAAATCCATGTCGCCTGATCGGTCGTCGCGCCAAATGCGGCCTGAATATGCGGCAAAGCTACATTGACGATTGTACTGTCCAAGACTTCCAATATGGCGCTAAGAACCACGGCGATCACGATCACCGGATTCACATGGCTGGTCGCCGCAGAAGTCATCTGCCATCCGCCGGGCCTGTTGTATCCACCACCACTTTGCTGCTGCCTCCGACACGTAAGGGTGCATCGGTCGGATCAAGCTCGATCCTTACGGGAAATCGCCGGGTGACCTTGACCCAGTTCCCGCTGGCATTTTCCGATGGCAGTAAAGAAAACGTGTCTCCCGACCCTCGCCCGATCGAGGCCACCTTGCCGGTCAGAGTTGATCCCGGCAACATATCGACCAGAACAGTAACGGGTTGACCTGGGCGAATGCGCGCCAAAGCTGTTTCTTTGAAATTGGCGTCCACCCACCAATCAGACGACTCGACAATCGAGAACTGTGGGGCGTTAGCTGACATTGATGATCCAGGGCGAAGGGTCAGATTGGCAATCCATCCGTCCGCCGCAGCATAGATCTTGGTCCAGGCAAGGTTGGTTTTCGCAATTTCTAGCTGCGCCTTTGATGACAGGATATCGTCCTGTTTCGCCTCCAGCCCGCTTTGCAGTGCCAGCAGGCCGGATTGACTGGTCGTCAACCTCGCAGAAGCTTGCGCATACTCGGATGTCGTCTGATCCAGCGACACTTGTGCGACATCGCCTGCTGCAAACAATGCCTTGGCACGCTCGAGGTTTTTGTTCGCGGTATTATAAGCGGATTGTGCGCTTTCTACTGACGCTTCAGCTGCAGTAATCTGTGTGGAATACGACTTGGCCTGTTGAACGGCACTGTCCAAATTGGCATTGGCCTCGTCCACAGAGGCCTTGAATTGCCTATCATCAATTGTGAAAAGCAGGTCACCGTTTTTCACGGGCTGGTTTTCCATCACATGCACATCAGCCACCTGACCTGTTACCTGGGCCGCCACATAAATGATGTTCGCACCCACATATGCATCCTGAGTGGATGGATACCGCTCCTCATGTCGCCAGAACAGAACAAGCCCGACCGCTATAGCTGCAAGCATCATGGCCACCGCAGCGGTTTTGAGAGGTTTCATTCCCGCATTCCTTTCTGCCTGTAGCACCCGCACGTCACATCACGTGCATGTGCATTCGCATTGCCAAATTGCCCAACACCCAGATTGTGCCAAGGATCATGATCAACAGAACCATGGTGGAGAAAAGAACCAGATGCAGATCTTCGCGGCTGCTGCGTCGACGATCAATATGCAGAAAGTAAACGAGCTGCAAAACAAGCTGCGCCAGCCCAAGCAACCCGATTGTCAGGTAAACACCGGGCGTTTCGATCCCGAACAGATAAGCCACAGCAAACGTCGTCAGAGTCAGCAAAAGCGAACCACCGTATCCGATCACATAGCGGCGACGCTCGCGACGGTGCATTTCAGAGCGCTTATCCATAGGTCAGACCTCCGAAATAGACGATGGTGATGATCCCGATCCAGATCAGGTCGAGAAAATGCCAAAACAGTGCCAGCCGCACCACGCGTGAGATCACAACATCCGTCATCCCCTTCACGCGCAGTTGGATACCCAGAACGATCAACCACAGGCATCCGGCTGCGACGTGCAAACCATGCAGCGGGACCAGCCCAAAGAATGCCGACAAGAATCCACTGCGTTGCGGGATGCCGCCTTTTTCCGCCATCGCCATGAAGTCACGCACTTCAAGCACCAGAAAGCTGATCCCCAGTACAAGAGTGACGCCAAACCACAAGACAATGCGGCCGCGCGGCAGATTGTATTTCAGCGCCAGCATGGCAAGGCCGACCGTCAGGCTGCTGGTCAGAAGGATAAGTGTCTGTGCAAAGATGCTTTTCAGATCAAACAGCTCGTGCGGGCCAGGCCCCCCCGCTTGTGCATCGATCATCGTGATATAGATCGCGAACATCAGGCCGAAATAGACCAGATCGCTCATCAAAAAGACCCAGAAGCCGAATGTGACAACTTCGGCGGCCTTGTCCGCACTGGCGTGGCGTTCCCCCAGATTGATTCCGGGGTAACTGTGGGTCGGCGCGCGCTTCATGTGAACGCCTCCAAGTCAGGGCGGGCGAGGCCGCGATTTTCCGGTGACGTTTCGAAATCGCGATCCACAGCCGTTTCGCTGTGAACCAGTGCCAGCCAGGCTTCGTGATCCTTACGCACTTCCTCCGCCGGTATGGTAAGCTCAGTGCTGTCGTCGAAGGTCCAGACAATCACCGCCAGGATCATCAGAACGGTCATCACTGCAGCCAGCCACCAGATCCACCAGACAAGCGCGAACATCCAGACACCGCTCAATACACATAGGGCAAAGCCGATGCCGGTATTGCGCGGCAATTCAATATCTTCATAAGCGTCAGGCGTTGGATAGGCCGCCCCCTTTTCCTTTGCTTCTGCAAATTCATCCCGATCTGTAACCTGCGGGATAATCGCAAAGTTATAGGGCGGCGGCGGCGACGGGATCGACCATTCCAATGTACGCCCATCCCATGGATCCCCTACTGGAACGCGGCTTTGATCGCGGTCACGGATGCTAACCCACAGTTGGATCAGAACCGAGAACAAGGCGCAGGTAATCACCAGCGCTCCGATGATGGCCACTATCATGAACGGACGGAAGGATGGGTCATCATAGCTGAAGGAACGGCGCGGCATCCCCATGAGCCCGACGAAATAGAGTGGCATGAAGGTCAGCAGAAACCCTCCGGTCCAGAGGCATACAGAAACACGGCCCCAGAACTCGCTCAGGCGGAAGCCGAAAGCCTTGGGGAACCAATAGTTATAAGCCGCCAACAACCCAAAGAGCACGCCTGGCAACAGAACGTTGTGAAAATGTGCCACTAGAAAAAGCGTGTTGTGAACCTGATAATCCACGGTCGGATTGGCCAGGATCACACCGCTAAGCCCGCCGATCACAAACAGCATCAAGAAAGACAATCCATAGAGCATCGGCACCGAGAACCGGATGCGCCCCCGCCACAGGGTCGCCATCCAGTCATAGACCTTCACACCGGTCGGGATGGCAATCAACATCGTCGCGATGCCAAACACAGCGTTGATCAGTGCGCTCTGACCCATGGTGAAGAAGTGGTGCAGCCAGACCGTAAACGACAATACCGCAATCGACATCGTGGCTATGACAAGCGAGTTGTAACCGTAAAGACGTTTGGCCGAAAAGGTTGCGAACACCTCGGAATAGATACCGTAGGCAGGCAGAACCAACAGATAAACCTCGGGGTGACCGAACAGCCAGAACAGATTGGCATAATTCATCATGTTGCCGCCAAGGTCGTTGGTGAAGAAGTGGAAATCCAGATAGCGATCGGCTGCCAGCATAAGTGCAGCAACGCCTAACGGCGGCATGGCAAAGACGATCAGGATCGAACTGCAGATGATCGTCCAGCAATACATGGGCAGCCGCATGAACGTCATGCCCGGCGCACGCAACTTGTAAATTGTCACAGCGAAATTGATGCCGGTGAGCGTGGTTCCAATGCCTGAAACAACGATGGCCCAGATCCAGTAATCCGGCCCAACGCCCGGATTGAACGCGGCACCGGTATAAGGCGGATAGGCCGTCCAACCACCGGTCGAAAACCGCCCCACCACCAGCGACACCATCAGCATCATGCCAGCGGACACGGTCAGGCCCAGGCTGATCTGGTTCAGCCGGGGAAAGGCCACATCCCGTGCCCCGATCATCAGGGGCACAACATAGTTTGCGATACCAAAGACAAAGGGCACCGCCACGAAGAATATCATGATCGTGCCATGGGTGCTGAACAGCTCGGCGAAGTGTTCCGCCTCAAGGAAGCCATCGCCCGGTCCGGCGGCCTGCTGCGCACGCATCACAACGCCTTCCAACACGCCGCGCGCCAGCATCACGATCGCAAAGACGACATACATGATGCCGATCTTTTTGTGATCGACACTCGTCAACCAATCGCGCCATAACGGCGTCCACAAGCGGAACCAACTCAGCAAGCCGACCACGACAACAACGCCTACTATGACGACAGCAGCCGCGGTGTTGGCAACGATCTCATTTGCATTGGGGTTCTGGATCAGCCCTGTAATCGGCAATGCATCCAAATTGAGGCGACCGAAAAACCCTGTAGCGGAAGTCGTCATTTCTGCGCCTCCTGCCCGAAGGATGCCGTTCCCGGCTGTTGATCAACAGGCAGTGCTTCGCCGCCGTGATAGCGGTGCAGAATATCGCGAAAAAAATCTTCTTCCATCGTGAAGTACAGCGCATCATCCGGCATCTTCGCTGTGCCCAGCGCGGCTTGAACCTCATCCCTGTCTGTCCGCATAGCGAGGGTCTGATAGGTTGCCGGGTCCAGTTGAATGCCATTTTCACGCACTTTGTCGACCCATGCGTCGAATTCATCATTGTGCATGGCAACGGTACGGAACTTCTGTTTGGTAAATCCCCGCCCGTTGTATTGTGTATTTTCGCCCTGCATGACTTCCGGCACGTCAGCGACCAGATGCAGTTGGGTTGTCATACCGGGCATCGCATAAATCTGACCAGCCAAGGCAGGGATCATGAAAGATTGCATCACAGTATCGGTGGTCAGCGTCATCGCTACTTGTTGTTTGGTGGGAATACCGAACTCGCCCACGCTGGCAATGCCAAGATCGGGATAGATGAACAGCCATTTCCAATCCAGCCCAACCACCTGTACTTGCAAGGCGGGATCTTCGCCAAATGCCGCCGTATACGGATCAAGACGATGAGTCGTCTTCCAAAGGTAGAACGACAGAAGGGCCACAATCAAAACCGGCACACCCCACATGAGGAATTCCAGCTTTGCAGAGAAATCCCAATTCGGCTGATAAGCTGCACCACTGTTTTTGCGCCGACGATAACGGAACGCGATCAGAGGCACCAATATCAGAACAGGGATAACAGCCGCCATGATTAATGCAGTTGCCCGCAACAGATGGGTTTTCTGGATCGCGGCGATTGGCCCCTGGGGGTCCATGAAACTGTCGCTGGCCGCAACTGTCTGCGCCGTCGCCAACAACAGGATCAAAGCGACCATTAGCAGGGAAGTAGGGTTGGACGTTTTGACCTTTGCCATAACTGACTGTCCTCTCCTCATCTAATTCCCATCTGACTATCGGCAAGTGTGTGAATTTTCTCAAGAGTTTTTCCAAACCACAGATTGCTACGGCCAATCTTTTCTCAACTTCGAGTATAAGAAGTTCAAGGATGGGCAGTATCTTCCCGTTGACTCGCGATTCAAGTCGGGACAGACAAAACACTGATGCGTATATTGCTTATCTCCATCGGGTTAACCCTGATGTCGCAGGCCGCGCTGGCACAGGATCGCGTTGCCGTCGAACGCCAGTTCCAGTCATGGTTGCAGGAAACGATCTGGCCACGGGCAAAAGCCAAAGGCGTATCACCAGAAACGATGCAACAGGCGTTTTCCGGCGTCACCCTGAACTGGAAACTTCCGGATCTGGTGCCGCCTGGCAGCAAACGCAAAACTCCCAAAGCGCAGAAACAGGCCGAGTTTGGCTCACCCGGTCGGTATTTCAATTCGGGGTCGGTTCAAGGCGCAACGTCAGTTGGGCGCAAAATGGAACGGCGTCACTCCGTGTCTCTTGCGGCGGTTGAGGCTGAAACCGGCGTTCCCGCCCGCATTATCCTGGCGATCTGGGGAAGAGAAAGCGGGTACGGGCAAGTTCCTATCCGCCATAACGCGTTCAGGGTGCTGTCGACCAAGGCCTTTATGAGCACGCGTACAGATTATTTTACTGGCGAACTTATTGCCGCGCTGCAAATTGCCGAAGCAGGGCACCAACCGACCCGGCAAATGAAAAGCAGTTGGGCCGGTGCGTTGGGTCAACCGCAATTCATGCCTTCCAACTATCTGACGTATGCTGCAGACGGCAACGGCGACGGGAAGGCCGATATCTGGGGGTCACCTGAAGACACGATTGCTTCAATCGGTAACTACCTCATGCAACATGGCTGGGTTGCCGCACGGGACTGGGGATTCGAGGTTTCGGTGCCCGAAAGCGTGTCATGCGCTTTGGAAGGTCCCGATCAGGGACAATCCATTCAGGACTGGGTTGGGATTGGAGTGCGCCGGGTTTCGGGCAAACCCTTTCCGGCGCATGAACTGCGTGGTGAAGGGTACCTGATGATGCCTGCAGGGCGGCACGGTCCGGGTTTTCTGGTTACACCTAATTTTTATGTTCTCAAGGAATATAACAAAAGCGATCTTTATGCCCTGTTCGTCGGTCATGTCGGTGACCGAATTCAGTACGGCATTGGCAATTTTAGTGGGTCCTGGGGAAAAGTTGGCGGACTGTATCGATCTGACATCGCTACGATGCAGCAGGCTTTGCAAGACAAGGGGCACGATGTCGGTGGCGTCGACGGGCTGCCAGGTTTCAAAACACGCCGCTCGATAGGTCGCTGGCAAGAGGCCTCGGGGGTCGCACCGACCTGTTTTCCAGACGCGTCGATGAAAACAATCTTAGTTCCATGATACGAACCAGAGCGAGCTGTCGACTCTGGCACTCTACCCGCATGTCGATCCCTTGCACAAAAAATCAAGCGTTTGCAGCACCTATTCCCGGGATTACCCGCCAATTGTTGCTTATTCGAAAACAGAAAGTGAAGACGCAAATCGAAAACCCGGACGAGTTTGCGAGACCCGGCGACAGCCCTTTTTCCGGGATCATTACACTGTCCGAGAGCGTCCTTTGCCGCCATCTGCTCATCAGGGCAATGCTATCTAACAGCACCGGGCTTACGAAGCGTCGTACGGTCAGCATCTGTTCAAACCCAATAACCACATACAAAATAACGCGATACGTGAATCTGAAGCACTGTTGGATCACTCTCGGGAAAGCGAAAGTCCGGATAACATTGCAAGCTGGGCACAGCAGATGAACTTTCCGTGTTAGATAGGACTTGATCCCTGCCCTTCTGCAGGGTGCAATCCGCCGAAAAACCAAGCACCTGTTGCACAAGTTTCGTATACATATCGCATCAGACGTGGCTTTTGACTCCTTCCTGGCAAGGTGGCACGATTTGACTGATAGCCGCCTGACCCACCAGGCATCATTGATTGACAGGGTATTGCAGCCTATGAGGACACTCCGGACATTTCCTGCTCTTCTGGCAAAATAAATAAACTGAGAGGCACCATGACACGCAAAGTCACCAAAGCGATTTTTCCAGTAGCGGGCATGGGAACGCGATTTTTGCCAGCGACCAAATCCGTTCCGAAAGAAATCATGACACTGGTGGATCGTCCACTGGTCCAATACGCAATCGACGAAGCCCGTGCAGCCGGGATCAAGGAGTTCATTTTCGTAACATCGCGCGGAAAGTCCGCGCTTGAAGATTATTTCGATCACAACCTTGTGCTGGAGCAGGAGCTGAAGGCCAAGGGCAAGACCAAGCTTCTGGATATCCTGAACAAGACTAATATGGAAAGCGGCGCGATTGCCTATATCCGTCAGCACAAAGCTTTGGGTCTGGGACACGCTGTTTGGTGCGCCCGACGGTTGATAGGCGATGAACCTTTTGCCGTCATGCTGCCTGACGATGTCATCGCCGCCGACAAGCCTTGTTTGCAACAAATGATCGAAGCATACGAGGAAACCGGTGGAAACATGGTAGCAGCCATGGAAGTTCCGACAGAAAAGACAAGTTCATATGGCGTGCTTGATGTCGGCGACAACATCGGCTCTGTCGTCCCGACCAGAGGGATGGTTGAAAAACCCGAACCATCGGAAGCGCCATCCAATCTGGCCGTCATTGGGCGTTACGTGCTGCGGCCTTCTGTTTTGAGCAATCTCAATGCGAAGAAAACCGGAAGCGGTGGTGAAATCCAACTGACCGACGCCATCGCAGCGGATATCGCGGCCGGAGTGCCGGCCTTCGGCTATAAATTCAATGGCCAGCGCTTTGATTGCGGTTCAAAATCAGGCTTTCTGCAAGCCACCGTTGCCTTCGCGCTTGCCCGCGAAGATCTTCGTGATGATCTGAGCCAGTATCTGAACGACATTGTCGCCACGGGAAAAGCTGCTCAGTAGGCAAAGATTGTTTTCCTTGACTACAAATAAGGCAATATCGTCAGTCACCAGCAGTTCGAAGGCACGTGCATGACCAATACAGTCTACCCAGTCATTCTTTGCGGTGGATCGGGAACACGTTTGTGGCCCCTGTCACGCAAAAGCTATCCCAAACAATTCGTTTCCCTGGTCGGCGAAGCAAGCCTGTTGCAAACTTGCGCAGAACGGATGATGGGACCTTCTGGCGCGCCTTACGAAAAGCCACTGATTCTGACCAACGAGGCCTTTCGTTTTATTGTCCCGGAACAATTGACAGCAGTCGGGATCGACCCGGGTCCAATTCTGATTGAGCCCGAAGGGCGCAACACCGCCCCCGCTGTTCTTGCGGCAGCTTTGTTTCTGGCGGCACGCGACCCGGATGCCATCATGCTAGTGGCACCCTCGGATCATGTGATTCCGGACAATGTAGCCTTTCATCGTGCGGTCGCCGAAGGTGCACGGGCAATCAATGAACGAAACGATCTGGTAACGTTTGGTATTACGCCTACACACCCGGAAACCGGATACGGCTATCTTAAACTCCGCCATGTGCCGGATTCGACGCAAGCGGCTGTCCCATTGGACCGGTTCGTCGAAAAGCCTGATCTGGAATCGGCCAAGGCAATGTTGTCGGATGGCAGTTACCTTTGGAACTCGGGAATCTTCCTGTTTGCAGTACGCGACATCGTAGCAGCATTTGAACAGCACGCGCGCGATCTGATCGCGCCTGTCCAAAATGCCGTGGCAGAGGCAAAAGCCGATTTGGGTTTCCTGCGATTGGATCCTGCTGCCTGGTCTGGCGTGGATGACATTTCAATTGACTACGCGGTCATGGAAAAAGCCTCGAATCTCAGCGTAGTTCCTTATTCGGCTGGCTGGTCTGACGTCGGCAGCTGGACAGCGGTTCAAGAGCTGTCGAACCCTGATGAAGACAATGTTGCGACATGCGGAGAAGTGACTGCAATCGATTGCCGCAACGCATTGATACGATCCGAGTCACCGGCTCAGGAAGTAGTGGCAATGGGTCTTGAAAACGTAATCGCCATTGCGATGCCCGACGCGGTTCTGATCGCCAGTATGGGCAAGGCCCAGGATGTGAAGAAAGCCGTCACTGCGCTGAAGGCCAAAGGGGCCAAACAGGCAGAATCACTGCCGGTGGATCATCGTCCTTGGGGTTGGTTCGAAAGCCTAGTGATTGGCGACAGGTTTCAGGTCAAACGCATCCATGTTCACCCCGGAGCATCTCTCAGCCTGCAGTCTCACCATCATCGGTCCGAACATTGGATTGTGGTTGAAGGAACAGCCAAGGTCACTATCGACGATCACGAGCGATTGGTGACCGAAAACCAATCCGTCTATATCCCGCTGGGCGCCACTCACCGGATGGAGAACCCTGGGAAGGTACCCATGGTACTGATTGAGGTCCAAACCGGGACCTATCTGGGCGAAGACGACATCATTCGATACGAAGACATTTACGCCCGGGATTAATTTCGGACATTGCTGTCCGCGCCCCAAGGCAACGGCAGAATTCAGACTGAGGATCATAGATTAGCAAAACATTTCCTGGGCGGTCGGCCCGGTCAGACAGGATTGACGCGCTTCACGGCAGGGTAGCGCGCAACCGAAGCATCGGACCGACAGCCACAGGAGGACCCTCGTGTCACAAACATCAACCCGATTGAACCTGCCCTTTCTACAACCCTCGCAGGCGCAAAAACATGTCACCCACAACGAAGCCCTCAGACAGCTTGATCTGATCGTTCAACTGGCAGTTCGATCAACAGACGCAACCACCCCACCGGTTGTTCCCGAACAGGGCGAAATTCATGCACTTGGTGCTGCTCCTACCGGGGACTGGACAGGGCACGCCTGGGAACTGGCGGCATGGTTGGACAATGCCTGGCATTTTATGACCCCGGATATTGGTTGGCGCGCCTGGGATGTTACGACCGGAGTTCTGAAATTCTGGAACGGCACTACATGGGCGCCGCTGCCGGTCAGCACTCAGAACCTAGAGGGGGTCGGAGTGGCGACAACTTCTGACAGCACGAACCGCTTGTCCGTTCGCAGCCCAGCCACTTTGCTGAACCACGAAGGCGGCGGTCATCAATTGAAAATCAACAAAGCCAGCGCGAGCGATACCGCGTCGCTATTGTTTCAATCGAACTGGACCGGTCACGCCGAAATGGGGTTGTCTGGCAATACGGGATTTTCCATCAAGGTGTCGCCCGATGGTGGTAACTGGACCGAGGCACTGGCCTTCGATCCCGCGACAGGTGCAGCGACAGGTGCAGCTGTTCAGGCAGATTCAAATGACACGACCCCAGGCCGCCTGATGCGTGCCGATTATGGCTACGGGCCGGGTAACCTATTGGGGGCAGTGGCAGAAACCGCGGGCATACCGACCGGAGCGGTCATCGAACGTGGTAGTAATGCCAATGGTGACTATGTGCGGTTTGCCGACGGCACCCAAATCTGTACAGCCACACTGGCCGCGGTTGCCTGCACAACAACTGAAGGTGCCCTTTTCACAAGCGGTTCAACGACCTGGGATTTTCCAGCACAGTTTTCCGCGCCCCCAAACGTCAACGGCAGCGGAGGTGCAGCAACCCGCTTTACAGGGTTTGACACGCCTTCATCTTCCCAATCCACCTTCAAAGTCCTGTCGGCAATCTCGGACTCAGCGACATTTTCGCCAAACGTAACAGCCATAGGGCGCTGGTTCTGAATGTAAGAGCCGCCTGATCCCCGGTTCGGGCGGCAATACCGATCACCGGCCCTGATTGATGTGACCTATCCACCGGGTGTTGAACGAATGCCCGGGACGTTTGAGATCCTGCATCTCGCATCAGCTGCCAAAAACGATCGGAAAATGGTACGCCCTGACCTGCGATTCCGTTTACCAAAGCCGTCTTGATCACCTCTGTGAAAGAATTATACCGCCTGCGCTCCTATTGCCTCAAAATCAGCAAGAATCTATGGGATGCATCACACGACCCCTGTCAGCCATTGAAACAGGCGTCAGTTTCTTTGATTGTGCCCGCGCCGCCCGTGGTAATTGGTAAGAAGGATTTTAGCAGATGCGCATTGCAATGATTGGCACCGGTTATGTGGGCCTTGTATCCGGCGTATGTTTCTCGGACTTCGGTCATGACGTGATTTGCGTCGACAAGGCCGAGCAGAAGATAGACATGCTTAAGGCCGGCGAGGTGCCGATCTATGAACCGAGCCTGGACGTGCTAATGGCGAAAAACGTTGCTGCCGGGCGCCTGAGTTTCACAACCGATTTGGCGGCGGCCGTAGATGGTGCCGACGCGGTCTTCATTGCTGTCGGAACCCCCACCCGACGCGGCGACGGCCACGCCGACCTGACTTACGTGATGGCAGCAGCGGAAGAGATCGCACAGGCTGTTACCGGATACACGGTGATTATCACCAAATCGACGGTACCCGTGGGAACCAATAGAAATGTCCAGGAAGTCGTTGCTGCAGCCAACCCCAAAGCGGAATTTGACGTGGCTTCGAACCCGGAATTTCTGCGCGAAGGCGCGGCAATCGATGACTTCATGCGCCCGGACCGCGTGGTTGTTGGTGTAGAAAACGACCGCGCCGCCGAAGTGATGGCGGAAATTTACCGCCCGCTCTATCTGCGTGACTTCCCGATCCTGACCACCGATCTGGAAAGCGCCGAGATGATCAAATACGCCGCAAACGCGTTTCTGGCGACCAAGATCACCTTTATCAATGAAATTGCGGGCCTGTGCGAAAAGGTCGGCGCGGATGTCAAAGAAGTGTCTCGTGGCATCGGCCTGGACGGGCGGATCGGCAACAAGTTCCTGCATGCCGGGCCCGGCTATGGCGGCTCTTGTTTTCCTAAGGACACGGCCGCGCTTGCCCGGATCGGGCAGGATCATGCGCATCCGATGCAGATCACCGAAACCGTCATTCGCGTGAATGACGAAATCAAAAAGCGGATGATCGAGAAAATCCGCGAAGCTTGCGACGACCGATTCAATGGCAAGACCGTGGCGGTTCTGGGCGTCACATTCAAACCCAACACAGACGACATGCGCGACGCGCCATCACTGTCCATCGTTCCTGCTCTGATCGGCGGAGGGGCCAAAGTGCGCGTCGTCGATCCGCAGGGTAAATCGGAGGGCGACGCCCTTTTGCCGGGTGTCGAATGGTGTGACGATCCTTATGTGGCCGTACAGGGCGCTGATGTTGTGGTTTTGCTGACGGAATGGAATGAGTTTCGCGCTTTGAACCTGACCGAACTTGCCGGTTCCATGAACACGGCCCGAATGGTTGACCTGCGCAATATCTACTCAAAAACACAGGCCCTGAAATCCGGCTTTGACACCTATGTAGGCGTTGGACGCTAAAGACGTCAGTGCCGTACCCTTTCCAGCCCGCCTGATGGATCAAACACGCTTGCCGGGCCCGCTTGGACCCGGCGTGCCCCTGCTGCCGTTGACTACTCGGCGGCCCAGATCTTGCGGCGCTTTACCATTTCGTTGCCGTCTTCCGTGCCGTCGTGGAACGTGTTGAACCACTCGTCCCAAGGGGTTTCCCACGTACCGTAATTGCAGTCGAAGAAACGGTGATGGAGCTGGTGAAAGAAGTCCCCGACTTGAAATCTGGCCTTTTTCCCAAATTTCACATGTTCGAAACCGGCATGAGAAACCGGCGCGCCGATGCCGTGGTGAAACAGCAGGAAAATGGCGTGGATCGGGTGCGACGGTAGCAGGAAAAAGATCATCGTATCGAACATCAAAAAGAAGCTCTCGATCGGATGCATCGCCAATCCGGACCACGGGCCGGTGTTGATGTTTCGGTGATGCCATGCATGCACTCTGGTATACAGAACGCCCATGTGCAGCAGCCGATGCAGCCAGTAGAAATGGAACCCTGCCCAGATCGGCACAAAGACGATGACTGCCACGAACCAGATCGGGTTGCTATCTAATGTAATCATCGTGATCCAGCCATTGGCATAAGAATAGAGGATCAGACATTCCCAGAAGGTCCAGAAGGTCAGCGCCGGACCGAGGGTCCAGAACATGTTGTCCCAGACCTGGTTCTTGAAAGTGAATACCTTGGCGCCCTTCATCATCGGGCGCATGTCATAGCGGTATTCGTCCTGTTGCGTTCGGAACTTCCACAAGGCCAGATGCAAACCACCGGCGACCACCATCAGGATGCAGAAGTTATGGAACCAAATCTCGGCCACCCAGTCCCAGCTGAATGTTTCAATCCGCGACAGCGAAGGCGTCAGATACGTCCAGGTGAAGATTGCAAAAACCAGCAACAGGGCGCGCAGCGCAAGCGGGTTCCAGCTTTGCAACAGGTACCTCAACGTGGCCAAGGGTTTCATCGGCCAATCCCAATAAGGCGAAGTTTGAATCGGCAGCTGGGGCGTATAATTCCAGATCTTTCGCTTGGCGCGTGGCGGCAGGGCAGGGTGTGACATGGCAAGGCTCATTCCATCTGTTCACTGATCCCGAACCTACGGCAGAGGGGCAGTTTCTCAGACCATTTTGTCTTGCCGGTGAGGCTAAGTTTTGCTTAGCCTGTGGGATGAGCACCCGAGTCCCCTCCCTCAACTGGCTGCGCGTTTTCGAGGCCGCAGCCCGAACCGAAAGCTTCGCCCGCGCGGCCACGCAGCTGAACATGACACCGGCCGCAGTCAGTCAGCAGGTCAAAGCCCTGGAAACCCGATTAGGTACTCCATTGTTCCGTCGTCACGCACATGCTGTAACATTGACCGAAACAGGGCGCGCCTATCTGCCTTCGGTGCAGCAATCACTGCTCATGCTCGAAACCGCAACCAACGGCCTGTTCGGGGAAACCCGCGAGCAACGGCTTTACGTACAATCAGTTCTTCTCTTCGCACACGGAATCCTGGCCGGAGGCGTTCCGACATTTCAGGCGGCACATCCCAAAATCAACCTGTCACTCTCCACGGGCAACGTTATTTCGGATTTCACCAATCGGTTTACAGACCTGCAGATCGTATTTGGAAACCCCGCACTGTTTGAGGCAGAAAGCGATGAACTGATGCGCGAACTTCTTTATCCCGTCGCTCCCCCTGAAATCGCCTCACAGATCGGGTCACCACAGGACCTGTTTCAATTCACGTTGATCGAAGTTTCGACTCATCGTGCAAGCTGGCCGCATTGGTTCGAACACCAGCGGCTGTCAGGGGGACAGGCGCAATATTTTTTTGCTGATAACTCAGTGATGGCGGCAGAGCTCTGCGCCAGCGGCGGCGGCATTGCATTAGCGCGCGCCCCGGCGTCAGATCGAATTATGAAGCTGTCTGGTTTGATCCCCTGCCTGCCTGAAACCTCCTGCCCGGGTCAAGAGGCGTATCATCTGGTCTATCCTTCACGCACGGCCCTGCGCCCGGCGGCACGCACGTTTCGTGACTGGCTGATAAACTACAGCGCTGCGGTCCAGACACGGTAACGTCCCTGCCCTGTGACCTCTCGTACCAGACCACGCCGAGCGAAAAGGTCGAAATTGCGCTGAACCGCCGCGCGCGAGGCTTTGGTCAGATCTTCCGCCAAAGGGGCCGAAACCATCGGCCAAGCTGTCAGAGCGTCGATCAGACGCGGTGGGGTGCGCCCGCTCAGATCCTGCGTGGCGCCCTTTGCCTTGGCGTCCCAGGCACTGATCCGGTCCAGATGCAACAAGCCTGCAAGCGCTGCCTGACCGGCTCCGCTTATCCACGCGCTCAGTTTCTCGGTCGGCACCCCAGTTCCGCGCAAGGCACCGGGCCCGGACAACGCAAGCGGCATGAACAGTGCACCACCACGCCCCATTGACGCCGCATGCCGCGCCGCAATGACTGCCGCCTCGGTATCTTGTCCGATGCCTTGCGAAACCGCCCGCCAAGCATGAAATGCAATCGCCGACTGAGTCACAGGGTGCAACCCTTCTGCGTTCTGCATGACCTCTGCAAGGTCGACGATGGCCTCAGGAGCGGCGGCGGATCCCTGCGCCAGCCGATCAAGAAAAGCAGTCAGACCGCTTTCCCATCCACCCGCTGCGGGCGCCGCGCCCGAACTCAGGCGGCGTACGGCCCACCCCGCCCGAAACAAGGCCTGTACGTCGTCATGGGTCGCGCCAATACGCAAACCAGTCCATAAGGCCAGGCGATCCACGCTGATCCGGTCACCCGTCCACCACCCCAGATCGGATGTTTCCATCAATGCCAGACGGTGCGTCCACCCCTCGGGGCCTGACCGCAGACGTTCATCCAGCGCGCCAAAAGTCAGGGCCAGATCAGCAAGTTCGGCGGAAAGCTCGGACTGCGCCGCCCGCCAATCGCGCGGGTCGAATAGCAGACGCTGTTCAGGGCGCGGCCCAGGCAGAAAGAAATCTTCTGAAGAATCGTCTTCATCAGGCGGCAAGAACCACAGATCATCCTCTTCGGACGGATCGCCGTCATAGATGCTGGCGGGTCCAAGATCTTCGGCCTCATCATCCGGAAGGGGCATGGGTTTCTTCGACGTCATACCCCGCATTCTTCGGGCATTCCTGTTGGTTCACAAGGGGTTTTCCGTCAGCCTGCGAAAGTGCGGGTCAAAACGTCCAGCTCGCCTTTCAGATCGGTCTGAGGAGAGCTGCCCAAAAGCATGTATCCAAAGCCGTCCCGTGCCCATGTCGCAGTTGCCAAACCACTCAGCACTGCCTGCTTGACCTCGGCACTCGGAGCATTCGGCCCTTGCCGGATCACGCAAAACGCAAATGGTTGACCCTGTTCATCGGCGAAAACAACCTGAATCAAAGGCTTGCCTTTGAACGACAGAACCTGTGCCCGCTTCAACTCCAGCCCCGGCAGGGATTCCAGTGTTTCGCGGTCCAATGACCTGCCAAGTTCGGCCTCAGCCATTGCAAACTGCTTGTCCAGCGAAGCCTCGGAACTGTCCAGCGAAGCGATCGTCTCGGGCACATAAAGCGACTGGTAGATCGCCGCTTGCTGCGCCCAGCCCAGTTCTGCCGGGCGTGTCGCCCAGAATGTAAGGGCAACCGCCGCGACCCCCACACTCGCGGCCACCGCGACAACGCGAAGAAACCTGCCATTGGTGTTTTGTGCCACAGGTTCCGACAAACCGAACTTCGGCGCTTCGGCTGGAAGTTTCTCAAAAACGTCCTGAATTATGGGCGCGAACGGGTCCAGCCCCATCAAGCGGCGTTCAAACTCGGCGTCATCCTCAACCGCAGCCTCGATGGCGCGGCTTTGAGCCTCGTCCAGTGTGCCTTCCAGATACGCCAACAGCGTCTCGTCGGAAAACGTCATTTGCCACTCCGTCGCGCGTTGTCTGCCGCATCAAGCTGCATCACGGTTTTCAGTTTCTGCCGGGCATTCGATAACCGACTCATGATCGTACCGATGGGAACTTCCAGCAAGGCGGCGGCTTCGCGGTAGCTGTACCCTTCAACGAACACAAGCATGACCGTTTCCCGCTGCGCTTCCGGCAGCTGCATCACTTGAGTAAACACTTCAGTCGCGAAAATATTCGTTTCTGAGTCCGACACCGTTGCAATAAGTTCCGCTTCCGGCGTCACAGACAGCGCCTGTGCCCTTCGGACCGAGCGGGAACGCACCTCATTCAGCCAGATTGACCGGCAGATCGTCATCAGCCAACTATCCAGACGATCATGCGACGTCACCTGATGGTGTCGCTCAAGCGCGCGCAGGCATGTTGCCTGCACCAGATCGTCCGCCACATCCGATGCGCCCGACAAAGCCAGAGCAAACCGCCAGACGCGTTTTGAATGCGCCTGAACCGCCCCTCGGACGGCCTGTTCGGAAGTCATCTCAGCACTCATCGAATAAATTGCGACCTGTGTGTGTTTGTCAGTAACGGACCGGGCCCGCTGGGTCAGGACTGACATAAACCGCGGAGGAAAGAAATGAAACTTCTGTTGAAGGCTGTCACGTTTGCGTCGGCAATTGTTGCAACACCCATACTGGCGGCTGGCTGGACCCTGGATGCCGACCGCTCGCATCTGGCTTATGGATCGATCAAGAAGGACACAGTTGGCGAGGTCAACAGTTTCACCAACCTCAGCGGGCACGTGACCCAGAATGGCAAGGCTGAAATTGAAATCGACCTGTCTTCGGTCGAGACCAATATCGATATTCGCAATGAACGGATGATCGAGTTTGTCTTTCGCAAAGCAGGCACCGCATCCCTGACCGCCAATTTCGATATGGCAGAGGTTTCGGAACTGGCTGTCGGCGAAACGACAACGGTAGATGCTGCATCTGTGTTGTCCCTGGCTGGCACGGATGTTCAGTTTGACGCAGAATTGTTTGTCGCGCGCCTGTCCGAGACTTCTGTCCTTGTATCAACTTACGACATGGTGTTTCTCAGCACGGCAGACGCTGGTGTAAACGCTGGCGTGGACAAGCTTATGGAACTGGCGAGCCTGCCTGGCATCACCCGCACGGTACCGATCACGGCCCGGCTGATCTTTCACACTGATCAAGAGCAGGCAGCAACGCCAACAGAAGCAACGGCCGTTGTCGCCGCAGCAGCGATCCAGGGTGACGCAAAGGCCGGCAAAAAGGTTTTTCGCAAATGCAGTGCCTGCCACAAACTGAAAGAAGGCAGCCATGGTGTCGGTCCGTCCTTGCACGGCATTGTCGGCGCAACGGCCGGTCAGGCGGATGGCTTTAAATTCTCAGCCGCTCTGCACGGCTCTGATATCATCTGGACACAAGAGACACTGAGCGCGTTTCTGGCGGATCCCAAAGGGTATCTTCCGGGCAATCGCATGCAATTTCGTGGCCTGAAAAAAGACGCGGATATCATTAACCTTCTGGCGTACTTGCAGGATGAAGGATGACGGCAAATTGGTAAACCTGCCAATCCGGAAATCTTGGGTATTGACGCCAATTCCCAGGAATAGTGGCAGCTAAGCCAAATAGTGATTGCCAACAGCTGGGCTCGGGAAAGGTTGGAAACCATTCCTGCGCCCGCCTCGATTCTCTCATTCCAGACCGTTGAGAGACCGAAAACAGACCAAACAATATCCGGCCAAGCCACCCGTTGGCGGACTCTTGCCGGATTTGACGTTTTCTATTTGGCCAGAAAAACCGCTCTCAGGGGAGCATTTTATTGGCCCTGACGCGCCACCGTTCTTGTCCGCTCACAATAAGAGGGGCAAATCGCGATTTCCACCGCAGATTCGAACTCTTGCCCGAACCCCGCCCAACCACTATCTAGCGGGCTTACAGCTCAGACAATCGGGATGGGCCGCTCTGCCGCAGCATAGCATCTGTCCTTTAGGCCCGATAAAAAATAGGTTATCTGAGCGTGCGCACAGTTTCACGATTTGGAGAACGCAATGATAAAGCGCGCCTGGAACAAGTGGCGATCAGGCTATATGGGCCGCCTTGTAGGTGAAAGCTTTTACGCACAAGGCGGGCTGTACGGTGTTGCAGTCCTTGCAATGATCGCTGTGGCCGTCACCACAGCCGGTTCTGCATACATGATGGAATACATTGTCGATGCCATGACCAGCCCCGAGTTGCAGGGCTGGGCGCATATCATTGCGCTTGGGGTCGTGCTCCTGTTTCTGGTCAAGGCGGTCGCATCCTATATTCAGGCCATCTACCTTGCCCGCGCAGGCAACCGGATCGTGGCAGAGCAGCAGGACCGGGTTTACCGTAAATTGCTCAGACACGGCGTCTCGTTCTTTTCGGCCAATGAATCGTCTGACCTTCTGATGCGCACCACTCACGGCGCCCAGGCTGCCCGAACTCTGATTGATGTGCTGGTCACCGGATTTGTGCGCGACACCCTGACCTTGGTCGGGCTGGTTGCAGTCATGGTATATCAGCAGCCCGTTCTGTCCGTGTTATTCTTTGTGGTAGGTCCGATCGCACTTTTGGGCGTGCGCTATCTGCTAAAGAGTGTTCGCACAATCATGCAGGCCGAATTCAAATCGCTGGCGGAAATCATTCGGGTGCTGCAGGAAACCTCGGCCGGGATCAAGGTCATCAAGGTCTTCTCTCTCGAGGATCGCATGATCAACCGCATGGACACAGCAATTCGGAAAGTCGAACAACGCTCGAACGACATTGCCAAACTACAGTCCATTGCCAGCCCTCTGATGGAGTTTCTGGCGGGCCTTGCCGTGGCAGGTGTGCTTGTCGTCAGTGCAATGGGGATCGCGGGGACTGAACAGCCAACCGCAGGCCAGCTGATGTCCTTTATCACCGCTTTGTTGATGGCTTACGAACCGGCCAAACGTCTGTCAAAAATGCGTGTTCAGATCGAAGCCTGCATGGTCGGTGTCGGCATGTTGTTTGGCCTGCTAGATCAAGACGACACGATGGTGGAAAGCCCCGAAGCCCATGACCTAATCGAAGGTCCCGGCCAAGTCACTCTGCGCGATGTAACCTTTGGCTATCAGGGCGCGGTGTCGGTTATCGAGAACATGAATGTCACGTTCGAGGCCGGTAAGACCACGGCGCTTGTCGGCCAGTCCGGCGGCGGCAAATCCACATTGTTTGGACTGATCATGCGATTCTACGATCCCGATCAGGGCAGCGTCGAGATTGATGGTCAGGACCTGCGCGAGGTAAGCTTTTCCTCACTGCGGAAAAAAATATCATATGTCGGTCAGGATACGTTCCTGTTCTCGACATCGATCATGGACAACCTGCGTTGCTCGGCCCCTGACGCGACCGAAGAAGACGTTATTTCCGCAGCCAAGGCGGCTCATGCGCATGAGTTCATCATGCAACTGCCAGAGGGTTACGAAACACAAGTCGGCGAAAACGGAACCTTCCTGTCAGGTGGTCAGAAACAGCGAATTGCAATTGCGCGCGCTATTCTGAGAAAAGCAGAAATCCTGCTTTTGGATGAGGCCACAAGTGCGTTGGACGCTGAATCGGAATCATTTGTCAAAAAAGCGCTGGATGCGCTGACCCAAAATGTGACCGTCGTTGTCATTGCACACCGCCTGTCGACAGTTCTGGAAGCGGACAAGATTATCGTGGTTCAGGATGGTTCAATCGCGGAACAGGGCAATCTGGACGAGTTGATGAAAAAGAACGGAAGCTTCCGCAACCTGTTCGATCAGCAATTCAAAAAACACGAACCCGCCGCTGAAGTCGCAGAGTAATCCGCGACTTCGCTACCATGCTTAACTCCTTTCCCGGACATATATTGTCCGGGCTTAAGGCAGATCATCCAGCAACATCGGGTACAGCAAGTTTCCCGCCTGCGGCCCAGCCCCAAGGTAATCGACCCATTGATCGGTGGATTCATTGTATCGCCGATACCGTTCGATCTTGTCATAAAGCCCGTTGACGATGGTCTGCTGTTCCGAGATCGGAAGACGCACCCAGTCATCCTCGGTAATGGCCATGATCTGAGATTTATACGGCAGATCTGACAAGTATTCATCCAGCGCCACAGCTTCCGCGAGGCTTGGATCCGACTGTCGTGACACCTGATCAGGTCTTCGGCTCATGTCAGCTGCTACGCCCAGAACCTGCGCAAAAAACTGATCCGGGTTCACCACGTTACGCTCAGCCTGATCAACGATGATCCGCAGCGCCTCTTCCAGGTTACTCAGATCCGCCTTTGAAATCAGCAACCGGATGGACAGCGGTTTCAGCCCGGTGCGATCAAAGTCCCGGTCCGCCACATAGGCCTCGAACAGATCCGGAGCACGCGCGCCTTCTGTTTTGCCCAGGTACGCCAGTTGCATAGTCCGGCTGGCGGTATTCAGACCGGAAAACCGGTTGTCACCCTCATCGCTAATGGCGTCTTCATCCAGAATCTCATCCCCTCCGCTACGACGGTAGGACGATGTATGCTGGGCCACGATCCCACCCAACTTGCGGGCCGTTTCCTTATAGACCTCGGGGTCGCCGTTCTCGATCGGGAAATACAAGGGCGCCGAGTTCGGAAAATCGGTCAATTGCTTGTAAGCGGATTCCGCCGAAGGGTGGTCTTTGGCCCCACGATCGGTGCGCAGATGCATCACGGCCATCGCACCGCCGATGCGTTCGCGAATAATTCGGTTCAGGCTTTGCGCGCTCAATCCGGTGGACGAGTACTGATCGTCAAACTCACGCGGGCCCGCATCCGTTACCAACACAATGAACCGCCCGCCAAAGCCGCTCCAATCCATGTCTTCCAACGCGTGTTCGATGCCGCGATAGCTGTCTTCACGGAAGTTCTTGCTGCTGGACTCTGCCTCCTGCATCTGATCGATGCCGCTCAGGAAGTTTTCGACATTCAGACCCTGTTGAAGATCCACAAATGTCCGGACGTCATAGCCAAGGCCAGGCGCGGCCTCGAGGCTGTCGCGATATCCGACAAGCCCGAAACTGACCGCATCTGCTGCCGCTGAACCAGCCGCCTCACGATACACTTCCTGCAGAGCATCGCGCGTGGCCCGGATATACGGTTCCATCGATATCGTAGTGTCCACAACAAAGACCACGGCGGTCTTCAGATCACCCGGAGATTGGTTGTCCGACGGTTTCGGTGTGTTCGGCGCATTGGCGCTGGCCACGGCAACCTGCAACAGATTGACGAAGGGGCCAATATCGAAAACCGCCTCTTCCGTTGACAGGATCGGCATGACGTAAAGGTTCTGCCGCTGATCAATCGTCTCGCGCGGCCCAAGCGCGATCACGGTTTCCGAAGGCTCCCCACCTTGTTCAGCCGCCATGGCTTCATCTCTGGCATCCTTGGCCAAACCGGCGGGGTTTTCGCTTTCAATGATGTCATAGATCGGATCAATGTCGTTAAAGAACAGGACCCGCCCGACATTGTCGCTGCCTTCCAACGTCGCCACAATATTCTGGTTCCAGGGGATGGCCGCGCCTTCAGGGATCCACATCAGGTTTTCACCTTGATCCCCGGCACCGATCTGCATCCAGTCGCCATCTCGCTCGTAGACGAAGAACACCTGCAATGGAGAAAGTGCCGATGCCGCGCTCTCATTATCGGGTTCAGACCGGGCTTCGATCCGTTCGCGGATCAGCACCCTTTGGTACAGGCTGGTTTTACCTTCTATCGGAAGCGGAGATTTGGTCTGCGCCAGCGCCGGTATAGCCAAAGCAGCCAGAATGGCAGTCAGGGATAGTATCCGTTTCAACATCTTAACTGTCTCCTCACTCACCCAACCGATCCAAAGCGTCACGCGCCGGATCCGATCCCAAATCAACCGCGCGCTGATAATAACGCCGCGCGGCCGACGGGTCCGGGCGCGGGAAAGGCGACGTCACTGTGCTGTGGGTCTTTGGGTCATACATCTCGGCAATCAGGATATTGGCCGAGGCCCGATCCTGCTGCGGCACTTCCTGATCATTGCTGATCGCAATCAACGCCCCAAGCGCAGCATCCAGATTCTGGGCTCCACCTGCGGCCAGCAGATCCTGCGCGGCCGTGAGCGGATTGTCCGCGGCAACAGCTTCTTGCGCGATCCCAACAGATTCGTTGACCTTGGCCGACGATCCACCTGCGCCAGACAGAAAGTACCATGCTCCACCCGCAATCGCGATCAACCCGACAATACCCGCAGCGATCAGGGGGAGCTTGCTGCCACCGGGCGGCTCTGGTGCCGCTGCGGGCTTACGTGCCGCTGCAGGTGTCGGTGCAACTTCGGCCCCGTTCATCGCTGATCGGAACAGGCCAGGCAAGTCGCTGGGTCGATCCTTGGGGTCGGCTTTCAGCAATTGCTCCAGGACCGACTTCAAGCCGGGGGCAACCTTCGGGTCGGTGATCTTGACATCCACCTTGCGATCTTCAACGGCGGCAAACCCTTTCCCCTCGCCCGGCAGTTCCAACCCGGCAGTGCGCATCAGAACCAAACCCAATGCATAAGCATCGGTCGCGGCCGAGACGTTGTTTCCGAACAATCCCAGCTGTTCCGGCGCGCAATACCGCAGCTTGCCCGCAAAACTGTCGCCGATGATCGACTTGTCAGTCCCGACGCTGTCCGACGCCAGACCAAAGTCAATGAACTTGGCCTGATTGATGTCATCATGTGAAATCATCACGTTGTCAGGCGCGACGTCCCGGTGAACGATGCCCAGCTTGTGAATCGCCTCCAACCCCTGTGCCAATCGCAAACCCAGCTTCAGGACATCATCAGACGACAGCCGTGCCCCTTTCTTCAGGAAGTGCGCCAACGGATGGCCCGGCACAAATTCCATCACCAGAAACAGCCGTCCATCTTTGTCCAGCATTGAGGTTTCGAACCGCACCACAGCGTCACTGCGGACGGTGCGCAACAGGTTCGCCTCGCGCCGGAACAGCTCGACTGCCTTCTGGTTCTTGGCAAAGCTCGGCGTCATGACTTTTATCGCCACATCGTGCCCGCTGGCCCGGTTCAACCCGCGAAAGGTGGCCCCCATACCGCCTTCGCCCAGAAGCGACTTGATCTCGTATGTGTCTTGCAGGACGCTGCCGGGTCGAAGTCCAAGTACTGAATGTTCCATGACCTATATTACCTCCGGCTTTTCAGGCTGATGGCGCTGTGTTTGGTGAAGGTACGGATATCCATGATCTGAAAACAGATACCGGCAAATACCAGAGACGAGGTGATCCCGAACACCACTGTCAGAAAAGCTGCAATGATGGTGGTTGTATCCGGGCCCAGCGGAGACAGGCGCAACATCGTAATCGCCGTAAAACAGAAAAACACTATGGACAGCCCGGTCGTTATCCAGACCAGCACCTCAAGCGATTTGTTCAACACATCCCGCATTGTTCAACCTTTCCAATTCATTCTTTGACAAACGACAAGGCAAGGGCCTGAAAGTCGTCTGAAATCTGATCCAAATCCGAATAGCCCGCTACAGTACGCGCACCGATATGGTCCTGTACCATCGCCAGACAGGCCGCGCGCTCACGACCCCGCCCGGCTTCCGTCGGGTAGATGAAATCGATCTGCTTGCGCAGCAAAACCGGCGAGTATTGATCAACCAGCCCCTCAATCAGGTTGGCATATTCGACGATGTCGGCCTTGGCCTTGGCTTCCAGCTCGGCCAGTTTGGCGGCGGCATCCTCTTTGGCGGCCAGAACTTCATCCAGAAATGCCTGATCTCCGCTTTGCCGGGCTTCCGCTTCCAGCGCATCCAGCTCTGGCGCGATTGTCAGCGACGAAATCAGAGCATTCAGATACCGCCGGATGCCCTGTCCACAGACCAGAACACCTGATGTCAGGATCAGGCGGATCGACTGATCCCGCTGTGCGTTGCGTTCGACACGTCCTCGGTTCAGCGTGTCCTTGATGACCGCCAATTGGGTTTTGGTTCGGTCCGACAGCGTCTCGGCCGAAATTTCATCCAGCAGGTCCATTGCTTCCTGTTCGCTGGCCGCCACTGCCAAACCTTCATCCGGGCGGGCCAGTTGATCCAGCCCATCTTTCAGGGCCTGATCCTGATCGGCGGACGTAATCGCCAACCCCTGCAACACCAGACGTGTGCCAGTGAACCGATCCGCCGAAGCAGCGTTGGACAGAATATCAAACGGCGGCACCTCGAACCGGGTCGAAGAGGAGATATCTGCCAAAGGGGTACGGGCATCCCCGCCCCGTTTCACGAACCCCCCGGCCTGACCGTGCAAGCGCCCGTGGCGAACCAGTGCAAACGGATCACCCACAACTTCGGCCGCATTTCCCAGCATATCATGCAAGCCCAGCGGGTTGGGTCGTAACGACCCCACGACCTGCAACTTGCCGCCAGCCGAAGCCGTACCCCCATGCGCGATAAACTCATCCTGCGGCGTACCGTCGGGCACAGGCGGCAAGGGCGCCCGGAACAGCGCCTGATCGACTGCCAAGCCTCCGCGCGCGGAATATTCCCATTCCTCTTCGGTCGGCAGCCGCAGATAGGCACGCGTCTCGCCAACGCGTGGTAGTGAATCCGGCGCATTCTGCATCAGCCAAAGCGTGTAGGTCTCGGCAAAGTGTTGATAATCCAGTTTTGTCTGCCCAACCGCAGGAACAAAGGCGCGTCGGCGCGGCTCTTTGTCGGGACAGCCGTCCATGACCACATCCCACTGCGCCTGCGCCAGCTCGTACTTGGCCATGTAGAAATAGCCTTTGGCCACCCCGTCATCATCCGCAAACGCGCCTGAAACAAACGCTCGGCGTAGTCCATTCAGGTAAGGTTGCTCGCTGCCTTCCTGACCCAGCACAACAGAAACGTCACCGATGACCCCGTCTGTATTCGGTGTCGCCACTTTGCGGAACGTCATGGCACCGCCGCAGGGCATGGGCAAACTCAGGTCACCTTCGGCCGGTTGAGGGTTATAGTATTTCTCGCGCCACGTGATGTCTTGCGCCTGCGCTGTTGCGGACAGGCCGAGAAGGCCGATCAAAGGGACCAAGGTAAAGCGAGACAGATTAAGCATGGGTCAGAACCTCCTGTGGTTCGACATTGCGAACGGCAAAAACGGCCCAAACTGCTGCAGTCACAGCCGTTACAGCCCCAAGACCCAGCGTGGCCAGAATGTCACCGGGGTAAAGGCGCGCAATGGACTCTCCGGGCGCGGTTTCGAAGCTGGCATTGATCGCCAACAAGAAAGGCAGGATGATGATCAATGTCGCGACAACACCGCCCAGAACCAGAGTCAGGCTTTGCACCACAGGGATGACGCAACGCTGCCGGTCCGGCATGGTCAGCATTGAAAACAGGCTGAAGATAACCCGTTGCCGCTCGACCATGCCGCGCAGATTGGCCGACATTGCGGCCCAGAATCCGAACATCGCCAAAGCCGCAATTGCCGTGAACAATATGTTCAGGTTCCGCCGGAAGGACAGCAATAGCGCCGCGTTTTCTGCCCGGGGACGCGATTGCAAACCCTGTTCGGACAGATACGCAGACAAGGTTCCGATATCCTCAAGCGAGCGAGCGTAGAGGCGGTAACTGGCATAACTTTCGGGTTCTGCCACCGGGTCTGTCCAGTTCCCCGGGGTTGCGGACAGATCATCCCGGAACCGTTCGACCGCCAGCAGATCGGGCACGGACAGGAAGATCGCAGGGCGTGGCCATATCTCAGCCGGAAGCACACCAATGACCGTCATGTCACGCCGCGCATTCTCGCGTTGCCCATCTACTTCGCGCCCGATAATCATGTCCAGCGTATCACCTGCCGCGACCGCCAGATCCTGCGCCAACTTGTCTGAAACCCAGACCCGACCGGGCGCAACCGCTTCGCCCTCGACCAGAGGGTCTCCGGCCGCAGAAGGGATCAGCGGTACAGCCCGTTCCAGTTTGCGCTGCGCTTCGTTTCGTACCGCGTTCGCGGATGTGTTGATCGAACGTGTTGCGGGTACAATGAATCCGACATCCTGCCGCGCGCCCAAAGCGGCAAAAAAGGCCGCATCGTGTTGCCCCGCGCCTATGGCCAGAATTTCGCGGTTCGACGGATCCTCGATCAGGCGCCCGACCATGGTACCGATGATACCGTTCTTGAGCGCAAGAATGATTAGCAAAGGACCAAGCACTCCGGCCAGCGCGGCGACGAAACAAAGCGCCGATTGCCAGTCGTGGCGCAATTCCCGAAGGGCCAGTTTGGTCGGTATCTTCATCGTCACGCCACCCTTGCCGCCGCGCGGCCTGCTGTAGAGAAGATGGAATAGGACTGTCCCTGATGATCCAGCAGCCGGTGATCGGCCCGCGGCGTGTTCGCGAACTCTCCGGTCTGAGCCTGATGGCTGGCCAGAACAACGGCTGATCCGGCCTCGGCGGCCAGATGTACGATCAAACCTTCGACCTCGGCCACATTGGCTGGGTCTAGGGCCGATACAGGCTCATCCAGCAACAGCAAAGCAGGTTGCCCCAACAAGGCCCGCGCAACCGACACACGCTGCCGCTGGCCAACAGACAACTGGCCAGGTTTGCGCGCCTTGTAGTCGCCCAGCCCCATGGCCCGGATCAGATGATCCTGCCATTCCGCATCCGGTTCCTGACCCGCGACACGGACAGGCAGTTCGATGTTCTCTACAAGGCTCAGATATGGAACCAGAGTGTTTGTCTGAAGCACAAAGCCCAGCTTGTCCGGACCCGCAAAAGCGGCTCGCGGAGTTTCAGGCGTAACCGGAACACCGGCAATCGCGTGCCGTGTATCCGGCAGATCAACCAACGGTAACGCGCCGGCGATCAGGCCTAAAGCGGTGCTTTTGCCCGCGCCGCTAACCGCATCCAGAACAATGGTCTCGCTTGCTGCAAGGTCCAGTTCTTCAATCACAACAAAGAACCCCGGCGCCCGTTCGATGCCCAGGTTCCGGATGGACAGAACAGTTTCAGGGTCGCTTGAGGACAAGAGTGATCCCTCCCAGTTCAACCTTGGACCTGGTATTGATCTGCACCGGTTCATTTGGCTTGATACGCTGCCCATCGACTTTGGTGCCATTCGAAGACCCAAGGTCCGTCAGTATCATTTTGCGCCCTTGCAATGACAGGCTCGCATGGCGGCGGCTCAGGTTGCGGTCGGTGACTGTCAGTGTGTTTTCACTTGCCCGCCCTATGGTCACACCGGATTTAAGCTGCGCGGCGCTGAACCGTGCGGATTGTCCCCCCATGTCCACAGCCAGAATGGGCCGGCCACCGGCATTGGGCACTACTGTCCCGCGGTTGGGCTCCAGTTCGGCCTCGCCACGGCTGTGTGAAGCCACATAATAAATCCCGCCGATCACCACGGCACCGCCACCGCACAGGACCGCGAAGATGATCCACCAGCTGTTCTGAGTACCGCCGGCATCTACAAATACAGGGTTTTCAGGATCACACTCTTGCTGGTGCGCGGTGAACGGAATACCTGCGTCACGCAAAAACCCGGCGATGGGATTCGTCGAGGATGCCCAGAATGTATTGTTCGTCGGTGTCCGGCCATCCGAACTCCAGACTGAGATGACAGTGTTGATGCCTAACACCGAGCCGCAATAGTCGATCAGCGGCCCGCCGGAGTTACCCTTGTTGACTGATGCAGTGTGCTGAACGATCTCTAGCGTCCGGCCTGTTTCGTTGAAAGACCCGGGCGTGATCTTGCTGATCGCGCCTTGTGTCAGCGTCGTTTCGAAAAAGGGCAGCATATCACCCTGCCCGTTTATCTGGTCGGACGACCCCGGATATCCCAAGGCCGCAACCTGTTCCCCTTTGAGGGCATTCCCCTCTCTCAACGTCAGAAAACCAGGCCTGTGGCCGCCATTTTCCTGCGGTGTGATGCGCAACAATGCCAGGTCCAGTTCACGTGAACTGTGCAGTACCCTGGCGTCGTAATAGTGGACCTGGTTATTGTGTTTGAACCCGACCTGAATTTCGCTACCACCGTCAATGACGTGGTGATTGGTGATGTAGTAGTACCCGGTGCCCTCGGGAACTTCCGACAAGACAAACCCGGACCCGGACCCGCCCCGCCCCCAATCGATCAATGTGCGCCCCATGGCTTTGTCCGCCTGTGCGACAACATCAGAGTTAATCTGAGCCTGTGCACCGTAAGACCCTAGTGAAATCAGAAATATGATCGATACGATCAGTAGACGAAATTCAGACACAACACTCACATCAAAGTTCCATACGCAATTACAACCAGTGCAACGACCAGAATAACGACTAATACAAGGACAGACGCTTTGCGCCCTGCACTCCTCCCGCGTTTCCGTGGTGGTTTGCGGTTGTCGGATTTCCGAACTGGCCGTGGGTCCGGCTTTTCAGTTTTCTCGGCAGGGGCGCTTAGATCGATGCCAGCAATCCGGGCATAATCCCGTGCGGTCCGAATGCGATCACGGGGCAGCAGCTTACACCCTATGTCGATCGCATTGAGCAGGACATCGTCATACTGGGCCTGCACCCGGTTGCGGTTCAGGTTCTGGCGCACGGGAACATAAGGGTCGCGCCCGGTGGCCCGCTTGTCCCGCCACCGCTCTTCCGCATTGGGCGGCAAGCTTTGAGATACCATTTCATAGAGGATCACGGACAACGCGAACAGGTCGCTCCATGGTCCCTCGTGGACGCCACCGGCCAAACCCGTTTTTTCAGGTGGAAACTGTTCGATGGCCGCATATTTCCGTGTGAACATGGACGCCAGACCGCTGGATTTTCCCATCAGACGCGCCGCGCCAAAATCGATCAGAATGGGTTGGCCGTCCTTGCGGATCATGACATTCGCAGGCTTCATGTCGCGATGCACAACCCCGACCTTGTGAACCGCATCCAATGCACCAAGCATCGATTGCAGGAACGTTTTTACCAGGTCCTCCGGTACGGCCCCGCGCGCCTCGACCATCCGGGTCATCATCCGGTCAAGCGGATCGCCATGGATGTACTCCATCACGCAATAGGCAGTGCCGTGTTTGCGGAATGCCGCACGCACCCGCATCAGACCTCGCTGCTGTGGCAGGTCGCGCAACAGATTGGCCTCTTGCAGAAATGCTTCGAGCCCCATGTGAAACAGTTGCTGCCCTTCGCTGGTCGGGGTTACCGCATTTTTGGGCCCGCGGTCAGCGTAATCCGCCGGAAAATATTCCTTGATGGCGAACCGCTCACCTGTTTCCCGGTTGCGCGACTGATAGGTGATGCCAAACCCCCCTTGCCCCAGCACGTCCCCCAGGACATAGCCGGCAAAGGTTTCTCCTTTTGGCAAATGAACGGTCACGGGTGAAGCTACTCCTGATCTATTGAATCAGAGGTTGGTTGCTCATCCTGACGGGTCACATCGTCCGACGCCTGATCTTCAGGCTGTTCGGGCGCGTCAGTTGGCGGAACATCATCATCTCCGGAAGTGTCCGGTTCAGCCTCGGGGTCCTGAATGTCCGGTTCTTCGGTCGGGGCGATCTGTTCTTCATCTGGCGGCGTGTCCGGAGAGGCCGGATCGACAACGGATCGATCCCCGATGCTACGCTCTTCCTGGGACGTCGGGGTTGTCTCGGGCGCCGGGGCCGGATCAACCTCTGCGGTTTCCTTGCCGCTGTATGTCAACGCCCCGACAACGGCCCCAATCGCCAAAGCCCCAAGCCCAATAGCTGCATATTTCAGCGACTTTTTCTTGCCGTCAGCTTGGTGAAAGGCCCATTGGCTGCCCCGCAGCATGCTGCTCATGCCATCCTGCACATGGGCGTAAACCACAACCGTCGTATTGTCCTGTTTGGGCTTGCCCTTCGCTTCGACCGCATTCAACAGATCCGAGGCCACGCCGCGCATATCGCGGCTTTTGCCGCTTTGCAGAACGCTGGCGATTTCGGCCTGAGGCAACGTGTCCAGTCCATCGGAACACGCCAGGACCACATCGCCCGGCTTCAGAGTGATCGCATTGACATCCGTCAGTGAAATCCGGTCCCCCATCAGAGCCGACCGCAATGCATTCCTGCGCGGATTGTGATCAGCCTCTTCCTGAGTGATCTGACCCGCCGCCACCATTTGCAGCAACTCGCCATATAGGGAATGATCTGCGTTCAGTTTTTTCAATCGGCCATCGCGCAGCAGGAACAGGCTGCTGTCGCCTACTGACACCCAAACCAGCCGGTCGCCAAGCTTCAAGGCGGCAACAAGCGTGCAGCCCATTCCTTTGAGATCCGGTTGGCTGGAAATCTTCTGGCGCAGTGCGTCATTGGCCGCCGTCAGAGACTCCTGCAATCTTTCGCGCGGGCGGGGGGCGTCCGAGCCTTCGACAAAATGCGATTTGAAGACCGACAGCGCCAGATTTGACGCCACCTCGCCCCCGGCATGCCCGCCCATCCCGTCGGCAACAAGCATGAGGATATCGGATTTGGGATCGCGCTCGTTCTGAAAGACAATATCAAACGCGTCTTCCTGATTTTCGCGCTGGCCCAGGCTCTGTTTGCCGCTGATGATTGTCATCTGGATCAGTCGTCAGAGTTTTCGGCCAGTTCAGACCAGTCAAAATCCTCGTTACAGAAGGCGACAAACCGCACATGTGTCTGCTTGGACAGCTCGATCAGCGCATAGTTCTCAAGCGGCATCGTGGCGGCAACGATCTGACCATTGATCCGGCTGATGTTGCGACCCGTTCCGGGGGCAGCAAAAAACACGCGGTTGGAATCGTCGAAAATGATCCGCAGATGGTCTTTGCCGGAAATCAATTTGTCGCCGAAATCCAGCGATACACGCTCATCACCCTCCCGGCCCAGCGTGTTCATACCCGAGCCCAGATTGACCGATTGTCCCAGACCCGGCCCCTTGACCACAACCAGCCATCCGGTAATGGGGTCAACCATCGGGTCAAACTCGGCCTTTCCGGCAAAATCCTTGGACATGCCGCCGTGATAGATCTGCGTCTTTTCGGATTCGACATATTCAGTCGGAGCTTCACTGAAAGACGACCCGCCAATCGCGTGCGTCGGTTCATTGTCCGACGGAGAGATGCTTTCGGTGAATCCCTCATCCCCGCCAAAGTCCACGTCACTCAGCTCTTCTTCGTCCTTGTCGAACAGCCAGCTTGTCTTGTTGTCGTTACCCATGTTCTTCACCTTTCCTGTTCAGTTGGTTCCGCCGCTCAGGCGCGAACCAGTTTCAGGCGTACGGACCCAAGGCCCACAGTGTCACCCACATTGATCCTCTGCGCGCCCTTGATCTTGCGGTCATTGACGAGCGTGCCATTCAAACTGTCCAGATCGCTGACTGTGAATCGGCCATCCTGCGACCCGCTCAGTTCGGCATGAACACGCGACACACCGCCGTCTGGAATGACCACGGCGTTAGTGCTGCTTCGGCCCAGCGTTGAGCGTCCGGCCGGCACAGGGAACCGATGCCCGTTATCGACCCGCACCAGATAAGCAACTGGAGGCGGCATATGAGCAGCCGTCGGCGCGCTGTCTGCACCGGGCATTTCGGTGACATCCGGAATGTCGCCTGTCTCAAGATCCTCAAGCTCATCTTCTTCATCTGCGCCGCCACGGCGCAGCAAGAGAACCGCCAGCAACAAAGCCAGTAGCGCCAGAACACCGGCACCAATATAAACGTAAAGCGCCGGCATCCCGAAAATTTTGTCATCGACTTCGGGTTCTTCGGGTTCCTCCGGTTGCGTCGCGGCTACGGTAACCGGCTGGAACTCTGCCGAATAGCTTTTGGTTTGGGTCTGGCCGGGTTGGCCCACGACCGGTTCAATCATGTCAATCGTGATCCGCGCAGGAGCGGGATCGCCAACCGGCATGATCAGGCCAGAGCCTTTAACCGCATTCCCATACGACCGGATAAAGCTGGAAACCACCGTGTTTGCGTTCTGCTGATTTTGCAGGAACACTTCCTCCATCAACCCTTGTTGCGGATCGGTCAGACGTTTGAGAACGTCAATGCCGCGTGTGGTGCGCGCATTACCCTGCGCTCGCCAGAACATCCCCAGGGCAGAAACCGAAACACCGGCCTTTTCCGCCGCTTCGGAAATCTCTTCGACTGTCGCCAAACCCTCTTCGTCACCATCGGTAATCACGATCAGGTTTTTCAGCAGAACGTCGTCCTGCTGGCTCAGCAATTCAATCGCGCCGGTCGCGTTCGCCACGAGACGCGTGTTCTGCTCTTTGATCTCAAGAGAGTCGATCACGTCTTCCGCACGAGAGCGGCTGGTGGAAAACGGTGAGAGTTCGACGATATCGTTTCCAAAGCCATAGATCGCGACTTTTTCATCAGGCGGCAGATTGGCCACCACGCGTGCGATCAGGTCGCGCTCACGGCTCCAGCTGCGAACCCGGCCACTGCGGTCCCCCACTGAAAGATCAATCAGCACCATGGTCGCCGACAGGGTCAGATTGCCCGGAAGCTCGTCAACATCCTTGACGAATTCGAAATCGGCCTGCGCATCCCCAAGGGACCGAAAGCTCATGCCGCCCCGCTCATTGCCCGAAGGCACGCGGACCAGACAACTGTCTTCGGGCGCGGGCTTTACGGGTGCGCAATCCAGAATGGCAAGCCCGGTCGCCGGCGCACGTGTCTTACCATCCTGCGCCTGGGCTACGCCCGCAAAAACCAATGCGGCCGCAACCGCCAAAAATGTACGTGATATTCCGTAGGTCACGATCCCAAGACCCCCCTCAGGCAAGACGTCCCGGCCGTCGCATGTGTCGACAAGCGCCGACCTGACGTGTTTCTTATCAGATTGACAGCGCGCGATAAGCCGACTTGATCCTGCTCAGTTCGGATCGAACCACAGACGCGCTGGCCCCGCTGGATACATCCCGTTCAACTGCACTCAGTTGCTTGTCCAGGGCTTGCACCTGCTGCAACTTTACCGGATCCGAAGCTGACGCCGCACGGGCCTTGGCCCCTTGTGCTTTGACATCCGCAATCTGCTTGCGCAGCGCGTTGATTTCGCTTTGGTTGGCATCACGCTGTGCCGCCAGTTGGGCATTGCGCTGCTCGGCAGCTTTGTTCTGGGCCAAAATGGCATCTGCCTGCGCCTTGTTCTGCGCGATCTGGCGGTCGTATTCCCCGGAATTCAGGTTGTTGATATTGTCGAAAAGCGTCGCCGTAGTCGGGTCAGTGGATCCTGTACACCCTGCAACTGCGATCAGAGAAACCAACATTGCAGGTTTTGAGAAACGAAAAAAATCAGATGTCATTTTTCACACTTACTATTGGAAAACCCGCGCCTGACAACAGACGCAGGTCAAAGGAATTTAAAGAAGATTGATGGATGCACGTGTTCGCGCCAGCCGGTTCTTGTTGCTGACCGCCGCATTCGTCGCACCGCCCAGTCCGGGCTGACCTTTGCTTGAGGCCGTGCGCAGTTCGGAAATCGTGCCGTCCATGTTCTTTTCACTGCGCTTCAACTCATTCGATACGACCTGACGGTTCGATTTGATTGCATTGACGCGCTTATTGTATGCGGACTGGGACAACTGACCGCCTTCCACCTGACGGCGCAATGACTTCAGTTCGGCGTTTTGCGACGCCAGAACCGAACGCAAGTTGGCCTGAACCGAATTCAGCTGCTTGCTGACATTGGACAGGTTGGCCAGAACAGCCTTGCTGTTGACGATTTCAACGTTTTTGGCGGCCGCCTTCTTGCCGACCTGATTGCCGCCTACACCGCCAATCAAACCGCCTGCTGCTGCACCGGCCGCGCAATCACTGGCACCGCCCCCCAGCAACAAACCAATACCACAGCCAACGGCCGCACCAGCCAAGGCACCCTGTATCGTGTTGTTGACGATGATGTCCTTGGAAGCCTGATCCAGACTGCGCACCTGCTTTTCAAGTTGTTTTTCCTGCTGCGTCTTACCGGCAACCGTCGATGATGTGGCGGATTGTATTGTTTCTTCGGTACAGGCTGAAAGTAGTAGGGAAAAAGCTGCAAAAATAGAAATAGCGACTGAACGCATAAAGTTACTCCGTACACTTAACACTCAAAAGTTTTCTTCGTAGTTGATTATGGAATCACATACTTTTTATTTTCAATCAACGATTCGCGCAAAATCATGTGAACAAACAAACTGTTTCGTCGCATAGTCAGAACCACAAATGCCTTATTCACCAAGGTCGAGCTTTGAAATGAAATTACCCTTTCAAGTCAGGGACAAGCTGTCTCTCGCAAATGATATTTTTTCCTTTTTCGGACACATTGGCGCCGGAATTGGCGCATTGTTTGCATTTCTTGGAGTTACATCCAACTTAGCAAACAGTACGTCAAATGTCGTATTTAATGTTCAGGTTTCGTCACTCTCACTTCCAGTCCGACTTACACTTTTAATCTTAATCGCAGCGGCGTTGGGGTGGGGTATGGGTGCGCTTGTTCACAAGCTGAGCCGGTCAAAAAATGACTCGCTGAGTTTCGCGGCCTATGTCATTGCTTTGTTGTGGGGTGGCTTGATGGTCGGCGCTGCGGACTGGCTTGCAATTGCGCCCCGGCAGCAGGTTTTGTCTGAAACTTTGCTGTTCACCGTTGCCGGTACAGGACTGGCCTTGTGGGTTGCGGGCTTTCACTTTCAAAGCGCAAGCACAGGTGGAAAACGCGTCTTGCGGATACAATGCGACGCCTTGTTCCTGTTTTCAATCGGGTCGGCCCTGTTCATGGTTCTGACATTGCTGGGAGCGCGCGCATGAAACTCGGTGGCCCTCTCGACTCCAAAAACGCGGCGCGACTGCTAAGCGCAGCCGCGATTCTTGATTTCATGTTTCTTGGCTTTGTGCTTGCCACTCTTGAGCCCGTGTTGCGCCAGGAACTGGGACTGAGAAACACAGGTCTTGCCCTACCTGTCGGATTGTATCTGGTTCTGGTGCTCATCTACTGGCTGATCTGCGAAGGATTCCTTAGCGGACATAGTCTGGGTCGCTACGCTATGCGCCTGAATATGCGGGACAAACGCGGGAAACTAGTGTCTCCGATGCGACGATCCACCCGCGCCATCAAGAAAATCATGTCTCTGGGTTTGACTGGAATGAACCCCAATGCAGCGTCGCGGTATGACAAAGCAGCCGAGGTGTCATGGTACAGCCCGATGGCACCGCGCCCCCTGGGGTTTTGGCAACTGGTCGTGCTTGATGGTCCGGATCGTGGAAAATCCATCGAGTTTCGAAAGGTCGCAGACTTGTTGAGCACACATCAGATCAAGATAGGCCGCGATCCGAACTGGTCAGATCTTGCACTATCGCGCAGCGAAAAAACCTCGGGCCAGCATTGCGTTCTGCGCGTCGAAAAGAAAGGCGCTCTCTATATCCGTGATATGGGGTCTTCCAACGGAACCTGGACCGGCGGGCGGCGTGTTGGCCCTGAAAAATGGGTCCCACTGGCCGCAGATGGTCGGTTCCGCGTCGGCAATGCGCGCATTGCCGTGCTTCGGTGATCCGGGCGAAACGCCGGAAAGCCGAGAACAAGGCCGCGATCGAAAGCTCGAACTCGTATGTCGTGCGTCACGGTCTGCCGCCGGACACATATCGGCAATTCTGATGCCAAGTTACGACCTGTTCCCCAATCCGGCTGGTGACGGTTGTCTTGTGGATTTTCAAGCGATCTGCTGAATGGGCTGAACACACATGTTGTCGTGCCTTTGCTGCCCAAAGCAACGGCACCAGACCCCGCCATACGGCTCGATCCTATCTTCGAGATGAAAGGCCAAACCCATGTCATGGCGACACAGTTCATGGCGGCGGTCCCGGGCGGGGTTTTGAACGCCCCGATCAGCAATCTGGAGGACCATTTCACTCAGATCGCTGCGGCTACCGACAAGCTGATGCAGGGGTTTAGAGTTGCGTTCTGGCCATCGCGGAACCGATGGCCAGAAGCAGGTCTTCAAGGTCAGTCGTAAAGAACGGCCGAGATTTTCGGATCGTCTATGTTGGATGCGTCATAATAGTAGAAGCCGGTATCGATCAGGGCAGGCACCTCTTCCCCCTTCATCGCAGCCACCGCGGCTTTGACGGTTTCATACCCGATGCCCACCGGGTTCTGAGTGATCGCGCCAGCCATCAACCCACTTTTGATCGCATCTTTCTGGGCCTTGCCGCTGTCATATCCGATAATGACAAGACCTTCTGTGCCCAGCTCTTGCACACCGTTCACAACGCCGATGGCCGAACCTTCATTGGTGCCAAAGATACCGTTGAGATCAGGGTTCGCCGTCAGAATTGCCTTGGTCACTTCGGTCGACTTCAGATGATCGCCCTGACCATATTGAATGGTGACAACTTCGATATCCGGATATTTCTCGGCGATGCGATTGACGAAGCCGTCGCGGCGGTCAATGCCAGTGCGACTGGTCTGGTCATGGGCCACAACGGCCACTTTACCTGCGCCGCCGATCTTCTCAGCCATCTTGTCAGCAGCCAAGGCCGCCGCCGCAAGGTTATCGGTGGTCGCAGTTGAAACCGGAATGTCGCTGTCAACGCCACTGTCAAAAGCGATAATCGGAATGCCCTTTTCATTTGCCTGCTTCAGCAGCGGAATGGCTGCCTGGCTGTCCAGCGCGGCGAACCCGATGGCCTTGGGATTGTTCGCCAAAGCTGCCGCAAGCATATCAATCTGGCGATCCACCATTGTTTCGTTATCAGGGCCTTCAAACGTGATGGTGACACCGTATTCGTCAGCGGCCTGTTCGGCGCCGGATTTCACCGCCTGCCAGAATTGATGTTGGAACCCTTTGGACACCAGCGGGATATATACCTCTTCGGCTGATGACATGGATGCCGGAACGGCCAGGGTCGCCGCACTCAGCGCCCCCAGAATGAAACGACGTGTAAGCATGTTTTCTCCTCCAGTTGGTCTTAGTATTTGATTTACAAGTAATTTCAGCCCGACTTCCTGCGCCGGGCCATGTCGGCGTAAACCGCAAGGATGATGATCGCGCCGGTGACAACGGTCTGCCACTCCTGCGCGACGGACAGCACCCGCAAACCGTTGGTCAGCACCGCCATGATCAAGGCGCCTATCAATGTTCCCAGAATCGTGCCGCGGCCACCGGAAAGGGACGTTCCTCCGATGACGACAGCGGCAATCGCTTCAAGCTCGTACCCAAGCCCCAGAGCAGGCTGGGCGGAATTCAGACGTGACGCGATCAGGATCCCCCCGATACCGCATATCCCTCCAGCCAGAGCGTAAATGCGCATTTTCCAAAGATCGGTATTCACCCCCGAAAGGCGCACTGCCTCTTCATTCGACCCCAGCGCAAAGGTGTAGCGACCAAGAACCGTGCGCCCCAGAATGTAAGACGCCGCAATGGCTACAAGAAACAGGATCAACACGCCGTTTGGGATAGGTAGCGCGGGAAGCACATCCCCGATCAGCGAGCCGCGTGAAATCTGATCGAAACCCGGCGTGTCGTTAAAATAGATCGGCCTGGTTCCGGAAATCACCAGCGACAACCCCTTGAGGATCAGCATCATGCCCAACGTGGCGATGAAAGGGGGGATTTTCATCTTGGCAACAAACGTACCCGAACACAGTCCGCAGAGCGCACCCGCGCAAATCGCCGCCGCGACGCCCAGCAACAGTGGCAGTCCAAGATATGTCAGCGCAACACCGGCAATTACGGCGCAAAACGTCATCAGGGTTCCCACTGACAGGTCGATCCCGCCGGTAATGATGACAAGTGTCGCCGCAACGGCCAACACCCCATTGACCGATGTCGCCTGCAAAATGGCAATCATGTTCGACGTTTGCATGAAGTTCGGCGATGCAATCGAGAACCCGATCAGCAACGCAATCAGACTGGCGAAGGCCAGCAGCTTTTGATAGGCGCCGCTTTCAGACAGCCCCGCCAGCGGGCTTTTCTTTTCGATATCCGTTGCTGAAGTCATTGCACTGTCCCTGTAACCTTCATTGCCGCCGCCCGCTGAGTCGCCAGATGCATGATGTCTTCCTGAGTGGTGTCTTTTCCGCCAGGCAGAATGCCGGTCAGTTGGCCTTCGCACATCACGGCGATTCGGTGGCTAAGGCGCATGATCTCGGGCAATTCAGACGAAATCACGATGATCGTCTTGCCCTGCCCCGCCAGTTCTTCCAGCAGCTTGTAGATTTCCGATTTCGCACCGACATCGATGCCGCGCGTGGGTTCATCGAAAATCAGGATATCGCAATCCCGCAGCAACCATTTTGCGATGACAACCTTTTGCTGATTGCCACCGGACAGCAAACGTACTTCCTGTGTGTCCGAAGGCGTTCGGATGCCCAGTTGAGTGATGTAGTTTTTTGCAGTAGCCGCCATTTCACCGTCGTGCAGGGTGCCGCCTGTCCCGGTAAACATGTCCATTGAAGCCAGGGCGATGTTGTCCCGAACATTCATTCCGGTGGCCAGGCCAAAGTGTTTTCGATCTTCGGACAGGTACCCGATGCCTGCCTTTACCGCGTCTTTCGGTGACCTGATCGAAACGGCCCTACCATGCACCCGAACTTCGCCGCTGTCCTTTGGGTCGGCACCAAAGATGGCGCGGGCCACTTCGGTGCGCCCAGCGCCCATCAACCCGGCAAAACCCAGAATCTCGCCCCTGAGGACCGAAAAGCTGACATCGCGAATTTCATGCCCTCTGCTCAGACCTGTCACTTCCAGCGAAACCTCGGCAGCGCTCAGATCGGGCGGCACCAGCGGTTCTTCCTTGACTTCGCGGCCTACCATCATCGCGATGATCTGGCTGATCGGCGTATCGGCCGCGCCAACCGTGCCAACATATTCTCCGTCGCGCATCACTGTGACCCGGTCGGCTATCTGCTTCAGCTCATCCATTTTGTGGCTGATATAGACGACACCCACACCTTCGGCCTTCAGGCGGCGGATAATGACAAATAACTCGGCTATTTCTGCGTCATTCAACGCCGCGGTCGGTTCATCCATGATCAAAACCCTGGACCGGTAAGACAGGGCCTTGGCGATCTCGACCATCTGTTGTTTCGCGATGGTCAGGCTGCCGACCAGCGCCTTGGGGTCTAGGTTGAGGTTCATGGACGAAAAAATTTCGGCAGTCTGCGCATTCAACACAGTATCGTCCAAACGACCAAACCGTTTTCGGGGTTCGCGGCCGATAAAGATGTTCTGCGCCACTGTCAGATCGTTCATCAGGCTCAGTTCCTGATGGATGATACCGATACCCAGGTCCTGCGCCTCGCGCGGGGTCTTCGGACTGGCATCCCGTCCTTCGATTTGCAGTGTGCCGCCGTCGCGCTGATAGATCCCCGAGAGGATTTTCATCAGCGTGCTTTTACCCGCGCCATTCTCGCCCATAAGCGCGTGAACTTCTTCGGGCATCAAATCGAACTGCACCGACTTCAGCGCATGGACACCGGGGAAGTGTTTCTCGATCCCCATCATGTCGACCAGTTTCTTCATTTATCCTCCCAAGTGCCCCTCTCCCCTGGGGCGCGCGTGGATTACATCACTGCGCCAATCTGCCAGGGCACGAATTCGACCCCGCCAAAACCAAGCTCCTCGCTTTTTGTTTGCTCGCCCGATGCAACGCGGATCAGCATTTCGAACAGTTCTTCACCTTTTGCTCCGATGCTTACGCCGTCAGTGACGATGTCACCGCAGTTCAGATCCATGTCTTCCGACATCCGGGCATACATTTCGGAATTGGTGGCCAACTTTACGCAAGGCGTTGGCTGATACCCAGAAACCGAGCCCCGCCCGGTGGTAAATACGATCAGGTTTGCACCCGCGGCCACCTGCCCGGTGACCGAGCACGGGTCAAAGCCGGGGCTGTCCATGAACACAAAGCCGGTCCGGTCGATTTTTTCGCCGAACTTGTAAACACCACTCAGGGGAGCGGTGCCGCCCTTGGCGACCGCGCCCAGCGACTTCTCCAGAATGGTCGTCAACCCGCCGCGCTTGTTTCCGGGGCTGGGATTGTTGTTCATTTCGCCGCCATTGCGGCGGGTGTATTCCTCCCACCAGCGGATGCGTTCGATCAGTTTTTCTCCGACTTCAACGGACTCCGCCCGACGGGTCAAAAGGTGTTCTGCACCATAAATTTCTGACGTTTCCGACAGGATCGTTGTGCCGCCATGCCGCACCAGCAGATCCGAGGCATAGCCAAGGGCCGGATTGGCGGTGATCCCGGAGTACCCATCCGAACCACCGCATTGCATTCCAACCATTAGGGCACTGACCGGGGCAGGTTCGCGTTCGGCTTTATTCGCCAATTCTGCAATCCCGCGCAGCTCTTCCAGACCACGTTCAATTGTGCGACGCGTACCACCCTCATTCTGAATCGTCATATAGCGCAACGCACCGTCGGAACGGATTGGGCGCCCCCCAACCAGATCGGCCACCTGCATCACTTCGCATCCAAGACCGATCAAAAGAATGCCGGCAAAATTCGGATGTTGGGCATATCCGGCCAGCGTCCGAAACAACGTGGCATACCCCTCGTCCGTACCCGACATGCCGCACCCGGTGCCGTGAACGATCGGAACGATGCCGTCCACATTTGGGTATGCGTCTAACAAACCCTTCTTTTCGGCAGCTTCAGCTATGAACCGCGCCACCGAACCGGAACAATTCACCGTGGTCAGAATACCGATGTAGTTGCGCGTACCGACCTTGCCGTCGGCACGGTGGAAACCCTGGAAAACGCGACCCCCGGAAAGCTCGGGCAACGGTCTGTTCGCGCTTGCATGCGCATAGTCCTGATGATGGGCACCCATACCCAGATTGTGAACATGCACATGCTCGCCCATCGCAATATCTGCCTTGGCCTGACCGATGATCTGGCCATACCGAATGACGTTTTCACCCGCTGCAATCTGTGCGGTCGCGATCTTGTGGCCCCGCGTGATGTCAGAGGAAAGCGACCCGGACAATTCGTCAGGCTGCGCACCGGAAAGAAGGTCACGCAAAGCGATGATCACATTGTCGTCCGGGCTCAGGCGGATCGTATCACGTGCCGCGCCGTCGGTGCCCTTGATATCTGAAACTGGGTGCATGGATTCCCCGCTTGGTCCGCCACAGAGCTACGAGGATAAACTGCACTTGTCAACTAACATGTTAGTATGATAGTTCAGAACCATGAACCGCCCACACGACATTGACGCCATCCGTCTTCCAGAAATTTCGACCTTCGAGGGATCACTTGCGCAACGGGTGTACCAATCCATCAAGCACGCAATCCTGGCACTGGACTTTCCGCCGGGGGCCAACCTCAAAAAAGCGCCAATCTGCGAACGCCTGGGCGTTTCGCGGGCACCGGTGTCGGACGCAATCACGAGGCTTGCTGCCGAAGGGTTGGTGGATGTGGTGCCGCAATCAGGTACACGAGTGTCCTATTTCTCGATGAATGAAATCCGTGAAGGCGCGTTTCTTCGAGAAGCTCTGGAACTGGCGACAGTGGCCAAAGTTGCACGCGACCTGACCGAAGATCAGCGCAAGAAGCTGAGCCGCAACATGCGCCTGCAAGACCTTCTGATCGAAGACGATGACGTCTCCGGTTTTTATCAGGCAGATGAGGAATTCCATGCCCTATTGATGGCGTTCACCGGAATGTTGCGCCTACCGGATGTGGCGCAGACCGTGTCGCTGCAAGTCAGCCGCGCGCGCATGCTTTTGTTGCCGACGCCGGGCCGGATCGCCGAAACACTCGCGGAACATCGTGCGATATTCGATGCCATCAGCATCCATGACGAGCGTGCTGCACAAGACGCCATGCGCCATCATCTGGGACAACTGATGCCTCGGATCGAACGGCTGCAGCAGGAAAAACCGCATCTGTTCAACTTAACCCCCAAAAGAATCCGAGAGGCAGGATGACCGTTTCATACACCACTCTTCTGAACAGTCGAACATCCCGACCCGTTCCGCTGACCCGAATGGGATTCGGCGGTGCGCCTTTGGGCAATCTGTACCGCAAAGTCTCGGACGCAGATGCGCAGGCTGCATTGCAGGCCGCATATGATGCGGGCATCCGCTTTTTCGACACCGCCCCACAATACGGGTTGGGCCGGTCAGAATATCGCTTTGGTGAAGCCATCAGGCGGTTCGGGCGCGAGAATATCCAGCTGTCGACTAAAATCGGTCGCTTGTTGCTGGAATGCGAGCCGCATGAAGTGACACCCGAGGCATTTGTGGACGTTCCGCAAAAGCGTATCGTGTTCGATTATACCTATGATGGTGTCATGCGATCCTACGAAGCCAGTCGGGACCGGATCGGTGTCGCCAATGCAGACATTCTTCTGGTGCATGATGTCTGCGTTTTCAGCCAGGGCAGTCAGGAAATGTCCGACGCCAAAGTCCGTGAACTGTTCGACCGCGGCGGGTTCAGAGCCCTGACAGAACTGCGCGCCGCAGGCGAGGTCGCAGCGATCGGCGCAGGTGTAAACGAGTGGCAGGTCTGCGAGAAACTTCTGGGCCTTGGCGATTTCGACGGGTTTCTGCTGGCCGGGCGCTACACCCTGTTGGAACAGGAAGCGTTGGACAGCTTCCTGCCGCTTTGCGAAAAACGTGACGTTGGCATCATTCTGGGCGGTCCCTACAATTCCGGCATTCTAGCCACCGGCCCGGTGCCCGGCGCAAAATACAATTACGCCGATGCCTCACCCGAGATCCTCGAACGTGTTCGCAAGATCGAAGCTGTTTGCGCAGCCCATGATACGCCATTGATCGCAGCGGCCCTGCAGTTCGTTCTGGGGCATCCTGCTGTCAAAACAGTGATCCCCGGCGCGGTCAGTTCCGCGGAAGTTCAATCCAACGTTGCCTTGCTGGAACACGAAATCCCGGCACAGCTTTGGTCAGACCTGCGCAGCGAAGGCCTGATCCGGCCAGATGCGCCCTTACCCAAGGACACCGCCGATGCTGCGTAATCTCGACCCGCTGCTGTCTCCTGAAATGCTGTATACCTTACGGGCCATGGGCCATGGCGATGAAATCGTGATCGCGGATGCCAATTTCCCAGGTTCCAGCTTTGGCCCCGACTGCATCCGTGCAGATGGCTCATCGGCAAGCGAATTGCTGAGCGCCGTATTGTCCGTCATGCCAATGGATACTTTTGTGCCCGATCCTGCCCTGACCATGCAGGTTGTCGGCGACCCGGCAGCCATACCCGAAGCCGTTGCTGATTTTCAAGGGATCATTGATGCTGAGGCCGACAACCCCGCCCAAATACAAGGCCTGGACCGGTTCACCTTTTACCAGCGCGCGGCCACCGCCTTTGCCATCATTCAGACCGGAGAACGCAGGCTGTATGGCAATATCATCCTGAAAAAAGGCGTGATTGCATGAAGATCGACGCCCATCAGCATTTTTGGGCTTTGGAACGTGGCGATTATGGATGGCTGACACCGGATCTGTCGCAGATCTACAGGGACTTCCGACCTGAAGATCTTGCCCCCTTGCTGCGAACACAGGGGATCGACGGGACCGTATTGGTTCAGGCCGCACCTACAATTGCCGAAACTGAATATATGTTGTCGCTGGCTGACCGGACGCCCTTCGTTAAGGGCGTGGTAGGCTGGGTCGATTTCGAAGCGCCGGATGCATCTGCGCAAATTTCAGCGCTTGCAGCACATCCCGTATTGGTCGGCCTGCGCCCGATGATCCAGGACATCGCCGATCCGAACTGGATGCTCGGCGACGCGCTGAGTCCAGCCTTTGACGCGCTTTTGTCAAACGACCTGACTTTTGATGCTCTCACCCTGCCCCGGCACCTTGGTCAGCTGCGCCAACTACTGGCACGACACCCGGAAATGCGGGTTGTAATCGATCATGGCTCCAAACCTCTGATCCGCGATGGCGTGATCGAGGGTTGGGCCGAAGACATGGCCGCACTGGCACGGGACACCTCCGCGTTTTGCAAATTGTCCGGCCTCGTCACCGAAGCCGCCCCTGATTGGACGGCCGATGCCCTGCGCCCCTATGTGCTGCACTTGCTGGATACATTCGGCCCATCACGCCTGATCTGGGGCAGCGACTGGCCGGTTTGCACACTTGCCAACAGCTATGAATACTGGGTTGAAACAACTGAAGATTTGCTGAGCATGCTGTCTCTGGATGATCGTGCCGCCATCTTGGGAGGGAACGCAGCGAAAGCCTATCATCTCAGGACGTGACATGGCTGCATCCAACCTCGACCCCCTGTTCGCCGTATTGAGAAATTAGCAATTCCACCTTCGAGGCGAATGGAAGGGAACTCCTTTCCAGAACATCGCCAGATCTGCTTGCCAGTAAGAATATGAGGACCAGAATGACATCGTTTCAACCTTCTGACCGATTGAAAGGCAAAACCGCATTCATCAGTGCGGCCGGCCAGGGCATTGGTCGCGCCACTGCCGAATTGTTTGCCGCCGAAGGAGCCCGCGTTTTTGCCAGCGACATAAACCAAGCCGCTTTAGCGGAGCTTTCAGAGATTGGCGGCGTTTCTCCAATTTACCTCGATGTGACAGACGCACACGCCGTGAAGCGTGTCGCAGCTGAGTTGCCGCCGCTGGATATCCTGTTCAACTGCGCTGGCCATGTAGCGAGCGGCTCAATCCTGGATTGCGAAGAAGAGGACTGGAACTTCAGCTTCGACCTGAATGTAAAGGCCATGTATCGCCTGATCCGTTTGACCCTGCCTGCTATGCTGGAACACGGCGGCGGATCTATCATCAACATGTCTTCGGTTGCGTCTTCGATGAAAGGCGTGCCGAACCGGTTTGCCTATTGCGCCTCAAAGGCGGCAGTAATCGGGCTGACCAAGTCGATAGCCGCCGATTTCGTCACGCAAGGCATTCGATGCAACGCCATATGCCCCGGAACTGTCGACAGCCCCAGCCTGCACGAGCGCCTGAAATCGACAGGCGATTATGAAAAGGCAATGACGAATTTTATCGCTCGCCAACCGATGGGGCGCATTGGTACGGCGAAAGAAGTTGCCGAGCTCGCGCTTTATCTTGCAAGCGACAGCAGCACATACACGACGGGTCAGCCCTTTGCCATTGATGGCGGCTGGACGACATAAGCTGAAAAGGATCACATCATGAAACTGTTACGCTTTGGTGCGTTGGGTGCGGAAAAGCCCGGTCTGCTGCACGAAGATGGCTCAATTCGCGACCTGTCGGGCATCATAGACGATATCTCCGGCGACGTCCTCAGTGATGAAGGACTGGCGCGGCTTCGTGCGTTGGACCCGACGGGCTTACCGGTGGTCGACGACAACGCCCGCCTCGGAGCATGCGTCGGCCATGTGGGCAAGTTTGTCTGCATCGGCCTGAACTATGCCGATCACGCCGCGGAAAGCGGTTTGGAATTGCCACAGGAGCCTGTGATTTTTTTCAAAGCCACATCGGCCATCAACGGCCCGAATGAAACGGTTGAAATCCCGCGAGGCTCAGTCAAAACAGATTGGGAAGTCGAATTGGGCGTAGTGATCGGCAAAGAGACAAAATACGTGACTGAAGCCGAAGCGATGGATCACATCGCAGGCTATTGCGTGGTCAACGACCTGTCAGAACGAGATTTTCAGCTGCACCGTTCAGGTCAGTGGGTCAAAGGCAAATCCGCCGACACGTTCGGACCCATCGGCCCTTGGTTGGTGACACGGGACGAGATAACTGACCCGCAGGACTTGCCGATGTATCTTGAAGTCAACGGCCATCGCTATCAGGACGGCTCGACTCAAACGATGCATTTCGGTGTGGCAACCGTGATCTCGCACCTGTCGCAATTCATGTCGCTGCAACCGGGTGATGTGATCTCGACCGGCACACCGCCGGGCGTTGGCATGGGGCAAAATCCACAGGTCTATCTGAAACCGGGTGACACGATGGAATTGGGTATCGAAGGCCTGGGCGTTCAAAAACAGAAGGTGATCGCAGGATAAGCAGGCGAAAGCAAATGCAGGCCCCAGAAAAAAGCAAATCAGGCGAGGTTTCCCTCGCCTGATTTTTTCATGACTTAGGCAACCAGATCGAACCGGTCGTTGTTCATGATCTTGGTCCAGGCCGCCACGAAATCGCGCACAAACTTCCCGGCATTGTCGTCCTGAGCATAGACTTCGGCATAGCCTCGCAGGATCGAGTTCGAGCCGAAGACCAGATCCGCGCTGGTTGCCGTGAACTTGACCTCACCCAAAGCGCGGTCACGCAGCTCGTAGGTGCCGCCATCTACCGGATGCCAGCTCAGCGACATATCCGTCAGATTGACGAAGAAGTCGGTGGTCAGCTGACCCACACGATCAGTGAAGACACCATGAGCCGATCCACCATGGTTGGCCCCCAGTACACGCAGGCCACCGACCAGAACGGTCATTTCGGCGGCGGTCAGACCTAGCAGCTGTGCGCGGTCCAGCATCATCGCTTCGGGCGATACGGCGTATTCCTTCAGTTGCCAGTTGCGGAACCCGTCGGCCAGTGGTTCTAGCACCGAGAAGCTGTCGGCGTCTGTCTGCTCGTCTGTCGCGTCACCACGACCGGCCGAGAACGGAACCGCCACGTCAAAGCCTGCGGCCTTGATCGACTGTTCCAGACCAACATTGCCTGCCAATACGATCACGTCAGCAATCGATGCACCGGTTTCAGCTGCGATCGGCTCCAGCACACCCAGCACTTTTGCCAGACGTTCGGGTTCGTTCCCCGCCCAGTCCTTCTGCGGCGCCAGACGGATGCGCGCGCCATTGGCGCCACCGCGTTTGTCCGAGCCACGGAAAGTGCGCGCGCTGTCCCATGCCGTGTTGATCATCTCGACTGCGGTCAGACCGCTGTCCGCGATCTTCGCCTTGACGGCACCGACGTCATAGCCGGTCGAACCTGCGGGGATCGGATCCTGCCAGACCAGCTCTTCCGAGGGAACATCTGGGCCATAGTAGTTAACGCGCGGACCCATGTCGCGGTGGGTCAGCTTGAACCATGCGCGCGCAAAGGTATCGGCGAAATAGTCCGGGTCGGCCATGAATTTCTGACAGATCGCATTATAGGTCGGGTCGATTTTCATCGCCATATCCGCATCGGTCATGACCGGCATACGGCGAACGGACGGATCGGTCGGGTCGGCAGGCTTTTCGTCTTCCGGCATGTCGATGGGTTGCCACTGTTGCGCACCTGCGGGCGATTTACCCAACTCCCATTCGTAGCCGAATAGGTAGTCGAAAAAGCCCATGTCAAACTGGGTCGGGTTTTTCGTCCATGCACCCTCGACGCCCGACGTAAAGGCGTTGGTCGCCTTGCCATTCTGGTCGGGGTTGTCCCATCCCAGACCCTGACCGGACACCGGGCAGGCTTCGGGCTCGGCGCCGATATGATCGCCTGCCATCGCACCGTGAGCTTTGCCGACCGTGTGACCACCGCAGGTCAGTGCCGCGGTCTCTTCGTCATCCATCGCCATACGGGCGAATGTTTCACGGATATGTAGCGCGGTTCTTGCCGGGTCCGGGTTACCGTTCACGCCTTCGGGGTTCACATAGATCAGGCCCATGTGAACCGCGCCCAACGGGTTTTCCAACGTTCCCGGTGTTTCCAGATCACCATAGCGGTTCTCGGACGGGGCCAGCCACTGGTTTTCCGAACCCCAGTAAACGTCTTTCTCCGGGCCCCAGATATCTTCGCGGCCGAAACCAAAGCCAAAGGTCTTCAGACCCATGGATTCATACGCAATGGTTCCCGACAAAACGATCAGGTCCGCCCAGGACAGCGCGTTGCCATATTTCTTTTTCGCAGGCCACAGCAACCGGCGGGCTTTGTCCAGGCTGGCATTGTCAGGCCAGGAATTTACCGGAGCAAAACGGATATTGCCCGAGCCAGCACCACCGCGCCCATCGCCCAAACGGTACGACCCGGCCGAGTGCCACGCCAGACGGATCATCAGCCCGCCATAGTGACCCCAGTCAGCCGGCCACCAATCCTGGCTGTCGGTCAGCAACGCCTCGACGTCAGCACGAACCGCTTTGAAATCCAGACCTTTGACCGCATCACGGTGGTTGTAATCCGCATCCATCGGATTGGTGCGCGTGTCGTGCTGGCTCAGAATGTCTAGGTTCAGCGCATCCGGCCACCATTTGGTGACTGAATTGCCCGTGCCCGTGTTCCCGCCATGCATGACAGGGCAACCGCCGGATTGATGATTGTGGGGGGTGCCGTCCATTGTAAATCTCCTGAGTATTTACCTAGGGGTTCAGATGACTTGACTCGTACCCTACCGCTTCGATAATTGGAAATTTGTAATTACTATCATTGTGATAAATTTTTCCTATGAAAGCACTGACCCTCAAACACCTGCGCTATTTCGAAGCCCTCGCCACCCACGGTCACTTTGGCAAGGCCGCGGCTGCAAGTGCGATATCACAGCCCGCGCTTTCCATACAAATCAAAGAGCTGGAAGCGATCATGGGTGGGCCGCTCGTCGAACGCGCGGCTCGTGAAACCCGCCTGACAGCGCTTGGCGAAGACGTGCTGAAACGTGGCCGAGAAATCCTGACACGGGTAGAAGATCTGGGGAATTTGGTGCAATCCCCCTCGGGCCCCTTGTCCGGTCGCATTAGAATCGGGGTCATACCCACAGTCGCACCTTATTTGCTGCCCTCGATCATCAAAGCGCTGTCGCGGCGATTCCCGCAACTTACCATCGAACCCAAAGAGACGATCACCCAGACCTTGATCGGCGAAATTTTGGACTCACGGTTGGATTTTGGGGTCGTCGCCCTGCCGGTCTCGGAACCCAGCCTTCGGGAATTCTCGCTGTTCAACGAAGATTTTCTACTTGTCCGTCCGGTGCAGGATGCCGACCTGCCAACGCCAAGTTCGTCACAACTCAGAACCATGCGCCTGCTGCTGTTGGAAGAGGGGCATTGTTTCAGGGATCAGGCCTTGTCTTTCTGCTCAATCCGCAACATCGAACCACAACACATCATGGAAGGCAGTTCACTTTCCACACTGGTGCAGATGGTCGGGGCGGGCATTGGCGTGACGCTGATACCTGAAATGGCGGTTGGGCTGGAAACCCGATCCGCCGACGTCTCCATTGCCCGGTTTCAGGACACCCCGCCTACCCGCACAATTGGTCTGATCTGGCGAAAGACCAACCCGCTCGGCGAAAACCTTCTGAAAATAGGCGCAATTATCCGCAAAACCGCTGAGGAAAACATATCGGGTACAGATCAGTTCGAGCAGGAAGAAAACGCATGACCCACCGCATCCGACCTTTTGCGTTGCGCTCCGACCAAAGGCCAGGACTCAATCTTCCCCGGTATAAAACCCGATCACATCGTTTTCAGTCGTTGCACCCAACCCGTTCAGTAACCGATTAGAATAGTTGAAATAGGCGCAAACCTGATTGACTTCCAGGATCTCTACGTCCTCGCAGCCTGCAATCTTGAGCGCTTCGAAATCCGACTTCACCATCTTGCCGACATCGGTCGTCAGCTTACCGGCATATCTCAACAGCGCCAGTTCTTTGCCATTGAATTCATCCTCGGGCCGATGCGCCTTGAGCGCGACAAAAATCCGGTTACTGCGCGGCTGGTCCTTCAGTAGGTTGCGCACGTTCATGAAATGATGGGTCAGTGAATAAGTGCGGTCGTTCAGGATCGACGTATAGCTGGCCACAACCCCAAGAAACCAGAACGGCAACTGGTTGTCATCCGAATGCAGGACCAAACGGTACAGCGTCACATGCCCGTTCATCGTCTCGGGTCGCAATGAATGGACACGCATGACCGTATCTACGGTGCCATGAGGGGTGCGGGATTTATCAAGCAGCTCTTTCAGGCGGCCATCGGCCTTGTCGTCCGAGATCATCCCGATCCAAGCACTCATAGCAACGTCTCCTGTCCTGTTTGGGCTCAGCTTATGAACAAAGCCCACCATCATGTCAGTTAACTTTTTTCGTATGGTGAAACTTTTACTGGATCACAGAAACGTGAAAAAGGTAAAATACCCAGGCGGGGGTTTATAAGGATCAGCCAAAATGCACAGTCCAGAGCTTATGGCGGGCGCTGAAAACCTGTTGGTCAGGTGCGGCGGCCTGACGGCGGGCGGCCAGTTGCTTGTGATCTGCGAGGATGCAGCGAACGGCTACTATGATGCTGAAATCACAGGGGCTATCATCGACTGTGCTCGGCAAAACCGGATCAACACCGCTGTTCAAACCGTTCCTTTCGATCCCATGGGCCCATTGGTGCCAGAGGATCTGAAAACGGCGATGAAAACAGCCGACCGCACCCTGTTTCTATCGCGCACCGGTGATCAAATTCGATTCGACGCGGGCATGACGGACGTACGCCCCATCATGTCTTACGCGCTGGATGCCGGAATGCTGTCTTCAGGCTTTGGACGGGCAAATTATTCAGGGTTTGTTAAACTGAAGAACGCGGTCAACGCGCTGCTGGCCAACGCCGGACGCATCCACGTGACCTGCCCACTGGGCACCGACTTCAGCGGCCCGGGCGCTGCCTTCCCCCGCACAGGCGCCGCAGATGTCAGCGTCACGCGTTTTCCGATGTCGGTCTTTGCGCCGGTTCCAGCGCAAGGATTTTCCGGCGTTCTGGTTCAGGACGGGTTTCTTGTTGGCACCGGATCGAAGTTCTATGACCCATACGGCTGTGATCTGCGCGAGCCACTGGCCATCCGGTTCGAAGACAACCTCCTGACCGGCTTCAACGGCCATCCCATGGACGTACATTGCGCACAGATGCATTATGAAAAAGTGGGCCAGATGTTCGACCTTGATCCCCTGACCATGCACTCTTGGCACGCAGGCATCCACCCGGGCTGCGCCTATACCACCCCTGCCCAAAGCAACTTTGAACGTTGGAGCGGATCAGCCTTTGGCAACCCGCGCCTGCTGCATTTTCACACTTGCGGGCATTATGCGCCGGGCGAGATTTCGCTGAATGTGCTTGATCCGACGATCCGGGTGGACGGAGTTGCGATCTGGGATGCAGGCGTGCTCCGAGCCGATCTGTTGCCCAGCGGGGCTGAGATCCTCGACCAGTATCCCTGTATCAAATCGGTGTTCGACTCCCCTGCCCAACAGGTGGGCCAAAGCGCGAACGGGCGCTTGTCAGCCAGTTGATCAACCGGCCTCTTGCGCTATCCGTTTTGCGACCCGCGCCCGAAACCGCATCGCGCCCGCGTCCAGCCCAAGGTTGAAATACCCGGTCTTGCGCCGGGCCATGCCGGTCTGGACGTATTCCAAAACCTCTTTATCCTCGTTGAAGGCTATGACCGCGCCCTCGAACATGCGCTGCGACATAGCCGCGTCATCTGCATGCATGTTGCGGTGCTGGAACCAGAAATACCGCGAAGTTTCCGCATCGACCGGCGTGATGAAATTGTATGAAATGTTGACGAACGCATTGGGCGACATCGGCCGATCCGCCCCACCCTCGCCCGTCGGAGTGTATACAGACATGTTGATCGCAGTGGACGGCAGACGGCATTCGTAATGCTGCTTGCGGTCGCAGCTTGGACCAAACGGCAGGATCGGCGCGTAATAGGGCGGCGCGGGCTCATCAGCGATCCAACGCGAAACGATGACACCGCCTTCCGATTCCTCAAGATCGAGCGGACGGTTATCCGTCCCTGCCCCGGCGAATGAGGTCAGATGCACCCTGGCGACGTGGCTTGGATCCAGCAGATTGTCGATGATGTAGAGGTAATGGCACGCCATCTCCATCGCGCTGGTCCGGGTCTTGCCCCATGTCGGGTTGTCGAAAATTGGGGATATCTATGATACCGTCCGTGCTTGCTTGTTCCGGATCCCCCATCCAGAGCCACAGATACCCCCAGCGATCCTCGGCCGGGTAGGCATGCACAGCAGCGGGGCGCGGCGGATTGTCCAACTGCGTCGGCGCGCTGACGCATTGGCCGCCGCAGTCAAAGGTCAGACCATGATATCCGCACCACATGGTCGCCTTCGATTGTGCCCCGTGACAGCGGCAGTTTGCGGTGCGGACAGGCGTCCTCCAAAGCAATCGCCTTACCCGAGGTGTCGCGATAGATCACGATCTCTTCGTCCAGCATCCGCACGGCGCTCAGGCTGCGGCCAAAATCCTCTGACCGTCCGGCGACATACCAGCAGTTTCGAATAAAACCGTCAGCTCCGGCCAGATCAGGACGCATGGCTGTTACTCCGAAAACACATCATAAGCCTTGAGCGCCTTGGCGCTGTACGCATAAGACGGCCCGCCGCCCATGTAAGTTGCCATGGCCAACGCTTCGCACATCTCTTCGCGGGTGGCGCCCAAGCGAACCAAAGAGCGTACGTGAAACCCGATGCAACTGTCGCAGCGGGTTGCGATGGCAATGCCAAGCGCCATGAACTCCTTGGTTTTCTCGCTCAGCACGCCATCGGTCTTGGCCGCCTTGCCCATGATACCAAAGCCGCGCACCGTTTCGGGCACTTCCTTCGAGAAGGTTCCTATATTGGCCTCGGTTTCGGCCATGAAATCTTTCCAATCCATTTCTTAACTCCTTATCCGCGCTCGTCCGCGCCCATGCGACGCTCCAGCCAGCGCACCCCTGCTGATATGATCAAAACCAGGATCAGGTATTCGAAAATCAGCAGGGTGTAGATTTCCAGCGGCCGGTATTCCGTCACCACCAGTTCATTCGCGCGCCGGGTCAGTTCCTGCATCCCGATGACGCTGGCAAAGGCGCTCATTTTGACGATGTAGATGAACTGGTTCGCCAAAGGCGGCAGAATGCGCCGGATTGCTTGCGGCAGAATTACATAGCGCATGGTTTGCACATAGTTCAGCCCGATGGTTTGCGCCGCCTCACGTTGCCCACGTGCGATGGATTGAATGCCAGCCCGATAAATCTCGGCAGTGAATGCACTGTCGGAAACCGCCAGAGTAATGATCGCGCCCCAGAACGGATCAATTGGGACGTTCATACCCATCGACTGAAAGACGATGGGCAGGCCGTAAAAGACCCAAAATAGCATCGGCAGCAAAGGGATGGCGCGAACGAACTCCACATAGATCCGGTTGAGCAACCGCCAACCACGTTTCTCGGACAAGCCCGGCAGGGCCACCAGCAACCCAATGACGATCGACATCACGGCAGCGATCAGAGAGATCTGGATCGTCGCGCCCATCCCCGAAATCAGGAACTTCACGTTGGTCCAACCCGACGCCTTGGTCGGGTCGATCACATACCAGCCCCAAGTCTGAGACGACGAACAGCCTGCCAGCAATAGCAGGGGCGTTATCATAAGAAGTTTTTTCATGGACCCCTCTCAGTGCTGCAGTATCTGGGACAGGAATTGGCGACACCGGTCGGATTGGGGTGCGGTGAAGAAATGTTCGGGATTGCCTTCTTCGACAATTTCGCCCGCGTCCATGAAGATCATTTTATCCGCTACCTTGCGAGCAAACCCCATCTCATGCGTTACAACCACCATGGTCATGCCTTCATCCGCCAGTTCGACCATCACGTCCAACACCTCCGAGATCATTTCGGGGTCCAGCGCCGAAGTCGGTTCGTCAAACAGCAGCACGCGCGGTTCCATACACAGCGACCGCGCAATGGCCACGCGTTGCTGCTGACCGCCCGACAACTGAACAGGCTTTTTGTCCGCCTGATCGGGAATATGCACCCGGTCCAGATAATGACGCGCTTTTTCCTCTGCCTCTTTCCGGCTCAAGCCTCGCGCCTTGATCGGCCCCAAAGTCAGGTTCTCTAGCACGGTCAGATGCGGGAAAAGATTGAATTGCTGGAACACCATGCCAACCTCGGACCGGATGGTGGCCACGGACTTGGCATCATCCGTCAGCTCGATCCCGTCCACGCGAATGGTGCCTTTCTGGTGCTTTTCCAACTGGTTGATACATCGCACAACAGTGGACTTGCCCGACCCAGAAGGTCCGCAGATCACTACTTTTTCGCCGCTTTTCACTGTCAGATTGATATCCTTGAGAACGTGAAACGTGTCGAACCACTTGTTCACGCCCACAAGTTCGATTGCGGCGTCTTGCATAAGCTGAACTGCCCCTGTTTTAGTCACAGTATAATATTTTCTTGAGGTTATCTTTCCCTTTGGGCTTAAATCAATGATGAATACGACAACAAGGTCGAAACGCCACCAACGGGAGAAACCTATGAACACTTTTTGGAAAGCTGCGGCCGCTGCCGCGCTTGGACTTGTATTGTCAGGCGCAGCGCACGCGCAATCTGCACTAAACGAGGTGCTGGACTCCGGCGTGCTCAAGGTTGGGACCACCGGCGACTGGAACCCCATGTCTCTGCGCGACCCTGCAACCAACAGCTACAAAGGGTACGACATCGACATCATGAACGAACTGGCCGCCGATCTGGGGGTTGAGGTCGAGTATGTGCCAACCGACTGGAAAACACTGGTCAACGGTGTGGTAGCCGGCAAGTATCATCTGACCGGCTCAGCATCGATTTCACCGCCGCGCATGAAGGTCGCGGGCTTTTCCGACAGCTACATCGCGGTCGAACTTTTCCCCTATACCACCAAAGAAAAGGCCGACAAGTTCGACGGTTATGACTCGATCAACCAGCCCGGCGTAAAGGTCGCGACCACCCTGGGCACCACATTCGAAAAACGTGTCCGCGAATGGTTCCCGAACGCTGATATCAAGGTGGTCGAAGCCCCGGCGCGCGGTTTTCAGGAAGTGATCGCAGGACGTGCCGATGTGTTCATCACGTCGAACATCGAAGGGTCGACCCTTGAGGCGAAATTCCCGGTGGAACGTGTGAAGAACGCAGGCCCCCGTTCGCCATCGCCCATCGCGATGATCCTGCCGCAGGGCGACCAGGTCTGGATCAACTACGTGAACAACTGGATCGAAGTGAAAAAGGCCCAGGGCTTCTTCGAAGCAAATCGCGAGAGATGGGGTCTCTGAAACCCCTCAAATTGGTTGATTTCCTAAACGCCCGGCCCAGCAACCGGGCGTTTTTAATTGTCCCCTGACACGGCTTTGGCGACCACGGTGACAAAGCTGACCCTGTCTGTTTTCAATTCCATCGGCCCATGAGTGGCATTTGAATCAAAACTCAGGCTGTCACCGGAGCGCATATGATAAGCGGCTTCACCGCAGCCATAGACCATCTCACCATCTGTTACATGGATGAATTCGACCCCCTGGTGTTGATAAAGCGGGCGTTTGTCCAAAGGGCCTTCCAATGTGACGTTGAAACTCTCGAAGCTGACATGTTTCGCCTCGGCCCGACCGATCAGCTTGTAACTGTGCCCGAAACCGCTGCCCAACCGCTGAACAGTCACGCCTTCGCCCGCAGCCACAAATGACACATCCGTGCGCTCGACAGTGCCGGCGAAAAAGTTGATCAGGGGAACTCCGATTCCACCCGCCAGGGCCTCCAGAGTTGCCAGCGAAGCAGACACCTGTCCGCGTTCGATCTTGGATATCATCGCCGTGGACACACCGGACCGCTGTGACAGTTCGGCCAGCGTCAATCCAGCCAGCGTCCGATGCGCTTTCACGGCGGACCCAACCACTTGATCCAGAGGCGGTTTTTCAGCGGCAAGAACAGGTGAAACTTCCATTTGCGAAGACTATCGACACGCGTGAAAAAGGCAACGGAATTGTCCGCGCATTTGCAGAGCAAACTCAAAAGGAAATCCCTTAGCGCTTTTCAGAATATCATCGGCCCGGTCGTTCAGTTTTGCAAACCTTTCAGCAAATGATCTTCGGGCAGGACCAAGCTGAACACTTTTGAGACAATGGGCAGCGTTTCCTGAGTTGCGCTCTTCGGGTTGCCAAAAACAGCATTCAGTCGACCGTATCGACGCGAATTGTTCTGATACTGGGATCAACACGGCTATAGGCCGCCAGCAATCGAGCAGTCCATTTTTGCGCAATGTAATCCGCCATGAAACGCGATGGCGCAACAAGGGTGACACGCCCCCCCGCCCTTTCAGCTTCGGATAGATGTTGAAACCAACTTGCCCACAGTTCGGGATCTCGCCCATGCAGAATCGTTTGCACCTGAGACCACACGTCTGCGTCCGCGACGCCTGCTCCCGCAGGCTTTGTTGTGAATGGTACGATATTTGTTTCGGGTTCGGGCTCCTCACTCATTCGAGCCTCGAAATCGGATCCGATGACGGACCATACCTCCTGGGTATCGATCATGATCTGTTTGAGGTCGATTTCGTAGACGGCTACGCGGCCCCTCGCAGCAGGACGTTTGACCGTTACCCACCCTAATGCGCGAAATTTGGCCATTTCGCGCTTTACGGTTCTTTCGTTCACTGTCCAAAGGCGCGAAATTTCTTCACGCCCTATCGATAATTCGTTGTTTCTCCAGTTATAACGGGTCGTAATCAGCGCGATAATACGCAGCATGCTACGTTGTCGATGCTTGTCACCAGACAAGGCATGAACGCTTAGTGCAGATAGTATATCGTATTTTAAGGCCGCCGCATTTCGCCCGACCGGTTTAGCAATCTGCATTCCCGTTCTCACCGCTCTGTGTGCCTCAGACGGGTGTGTCCCGCCAATCTTGCGCTGTTTGCCAACGCTTTTCGTCATCTTGAGCTAATTAGCGTCCAAAGCTTCGATTCTGTCAAGCAGAGTCTGAAACGGGTTGGAATTTTGCACCAATCGACCTCATCAAATAAATAAGATTTTGGTGAAGTATTGGTGAGGGGGGACGCGTTGAATGACCCCTTATTGGGGTGTTATGTCCCCCAATATGTGGCCTTTAAAGGTGATCTGCCCCCCTAAATGCAGCGGTATGCCGATACGAATCACAGCGCTTGTTCCCTCAGGCCGACGAATCGCTCATAGCCTTGCAGGGCCTTGTTTTCTTACCCACGGGTAAGATTGCAGTCTTATCATATTTTCTTTTGCGTAATGTGCAAATCGGGCGTAAATAAGAAACGAGCAGAATTTTACGTTCCAAACTAAGAGACATGAGGCATGTACACGCACGAAGACCTGAATGCATTGCGCAATCAATCCCTCAAGCTGCAAGGATGGATTCGCCAGCAGACCTTTAGCCCGGAGATGGAGAAGACGCTCCGCCGGTTTTCCAGTTGGGAGGTGTCTGAGCTGATCTTCCGGGTCAACCAGTCGACCTTTCGTGGAAAACTGGCCGCTGATCCCTCGCTGCCGGGCGGCGAGGTTGAACCGGAAGGGCGGCAGCGCTGGTTCAGCCTGGAGGAAGTGAATGAACTGCGGCGACGACTCAAGGTGAACCGCAAGTCCCTTATGCCTCCGCGTCCCGAGGGCAAGCGCGCAATTCGCGCGGCTGTTGCGAACTTCAAAGGTGGCGCTGGTAAATCCACTGTGGCTTTGCATCTGGCTCATGCGGCCGCGCTTGATGGCTATCGGGTTCTCGTGGTCGATTTCGACCCTCAGGCCACGTTGAGCCATTCGATGGGTCTGACCGACGTTGCCGAGGATTATACCGTCTGGGGGATCATGGCGCGTGACCTGATCCGCGAAACGGAACGTATGAACAACCGACCTGCTGCCGCTGAATCAGGTACCGCCCTGCCCCGCCGGGAGTTACCACCCACGATCACGGATATGGGGCTTGGTGATCTGAGGATCGGCGATTTCATCAGGAAGACCTCTTGGTCAACTATCGATGCGGTACCGTCATGTGCGAACGCAGCCTTCGTCGAGTTCGCCTCGGCGCAGTATCGCCATCTGAATCCAGAGTGGTCTTTCTTTGCAGCTGTATCTCGTTACCTTGATCAGATTCCAGATGATGCCTACGATCTGATCCTGTTTGATTGTCCTCCGGCCATTGGGTATCAGTCCATGAACGCAGTGTTTGCCGCGGACATGCTGTATATCCCCTCGGGCCCCGGATATTGGGAGTACGATTCCACGACATCGTTTATCGGTCAGCTGGCCGAGGCTCTGGAGGATCTGGCATACGGGTTCGACAAAACCTTACCCACGGGTAAGATTGGCCTTCCTAAAACTTTCTGCGAGTTGAGGTTTCTTCTGACACGATATGAGCCAGGCAACGCACTGCATCTGGCAATGTTCGACGCATTTCAGAAAGTTTTTGGCGAACACGTCGCCGAACACCCGGTCGAGATGACGCGCGCCGTCGAACAATCGGGCCGATTCCTCAGTTCAGTGTACGAGATGGACTATCGCGAAATGACCCGGGAAACTTGGCGTCGAGCGCGTTCCACCTTTGACAATGTCTATGGAGAATTCCGGGGCGTGATGCTGTCGGCGTGGGACAAGCTGGAGGATGATGTATGAGCCGGAAACGCAGAATGTTCGATATCGATTTGCCGCCAGTGGATGACATTCCTGTCGGAAAAGTTCCAGGCAAGGTTCTTGAAAAACGGCGCGGCCCAATGGCAACTGCTATTTCTGAAAACGCGGACGCCTTGCGGGACCAGCAATCCACAGAAGAAACCATCCGGGCCGAAAATGATCGTCTTGCGCATGAGTTGGTTCGTTTGCGAGCCGAGGGGTTAGTGACGGAGCACGTTGCTTTAGCAGAGGTCGTCACCGAGAAATTGACGCGGGACCGCAAACCGGGACCGGATCCGGAACTGGACGAGCTGAAAGATTCGATCCGCGAAGTTGGTTTGTCAAACCCGATCCGCCTTGAACGTCGATCAGATGGGTTGTTTGAGCTGATCCAAGGAATGCGCCGATTGTCGGCATACCGGGCATTGTTCGAGGAAACCGGTGAAGAGAGATATGCCCGTATACCGGCAGGTATCTCGGAAGCCAGTGATCTCGACAGCAGTTATCGCCGTATGGTTGACGAAAACCTAATCCGTAAGGATATCTCATTTGCTGAAATGGGTGCTCTCGCGAGGGCATATTCCGAAGATCCTGAAAATGACTGTCCCGACGTAGACAAGGCGGTATCCACACTTTTTAAATCTGCCAGTTATACAAAACGGAGTTACATCCGGTCGTTCGCCAGCCTGTTGATGATGCTGGACAAGGTCCTGATGCATCCGAATGACATTCCGCGAAACGTGGGTGTGGAACTAAAGCGCAAGCTTGATGCAACACCGGGGTTGGTGCGCCAGGTGAGCGACGCAGTGATGAGCGAACCGGATCGGGATGGCGCGCGGGAAGTATCTATTCTCAGGTCTTTTCTTGAAAGTAAAGAAATCTACACGCCAAAGGTTGCTGCAGTTGAAAACACCGGCAAGCCGCGGCGTGCCAAGACGACATTTCAGGTTTCGGGAAGGGCAGGGATCGCCAAATGCTCCGCATCAAGTGGGCGAATTGAACTAAGATACGATCTTGATTTTACACGTGTAGACCGCAGCAAATTGGAAGAGGCAATTGCAAATTTGATTGACGCGCTTCCTGAGGAGGATGATCTTACCCACGGGTAAGGTTCAAGATTGCGGGTTCGCTGAAGGGTGCCGGAAGAGTCCGGCGCCCTTTTTTCCTAGTCTATTTTCTAAGAGTTAGTCGGACTTTTTCGGCTGAGAAGCCACGACCTCGATCCAATGAACGAGGGCCTGAGTTTCGAGGCCCTTGAAAACCATGTACTGCGCTTCTCCTTCTGTTGTGGTTTTGATTTCCTGCAGGGATAGTCAGAGGCCACAGATCAGTTGAACTCTTTCAACGAAGAACCCGCGCGCATCATCCGATGATCCCGGCCATTACAACGAGACTCGCGACAGCTGGCCAGCAAAGGCTCCGGACGCGGGGGAGGCGGCCGGGAGGTCTGGGGCAAGGACTACATGGCTCGCATCCCGCATCGTATTTGCGAGGGGAACAGATACCTTTGATAAGGGATACTTATCAGGTATAATTGGGATTTGATAGTACGACAAATGTAACGATCAAAAATAACAAATAATGCGTGTAAGGCGGGAAGTGGGTTGCAACGGAGCCAAAAACTAAGAGTCACGATCTGAGTTGATTTTTCGAATTTTCGGCTTTGCTGCGGCCATATCGAAACTACAAATTGAATTTGTGCGTTAAGGAGTGTTTTCGGCTATTTCAGAAACAAAATGTTAGAGCCGCTGAAACCAAAGCAATTTGACACGACGAGATGGCAATGCTGGAAATACGACAAGCCGTGAGGGCTGATGCGACCGAGATGAGCCGAATCCTTATCGATATTCTCAACAGGTGGCACAGCTCCAGGCCCGGTTCGGCGGAACACGTCCGTAGCTTCTACATAGACCATCCTGATATCACTAAGTGCTCTGTTGCATCTGATGAACAGAGCGGGGTGGTTGGATTTCAGTCACTGAAAATTACGCGATCTGGCAATCGCTATAAGGTGCCCGCCGGGTGGGGGGTCATCGGAACATACGTCAGTAGCACCGCATTGCGTCGAGGCGTTGGGTCTGCGCTGTTCCGCAGCACCCTTAACGCCGCTGCGGATGCCGGCATCCATTCGATAGACGCAATGATTGGCGCGCAGCATGCGGATGCACTTGGCTACTATGAAGCGATGGGTTTTCGAACCTATCGCAGTATCGAGGGCGCGGTGGGCATGCGGTTTGATTTACCGTAGGTAGGTTGTGGTCCTGGGCGCTGCCCATTTCGCCAATTTGCGAAACTGGCTTCTAAACTGCCGGTCCGGTGTGATCTCCTCGTTCAGTGAAAAACTTCGCAACAAAGCCCATTGCCAATCCTCATGTCACAGCAGGTTTCTTTCACTTATGTCTCTATCAAGTTCAGCGTGAGTTGTGCACGGTCGTCATCGAACGTGAACGGTGCTTTAACACTGCCGCATCGCCAGGTGGCAGTGTTGCTGACTGCAAACGCTGCAAAATCTCATCCGGCATCGGTGCGGCATGGGGGCTTGGTTTTTGCTTGACGTGAAGCTCCATGAACTCGCCGACTGCTGTCAGATCACCGTCGTTCAGCATCTGCAAATGCAAATGGAAGCGCTTTTCATCACAATTCAGAATTCGCGTTTCAATTCGAAGATGGTCAGCTACTTTGACTTCCCGCAGATAATACTTGTGGTCCTCAAGCAGATAGATCGTACACCCGGTGCGCGCGCGATACTCAGCATCGAATCCGACCTCATCCTGCATCGCATCAACGGCGTAGCTGAACACCAGACCGTAATAGGCGTCTTGCATATGGCCGTTATAGTCGATCCACTCAGGCTTCACCATGGTTTCAAAGGTGAACATCATTCCCAGTGTACCTAAAGATCATAAAAGCGCGCAGCGGTTTCGCTGAACACCGCTGAATGCGCCTCAGTGGGAACCAAATCACGGTATGCCTGCGCCAGGGTGGCGTAACTTCCATAGAGTTTGTCGACCGGGAAATTTGAGCCAAACATGACCTTCTCAGGTCCAAATTGTTCAAGGCATTCATCAATGATCGGTCGAATGCTATCAAGGGTCCAGTGGTGATCGAACATTCCCAATCCGGAGAGTTTGCACGAGACATTGGGCAGATTGGACAGCGCCCGCAAATTTTGAGCCCATTCCTTCAGGCCCGAAGGGCTGCGGTCATGTGGCGATCCGGCATGGCAAAGGGCGATACGAATATCCGGTACCAGTTTCAGGACGCGGGCGGTCTTTTCCATCAGCTGGGGAATGAGTTGCAGATCAAAACTGAGATTGCGTTTTTCGGCTTCTCTTAGACCTCTTAGAAAACCGGGATCATCGAGTAACGTATTGGTGCCCGTCTGTGCATCCTCTCCCGGAGCGCGTCCAACGATTTGCCTGACACCTCGCACGGTTGGCAGGGTCTGAAAATTATCAAGTTGGGCAGGCAAGCCCGACGTAGTCAAATCGCAAAAGACAACCTGCGCGATCGGCCAGCTCGGGTTTGCATCGGCGATAGACTGAATCCACCTGGCCTCGTCCAAAGCGTTTTCCGCCCCAACCTGGATATGAACCGAAGCTCGAACGCCGCAAGGCACAGCCTCTGACTGGAATTCACGTAACAAGTAGTCCCGCTGAATGGGTGTTGGGTCGCCGAAGAACCGTTCTACCCCACGCGCCATAAGCCAAGGATACTGTACGGCGTTCAGATCCCATAGGTGGTGATGTGCGTCGATCCAACCAGTCATGTTCGCGGCACCTCTGCCATTCGGGCCAGAATATCGATACCTTGTTGCTTCCAAAAGTGCAGGAGGTCGATAAAGATCCAGTTTTCGGCCAGTTTGCCCCCAGAACGCCGGTAGATATCGATCACCCTGAACTCACCTGTTTTTTCGGTGGCGGGCATGCCCATGAATCCGCCTGTGGGACGCGCGGTGAAGTTCGGCCACCCAAAGAAACCACCATAGTGACCTTCGGCCATGCGGCAGATATGTTTGGTTTTTGAACGGTCGGTAAACGAGGCCCGGAACGGCCCCGCATGTTGTTTTGCATAGCGCTCGATTGTGTAAGTCGCCCCTATGCCAGAGGGCCCCCACCAGATCATATCTTCACACCAGGTCCGGCGCAGCTCGTCCTCAAGGCTCAGGCCGCTGTCCCAACGGCCAAGATCTGCGATCATCGCGTTGATCGCGGCCAAGGTACGGTCACCCTCTTCAGCGGGTTGTGTGTCAAACATCAGGCCATCATGGGTCATCGGTCCGGGTTGCACCAGCTGCGCGGCCGTCTGGGGCGGGAAGGGCTGCAGACCGGCCTGCATCATGAGGTGCGGGATGTCGAAATACATCGCGGTCTCGGTAATTTTGCCGTTCTCGACCCTGCTGAACTCACAATATCGCAGAAAGGCCATCTTGCCTGTTGGGGCGATGCCCAGCCATGCATTGTCGAATAGGCCCATGAGATGTCCCATCGAAACAACCCAGACCGAGTTGAACCCGTCGATCTCGTTCTTTCCGGCCATGAATACGTCCATGCGGCGCTGCATCTTCGACAGGCTGCTTCTCAACGGAAGCCAAAATTCTTTCGCAACTTCTGTGGCGCCACGAAGTTCGTCAAACGGATGGAAGCCGCGCCACAGAAAGTCCTCGGCACAATAGTTTAAGATCGTATCAGGGATGGCTGATTCTTCTGTTTTGCACAGCGCATCATAATAATCCAGGACAACGCTTTTCTCAGATTCATAAGACATGTTGTTTACTTTCAGTGCTTTAACAGAAGGAAAGCAGCAGCCGCCGCCATTTTTGCATTCGCTTGCAAAAAATACTTGCCATACAGGCTGACGGATGTCTATGCTTTTGCAATCGTATGCACGGTTTGTGCGGCAGGGAGGACAGAATGGCCGAAATTCAACTTAGCAACGTTGGAAAACGTTGGGGATCGTTTGTTGGGGTCAACAATTTCGATCTGACCATCGCTGACAAGGAATTTCTGGTACTTCTCGGCCCATCAGGCTGCGGGAAGACGACAACCATGCGCATGATTGCCGGTCTGGAAGATGCGTCCGAAGGTGACATCCTGATCGACGGGCAACGCGTGAACGACATGGAGCCTAAGGACCGGGACGTAGCGATGGTTTTCCAGTCCTATGCGCTCTATCCGAATATGAATGTCTATGAGAACATCCGATTTCCGCTGAAGGTTCGCGGCATCGATCCCTCGACTCACGACGAGAAAGTGCGCCGTGCCTCGGCCATGGTTGAACTGGATGACTTCCTGCACCGCAAACCGGCGGAATTGTCTGGCGGTCAGCGTCAGAGGGTTGCCTTGGCCCGTGCCATTGTGCGCGAACCGAACGTGTTCCTGATGGATGAGCCTTTGTCGAACCTTGATGCCAAGCTGCGTGTTTCGACGCGCGCGCAGATCAAAAACCTCAGCCACGAGCTTGCGGTCACCACTATCTACGTGACCCATGACCAGATCGAGGCGATGACCCTGGCAGATCGCGTGGTGATCATGAAACAGGGTGTGGTTCAGCAGGTTGGCTCTCCGACCGATATTTATGACGAACCTGCAAATACATTTGTGGCCAGCTTTATTGGCAACCCAGCGATGAACCTTGTCGATGGCGAAGTTCAGGGTGGTGTGTTCCGCGCCCAAAGCACAGAGGTGCACGGGCTGAACGTACAGGACGGTCCCTTCACGCTGGGATTTCGCGCCGAGGACGCGAATGTTGTGGAAAGCGGTGGCGAGATCAACGCACCGATCTACACGCAAGAGCTGTTGGGCGACAGCACCATGGTCTCGGTTCGGATCGGTGGTGCACTGGTCTCGGTCAAAGCCGACAAGACCTATAGGGCCGAAATCGACGATCAGGTTTCGATCCATATCCATACAGATCACTGCCACTTGTTTGATGCACAAACCGGGGCGCGCCTGAACGGCTAAAGAGTGAAATTCAAACCCGTATAAACGGGTCTAACCCGGGTGCAGGCTTCGAAGATGCACCCATCCACCTAGGGAGGAATACCCATGTTTCTGAAGAAAGTAGCATTGGCCGGGTCGATGGCCGCCTTTGCCGCAAGTGCAGGCTATGCCTGTGAAATTGGCGGCCGGGTCAATATCGTTGGCAACGAATTTGCGGCCATTCAGGCCGTCGCGGCTGGCGCGAAGGAATGCACTGGGGCCTCGGTCGAATCCAACCTGACATCCGAGCACCAGACCATCAACGTAGCTGGTCTTTCTGGCAATCCGTCGGAATACACAAGTGCCATCATCGCCAACAGCTCGCTTGTGGCGCTGATGAACGAAGACGTTATTCGCCCGCTCAATGATCTGGTGGAACAGCATGGCCAGGACCTGCAACCGGGGCAGCTGATCAAGATTGGCGACAACATCATGGCGATCGCTTTCATGGCGAACGCACAGCACCTGATGTACCGCAAGGACATCCTTGAGCAAGCCGGTGTGGAAGCCCCGACCACCTATGAGGAACTGCTCGAGGTGGCCAAAGCTATTCGCGAGCAGGGCATTATGCAAAACCCCGTTGGTGGCGCATATCAGGCAGGTTGGAACCTGGCCCAGGAATTCAACAACATGTTCCTTGGCTATGGTGGCACCCACTTCAAACCCGGCACCGCTGAACCCAACATCAACACCGAGGCCGGTGTCAACGCTCTCAACATGATGAAGGCCTTGTCGGAATACATGAACCCCGACTTCCTGACCCATGACTCCAATGCCACCAATGCCGAATACCGTGCAGGAAACGTTGCAATCATGAATATGTGGGGGTCGCGCGCATCGCAGCAGACCACGACCGAAGGCGTGCTGCAGGAGGTGATCGACGGTCACGCCATCGCAGCACCAATGACCGTTGGTGGCGGCTCTATTCCGGCCACTACTTTGTGGTGGGACGGCTGGACTGTCGGCAAGAATATTTCGGATGAAGAAGCAGAGGCTACTTTCATCGCTATGAAAAATGGTATCCGCCCGGACATGCTGAACGACGAAACCACGCCACTGGCCGTCTGGCTGATCGAAGGCTACGAACCCTCTGAGGATGCGCAAGGTGTGTTTGCCGCAGCCAAGATGGGCACTCCTCCTTATCCGATGTTGCCCTACATGGGTCTAATGCATAGCGCACTCGGCAACGAATTGGCTGATTTCATGCAAGGCAAGGAGAGTGCTGAACAAGCACTGGCCGATGTCGAGGCAGCATATCGTGCCGCCGCCATTGAACAAGGCTTCCTTAAATAAGATGCCATTGTGCGGTTGGGCTTTGCCGCCGACCGCACACTCACTTCATGCGGGGACTTCGCTATGCGCCACAAGACATTCCTCTGGTTTTTCCTGCCCACTGGTCTGGCGATGTTGCTATTCATCGCAATGCCAATCGTGTCTGTGGTGACCCAATCGATATTTGCACCGCACCCGGCTGTATTGATAGAAGTGGAGAGCTGCACGCCCCTCGTCGGATGTACAACCGAAACTACCGTCGATCAGGAAGCGACGGCCACACTGCGTGCCGAGAATCCAATGGGCCGCTTCGTGGGATTGGGCATCTACTTTGACCGGGGTCATCTGGCGGTTCAGGAAATTGGTCAAATCTGGGCATCAAATGAGTCCTGGGGCGGCTTTTTTTCTGAGCTTGGTAATCTGCCCTTCTACCGGGCGATGGCTTTCACGCTGACCTTCACATTTATTGTCACGCCGCTCACGATCCTATTGGGACTGGTGATTGCTCTGGCTGTCAATTCCCTGCATCGACACCTCAAGGGGTTGATGATTTTCTTCTCGCTCTTGCCCATGATCGTGACGCCGCTGATCGGCTCGCTCATCCTGTTCTGGATGATCGACAGTCGCGGTGTCATCGGCAATGCCCTCGTAAACCTGGCTGGAGATCCTGATTTCAGCCTCAAGGCTTCAACCGGGCTGATGTGGGTGGCCTTGATGGTCTATGGTGTCTGGAGCTCGGCACCTTTTGCATTTGTCGTGTTCTACGCCGGATTGCAAACTCTGCCGAAAGACCAGATTGAAGCCGCTCAGATTGATGGGGCTACCCGCTGGCAACAGGTTAAGTTCGTAGTTGTTCCTCATCTGATGCCACTTGTTACATTTGTTGCTCTGATCCAGTTGATGGACAATTTCAAAGTGTTCGAACCAATCATCGGGTTCAGCGCGGGGGCACACGCGCAATCGCTCAGTACGTTCATCTTCAACGACCTCGGTGGGGAAACCCGGCAGCTATCTTCAGCGGCTGCAACCTCTGTGATCACGATAATCGGGATCGCCATTCTTCTGTCGCCCGTGCTTGTCCGCACATGGCGCGACTTCAAAGGAGCAAGATAACATGGCCAGCCGCGCACAAAGAATGCCCACAAGCCTTCGGATCGCCTCATCCCTGTTCGTGCTCCTTTGGTTTATCCTGGCCGCTTTTCCATTCCTGTGGACAGTGTGGGGGTCGTTCAAGGTCGAGCTTGATTTCTTTTCGATTGCTGACTGGACCAACGCCCTGACCGGTGCCCGAACCGAGGCGGTCTATGGCTCACCATTCACCACCACTGGCTATGAAGGCGCGTGGATCCAAGAAGAGTTCTGGCGCAATGTTCTGAACACCGGCATCGTTTGTTTCTTTGTGGTCACCATCTCACTGACCATCGGAACGCTAGGTGGTTATGCCCTGTCACGGTCGACATATAACTACACCTTTTGGCTGTTGATCACGGCGCTGATCTTCCGCGCAATGCCGCCGATCACCTTGGTCTCCGGTTATCTGCTGCCGTTCTTTGAATGGAATATCTGGGGTATCCTTCCAACCACGATCATCGTGCTTGTCGCAATCAATCAGCCGTTCACTTTGTGGATGTTGCATTCATTCTTCAAGAACATCCCCAGCGAGTTGGACGAAAGCGCAAAGGTCGACGGGTGCAACCAGTTCCAGGCTTTCCGCCGTGTGATCATTCCGGTGATGTGGCCGGGTGTAATCACAACAGGGCTGTTCTCGTTCCTTCTGGCCTATAACGATTTTGCTGTCGGGGCGATGCTGTTGTCAGAAAGCAACCGCACCATGGTGCCCGCCATTGCCGCGTTCCTCGGTACAACGCAAACCGAGGGCAACGTGATGTTCGCCGTTGCAGCCGTGGTTTCGGCCACAGTTCCACTGTTCATTCTGGTGATGTTCTTCCAGCGGCAGATTGTGGGCGGCCTGACCGCCGGAGCTGTGAAAGGCTGACACGAATGGGACGTACGCATCCTCAGTCCGTATCTGCCCATGCGCACGCAGCCAGCCTGAGCTTGGCTGCGTGCCGGACCCGGCGGCCGGGACGAATTCCATTTGCTTTGATGCGCGCGAGACCTCGTGCTCGCACAGCATCAAAGCAAATTGGAATCCGTTTGATAAGGACAGAGCCATGAACACCCGCGCAAACCGTCCTGCCATGGGTATCGCCACCGAAACCACGTTTGATAACAAGCGGCTCTACCGCCAGTTTCTAAACAGCTTCAACCAGGATTGCGGCTCCGCTACAGAACAAGCCGCAGCGGCGATCTTCGCCTCGGACGCCAAGGCCGAAGCCAGCCACCCGATCAATGCCGCCCGCAGCGGTGATGGTTACATGCGCGACATCATCGCGCCCATTGCAGAGGCCTTTGAAGGCTGCACCCGCCATGATTACGTCGTGACCGGTGGTGAATACCTTGGCACCGAATGGGTCACCTCGACCGGCTATTTCCACGGCCACTTCACTCGGCCCCTCTGCGGCATCCCGCCCAGCGGCAAGCTGGCTTTTCTGCGCTACGGTGAATTCCACCGGATGGAAGGTGGAAAGTTTGTCGAAACTTACGTCTTCCTCGGCTTTGCAGAGCTGATCATCGCGCTCGGCCTCTGGCCGCTGGAGTTGCAGGGCTATGAGGGCACCGTTCCCGGTCCCGCAACCCATGACGGCAATGTCATCGGCCCCTCGGACCAGGAACAATCGCGCTTCACCGCCGATCTGGTCGAAGACATGCTGAAACAGCTGGCCACCAAGGATCAGAACTGGCGCCCCTACTGGGACGAGCGCATGGTCTGGTACGGCCCTGGCGGGCTGGGATCCTATGCCACAGTTGATGCCTTTGCGGAATTCCAATCCCCCTTCGAAGACACTTTCGATGGCTGGGGCGACGGCCAGCGCGAAGGCATCACCGGTGTCGGATCCAACTGCAAGGCGGGTGATGGCAGTTATGCCTTCCTGTGTGGCTGGCCGCAGATCACCGGCGTGCATGTGAAACCCTTCCTGGGGCTGGAGCCTACTGGCAAACGCGTCTTCATGCGCGACTGCGACTGGTGGCGCTGTGCAGACGGGAAGATCATCGAGAATTGGTGCATGCTCGATATCCCGCATGTGCTAATGCAGCTGGGTTACGACCTTTTTGCCGAAATCGCTGTGCAAGCCGCATGAGCTGTTCAGCCAGACATAACGCCGTTGCGCGCCACCCGGCGCTCAACCGGATGCCAAGGGATTTTCTGACGGCCGACTAGCTGTCCCCACCCACACAGATACCCCTTTGGCAACCACAAAAGGAAGAGACACATGAAGGGCTCCCGCCCAGAACAGGCCGTGCTGACACGCGACACGGACATGAGCAAAACAGAAGACACGCGCCGCGTGATCGAGACGATGGTGGATGGTCTGAACGACCATCGCATTGATGATATCGGAGAATTTTTCGCCCAGGGATTCCGCTGGATGGGCAATCAAGGTTGCGGCACCAAGACCGGCTTGCAGGAATTTCAGGAAAATTGGCAGCGCCCGTTCCAGGCCGCATTTTCGGACAAGACCTGCATCGACGAGGCCCGGCTTTACATGGGCGAATGGGCTGCGGCCTTTGGCCGGCAGGAGGCAACCCATTCCGGCGAATTCCTTGGCATTGCTCCAACCGGAAAGCGCGTCGAAATCCGCTATATGGATTTCTGGAAAGTCGTTGACGGCAAGATCGTAGACAATTGGGTGAATGTCGATTTCGCCCATGTTGCTGCTCAGCTTGGCGTTGACCTGTTCGACGGACAGGGCTGGGAAACATACGACCGGGGGGAACAGATTCCGCCCCGGCCCGAAAACTGAGGATTAGGACAATGGCAATTGAATATCTTAAACGCGGCAAACCAGAGGCTGACCGGGCTGAAGACGATGCCCAGACCCGCGCTGTTGTCGAAGCGACGCTCAAGGACATCGAGACCCGAGGGGATGCAGCTGTGCGCGAATTGTCGGAGAAGTTCGACAATTACTCGCCGCCAAGTTTCCGCCTGAGCCAGAAACAGATCGACGACCTGATCGCCTCGCTGTCCGACCGCGAACTGGCCGACATCAAATTCGCCCAGAAGCAGGTGATGAATTTTGCCCAGGCGCAGCGGGATTCGATGCTGGATATCGAGATTGAAACCCTGCCCGGTGTGATCCTGGGGCATAAGAACATCCCGGTGCAATCGGTTGGCTGTTACGTGCCGGGTGGCAAATTTCCGATGGTGGCCTCGGCGCATATGTCGGTGGCAACCGCCACGGTGGCCGGTGTGCCGCGCATCATCGCCTGCACCCCACCTTTCAACGGCGAACCCAACGCGGCGGTGATCGCGGCCATGCATCTGGGCGGCGCCCATGAGATCTATGTCATGGGTGGCATCCAGGCGATTGGCGCCATGGCCATTGGCACCGAGACCATCGACCCGGTTCACATGCTGGTGGGGCCAGGCAACGCCTTTGTGGCCGAAGCAAAGCGGCAATTGTTCGGTCGCGTCGGTATCGACCTCTTCGCCGGACCAACCGAGACAATGGTGATCGCGGATGAAACCGCAGCCGATGCCGAGCTTTGCGCCACCGACCTGCTGGGTCAGGCCGAGCATGGCTATAACAGCCCCTGTGTGCTGCTGACCAACTCGCTTAAACTGGCCGAAGAAACGCAGGCCGAGATCGACCGTATCCTTGACATCCTGCCCACTGCCGGCACCGCCAAGGTCAGCTGGGAAGTATATGGCGAGGTCATCGTCTGCGACAGCTATGACGAGATGTTGCAGGTCGCCGATGAGATTGCCTCGGAACATGTTCAGGTTATGACCGACCGGGATGACTGGTTCCTGGACAACATGACCTGCTATGGCGCGCTGTTCCTCGGTCCCCGTACCAACGTGGCCAATGGCGACAAGGTGATTGGCACAAACCACACGCTGCCAACCAAGAAAGCCGGTCGCTACACCGGTGGTCTCTGGGTCGGCAAGTTCATGAAAACCCACAGCTATCAGAAGGTCGTCACCGATGAGGCCGCGACGATGATCGGCGAATACGGCTCGCGCCTTTGTATGCTGGAGGGCTTTGTTGGCCATGCTGAGCAATGCAATATCCGCGTCCGGCGATACGGGGGCAACAACGTGCCCTATGGCGAGGGTGCGCCCTATCGCGAGACAGAGGAACTGTCCTCGTAGCAGGGCAGGGCCAACCACCAAGACACTGTCGCCCGGGTTCGTCCGGGCGACCCAGAGAAAGAAAGACCTTGTCGGAGCTATGCGAGAATTCGCAATGGATGCACATTCTGCCCACAAAGCCCTGATCGCACCCCTACGCGCGGCGATGTATGATTTTGACGCGGCCTCAGTGCGCGCCGCGTTGCGGGCAGTGATTGCCCCTGACGCTGTCATCCACATGGCGCATCCGTTTGGTGATCTGAGCGGGCCGCAACAGCTATATGACACCTGCTACGCGCCACTCCTTAAGGCGATGCCTGATCTCGAGCGCCGGGACTGGATCGTTATGGGTGGCCGAACCGAACATGGCGACGATTGGGTCGGGTGCGGAGGACATTACTATGGGACCTTTGTTTCGCCGTGGCTGGGTATACCACCGACCGGCCATCTGACCCACATGCGGTTTCACGAATTTTATCGGATTGCCGATGGTCAGGTGGTTGAGGTTCAGGCGATCTGGGACATTCCCGAAATCATGATGCAGGCCAAGGCCTGGCCGATGGCCCCGTCTTTGGGGCTGGAATTTTGTGTGCCCGGACCAGCAACCCAGGACGGCATCGTGCCGGGTCCGTGGGACGGGGCGCGCTCAAAAGCATCGTGCGATCACATCCTCAATATGCTTGAGTACCTCACAAAACACCCCAGCCAGGGAGGACCCGAAGTGATGGAGATGCACCGCTTTTGGCATCCTCGCATGAACTGGTACGGCCCTTCCGGGATAGGCACCGGGCGCGGCATCGCGGGCTTTCGCAACTGGCACCAGATCCCGTTCCTGAACGGCATGCCCGACCGCGGCAAGAACGTCGAAAATATCACCTATCACTTCTTTGGCGACGCCGAATATGCCGCCGTCACCGGATGGCCGAACATGATCCAGACCGTGACCAATGACGGCTGGATGGGGATTGCACCCTCGGGCAAGAAGATCACCATGCGCAGCCTTGATTTCTGGCGGCTCGAAGATGGGTTGATCCGTGAAAACTGGGTCATGGTCGATCTGCTGGACGCCTACCGACAACTGGGCGTAGATGTCTTCGCCCGCCTGCGCGAGTTCAACAAGGCGCGTGTTTCGGGCACAATTCCGTTCCCGATCGGCGAGGTCTGATATGCCCCAATTCCCCAGCACCCCCAGCTTTGACCTGAGCGGCAAGCACGCGCTCGTTGCCGGAGCGTCGTCCGGCATCGGCATGGCCTGCGCTGTGGCACTGGCGGAACATGGTGCTGAGGTCACTTTGGCGGCGCGCCGCGCTGGCGCGCTGCAAGACATCGCACAGGATATGTCGGCACAAGGGTGGTCTGCCAATGTCCTGGAACTGGATGTTTCGGATGTGGGGGCAACCACTGAAGCCGTGGCGCAGAACGGGCCGTTCGATATTCTGCTGAACTCGGCCGGACTTGCCCGTCACAGTAAGGCGGTGGACACACGGCCAGATGACTTCGATGCAGTGATGGGCGTCAATGTCAAAGGCGCCTATTTCCTGACCCAAGCCGTTGCCAAGGGCCTGCTTGACGCTGGTCGTCCCGGTTCGCTGATTAACATCTCCAGTCAGATGGGCCATGTCGGCGGTCGTGAGCGCGCGCTTTATTGCGCGTCGAAATTCGCGGTTGAAGGGTTCTCTAAGGCGATGGCACTGGAATTTGGAACTGCGAAGATCCGAGTCAACACCATCTGCCCCACCTTCATCCTGACGGATCTGACAAAGTCAACTTTTGAAGACCCGGACAAACGAGCCTGGATTCTGGACAAGATAAAACTGGGTCGCCCGGGAGAGATTGAAGACATAATGGGGGCCGTCGTTTATCTGGCCTCGGATGCGTCGGCATTGGTGACGGGCAGCGCGCTGATGATTGATGGAGGTTGGACCGCGGATTAATGGCGACACAAAAAGTTACATCCTTGGAAGTCGCCCGCCTCGCAGGGGTCAGCCAATCTGCAGTCAGTCGGGTTTTTACCCCTGGCGCATCGGCTTCCCCTAAGACCGTTGAAAAAGTTCGCAATGCGGCTGAGGCATTGGGATACCGTCCCAACGTGCTGGCCCGCGCGATGGTATCAGGCAAAAGCCGAATTATCGGCTTGGTTGTGGCCTATCTTGAAAACCAGTTCTACCCAGAAGCGCTTGAGAAACTGTCGAATGAGTTGCAGCAGCGCGGCTATCACGTCTTGATTTTTATGGCCGAGCAGACCGCTGGAAATATCGATACGGTGGTTGAAGAAATCCTAGATTATCAAGTTGATGGAATTATCGCGGCTTCGGTCGCCATGTCCTCGAACCTTTCCGAACGTTGCCGCAATGCGGGAGTCCCCATGGTGTTGTTCAACCGAAGCCAGGACGATCCTAACATGTCCGCCGTGACGTCAAACAATTATGCGGGCGGGCGCAAGATCGCAGAGTTTCTGTTAGCCGCCGGCCATCGCAAGATCGGGCATATCGCGGGATGGGAAGGTGCCTCAACTCAACGAGACCGTGAAGCAGGTTTCATTTCTGCATTGGCCGAGGCAGGCGTTGCTCTGCATTTGCGTGCCCGAGGTGAATTCACCATGGAAAAGGCCGCCGAAGCCACCCGCACCATGTTTGCGTCCGATCCACCCGAAGCTGTATTCGTTGCCAACGACCACATGGCCATCGCCGTTATGGACACGCTGCGGTTCGAATTGGGTCTAAAAGTGCCCGAAGACGTATCGGTTGTTGGCTTTGATGACGTGCCTGCCGCCGGATGGCCCGCCTATAACCTTACCACAGTGCGCCAACCGGCCAATCGCATGGTGGCCAATACGGTCGAAGTCCTACTCGACCAGATCGAAAACAATAGCAACGAGCCACGCCGTATAGCTATTGACGGACCGCTTATTGTTCGCGGCTCGGCCCGCATACCTGAAGGATGGAAGACATGAAGGGATTTGATCCCAAATTCAAAGATTTCCCCGATTACATCATTGGGATCACCAAAGAGATTTGGGAGGATCGCGGCATTGCCACTTTGCACCACTATTATGCGCCGGATATCGTGGTACGTTCGCCCGGTTCAGTTGTGGTTGGCAATCAGGGGGTTATCGCCGCCACGATGGCGACCCTTGCCGAGTTTCCGGATCGTACATTGCTTGGCGAAGATGTGATCTGGTCGGGCACTCCCGAAGAGGGCATGCTCTCGTCGCACCGCCTACTATCCACGGCTACGCATTTGGGCGACGGCGTTTATGGCAAAGCGACCGGCAAAAAGCTGGTTTATCGCATCCTGGCCGACTGCCACGCAATCAATAACCAGATCAACGACGAATGGTTGATCCGCGACCAGAGTGCGATTGTCCAGCAGATGGGCTGGGATCCCAAGGAATATACCCGTGACCTGATCGCGCGCGAGGGTGGACCTGACGCCAGCGTTCAGCCCTACACGCCTGCGAACGATCAGCCTGGTCCATATAAAGGTCGTGGTAATGACAATGAATGGGGCCAGAAATACGCTGATATCCTGGACCGGATCATGAATGCCGATATGGGCGTGATCGAGGCTGAATATGACCGCGCTGTTTTGTCGGAATATCCCGGCGGCACCACCGGCCATAGCTGGGGGCCGGTGGATCGGTTCTGGATGGGCCTGCGCGCTTCTTTCCCCAATGCAGAATTCAAGATCCACCACCAGATTGGCCGCGACGATCCGATGATGCCACCTCGCGCCGCGATCCGCTGGACGCTACACGGCAAGCACGACGGCTGGGGTGTCTTCGGTCTGCCGACCGGGGCCGAGGTTTTTGTGCTGGGCATCAGCCAGGCCGAGTTCGGACCCTGGGGACTGCGCAAGGAATACACCCTGTTTGACGAAACCTCGATCTGGAAACAGATTCTGCTGAAAGCCGGCGATCTCTAGAATGCTGCACCGTATCTCAAATCTGGATGCAGGGCGGGCGTTGCGGCGGTACCACGCCCATCGCGCCAGTCTTCGCGCCCGGCGGCTGAACAACCGCCCGCCGGGTTTTGGGGTTGCGAACGCGAAACCCCAAACAGAAGGAAGACAGACATGAGTACAATCCAAAGCCGCATCGTCCGCTATGGCGAGTTGCAACCCTGCAAGACCGCGTTCATTGACGCGCATACACCGGGCTCGGACCAGAAAGAGAACTTTACCATCATCGGCGGTGGCGTCAGCGAAAGCCCCGATCAGCACGTCCACATCGCCGACAAGATCGGGTTCAATATCGGCGCGGCGGGGCAACCGCCGAAATGCCGCAACTCGCTGCACAGCCACACCACCGCCGAGGTGTTCTTTGTCGCCAAAGGCCGTTGGCGCTTCTTCTGGGGTCGTTACGGTACGGCGGGTGAGTTCATTGCCGAAGAAGGCGATATCTTCAACATTCCAACCGGCATCTTCCGCGGGTTTGAGAACGTGGGCCAGGACTACGGCATGATCATGTCGATCCTTGGCGGTGACGACGCTGGCGGCGGTGTGACATGGGCCCCGCAGGTCATTGAGGACGCGCAGGCGCATGGTCTGATGCTGGGCAATAACGGCGTCCTGTACGACAGCAAGAAGGGCGAGGAACTGCCGCACAATGTGCAGCCCATGCCGTTGCTGACCGAGCATGAGCTGAGAGCCTATCCCGAGGTTCCCGTTGATGCGGTGATCGGTAAATATGTCGCCCGCTACTGGGACCTGATGGCGCTGGCGGCAGACAAGCCGGCAACTGTGATCGGTGAAAATGGCATGATCAAGGACAAGCCCGGTTTCAAGATCGATTTCCTGACACGTGGTTCGGCCGTGGCCGAACAGGTCATGGCGGAAAAACCCGTGGTTCTGATGCCGGCCAGCGGCCATTGGCGCATCACGATCAATGAGGTCGAGACCACCCTTTCCAACGGCGATACCGCACTGGTTATGCCGCATGAAGCCTATAGCGTTGAACCATCGATGACCGGTTTCGCCGGACTCTATAGGATCACAGCCACTGATGACCCGGCAGGAGCAACCTGGACAGGATGAACGCGGACCCCAAAGATACCCATGCTGTCTATGAACGGCAGGCCACAGAGTATGACAAGCGCCGTTCAAAGGCTCTGTTCGAAGCGCGTTGGCTGGCGCGCTTCACCGCGTGCCTCAAGCCCGGCGAGCATGTATTGGATCTGGGGTGCGGCACTGGCGACCCCATAGCGCGCTGGTTCATGGCCGAAGGCTTTGACGTGACGGGTGTCGATTTTTCAAAGGCGATGTTGGCCATCGCCCGGGATCGCTGGCCTGATGGTGACTGGCGGCATGCCGATATGCGGGAATTCGATTTGGGCCACACCTTCGATGGCATCATTGCCTGGAACAGTTTTTTCCATCTCACTGCCGAAGAGCAAAGTGGATGTATCGCGCGCATGGCTCGACATTTGCGATCTGGCGGAATGCTGATGCTGACAGTCGGACCACGTGCTGGCGAAATTAGCGGCACAGTGGGGACAGAACCGGTCTATCATGCTTCGCTTTCACCTGCGGAATATGCCCTGTGCTTGGAAGAAAACGGGCTGCGAATGACCGGCTTTCTGGCCGAAGACCCCGAGACAAATAGCCATACAGTCTTGATGGCGCGCAAAACCTGAGGAGATACCGATGAACATAAAAACCACACATGTTGGATCTCTGCCCCGGACGCAGAAGGTCGTGGATTTCCTCTTCGACCGAGAAAACGGTGAACCCTGTGACAAGGCAGCATTCGATGCCTGCATGACTGCTGCCGTGTCCGAGACCGTGCGCAAACAAGCCGAGGCCGGGGTTGATATCGTCTCGGACGGCGAGACCTCAAAAATCTCCTATGCCACCTATGTGAAGGACCGCTACACCGGCTTTGCCGGTGACAGCCCGCGCAACGCGCCGGCGGACTTGAAGATGTTTCCGGGTTTTCTGGAACGTTTGGCGAATGACGGCGGAACGCCGCAATATGCGCGACCCATGTGCGTGGGCGAGGTGCGTTCGAGAGGGCAGGGCGAATTGCACAAGGACATAGACAATCTCAAGACCGCGATGGTCGAACACGGGGTCGAGCGCGGTTTTATGAATGCCGCCAGCCCCGGGGTGATCTCTCTGTTCCTGCAAAATGATTTCTACCCCACGCGCGAGGCCTATCTGTCCGCGCTGGCAGATGCGATGAAAGAAGAGTACGAGACCATCGTATCGGCTGGTCTGGATTTGCAACTGGATTGCCCGGATCTCGCCTTGTCGCGCCATATGCTGTTCACGGATCTTTCCGACGATGAGTTCGTGAAAATCGCGGACGTGCATGTCGAGGCACTGAACCACGCGCTGCAAAACGTCCCGTCTGACAAAGTACGTGTCCATATTTGCTGGGGCAATTACGAGGGCCCGCATTGCTGCGACATCGGCATGGACAAGGTGTTTTCGACGCTGATGTCCACCAAATCTCGCTATGTACTGTTCGAAACTTCGAACCCGCGACACGCGCATGAATGGACGGTGTTCCGCGACCGCAAGGAAGAAATTCCGGATGACAAGGTTCTGGTACCCGGCGTGGTCGACACCACGACGAACTTTGTTGAACACCCGGAACTGATCGCGCAGCGCACCGAGCGGTTTGCGAACATCGTAGGCGCCGAACGTGTGATTGCCGGATCGGATTGCGGCTTTGGCACCTTTGCAGGCTTTGGCGCGGTCGACCCGGATATCGCCTATGCCAAGCTGGGCGCGCTTGCCGAAGGGGCTGCATTGGTCAAATGACGCCTCTTATCATTCTGCCCGGCATGATGTGCGATGCGCGGCTGTTCACGCCGCAGATCGACGCTCTGTCAGGCAAATACCCGATCCTGTCTGCGCCCATCGGTGGACAGGACACAATGCAGGCGTTGGCTGCCGATGCGTTGGCTTATGCTCCCGATCGTTTTGCTATGGCGGGGCTCTCGATGGGTGGAATCGTTGCGATGGAAATCCTGCGGCAGGCCCCAGACCGTGTGGCCGGGTTGGCATTGATGGACACCAATCCACTGGCAGAGCTGGACGAGGTCAAGGCCAGACGCGGCCCTCAGATCGATGCGGTCGAACGCGGCAACCTACGCAATGTTATGGCCGAAGAAATGAAACCGAATTACCTGACGGACGGTCCTCGCCGCGCCGCCATTCTGGAATTGTGCATGGATATGGCCATGGATCTTGGGCAGGACGTTTTTATCAACCAATCCAAAGCTCTGCGTGATCGCCCAGATCAGAGCGACACCCTACGCGACTGGACCGGCCCGGCACTGGTTCTCTGTGGGCGCGACGATGCCCTGTGTCCTGTCTCAAGACATGGGTTAATGCACGAGCTGATGCCGCAGAGCCGATTGGAAATTATCGAAAACGCTGGTCATCTGCCGACTCTGGAACAACCGCAACAAACCACGGCGGCTCTGATCCGCTGGCTGGAGATGATATGAACCAATCCCTACTGGACCTGTTGAAAAAGGTCGACACTCCGACTGTTTGCAACGCCATCGAAGTGGCTCAGGGCAAGCGGGGATTCAATGATATTACCCGGGGCACAATGTTATGTTCCGATCCCGATGCGGGCGCGATGGTGGGTTATGCCCGTACCGCGATGATTGCCGCTGTTAATCCGCCGACCGAGGCACCAGAGGTGATCCGCAAGCGCCGTATGGACTATTACCGGCACATGGCTACCGGGATCGGCCCGGCAGTCACCGTGGTTGAGGATCTAGATTATCCCGATTGCATCGGCGCCTATTGGGGCGAGATTAATACGACTGTCCATAAGGGGTTCGGCATCTGTGGTGCGCTTACCAACGGAGTGATGCGCGATCTGGGCGATCTGCCCGATAACTTCCCAGTCGTCGCCGGATCAATCGGGCCCAGCCACGGGTTCGTACATGTGCGCGAAATCGGCACCCCGGTCTCGATCTTTGGCCTGGCGATTCAGAACGGCGATCTTGTGCATGCCGACCGGCATGGCGCTCTGGTGATCCCGCCCGAGGTGGTGGACGAGCTTGAACAGGCGATCATCAAGCTGCTTGAAACCGAAAGACTGATCCTGGATCCTGCTCGCGCATCAGGGTTCGATTTCGACGCCTTCGAAAAAGCATGGGCGGCGTTCGAAGCCTCGCGGACTTAAACTTGGGATCGGCTCTGGCGCTAAACCTTGCAAGAAGACAACTTATCCGTTCGACAGTTGTTGTCGCATTTGCGGCTGTGGTCATTCTGGTCACTATTGTTCTGCCCGTCGAATAGGGGGATTGACCAGAGCCAGGTCGGCCGGGCTCTGGAGTGAATGAGATCAATATATGTTTGCAAACCCGGACAAACTCCCAATTGTAAAATCAAGTGTAACTTCCGCAGCAACCGCTTGTCTCCGATGCGGAATCCGACTGACATTGGTCATTGCCATGAGCTGCCGAAGCCGTTTCTTCCTTCAAGGAGGTGAACCTACGATGGCGGGTAAGGCGTCTGATTTATAACACGAAAGGACTTCCATGGATTGTCAGGAACAAGCGTTGGCTGCAGCTAAGCAAACGGTATTGTCGCACCATCGTCTACTAGATAACGCTTCAAGCGTCGCGCTGGCCGAAGCACTTTCGATCGAAACAAGTTCGCAATGCAGGTTTCAATTCACGGCTCCGTTTAGAGAAGCCATCGGTGCTGAAGATGCAGTCACGAATTTCTGGAGCCAGCTTCGCAAGTCTTTTTCGCCGCTTCAACGCAGGCCGGATATCTTCTTTGCAGGCTGCAACCATATAGACGACGAGCCGGGTGTCTGGGTCGCCTCGATGGGGCACCTACTGGGCTTGTTCGATCAGCCGTTCCTTGGAATGCTTCCGACCCGGCAATCGACGATGCTGAGATACGCAGAGTTCAATCATGTGGTGGACGGCAAAATTACTGAATCCACGATATTTTTGGACGTATTGAACCTCATGGCGCAGGTCCGCGCCGAAGCTCTCCCGTCGTCGACCGCCGCGACGATTGTTACGCCCGGACCTCGTACACATGATGGTTTGCTCTACGCTGGCCAGCCCGCAAGTGAAGGTCAAAAGACCCTGAAACTGTTTCTCAGGATGATTGATCGGCTGCTGGCCGAAGATGTCCACACAACAAACACAGATTTATCGCTGGATTGGACCGATGACATGATTTGGTGGGGGCCGGGCGGCATCGGTGCGCCCTACACGCAAGGCCGCTACCTCGAACATCATTGCGTGCCTTTCGAGGAGGGTTTGAAGTGGGGAGACTTTTTTGGTCACCGAACAGAGTTTGCCGAAGGCCACTACGGCGGTTTCTTTGGTTGGCCGACCTTCGATGTCACGTCGCTTGGTGGATATATCGGGCTTGCCCCGAAATCCGAGAAGAAGGCGACGATGCGCGTTGTCGACCTCTACCGGCGGGAGGGTGATAAAATTGCCGAAAACTGGAACTTCATTGATCATCTGCACTTTCTTGAACAATTAGGTGTCGATCTTATTGCGCGACAACGCCTGCTTACCGGATTGGATTGAGGTTTTGATATTTTAGGAGAATCAAGTATAGTCGACATCGCATACGTATGCGATGTCGAGCAACCAAACTGCTCGTATCTGCTTCTAAGCTGACTCAACGAGGTCAAATCCAGGGAGAAAAAAATGTTTATCATCACTCGTCTGGCAGTTGCTTCAACTGCGCTTGGAATGACGGTCGGAGCTGCATTGGCTGATTGTCCGGTTACCAGCGGAAGCGTCAGAATTCTGGCCAATGACTTTCCGGCGCTGCATGCGGTTGTCGATAACGCCGAAGCGTGCATCGGAGAGGGGGCGGAATTCTCGAAGAACCACTCGACCAAACATAATGAAATTCAGGTTGCCGCGCTTACGGCCAATCCAGCCGAGTATACGACTAAGATCGTAGCAAATTCGTCCATCGTTCCTTTGTTGAATGACGGACTGATACGCCCGCTGGATGACCTGGTCGCCAAGCACGGTCAGAATTTGCAACCTAACCAGTTGATCAGAATTGACGGCAAGATCATGGCGATTGCCTTCATGGCCAATGCACAGCATCTGATCGTGCGTCAGGACATCCTCGACCAGGTTGGTAAAGAGACGCCGACTTCTTATGAAGAAGTGCTTGATGCCGCCGAAGCAATCCGTGCGGCTGGCATCATGGAATACCCTTTCGCGATGCTGACAAAGTCGGATTGGAACCTCGGTGAAGAAGTTGTGAATATGTATCTCGGCCACGGCGGAGAGTTCTTCAAGCCTGGTACGGCAGAGGTTTCGATTAACAACGAACAGGGTGTTGCAACTCTGAACATGCTGAAATCGTTGATGGAGTATTCCAATCCCGATTTCCTGACCTACAACACCGGAGCCGTGACACCGCTTTGGGAATCCGGTGAATTGGCCATGGCCGTATTGTGGGGAAGCTCTGTGGGTGGCCTCATCGACGACGAAGGTTCTACCCCGGAAATCGTGGCGGCAACCAAACCGACAGGAGCAATGACTGTGGCTGGCGGCGCGACGCCCGCGTCTTCCCTATGGTGGGATGGTTTCACCATTGCTTCAAACATCAGTGACGAGGATGCCGAGGCAACCTTTATAGCGATGGTTAATGGCATCTCGGATGACATGGTCATGGCCAACAACGACAAGGCAGTCTGGCTGATGGACAGCTACAAGCCCGGACTGGCGGCCGAAGGCGTTGCTGCTGCGGCGTCAGCCGGTGCAGATCCCTATCCCATGCTGCCATATATGGGGCTTCTGCATTCGGCATTCTTCCAAGAGGTGCCAGACTTCCTGCAGGGCAACGAAAGCGCTGAGCAAACTCTAGCTGACATCGAGGCGGCTTATACCGCTGCTGCGAAGGAACAAGGGTTCCTCAAGTAAACACTCAATTGGTGCGCGGCGCTCTTTCAGCGCCGCGCACAACTTTGTCGAGTTTTCGCTATGCCGCACGGAACTTTTGCACGATTTATCTGGCCGTCATTCCTGGCAATGATCCTGTTCATTGCCCTGCCGATCGTGTCGGTAGCGATGCAGTCGTTCTTTGTTGAACATGAACAGGTCATGCGCGAGGTCGAGAATTGCGGGCCCTTCACGTGTACCACGGTTCTACAGGTCGATGTGGAAGCAACCGAAGCGTTGAAGGCCGATGCACCTCTCGGGCGCTATAACGGATTGGGAACCTACACAAACCGTGGGCATCTGGCCTTTGACGAAGTGAGCGAGATCTGGGCAGCATCTGAATCTTTCGGGGGATTCATCGCGGGGGTTTACAACCTGCCGTTCTACAAGGCGCTTTTCTTCACGCTTGCCTATACCTTCGTCGTCACACCGTTGGTGATCGTCCTTGGTCTATTGATTGCCTTGGGCGTGAACCGCCTTCCAAAAGTCACCAAGGGGCCGACAATCTTTGCCTCGCTCTTGCCTATGATCGTGACGCCTCTGATCGGGGGCTTGATCCTTTTTTGGATGGTAGACGCAGACGGCATCATCGGGGCTACGCTGCAGATCATCTTTGACGATCCTGATCTGAGCCTGAAAGCTTCGGCACCGCTCACCTGGATCATGCTGATGGTCTACGGCGTCTGGCATTCAACGCCCTTTGCCTTCGTTGTGTTCTACGCGGGGTTACAAACGGTACCCACGGACACTCTCGAAGCTGCGAAGATCGACGGGGCAAGCCGGTTTCAACAGGTCCGCTATGTCATCGTCCCCTACATGATGCCGCTTCTGGTCTTCATCACCTTGATGCAGCTGATGGACAATTTCCGCGTCCTTGAACCCATCGTGTCCTTCTCGGCCGAAGCCAAGGCCAGATCGCTCAGTTGGATCATCTACAACGACCTTTCGGGGCAGGATAAACTCTTCGGCTCGGCCGCAGCGACATCGATGCTGACAATCTTCGGCGTTGCCATCCTGCTGACACCAGTGCTGATCAAGACCTGGCGCGACTTTAATCGGAGGGCCGTCTAATGGCATCGACGGCAAGTAAATCACCACGTCTGCTCACCTGGTTCACAACCTCCATGATCATCTTCTGGCTGATGATTGCGATCGGGCCGTTTGTCTGGACGGTCTGGGGATCTTTCAAGGTTCAGGGCGATTTCTTTTCCAAAGCCGATTGGCGGAACGCCATTTATGGGTTCTATACCCTGTCCGAAACCGGAGGCAGCTTCACCGGCAACGGATATTACGGCGCCTGGATTCAGGAAGAGTTCTGGCGGAACGTGCTGAACACCACGATTGTCGTTGTTTGCACCGTCATTATTTCTTTAACCCTTGGAACCTTGGGCGGATACGCGTTGGCGCGTTCCGGATATCGTTACGCTTTCTGGCTTCTGATCGCAGCACTCGTGTTTCGGGCCATGCCGCATATCACGCTGGTCTCAGGCTACCTTCTGCCATTTTTCGAATGGAACATTTGGGGAAGACTCTCGACCACAATTGTCGTTCTGGTGGCAATTAATCAGCCGTTCACGCTTTGGATGTTGCACTCGTTCTTTCTGAATATCCCCAAGGATATGGACGAAAGCGCTATGGTCGATGGCTGCACCCGGTTCCAGGCGTTCTGGCATGTGATAATTCCGGTTATGTGGCCGGGCGTCATTACCACCGGGCTATTTTCTTTCCTCCTAGCCTATAATGATTTTGCAATTACCTCGATGCTTCTGAGTTCGGAAAACCAGACGATGGTACCCAAGATCGCAAGTTTCCTGACCCAGATACGCGAACAGGGCAACGTGATGTTTGCCGTTTCGGCGGTGGTGAGTGCCATGGTGCCTCTGTTCTTCCTGGTTTTGTTCTTCCAACGCCAGATCGTTAGCGGGCTAACTGCGGGCGCGGTGAAAGGGTGACGCGATGGAACGTCTGACACTCGCCCCCGCTCCGCTGATTTTCACATGGTATCTGGGAGATCGTCTTCAAACCTAGGGTGTGTCGCGCCGTTAACGCAACGCCGCAACCCAATCGTCACCTCTAGATCAAGGAAGATCCATGTCAGTAGACCTGCAATCCGCCAAGTCGCTTGTTCAAGCGTACTCCACCGCCCGTGACAAAGGCGCCCCCGGGGCCGAAACCGCTGCTGCTTGCGCAGAGTACCTGTCCCCTGCGCACACCTACCGCGGTATGCGCCCGTTTTACGAGGTCGAAGGGCCTGAAACACTGGCCGACACCGTCTGGACACCGCTGAAGAATGCCATGTCCGCCATCCAGCGGCGTCCCGATATCTTTTTCGCAAGTCACGCCGATCTTGACCCGGGTGCGGGAACCTGGGTTGTTGAAATGGGCAATTTCCTGTGCGATTTCACGGACGACTGGCTGGGCATATCCGCCACCGGAAAAACCACCTATCTGCCCTACGCGACGATGTCTCGGGTCCAGGACGGAGCCATTGTCGAAACGGTCGAGTTTCTGGATATTCTCGCCGTCTTGAGCCAGGCAGGCCGGAACCCGCTGGCGAAACACCAGACCGGGGGCATGATGATGTCGCCGGGACCAATGACCCACAACGGGCTTCTGTATGACCCCCAGCCCCGGGACCTGACCCAGAGCACCTATGATTTAACCCACGCCATGCTGACCGATCTGGCGCTGAGCTATACGTCGCCCGGCGATCATCTGGTCCGGTTCTGGAACGCGGACATGAACTGGTTCGGCCCGGCCGGCATCGGAGCCAGCCTCTCTATTCCCGGCTACCAACGCGGACACACCCTGCCTTTCGAAGCAAAGCAAGACGTGGTGAAGATCCACGATTGGGAACTTGCACTGGCCGAAGGCAACATTGCCGCCGTCATGTGGTGGCCTTGCCTGACCCTTCGCAACACCGGCGATTACCTCGGCGCGCCTGCCAATGACGTGGCTGCCGAAATGCGCGTCGTGGACCTCTACCGCCGCGACGACGACAAGCTTGCCGAGAACTGGATATTCATCGACATCCTGCATTTCCTTGCCGAACAGGGCGTCGATCTTCTGGCCAATACTGGAGAGACCGTATGACCCAATTCATGCCTGATCGCTCGAAATCGCATCATCCGGCCGCCGCCCTGTCGCGGGGTCACATGCCCACGTTGTTCGACATATCTCTAAAGAACTACACCAAGGGCGGGGCGCACCGCATCCCGCCCTATCTCGGGCCGTCGCAATCGCTTGCCGGGTTCGATCCCGAGTACCGCAACATCGTCGACTATATCGTCCGCATCACCTATCGCATCTGGGAAACCGAGGCCCGTGAAGTCGAATATATCGAAGCCTGTTATTCCGACGATAGCCTTGTCTATGACGACTATGGTCTGCAGCACGGCAACGCCAAGATTGTCGGCGACACGCACCACACGACCGGCGCAATCCCCGACATTATCCTTATCGCGGAAGAGGTGATCTGGGCTGGCGATGACACTATCGGATTTCACACTTCACACCTGACGCGCATCAAGGGCAAGAACACCGGGCCGAGCAAATACGGCGACCCGACCGGAGCTGAGGTCGACGTCATGGTCATTGCCAACTGTGTGGCACTTGGCAACGACATTTTCCTGGAGCACGTGCTTTACAACACATCCGCCATGCTCAAGCAGTTGGGCCTTGATCTTTGGGAAGAGGCGGACAGGCTGGCCGCCGATCCTTTCCCCGGCTGGCCGCGCAGCGCCGAAACTTGGGCCGATTTGCGGTCCGGCGTGCGCCCTGAGCGCCCGTTGAGCGTTGGCGAACCTGTTGAGGGGTTCGACCCCGATGCTTTTGCCAGAGCCGTCCATGACGGCCTTTGGAATGGCGATGGGGCGGCACTGGATGAATGCTATGCCGCCGATGTGTCATTCGAAGGGACAACCGATCGCAAGTTTTTCGGGCGGGACGCTTATCGCGCCTACATCGCCGAACTGCGTGAAGCCTTCCCTGACATGAAACACCATGTCGACGAGGTCTACTGGATGGGCAACGATGACGACGGTTATCTGATTTCGACCCGTTGGAGCGCCGATGCCACCCATACCGGCGGCATTCTCTACCGAGACCCCACGGGGCAGAAATGCCAGATCTGGGGCATCACGCAACAGCGCGTCAAGAATGGCGTGGTTCAGCAGGAATGGCAGCTTTTCAACGAGTTGGACCTGATGATCCAGATCGCCATGGCCCGCCGCGATGGCTGATAATCAGGACGCCAAGGCGCTTGTCCGCTCCGCCAATGCGGCTATTGATGCGGCAGGCACGGAAAGTGTTTCCGCGGCGATGACACCTCATTTCGCCGCCAATCTTGCGTGGCGCGGCATGTACCCGTTTCATGAGCAGATCGGTCCGGAACGCGTTGCTGACGTCTTCTGGCGGCCGTTGAAACAGGCCATGGGGCCATTGCAACGGCGGCCGGACATTTTCTTTGCCGGACGGAACGAACTTGACGGGTTTTCCTCGGTCTGGGTTGTCGAAATGGGGCATCTGATGGGCACATGGGATCAGTCCTGGATCGGGCTCGCTCCCTCCCACAAGCTTTCCTTTCTGCGCTATTGCGAGTTTCACCGCATTGAGAAGGAAAAGATCGTCGAAACCGCCTGCTACGTCGATATCCTGAACCTTTTGGCGCAATCGGGACGTCATCCAAGCGCGGGCACAACCGGGTCGGTCCTGTTGACGCCTGGACCTGCGACGCATGATGGCCTTTTGTACGATGCGCATTCGGAAACCGAAGGCCGGGCGAGTGTCGGTCTGATCTCTGACATGGTCACCGACTTGCGCGCGAACAAAGTTGGCTCGCCCGAAGACCACATGACCCGTTTCTGGACGCCCAATATGTGCTGGTTCGGCCCCGGCGGCATCGGCGCCAGCGCATTCTTCGATGGTTATCGGCGCGGCCACTCAGGACCGTTCGAGGAGGGTCTGGAATACGTTCGCCACACCGAACATGTCGCGCGTTTGGGCGAGGGCAACTACGGCGGGTTCTTCGGCTATCCCAGCCTATCCCTACGGTCGAAGGGTGGGTTTCTTGGTCTACCGCCTGGCGAAGTCGAAGCCGACATGCGGATCGTGGATCTCTACCGCCGCGATGGCGAAAAACTGGCCGAGAACTGGATCTTCATCGACATCCCACATTTCATGGCCATGCAAGGAGTGGACATTCTGGCAGAGCTTGGGCGCGAAAGCTGATCAGGTTCTGTTTGCCACGGTGCCGCGCTCGACCAGTTCTGGCACGATGCTCACGTTACCGGCTGTGTCGTTTCCGGCTATCGCAGCTAGCATCAGCGAGACGGATTGGTCGATCATCCGGTTGATCGGCTGACGCAATGTCGTCAGATCATACTCAGGCAATGCCGCCATTGGAATGTCGTCAAAGCCGACAATCGACACGTCTTGCGGCACCGTGAGTTTCAACTCGCTGCGAATTACTCCGAGTGCTTCGATCGCCATGTAGTCGTTGGCGATGAAGATCGCATCTGGCCGCTTTGACGCTGGTCTGTCCAAAAGTTTGAGGGCAGCAGAGCGCGTCGCGGCCAGATCAAAATGCCCGGCAGCATGATCAAACAGGCTGTGTCCCTGGTCCGACAGCTCTTGCTCAAATCCCAATTGGCGGTCGCGCCCGGTCGAAGACTCCGCCCAACCGGACAGCAACGCAATCTTCTGGTGTCCAGTTTCAATGAGATAGCGCGCTGCCAAGCGTCCACCCAGGACATTGTCTGACGACACGCAAGACACACCTTCCTCAGCCTTTATCCGGTTGAACATAACGACTGAGATACCTTGATCCTGGCAATGCTTGCAAAGCGACGAAGACAGTTCGACCGATGCGGTGATGATCCCGTCAACCTTGTATTCCAGCAATTCGGACACCGTCTCTTCGACCCCGACTGCGGTTTCCGGCATCATGAAAACCATCGCGTGATAGCCGTTCTTCTGCAATTCGATACAGAGCTTTTCCAGTGCCAGCGCATAGAATTGATTGTCCAGATAGCTGAACAGCAAGGCGATGATCTTCGAGCGCCCAGTGATCATCGACCGGGCAAGAGCGTTTGGCCAATAGCCCAGTTCCTTGGCCGCATCGAAGATTCTCTTCTTCGCTTCCGCCGACACGCCAGACTGAGTGGGTACACGAGAGAAGGCGCGGCTCACGGCGGATTGCGACACGCCCGCCCGTTTGGCGACGTCGACCGAAGTTACTGAATTCTTCCTGGCCATGTTCCAGATGCCCCGAATTTTTTGTTCCATTTGCCCCGTAATCAACGGAGAATCCGAGGATATTTTCTGCGTGGGCCGGAAGACTTTCCACGATCCTATCTCTACCGAATGACCCAGGTCAATTGACGGATAGGTAGTATGTTTTGAAGCCTTCAACCCGTCTCGACGTCCGCTCATTTCAGTCGTTCTAAGCGGCAGAGGTTTCGTTTCGTCTTGGCGCTGCACATCCTCAAACCATTGGGTGTCCTGCAGGGTTTTGTTGCAAAGATTTGAGTCCGTTCAGTTGTTTCAACAATCGCTTGTGACTCAGATGGCGAGCTCAGCGAACTGCTGAAATGGGCAGAGTCCGGGCGTGAGTTGCCCTTTACGGATCATGTGCGACACTTCGATTCCGTCGAGCGTTGCCGCCGCTGAAGCAAAGGCCTTGAACCCCAGCATTGGCCTTGTGCGCCGCTTGATGAAACGGTGGTCCTGTTCCACGATATTGTTCAAGTATTTCCGCCTCACCATCTCAATTGGGATCGGGCAGCCAAAGCCTTTGAGCATTTTGTTGATAGCCTTGATGCCGGCGGTGTTGGCACCGCTCTTGTCGATCACAATCTTCCTCGGCAATCCATTGATCTCCAACATCCTGGCGAAGAACTTGGTGGCGGCTGGTTTGTTTCGACGTCGTGAAAGCATGAAATCAAGGGTCTTGCCGTGCTTGTCGACAGCTCGATAGAGGTAAACCCACGCGCCTTTAACTTTGACGTAAGTTTCGTCCATTCTCCACGAACGATTACATGGCCCTTTGCGGCGACGTGCTGCCTCAGCGATTGCACCAGAATACCGTGTTACCCATCGGTTTAGCGTGGTGTGGTCCACTGAAACACCGCGCTCGGCCATGATTTCTTCCAGATCCCGATATGACACACCGTATCGGACGTAGAAAAACACCGCGAACAGGATCACATCCTTCGGATATTGCGCGCCTTTGAAGGAAATCATGAACTGACTTTCGACTGACTATACCGAAAGTCATTCGCCCGTAGCATCTGACCTCGTCAACAGCCAAATCTTTGCAACAGATCCCATTGCAAAACAGCGCTGACGTTAATTCAGGCACCGCAAAAACCATTGTACTTATTAAGGCGGCCCCGGTTACCGGGCAGAAGCACGGCGAAACTGTATGTTGTGCCGGTATAGACATATACGGCAAATGGCATCGAATGTATCCGGTTTCCTTTCGTCTCTTGGAGGATGCTAAACGCTTCGGCCGTTGGGACATTGTTACATACAACTGGCGAAGGCCCACCGATGATGACCGCATAGAAAGTCGTCACGTTAACAGTCAATCGCTCGAAATCTCTGGTTGTATGAAAAAAGCTGAGCGGGCTAACTTCTTAGACAACCATATCGTTACAAGTCTCAACGCCGAGGCCGAGGCCGGCCGCTCACTTGCGTTGCTACGTCCATCGATAAAAGAGTTTGTGATAAGCCCTAAGTCTCAAAGCGAAGTTGCGGCGGAACAACGTAAGATCGACAATTATCACGCTCAAAGCGATATGTTTGCTCCACAGCCAGGCGTGCCCCGTGTCGCATGTCCCTACGACTTTAAGTACAAGTACAGTACAGACGATGGCGACCGAACTGGAACGTGCCAAGACTGGGAAACCGAGGCCACGTTTTACAAATGGCGCAATGAGTATGGGGAGCAAGGTGCGCTAACCCATATGCAAGAGGCATACGGTCACACGTTGCCACAAAGAGGTTTGTATTTCGCGATGGGTACGCATTCTCGCCACCGCGATACTTGGCTTGTCAATGGCCTCGTGCAGCTTAGAGCCACAAAGCAACCATCACTTTTCTAACGCCTCAATTTGCTGATTTGCATTTCCAATGCGAATACCCAATGCCCAATTGTCAACTGGAATGTCCGGTTTTGCATGATCCATTCAAGGCATCGCGCCTGCAGCGAATGACCGGTTTCCGCCCACTCTGTCAGCATCAACCATCTGAGGACTGCTCCAAATTCAACCAATATCGCGTGTAGCGACGCTCCCCGGTTCGGGACAAGGCACCTCTTTCGACCAGTTCCTGTAGATCCCGGGTTGCAGTCGCTCTCGAGGTTCTGGTGATCGCCAGGTAATTTTCAGCGCTCAAACCACCTTTGAAACCGTCGGGCCCTTCTCGAAATATCCGCTCGATAACTTTGGCTTGCCGGTCATTTAACTGCGCGCGATGGCGATCATAGAAATGCGCCTTTGCAATAAAGAAACCGACACGTTCCAACGTCACCTGTTGCGCAGACAACACCGTTTCAGCGAACCACTCGAGCCAAGTCGTGACATCCAATGTCTTCTGATGGCGTTCTAGTTGATCGTAGTAAAGCTTCCTCTCCCGCTCAATAGTGAAAGCGAGTGCAATCAGGCTTGGCTGCCCGATGTTCTGTGCCAGCGACTTCTCGGCCAAGGCTCGACCAAGACGGCCGTTTCCATCCTCAAAGGGATGTATGCTTTCAAAGTAGAGGTGGCTGAGGCCAGCGCGCGTCAATCCCGGAAGTGGGTGTTCGGAGTCGGGAGATGTCATGTTGAACCAGTCAACAAAGCGGTCCATCTCACCTTGAATGCGCACAGACGGTGGCGCTTCGAAATGTACCGTTGGACGATCATAGCTGCCTGAAACGATCTGCATCGCATCCTCATGCCGCCGGTAAGCGCCAATTGATTCCAGATTTCGATCATGGGACAGCAACATACTATGCCATCGGAATAGGGTCTCGTCCGTCAACACTTCTGCATAATTTGAATACACATCGACCATCATCTCAGCGACGCCGTGTTCCCGTGGCTTTGCCGGATAGATGTCGGTTGACAATCCAAGCTGACGACGAAGTGAGGACTGGACGCTGCGCCGGTCCAGCATTTCGCCTTCAATGGCACTGGTTTTCATGGCCTCATCGCTGAGCAAGTCGATGCGGAGTTGCTCCCGCTCAGAGGGACTGACATGAAGCACAGCACCAAGAATCTCACCGGAAGAGAGCAAGAACTTCTCCTCAAGGGGTGCGATCTTTGACGCGTCATACCGGAATTCCGGCCATTCAGGTATCTGCCAGTTCCAAGGCATGAGGCATAGAAACCTTTTCTATAACTCGAGTATTAAGACATTGTGAGTTATAGAAGTCAATTCTATGGCTCACACTCGTTGGATTGATGGAGTGAGCTAATAGAAATTCCCCGGTGGCGGTCAACAATCCCCCCCTGCCCTTCATAACAAGGTTTGGTTGCGACGGGTGTCCCAAGTTTTGTCCAAGCTATCTTTGGTATTCAAACGCGTCTGGTTCGAGCTCTTCCCAAAACGCGAAGATCGCGGATGAATTCAAACCCGACCTCCACCCATGCGCACGAAAGTGTTCGCGATCCAGATCGTCAGTCAGACCGGATAGAAATAGCCTTTTGTCGGCGTCGCGCTGCGTTGGGTTTCGCCGCGAAACCAGCTCTTCGACGACGGCCAGTTTCCGCGCCCGTTCAGAGCGCTCTGCCGCACGGGCTTCATATGCCTGATCTTCGCGCGCCTGGGTCTCTTCCCGTTTCCGGACCGCTTCAAGTGTTTCGGGGCTGGGTTCAGCGGGTTCGGGTTTGTCTGGCATCCTGTAGTCTTCGCGCAATGCAGCAGACAGATATCCGACTGTCGATTTAACATCCCGCTGCCGTTCACTCATATAGTCGAGCTTTTCCTGTACATAGTCCTCACCATGTTCGGCAATCCACTGGCGCGCCAGACGATCCGCGACGCCCTGCTTTCGCATTGTCTTGTAAACTGGCAGATTGCGCGGCTTTGTCGCATTCTTTTCGGAAGTATGAATGCTCGTAAGAAATTGCTGTGTTTAGACTGCGAGTTCTGCGAATTGCCGAAACGGACAGAGTCCGGGCGTGAACTGACCTTTGCGGATCATGTTCGCGACTTCGACTCCGTCCAGAGTTGCAGAAGCGGATTCAAACTATTTGAACCCGAGCATTGGGCGGATCCGGCGTTTGATAAATCGATGGTCTTGTTCAATGATGTTGTTGAGATACTTCCGCCTGAC